>NZ_AOIM01000048.1 GCF_000337575.1 Natrialba hulunbeirensis JCM 10989 | reverse complement strand
GAGGTGAGAGGTGCCGGGTGGGGTCCCCCTAGACACCGTTATAGGTCCCTGTGGTGGGTGGTGGGGTCGGTTCGATTTTCGGCGACCCTTGCGCCGTCCTGCGATTAGGGAGCGGAGGGGCGAGTGATTGTGGTGGGAGAATCGCAAGACGGCGGTAAGTTGTGGCGGTTCAGACAGGGGTATCCTTACGCCGTCCTGCGATTGTACGGATAGGGCCGGGATTCGACAGGGGGAAGAATCGCAAGACGGCGGTAAGTTGTGATGGGTGATACTCCGGGGCGATCGGCGACCCCTGCGCTGTCATGCGGTTTCGGGTTCTGTCTGGCTATGGTTAGAACTGCTAATAACAATATGTGGGCGTGTTGGTAGTATCGGGATAGGTAGATGTTCTGCCGGGGTGAAAGGTCAGTATTCTTTAAGGGGCTAGTCGTTCTCGTCGCAGTCAAAGCTACGCAACGTGAGTGAATGCCCGGAGAAGGCCCGGGCGACGGACGATTCCACCGGACGCGATTTGTGGCAGAATCGCCCGGTGGAAACCTCTTGGCCGGAGGGTTCGTCCTCGCTCTGTCCTCTCTCAGCCGAGTCAGTAAGTGTTTCGACGGTTCACGGAAACGCTCGGTCTGGACGACTAAGCGCCGATCCACCGCAAGGATCGGGCGATCTTGATTTGCCCGAGAGCCGGCGTACCCGGCTCGAGGGCCGCCCGATCCGCACGCCC
The DNA here is from genome assembly GCF_000337575.1 of Natrialba hulunbeirensis JCM 10989. Lineage (GTDB taxonomy): Archaea > Halobacteriota > Halobacteria > Halobacteriales > Natrialbaceae > Natrialba > Natrialba hulunbeirensis. The sequence continues at coordinate 1,164 of NZ_AOIM01000048.1, read as the reverse complement.
CCGACCGGCGGGAGGGGGCTATCTTGTGCGGTGGCGGTGCGGCGGCGGTGCGGTCTTTACTCGACGCTAGTTAGAACAACTCAAGAGCCGCTATGCTTCGCCAATTCAGGCGTTCCACCGTGCGGTGCGGTAGAAGACGTGCCGGTGGCTATGGTGCGGTGCGGTGCCACCGGCTCGTCTTCGTCGCGGTCGTCGGATAGTGCCGCCCCAGCTGGGCCGGACGTGCTGTCGGGCCACTCGTGGAGCAGCTCGCGATCGCGTCGGTCGGGGTGGTCGGAGTGAGCGCGGATCCCGTCGACGGCGAGGTCGAGTTGGATGAGCAGTCACGGCTCGGTCGGGACTGGGATTGCGGGCCGGATCGGGAGCGGCCGGACTGCCGGAAGGACTTGGCGCACCTGAAGTACCAGACAGAATCGGGGGAACAGGCGTCGTACCGTTGCGGTTCGTGGGACTGCGAGTGTTGCGGCCACCGGCTGAGGATGGGACTGATCGAGGAGATAGAACGGATCACGGAGGAGCGCCCGGAGATGCGTCGGTTCCTGACGCTCACAGTGGACCGCAGAGCGCCCGCGTCGAAGGAGGAGAAGCACGAGTACATCACCGATCGGTGGAACGCGCTGAGGACGGAACTGAGGGACCGCTATCCAAACCTGTCGTATCTGTGGGTGCGGCACGAGGGAGACGAGCGGGACCGGCCGCACCTGCACCTGCTCGTGGATCGGTTCCTGCCGCAGCGGGAACTGTCGCAGTTGGCCGAGCGCGTCGGCCTCGGCCGGGTGGTGGACATCCGGCGGGTGGACGCACGGAACGCGGCGCACTACATCAGTGCGTACCTCGGTCGTGGCTCGCTGTCGTTCCTGCCGTCGGGGTCGCGGCGGTACGGATCTAGCGCCGACGTCGATCTCGATCCACGCGATCCGGGCGGCGACGATCGTGACGGCAGTGCGCTCGAGGAGGACTGGTCACTGATGGCGTGGGATCCGATCGTCGAGGACTGGGTGTCGGCTGCGTCGGGAGACTTCCGGCGCGACGAGGATAGAGGACCGCCACCAGACTAGATCGGTCGGTCCCACCGCGAGGTGAGAGGTGCCGGGTGGGGTCCCCCTAGACACCGTTATAGGTCCCTGTGGTGGGTGGTGGGGTCGGTTCGATTTTCGGCGACCC
>NZ_AOIM01000047.1 GCF_000337575.1 Natrialba hulunbeirensis JCM 10989 | reverse complement strand
CCGTGCCGACGAGCGCGGGCGATACAACTGCGATGAGGATTATGAGTGTGGTGATTATTCGGCGCATGGTGTCCGAAAAATTGGGAATCGGTGGGGTTAGTTCCGGGTTGAGACGAGGATGAGCGCGACAATCGCGGCAACGATGATAACGCGGTCTTCGGTTCCAACACCGAAGCCACCGCCGCCACCACCGCCACCAGTTCCGGTGGTCTCATACTGCCTTCTGAGTTGTCGCAACTGCTCGATTTCGTCCGCGAGGGAGCTTGCGTTCGTTGAGTTGTAGAGGTACTTGTGTGGGCTGGTCGTGTTCATCGTCTCCCCTGTCCGGGTGTTCACAGCCTCTAAAATTTCAAACTGCGACCCATATGTGGAGAGGTCAACAATCGTGCCGTTGGCCCCATCTTGAACAGCCATGTAGAAGGTTCCATTATAATCTGAAAATCGGTATGTCTGACCAGTATCCCAGCCACCAGATGCGTCATCTCCGGTGTAGAACAATGTTCCATTAAGCACCGTCGGATTGCCCGAGCCGTCTCCGACTGCAATAGTGTGCGATGCATTGATATCCCCGGAAGCACCGGTTGACGCGAGCATGGCCGCGCCCTGACCGTAGTATCCAGACTTTTTGAGAGATGTGGATGCCTCAGCCCCGATAGTGGATGGGTCCATCATCGCAAGGTCTGACGAGTTTATTTCGCCTGCTTGGTACTGGCTGGACACCTCATCAACGTAGGGGTCCATATTCGCAAGCACTTGTTGGGTCTGCTCTTGGGTTTCGTCGAGCAGATAGGTGTCGTTCTGGTCGTTCGCCCAAGAGCCGAGCGACCCATAATCCTGTGACTCGAAGATTCGTGTCTCCTCGGACGAGTTTGGTTCGACGGCAACAACCCGGATAGGAGATGCTTTTGGTGGGTCTGACGACCCCCCCGGATGGAAACGGGAGCCGGATGGGAGAGTCCTCAGAGAGATTTCTTCAGTATCGACAGATGTTCCATTGACTAACTCGAATTGAATCGTGTTTGTTCCAAGCGTTTCACCACCAGAGTACCATTCTCCATTCCTCTCATTTTGGTAGTAGTATCCAATTGTTTGGTCGGATTGGTTATCTAGACTAGCTATTTGAGTGACTTTAGCGTCCCAATCTGAGAGAATCCGAACCTGAACCCGAGAGTAGTAGTCTCGAACCGTTTGGTTCACCGCGGATTTAGCCTGTGACCGGGATGCACCGTTATTTAGCTCGTTCACCATCGTTATTTTAGCCTTTGACATGGCGACCGTTCGAGCATTAGCCATGAAGTTCTGCGTCGTCGTGGTGTACGAGTCGGTTGCGTCTTTCAGGGCAAGAGCGCTTGAATACGCATTTGTGGCGGTGAGATTCTCATAGTCGGTGTTGTCTGACCAATGACAACCCTCGGTATTGCCGAGAATCGTATTGAACCACGCACCACCGAGGTAGTTTGACGCCGAACCATCGCAGTTGACCATCTCCGCAGATGCGTGTCCGACCGGAGATGACCCTGGAACCACGCCGCTCGTGGCGGCGGTCGTGATGACGATTCCAACGAGCAGCATAACCATGACCCTCCGAACGAGAGTCACGAATCAAACACCTCAACGAGTCCGAGCCGGTCTGCGATGAGAGACCCACCGGCTGCACCAACCACAATCAGCCCTATTTCAAGACTGCCACCAAGCAGGTCGGATAAAATCGTGATGTCTGCGCCCGCGGATAGTCCGGCGTCGAGAGCACCAACCGACGCGCCAAGTGTGGCGACCGTCTCTAGGTCAAGGTCAAGGTCCACCATTAGAGCATCCACCCCGCAGCGAACCCGGCCGTGCTCGTGATGCCGACGTAGACCAAGCCCCAGAGGTCGCTACTCTGGAAGAATGAGGAAACGTCACCGACCAACAGCCACGCAGCGAACACCCCGACCGTGCCGAAAATCGACCACATATAGTAGTCGTCAAGCTTCTCCGCATCGTCTTTGAGAGACGATAGGTCGGTGTTCTCGTTCGTGATGATGATGCCCGCGAACGCGCCGACAGATACCGCGTACGCAAGCGTGATTTCGATATTCCCCGACGAGAAAATCACGTCGGTGAAATTGATATCGAATAGTTGGAAGGTTGCGATGCCCGTCTGAATGAATCCGGCGACCATGAGAGCCACCGTGAACCCCGCGTCTGCGGGGTCGAATTCCATCTTCGACATTACATTTTTAGACTGTCGCAATTAGTGAAAAGTGTTTGTGTTGATGACTGTTTAGTTTGCGTAGCAAATATCCATCTTAAGCCTCGTAAACATCAATCTGTGGCTTTACAAGGCCGATTGCTGACTCTCGGCCACGGTCCGTTAGTCGGTAGACTCCGCCGCCCTTCTCCTGCACGAATCCAGCATCTAAGAGGTCCTGAAAGGAACGAGACACCGAATTTCGGTGTCTCCCTGTCCTCCGAGCAATGTTACCAGCCTTATCATCATTGTGGAGTAACAAATCAACGAGGATGGCTTTCTGTGTTGGCGTGATGTCCATGAGATACCCGCCAATCGCTGGATGGAAACTCATTGTGGTCAATATGTTTGCATGGCTAACAGAATTGTTTGCATTACGAGCAGTTTGGAAGAACTAACAAACGTTTAAGTAATCCTGACTGAACAGTTAGAGCAAGAACTCGGACGTGTCACTCACGGTGTGGCGC
>NZ_AOIM01000046.1 GCF_000337575.1 Natrialba hulunbeirensis JCM 10989 | reverse complement strand
CTTCCCATGTGGTCCGATTGCTGGTCGACCACACCGCTTTCCCGTACTCTTAGCTGTCGCGGTACATCGCCCGAACCGACCGTAATTCATCTTACTACTCATGGGGGTTCATGTGGTCCGTGTTTGTCTCTTGCCTCAAGATTCCATGGGGGGTTGTTGTCCGACCGCGATTCATAGGTTCAGAGTTCGTCGACCCTACTCTAATCATGAACGTACTGTCTCGAGAGATACCACGAGATTACGAGATACCCGAATACAACGCATATCACGAACATATTACCAAAGGTTAGTTCAATCACGAACCTGCCTCCGTGAGGGGTTGCTGTGCAATCTCCGGCCCAATAGACAGCGTCTGAACCGTCTCGTCTCGTTCTTCGGTTAGACTCGACAGTAAGGGACGTACCCAGTCTACCCAGTCGTACATCGTATGGAGACGGTCGATGTCCGGTAGCCCGTTAGGTCCGCATTGTACCCATATCTCGATTACCTCCTCGGTCAACTCATCAAGCGCTTCTAGCGTCTCAAAGAGGACGTCTCGAGTGAACGACTCGGTCAGCATGAACGATGGAAGAATCCGCTTGTGGCGTTCTTGCTCGTCTGTGAACGAAAGGTTCAGTCGGCACTGACCCTCGGTCTCGTCGACTAACCCCATTGCTACAAGTGTCGGTAAGTGGTTCCGAACCGACTGCGTCGAGATTCCCGCTTTCTCGGCTAACTCTGTCTTGCTAAGGCTCAGATTCGTCGCGAGCAACGTACTAATCATCGCCCGAACCGTGGGGGTTGCGTCCTCTAAGAGACGCTTCGACGGGAGACTCGCGAGTGAAAGCCGTACTTCGCTACTCCGAATCTCTCTCGGTGTCGCTTCTTGAGACAACCCTCGCCCGATTGCGTGGGCTACGTCGTACGGTGTCCGTGCAAACCCAGAGAATAGCCGTATCGCGTCTCTCGTCGCGTCGAGACCTTTCGCCCGACACATTGCCCGTGTTACTCGTGCAACCGTACTCGGACCATGCTCGACGACCACAGGGACTTTGAGCGCAATCTCCGGCGCGTCCTCGTGAATCTCCCCAGGGTTCGACAGTCGGTCTTCTATTACGCCGGCGACGTGGTCCGCCCGATTCCCGAAGTCACCAACCACCGAGATCGACGCAATCAGGTTCGCATACGGATTGCTCGCGTCGACGACAGGGTCGAACGACTGACGTCGCTTCTCGTCTCGGTCTTCAAACAACAGTCGCCGGACTACGTGGTTCCCGTACGTCGCCGCAATCGGCGCGTTCTTCGCAAGCGTCGTTGCTAACAACTCGGCATTGTCCTCCCCGTATCGCTCCGGGTGTCGGTTGTAGTCGGGTAAGCGAGCCTCCCAAACGACGTCAATATCGAGTAAATCGAGGACGTGAAACGCGGTTCCCGCGAGACCCATCGCCGTTTTCGTGATTCGACTCAGGTACTCGGACGTCTCACACTCGTAGTCCTCATGTGCAAGTGACCGCGTCATGTCGAGTAGCTCGTCTCTCGCGTCCTCGAGGACGTCGACGTACTCACCCGCCGAGTCGACAGAGTCAGCCAACCACCCGAGGTTTCGAGACCCACGAACGTACGTCCCATCTTCGATTAGTCCATCAAGTTCCGCGAGACGGTCCTCGGTAAGGACCTGGTCGAACGTCTTAGGATCGAGTAACGCTCGTGCAATCATCACCACATGAGACATGGCAGAGTCGTACTCTGCAGAGACGACGAGCGTATTCTCGTCCTCAAGGTAGCCCCACCCGGCTTCTCCCCGGTCAGATTTGGGTTCGACAGGGTAGTTTGTCACACTAACGCCTTTCTTCGGCGGTGTCTTCGCCGCTGAGACCGTCTCTGCGTACGAAAGATAGTCCACACCGTGATACCGAGGTAAGCGAACCCGTCCGTCCGGCGTCGTCGACGCCTCACCTTCGGCGGTCGGTCGGTGGTCGTCCTCCCTCCCTCCCCGAGGGCGGTCCGTGATTACACGGGTATTGTGGTTTGGTTTTGGGGTGTTCGTAACGTAGTCCTGAAGGGCCTTTTGTCGCTCTTTCTCTTTGGCTAATTCTTCGAGGTACAACGCTCCTTTGTCGAGAATCTCGATTCGTAGGTTTCCGCGAGCGCCGTACTTCTCACAAAGACCATACTCGATTAGCTTCTCGTTCAATCGCCGCGAGACCGTGGTCCTATCGTACTGACTGAACGCCGATTGTAGGGCGCTGTAGGCCATGTGTCCGCTTTCAGTCTCACCTACCGTCCGAAGTATCTCGACAGCAAGTCCGTCCGTCCCAACCACGTCGACGAGCGTCGTAATGGAGTAATCATTACGGGTGTCGTTGCACGGATTCGTAACACTCGATGGGAGAATATCGCCGTAGTAGTTGTGCAAGTACACTCGGTCGATCTCTGACCCACCAAGGACCACGTCGACGCTCTCAGACAGCGTTAGAACGTACTCGATAATCTCGTCGGCCTGGTCGCGCCGCGTCTCTCTGAAAGCCGCATTGAGACCGATTGCTATCGTCTGTTGAGGGTTGCTATAGCCCAATAGACGAGTGAACGCGAGAGCGTCCTCTAAGGCGCTCTGTGGCTGTCCCATCTCATCATGTCCCAACCGTCGCGCATACCGAATCAAGTCCCACAGAGCCCGTCTCTCGCCGGCGACAGCTCGTCGTGCAAGTTTCACGACTGACCCATCGACGTCAAACCCACAACTCGACAGTCGGTGTTCAAACTCGAGTATGTCGACACCGTCCGCCGCTGTTTGTAGTGCCTCGAGAAGCGCAAATTGACTCTCTGTCTCGTCGAAGATTACTCGATGAACCCGAAGGGCGGTCCAGTCTGTAAGCGAGACGTCCGCCTCGAGGTCAGTCGCAAAGCGAAGGCTTCGCTTCTCAGTCGGTTCGTGTGCCGTCGTATCGTCCGTATCGTACATTTAGTGTCGCTTTTGTGCGAACACTAACGCCGGGTGAAAATCCGATAATCCCATAAGCCCCAACCACATTGGTTGAGTTAGGACAACGGGCCACCCGCCCGCCGTGTCCGCGTAAGCATCCTTCGACGCCGATAGGAGCGAAGTCCTGGCAGACTCGTGTGCTCCCGGCGTCGTTTGATTCAACTAGTTCGCTAGTCACGACTATAGTTTATTAATCCACCTTCTCAGAGAGATATGCGTCAAGCACCACCGCAATTGTCTCATCGTATGACCGTCGGCCTTCCCGCGCCTTGAGAACCCGGAGGTCGCGCCGCACATCCTTCGACACCGGAATCCGCGTGTCCGTGGCAGACATATATCCCGCTTTAGGGCACAACGTATAAAGCATTACGGACATGAAGATGTGATTGGTAAAGCATGAGTCTTGACGAAAGGGCAAGAGGGATTTTGTCACCGGCCGACCGCCGGTATCTCCAAAAACCGAAGGAGTATAGCAAACAGGCAGGATACGAACGCCGGCGAGCGATAGTCGAGCGGCTCCATGAAGCCCTACATGATATGCCGCTCCTGGTTTCGGAACTCGACGAGGACCTTAGAACGGAAGCCTTCGAGGACGGCGATTTAGACGGGAAAGAGCATACGCTAAACGTCCTGTCGTGGTCGTTCGCTCTCCTATATCTCGGGATCACCGACACCGTCGAACCGTCCGATTTGGCAAAGGACGCTTTCGAGGGGATTGCCGCGAGCGGTGTTAGACAGGCATACCTCCAGCGCGGGTATTCGGTCGAGGAGGTCGAGGTCGAGGTTAATGTAAAACGGGGCGAGCCGCTCGACGAGTTACGGGAGCGCGAGCCGGACGAACTCAGTTACCCCGAGGTGAACCAACTACTCGAATCGGGCGAACTCTCCCACCTAACCGGCGAGGAACAAATGGCTCGAATCAAAGAAGCTTGGGAGTCGGGGAATACGGACAAAGTCGGAGCGTTCCCGAACTTAGAGCTTCGAGATAACGCCGACGAGTAACCCCTGGGGGGCCGACCGCGTCGTTTGACGTCCTCGGCGTCTCTCCTTGTATATCTCGACGACTGGAGCCGTGCTTACTCCCGGTGTAACCACGCTCTTAACCAACACCGACCTATCGGGACGTCCGACTGTTGGTTAAACCCGGCTCAATAATCTTCCATCCATACCGGCCCGCCGTAGGCGTCGACATAACAGCGTTTGTGAACCGGCTCCTCGCGTTTGTTCGGGACGGCCTTCTCCAGCGGGACGCTTTCCCCGCAAAGGTCACACTCGGCGGTGTGTCCCGCCTGTCGAGCGTCCGGCGACAAGTCTTTCGTCTCGATGTATAGCTCGTGCAACGCTCGCGGCGTCAGTCGGACACACACTCTTTCGCGGTCCGTCTCGGTTGCACCTTCCCCCGTAAACGACAGTATCCAGTCGTCGCCCGGTTCCGCGTCGGTTGCTGGTCCGAGGATGAATGTCTGTGCTAACTCGTCATTGACGTAGTACCACGGTGAATCTCGAAACCGTCCATAGTGACCTTTCGGTCGTGGGTTGGTTGGGTCGACGTCGTCGCCGTCGTCACTCATCTATAGACCACCCACTTTGTCGCTCGCCGGCGCTCGATACCTCGGGAATTTGGTGTAGTGCTTTGACTACCGCGTTCGACCACAGACTTCGTGCATTTGCGTACGTCTCCGAATCGGCTTCCCACGCAATCTCTTTGAGAGTCTTACTCTCCGCCTCTTTGTGGTCGACTAGGTACTCGAGGACCGCCCGAACCGCCGTCTTTCGCGCCTCGGCTTTCTCTCCAAACCCAGGTACCTCAATATCAGAGAGAATCGCGTCAATGTCTATTGTGCTTTCTGCGGCGCTTGACGCCGTCGACGTCCGAGTACCCTCGATAGAATCACCGGCATCTTGTGGCGCGTCTCTCGCCGTCTCGTCGTACCCCATCGTTTCCGCTGTAACGTCGGCTTCCCAATAGACGACTCGTCGTGAGACTTTCCGGCGCTCGAGGTCGCCGCGTTCGTATAATGCCTGTAGTTTCCGACGAGCTGTCTCTCGCGAGCAATCTAACTCGTCTGCGACGTCCGCCGACAAGATTACCGGTCCGTCGACCACGTCGAACACTCCTAAGACGTCCTCTAAACTAACCGTCTCGACAAACGTCCCGCTGTCGCCATGTTCCCTCGGCATACGATTCAGTACGTTCCCCGCCCGATTATACCTTTTGGCATAACCAATATGGTAAAGACTTATGTCCATGTGGCTAATACAATATGGTAGAGAAAGACGGTATCCTCGGACGTGTTGAAACGTCCCGGTGGTAGGACACCGAGACCGGCCTTTCTCTATGGAGACTGAAAGACCATGTCGACCAACGAAACCCGAAGCCAAGACAGTACCGCTATCATCATCGCCGGCGACGACGCCGAGGTCATCGACGACACTCCCGACTGGGAAGGACCGTTTACCGAGTACGACCGCTACGGCGAACCGACTGGGCACAACTACGTCCGGTGTCCCGTGTGTGGGGCTGAAGTCCTCGACGGCGAGACGTCGACGGCGTCCCACCGACCAGCCTGCCGTTACGAGTAGTCGGCACTTCGGGCGCGCGCTCGCCTGAAGACGTTCCGAAAATGCGTCCTCACTTCTCAGTATTCGTACTATTCTTCCGGTGAGAACCGCCGCATTTCGTATCCACGTACGTATTGATTAGTACGTATCGTACCGCAGTCTTGCGATTAGTACCGATTGCTAGCCCTCGTTGTCACTCACCGACAACCCGATTAGCAATTTCTTCCATGGGGTGTTTCGAGGACGCGCCTAACCGTGACTACTCTTAGTATGCAATGACAGAAATTGAAACACTTGAGATAGCGATTCAAATCGGTAACTTTCTGATTCAACTTGTAGGGTACATCGACCAGCAAGAAGACACCAACTAAGGCCACGCTTCGATCTCGGACATGAGACGTCGCCACCGGGCGGACAAGTCTAACCCACGACCGACAGAGGGGTTTACTCTAGTCGACTCATACTCGTAACTCTCGCCCGCGACGTCGACGGACGTCGGTTCTTCCCACGCAAACCCCCGAGTAAAGACGTCACCAGTCGCTCGAAACCGGAGAATTTGGAGTAATGCAATCTCTCGCGCTTTTGCTTGTAGCTCGTCCTCGGGAAGGTCCGCTGTCGCCCGCTTGAGGTATGCCTCGGTCGTACGCTCGACGTCGTCGCGTTCTTTCTCGGAGAGTCGCGCCTCGAGCTTCTCGAGGTCGACCCACGCACCAGACTGAACCGCGTTCGTGTTGAGCTTCGGCGCTCCCCCACCCGAGTTACCTCTCGCAAAGTCGTTTTCCTCCAGGTACTCGGTATTCTTCGGTCCACTACTCTTGCCCCCGTGAAACCCACACTTCCCATGTGGTCCGATTGCTGGTCGACCACACCGCTTTCCCGTACTCTTAGCTGTCGCGGTACATCGCCCGAACCGACCGTAATTCATCTTACTACTCATGGGGGTTCATG
>NZ_AOIM01000045.1 GCF_000337575.1 Natrialba hulunbeirensis JCM 10989 | reverse complement strand
ACCGACATGAGTTCGGACGCGACGAAGTACTGGCTCGGCGTGTCCGGCGAAACCGAGTGGGAGCGTCTCTCTGGCACCACCTTCTCGGGTGTCTACGCCCAGATGGCAAGCGCCCACATGGAGGAGTACGGTACCACGCGCGAGCAACTCTCACGCGTCGCCGTCAAGAACCACGCTAACGGCGCGAAGAACCCGCACGCCCAGCTGGGATTCGAGTGCTCACTCGAGGACGCCCAGTCGGCACCCGTCGTCGCGGACCCGCTCAATNGCTGGGATTCGAGTGCTCACTCGAGGACGCCCAGTCGGCACCCGTCGTCGCGGACCCGCTCAATCTCTATCACTGCTGTCCGACCTCCGACGGCGCGGCCTGCGCACTGATCGTCAGCGAGGACGTCGTCGACGAGTACACGGACGATCCGATCCGCGTCGCCGGCGTCGGTGCCGGCAGCGACAGTGTTGGCCTCTTCCAGCGCGATTCCTACACGGGCGTCCCGGCGAGCCAGCGTGCCGCCAAGACGGCCTACGAGATGGCCGGTATCAGCCCCGAGGACCTGGACTTCGCGGAAGTCCACGACTGCTTCGCGATCGCCGAACTGCTGGCCTACGAGGATCTCGGCTTCTGTGAGAAGGGCGAGGCTGGCGAGTTTATCGAGTCCGGTGCGACCGAACTCGGCGGTGACCTTCCCGTCAATACGTCGGGGGGCCTCAAATCGAAGGGGCACCCAATCGGCGCGACCGGTGCCGGTCAGGTCGTCGAAGCGTTCAAACAGCTCTCGGGCAAGGCCGGCGAGCGTCAGGTCGAGAACCCCACGCGGGGGCTCACCCACAACGTCGGCGGCAGCGGTGGTGCGTCCGTGATTCACGTATTTGAGAAGGAAACGGAGGTGAGCGCCTGATGGCCGCGATCACCGCAATCGGCGCGTACGCACCCCGATTCCGGATCACGGCTGACGCGTTCGCAGACGCCTGGGGTCACTTCCAGGCCTCTGGCATCTCCGAGAAGGCTGTTCCCGCTGCCGACGAAGACGCTCTGACGATGGGCTACGAGGCCGCGACGCGCGCACTCGAGGCGGCGGATCTCACAGGCGACGCCATCGACTGGATCGGCTTCGCATCCTCTCGCCCACCGGTCGCAGAGGAGGACCTGACGGCCCGTCTCGGCGCGATGCTCGCCGTCAACGAGGCGGCCACCCGCCACGTCTTCACCGGCAGCACGCGCGCCGGTACCCGCGCGCTCTGGGCTGGCATGGACGCCATCGCTGCTGACGAGACCACGACGGGGCTCGTCGTCGCCGCCGACGCACCGGTCGGAGAACCGGATAGCGAACTCGACCACGCCGCTGGCGCGGGTGCTGCCGCGTTCGTTCTCGAAGCGAGTGGGCCCGCCGAGATCGTTGATCGTGCCGAGTACGCTCTCCCCTACCCCGGCACCCGATTCCGAAACACCGGCGAGGAAGAGACTCAGGGCCTCGGCGTCACCCAGTACGACCGCCAGGCGTTCACCGAAACCATCGCTGGCGCTGTGGCTGCACTCGACTCCAGCGACGACCTCGAGCCAACGGCCGCCGCCATCCAGGCCCCAAACGGGAAACTCCCCTACCGCGCCGCCGGCGCGGCCGGCGTCGGTACTGACGAGATCCAGGCCGCTGCAACCGTTCACAATCTNGGGAAACTCCCCTACCGCGCCGCCGGCGCGGCCGGCGTCGGTACTGACGAGATCCAGGCCGCTGCAACCGTTCACAATCTCGGCGACCTTGGCGCTGCGAGCGTTCCTGTTTCGATCGCCAGCGCGCTTGCGGACGGCCACGAGTCGATTCTGGGCGTCTCATTCGGTAGTGGGGCCGGTGCTGACGCACTGGTACTCGAGTCCACTGGGAGCGTTCCAACACGAGTCGATCTGGACGCGGACACGAACGGTGAAGCCGACGAACAGACGCTCTCGTACGCCGAGTACCTCCGCCAGCGCGG
>NZ_AOIM01000044.1 GCF_000337575.1 Natrialba hulunbeirensis JCM 10989 | reverse complement strand
CAGGATTCAGCTGGCGACGGCGTAGCAGGCATCGACCTCGGCATCACGAACATCGCTACGGTTGCCTTCCCCGACGAGTACGTCCTGTATCCCGGCAACTCGCTCAAGCAGGACAAGCACTACTTCATGCGAGCAGAGTACGACACCGAGGGTGAAAATGGGCCGTCACAGAAGTCGATGTGGGCACGTCGAACACTCGCTGACCGCGAAACCCATTTC
>NZ_AOIM01000043.1 GCF_000337575.1 Natrialba hulunbeirensis JCM 10989 | reverse complement strand
GCAGGGGTAGGATCCTCATTTCCTTCGGACGTATTCGTAGTCCGTCTGGGGTACTTAACCCCTTCGGACCGGAACCGTCCGACGACGAAGTGAATGAACACTTCGCCAATCACGCGTTCTTTGCAACCGTATCCGAACCCCCGTATGTACTTAAGGGCGTCGTCTTCCGGTGCCGAGTTCGGCAACCGAACGGACGAGTGGCCCAATTAGACAACCACCAGAGAGGTAGTTGTAACGGGAAGCGGATACAGTGCCTACCTCCGTGCCGGAAACCGGCCAGAGGGAACGTGGCGGCGTGCGCCACGTCGTTCGCATTAATGACGAGGAGAGGGTGCATACNCCTCCGTGCCGGAAACCGGCCAGAGGGAACGTGGCGGCGTGCGCCACGTCGTTCGCATTAATGACGAGGAGAGGGTGCATACATAAGGCCGTCGTCTCGGGTGCCGTCTGATCCACGTTGGTCATTCTCGCGATAGCGAGAGTCATGTTTCCCATGATAGTCTGCTAATCGGGTTCGAACAGCGCTATTACTCGTGTTTACTGGATGATCGTCGCCTGCCGGGTATGTCGGACGAGAAAGGTTACCGATACGATTTAGCGGCCAGAACCGTAGCTTGACGCATGGACCGATCAGGATTCGTCAAACTATCACTCATCGCGTTCGGGCTCGTCATCCTAAGCTTCTTCGTGCGCGGGTTCAGCCAGCTCGCCCTGGGACGCGACGTTGCAGAGTTGCTCCAGGCACCGTTCGCAATCATCGGATTCGCACTACTCGTTTATCTGTTCGTACGCGCGACGCTTGATGCGACCGGTCTCTGGACAGTCGAGAACCCTGATTCAGAGCACGAGGCATAGAACGGGGAAGAAAGAAGGAGACGGAAGGAAACGGTTTTTCGCTTCCCGAACGAATTCGCAGCCATGACAATCGACGTTCGCGAAATTGCGGACCTCGGCCCGGACGACCGCGTTGCATTTTTTGACCGAGATGCTGGGATAGAAGGCGTCCGTGGAGACGTACGAGAGATCGTTAATCGCGTCCGCGAGGAAGGCGACGTCGCAGTACGGGAGTTTACCAGCGACTTCGACGGCGTGGAAGTCGGAAATCTCGAGATTACAGATGCGTGTGAGCGTGCGTACGACGACCTTGAACAGGAACTTCGCGACGCGATCGAATCTGCAGCAGCGAACGTCAGAGAATTCCACGAGGCACAAGTGCCGGAAGATTGGCGACGCGAGTTCAGCGACGGCCGTGAACTGGGACGCAGATTCCGACCGATCGATCGCGTCGGCGTCTACGTCCCCGGTGGCGAAGCAGCCTATCCATCGAGTGCACTCATGGGAATCATCCCGGCAGTCGTCGCAGGCGTCGAACACGTCTCAGTAGTGACGCCACCTGCTGCGGAACTGAATCCCGCGACGCTCGCGGCAATCCACGTCGCGGGTGCGGACGCGGTCTACAGCGTCGGCGGCGCGCAGGCTGTTGCAGCCCTCGCCTATGGAACCGAGAGCATCACGCGCGTACAGAAGATCGTCGGTCCCGGGAACAAGTGGGTTACCGCTGCCAAAGCCGAGGTTCGCGGTGACGTCGAAATCGACTTTCTGGCAGGCCCAAGCGAAGTCGTCGTCGTCGCAGACGACACTGCCGATCCGGAACTCGTCGCGTCCGAACTCGTCGCGCAGGCAGAACACGATCCAAACGCGTCGGTCGTGGCGGTAACCGACGACGAGGAAACGGCGACAGCCATCGCAGCTGCCACAGCCGAACAGGCAGGCGAACGTGCGCGCGAAGATGTGATCCGCGAGGTACTCGAGTCCGATGCCAGTGGCGTGCTCCTTGCGCGGTCGATGAGCGAGGCGATTCTCTTTACGGAAGAGTATGCACCGGAGCATCTGTCGATCGTTGCGGCGGACGACGAGGCAGTGCTCGATCGGATCGACAGCGCGGGGAGTGTCTTTCTCGGTCCCGAAACGCCGGTTGCAGCGGGAGACTACGCCAGTGGGACGAACCACGTGTTGCCGACGAACGGTGGCGCGCGCGTCACGGGCGGACTGTCGGTCGAGACATTCGTTCGGTCAACGACGGTACAGCGACTTTCGTCTGATGGGATAGCAGCTCTTGGCGAGACGGTGACGACGCTTGCCGAGGCTGAAGGGCTCGACGCGCACGCGGAGAGTGTTCGTATTCGGCTCGCGACGGATCGAGAAGCGGAACAGGAGCAAAAGTAGGAGGAGAGCGAGCGGAGGAGAGCGCCAAGAGACAGAAGCCAAAGCCAGAGAGCAGAAACAGGCGGGGCAGACGAACGCTTCGCCGGACTGCAGTGGCCCCCACCTGCCCTGACCGTCGACGACCAGTCACAGAGAAGGACATATAACGCCTCCGTACAGCCCGTCCGAACCCGGATACTCCGCAGCCTGGTTTTACGTCACTGCGTGACGGAGGTGGTCATGATGCAACCGCGTGAGGTCGATCCGACCGATGGGCGGGTTCTCGAGCGGAACTACGATTACGCACAGCGAAACGTTCGACTCCTCGCGATGTGGTACGAGTGTGATGTCGAACGGGTACTCGAGTTACTGGCGGAACACGGGATCGAACTGTCGCGAAACGACCGGTTGGAGTTTGGATCGTATTACCGGTCGGTGAGGAGAGCGTCGAACGTGACCGAATCGAGAGCGAAGTGAGCATGTCTGAGAGCGAGCGCTTCGGTGTTCGTGGATGAGTGAGGCGAACGTATCGGGAGACAGGAGTGAGTCGGAAATCGGCCGTCAGGTTCGTCACCGCGGACGGAGTTCCGAGGGCGTCAAGGTTAACATCGTTGGCCAGGAATAAGAGACTATGAGCACGGACAGTATGGACGGCGGACAGGCTGAGACACGCCCCGAGATCGAAGTGACCGAGACCGCAGCAGAGCAGGCGCTGTCGCTGCTCGACGGCGAAGGGATGGATGCAACCGAGGCAGGGCTACGGCTGTTCGTCCAGCAGGGCGGCTGTGCTGGACTTTCCTACGGAATGCGCTTCGATGATGCGCCGGATGAAGACGATACGATCTACAACCACCACGAGCTGCGCGTGTTCGTCGACCCGGCGAGTTTAAAGTACATCGAGGGGAGCATCCTCGACTACGAGAGCGGGTTGCAGGCGGAAGGGTTCCACGTCGAAAACCCGAACGTCGTCAGCGAGTGCGGCTGTGGTGAGTCGTTCCGGACGTAGGCGGGCAACGGATCTGAGAGGCTGTCCCGATCTGATCGCGTGTTTCGTCCGCACTAGCTGTTGTCTCTTTTCGGCTGACTCAGTATTCGACACCTGTCGCTGGTTGGTTGCTATTCGGTGTTCGGTGCTCGGTGTTCGTTATTCGTGACGTGTGACGTTCAACGTCCCACTCGTCAGCCACAACAGCCAGTGACGGGTTCGCGGTGAGCGCCCTGGTGCCGTGGCTGTCGTGGCTGTCGTAGCTACCGTGGCCGTTTAATCGTAGCCAACGGTCGGAGTTCTGGCTGGCTTACTCCTCGAGTTGGAACGCGACGGTGACCTCCGCCTGGTACTCGCGGTCGTCTGCTGTCGCGACTTCGACGCCGAGTTCATCGACCTCCGCCCACTGGACGTTCTGGAGGGTCTCTTCTGCGCGGTCGATTGCGTTGTCCGCTGCGTCGTCGAAGCTTTCCGTGCTGGTACCGATGAGGGTGATCTTCTTGAAAACCATCGCGGTAGTCACTACCTGACACGGATGTATAAAGATACACGGTCAGTAGACCGTTTCGCCGTCGGAGCAGTTAGTCGAGTGAGTGGGAGAAAGCGCGGGCCACGAGGCGTGAACGTTTTTGAGGAAGCCGATACCACGTCTACGCATGCCAACCGCTGACGAGCCGAAGAGCGCGATCGACGTGTCGGAAATTGACGAACTGACGCCGCCGAACCGGACGCTGATGGGGCCTGGACCAAGTGACGTGCACCCGCGCGTGCTACAGGCGATGAGCACGCCACTGGTCGGTCATCTCGATCCATCGTTCGTCGAGATCATGAACGAGGTGCAGGAACTGCTTCGCTACACGTTCCGGACGGAGAATCAGTGGACAATTCCGGTCTCGGGGACCGGTTCGGCCGCGATGGAGGCCGCGATCGGCAACGTCGTCGAACCGGGCGACACCATGCTCGTCCCGACGAACGGCTACTTTGGCGGGCGGATGGCGTCGATGGCACAGCGCGCCGGCGGCGAGGTCGTCGAAGTCGATGCACCGTGGGGCGAACCGCTCGATCCGGCCGACGTGTCCGATGCGATGGCCGAGCACGATCCCGACGTGTTCGGGTTCGTCCACGCAGAAACCAGCACTGGCGTCCTCCAGCCGAACGTTCCAGAACTCACTGCGGCCGCACACGACCACGACGCGCTCGTCATCGCCGACACCGTCACCTCGATCGGCGGCGTCGAACTCCGCGTCGACGAGTGGGACATCGACGTTGCCTACGCGGGACCCCAGAAGTGTCTCTCCTGTCCGCCAGGAGCGAGCCCGCTCACGCTCTCGGACGAGGCGATGGAGAAGGTCCTCTCGCGCGAGTCGGACCCGCGCTCGTGGTACCTCGACCTCTCCCTGCTCGAGGGCTACTGGGGCGACGAACGCGCCTACCACCACACCGCACCGATTACGAACGTCTACGCCATCCGGGAGGCGCTGCGACTCGTCGCCGAGGAAGGTATCGAGGAGCGCTGGGCGCGCCACGAGCGACTTGCTGGCGCGCTAAAAGCTGGCGTCGAGGGGATGGGGCTCGAGATGAACGCGCCCGACGAGTTCTGGCTGCCGAGTCTCAACGCCGTTCGCGTCCCGGACGGAATCGACGACGGCGAGGTCTGTGCCGAACTCATCGAGCGATACGATCTCGAGATCGCAGGCGGGCTCGGCGACCTCGACGGAGAAATCTTCCGGATCGGCTGTATGGGCTACTCCGCCCGACCCGAGAACGTGATCTACGTCGTGACGGCACTCGGCGACGTACTCGAGTCCCTCGGTGCGTCGGTGGAGCCGGGTGCGGGTGTGTCGGCGGTGCGACGGGCACTGTCAGAGTGAGGGACTGATGACTGGTGGCTGACAACTAACGACTAACGAGCGGCGATGTAGGATTTGCAATTGGTGATTTATAGTTGGGACTACCGATTTGCAGTTGGGATTACTGCTTGACGACGGGCGGCTGTTGGTTACTGGCGGCTGTTGGTTACTGGCCGCTGTTGGTTACCGGCTACGTGCTGGAAAATGGGAAAATGGGTCGAATATGGCTACAGCGCGGGCGGGTTGCAACTGGTGAGACAACGAGTTAGGCGGAGGCTCGCGGTCCCGGTGGGGCGCGTTCGACCTGATAGTCGTCTCCGTCGACGACGATAATAGCCCACTCGTAGCTGGGGTTTGTGCTGCGAAGCTGGTTTTCGAGATCGGCTGCGTCCCCAGGTTCGGCGACAAAACAATGGAACTGTTCTGCCGACGAGGACGGAAGTTCGGCCTTCTCGAAGACGGTGTTTACGTGGACGACTTTCCACGCACGTTCGGCCCGGAATGCGGGGCCGGACCCTTCGACGGTGTATCCAAGCTCGGCGAAGATCGACCTGGCCTGCTCGACGAGTCGCATGTTAACAGGACCCATTCATATCGGAGTACGACACCCAGTAGCATAAATGTTGGTACGAACGCCAGACCAGGGATTCTCCCGGACAACGTCCAGCACAAAACGACGTTATGTAGACAAACGGTTCCGGTTCACGGAGTCACGGGGTGGTAATATTCAATTAGCGGGAGCAGTCATCGGCGTACGGAGCGGGAGGGAAGCGAAGTGGAGCCTCGCCAGAGAGTCGTGTTGATTATTCGTGTGCCGCGTCCCACTCCGTCGGTTTTCGGAAGTTACCACACTGGTTGCACTTGATTCGGCCCATAGAGTCCATCGCGTTATCGATGTCCTCGCAGTTCGTACAGAACCAGCCGTAGCGAGTGTCGGCGTCGTTCGTTTCGTAGACGACGAGGAAGGGACCCTTCGATCCTCTGTCGCCGTCAGTTTGCGAGACGAAGACGGTGTCGCCGTCCTCGGTAACGATCGATCGCATACCGAGATGCTACTCACGCGCCCGGTAAATGACTGTCTGTCTCAGCAACACCGGACGAGCGGCGGTAACGCATGAGTATGATGGTCTTACCCATACGAGAGTGGCACTAACTGAAACCTTTACCCGCGCGGAAATCGTTCGGTGGTATAATGGCGCTTGTCGTGGTTCCCGTTCGATACCCGCTGACGAAGCACTCGCGGCGGACGCTCGAGGAGGCGGTCGAGATCGCCCGCGAGCGTGATGCGGCACTGACGGTTCTCCATGTTGACCTCTATCAGAACGGGAAGAAAGTAACAAGAATTGATCTGAAAAACGCGGTCGAACGCGCGGTTGGACCGGTCGAGAGCGCCCGCTACGTCGTTCGAACCGGATTCCTCGTCGAAGAGAGTATTCTCGACGAGGTTGCAGCCGAGAATGCCGACATCGTCGTCATCGGCAGCCAACAGGCGAGTCGACTGCGTCGTCTCTTCCGTCGGCTGACGGATAATCCGGACATCGACCGGTATCTGCGGACGCACCTGGACTGCGAGGTTGTTACAGTCGAGAGTGCCCGGGCGTAACCGGTGATACGGCTGGCGAAAAACGATACGGCTGGTGGCAAACAGGACCGTTCGTTGATTCATTGTCTTCTGGCCTGCGACCGTCAGGAATCTCCTGACTCCGCATCGGAGTCGACCTGCATTGCTTCCTCATCAGGGTCGGCGTCGTGTGCGTTTCTGTGCTCGTAGCCGGGAGCAGGGCTGTCGTCGTCTCCATCACCGACCGCGACGCGGGCAACACCCGACGTATCGTCGAAGACGTGGTGACGATGTGGGTACGCGAACTCGATATCGAGATCCGCAAAGCGCGACCGGACCGCCGACTGGACCTGGGAACGAGCGATCCGTTGTTTGTAGGGGTGTTGAACCCAGAACGCCAGCGTGAGCATGATTCCATTGTCCGCGTAGGAGTCGATCGTACAGACCGGCGCGGCCGCGTACCGGGCGCTCCCGATCCGGATATCCGGGCCGCCGCCGATAACCATATCGACACTGCGCGCTGCGCGCTCTGCGTGTCGGCGAGCGTCCTCGAGATCGCTCTCGTAGGTCACCTCGAACTCGACCGTAATTCGTGTCCGCTCGTCCTCCGCGGAGTAGTTGATCACGTCGCGCGTGTAAATCTCCGAGTTGGGGATGACGATGAAGGTGTTCTCGAGTGTGAAAATTTTCGTGTAGCGGATCGTGATGTCCTCGACGAAGCCGGTGTGACCCTCGTCGGTGATTTCGATCATGTCGCCGATCTCGTAGGGCCGATCCGCGAGCACGAAAATGCCGGTGATGAAGCTACTCACGAGTGGCGCGAGAACGACAGCGATGACGGCCGAAATGACGGTAACAGAGAGGAGAACTTCGGTACCACTGACGCCGAGCACGCCGCCCGCGACGGCAAACGCCACGACGAGCACGGAGATTCGAACCCCACGGAGAACCGTCCGAGTGACGCTCGGTCGCTCGATTCGGCGAGCGACGGTCCGGCCGGTGAGGCGGACGACGATGTTCGAGAGGTACCAGCCGATCACCACGACGACGAGCGCCACGACGACCTCGCTGGCACCGAAGGGAACGTTGTCCTGGAGCACCTCCACGGGTGAGCGTGTTCCCCCCAGAAAGTCCTCTAGCATGGGAGCACACTCACGGCGGCGGTGGTTAAGGGTTCTGTCCGCGAAGAGTCGTGGACTCGAGTACGACGGCAGTCCTGACCCGAGTGAGCGGAGACTCGCGAGTGTCTGGGTGGTCCGTGGAACGTCGTTGAATCTGCCGAGTGAGTCTGGATGAAGTCCGTTCCCGTCCGATGATCGCAAAATAACCTGATTTCGAAAAGAGGTGCTACTCGATGCATAATAAATCATTTATCCATCGGGACCGTAGGTGTGTGTATGGCATCAGACGAACTGCGCTCGACGGTCGAGCGCGTCGGGGACCGATTCAACCTCGGCGAGTACGAGATCGACGCCTATCTCACCGTGTTAGAGCACGGCCAGCTCACGGCGAGCGAGATCGCCGATCGTACCGATATCCCCCAGCCCCGCGTCTACGACACTGTCCGCAGCCTCAGCGACCGCGGCCTGGTCGAACTGCGCGAATCGCGTCCGATGAAGGTCGTCGCGATCGATCCCGGCGAGGCCTTCGACGACGTCCAGAGTTCGCTCGAGCAGATGATCGACGAACTGGAGGCGCGCTACACCGCGCCCGCCCGAGACACCGAGGCCGTCTCGCTGGTCAAGTCGCGGTCGACCATCCTTCGGTACCTGGAGGAAGTCATCGACGCCGCGGAGTACGAACTGTCGCTGTCGCTGACGCCTGGCCTGCTGACCCGGTTCGAGGACGAACTTCGCAGTGTCGTCGACGACGGCGTCAGCGTCGATCTGATCGTTACGCCCGCGTCCGAGGCACCGGCACCGGACGAGTTCGAGTACCAGACCGTCGCGACGACCGTCCGCGCCCGACGCGGGATCACGACGCCGGTGATCGCCGTCGCCGACGGCAACTACTCCGTCTACGCGACCCAGGACGCCCTGCGTGACGACCAGGACCGCTACGGCGTCATCTTCAACCGCTCCTCGCTCGGCTTCCTCGTCTCCGGCTTCTTCGGGACAGTCCTCTGGACGACCGCCGAGGAGACGCTGAGCGAGGACGGTTCGAAGCGCTCCTATCCCCGCAAGTACGCCTCGATCCGGCGCTGCGTGAAAGACCTCATCGAGGAGGGCGGCGAGTTCTACGCCACCATCGAGGGCCGCGATGTCGAGGTCGGTGGCACCCGAATCGTCCGCGGGCGCGTCCTCGACATCTCCTTCGAGGTCAGCGAGGAAGTCGCGAGTCTCACCGTCGAGACCGAGGAGGGCGACGAGGTCACCGTCGGTGGCCGCGTCGCCGCACTCGAGGACATCGAGGGCCACGAGATCCACATCGGACGGAACAAACCGCCGTCGATCGACGGATAAACGGGCTGTATCGAGCGGGCGATGTGAACTGGGCGACATTGGATGAGGCGAACGGCTGGTGCTACAGACGCTATTTTCAGGGCGGATGCGACACGAACAGGACACGGTGTACACTGCGCGCTGTCTCTTGTACTCGAGTACGCGACTGGTTCGAGTGCGCTGCTCGACTCCCGTCTGGGAGAGACAGTGATCGCGCCGTACTGCTAGCGACGCCTGCTTCGAGGGTTGTATCTCTTACTCGAGGTGTTCGTAATCACTGATTGCTCTGGTTGTGAGACGTGACTGTTCAAAGTAAGGGCTCGTATGCAAGCCAACCACTAAGACGGTATGCGGTGTGACGTTATGTTCGATGGAACCGAGACCCACTGCTGGTTCCGCCGATGATGTCGACTGGTTTCAGTCCCAATCCCAGTCTCAGTCCCAGTGCCAGCCCCAGGCCCAGGCCCAGTCTCAGCCTCAAACTCAGTCTCAGTCTCAGTCTCAGTCTCGGTCTCGGTCACCGGAAACACAGAGTACCCGCGTCTCCCGTCGCTCCTTCGTCGCCACAGCCTCGGCGACGACGGTGATCGGTTCGACGGCCATCGCCGGCTGTCTCGGCCGCGGGCACGGCCCGAATACAGTCATCATGACCGGTGCGACGGACTTCGAGGGAATTCTGCACACCGAAGGTGACGAACCCGACGTCCAGCAGGCGCTGTGGGACGCCGGACTCGACGAGGACATCAGGGTCGAGGTCCAGACAGTCGTCAGCGACTCTGCACAGCGGATGCAGGAAGCCCAGTCGACCCTGCAGGCCGGCCGGGCACCGCCGGACATCCACATGATGGACACCGGCTGGACGATTCCCTTCATCCTGCGCGAGCAGACGACGAACCTCACCGAGGAACTCCCCGACGACGTGGTCGACCGGATCGAAGACGTCTACCTCGACGAGGTACTCGAGACGGCCCGCCATCCGGAAACCGGCGACATTCACGGACTGCCGCTGTTTCCCGACTTCGGAATGATGCTGTACCGCCAGGATCTCGTCGAGGACGCCGGCCACGACACGAGCGACTGGGCGACGGAGCCACCGGACTGGGAGACGTTCTCGCAAGCGGTCGCCGACGCACAGGCCGAAGCCGGGCTCAACTACGGCCTCACGACGCAGGCGGCCGCGTTCGAGGGGCTCGCCTGCTGTACGTTCAACGAGGTCATGTCGACCTGGGGCGGCGGCTACTTCGGCGGCACGGAGGACCTATTCACCGCCGGCGACCGCCCGATCACCGTTACCGACGACACCGTCCTCGATGCAATCCGCATGATGCGAGCGTTCATCCACGGGGACGACGACGAGCATGCACTCGAGGGCTACCCACAAATTTGCCCGTCGGCCATCGTCCAGTGGACGGAGGAGGAGTCGCTCAGTCCGTTCGAGGGCGGCGACGCGGTCGCGAACCGGAACTGGCCGTTCGCGATCGCCGCGACGGGAGCAGACGACGCCTTCGGCGAGGATCTTGGCGTCACCACCCAGCCGTACGCGGTTCCCGAAGACGAGGCCGAGTTCGAGGGCGTTGGCGGCACGGCTGCCGCACTCGGGGGCTGGAACCTCACCGTCAGTCCGTACACCGACCGGACGGACGAGGTGTTGCAGGTACTCGAGGCGTTCACCCACGACGAGGTCATGCTCACCATCTTCGAACTGCAGGGCTTTCTCCCGCCGAACATCGATCTGGTCGAAGAAGCCGATCCCGATGAGATCGGTCCGATCGCACGCTACGTCGACCAGATCCAGCTGGCGGGGGAAAACGCCGTACCACGTCCCGTGACGGACGTCTGGCCCGAACAGTCCGCGCTCATCTTCCAGGAGGTGAACGCGGCTTACCGCGGCGCGAAGTCGCCGAGCGAAGCCATGGAGGACCTGGCCGGACGTCTCGAGCAAAGCGAAGCGGAGGTGGCAGCCCGACATGGCGAGTGAGCCTGATGGCGGCACCGAGACCGGGGATATCGAGGGTGGGATCGGCACACAGACCGACATCGACACCGAACAGGACCGTACCGGCAACCCCGTCGTCAACTGGATGGAGAATTTGAGCGAGGCGGCCTACGCCTACCTTCTCCTGATTCCGGCCTTCGCTCTGCTCGCGCTGATCGCGTTCTACCCGCTCATCATGACGTTCATCATGTCCCTGCGGGCGGACGAGACGCGCGGGGCGGAACCGCTCGGTGAGTTCGTCGGCATCGAGAACTACGTCGACATTTTGACCGGGAACGCACGACTCGCTCGGCAGTTCCTCGACGTCGGCGTCACCTCTTCGTTCCCGTTCGTCGAACTCGGTGTCCCATTCTTGCAGCAGGCGCTGTTCGTCACGCTCGCGTTCGCGGTGATCAGCGTGTTCTTCGAGACGGTTATCGGCTTCGGGCAGGCGTACGTGCTCGATCAGGACTTCCACGGCCGACGCTGGGTCCGGGTCGCGATCATCCTCCCGTGGGCCGTGCCGATCGTGATTCAGGGGATGATCTTCTTCCTGCTGTTCCAGCCCGAGGTCGGCTTCGGCAGCGACCTCATGCAGTGGCTCGGCGTCTTCGGTGCCGATCCGCTGGCGGACAGCCGCGATTCGTTCATCATCATCCTCATCGCCGACATCTGGAAATCGGCAGCGTTCATGGCGCTGTTGATCCTGGCTGGCCTCCAGAGCGTCGACCGGAGTCTGTACGACGTGGCGCGGGTCGCGGGTGCCTCGCCGTGGCAGCGGTTCAAGCTGATCACGCTGCCGCTCGTTCTGCCCGCCCTGCTCGTCGCGATGTTGTTCCGGACGATGGACGCGATGCGCGTCTACGGACTGATTGAGTCGACCGCGGGCTGTACGACCGTCCCGTCGCTCACGTGTCTCGTCGTCGAGGCCATGTTCGGTGGGACGCGCATCTTCGCGACTGCCGCTGCCGTGGCGTTCACGACCGCGCTCGTGATCGGACTGATCATCTCGGTGTACGTGTTCTTCTTCCGTGACACCGAGGGAGGGCTGTACTGATGACCGACGAGAGGAGGGATGAGACCGACATCGACGAGACGCCGAGCGACACCGAAGCCGACGAGACGCCGACCAGCACCGAAACCGATGGAACGCCGACTGACACCGAAACCGACGACCCAGCGAACACCGATGGCGACGGCGTCGGCGTTCCCGAACACTGGACATACGCCCGCGAGCAGGCTTCGACGGCGACAGATGGCGGTGCGACAGCGACGGACGGCGGCCAATCCGCCGAAGCGGGTCAACAGCAAAGCAACGTCCTCATCGAGGGTGAGGACGCCGAACTCGACCGCGGCCCGTTCCAGCGGTGGGTTGCGAGTTCGATCTCCAACCCGGACCGTGCCTACCGGGCGATGTTCTACACGGCGACGATCTTCTTCCTGTTCACGACGCTGTTCCCGTTCTACTGGCTGCTTATGGTCGCGCTGACACCAGAAGGACAGCAACAGGACATCATCCTCACACCGAACGGCTTCAACCCCGGCGCGTTCGTCGAGGTCTTCCAGGTACTGCCGTTCCACTGGTACGTCTTCAACAGCTTCGTGATCGCGACGGCCTCGACCATCGTCGTCCTGGTCATCGCCAGCCTCGCGGGCTACGCCTTCGGCCGACTCCAGTTCCCCGGGAAGATTCCGCTCATGCTGCTCGTGCTGGTGATATCGTTCTTCCCGCCGGCGGCCTTTTTCATCCCGCTGAACGACCTGTTCAACACGCAGTTCGCCGCGCTCGAGCCGATTACCGGCGACGGCAGTCTCTACAACACGCCCGGCGCGATGGTGTTACCCCTGTCGGCGATCTTCATGCCCCTCGCCATTTTCATCCTCACGACGTTCTACTCGCAGATCCCGGACGGCCTGGAGGATGCAGCCCGCGTCGAGGGGACCACACGACTCGGCGCGCTGTTCCGGGTCATTATCCCGCTGTCAGCGCCCGGCGTCGCGACCGCCGGCGTGTTGACGTTCATCGCCGTCTACAACGAGTTCTTCTTCTCGTTCCTGATGACCGACGGCCAACCGGAGAACTGGGCCCCGATACTCGAGGGCATCCTCGGCTACCAGGGCCAGTACGAGGTGATGTACCACCTGATGGCGGCAGCGAGCATCATCGGGGTGATCCCCGTTGCGATTCTCGTCATCATCGCGCAGGAAAAGATCGTTAGCGGTCTGACCGCAGGCGCGCTCAAGGAGTGAGAAACGGAGGAAACCATACTATGGCACGCATTCAACTCGAACACATTACGAAACGCTACGAAGACGTCACCGCAGTCGACGACGTCTCGATGGAGATCGAAGACGGCGAGTTCGTCACGTTCGTCGGCCCCTCCGGCTGTGGCAAGTCGACCACTATGGAGACCGTCGCAGGCCTCACGAAGCCGACCGAGGGGAAAGTCTACATCGGCGACCGAGAGGTGACGAACCTGGCCCCGAAAGACCGTGGCGTCGCGATGGTCTTCCAGAACATCGCGCTGTTCCCCCACATGGACGTTTTCGAAAACATCTCCTTCGGCCTCCGGCTGCGAAAGTACGACGACGAGGAGGTCCGCCGGCGCGTCGAACAGGCCGCCGACATCGTCCAGTTAGAGGGCATGCTCGACCGGATGCCCGACGAGATGTCCGGCGGCCAGCGCCAGCGCGTCGCTATCGCCCGCGCCATCGTCCGCAACCCCGACGTCTTTCTCATGGACGAACCGCTCGCCAACCTGGACGCCAAGCTGCGCGTCCACATGCGAACCGAACTTCAGCGCCTCCACCGCGAACTGGGGACGACCATCATCTACGTCACCCACGACCAGGCCGAGGCGATGACCATGTCGAACCGGATCGCCGTCCTCAACGAGGGCAAACTCCAGCAACTCGCGCCGCCACTCGAGTGCTACAACGAGCCAGCGAATCTGTTCGTCGCGGGGTTCATCGGGTCGCCGTCGATGAATTTCGTGGAGGGTGAGCTCACGGCGACGGGCTTCGAGTCGGAGAACGTCGACGTGGCGTTCGAGCCAGAGTTGGTTCCGTCGGTCGAGCGTGGTGACACACTGACGCTCGGCGTCCGACCGGAAGACGTACATCTGGTAGAAACGGCCGACGACGTCACCGAGCAGACGGACGAACTGTACGCGACGGCTGACGTGCTGGAGCCGATGGGTGATGAGGTGTTCGTCTACCTGCTCCTCTCGGAGGACGCAGACCGGTCGATGGAACAAGAGCCTGCGACCGCGCCGAATCAGTTGCTGATGAGCGTGACACCGGATACGGACATCCACGAGGGGAAAGAGGTCGCCGTCGTCCTCGACCGGTCGAAGATCCATCTTTTCGAGACGGCGACGGGCAACGCACTCCGGCACAGACTAACGGAGCGCTCAGACAGTGATTCCGGGCCGACGGCAACAGAGGCCGACAGCTGACCGCCGACCACCAACGGACAAAAGGTGGTTCGCCCCCAAGGTTTAGTATAGCGATAGAGGATATATGCGTCCGAAATCGGCATCCAGATTCCTGCCATGACAGACGACCGCTCCAACATCGAGACCGGAATTGTGGGTCTCGGTAACATCGGACAGTACCACGCCGAGCGCCTCCGTGAGCTAGAGGTTCCGCTCGTCGGTGGAATGGACGTCGCCGCAGAGGCCAGACGGCGGTTCGCCGGACGATACAACGTCGACGTCTACGAGGACCACCAGGAGCTGTACGAGACGGTCGACGCCGTCGTCATCACGACGCCGAACAAGTACCACGAGGAGTACGCCGTCGATGCCTTCGAGCAGGGCATCCACGTCCTTCTCGAAAAGCCCCTCGCTCACGACTACGAGAGCGCCGCACGGATCGCGGCCGCCGCGCGCGAGACAGAGAGCGTCTGCATGGTCGGCTTCAACAACCGCTTTGCGAACACCGTTCAGATCCTCAAAGACCGGATCGACCGCGGCGAGCTCGGCGATATTACCCACGTCGAAGCGAACTACGTCCGGCGGCGGGGTATCCCCGGCCGCGGCTCGTGGTTCACCCGCCGCCAGATCGCCGGCGGCGGCGCGCTCATCGACCTCGGCGTCCACGCCGTCGACCTCGCACTCTACCTACTCGAGTACCCCCGAGTCACGGAGGTATCAGGCATTGCGCGGAGTGAGTTCGGCTCACGTGAGGAGTATGCCTATCTGGAGATGTGGGGTGAGGATACCGGTCCGCGGGGGTTCGACGTGGACGACTCGGCGAGTGCGTTCGTTCGCTGTGCCGAGGGCCGGACGGTCAGTCTGGAGGTCGCCTGGGCGACGAATCGGCCGGCGAACCACGAGTTCGTCGTCCGTGGGTCGGATGCTGCGGCCCGATTCGACCTGCTCGAGGGCGGGTTGACGATTCACTCTGCGAGCACCAGGGGGTCCTCACACCTCGAGAATACGTCGATCGATGTTCGACAGAACGATACACACACGGCCGAGCAGCGGGCGTTCTTCGACCGAATTCGTAGAGCGGACGACAAAACCGACGGGAGTGGCAAGGATGGCGGGAACGGAAGCATCGAGCAGGCGCTGTTGGTTCAGGAGGTCATCGACGGAATCTACCGCTCGAGCGATGCAGACGCGACGGTCTCGTTCGACGAGTAGCGGTACGGCCGCCCGCCGTACCCCCGTTTTATTTCACCAACGCTCGTGCGTCCCTCCGTATGCAACTCGGCGTTCACACCCCACCGCTGGCTGATGAGTCACTCGAGGGCGCGCTCTCGTATCTCGCCGACCAGGGCGTCGACGCACTCGAGCCGGGCGTCGGTGGCCACCCCGGAGAGGATCATCTTCCCCGCGCGGAGTTCCTCGACGACGAGGACGCACAGACGGAATTGCAGGATTTGCTCGACGAGTACGGACTCGAGATCAGTGCGCTCGCGACGCACAACAACCCGCTCCATCCGGACGACGAGCGGGCGGCGACCGCGGACACCGAACTCCGCGAGGCGATCGAGTTGGCCGATCAACTCGATGTCGGTGTCGTGACCTGCTTCTCAGGTCTGCCGGCAGGCGGGCCGAACGACGAGGTCCCAAACTGGATCACGGCACCGTGGCCGCCCGAACACGACGAGGCGCTGTCCTACCAGTGGGACGTGGCCGTCGACTACTGGACGGATCTCGCCGACCATGCAGACGAGCACGATGTCGATGTCGCCATCGAGATGCACCCCAACATGCTGGTCTACGAACCCCACGGAATGGTCCGCCTGCGCGAGGAGACCGGCGAGCGAATCGGGGCAAACCTCGATCCCTCCCACCTCTACTGGCAGGGGATCACGATCACCGACGCGATTCGCTACCTGGGCGAGCGCGATGCGATCTACCACGCCCACGCGAAAGACACCAAACTCTACGACGCGCAGGCTCGCGAGAAGGGCGTTCTCGATACAACGGCCTACGACGACGAACCGAACCGCTCGTGGCTATTCCGCTCGGTCGGCTACGGCCACGGCGAAGCCCACTGGAAAGATATCGTCTCGACCCTGCGGATGGTCGGCTACGATGGCACCCTCAGCATCGAACACGAAGACTCACTCACGAGTTCCCGCGAGGGACTCGAGAAGGCCATCGGTCTCCTCCAGCGCGCACTCTTCGAGACGGAACCTGGGGAGGCCTACTGGGCCGAGTAGGAGGAGGAATAGGAATAGGAATAGGAATAGGAATAGGAATAGGAATAGGAATAGGAATAGGAATAGGAATAGGAGTCGGAGTCAGTACCGGGCCGTGCTGGAAAGCGATGGAGACGACCGACAACCAAAAGGCGACCGTACTACTGAGCCAGCGAACGACTCAGGCTGAATCGCTCGATGTCGACTCCTCGAGTTCGACCTGTCCATTGCTGTAGACGGTGATCAAATACCCCTCGTACTCGAGTTCGACGCGGCCGAGCGTCCTCGTTCCAGTTTGTGACGAAGCCGCAGGTGGTGCGTCGGTCTGTGTTTCCCGAGAACGGGACCGAGGTGACGAGTGAGCGGCGGCGTCTCTGAACAGTGAGTCGAGAGCTTCCGGGTTGATAACAGAGTACAACGGCTCGTACGCCGGTGGCTCGATCTCGGTTGGGTCGACCCCCTCGCGAGCGGCGACGGCTTCGATGATCGCCTGGCTCGGAGATACCGCTCCCTCGAGCCCAGATCCGGGTGGCGACGTATCGTCGGGAGAGGACATATCGATGGCTAGGAGGCTCCAAGGGATAAGGATACTGGCAGTCATCAGTACGGGACAGCACTGAGCGTGTCTCTCAGGCCCCGTTTGCAACCACTAGGGTTGATTATCGAAGGCTGGCGACGATTGGCAGTCACTTGCGAATTCGCCGGTGAATCACTGTTGGCCTGCCGACCCGCGATCGCCAAATCGAGAATCGAGATAGCGGCGAATCGAGCGGTGGATGCCACGGACCGTGTAGGTACGGCCGATGTAGACGCTAATCAGGGCGAGCATCGTTCCGGCGACGACATCCGAGAACCAGTGGATACCGAGATACATCGTCGAGACGACGACGCTGATCGCCAGCACGCCCGAGACGGGGACCCACAGCGGGTACTTCTCGCGTGTGAGCCACGCCAGGAAGAACACCGTCATCGACAGCGACGTATGCAGTGACGGGAAGACGTTGGTGTTCTGGTTGACCTGGTTGGTCAGTGATCGTGACTGCGGGAAGACGTCGTAGAGCAGCGGTTCGAACAGGAGTGGATCGAAGTTTCGTGGCCCGTACGCGATGAACAGAATGTAGAAGGTAAGCCCGATTGCGTAGTTCGCGGTGAACGCAAGAATCAGCGTCGAGAGGTCGTCCATGTTCGACAGTGCGAAGTACGCAATAAACGGGAACAAAAGTAAGAACGCATAGCCGTAGATGTAGACGAAGACGAAGAACTCGGTGAGCGCCGGCGATGCGAACGTCTGCAGGACGGTTACAGGGTTCTGCGGGAAGAGGAACTGTTCGAGTTCGAACAGCTGTGGCGTGATGTTGTTGCCAAGGACTCGGCGCTCGAGTCTGATGACGACGTCGACCGTCGACCAGCGTATGAACAGCACGAGCGCTAACACTGCAAGCGGGAGCAGACACACCTCGAGTCGCCAGCGAGCGTCGCGAATCGCGGCCGCAATCTGCCGTGGACCGACAATAACCAGTGTCGCCGTGGCGAGCATCGTCGCGACCACGAGGGCAAGATCAAATACGACGCTGACGAGAGTCATCCGGGAACGCAAACTACGATTGCCGAGCATTAATAGCGTCCGGTCCTGCGTGCCCTCTCGACTGGTCGACAGCAAAGCGCGGAGTCCTCACAGGGCGAAACCGGACTGGCTCTCCCCAACTACTTGAGAAGGGCCCCGTCGTCGTACTGGTAGCCCACCTCCACGAACAACTGGCGAACGCGTTCGGGGTCAATTTCGCCGTCCGATCCCGGGAACACCGAGAGTGGCATCGTCGACTCCGTGCCGTCGAGGTGAGTTTGCCCCCGCGAGCCGAACAGTTCGTTGCTCCGCGTTGGCTCTTCCGCGAACCCGTTGAAGAACTCAGAGACGACGTACTCGCGGTCGATCAACTGCGAGAGGATCTGTCGAACGTTCGGATTGCCAAGCTCCGGGTGGTGGATATTGTAGCCGACCATGTAGAACGACGTCGTCGACGTCGTCGTCGTCGAGACGCCGCTCGCATCGGTAATCGTTGCGACTTCGTCAGGCGGAACCGCATTGGCTGTCACGTCGACGGCACCATCGGCAAGCGAATCGAGCATCGCACCCACGTTCGGCTCGATCTGGTACCTGATCCCCTCGAACTGCGGAAAGTTCTCGAGTACGCTCGGTCTGTTCGGGACATCAGCCGACCGGAGCACGTGGTCCTCGAACGGCTCGAGGACGAGTTCGTCCATCGACGTCTCACCGAACTCGAACAGCCCGGAGCCGACCGGTTCGTCGTTGTCCGCAACGAGCGCTCGAGTCTGGCGTTCAGCGATGACTTCGGACCGTGGATCCCAGATATGCTCCGGCAGAATCGGTACCGAGAGCGCACGCACCGCCGCAGGACGTCCGGTCGACCCGAACGGTAACTCGAGTGTCCGATCGTCGATGACCTCGATTCGGCCGGTGTTCTCGAGGAGTGTCTGTCGGTCCCGGTACCGTGGAGCGGGGACCGTTCCCTCGACGTCACCGAGGGAGGTATCCTCGATGAACCGGAACGTGAAGGCGACATCGTCGGCGTCAAGGCGTTCGTCGTCGTGCCAGCGCAGTCCATCACGAAGCGTCACCGTCGCGGTGAGGCCGCCGTCATCGTCCCACTCGATTTGCTCTGCCAGCCACGGTTCGTACGTCGCTGGCTCGCCTGGCTCGTGCGTGTCGGTGGTTGACCGGCGCGCAAGTGGATCGTACAGCAGTCCAAGCAACCCCTGGATGCGATTGCGGTCGACGACGAGCGGGTTCAGTCGGTCGGTCAGTGCCTCGCCGTAGACGCCGATTTCGAGCGGTCGGTCGAACGGTCCGTCGTCGAACTCCTGGGACAAGATATCGACGAACTCGATCGCCCGACGGGGCGGACGCGAGAGCGAGAGTTGTTCCTGCGCGCCACCGATGCGATCGGGGTACGCGACAGTCGTAAACGGTGCCGTTTCGAGCAGGTAGTCGAACAGTTCTGTCAGCGACTCCTCGCGCGCGTCGCCGTCGGTCGTCCGTTGGCGCTCGAGTAACTCGTCGACGCCAACGTCGGAGAAGTGAAAGGGATTCTGCCAGCCCCGTTCCGCGACGAACTGAGAGTGGAGCAGCCCATGGAGCGCATCGTACTCGTCGATGCCAGGGTGTTTGACGACGAACACGTCGTAGTCGCCGTCGATCAACACGTCACGGTACAGTTCCGCTTCGGTGATCGGTTCGTGAGTCGCATCGATCCCGGCAGCCTGCAGGTTCTCACGAAGTTGACTCATAATCATCGCCGCAATTGCATCGTCGTCGGCGGGAACCGTCTTGATCGTGAGTTCGACCTGCTCAGGGCTGGTGTTCTCCGCTCGCGACCAGAATCGCTCCGAACAGCCAGCGAGTGCGCTCAACCCGACACCGCTTGCGCCGGCAAGGAGGGACCGTCGTGTCACCGACGGAGCGACCCGTTTCATATCACGACCGATACGCAACCACGATGTATAGGACTTCCCTTCACAACGACAGTTCTGTGTCACGTGGGTACCGACTACTCGCCGAATCGACGGCCATCGCAGATACCCAACTCGAGTTGTCGTGAATATACCCGGATCAAACGGTCGTTAATCGGCGACTATCACGAGTCTGTGAGTGTATTCGATTACCGACTCTCTTTTCTCCATTCGTATGGCGGCCATAACAATAGCTGACTCTGGCCACTGTCGTTCTGTGGCACCCGTTCGCATTCGTGGGGCCGATCGCGGTGGGCTCTACGACCAGCGGACGGCCACGAGAGACAACCATGAAGCTCGCACTCATCGGCTTTGGGCAAGCAGGCGGAAAGATCGTCGACGAGTTCCTGGCGTACGATAGCGCCATCGACAACAGCTTCGTCGAGGCGGCAATCGCGGTTAACTCCGCGACGACGGATCTGCAGGGACTCGATCGCGTTCCACAGAAGAATCGCGTTTTGATCGGCCAGGCGCGCGTGAAAGGTCACGGCGTTGGGGCGGATAACGAACTCGGTGCGGAGGTCACCGAGGCAGATATCGACGAGATACAGGGTGCGATCGATCGCATTCAGGTCCACGAGATCGACGCGTTCCTGATCGTCTCCGGCATGGGCGGTGGCACCGGTTCGGGAGGTGCACCCGTACTCGCACAACACCTGAAGCGCATCTACACCGAACCCGTCTACGGTCTCGGCATCCTCCCCGGCACCGACGAGGGCGGCATCTACACCCTCAACGCCGCGCGGTCGTTCAAGACCTTCGTCCACGAAGTCGACAACCTGCTCGTCTTCGACAACGATGCCTGGCGCAGCGCCGGCGAATCGGTCGGCAGCGGCTACGACCGGATCAACCGGGAAATCGTCGAGCGCTTCGGGCTGCTCTTTGCGGCCGGCGAAGTCGGTCACGGCGATCATGTTGCCGAGAGCGTCGTCGACTCCTCGGAGATCATCAACACGCTCGGCAACGGGAACGGAAACGGTATCTCGACCATTGGCTACGCCAGCGAAGTCGTCGAACCCGAATCTGACGGCCTCCTCTCGTCGTTCCGGTCGGAAACCGAATTCGACGAAGGGACTGCGACGAACCGGATGACGAGTCTCGTTCGGAAGGCTACCCTCGGTCGACTCACGCTGCCAGCGGATGCCGCAAGCGCCGATCGCGGCCTCGTTGTCGCGACCGGGCCGCCAGAACACCTGAACCGCAAGGGGGTCGAACGCGGCCGCCAGTGGCTCGAGGACGAAACTGGAAGCATGGAAATTCGCGGCGGCGACTACCCACTGCCCGGCGAGGACGAGGTCGGCGCGATCGTCCTCCTCTCGGGCGTCACCGACGTACCGCGAATCGACCAGCTCCAGCAGGTCGCCATCGAGGCCCAGGAAACCACTGAGAACGTCCGCGCACGGGCACAGGACGACTTCGCCTCACTGGTCGACACCGGCGGCGAACTCGATGCGCTGTTCTGATCCGATACCGACCATGCGGTGACGAGTCCTCGTTGCTTCGCGTCCGATTTCGCTTCGCGACTCTGATTCCTTCCACCCGATCACGGTTCCTGCGGTGAGCCGTACGGACGTACCGGACAGCAGTGAAACGACTGTTTGACCCGCGTTCGGCGGCGGTATGCGGACCATACGCGATTACTACCTGTCGTGGTTTTGTGGGACAGCGTGTCAGCAAACGCGCCCGAAGTCGTCGCCACATCGGTCTTCGAGGTCGACGACTGGTTTCTATCCGTGTCAGTCAGCCTAGTCAGACAATAACGAACTATGATATACCTGACCTACGAGATATGCCGAGACAGCACCAACGGGGATCAAACGCGGGGTCGAGTGCAGGCACATCAGTGCGGGCGGCGGTCAAATCCGTTCTCCTGCGGTCTGATGGACCCACAACGATCGAAGAGTGTCGTCGGTGTGGTCGTACGACCGAGTCGCCAGACACCGAGTGTCCAACCTGTGGCTGTACGGACGTCGTGACGTATCGGATCGAGTGAACAGCGACCCGGCCGAATTCTCTGTCAACTGTGACGTTCAGCACCGCCAGTAGATTCATTTTCCGGGAGCCAAGGGATGGAAACGTGTTCACCGCCGGAGACAGAATCTGACGCCCAAGAGAGTCATCCCGGTTCAGTCACTCCAACTCGAGTTCGCCACCGAGTACACCCGTTTCGATCCCCGTTTCGATCTCTGACCGCCGACCGTCAAGCACTGCAAATCGCTCATCGCGGCGCTGTTCGAGCCAGTACAGCAATCGCTCGGCCCACGCGAGTTTGTCCGCCTTCACCGCATCCACTGACTCGTCGTCGAAGTCCCACCCAACGAAGACGAGGTGAGCAGCGCCGAGGTGATCCGCGAGAAACGCGGCCCGATCACCGTCAGTAAAGCCACCGAAGTTTTGAACCGGTCCGCTCGGAGAGGCCTGCGTCGTTGGGAGGACGTACTCGTCCTCGCAGTCGGGAACGACGCGCCGAATCTCGGGCACATTGTCGCCATGAGCGTGAACTGCCACCGGGACGTCGATCGCCGTGAGTCGCTGCACTGTCTCCGGATTCTTGTCCAGATCAGTCACCATACAGTCGACCGGAATCTCGTGTGCAGCGAGCACGTCGGCCGCCGTCGACGCCGCGATGACGACATCCGCATCACGGGCGGACTCGAGTGCCCCGTCCGTCTCGAGTGAGGGGCCGGCACCGGCGATGGCGACGGTCGCGCCGTCGATCGCGGAGAGCCGTGCGAGGTCGAACGGTGTGGTCAGCGAAGCGAGTACATCGCGAGCCTCCTCATCACCGGCGCGAGGGTAGCCGAAATCTCGGCAGATGGCCTCGTAGATGGGGTCCCAGGTCTCGAACTCCATGTGTCGGTGAGTGGTGGGCCGATGGTTTGTGCTGTTCGGTTGTGGCGGTGTGGGGTGGTGAGAAGTGAGCGGTCTGTCGTAGCCAGTCAGGAGTAGCAGTCCGTACTGACCCCGCACCAGTACACCACAGCGTCACCACTGTGCAACGTAGTGACCCAATAATTCGAGTTGTGGGCCGGGGAGTCGCCTCCAAAGTACCCCTACCCGGGAGGCCGCCCGGCGTCCACTCTCTCATTTCGAAGCCTTCGGTATAAGCTTTCTCTTACTGCAGTACGTTGTCGAGTTCGCCACCAACCGTTGAAATATCGCCGTCTAACGCCTCCAAACGTGCTGAAACGGCAGTAATTACACGGCGAGAGCCGATCAACAGCGTCTCCCCCTCGACCGTTCGATGAATCGAAATGTTCCCTTCAGCACCGCTTCCGACACCGCCGCCGTCGGTGCTATTACCACCCCCACTGTCACCACGCCGACCAGTGGGAGTAGGTGCCTCACGAACTGCCGTCACTGCCGACGTAAGCTCGTCAAATTGGGCCTCTGAGAGGCCGGTGAACTCGAGTACCTGTGGCTGTACCGCGTCCACGATGTCGGGGTCGACGCCGCGCTCTCGGAGCTGGCGTTCGAACGTCCGTGATGTGTTGGTGTCGAGGCGTGAGGCAGTGACCGAGCCGGCAGAGACGCTCGCACGCTCCGAAAACGCCGACCCGATGAGCGCTGCATCACGCGTTTCGGCCACGTCGTGGGTCCGGATAATGTGTGCACCGCGTTCGACCGCCATCGAGGTCGCTGCGAGGCTGACGGGAAGTCGATCTTCGGTCTCGCGATCCGCAATCGCACCGAGGAAGTTCTTCCGGTTGATCGAGACCAGCATCGGCTGACCAAGTGCACGGAACTCCCGAAGCCGGCGGAACGTCTCCTGGTCGTCCTCGAGTGTCTGTGCCTCACTCCAGCCGCCGAAGGCGGGGTCGATGATCGTCTTCTCGGTGAGGCCATTCTGTTTGAGTGCTTCGTAGACCTGCTCAACGTAGTCAGCCTCCGCGGCCCACTCGGGCGATTTTCGGGCCGACCAGTCGGTTTCCTCGACCGCGCCGGGACGCTCGAGATCCGGCGGACTCCCCATCTTCGCGACGGCGACGTCGTACTCCGCACAGACGGTCGGCATCTCTGGGTCGGCAAACCCCGCGATGTCGTTGACCATGTCGAAGCCCTGTGAGAGCGCCGCCTCGGCGACCTCGTGGTAGCGCGTTTCGATCGAAAAGACGGCGTCGCCCGAGACGCTCTCGATGGTCTCGAGTGCGACGTGGAGGCGCTCGAGTTCCTCCTCGGCCGAGAGCACGTCGAAGCGTTTGTTCGCGGACTCGAGCCCGATGTCGACGATGTCCGCGCCCTCGCCGATCAGTTCCTCGTCGACGTACTGGGCGGCCTCGCCGGGGTCGTCGTAGACGCTCGGATCGTAGGGGGATTCCTCGCTGACGTTCAACACGCCCATGATCCGCGGTGGGTGCTCGTCGCCGATTTCGAGCCCGGCCGCGTCGACACTGTTCATACCCGGAGTGAGGAGCGGAGACTGAAAATCGACGCGGTTGCGGTGAGTGACGCAGTGATCTGAAGCAGCCATACCCGGCTACGACGACTGCTCTCGGCCGGACGGTAACGCGGGATGGTCTCTGCGACCAGCGGCAACGAGAGCGCGAGACAGCACTACCAGAGGAGAACACAGGCATGAACACAAGGCGGAGTCAACTGCCCCGCGCACGGTGGCGCGGGGCTTGTCAGTGAACTCGGCCTCTGCCGACCGTAGTTAGTCGGACGGGACAAATCCCCGGTTCGGCGTCACCGTTCCTGACTTCAGGGCGAGTTGACTGTCGCCCGTCCGCCGAGACGACTGTAGGCCCCGACGGACAAACCGCCACCCAATATTCTTTGCACCCACGTAATCCGCATTCTGTGTTGCACCGCAGGACTCACACTCAAACTCCGCCTGTTGCAACCGATTCCCGTCGCTCGTATGCCCACAGTCGGGACACCGCCGACTCGTGTTCTTCGGACTTACAAACTCGACACTAATCCCGTGGGCTTCAGCCTTGTACTCCACAAGATCAACGAGTTGCCGGTGTGCCCACTGGTGGAACTCCTTGACAGGTGGCGCACGCTCTCGGATGTGCTTCAGGTTCTCGAAGGCGATGTATTCGCAGTCGTGTGTGCGTGCTTCTTCGAGAATCTGATTAGCGACTTGATGAAGCTGGTCACGGAGATACCGTGATTCTCTCCCGCTCATCTGCTGAATCGTCCGATGAGCAGATTGTGTCCCGGTCTGCTGAAGGGTTCCACGGATCCGCTCGAACTCCCGGTGGCGGTGCCTGAGTTTCCTTCCCGACGCAAAGTACGCTGTGCTGGTGGTGGCGATGTTAACGATGCCGAGGTCAACGCCGAGAACTGTCCTGTCCTCGTCGTCATCCTGTATTTCGACCTGTTTCTCGGGCTTCGGTTTGCGAAACCCGAGGTGGAGGTCGTAGTCGCCATCACGCTTTGACAACGTAGACTCCGTTACTTCCCACTCGTCACCGGTGAGGTATTCGTGTTGATACCCGTCTTCTTCGTCGGGGAGGTTCAGGTTACACCGAATCCTCCCATCGACGGTGGAGAGCGATACAGACCCATCATCGAATAGCGTCATCGTCCGGGTGTCGTATTTCACCGTGTTACTGGTAAACTCCGGCCGAGACGTTTTGTAGTGTTCGTCAAGATCTTCGATTGCTTCGACACCATCGAGTGCGACTGCAGCCTGATGGGTGGCGAGGATTGCGTGCTGGCTCCCGAGACGTGTTTCCTCCAACACCGTGTCGTAGGCGAGGTCTTGGAGGTAGGTTTTCCGCGTCTCACCAACGTCCCATCCGATGCGGCTACTGATGTTACAGGCAGTTTTCCACTCAGTGATGGTGGCCTCGAGCAAGTCCTGTTGCTCGTCGGTGAGGATAGGGCGGGTGATTGCGGTACGTCTCAAGTAGTCGTCTGCCACGGGTTTCAATAGATAATAGAGGTACTTAATATAATGTGGTATGTGGCGGCGAGTGTCGGCTTCAACCCCGCCCACGGTGGGGCGGGGAATCCGCCTTGGTTTCGTTTTGAATACACCATCAGAGCGGAAGAGAACCACCAGACCCCCACTCGCGCCTAAAACCGGCGTCAGGACCAGTGACCGACACTCGACTGTTCGTCACCCGACCCCTCGTCGCCAACCGAGGCGTCTCCGTTCTCGCCTGTACCGGCTGAAGCATCGTCGCTGTCGGACTGGTTGGTTTCGTCGGTCGCGTCGTCTTCGTCTGCCGACCCAGAACCAGCACGATCAGAGCCGTTCTCGCGACCGGACGAAGAGTGATTGCGGTCGGACCGGTCTGGACTCGAATCCGAACTCGAATCCCCGCGTTCGCTACGACCATCGGACGTATCGCTCCGTCGTGACCGACTCCCGGTCGACGACGATCCACTCGTGTCATTGGCGCCCTCCTCGAGTGGCGCGAGTCGTGAATCGCGCAACAGTACCTTCTTGACTATCGAGGGGTTCTCGAGGAGGCGGTGTTTCGCGTGCGCCCCACGCCCGCGCCCCCGTCCCTCACGTTCGGACTGGATGACGTTGAGGAAGTTCTGCTCCTGGAGGATCTCCTGCACCCGGCGCTCTGAGAGCACGTCGAAGTCGAGGCGGTTCGCGACCTCCTTGTACTGGTTGTAAATGATCTTCGTCGGGAACTCCTTCTCCGAACTGTTCTCGGTGAGCAGCGTCAGCGAGTACAGAATCGCTTTGGCCTGCTGTGGCGAGCCCTCGATGAGTTCGTTGAACCGGTCGGCCTCAGTCTTCTCCTTGGCGTCGCGGACGTGATCCGCCGTCACGCGCGTCGCGTTCTGCTTCTTCGCAATGCGGCCCGCGTTCCGGAGGATGTCGATTGCCTTTCGCGCGTCACCGTGTTCCTGCGCTGCGAGTGCCGCTGTGAGTGGTATTACGTCGCCCGAGAGCACGCCGTCGTGGAACGCGTCACGGCGCTTCTCGAGGATTTCGACGAGTTGGTTGGCGTCGTACGGCGAGAAGACGAGTTCGTCCCGCGAGAGACTCGATTTAACACGTTCGGAGAGGTGATCCGGGAAGTCGATCTTGTTCGAGATGCCGATAATCCCGATACTCGAGTCCGAAATGCGACGGTTCTCGCCCGCGCGTGAAAGTTTTCGGAGCACTTCGTCGTCCTCGAGCATGTCGATCTCGTCCAGAATAACGATCGTCACGTCGGTACAGCGGTCGACGGCCTGCCAGAGGCGCTTGTAGTAGTCGCCGGTACCGAGGCCGCGATCGGGAATCGTGATCCCG
The DNA here is from genome assembly GCF_000337575.1 of Natrialba hulunbeirensis JCM 10989. Taxonomy (GTDB): domain Archaea; phylum Halobacteriota; class Halobacteria; order Halobacteriales; family Natrialbaceae; genus Natrialba; species Natrialba hulunbeirensis. Next base: position 99,263 of record NZ_AOIM01000043.1, on the reverse strand, counting down.
CTTTCACTCGAGTCGTTGACGAGCTGGGCGATCGTCTTGATGATCGAGGCTTCGGTGTTCTGTTCGCCGCAGTCGATGAAGGCGTACTTTACCGTCACGTCGTCCCGGCGTGCTTCGCTGATCACGCGCTTGGTTACCGAGCGCGAGATGAGCGACTTGCCGGTTCCGGTCTTGCCGAAGATGAACAGGTGGTTGGGTTCGCTCCCGAAGATGGCCGGATTCAGGGCGTCCGCTACCCGTTGCATCTGTTCATCCCGGCCGACAATGCGGTCCGGGCCGGGCAGATGCGTGATTTCGAGCAATCGCTCGTCGGCAAAGACCGGATCGTCGTACCGAAAGAGTGGGTCGCGATCGTCGTTGGCGGACATTGCAGTACCGGGTGTCTTCCAACTGGACTGAAATAAAGGTATGGAGATCGATCGCGGATGTAAATAACATGTGTTCGAGACTGTACCCGCTATAAAACGCCGATCCAACCACTGGGACAGAAACCGCCGCCCTCGCGCTTCTAACAGCTGTGAGAAAGACATCAATGAGCGGTCACTGTGGCCTCGACACCGACACCCCCGTCGCGTATGTAAATTCGCAACACGGCGGTCTAATCGAAGGGCGAAGATCCCCGTTTTGAATCCGTTTCCGAAAGCAGCGTGTGAACGAAAATCAGTGTAGAATCCACGCTCACTGAGCGACAAAACTAGCACCGATGTCTGACGCACCGGACGAACGATGACCCATTTGGGGCACACACCCCCGTCGCGGATGTAACGCCGAGAGGGTGGGGGGGGGGTTAGCTGATCTCCATATTTCGGTGAATATGACCGGTATCCCGGCGGATTTTTCACTCGCGACACAGGTGTGTTGCAGAACAGAACCCCCCTAGCCAGACAGCGTTACAAACGCGATGGTGGTGTGTCCCCCCTCTACAAGACGGCGACACGTTTTCTCTGCAGTAAAACATCCGTCTCGAGTGGTCTACCACTCTAATACACATCTCGCTCGTTGTATTCAACGTGTGTGTTCTAGAACTAGAGAGGAGTGAGTGACTAGTGATACTAGAAGTAGTACTAAGAAGTGGTACTAGAGATATCTCTCCCTCTCAGACAGTACCAATTCTCGTTCAGGCGGTTCCAGAACATCTTCTCCAATTCCAGAGTATAGACATACGAACACACAAACATACATTCACCTCACAAACGCCAGATCACAAACACCGAACCATACACAGCGAACAGGTCACTTTTGGCCTCCCGTTCGATACTCAGTATGTGACTCTCGAGTTCCATGACTGACGCGAACGACCACCCACAGCAGGACGCGACAGTTGACGATCTCCCGCCCCATCGAACACCGCCTGCAGTCGCCGTTGTCGACGCACAGTTTCCGGGCAACGTCGGTACCATCGCCAGAGCAATGAAGAACTTCGGCTTCAGTGATCTCCTCCTCGTCGACCCGCCGGAACTCGATCCTGACGGCGAGGCCTACGGCTTCGCCGGCCACGCACGCGACGATATCCTCCCGAACGCGACCGAGATTTCCTTCGATGAACTCGTCTCAGACTATCACACGATCGGCTGTACCGCTGTCACCAACGAGGACGACCGCAGCCACATGCGCTTTCCGTTCTCCACGCCTGCCGATCTCGCCGAGCGACTGCCAACCGTCGAGGCCCCGACTGCACTCATCTTCGGGCGCGAACGCGTCGGGCTGACAAACGAGGAACTCGCCCGTATCGACGAAATCTGTGCGATTCCCGCGAGCGCGGAGTATCCCGTCCTCAACCTGGGCCAGGCCGCGACGATCACGCTCTACGAACTGCGATCGCTCGCGCTCGCCGAAGACGAGACCCAGCTCCCCGACCTCGAGCGTGTCCGTGCAAACGAAGCAACTGTTGATCGACTCTACGACCAGTGGGCCGACCTCCTCGAGGAGATCAATCATCCGCCCGAAAAACGCGACAAGACGATGCGAATGCTCCGGCGCGTCTACGGCCGCGCCGACCTCACCGAAGGTGAGGCGAACACATTCCTCGGACTCCTTCGGCGGGCGACGGAGCGGCCAGCAGAACGCGACTGAACGGTGGTCAGAACCGCCCGATCCTCAATCGTTTTCGCCCGATTTTCAGTTGGTTTTCGTCTTCAGGATCGCTTCTGAATCTCCTCACGCAGCAACTGACTCACAAGGTCGCCATCGGCCTTCCCGCGAAGCGCACCCATACACTCGCCCATGAGTCCGGAGAACGCCTGCATCCCTTCCTCCGCAACCTGCTCTTCGTTTCGCTCGACGACGCCGACAACTGCCTCGCGGACCTCCGCCTCGTCGGCACCGCCAAGTCCCGCATCTTCGGCCGCCTCCTCGGCAGTCTGATCCGGCTCTTCGGCCAGTACAGTGAGCAGATCCGGGACGCCTTCGTTCGGCAACTCACCAGCCTCGACCAACTGCAGGACCGACGCGATGTGCGCCTCGGTCAGCGCCTCGATTGGAACGTCGTCGCGCCGGAGTTCGGTCAGGGTAGACTCGAGTGTCGTCGCGGCGAGCGTCGGATCGATGCCGTCTGCTACCACGTCCTCGAACAGCGGCATGTGTTTGCCGTAGGCGACCTGTTCTGCGAGACCTTCGCCGAGGTCGAACTCGTCCTGGTAGCGTTCGACCTTCTCGGTGAGCAGTTCGGGCTCCGGAACCTCGCTCGGGTCGGGTTCGACGGGTGGCACGTCGGTCTCGGGGTACATCCGCGCCGCACCGGGGAGCGGGCGCAGGTAGCGGGTCGTGCCATCGTCGTTCGCGCCGCGGGTCTCTTCGGGGACGCCCTCCAGCGCGGTTTCGGCGCGCTCGGCGGCGGCTTCGATTGCGGCCTCGGCGACATCAGTGTCTGCGGCGACGATGGCGACGGCGTCGTCCGGTCCGGCACCGACGGCCTCGCGCAGCGCCGCGACTTCGTCCTCGGTCACGCCGTAGGCGGGGAGCTCGTCGGTGTGGAAGATGCCGCCCGCGCCGTGGCGCTTCGCGTGATCGGAGAGTTCGGTGCCGAGCCGTCGATCAGGCGCGATCTCGCGGCCGACGATACCGTCGAAGCCAGCGAGCGGGACGCCCATCACGGCGCCACCGGAGTTGAGCGCGCCACCAATAACGCCACTCTCGGTGTCCTCGAAGACGTCCGTCACGTCCTGTACGTCACCCACGGATGCATCGCGCTCGGCGAGTTCCTCTCGGATCTCGACGAGTTCGCGCTGCCGGGCGGCCTCGGTGCGGACGATGTCGTCGATGTCGTCCAGACTCTGGACACCCTTGATCTCGACGCGCGCGCCGTCCGCGATGGAGACGTTGACGTCCTGGCGAATCGTCCCGAGCCCGCGCTTGACCTTCCCCGTCGAGCGCAGGAGCATGCCGATCCGCTCGGCGGCCTCGAGGGCCTGCTCCGGCGTTGAGATGTCTGGCTTCGTGCCGATCTCGACCAGCGGAATGCCGAGTCGATCGAGGCTGTAGCGGACGCCGTCGTCGGTTTCCTCGACGCGCTGGGCGCTCTCCTCTTCCAGCATGAGGTCCTCGATGCCGACCGCGCCCTCACTGGTCTCGATCTCGCCGTCGGTCGCGATCAGCGTCGAGCGCTGGAAGCCCGAGGTGTTCGAGCCGTCGACGACGATCTTGCGCATGACGTGGGCCTGATCGACCGGAGACATGTCCATCAGCTGGGCGATCTCGAGGACCGTCTCGAGTGCCTCCGCGTCGAGTTCGTGTGGCGGTTCGTCGTCTTCCTCGACGAGACAGGTCGAGTCGTAGGCGAGGTACTCGAATTCGCGGTCGACGCGGCTCTCCTCCAGCGCGGCCTCGTCGATTTCGCCGAGTTCGCTCCGCGTTGGGTGGAGGTAGCGGGTAAAGGTTCGATCGGCCTCCTCAGGTTCACGAAGTTCGGTCGGACACTGGCAGAACAGTTTCGTCGTCGTATCGAGTTGCTGGTGGATCTCCAGCCCGGCAACGAGTCCGAGGTCGTCGTAGTCGAGGTCGGACTCGGCCCCGGAGCCGGATGCGGTCTCGCGTGTACTCATTGCGCGGTAGTCGGTGACGGAGGGGTAAAAAACCGTCCAGTTGCGCTGCTGTCTGGTACCTGGGTCTCAGTTCACAGTATCTACTCCTTCATCCGCGTCACGACAAGCGAAGCGAGCACCCAGACTCCGCAGTAACTGCTCAGTCGTCGGACGCTTCCTGTGACACCGCAGACTCTTGTACTGCATCACCTCTCCCGCTCGCTTCGTCTGACTCGTCCGCCTCATCCGCCTCATCCGCCTCAACCGCAGGGCTACTCGAGTCCACTCCCACCGTCCCCAACCCAGAACCCGACAGCACACCCTCGACACCAGCAAGCAGGTCGGGAAGACCGACTTCGACGCCGCGCTCGCGACACGCCTCGTAGCGCTCCCGCGCCGCCGCACCCACACCGTTGCGTTCTGTGAGCGGCGTGGTTTCGACGAAGATCGGTTGCTCGACGGACTCGAGTGGATCGAGCACGAGCTGGTTGCCGGCGGTAAGCGTCAGGTCCGCGAGGACGGTCGCATCTGCCTGTGTGATGTGCGACTCGAGTGCGGCGCGGTCATCAGCCGAGAGTGGGGCGAAGGGTTCGACTGTAACAGTCTCGACCGTTCGGCTGCTGCTATCACTGTCGGAGGCGGAGACTGCCCCCTCTGCAAGTCGGGCTGCCGTCTCTGCAGCCGCGTCGCCGGGTGTGACCGGACCGACCGACACATCGTAGCCGGCGGTGGCGAGTCGTGCGACCGCGCTCGCGGCGGTCGTGCCGGTGCCGAGAACGTGGGCGTGGGTGGCGTTGTCTCCTGGTTCGCTGGCGGCGCTCTCTCCAGGCTGTTCGGCTCCAGTGCCCGAAACCGCCGTGGCGTCCGGAAGCGCCGTCACCGTCTCCGTCCCGGTCACCGGGTTCGTCGTTACCGTCGCGTTCGCGTCGAACGCCTCGGCGAGCGCGTCGGCCGTGAGCACTTCGTCTGGTGTGCCACTGTCGTGGACCGTGCCGCCGGCGAGCAACACGAGCCGATCGCAGTAGCGCGCCGCCAGATCCAGGTCGTGAATCGCTGCGACCGCTGTCCGGCCTGAGTCGACCAGTTCGCGTACGAGTTCGAGCGTCTCGATCTGATGGTTCACGTCCAGACTGGCCGTCGGCTCGTCGAGCAATAGCGCGGGCGTCTCCTGGGCGATTGCACGCGCGAGGACGACCCGCTGGCGCTGGCCGCCGCTGACCTCGTCGATCGGTCGCTCTGCGAGGTCCGTGGTCCGGGTCCGCTCGAGTGCCCGCTCGACTGCGTCGCGGTCCTCGTGGGTCGGCGCGGCAAATCGCGAGCGGTGCGGGTGGCGGCCCATTTCGACGACGTCGCGAACGGGAAACGAGAACGACAGCGAGGTATCCTGCGGGACGACGGCGACGAGTCGGCTCGACGCGCGCGAGGAGACGGCATGAACGTCGGTGTCGTCGATCGTTACGGTTCCCGAATCCGGTGTGATCGCGCCGCTGATGGCGCGCAGCAGGGTGGTCTTTCCGGCCCCGTTCGGGCCGACGAAGCCGACGAACTCGCCGGGTTCGATCGAAAGCGAGGCGTCTTCGAGCACGCGCAAGTCGCCGAAGGACAGCGAGAGGTCGGTGACGGTGATCGGTGCTGGCTCGAGGTGTGTCTCGGTCTCCTCGACCGGTTCGGGTTCGGTAGCCCCGGAGTTGACCCGGTTACTCGAGTCGGTCACAGCGAATGCACCTCCCGACGAACGAGCAGGAACAGGAAGAAGGGGACGCCGACGAAGGCGGTGACGATGCCGACCGGGACTTCGGCCGGCCCGGTGCGGGCGATGGTGTCCGTCGCGACGAGGAAGGACGCGCCGGCCAGCGCGCTCGTCGGGAGCAAAATCCGGTGATCCGGGCCGACGATCAGGCGCATGATGTGCGGGACGACGAGGCCGACGAAGCCGATAACGCCGGCGACCGCGACGCCCGCCGCCGTGACGATGCTCGCGAGCGCGAGCAGGAGTAGCTTGGTCCGTTCGACGTCGACGCCGAGGTGGTGGGCGTCCTCTTCGCCCAGCAAGAGGACGTTCAACTCGCGTACGTACGCGCTAAGGACACCGACACCGAGCAACGTAACCGGCAGGGCGAAACCAACGTCGCTCCAGGTCGTGTTGTTCAAATGCCCCATCATCCAGACGACGGCCTGTCTGAGGTCGTCGCCGCTGTGGACCAGCATGTACGAGATCAGCGCGCCCAGAAAGGCCTGAATCGCGACGCCGGCGAGCAGTAGGGTCGCGACCGGCGTGCGTCCGCCCTCTGTCGCGATAGCGTAGACGAGAAACGCCGTCACGAGCGCGCCGACGAACGCCGAGAGGTGGATACTCCCGAGCGGTACGATTGCGGGGAAGGCGATAGCGGCCACCGCGCCCGCCGCGGCACCCGAGGAGACGCCGATGATCGACGGATCGGCGAGCGGGTTCCGGAAGAACCCCTGCATGACGGTTCCTGCGGCAGCAAGCGAGAAACCGACCGTCGCGGCGAGCGCGATTCGCGGCATTCGGATCGTTTCGACGATCAACTGGTGTGAGCCGGCGACGTCGAACGAAAAGACGGCGGTGTACTCGAACGCCGGGACCAACACGGGAATCGCAACTCCGAGAACGGTGACACTCGAGGACGTCACCGAGACACCGGTTGGGACGACGATGGCGTTCAGCGCAGCCATCGCGACCGTCACCGGATCGATTCGGACCGGGCCGAGCGCGGCACTGACGAGGACGACGGCAACGAGCAGGACGAGAAGTCCTGCCGACCACGTGGCAGTGCGGCCCGGTTGGTACATACTGTGCAAGCACGATTGCTTTAGCCAAATATTTGTTGGAGTGGGTCTCACTCACGGTCGATGCGACACAAACGTACGCTCGTGCTACTCGTGGTACTCGTAGCTGTCGTCACCGCTTCGGCGACGGCTCCGCTTGCGGCCGCCGGCAGCGTGGCGGTCGGCAGCTCCGCCGACGCCGCCCAGTCGGCCGGCACAGACCACGCACAATCGCACTCGCAATCACAACCGCTTCCAGACGCTCAACCGACGCTCACACAGGAGGCCGTCTCCTGTGAGTACCCACTCGAGTTGACCGACGCGACGGGCGAGACGATCACGCTTGAGGAGGCGCCTGACTCCGTCGTCGCGCTGCAGGCGAGTGACGCCCAGACGATGTACGAGATCGGTGCGGAGGACCGTCTCGACGGCATGCCATACACCGATGCGACGAGCGGGCTCGACCGCGGTGACCGCGTGGATATCAGTGACGGCTGGGAGGTCAACCACGAACAGGTTATCGCGACCGATCCCGACCTCGTGCTGGCGGCAAACACGACGCAGGCCGAGGACATCGAGACACTGCGCGACGAGGCGGACTTCACCGTCTACCACTTCTCGGAGGCCGAATCGGTCGATGACGTGCGCGAGAACGTCCAGACGACTGGCGCGCTCGTCGACGAGTGCGACGGCGCCGACGACACGGTCGACTGGATGGACGACCAGCTCGAAATCGTCGAGACTGCACTCGAGGACACCGATCGCCCACTTGCCTACTACACGATGGATGAGGAGGGCACGACCGCTGGTACGGAAACGTTCGTCGGCGACATCCTGTCGACGGCCGGACTCGAGAACGTCGCCGCGGAGGCGGGCATTACGGGATACGAGCGGATCAACGCCGAGACGGTCGTCGACGCGGACCCGGAGTGGGTCGTCTACTCGGACGATAGGGAGGAACCACCGATTCCGGACGCAGCGACCGAGATCACGGCCGTCGAGGAGGATAACGTGATTGCCGTCGATGCGAACCGACTGAACCAGCCGGCACCGCAGGTCGTGCTGGCAGTCACGTCGATCGTGGAGGAGATCCACCCCGAGGCCTACGAGGAGGCGAGCGCCGAACTCGAGGGATCGACGGCGAGCGATGACGATGGTGCAGACGACGGCGACGGAGATGCGGACGACGACTCGATTCCTGGCTTCGGCGTCACTGCGGCTCTCGCCGCTGTGCTTGCCGCACTCGGTATCGGCGCACGACTGCGATAACCGTCTCTGTTGCAGTCTCAGTCCAAGTGTCTGCGGTTCTGTCGGCTACTATTCTCCCCCGTGGCCCCGTTCGATTCTGAGAGCCGGCGACGAACGAAGTTGAAAAAGGTTTACTCACTTCCCCGCACAGGAACGGGCATGGTCGAGAACGTTATCTGGCCCGCCTATCTCGATGCCTCGCTCTCGCGGGCCGACGGACGGCGTGTGTCGGAGGAGTTGGCAGTCGATGAGCCATCAGTCGACGAAATCGCGAAGGCCGTCCAGCAGATCGGCTACGATGCGACGATCGAGCGCGACAAGGCCTACTCGCGTGAGCCCTGGGCCCAGCGTGGCCGGGTTGTCGTCCGTGGCGCGGAGGACTCGACGAAGAACGATCTCGTGCAAGCCGTCGCGGCGTACGTCGTGGCGATGCGCGAGTGATGGGGCGTTGCGCTGCTCACTACCGACCACACTCCAATGAACTGCTACTGAATTGCCAATGAAACGAATCGGCACAGTCGTCCGAACGGCACAGGGACTCGCGGTGTTACGAGCGGATGCTACAGACGGGGACGCAGCCGACGCACACAGCAACGAAATCGGGACGATCGTACTGGACGACTCGCTCGACGAAGTGGGACGCGTCGTCGACGTCTTCGGCCCGGTCGATCAGCCGTATCTGGCGGTCACGCCGGATGCCGGTGTTCACCTGCCGGGACTCGTGGGGTCGACGCTGTACGCGCGGTGACGGTCGGCGGAGTCAGAGTCGAACCGGGAAATCGGGAACCGAGAACCGAGAACCGAGAACTGAGAACTGAGAACTGAGAACTGAGAACTGAGAACTGAGAACTGAGAACTGAGAACTGAGAACTGGAAACCGGGAGTCAAGAAGAAAACACCCATACGAGCGCGCGCCAAACCCCGCGCCATGAACGACCGGATTCGGATCTTCGCCGCCGTCGGGGTGACGGTCTTGCTGTTTCTCGGCGTCCAGCTCGGCGCGCTGGCGCTCACCGAGCCGTTCTACGAGTCCGGCCACCAGGCCGTCGAGAACCCGGAAGATCCCACGAACAGCGTCGTCTACGTCGCCATTATCCTCGTCGCGACCGCCCTCATGCTCGCCGCCTTCAAGTATAACCTGCAGGGACTCATCCGCGCGCTGATCATCGGCGTGAGTGTGATGGTCGCCTGGTTTGTCTTCGCCGAACTCGTCCCGCCAGTCGTCACGGCCGGCGATGCGGGCGTCAACGTCCTCGCGGTGCTCGCCGCCTTTGGCGTCGGTGCTGCGCTCCTGTTCCATCCGGAGTGGTACGTCATCGACACTGCCGGCGTCCTGATGGGCGCTGGCGCGGCCGCGCTCTTCGGGATTAGCTTCGGGCTCCTGCCCGCCCTGCTCTTGCTCGCGGTGCTCGCCATCTACGACGCCATCAGCGTCTACGGCACCGAGCACATGCTCGACCTCGCGGAGGGCGTCATGGACCTCAAGATTCCCGTCGTGCTCGTGATTCCGCTAACGCTGTCGTACTCCTACCTGTCCTCGTCTGAGGAGTCTGAGCAGTCTGCTGCGTCCACCGACTCCGACGGCTCTGCCGACTCGGCCGACGCGTCCGGGTCCTCCGAGTCACCCAAGCCACCCGAGTCCGATGCAGCGAAGCCGACCGGGGATACGGACGTAGCCAACGAACCCGCACCAGAACCACAGCGCGATGCCCTGTTCATCGGCCTCGGCGACGCCGTGATCCCGACCATCCTCGTCGTCAGCGCGGCCTACTTCCTCGATGCGGGCACGCTCGACGTCCCCGGACTCGCGCTCAACCTTCCCGCACTCGGCGCGATCGTCGGCACGATTGCCGGCCTCGTCGTACTCATGGCGATGGTCGTCCGCGGACGCGCACACGCCGGACTCCCGCTGCTCAACGGCGGCGCAATCGGTGGCTACCTCATCGGCGCACTCGCGAGCGGACTCTCGATCGCGACGGCACTTGGCCTGTAGCCAGGCTGTAACTGCCGTCACACTCCTCACGTACGCTGTCCGCAACCACTCTCAGTCGACCATCTCAACAGTCGCATCTGCGTCGTGCTCGAGTCCCCCTACGAGCGTGTCGATCCGTTCCGTCTCCGGTTCGTCCTGGAACTGCTCGACTTCTGGCGCGTCCGGATACGCACCGGCGACCACGAGAAGATCGCCGTCGTGGGTGAACTTCGAAACATCGGCACGAACTGGAATGCCGTCCGCGCCGTACATCGACGCCTCACCCTCGAACGTCTCGAGTACGACCGTCTCGCCGAGCGACTCCACAGTCCGTTCGTCGACGACCGTCTCGTCGTCGAGCGTCACATCGTCGAACTGGTTCTCCACTCGTCGCGCGATCTCAGCGGTCGACAGCTCGGCAACTGGGTTGAACTCCTCGCCGAGCATCCCTACCTGTGGCGTCGTCGCGACACCGAACAGTCCCGCGTCTGCCTCCGCCGGTCCATCGCCCAGTACGGCCGACAGCATCCCCATCGTCCGCGCGTACTCGCTCGCGAAATTCGTCGCCTCGACGGTCTGTCGGGCAACCGTTCGCGTCTCCACGACTTCCTCGGTCCCCTGATAGGCGTAGCCGGTCTCCTCGAGTGCATCGTCTGAAACGACCGCGGGTGTGGCGGAGAACGAGGTGATGTCTGCGAGCGCGTCGTCGAGACAGCCGGCCATGAGTCCGAGTCCGCAGACCGCCCCTGCGGCGACGAACTCGCGTCTGTCCATACGTGCGAAACGACGAGCACTCGCAAAAGAGCGGTCCTTGCCATCCCGTGGCCGACCTACCGATGACCAATCTACTCGCCTCGGGTGACGAAGCCGCCCTACTCGCCCGACGGCAATCGGTACGTCGGCCCCTCGTCCGTATCCTGCACCTCGACGCCGAGCGACTCGAGTTCGTCGCGCAGGTCGTCGGCGCGCTCGTAGTTGCCGTCTGCACGCTCTTGCTCGCGGACGTCGAGGACGAGATCGACGACGTCGCCCGCGAGCGCAGCGCTCCCGGTGGTGTCGCCGGTAAAGGAGAGGCCGAGGATAGTGCCGAGCTCCTCGAGTGTGTCGACGGCGCGGCGGAGGCCGCGGTAGTCGTATTCATCCCGGTCCTCGCGGTGGGCGTTGATCGCCGAGGCCACCGACAGCAGCGCAGACTGTGCCTCGCGCGTGTTGAAGTCGTCGTTCATCGCTGTCGTGAACGCCTCGCGAGCCTCGTCGACGGCCGTCCGAAGGTCGCCGTCTTCGACTTTCGTTCGCGCCGCTGGCGAGTCGAGGGCTTCGACAGCCGTCTCGTGGGCGCGCTCGAGTTGCTCCCAGCGTTCCTCGGCCTCGGCGATGGTCTCGTCCGAGTAGAGCTGCTGGCTGTTGTACGAGCCGGCTGTCAGGAACGTTCGCATGACGTTCGTTCCCCACTGGTCGACCGCCTCGTCGACGGTGACAAAGTTGCCGAGACTCGAAGACATCTTCTCGTCGGCCATCTGGAACAGTTCGCAGTGGAGCCAGTAGTTCGCGAACTGCTGGCCGGTCGCGGCTTCGGACTGGGCGACTTCGTTCTCGTGGTGTGGGAAGACGAGGTCGCGCCCGCCGACGTGGATGTCGAGCGTGTCGTCCAGGTGGGTCGTGCTCATCGCGGAGCACTCGATGTGCCAGCCGGGGCGGCCCTCGCCCCACGGCGAGTCCCACGTGAGCGCGGTCTCGCAGGCGTGTTCGGCGGGTGCAGCGCCCTCGTGGCGATGTTCCTCGATATCGTCGGGTTCGACGCCGTCGGCCTTCCAGAGCGCGAAGTCAGCGGGATTTCGCTTCTCCGAGCGCTCGTCAGGGTCGCCCTGGGATTCGATTTCGTCGAGTTCCTGGTTCGAGAGCTTGCCGTACTCCTCGAAACTACTCACGTCGAAGTAGACCGAGCCGTTAGACTCGTAGGCGTAGCCCTTCTCGACGAGCGTCTCGACGAGGTCGATGATTTCAGGGATGTGCTCGGAGACGCGCGGGTAGACCTCCGCCCGCAGGAGATTCAGTGAGCGCATGTCCGCGAGCGTGCGCTCGATGTACGTCTCTGCGACCTCGGCTTCGCCCTCACCGAGGTCGTCCTCGCCGACGCGGGCGACGATTTTCTCGTTGATGTCGGTAAAGTTCTCGACGTGGCGCACGTCGTAGCCGCGGTACTCGAGCCAGCGGTGCATGACGTCGACGTGGACCCACGACCGCGCGTGGCCCAGGTGGGGCGGGTCGGAGACCGTCAGGCCACAGTAGTAGAGCAAGACGTTCTCGGGGTCCTGTGGCTCGAACGGCTCCTTTTCGCCCGTCAACGTGTTCGTCACGTACAGGGTCATTAGGACAGTGTACCCGTGGCCCGTAGTTAAACGCTGTCAATGGAAGAATTGCAGCGGCGTCGGAGCGTTTTCACTGTGAGCAGACTAGCGGACTGACACCAAACTATTCAGTCGCCGGCACCCGCTCCAGCGCCCCCTCCACCGTCCGCACCGCGTTCGCACCCTCCCGGCGCTCGACGATCACGATCAGCGTTCCGTTGCCAACAGCGGCCGCCACCGGTTTGATCTCCGCAATGGCGAGGGACTCGAGTGTGGTCGCCAACGCGGCGGCGTCGACCGCGCCGGTAGCGTAGATCGCGGTCAGGTCGCCGCCGTTGGAGCCGAACGCGGTGCCGCCGACGGTGACGAGCGCTGAGCCAGGGTCGTCGACAGTGCCGATGCTGCTCTCCATGCGAACGCTGACGTCGCGGGAGTCGTGGATTGCGGCGGGGAGTTCCTCGGCGTAGCGTCGGAGGGCGGTGGCGATGGCGTCGATGTCGCCGTCGATGTCGCCGATTCCATCGCTGCTCTCGCCAGTCGCTGCATCGCGCTCGTCGCCCGAGAGAAACCGAGCGGCGGCAGTGTAGTTTACGACGCCCGCACGAAGCGCCGTCACGAGGAACGGATGGGCCTCGACCGCGCGGCGCGTCTCGGCTGCCAGTGACATGTTCGTCACGGCACTGGAACGCGGGCAGCATAAAGTCGCCGACTGGTGGCCGCGAGTCAACACTGGTGTCCGTGAGTCGACTCCAGACTCACTGCCGACCGGGGCGCTTTTGCCGCGAGCGCCCAATCTGTCATCTATGAACCCTGACGACGTCGCGGACCTGATCGAATCGGAACTCGAGGACGCCGACGCGACGGTGCGACCTGCCCGGGACAAACACGACGAGGACCACCTCGCGGCGACGGTCATCTCGCCGGCCTTCGAGGGCCAGACGCTGGTCCAGCAACACCAGCAGGTCTACGACGCCCTCGACGACCACATGACGACAGATATCCACGCACTCGAGCTCTCGACGTACACGCCGGAGGAGTACGAAGAGCACGGTGGAGAGTAGGACGAGGCCGAGTAGACCTCCCTCAAGTGAACACTCACCGATCGGAACAGAACCGTAGGATTCTCCTGCTCGCCTGATAGGATACTGCTATGGAATCACTACACCCCCGGATTAGACTGCTCTGGATCGCCCAGGCTGCGATTCTGGCGATCATCCTCGGGATCGTTCTCGCCGCCATCGACCCGTGGCTCCTCGAGATCCCGACCGCCGCCCAGGTTGGCGTCGTCGTCGTCGGAATCGCCCTCGGACTCGCCTACGCTGTTCGGCTCTACCAGGTCTGGCAGTTCGAACTCCAGCCCGACGCGCTCTACTTAGAACGGGGTGTCATCACGTTCGTCGAAACCGCCGTCCCGTTCGTGCGCGTCCAGCACGTCGACACCCAGTTCGGCCCGATCGAGCGCGCACTCGGCCTCTCGAGTGTCGTCGTCTACACGGCCGGGTCGCGAAACGCCGACGTTCGGATTCCGGGATTGACGCCGGATCGAGCGCGTGAGCTACAGGATACTCTCCGCGACCTCGCCGTCGAGAGCGAGGCCGACGACGCGGTCTGATCGCTATGGCACCGACTATGAACAGACTCCATCCGCTCAGCGCGGTTACGTACGCCCTCCAGTACGGCTTCCTCTGGCTCTGGATTCCGGTCGTCCTCCTAATCGTGCTGGCAGGAGCCTTCGACCCGATCAGCGGCGCCTGGGTGCCGTTCGCCGCTCCGTTCGGCTTTCTTGCGGGCGTCGCCTACGGGATCGCCTACTACTACCGCTTCGGCTACGAGGTCACCGACGACACCGTCGATGTCTCGTCAGGCGTGTTCGCCCGCCGCTCCCGTGAGATTCCCTACGGACGCATCCAGAACGTCGACATCAGACAGGGCGTCCTCCAGCGGCTGCTCGATCTCGCAATCGTCTCGATCGAGACCGCTGGCGGCGGCGCCAGCGAAGCGACCCTGAACTTCGTCAGCGAAGCCGAAGCAACCCGTCTCCAGCGCGAGATTCGCCGCCGAACGGCTGCCGCACGCGAGCGCCGCAGAGCCGGGAAAGCAGGCGCGGAAGCGGCTGGCGTTGACACTGAGAGCGAGAACGAGAGCAAGAACGAGAACGAAGCCGATGACACTGCGAGCGATGCCGACGCTGACAGCAGTTCAACCCCAGCCCCAACCGACGCCTCTCGACAGCCAGACTCGCGTGAGCGCCGTGACCAACGTGACCGCGACCAGGGCCAACCCGACGAACGCGACCAACGCGAACAGGACGACCTCTGGGATCATCCACTCGAGTCCGGTTCGGGTTCAGATCTGGAGTCGGATCCAGAGTCGTCCCTGGGGTCGGAACCGAGCCCGGACACGGATCGCGCTTGCGCTCCCGACTCCGAGTCGGCGGCCGAAGTCGGATCTGAGGCGGGTCACGACCGTATCGGGCCGCAACCGGCCGATGCGGTCGATAACAATGCATACGATACGGTCGATGAATTCGACGACGGTGCCGGATTTGACGAGCATGATGACGGCGACGAGTTCGACGAATTCGGCCAGCCACAGAAACAGCCGCTGTTCGACCTGCAGGCTCGCGAGTTGCTGCTCTACTCGTTCACGTCGATCCGAGCAGCAGCGGTTGCGGGTGTGCTCTTCGTCTTCTTCCTGGGAACCGATCTGGTCTTCGACTACCTGGTGACGGTCGCACAGCCGGTCGGCGGCCCGGAGGACCTCGGAACCGGGACGCCCACGAACTACGGCATCCTGACGATCGTCTCGCTGATCAACGGTATCGTCATCACGTACGTCCTGAGCGTGGCGTACACGTTTGCGACGTACTACGACTTCCGGCTCGGACGCGTCGACGAGGACTTCGTCTACGAGCGCGGGCTACTCCAGCGCTACAGCGGTTCGATCCCGGCCGAGAAGGTCCAGTCCGTGACGGTTACGGACAATCCGCTTCAGCGGCTGATCGGCTACGCCGGCCTCTGGGTCGAGACCGCCGGCTACGGCCCCGAGAGCAACGGCGGGAGTCAGTCTGCCGTCCCGCTGGCCGAGAAAGCGCGCGTCTACACGTTCACCGAGAACCTGACTGGCGTCGAGACGCCGAAGTTCGAACAGCTTCCCAAGCTTGCACGTCGGCGCTACCTCGCGCGCTACTCCATTATCGCCGGCGTCATCGTCGCCATCGCGTTCGGGATCACGCAGGTGACCGTACTCGAGCGCTGGTACCTCGCGGCCGTCGTCTTCGTGGCGGTGCCGCCGGCGGCACACCTGCGTTACGTCAACCTCGGCTACTACGTCGGTGAGGACCACCTCGTGGTTCGGCGCGGCTTCTGGAAGCGCCAGACGACCGTGATCCCCTACTACCGGATTCAGACGGTATCGACGCGCCGCTCGATCTTCCAGCGCCGACTCGGTCTCGCTTCCCTCGTGATCGACACGGCGAGTTCGCGGACGATGGTTCGCGGCACGCCGACGATCTACGACGAGGAACTCGGGGATGCGCGAGACGTCCACGGTGAGTGTCGTGAGCGACTCCAGACGGCACTCCGTGAGCGGGCGGAGTCCGACGACCTCGGCGTTTCGGTGGATTTTACCTGACCGGACGCAAGGCTCAGCGTATGGGATCACCTGACGGTACCGACGACAGCAACGACGGCGAGTTCCGAATCGAGGAGGACAGCCTCGGCGAGATGGAGGTTCCGGCCGACGCCTACTGGGGCGCACAGACCCAGCGAGCAATCCAGAACTTCCCGATCTCGGGCATCTCTTTCAGCCGCCGATTCGTCCGCGGACTCGGCGTCGTCAAGAAGGCCGCCGCGCAGGCAAACCGCGACCTCGGACTGGTCGAAGACGACGTAGCCGAGGCGATCATCGAGGCAGCAGATGAGGTTATCGCCGGCGAGCACGACGATCAGTTCCCGGTCGACGTTTTCCAGACCGGCTCTGGCACGTCCTCGAACATGAACGCGAACGAGGTCATCGCGAACCGCGCCGCTGAGATTATGGGCGCGGAGATCGGCGACCGCGTCGTTCACCCTAATGACCACGTCAACTACGGCCAGTCGAGCAACGACGTTATCCCGACCGCGATGCACGTTGCGAGCCTCGAAGCCGTCGAGAAGGACATCATCCCTGCGCTCGACACGCTCCGCGAGTCGCTCGAAGCGAAAGAAGAGGAGTTCGACGATGTCGTCAAAACGGGCCGAACCCACCTGCAGGACGCGACACCAGTCACGCTCGGCCAGGAGTTCGGCGGCTATCGCACGCAGGTTGAGAAAGGACTCTCCCGCGTCGACAAGGCCCGCGAGCACCTCGCCGAACTCGCACTCGGCGGCACTGCAACCGGAACAGGGCTCAACACGCACGAAGAGTTCCCCGGCCGCGCCGCCGAGTACATCACGAAAGAGACCGGCGTCCAGTTCCGCGAGGCGGACAATCACTTCGAGGCACAGTCCGCCCACGACGCAATGTCGGAAGCCCACGGTGCGCTCCGCGTCGTTGCCGGCTCGCTGAACAAGATCGCGAACGACCTGCGCCTGCTCGCCTCCGGGCCACGCAACGGGCTCGGCGAACTCGAGCAGCCCGAGAACCAGCCCGGTTCCTCGATCATGCCCGGCAAGATCAACCCGGTTGTCGCCGAAGCCGTCAACCAGGTCCACAAGCAGGTCGTCGGCAACGACGCCGCCGTCTCCGCCGGCGCAGCGGAGGGCCAGATCGACCTCAACCTCTACAAGCCCGTCCTCGCGCACAACTTCCTCGAGTCCGCCGAACTCATCTCGAACGCGAGCCAGGTCTTCGCCACGCGGTTCGTCGACCCACTCGAGGCCAACGAGGAATTCTGTGAAAACCAGGTCGAACAGTCGATGGCGATGGCAACGTCGCTCAACGTCCACATCGGCTACGACAAGGCCAGCGAGGTCGCAAAGACCGCGCTCAAAGAGGACAAGACCGTTCGTGAAGTCGTACTCGAGAAGGGCTACCTCTCAGAAGAAGAAGCCGACGAAGTGCTCGATCCTGCCGCGATGACCCAGCGCGGCATTCTCGGTCAGGACGAGTAAACTACTCAGTTCCGGGTTTCTGTTTACCACTCTGCTGACTGCTTTTGACATTGGCTGTTTTTAGCTGCTGTCAGCACACATCTTGACAGCGAACAGTTCCATCGAAGCCAGGAATTCTTCGTGCTCTGTCTGTTTTTCTTCCGCGACGCTTGCGACCAAATCGACGCCATGGTGCCGTATCACGTCCGATATGGCCGGAATAAAAATACCCAAGCAGTTTTGAGGGATGCTCGCGTCAGACATAATATGCACACCTGTCGCGACTGCAACCAGTCGTTCCAGACCGAACTCGCGCTCGAACTTCACCGAGACACCTGTCAGAAGGGACAACTGTTCTGCCAGGTCTGTGGCGACCGCTTCCGTGAAGCGGCCGCGACCCAGGACGGGTGGCACTACGAATGTCCGGGTGAGGAGTGTGACGGCGAGGGGCTTCAGCAGGACCTCTATCACGTCGACGACGTTCGAACGGCGACGCACTGACTGGGTTGCAGGCGATTTTCGGTTTAGTTGTCACCCGACTACTAGCCCCGTTTCACTGCTTTCGGTGTCTGTCACGCCTAAGGGCCTGTTCTTCGAGTCTCATACCGTAGCCAGTACACCCAAGATTAGATATAGCACTATAGAATTTATGCGACTGATATATGTCGCCGCACAGTGTTGTATGTTGTCTCATAACATTGTGTTTCCAGCTCTGTATCGCCGCCACTCCCAGCTTATCCACCTCACCACAACAGTCCTGCATCCCTGTCGTTCGGGTTGGTGACCAGAACTATCGCGGTAACACCACCGCAGTCGCTGACGGCCAGTACGAACCCGGTCACACCAGGGAAACGCGGTTCAGAGCGAGTACGGCGAGTGAGAACCGTGTACCCTGAGGGAAGTGTACGACCAGTTTCAGTTGGTTCTACCGCTCCGTGACTGAGAGTGGAACTCCTCGAGTGACGCCACTCAGCCTCTTCGTGCTCTGTGCCATCGACGAATCTCTTCCACAGCTCTCTCGGCTCTCGGCAACACAGACAGACCGATTCTGCTCTATCCCCTCGCTTCAACAGTCAATCCCCTGTCCTGACAGTGTACTCGAGTACACCACGACCAACCGGCCTCACGAGACACAGTTGCCGAATCCACGAACGGCTGTTTGCGACATCACCGCCGATAACCGCATATCGTCCACCAATTCCTCCCGAGAGCTAGTGCCAGAGCGGGTGAACGGGCTACCTAACTCAATACACACCACATCATCGAAACCCGCTCTACGCCGCTCTCAGAGCGTTCTGAGACGCCCCTACTGAACTACCGAAGAAGACACACTTTCTACGCAACTCACCGTCTGAGACCGGTCTGAAGACCGTCCTGCAGGCGCGGGTGTGTCGGGCGCTCTCTTTCCCAGTAAGTCTCGATAGTAGTCTGCTATCATGATTCATCCTCACTACTGCTGTACTCTGTCGACAGCGTTTTGCTGTGCCAGCAGTCGGCGAACTCACGGTGTCCGTCGCCTCCGCACAGTTCTTCGCTGTCCTGGGCTACCGAGTGCTGATTTGTTGTGTCTCTCGGTACTGAGCTCGCTATAGTACCAACTGAAACGATTCACACTGCTCACGTAGCTGTCTTGCGATCGGGTGTGTACTGACTGTCAGTGGCTCCTATCGTCTCCACCGAGAGTTGCTCACTGGTGTTCCACACCGTTGCTGTGCAACTTTTGCCCCACTCGTTTGCCGGACTGGCCTGGCATTCAGGCACATTCCTGTGCTGTTTGATCGATTGCTATAGTAGCCACTGAAAGTCAGTGCACACCCAATCGCACGAAGGCTGTGCGATTAGCGTGTAAACAGTTTCAGTTGTTACTATAGTGNGCTATAGTAGCCACTGAAAGTCAGTGCACACCCAATCGCACGAAGGCTGTGCGATTAGCGTGTAAACAGTTTCAGTTGTTACTATAGTGCTCGCTCAGACGATGACGTGTCCGTTCCGTCCCTTACCCCCACCGCCAGCCGTGGCGATAACTCGGCTGCTGGAGTGGGGCCGTACTCGAGTCCACCCGTCGATACTTCGATACCCAACTTGCCACTGTCCGCGGTCCACTCAATCAGTGCGATCGCAGTCACTCCGTCACGATCACTTCGCATCTGGACGCACCAGGAATGGGTGCCAGATTGGACTCGAGTACAGTCGCGAGTCCGTGCCGAGTCTCGCTGTGTTTGGCTCCCGAACTCGAGCGAATTTCTCCGATCCTATCAGAAAACGTGTGTTCTTCAGGCGCCAGTAGCTTGCTATCCTTCACTTCCCTCCTGAGAGTATATCTGAATTGGTAGGCATACATCTGGGTATATTGTATCTCAACTAGTGGGGTTTCATAGAGACTAATCCTAGTCAGTGTCACTATAACTGTCGCATTATTGGTGACGAGAATGGAGATAAACTCACTTAGCTCTACTAATGGGAACCTTGAATATCACGGCGACTGATGGGTGCTGTATGAGCGACTCTGTGGACACCTCTCGAAAATCTGTCAAAGCATACGTCCCGGCGTATCAGAAGGAGGAATGGCAATCACACGCCGACGAACTCGACATGAGCCAGAGCGAGTTCGTTCGGACGATGGTACAGGCCGGTCGAAAGGGGTTCGAACCCGCCTCAGAGGAACCCTCTTCTCAGGGGTCAGACCCTGGGGGTAACGCCCTCGAAACACAGGTCCTTAATTTACTCTCTACTGACACGTATTCGTGGAACGAGCTCCTGGACGCGGTCAGCGAAGACATTGAATCGCGACTCGATGACACACTCGAGCAACTCCAGTCTGACAACCGAATTCGATACAGCGGTCGCCACGGCGGGTACACGACAACCGGTGGTGGCGATGGCAACTGACGCGACCGGGCAGGTCGAGGACGTCGACGAGCCGATCGCCTACTTTCTCGACGACCAGCGCTATCACGGCAAGAGCGAACGGACGCTCGAGGCCTACGAGCGAGTTCTTCGGCAGTTCGAGACCTTCCTCGGCCAGGAGTTTGCCTCCGTGGAGGCGGTTTCCGACGCGGATCGGCGGGCCTGCATGGCCTGGATTCACTCTCTGCGCGGCGAGTTCGAACCGAGCACGATCGCCACCTACGCCTCCTATCTCAACAGATTCTACGATTACATGAACCGCGTCGGCGCGTTCGAGGAGAACCCGATGGCGCTTGTCATGGAGGAACTGTCCGAATCCATCGACACAAATCCGACCAGACGAGAGCTCTCTATCGGCGAAATGCGGTCGTTCGTGGCCTCGATCTCCCATCCCCTGGAGCGTGCCGTCGTCGTTACACTGCTGAAGACCGGGATGCGTGTCGGTGAGCTCTGTAACCTCGACCTGCGGGATCTCAACGCTGACTTCGAGGCGGTTGCACTCGAGTGGACGCCACGCGTCGAACTCGATCGCCGACCCTCGTCGGTGTACGTCTCCGACGAGCCTTCCCGCGGCGCGGTCACGAACGGGGAGGAACGGACGGCGTCGAACAAGCGAAAGCGTGAGACGGTGATTCCCGTCGACAACGAGTTGCGAGGGGAACTCGAGTCCTGGCTCGCGATTCGCCCGGATGCACTCTCACCCGCAGAGCCGCTGTTTCTCGACACCAGAGATTCGTGGGGCGAACGCCTCACGCCCTCAGACGTTCGCTATATCGTCGAGAAACACGCCCGTGAGCACGGCTGGTACCGGACTGGCGGGGGGACGACCGAGAACGTCACACCACACTACTTTCGGCACTTCTTCACCACGCACCTCCGGGATCGAACGGGCGATCGGGGGACTGTACAGTATCTGCGAGGCGATGTCGCAGGTGACGTGATCGATACGTACACCCACAACTGGGGAGACCGGGTTCGAGAGACGTATCTGGACAACATTTATTCGATGTCTCTTTAGAAAGGGAAATACTACTATCTATTCCTGAATGCAATCACTCCGTGATAACTAGCGCTGTCTTAGATCGAACCAATAAACCAAATATAGATATACTGAATTGGGGTGCGAGACTTGCGATACAGTAGGCCTGATTATATCCTCACCGCTCTAGTGGCGGTGTTTATTATATTCACCTACCCAGCTCAGAGAGGCAACCTAGAAACTTGATCCCTCACCCAATTATTTACCACAACAATCTGCTTTTAGCCCTCTTTTTGAAGTGCTATTTCTTGCGTGTCGACGGTCTCTGCCTCTATTTCGAAAGAAATCGTGCTGTGACTTGTCGATTCAGACAGCGTCCCTTGCTGACTTTCAACTCGTTCGTGCTGGGTATCTTCGTCCGTGGAACGATCACCGTCGTCAGTCTGTTCGATTGACTGCATGGTTGATTCGTTCAGTATTTGGGGTTCTTTGATGTCAATAATGTGCTCTGATCCAAAGTGA
Source organism: Natrialba hulunbeirensis JCM 10989 (assembly GCF_000337575.1). Lineage (GTDB taxonomy): Archaea > Halobacteriota > Halobacteria > Halobacteriales > Natrialbaceae > Natrialba > Natrialba hulunbeirensis. The sequence goes on along the minus strand of NZ_AOIM01000043.1, from coordinate 77,406 downwards.
ACGTTTACGAGGACCCGAGTTTGGTCTGGTTCCTCGGCTGATGCAAGCGAAACAATAGCCCGCTGTTCATCCGACTGTGGTGCCCACACTTCGAAATGAATTGCCTCATCGTCATCGAAGTAGTTCATCACCTCATCACTGTTCCAAGACGTTTCAACGGCTGTGTTAACGTCCGCTGCAGTTAGTGCCTCATGCGGGTCAACGACCGAAACGTCGTGATTTTCTAGCGTTACTTCGTTTTGAAGCGACTCATTTGTTGAACTCGTCGTTGTTGCCGCTGCCAGGGCGGTTCCTACACTGATTATAAGCAATGCAGCGATCGCGATTGTCGTTAGTTTGTATCTCATTTCAATCACGCTATCTTGAGAGCGAGTTTGATGGGAGAATGGAGGTAGCACGCCAGCAGGTGTGTGGCAGTACTGCCGGTAGGTCGGGACTATCGACCAAACGTTCTCCCGTCGTGAACCGCTCTCATGCCACTGTTATGTGAAAGAGTAGATAGTTCTTGATTGGAAAGGATCTGAATACAATTTAGCCCCTTCCCAAATTAGTGGAACGTATGGGGAAATCAACGATATCCCTCACCGACTCCACAAGTTGACTACTTATATGCAGCTAGCTCTTTGAGGACGACGACATTTCCCATTCCACGTCGCTTTCGCTCGACTAACCCTTTCGTTTCGAGTGTATCGAGCGTTCGACTCACAGTTGCTTCTGATAGTGTGGTGTCTTCGGTGATTGTTCGTTGTTGTACCTTTCCATTGCCATCCAGAACGACGGTATACACTTCCTCTTCGTTGTCACTAAGTCGGTTTGCTATCCTATCTAGCTTTTCTCGATGACTCTCCACGATCTCTTCTGCGGTTGGTGGACTCGAGTTGGAACTATCCATTGCGGGGTTTTCGGTTCCGTCCGCTAACGGGGATGAATAACTGTGAGTTACAGCAGCGGGTTCCGTCTGTTCTCGGCGTGTGCTAACGGCGAGATACATTCCACTAGCACCAAGTAAACACGCCGAAACTGCGATAACCCCTACCTCTCGGTACTGGAACTGGTTGCTTAGTTCGACAACCTGTGATCCATCGTTCGCGATTGAAACCTGGACGGGGGTCGGGTTGATCAATTGAACAGCGAGGACAAGAGTCGCTGCAAGAAATGCGACGGCGGCAAGTAATTGCGTACCGTGGAGGGATGTCATACGCATGGGTTTTGTGAACTGCTATCTGCTATGAAACTGTTGGTTCATCCATGTGAAATACTTGTGAAAAGCCGATGTAACTCGGTGAAATGCATTTCATCGGTTTTCAACCTGTTTTCATCACATCGCTTATCAGGTGTTTCATCGATTGCTGTTGTGTGACTACTGACGTAAGGCGCACCGTGATACTGCTGACTAGCTTGGTAGTAATAGGGGCTATTCTAGCCGGTGCCGGAACAGTGGTTGGGATGACTGGTATTCTACCGGATGGACAACCTGCCACAGAATTCCAGATCAGCGACGAAAACATCACAGTAACGGATGGGGATGAAACGTACGTGCTTACCAATGAGTTGTCTACCGTGACCGCAGTTGAACTCGTTGAAACTGCTCCCGGACAGTATGAGATTAGTACTGAACAAACCACCCCATTCACTGATCAGCAACGAGCGGAGGCGATTTCGCTCGCTACTGAGCAGGATCCCATTCAGCAGTACCTTGCGGATAGAGGCGACTATGAGATTACCTTCCAGCCAATTCAGGAAATTGACTGGAAGACAGATCGGTTATGGCTCAACGGTACGGCCGACAGTGAGAATCGAATACACATCGAATCCACCTCCGAGGATAGTGTCCGAATTGATCGTGATCAGAATTATGCTGAGGATCGGGCGTCCGTCATAGTCCGACCACATGCTACTGAACCACCCGCCTATACCGTTGATATTGATATGGAGAACAACGCTGTGATGGAGATCACTGATTGGGAGGCGGTAAACGAATCACACACTCACTCGGACGGTACCGTTCGTGGACCGTGAATGAGTACACGTTTTACTTATGTCTATTCGCGATGCACTCTACCGTTCCCAGTTTTGATATCCTCTCTGCGGGCATATTCCTCATCCAACCCTGATATACTACGTCTGAGTATGGTTCAAGAACGAACCAGTAGGAAATATATCCGAAAGCAAATCACTGCTCGACGGCGAGTTCCGTCTCGAGATCACCGCCGTTCAACAGCGACCGAACGGCTGCGACCTCGTCGGATACTTCGGGGGTGCTCTCGAGTAGTACCGTCTCGCTCGGGAACAGTTGTTCGCCAAGCAGGAGGCCGTGCTCGCGGGCGGTCGAGCCGGTGACGGTGAGGTAGACGCCGAGGCCGGTGTCTGCGATGGCGGCCTCCTCTTCGCGGCCCTCGTTGGGGTAGTGGAACTCGATGTCTTCGAGCACGCTGGTTCCGAGGACGGCCCGGACCAGACGCTCGTACCGCGGTTCGATACAGAGCGGGCCCTCGTAGTCGGCGAGATACTCGCGGTCGAGGGCGGTCGCAGCGGGGACTGTCTCGGGACTGCCCATCAGCGTGTGATAGACCGTGTCGCCGAGGCCGGTGACGACGCGAACGTCGGACTCAGCGGGGTCGATTCGGGCGTTGATATCGGCGATCCGACCGAGTGGGTCCGGCCGGAGGTCGACAACCTCCTCCAGCACGAGATCAGCGCTGTCGAACCCGAGTGCGAACTCGTGGGTCCGAAGTGCGCGGAACGGTTCCTCGCGGCCGACAAGTTGGATCGACGCCTCGTCACTGGCGCTGTCACGGGCGATCCCGTCCGCACCGTCGAGCGGAATCGTCACGCTATCGAAGACGATCCGCCGTGGCTTGCCGGCGCGCGTATCCCGGACGAGCGTGTACTCCGGCGCGGTCGGGTCGTCGACCGTGCTGTACTCTGCGAGACGATGGTAGACGTTCTCCTCGTCTGGATCCAGCGACCCCTTCGTCAGGGCCTTTTCGTGGCGAAGCGTCGACGTGATCTCGTCTGCGAGAGCCGGGACACCGAGTCGGCTCGCGAGTCGATCGAGTACCGACTCGAGTGGTCGTCCTTTGCGAGGAACTGCGATCGGAATCGTCTCGCCCATCGACGGGTTCTCGCCCGGCGAGAGATAAACGAGTTGCGTTTCACCGGAAAATAGCCGCGTGTGTCGTTGTGGTTCGGTGAAATGATAGCCGGTCAGTAGTTCGTGTTGGCGCTGGTGTTAGTGCTCGTGTTCGCCCACTTCGGTTCAGGTATCTGAGAACATCGAGCCGAGCTGGTCGCGCCACTCCTGAATCTCGGTGACGTCATCACGGACATTGTTGAGGCCGCGCTCGACGCGGTCGACGTCATCTTCGACCGAATCAACATCATCTGCGACGGTTTCCACATCGTTTTCGACGGCTTCGATGTCCTCCTCGACGGCGTCGATATCGTCGCCGAGATCGTCGACCGAAGTCTGCAGGTCCGCTGCCAGACTGTCAACTGTCGACTCGAGGTCGTCGACACGGCTATCGACACTGTCGACAGCACCGTCGACTTCCTCGAGTTCCGACGTGAGATCCGTCTCGAGTTGCTCGACGTCTGCGTCAACCGTTTCCAGGTCAGCAATTACGTCGTCGACGTCGCCATCGATGCGCTTGGTTCGGGTGTCGAGCATTTCGACCTCGTCGGTGGTCGACGCGAGACCGTCTTCGAGGTCGGTCGTCCACTCGGTAAGCGTCTCGACTTCGGTCTCGAGTGCATCGACCTGCGAGTCGGTGGCCTCGAGTTGGTCGGTCATCGAGGTGAGGTCGTCTTCGAACGCGGCGAGTTCGCCGCGGAATTCCTCGATGATCTGCTCGTCGGTACCGTTTTCGCCGAGGAAGGACTCGAGTGCGTCGGTGTAGGCGGCGACCTCTTCGACGCGGGTCTGGAGGTGGGTGAGCTTTGCCTGCTGAGCACTGGCGGGCGGCGCGTCGGTCGTGTCCGTCTCCTCATCGTCGCTCGCGTCGTCGGACTCGAGTTCGAGCGCCTCGCGGATGGCCGCGCGGTCGTCGTCAGCGAGGTCGTCGGTTCGGAGTTCGGTTGCGAGTTGGCTGACGAGGCTCGTGGTGTCTGTCGGTTCGGTAGCGGGTGCCGTGTCGGTGTCGTCGGCGGTTACGGCGTTGTCGCTGTCGTCGCCGTCGTCGATATCGACACCGCCACCGACAGAGTCGTCGGAATCCGCTCCGTCGTCTTCCTCGCCGAATTCGGTGCTGTCGTCTTCGGAAGTGGGTGCATCGTCAGTTTCAGCAGCATCGGTGTCCACGTCGTCCGTCTCCTCCTGTCCACCGAAGTCGACGGTTTCGTCGTCTTCCTCGTCTTCCTCGCCTTCGTCGACTTCTTCGACATCGCCACTCTCTGCACTCTCTACACTCTCGTCACTGTCGTCCACTTCTTCGACAGGCTCGTCCGTCACTTCCGGCACATCCGCGTCTGTTTCAGCGTCAACGGCCGTTAACTCGCCGTCGGATTCCGCATCCAGCTCCAGGTCGTCCCCGTCGGGCTCGAGTTCAAGTCCGGGCTCGTCACCGTCGTCGTCGGGTTCGAGTTCGAGCGTTTCGTCTTCGTCCGCTGCATCGGCCGCCGTTTCCGAACTGAGGGCACTCGAGATGGTCTCGTCCTCGTCGAGGTCCGAAATTTCGTCATCGTCGAAACCGAGGTCGATGTCGGGGGCGTCTCCGTCGGTGTCGTCGTTTACTGGCTCTGCGTCTGCGTCTGCATCTGTGTCTGCGTCTGTAGCCGACAGCGGATCGACATCGTCGAGGTCCAGATCGAGGTCGCCGGAGTCGTCGATGTCGGGCTCGTCGCCGTCGGGCGTGAGATCGAGGGCGTCGGTTTCGTCCTCGAGTTCGAGTTCGATGTCTCCCTCGTCTTCGTCTTCATCCTCATCCAGACTGTCCTCGGTATCGGTGTCGGCGTCTGCGCTCGCCGCATCCGCAGCCGGCACGTCTTCGGTCTGTTCGCTCTCGAGTCCCGGCACTGAGCCGGAGTCGCCGGCGATCATGTCCTTGACCGCCTGCGTGCGCTCGTCCGAGACGATGCTGTCGATGACGGCGTCGTCGATTTCGTCGCCGCCGCTGCTCGCGTCGGCTTCGGAGCTGACTTCGACGATTTCGGGGTCACCGAGGAAGTCGGGGACGACCGATTCGTCGTCGATTCGGATACCATACACCGTTACGAGCTGTTCGCCCGGCTCGATCGTGTGGGTAAATTCGACGCGATTGTCCTGGAACGCGGTCCAGTCGTCGCTGTAGTACTCAGGATGGAACCCGACCTTGTCCATCGGGAACGATTCGGGAATGTCTTCGGAGAGTCGAAACGCGACCTGCTCGTCGTGCTCTGAGTCGATCTCGAAGCGAAGCGCAGGTACGGGAAACTCGTCCGCCGCGAACGTTTTTCGGACGGTGAGCCCGTCAGCACTGACCTCGACCACGTCGTCCGTGTCGGCGGTGTTACTCATGGGACCAACGTTACTAGACCATTACTATAAATGATACGGACAGTCATGGCGGGCCAGTCGTTTCTGCAGCGGCGGCTCGTCACATCCGAACTGGCGATGTCAGATTCCAATAGTAAGCGCAGCGGGGACTGCGATCAGTCGCTACGACTCGAGTTCGATCCGGTCGCCAATCTCGATGATCTCGAGTCGCTTCGGGGACGCGAAGCTCTGGGCGTGGTGGTGAAGCACTTTCGGATCCGAGGTTAGCCCCTTCCACATGTCCCAGTGGCTCGGCGCGAGTCGGTCGAGGTCGAGCGCGGCGGCCGCCTCGACGATCTGGTTTTCGTCGTTGTACCAGCGCGTTCGCTTCGGTTCGCGGGTTTCCTTGTCCGGAATCTGGCCGACGGTCCCGAACGCGAGCGCGCCGAGGTCGATGTCGTATTCCGTGCCGATGCGGTCGAACTCGTCGCTCGGCTTGGTGTCGCCGCCGTGGAAGAACGTGCCGGCGTCGTGTTCGATGACGTAGCTTACGGGATGGCTCGCGTCGGGGTCGTTCGCCACGTCGACGTGGACGGTAAACTCGCCGACCTCGAACGTGTCGTCCTCGCTGACCTCGCTGAACTGGTCGTCGCTTACGTCCCACTCGTCAGTCCACGATTCGTCTTCGCGCGCGACCGCGAGGCTGTCGTCGGGTGCGTAGAACGTCGCGCCCGTGTTCGCGAGGATCGGTGCCTGACTCGGGCCGTGGACGTGGTCGGTGTGTTCGTGCGTCGCGAGCACAGCATCGGCTTCGTCGACGTCCTCGGGGTCGAACGGAACGGGAATCATCCGGATCGTCCGCGGCGGATCGCCGAGTCCGACGTACGGATCGATGTAGATCGTCGTCTCGTCGCTCCCCTTGAGGATGAAGCCGTTGCAGCCGAGATACCAGATAGAGACGCCGTCCGGCGAGGCGTCTTCGACGTCACGTACGAGCCAGTCTCCCCAGTCGCTCTGGATCATAGCTGATGATGGGCGGAGTGGTTGGGTAAGTGTTACTGTGTCGCCGGTCGCGACTGCGTTGCTGAGATAGTCAGCACGTAGGAACGTTGGCCAGTCGGTACGTCGGCAGCTCTGGCAGTCAGATCGAGAAAAAGCGGAGTCGAAGCAGAGTGACAGCGAACGCTGTGACTACCAGGTCCCGTGGAACGTGTCGAACGAGAGTTGGTCGAGTGGCTTGTTCCCGACGGCAATCTCGTACTCACCGGGGGTGAGCATCGGCTTGTGGAACTGCGGGCCGTCGTCTGTCGTGATCCGCGGACAGCCAGTGTTGACGAAGGCGTCCATATCGAAATTCCGGAGCCGATCGGGGGTGACCTCGTCCATCGTGATGAGGTAGGCGTCGTCGTTGTTCTCGAGTATCTGCTGGGCCTGATCCCAGCGACCCTGACCGATCTTGGTGCAGAAGATGACGCCCCACTTCTGGGCGTCCATCGCTTTGTGAACCGAGGCGTAGCGCTGCTTCATGAACTTCTCCGTGTCCGCGACGGTGACGACGTTGTTGACCGGATCACCGATGACGACGTGCTTGTCTGGGTGTTCCATCGCGAGTCCGAGCGGGTGGAACTTCCCGCCGCCGACGTAGAGCACCTGATCCGCGGGCACATCTGCACTCGCGTAGTTGCAGCCGAGCACCTGCCCCTCGTGGGTGAGTCGGTCGTCGCCACGGCGGCTGTGAACCTCGTAGCCGTGCTCCTCGAGGAACGCCGACATCTCCTCGTAGCGGTTCATGTGCTGGGCCGTCGTCACGAGGCCGACGCCCTCGGTTTCCTCGGGATCCTCGAGCGTCTCGAGTGCCTCCTCCATAATCGGGAGCACTTCGACGTTCGAGAACAGCGGCACGTAGATGACCTTGTCCGTGTTCTTCATCGGCGAGTGGCCGAAGTGGACGAACACGTCGGTGCGCTTCATCAGGTAGGTGTCTAGGTCACAGGCACCGTAGCAGGGCTGGCCCGAGAGCATGAACGTCACGTCGTCGCCGGCGAGTTCGCGCAGGTCGTCGGCGACGGAGGGGCCGCGGCGTTTGAGGCCCTCGGGGAACTGCAGACCGACCTTCTCGGCGTCGCGTTCCTCGATGGCGTCGATGATGCGATCGAGTTCGTAGTCCCACTCGCGGTCGTGCTTGAGCTGCATTCCGGTGTTCCGGAGGTCCCCTTCGGTGTACGTCGACTCTGACTCCGACTCCTGACTCATTGGCCGTCCTAACGGCCACGAACGTATAACGGCGGCGCTTCTGCGTGTGACTGCGTCTCGGACGTGGGTGCTCGCCGATGCCGGCACTCGTCGGTCAGTTTGGGGTGACGGAGATGGATTGTACTCGAGTTGCCCGTCCGAACTGTATTACCTTCCAAACTGCTTTCCCGTCCGAACTGTCCTTTCTTCGAACCCGACCCAACAGTCATAGTACTGGAGTCTAAACGGGGTGGTAATGGCAGCGGAACGGTCTACAGACGGCTATCTCTTCGACCTCTACCGCCGGTATATCGGCGAACCCGAGAACCGGACCGACGTCTATCTCGGGTTCGGTCTGTTCCTGGGTGGGATCGGCCTGGCGGTGGTCGCACTGGTGCTCTTTCTCTGGAGCAGCACGTTCAGCAGAGCAGACGCGGCGTACTTCATGTGGGTGCAACCTGCGTACGCGCTCGGGATGCTCTCGCTTCCGGCGATGATCCTCGGCGTCGTCGTCCTCTTACCCGCTGATCGCCGCGTTATCGGCGTCTCGGTGGTCGGTGCGGCGATCACCGTCGTCGCAACGGCTGGGTTCCTGTACGCCTATCCCGACAGCTGGAACTTCATGGGCGAGACCGACTACACCGTCGAGGTAACGGCGACCTACGCGGTTGGACTGGCTGGGATTACGGCTTCGACGGGAGCCGCACTCGTCGCGCACTATCTCGAGTTGGCTCGCCAGGTCGAGACGGTTGAGGTGGGCAAAGACGAAGACGAGGAGGAGACGGGTCCCGAGTATACGGACGCGGACATCGAGCGTGACATCGACGAAGCGATGGAGGACGTCGAACTCTCCTGGGGTGGCGTCGAGAAAACCGAGCACAAGCGCCTGAGTTTCTCCGAGGATCAGTTCGACAGTGTCTCCGTCGACACCGATGCGGGAACGAAGAAAACGCGCTCGACCGGCGTTGACGCGCAGGTCGAAGGGCTCAAGGGACTGAAAGGTGGCGAGACGAAGAAGAAAACCTCCAGTTCGACCGTCGACGATCAGACGGCGAAGCTGAAGGAACTGCGCGAGCAGCGACAGGCGGAGTCCGAGTCTGGGGGAACGTCCGGGAGCGGGCATCAGTCGGCCGATGGCCGCTTCGGGCCATTCGCCGCAGTACTTGAACGGATTCGATCGGTCGTTCGCCGAGAATAGGCGTGTCGAGCGCTCTAGCAGTAAATTCTTTGTGAATTTCGGGCTGTAGGTTTTAGGTACATAGATTTATAATCTATCGGCCGCCTTGCCCAACCATGGCGAAAGGCCTAGACGTCGGAACTATGAACATTCTGTCCGCACAACAGGATGGGAACGACACGGTATTCGTGCAACAGCGTAACTCCTTCGTAGAGATCGAGTACTCGGATATGGCCGAGCAGATGCTCTCGCGGAGCGAAGTCCTGCACATCCGCAAGGACGACAAGGTGTACGTCGTCGGTGACGACGCACTGAACTTTGCAAACATCTTCAACAAGGAGACCCGCCGCCCGATGAAACACGGGATTCTCTCGAACGACGAGCAGAGCGCGATCCCGATGATGAAGCTCATCATCGAACAGGTCGTCGGCGAGCCGGCCTACCCTGACGAGAAGCTGTACTTCTCCTCGCCGGCCGACCCGATCGACTCGGATCTCTCGACGCTGTACCACCAGAAGACGATCGAGTCGTTCTTAGACGACATGGGATACGACTCCGAACCGATCAACGAAGGGATGTCCGTCATCTACAGCGAACTCGCGGACAACAATTTCACTGGTCTCGGCATCTCCTTCGGTGCCGGGATGACGAACGTCTGTCTGTCCTACTACGCGGTCCCCGTCATGAAGTTCTCCGTCGCCCGCGGTGGCGACTGGGTCGACGAGCAGGCCGCCCGCGCGACGGGTACGCCCGTCGACAAGGTCACCTCCATCAAGGAGGACGACTTCGAACTGGACTTCACGACGGACGTCGGCGGCGTCGAGGGTGCGCTCTCGATCTACTACGAGAACCTGCTCGACTACGTCATCGACAACATCGTCTCTGAAGTCGACGAGGAAGATGTCGAGGAAGGCCTCGACGTTCCCGTCGTCGTCACCGGCGGTACCTCGAGCCCGAGCGGCTTCGAGGCGCTGTTCCGTGACCACCTCGAGGACGCGAGCATCCCGTTCTCGATCAGCGACGTGACCCACGCGAACGAGCCGCTGTACAGCGTGGCCCGCGGTGGCCTCGTCGCAGCCCGCTCGGACGAAGACATCGACCACGACGACGACGAAGCAGAAGCCGCAGCCGCGAGCGAGTAAGCCGGGGCGTCGTTTCGAACGTCGACCTGATTTTTCGCGCGTCCTGTCGATCGGCGCTGCACTGCCAGTTTGAGCGGCTGGGATAGGTCACAGTGCTGGGTACAGTTCGCGTTCGACGGCACCCCAGCTCTCGGTGCTTGTGATGTCACTCGAGTGCAGGACCGTCAGAACTGCCAGAACCGCTCACCCGTCGTAAAATCGGTTGAACGCGTCGCGCCAGGATTCACGCTCTTCGGGCGGTCGCTCGTGCTCGACCGGAATATCCGCGTACGCACAGTGTGGACAGGAGACGGTCGACACCTCCCCCAGCGAGAGTTCTTCGAGCGAGCCCTGACACCGTGGACACTCCATACGCATTACTCTCACGGCCACTCCTTAACTCTATTCGAACTTTCCCACTTTCCGTCACGAAGCGTGTAACCCGATTGTAGCGCCGAAACCGCGGCGCACTCCGCGCTAAATATTACCACTAAGCATTTACAAAGGTTTTTGTATGCGACTCATGTATGTGGTTGTATGAGCACCACCTCGTCCGCCGACTACCAGACTCCGATCGACTGTTGCCGACCAGCCGATGTCACCCCCGTCTCCGTCGACGCCAGTGCACTCGAGTCCACCACGCCCGGCCACCTCCGTGATCTCAAGCGCGAGTTCGCCGCCGAAGGGGTTTCACCCGTCGAACTGACGGTCGAGGCTTGCTTCGACGAAGACTGTTCGCTCGCGACTCAGGACGAAATCAACCGTGTCCGCGACTACGTCCGCGCCGCGTCGTTCCTCGGTGCAGGAACCGTCACGGTCGCCATCGACGACGTTGCGAACCCGGAGAAAGTCCGTCCCGCTCTCGCCGCCTGTGCCGAACGCGCCGAGCGTGAGGGCCTCCTATTCGATCTCGACCACCAGAACGGGTCCGAGGGATCCTTCACGCTCGACGACTGACCTGTCCGCATGGCAGGTCGTTCCCGGCGGACGCTCGCGCGTGAACTCGAGTCGATCGCTGATTTTGAATCGCCGTCGCCATCGCTAGAGCAGTATCTCACGCCGCCGGAGATTGCGGCCCATATTGCGCATCTGGCCGGGTTGCAGGACGACCTCGAGCGACCGGTGGTCGATCTCGGTACTGGCACTGGAATGCTGGCCAGTGCAGCTGCACTCGCCGGTGCCGAGCAGGTCCTCGGCGTCGACCTCGATCCCGACGCACTCGCACTTGCCAGGGAGAACGCGGCACGCGTTGGGGTGGCATCACAGACGGACTGGGTTCGGGCTGACGTCTCGCGACAGCCGCTTCCGTTCATGTTTGCGCGTTCCGCAGGATCTGCAACCGTATTCTCGAATCCCCCGTTCGGCGCACAGCGCGGCAATCGCCACGCTGACCGGGAGTTTCTCGAAGCCGCTCGCTCGCTTGCGGCCGTTTCCTATACGATTCACAACGAGGGCAGCCAGGAGTTCGTCGAGTCCTACGCGGCCGACGAGGGCGGGACGGTGACCCACGCGTTTCGGGCAGCATTTCCGATCGAGCGCCGTTTCGAGTTCCACACCTCGGAGAGCGAGGAACTCGCGGCGGAGGTTTTTCGGATCGAGTGGGAGTAAGCGGTCTCTACCGCGCTGGCTGGACGACACTCATTGTTCGAGATGCTCGAGTTTCAGCGTTCGTCCGACGCGCCAGCCGGTGATGCCAGCGACGACGGTACCGACGATGAGCGCGAGCGCGAAGCCGGCGACGTAGACCTCGACGGGCGTCCGAAGCAGATTTTCGAAGCCGACCAGCGAGAGCGCGACGCGGTTCAGTCCGTCCGCGAGTAGTGGCGTCGCGGCGACGCCGACGATGCCGCCGAGCAGGCCGATGACGAGTCCCTGTACGGCGATCATTCCCGAGAGCAGTCCGCGAGAGAGTCCGATAGCCCGGAGTGCGGCGAGTTCGCGGCGCTGCTGGGTGACCATGAGTGCGAACAGGTTGATGGTGAGCACCGAGCCGCCGACGACGGCCAGGCCGACCAGCGTCATCCCGCTTGCGAGGACGAGCGGCTGTTCGGCGACCATCGCTTCGATCTGCTCCTCGCTGGTCCGCACGTCGTACTCGCGGTACTCGGTCGCCAGGTCGTCGCGGACGGCTCCCTGGTCGGCCCCGTCTTCCACGTCGGCGGTGATGAACGTCGCGCGGTCCGTTCCCGTCGTTCCGGCGACGATCTGCAGGTCCGGCAGCGGCACGGTCGCCGCGGGCGTTCCGAGGAACTGCGAGTAGTAAGACGCGACGCCGACCACGGTGAACTCGTACTCCGGCGCAGTCTGGCGACTCGTCCCGACGTAGACCGTGTCGCCGACGTCTGCGCCGGCGTCTTCTGCAACCTGCGGATCGAGGACGATTTCGGCAGTCTGGGGTTCAGTCGGCCGCTCGCCTTCGTCCGGCAGCTCCGCACGATCGAACCCTGAGCCGGCCTCGAAGTCGAAGCCGTCGTGCGTCTCCTGGACACCGACGGCGGTAGTGCGCTCGAGTTGGTCCGGCTCCGTCCCGATGTACACCTCGTGCATCGCGAGCGGCGCAGCCGAGCTGATGTCGTCGCGTTCAGTGAGCGCGGCTGACGTACCGTGTGCGTCGGGGATCGGATTCTCAGCCCCGTTCGCGGACGGATCGACCGGATCGCTCGAGATCCAGATGTCCCGGTCGGCGTTGTCCAGGCCGGTTTCGCCGACCTCGACGACGCCGACGCCGAGGCTCGCGAGCAGGGTGATCGCGAGCACCGAGAGGGTGACCGCGAGAACGGCGAGGACGGTTCTCCCGGGCGACCGCCGTAGCTGTGCAAGCGCGATACCGATGACGGCCCGCGTCCGGACGAACGGCGAGAGCAGCCCCATCAGCGACTCACCTCCGCGAGCACCGACGTGCGGGCCGCGACGACGAGCGGGTACGGGATCGCGATCAGTCCGGCGACGAACGCGATGATGACGGCGTAGGGGACGAACAGCGGGTGTGCCTGCGCGACGGCACCCGGTGCGCCGCCCGCAGCCGCAGCACTGTTAACGCCGTGAATCGCCACAATCCCGAGCACGCCGCCAAGCACTGCCCCGCACAGCGTCAACACCTGCGTCGAAATCGCGACGACCGCGAGGCGACTGTGCGTCGGAAAGCCGACGGACTCGAGTACGGCGAGCATACGCCGGTCTTCGTTGACGGTCATGCCGGCGGTCGTCGCGACGAAGGCGGCACAGATGGTGACGCCGACGAGCAGCGCGAGCGCGCTAGTGACGAACGCCAGTCCGTCGTCGAACAGGAGCGACGGGTGGGTCGTGTCTGGGGAATCGACGGTTTCGTCGGGATAGGCCGTGTTCGCGGCAACCGCCGCGGCGTCGTCTTCACCCCAGACGAGCACCTGATCCGCGAGTTCGCCCTCGCTTGCGCCCGCGAACGTCTGGAGTTCGCTCAGGTGGACGAGCGCGACGGGGGTGTCCTCGTCGTCACTTTCGCCGGACGGCTCCTCGACTGCCGTGACGGTGATCGCTGGGCTCTCGACGCCCATCGCCTCGAACTGCGAACTCGAGACGGCGAGGTCGTCGTCCTGGGTTGCGTCGAGGCGGTCGGCTGCGGCACTCGAGAGGACGATCTCGCCGCGTTGTGGCCCGGTGTAGGAGCCGTCCGCGTAGTGTGGGTCACCGGACTCGAGTGCCCCAGTCGAGAGGCCGGCGACGGTCCGGGACTCGTCGTCTGGGACGACGCCGACGAGGAGGACAGTCTGGGGGTTGTCCTCGCCGCTGTCGTGCTCGAGTCGTACCGGTTCGATGAGGACTGGGCTCGCGTGGTCGACGCCGGGCTCGTCACGGATGGTCGCCGCGCGCTCGTTCGTCTCACCGAGTCGTGCCCCTTCGACGCCGTTGACGGAGGCGAGGAGGTCCGTCGACTCGGGCATGATCTGGGCGGTGGCATCGTTTTCGCTCGTCGTGCCACCGTCGGCGAGCGCGAGTGCGATGCCGGTCACGAGCACGAGCAACGCGACGGTCATCGCGACGGCGGCGATGGTCGCGACGATCCGCCCCGAGGTCGTCTTCGTCGCTCGCCGCCACAGCCTGGCGACCGAGAGCCTGACCAGGCCGATCCAGCGCGTTCGGCTCGTCTCGCGCGCGTCGAACGCCTCGGCTACTGGGTCGTCCTCTCGCTTGCTGTTCTCACGTTCACCGCGTTCTCCGCGCTCTCCACCACCTCCCCGCTCATCCGACGGCCCACGACTACCCACCATCCGAAACCACCCGTCCGTCCCGCAACGTGAGCACCCGGTCCGCAACCGCGAGCGTCGCCTCGTCGTGCGAGGCGAGGACGACCGCCCGCTCGCGCCCAATCTCGGTCAGTAACTCGAGTACGGTCTCGCCGGTCGCGGTGTCGAGTTCGCCGGTGGGTTCGTCGGCGATGACGACGTCGGGGTCGGTCGCGAGCGCGCGGGCGATGGCGACGCGCTGGCACTCGCCGCCGCTGAGTTCGCTGGGGAGGTGCGTCGTTCGGTCGCCGAGACCGACTCGCTCTAGCAGTTCCGTGGCGCGTCGTCGGCGCTTGCGTTTCGAGACACCGGTCTGGACGAGCGGCAGTGCGACGTTCGCTCGCGCGGAGAGCGAGGGAAGCAGGTGGAAGTGCTGGAAGACGATTCCGACGTGCTGGCGGCGTGCGCGCGTTCGTTTCCGATTCGAGAGCGCAGAGAGCTCCGTGCCGTGGAGTTCGACGCTGCCGCTGGTCGGCACGAGTAGCCCGGCGACGAGGTGGAGGATCGTCGACTTGCCGCTCCCGCTCGGGCCCTCGAGGCCGACGATTTCGCCGGGCTGGATGGTGACCGAGACGTTGCGGAGTGCGGTGACGGTTCGGCGGTCGCCCGATCGGAACCGGCCCCCGCCCGTTCCGTACTCGTGTGTGACGTCCGCGAGTCGGACGGCGGGCGGTGTCCGGTGGTCGTCCGCAGGCTGTGACGCCGACGACGCCAGGGTTCCCAGTACGCGGTGGATCATCTGTGCAGCGCTCAACTCGGTCGAGAAGACGGCTCACCGGGCCATTGTTTCTGTCCGGCTTCCGTCTGCCACGTGGCGGTTAACGGTGTGGCCGATTCGTCGGTTTCCCTGTCATCCCAGACCCGAACGATACCACCCACCTACTGCCGTATTCGCCCTCGTTGTGCCAGTTACCGCCGGCAAACGAATAGTGTAGGCGCTCGCAACAGCGTGAAACGTCAACGTACGGGCGAGTGTTTCGCTGAGCCGAGTGTTCAACGAAACAGAGTCTCAGTGAGTTCGAAACACGAGCGCGGGTTGCGCTCGGTGCGCTCATTGCGCTCGTTGTGTGAGTGTGTGAGTGTGTAAGTGTGAGAATCGGAACGCGCATCTCCAGGTCAATCAGTACTCGTGTTCCTCCATCGTCGCGATCACGACCTCCGTTCCGTCCGAGGAGGCCACGAGCGCATCCTCAGTTCGCTCGAAGACCACACCGCCGGCTTCGACCGCCTCGTTCTCGTCCGGCACGGCCGTCGTACTCGTCGTTTCCGTCTCGATTTCCTCGACTTCGAGAACGAACTCGCCGGTGTCTGTCCCCAGCGTCACCGTTCGGCCGTTAATAATCGCCTCCGCCATCGACTCGTCGGACTCGTGTGCTAGCTGGCGGTTCTCCTCGTCACCCTCGGGCCACAGCCAGACCTGATAAACGCTTTCGCCGCCGACCGGCTCCCAGCCCGTCCGCTCGACGTGGACCGTCTCTCGCCAGCCAGGCCCGCCTACGATCACCGTCTCGGAGCCTGTCGCCTCGAGTTGCTCTTTCGACACCGCCTCGAGCCAGATGCTGTGGCGCTCGTTCGAGACGATCACGCCGCTGCCTGCCAGCCCGGAGTCGTCGATCGCCATGTCGAGGCCGATCCCCGAGACGAGTTCGTTCGACGCGTTCTCGTCGTACTCGATGACGTAGTCGTCGATCTCGATCGCACCGGGTGCCGACCCGTCGCTTGCGGACTCGACGACTGCCAGGTTGACGGGGATCGCCATCCCGGCGAGCACGGCGAGCACGAGCGCGACGGCCAGAAACGCGACGCTGCGCTGGGTCATCCTCGACTCTGTGGTTCCTGCTAGCGTCTGCGTGTGTGGCTTCTCTCCGTCGTCTGGAGTCGCGCCGATCGACAGCTCTCGAATCCGAGCCTTGCGTTCTCTCGACATGTCCGACGCTGAAGGCTCAGACTCGCCTCCGCCTCCGCATTCGCCATCGGCTCCGGCCCCGGCCCCGGACAACTCGAGTACCCGCTCGATTCGTGAGCGATGGCTCGCGTCTGGGCCGCCGTTGTTGACGGAACTCGCTTCGGAGTTCGATCGGTGACCGCGGCTACCAGCGCCGGTCAGCCGCCGGAGGAGCGATCGAACCGGTCGTCTCGGAACCGGCCGGTCCGGGGCGGCGCTCGCGAGCGTGATGACGAGTGCGAGGATGACGACGATGGCGACGCCGGGCCCCCGAAAGAGCAGGTACGTGTTCCCCTCGCCGAACCAGTAAATCTGCCACAGTCCCTTCGAGAAGGCGTAGAGAAGGACGGCGAGCCAGAGGTGAAACGGGTTCGGCCGCTCGTTGCGGCGCTCGAGGACGAGCAGGCCGAGTACGAGCCCGATAAAGAAGCCAAGCGCGTGTCCCTGGATCGCGATGCCGGCCCAGGACGGCGCTGTCGCCGGACTCGGTGTCGCGACGTAGACGCTCACCGCGTCCTGCAGCGCCCGCGAGACCGTCAGGAGTGCGCTCTGGACAGCGATTGTCGCGATCAGCGTCGCGATCGGATAGTGGACGATGGCGAAACCGGCGAACGCGAAGATGATACTCGAGAAGCCGATGACCGGGCCGAGTCCGAACAGGCTCGTGACGAGACCGAGCACGACGACTGCGAGCGGGAAGAGGACGAACGCCCGAACCCAGGGCGTTGTGCGGAGCCACTCGAGTCGGGAACGGACGCCGCCTCGCTCGCCGTCGCTGTCGCCCTCGCTATCGTGCGAGCGGGGTTCGTCTGCCCGGTCGCGCGCGGGATAGTGTCCCCACGCGTACTCCGCGATCGGGGCGGCGACCGCCGCACCGGCGAGGTTACCGGTGAGGTGGCCCAGACTGGCGTGGGAGAACGAGGCGGTCACGAGGCCGAGCGGGGTGAAGTACGACCAGGCTCGGTACGGGATCGTCACGGGGTCTGTGAGGTTCGTGACTCCGTCCTGTACGAACAGGTAGACGGCGATGACGATGGCGATGACGACGAGCGACCCCCACGGGACGCCAAAGAGCAGTCGCTGCTGTGCAATAGCTCGCCAGCGGGTGCCCGGTCGGTGCAGGCGGCTCACTACGACGACCGAGAGCGCAAGCACCGCGACAATAATGACCGCAAAGATGGCGGTAACCGGGCGCATGTGGGACTGGTTCGCCCGCGGGCGTATAGGGATTTCTGTCGCTATCGACACGCACGGCGGCGCCGTCCCCCGTCTTTTGCTTCCCGTCCTCGAGCGCTCATTTCAAAGCGTTTGGCCCGGATTCCTGTCCCGACAGGCGCAGGCACTGCCGTTTTACTCGCTGGTCGGATAGCCCGTGTGAGTCATGAGCACAACACCAGACGACCGATCAGACACTGATGCCAGCGGTACTGACCGTAGCGCGTCCCGAACCGACCGAGATGTGATCAACACGGACGTGATGCAGTGGGTGAGCGCACTCGCCGCACTCGTCGGCCTGTGGATCGTCGCCTCACCGTTCCTCATCGAGTCCACGGAGGCAGCGATCTGGAACAACACGCTCGTCGGAACGGCGATCTTCCTGCTCGCCGGGTACAACTTCTACCGGCTTACGAAGGATCGCCTCGCGAACGTCAGCGTCGCCTCACTCGCCGTCCTGCTCGGCCTGTGGGCGCTCATCTCGCCGTTTGTGATCGAGATGGGAAGCACCGACCTCGCGACGAGTACCATGATCGCCGGCCTCGTCGTCGCCGGCCTGTCGGCCTACAGCGCCTACGCGAACAGCAGCGCCGAGGCACCCGAACGCGCTCGGACGCGGGCCTGAGCGACCTGCTGGGCACTCGACGAAGCCACTCACACTCGCAGGCACCCAGTCCACGCCGTTCCTGTTTTCTCCCTTTCGTTCCCTCGATACGCTTGAGCAGGGTACTCGAGTTGACGGCGTACGGCTGGTGTAGATACGGGACAGACGACAGAAGCCGACATGGCTTCGAAAGGTACAAGCGCCCGACGAACGGATGACGTGGCATGGAACTGCGGGTCACCGAGAGCAGCGAGACTGAACTCTCGATCGAAATCGCCGGCGAGGATCACACCTTCATGAACGTCCTCAAGGGCACACTGCTCGAACACGACGACGTCAGCGCAGCAACGTACGACGTGAATCCCGAGCAGTCGGGTGGACAGACCGAACCGATCCTGACGGTCAAGACCGAAAGCGGTGTCGACCCACTCGATGCACTCGAGGAAGCGGCGGTCGACGTGCGCGAGAAGGCAGTCGCGTTCCGCGAAGCGTTCGAAGCGGCCGCGTAATCGCTCGGACCGAACCTCGCTTTTACGCCGTCACTCTCTCGCTCTTTCTGACGCAGTAGGAATTATGGATCGAACCTAACACGCCGCGTAGAAGACGTAAATCGTCCCGTCAGGCGCGACGTGAAGGTCGAAGCCATTGGATGCCACGTCGTACTCCTCCGTTACCGACTCGAGTTCGACCAGCACCTCGGTCACGTCCGCCGCGAGTTCGTCCTCCCCTGCGTTGGCGTAGCTGTTAATCTCGTCCTCGAGCGGCGACAGCGGCGCGCTGACGAGATCGGACTGGCAACTGACGCCGAACTCGCTCGGACGTTCAGGGCTATGGCTGCCGTCGCCGTACTCGTCTTCGATGAAGACGCGGTTGTGGTACGTCGCGTAGTCCATGAGCGCGTCGTCGATGGTCGGACTTCCATCCACGCGCTCGGCTGCGAGTTGCTCGACGACCTCCGCCTCGACGGCGTCGAGGTCGATTCCAGCAGCCTCACTGCTGTCTCCGGGTGCGTCAGGCGGCGTCGGCGATCCGATTCCTGGGATGACTGACGGCGAAATGATCCCCGTTCCAAACAGGAGGAGGACGATTCCGATGACGCCAAACACCGGCAGATACGGTTTGGCGACCTCGAACCAGCTCGGCGTCTGGAGTTCGGTCTCGAGTTCCTCGTAGTTTTGTTCGGTTTTCTCCAGGTCGTGTTCGCCACAGCGGGCGCAAGGTGGGTTGTTCTTGACGTGCTGGCGGCCGCAGTTCGAACAGACCCAGACGTAGGTGGTACCGGTGTCGACGGTTTGAATGGTGGAGTGACCGGTTTGGCTGTTCTGTCCGGTCTGGCCAGTCTCGTCCTGTCGGACAATCGCCTCTTCGAAGGTGTTGTGTCCGCAGCTGTCACAGGGAGGGTCGTTTTCGGCGTGTGGTTTCCCACACCAGGTACACCGCCACTTCACTGGTAAGAGGGCAGGACTGCGATAGTATAAGCGTATTGAACGCGAGTGGCGTTGGCGCTGGCGGTCAGTACCGGACCGGCACGTCGTGGTCGTCGAGGTACTCTTTCGTCTCCGCGATCGAGTGCTCGTCGAAGTGGAAGATCGACGCTGCGAGACCCGCATCCGCGCCGGCCTCTGTGAACACATCGTACATATCTTCCGGGCCGCCACAGCCGGATGAGGCGATCACCGGCGTGTCGACGGCCTCACAAACTGCCTCCGTCAGCGGCAGGTCGTAGCCGTCCTTCGTACCGTCCTTGTCGATCGAGTTGACGAACAGTTCGCCAGCACCGCGGGATTCGGCCTCCTTGGCCCACTCGATTACGTCGATCCCGGTTCCTTCGCGACCGCCCTTCTTCGTGCACTCGAACCAGCAGGACTCGCCGTCGACCTCGACGTAGTGCTCGCCGCCCTCGTCGAAGCGGCGTTTGGCGTCGACGCTGATCACGATGCACTGGTTGCCGAACGCACGCGCACCCTCGTTGATGAGTTCGGGGCGCTCGAGTGCCCCCGTCGTGATCGAGACCTTGTCCGCGCCGGCGCGGAGAGTTTCTTTGATGTCTTCGGTGGTTCGAATGCCGCCGCCGACGGTGAGCGGGATGAACACCTCGTCTGCGACCTGTTTGACCACGTCGAGCATCGTTTCGCGCCCCTCTGCGGAGGCGGTGATGTCGAGGAAGACGAACTCGTCGGCTCCCGACTCGTTGTACGCCTTGGCCATCTCGACGGGGTCGCCGGTGTATTGCAGGTCCTCGAAGTGGACGCCGGTGTAGACCGCCGGGTTCCCGTCGTCATCGAGATCGACGTCGATGCACGGGATGATTCGCTTTGTCAGTGCCATTGCTGGTCTTGTCCGAGTCTTTGTACCCAGCGTAGTAAAGGAGACTGGATTGGGCAACGCGATTGTGCTCGGATTTGCTGGGGTAGGTCGGCCAGCAGTCCGTCAGTGCCGAATTCGATAGCTGTCTTTAAGGAACTGAGGCGAAAATTCGCAGGTATGGCAGACGATACGGACGATACGGAACCCGCCGCGGACCACGACTCGGCCGCAGATGTCGGCCACGACCTGGCCGCCGACCGGACGACTGCGCCGATGAGCGATTACTCCTCGCGCTCGGTTGGCATCGGCTTTCTCGTCATGGTCGTCGGCGTCGTGATCTCGTTTGGGATCCCGCTGGTCGCGATGGGACTGTAAGGACGCGTCTGTACCGACCCAGAGATCGCCCTCGGTGAGTTGGTCGATCCGTGAACAGCAGACGGAACACGAAAGACGAAAGACGAGATACGAGACGGGAAACGGGAGGCGGGTGAGTACCGGCGGCAAGCCGCTGACCGAACCGCTCGAACTCCTAGCCGTCTAACACTCCGTTGACGATCGAACTGCAGTTAGAAGACGTACTCGTCGTCGTGTCCCATCATTCCGTCGTCTTCCAGGCCGGTTCCACCGGCTGTTTCCTCTTCGTCCATTGGCCCGCTGGTCTTGTAGGCTTTGATGCCCGTCGAGAGGAGGTCCTCGATTGCCTCCTCACGGTTGACGAACTCGCCGCGCTCGACCATCTGGGCGATCTGCATCTCGAGGTGTTCGGGGATTGTGATCTCTACTTTCGGCATCTGATTCGGCTTTCGGTGAGGGGGTATTTAGGTTTGACGGGGACTCTGCAACGACCGAAACAACAATAGTTTTCGACTATTTTTGACGGTGCGGGTACGCGCCGATTCAGTTGGGAAAACTGTCGAGCGTCGAAAGAAGCGTGTCAGCGGGTGGTCGAACGGCGTTCGAGTGTGTGGAAGTCGGGAAGTCGACGGTCGGCCGGGGTCGTCGAGATGGGCGCTCCCGGGTTATCGGTTGCCCATCATCGAATCGAGGGCGTTCTTGATCGTGGCACCTGGCTGTGTGATGGTGTCGAGTTGCTGGCGCATCTTCCGCTGGTTGAAGTAACTCGCGAACGCGAGGATTGTCGGCGGCCAGAGGCCGATAAACAGCCCTCGCTGGCGGTCCCCGCGCAGGAAGAAGTAGTACCACGAGAGGCCGACGGACGCTGCTGCCGCGAGGAACGCGGGGCCCATAGCCTGTTCGCCGACTGCCTCTGCTGACTCTTTGGAGACGTCCCGTTCTGTCATCTGCTGTTTGCTCGCCATACGGATGTGGTCTCGACGAGACTGTACTAAGTGCTGGCGAGGGTTTCGAACGGAAGGCTCCGACTTGCCTGTGACGCTCGTCGTTTCAGACCGTTTCGACTGCGCTCCCTGCCTGGAAATCTCTGTTTTCGTTCGGCTGCTCGTGTGGCCTGCTGTCATGTCTCCTCCACTCATAGTGTTGCCCTCCGTCTGAGTTCCACCAGCGCGAGTTGATTCGATCTTCCCTGTCGGTCCCTGTCCGCGTGGCGTCACACCTACGTAGCTCGCCACGAAGAATCTGCCATGACCACGGAGTCGACCGAGACGACAGACGGCGACGCCGGCACGTCCGTCCGGGACGTAACTGACCTCTACCACGAGTTTGGCGACGACCGACTTCCTGCCGGCCAGCGCGAAACGACTGCCTTCCCCGTCCTTTCGAAGAGCGGCACGCCCGACTGGGACCCCGATACCTGGGAGTTCACCGTCACCGGTGCCGTCGAGACCGAACTCTCGCTGTCCTGGGACGAGTTCCGCGACCTGCCGAGTGAAACCCAGCGCCAGGACTTCCACTGCGTCACCGGCTGGAGCAAGTTCGATTGCGAGTTCACCGGCGTTCCGTTCCCCGCCCTCGCCGATCTGGCCGGTGTCGAGGACGACGCCGTCCACGTCATGTTCTCCGCACTCGACAACTACACGACGGACCTGCCACTCGAGGACTGCATGCGCGAGGAGGTCCTCTTCGCGTGGGCGTACGATGGGGAGGCCCTCCCCGCAGACCACGGCGGCCCCCTCCGGGTCGTCACCCCGCACAAGTACGCCTACAAGGGGGCGAAATGGGTCGATGGGGTCGAGTTCCTCACCGAGCCCGAACTCGGATACTGGGAACGACGCGGCTACTCCGAGACGGCGAACCCGTGGCAAGAGGAGCGATATAGTTAGGCTGAAGGCGCGTCGGTCCCGAACTGTGCTCGATGAATCGTACGTCGGGCGAGGGGGAACTGGCGGGAACTGCACCGTCTCACGATCGTGATCGCAACCACGACCACGACCGCACCTCATCCCCATCGTCCCTCTGCAGTCGGAGTCGCGAACTCACCGACGCGGCTGCGGACATCTCTTTCGGGGCACTGCTGGACACCGACACTACCACCCACACCCACCACGCGGCCCGCATCCAGTGGGCCACCCCCGGCGGCCTCGAGATCGTTGGCCGCGGCGTCGCCGCCCGGTTCACCGCAACCGGTCCAACCCGATTCGACGACGTTCGCGAACAGGCTGCCCGAACGTTCGGAGCACTCGAGTACGACGGGCCGGCAGTGGCCCGACCGCGAGCGTTCGGCGGGCTGTCGTTTCACGACTCGTTCGAGGACGCCTTCGAGCGTGCTGATGATACGAACACGGACACAGCTGCCGCCGCTACTGCGCCGTGGCGCGGCTTCACCGCCGCCTCGTTCGTCGTCCCCCAGGTGCTCGTCGTCCGGAGCGACGAGACGACGTGGCTCACGGCAGTCGGCCCGGATGCCGACACCGCGACCGACCGACTGGACGAGTGGCACGACCGACTGGCGGACGCGAGTTTTCCCGCGATGCGCTCGAGTGGCTCGCCGCCGGGGGTCACCGACACCGAACGGACGACCTCGCGCGCGGCATGGGTTGAGCAGGTCGAGGACGCGATCGAGCGCATCGAGACGACGGCGCTTCGGAAGGTCGTGCTCGCCCAGTCACTGTCGGTCGGGCTTGCCGACGAGATCGACGTGCCGGCGACGCTCGAACGGCTGCGCCGGCGGTATCCGAACTGCTATCGGTTCTTGATCGACCACAGCCACGCTCGCTCCGGCGACGCCGGCGGAACGTTCTTCGGCGCGCCGCCGGAGCGACTGGTCTCGAAACGCGGCGAACGCGTGGAAACCGAGGCGCTCGCGGGTTCCGCACCGCGCGGTGAGACGCCCGAAGCGGACGAGGAGTTCGCCGATCAGCTCCGTGACAGCGAGAAGGTTCAACACGAACACGTCCTCGTCGCGGAGGCGATCCGCGACCAGTTGACCCCGGTGACCAGCAGCCTGACGATCGACGACCAGCAGATTCGCCGGCTGGCGACCATCCAGCACGTCCGGACGCCGATCGAGGCGACGCTCGACGACGAGGTGACCCACGTGCTCGAACTCGTCGAAGCGCTACACCCAACGCCCGCAGTTGGCGGCATGCCTCCTGACGAGGCCTGGAAGACGATCCACGAGACCGAGCCGTTCGACCGCGGTTGGTACGCCGCGCCGATCGGCTGGTTCGACGGCAACGGCGACGGTGAGTTCGCCGTCGCGCTCAGATCCGGCGTCGCGACGGACGACCGTGTGACGCTGTTCGCCGGGAGCGGCCTCGTCGCCGACAGCGATCCACACGACGAGTGGGAGGAAGTACAGCTCAAGTTCCGGCCGATTCTGGACGAGTTGCGCCCCGAGGAAGCCGGTACGGCACGGTCCGAAAGAGGGTCGGACCAATCCGCGACCGAAACCGATGGCGAGCAGCCACAGCCACGATGACGAGCGCACCGAATCGCGCGACGCTGTGGGGTCGCATCCTCGTAGACGAACTCGCAGCGGGCGGACTCGAGGCAGTCTGTCTCGCACCAGGGAGCCGGTCGACGCCGCTGACCATCGCGTTCGCCGAGCATCCGGAGATCGAGGTCTTCTCGCATCTGGACGAGCGGTCGGCAGCCTTCTTCGCGCTCGGACGCGCGCGCCGAACCGGCGAGCCGACGGCGCTCGTCTGCACCTCGGGCACGGCGGCGGCGAACTTCCATCCCGCCGTCATCGAGGCCGATCAGGCCCGCGTCCCGATGCTCGTGCTCACGGCGGACCGCCCGCCGGAACTGCGCGACAGCGGCGCGAATCAGACCGTGGACCAACTCGACCTCTACGGCGACGCCGTCCGCTGGCACGCCGAACTCCCAGTTCCCGAAGCGAGCGAGCGAACCGTTCGCAGCCTCCGGACGAGCGCCGCACGCGCGCTTCTGGAGACGACCGTCTCCGAGCCCGGCCCCGTCCACCTCAACTGCCCGTTCCGGAAGCCACTCGAGCCGATCGAAACGGACGGACTCGAGTCCGTTCCCGACGAGTTCTCCGAGACGCCTGCCGGACGCGGCCGCGACGGTGCGTTCGTCGAGACGCGAAAACCGGAACGGGAGGCGGTCGACACCGCCGATATCGACTCGATTCGGTCGGTACTCGAGTCGGCTGCGCGCCCGCTCATCGTCGCTGGCCCTGCGGATCCGGCCACGCTGTCGCCATCCCAGTTGGACCCCGCCGACGTCGTCGCCGTCGCGGATGCGATCGGTGCGCCGGTGCTCGCGGATCCACTCTCGAATCTCCGGTTTGGTCCGCACGTCGCTGCCAACCGGTCCACTTCGGACGCACAGACCATCTACGGCGGCTACGACGGCTACATCGACGAATTGCCAACTCCCGACGCCGTCGTCAGATGCGGTGCTTCACCCACCTCGAAACGGCTCCGGCACGCTCTCCGGGACGCCGACGCGCGGCAGTTCCTGCTCGATCCCGTCGGCGCGTGGCGCGAGGCGACGTACACCGCGACCGATCTGGTCGCTGCCGAACCCGGTGCGGTCTTCGAGACATTGGCCGACGAGTTCGCGGACACCAACACCAGTACCAGTACCAGTACCAGTACCAGCACCAGTACCACCAGCACAACCGCCAGCAAGGGCGGCTGGCGAACCCGCTTCGCCGAGGCCGAACACACCCACTGGACTCACTGCGCCGACGCGCGCACAGAGGAAGCACTCGAGTCCACTCCGTTCGAGGGCGCGATTCTCGCCTCCGTCTTCGAAGGGGCTCCGGACCCGGCGACGATTTTCGTCTCGAACAGCATGCCGATCCGGGACGGCGACCGGTTCGGTCGCCCACGCGAGGCCGACCTCACGGTGCTCGCGAACCGCGGCGCGAGCGGTATCGACGGCATCACGAGTTCGGCGCTCGGAGCCGGCAGTGCGACCGACGAGCCGCTCGTGCTCGTCACCGGCGACCTCGCGTTCTATCACGATTCGAACGGCCTGCTGGCGCTCGAGCGCTGCGGGGTCGACGCGACCATCGTCCTGCTGGACAACGACGGCGGCGGCATCTTCCACAAACTCCCCGTCGAGGAGTTCGACCCGCCGTTTACGTCGCAGTTCAAGACGCCCCACGGACTCGAGTTCGACGCGCTCGCAGAACTGTACGAACTCGAGTTCGAGCGCGTGACACCGACAGAGTTCGAGGACACATACCGGCAGTCGCTCGCGAGTGACGGCACGCAGGTGCTCTCCGTCGAGTTCGACTCGGAGACGAGCCACCGGCGGCGCGAGGAGCTAGATGAGGCGGTTCGGGATGCGGTCGGCGCAGATGACGATTAGCGGTGATTTTTGGAATTTCTGGCGAGCAGGGTCAGGGCCGTAGCACCCACCAGACGGCGAGTGCGTAGCCGAACGGCACCCAGACGCCGGCGAGCGTGAGAAAGCCGTAGATCGACAGCACGGATATCGGAATCGCCTCGATCGTGAGAAGTGCAACTGGAACGAGCAGACTCCAGGAGCCGAAGATGCCGGCAGCGATTCGGGGCAGTGTCAGCAGGTAGGCGACGAGTCCGAGGGTGCAGACGGCGACGATCACATTGGCGCTCGTTGGAAACGTCGGTGTCAGACTCGCGTAGATGAATACCGGGTAGAGCAGCCAGATGCAGGCGAGTCCGACGATAGTCTGGTGGTCGAGCGCTCGTCCCTGCCACTCGAGTTCCACGTCGTCGTTCCAGTCGTGGACGGCGTACTGGAAGTCGTCGCTGGTCGTGGTGTCGGTGTCGGTGTCGGTTGTGCTGTCTGTCTGATCTGCGGATTCAGTGTACGTCGTGTCTGTGCTGGTCCGGGTGTGTTCGTGTGACTGCCTGGTGCGCTTGGTGTGTTTCGTCCGCTGGGTCTGGGACCGAGAACGGGCCCGGGAGCGGGAGCCAGACCGCGCCCGTTCCCGTTCTGCCTCCTGACGAATTTCCTCGAACGACCAGTCACGAGTCCGCCGCTGCCCCGCTCGGCGGCCGCGATTCGTCTCCCGTCGCGTTTTCTGCTCTGTGGTTGCAGTAGCATTGGTACTCGAGTACCCTGCCTGCGCCGTTGGCTCGCCACTCTGTGCCTGAACGTAAGCCTCGTGCCCGATGCGGTCGTACCTCGCTCGTTCGGTCTCGTCGGCCAATACTTCGCGGGCGGTCGAGACGCGCTGGAACTGCTCGGTCGCGTTGGGGGCGTCGTTGTGATCCGGATGGGTCTCGAGGACGCGCTCGCGGTAGGCGGACTCGAGTTCGTCCTGCGTGGCGGTTGGCTCGACACCGAGCACGTCGTAGTACGTCTCACCCATCGGGTCCAGTCGTTATCGGACACAGTATACTGACGGGTAAGTATTATTGATCTGAATTGTCTGCTGTTCGGTAGCTGTCCAGCGCTGTCCGATTTCGACCTAATGAACCAAATAGTGATATATGGAATTCGAGCTACTGGCGACGAGAACCTATATCAGGATTCGCCCCCGACAGTCGGCCAATGGTTTCGGAATGCTTCGACGCAGACCGGTGGGAGCCGGTCGACGAGTTCGACTTTCGCGATCTCACCTATCACCGCGCAGTCGACTCTGGGACGGTTCGCATCGCGTTCGACCGCCCCGACGTTCGCAACGCCTTCCGTCCGGGGACGGTCGACGAACTGTACGACGCGCTGGATCACGCCAAACGCCAGACCGACGTGGGCTGTATCCTGCTGACCGGTAACGGCCCCTCCTCGAAGGACGGCGGCTGGGCGTTCTGTTCTGGCGGCGACCAGACAGTCCGCGGCGACGATGGCTACCAGTACACCGGCGAGGACGAGGAGAGCGAGACGGCCCGCGCATCCGAGCAAGGTCGCCTCCACATTCTCGAAGTCCAGCGCCTTATCCGACACATTCCGAAGGTCGTCGTCTGCGTCGTTCCCGGCTGGGCCGTCGGCGGGGGCCACTCGCTGCACGTCGTCTGTGACATGACCCTCGCCAGCGAGGAGCACGCGAAGTTCCTCCAGACCGATCCCGACGTGGCCAGCTACGACGCTGGCTTCGGCTCGGCCTACCTCGCGAAGCAGATCGGCCAGAAGAAGGCCCGCGAGGTGTTCTTCCTCGGAAAGACCTACAGCGCCGAGGAAGCCGCCGAGATGGGGATGGTCAACGAGGCGGTGCCACACGAGGAGTTAGAGGAGACCGCACTCGAGTGGGGCGAGCGCATCAATGCGAAGAGTCCGACGGCGATGCGGATGCTGAAGTACGCGTTCAACATGACCGACGACGGCATGGTCGGCCAGCAGGTGTTCGCCGGGGAGGCGACCCGACTTGGGTACATGACCGACGAGGCGAAGGAGGGTCGCGACGCGTTCGTCGAAGGGCGCGATCCTGAGTTCGACGACTATCCGTGGCACTACTGATCAGGTAACCTGACGCTGGTGACTTTTCGACGGCTCACCGTAATACTTGCCGCAACCTACGAGCCGTGGGTACTCGAGTCCGCCACCGAAATGTGGCTGTGGCGTCGAACTCGTGGGATAAATCCGGTTGGGAGCCGAACACGTTCTGTCGACGACAACGGTAGACTCGTCGCGAAGAGTAACGCTTTGGACCATCCGGTCCCGTGGTGATACTAGTGACGCTCCCCGATCGGTCCACGCTCTCCCGCCGGGAGTACGCCCGCGCCCTCGTCGCCGTCGGCGGCGCGACTGCACTCAGTGCGTGTCTCGACATGAGTAGTGACGAGAACGGCGAGGAGAACAACGTTCCCTCGGGAACCGACGACCCCGACTCGCTACCCGCTCGCCAACATGCTTGGAACGAGTTCGCGACACGCGACGACGACGGGAACGTCGAGCCGCCAGCACACCACGTCTTGCTCCCGCTGGCGCTGACTGAACGTGCGACCGCCGACGGAGAACCGACTGCTGACGCCCGCGAGACTACCGAGTCTACCCTCCGAACGCTCGAGCGTGCCTACGAGTGGAGCACCGACGGACTGCTGTTCACGCTCGGCTACACGCCGTCGTACTTCGAGCGGTTCGACGAGGACCTCCCCGAAGGGGTCGACCTTCCCGAACCAGCGGCGCTCACGTCCCGCGAAGACCCCGCATTCGACGAATTCGACGCCCTGCTCCACCTCGCGAGCAACCACCCCGAGGTCGTCCTCGAAGTCGAGGAGGGACTGTTCGGCGACCAGGAGGAGCCGGAACGCAACGGTGTTGTACTCGAGTCCGACCTCTCTGCGGTCTTCGAACGCGTCGACGAGAACCGGCGGACCGGGTTCGTGGGTGCGGGACTCCCCGCAGAGCACACGGAGGTCTCAAGCGTTCCCGACGCGGTCCCCGAGGACGCGCCGTTTTTCATGGGCTTTCGCTCGGGCTTCGACCGCACGCAGGCCAGTGAAGACCGCGTGACTATCGATGACGGGCCGTTCGCCGATGGGACGACGCAGCACGTCTCCTCGATGGACATTCAACTCGAGGTCTGGTTCGAGCAGGAGAACCACTACCAGCGCGTCTCGAAGATGTTCAGCCCGGAACACGCCGCGGAGGAACTCGTCGGTGACGTCGGCGAGGAACTGGGAAGCGACAGCGGGCTGACCGACGAGCGGATCGAGGCGACGACGACCGACGCCAGACAGGAAGGGGTCGTTGGACACGCCCAGAAGGCGGCACGCGGGCGCGAGGACGGCGACCCGCCGCTCTTGCGCCGCGATTTCAACACAATCGATGGCGACCGGCCGGGACTGCACTTCGTCTCGCTCCAGCACGAGATTGCGGACTTCGTCCGGGTACGCGAGGCGATGACTGGTGCTGATCTCGACGTTGCCTCGGCGAACAACGGGATCCTCCACTACATCTTCGTCAACCGGCGCGGGAACTACCTGCTCCCGCCGCGGGGGTTTCGCGCGCTGCCGGCGGCGAATCCGGACGCCTGATCAGTACAGTCTTTCGACAGACGCGAACCGAGAACCGAGAACCGAGAACCGAGAACCGGGACACGAGACACGAACCAGCAAACACGACAGAGACACCATGCAGGACATCACGCCGACCACAGACGAGATGGAGATCGACCGCAGGACGCTCATCGCACAAACGGGCGCAGCAACGGGTGTGCTCGCACTCGCGGGCTGTCTCGACGGTGACGACGATGAGGAAGACGAGGACGAAGACGATCCGGACGCCGAAAACGGCGACGAGAACGGTGCCGACGAGGACTACGGCGACGGCCGGCCGACGATCGAGGTGGAAGACCCGCCGAACGCGGTCTACCTCCCGACTCACCGCGAGGCCATGCGGATGCTCGATCCGGTCGAAGCCGGCGACATGATGCTCGGGCCGATGCTCTCGTACCCGCACGATTTCTGGACCATCGCTGGCAGCGGCGAGGACGCCGTCGAACGCGAGAGTCCAGACGACGGCCGTGGCGTCCACATGATGTTCACGCTCTGGGATCAGCAGACGGGGACCGTGTTGCCAGTCGACGACGGCGTCCAGATTCGCGTCTACGACGGCGACGAGCAGGTTGGGTCACCGGTCTCGCCGTGGTCGATGATCTCCCAGGAGATGGGCTTTCACTTCGGCGATAACGTCACTCTTCCCGAAGACGGCACGTACACTGTCGAGGTGACGATTCCGCCGCTCTCGGTGCGAACGACCGGCGACCTCGCGGGCCGACTCGACGAGCGCGTGAGCGCGACCTTCGAGTTCGAGTACGACGACGAGTTCCGCCACGAGGTGATCGGCGGCGTCCAGTATCTCGACGAAGAGCAGTGGGGGGACCGTGACGCGCTGGAACCGATGGATCACGGTGATCACGGTGAGCACGGAGACCACGATGGCCACGACGACGAAGATCACGATCACGAGGAGGAACACGATCACAACGGCGACCACGACGGCCACGACGAGCACGACGACCACGCACACGTCCCTTACTCCGCTCTCCCCCGGATCGAGGAGTACGGCGGCACGATCCTTGCTACCGCCGGCGACGAGTCCGGTGTCGAGGGCGTTCCGACCGCCCACGACTCGCTCCCACGAAGCGACGACGCGGCGATCCTCGTAGCGCTGTTCGAGGACGGATCCGCGGACGCGGAACGGCTCTCTGACGACGGAGACGGAGACGATGGCAGTAGTAGTGCCGGCCAGTACCTCCTCGTCTCCCCACGAACGCCGTACAACCGCGTTCCGCTCGCTGACGCCGCGCTCAGTGTCACCGTCGAGCGCGACGGCGACACGATCGTCGGTCCCGACACGGCGCTCGCAGAAACCCTCGATAGCGAGTACGGCATCCACTACGGCCTGGTGGTCGACGATGCACAGATCGAAACCGGCGATTCGGTGACGGTTACGATCGACTCACCACCGCAGATCGCGCGCCATCAGGGGTACGACACAGCCTTCCTCGAGATGCCCCCAATCGAGTTCACCGTTCCCGAGCAATGACGACATCACGCCCAGACTCGGCGACTGGCAACGAGGGTGACGGCGGACGGCGTGGGCTCCGCCTCGCCACCCTCATCGTCGCGTGCTGTCTCGCGCTCGTCGCTGTCGCGTTCGTCCCCGCCCCCGTCGGTGCCGGCGACAACGTAGCGAGCTTCTGGTTCGACCCAGAGGATACCGACGCAGCTGCCGGCGAGACGTTCGAACTCGAGCTCGTCGCGAGTAGCCACGGTGATCTGGTGGGTGACGGCGTCGACGAGCTGGCAGTGACACTCGAGTACGACGCTGCAATCTTTACAGTCACAGACATCGAGCACGAGCGGATGCTGGCAGACGGCGACTCGGATGCCGAGATACACGAGTCCGAGGAGATTGACGAGGATGCGGGGACGCTGACGCTCGAACAGGAGCGCGAGCCGTCGGGTGACGGTGCGAAAACGACGGAGCCGATGGCGACGATTACGTTCGAGGTTGCGTCGGACGCGCCGAGTGGCAACGAGACGATCGAGATCACTGATTCGGCGGCGATTCTCGTCAGTGACTACCCGCAGACGACGTTCGACCGTGACGCGCACGTCCAGATTGACGGGTCGGCAACTGCGTCGGACGCGGACGCGGACGCGGACGCGGACGCGAACTCGGATGAGAGTCTGGCAGACGGCGTTCCCGGCTTCACGGGTGCGATTGCACTCGGTGGTGTGCTGGCTGCGCTTGCGCTCGCGGCGGTTGCGAGACGACGCGACTGACGGTAGCTGACGTGTTGAGCAGTGTCGCGGCCGATAAGCGCGGTGTGCGGCGCTCCCACGCGGTCGGCTGCAATGCCAACGTTGACACTCTTTCGAGTCGGACACTCGACGCATGAGTACGGCTGAGGTCGATATGTCGCGGACGAAGGCGTGGCTGCTGGCCGCCCGCCCCCAGACCTTGCCCGCGGCCGCAGCCCCGATCATCGTCGCCGTGGGGCTTGCGATCTACGACGGCGTTTTTGCACCCGGACCGGCGCTGATGGCGTTCATCGGCGCTGCGTTAATTCAGATCGGGACGAACTTCGCGAACGACTACTACGACGCGATCAAGGGTGCAGACACCGACGATCGCGAGGGGTTCACCCGCGTTACGCAGGCGGGAATCATCCCCGCCGAACAGGTCAAACTCGCGACCGCCGTCACGTTCGCCCTGGCAATTCTCTCTGGCACCTACCTCGTCTACATCGGCGGCCTCCCGATTCTCGTCATCGGCCTGGTGAGCGTCTTCTGTGGCTGGGCCTACACCGGCGGCCCCTACCCCCTCGGCTACCACGGCCTCGGTGATCTCTTCGTGTTCGTCTTCTTCGGCATCGTCGCCGTCGTCGGCACCTATTACGTGCAGGCCGCTGCCGCAATCGAGCCGTTCATCACGACGATTCCTACCGGTACGATTACCTGGGACGCGTTTTTCGTTAGTCTCCCGATCGCTGCACTCTCGACGGCGATCATCATCGTCAACAACGTCCGCGACCTCGAGACTGACGCCGAGACCGGCAAACGAACGCTCGCGGTCCGCCTCGGGTATCGTGGGAGTCGCATCGAGTACACTGCCATGCTTGCGCTCGCGTATCTCGTCCCTGTCTGGCTCTGGCTCGGCGAGGGCTTCCCCGTGAGTGTGCTGCTCCCGCTCGTCTCGCTCCCCTACGCGGCCATGATCGCACAGACGATCTGGGCCAGAACCGACGGCGAGGCGCTCAACCCGGCGCTCGAGGCGACCGGCAAACTGCTCGCACTGTACGCGGCGCTGTTCGCCGCCGGGATGGTGATCTAAGTGTCCGGTGACGACGCCCCACGGTTCGAACTCGAGTACCGACGATTTTCGCTTCCGCTCAGAGAGCCACTCGAGACGGCGTCGGGGTCGATCGATGCGCGCGAGGGCTTTCTGCTCCGACTTGCGGACCGAACAGGCGACGACACAACGGTTGGCTATGGCGAGGCGACGCCACTTTCCGGCTGGACGGAGCCGCTTGCGGACTGTGAGGACGCACTCGAGCGCGCCAGTCGCGCACTCCGTGATCGCGGAACTCTGGAGGACGCACTCGAGGCGGCTGCGGGCGCTTCGGCGGCCAGACACGGCGTCTCGCTGGCGATCACGGACTGCCGGGCGACGGGCGAGGCGACCCCGCTGTATCGGTACGTCGGACAGGGGCCGATGGTCGGCCGCGTCCCGGTGAACGCGACGATCGGTGACGGGAGTCCGAAAGAGACGGCACACCGGACTGCAAACGCCGTCCAGCGCGGGTTCGACTGCTGCAAACTCAAAGTCGGCCGCCGCCCCGTCTCGGCGGACATCGAACGGATTCGGCGAACTCGCGAAGTCGTCGGTCCCGACGTCGAGTTACGTGTCGACGCCAACGAGGCCTGGACGTTCGACGAGGCCGCGCAGGCGATCGACACGTTCGTCGACGACGGCCTCGGCGTGTCGATCGTCGAACAACCGCTTCCGGCGGGGGCACTCAAGGGCCACGCTGAGCTTCGCGAGCGCGCAGCAGGCGAGCTTTCTATCGCGCTCGACGAAGGGCTACTCGAGCACGGCGTCGACGCGGTCTGTGAGGCACAGGCTGCTGACATCCTCGTCCTGAAGCCGATGGCGCTCGGCGGGATCGACATCGCGCGCAAGATCGCCGCCTGGGTGACGGAACTCGGGGTCAGACCGCTCGTGACGACGACTATCGACGGCGTCGTCGCCCGGACCGGTGCCGTCCACCTCGCGGCAGCCATCCCGAACCTCCCCGCATGCGGTCTCGCGACGGGCGACCTGCTCGCCGATGATTTGGGACGCGATCCCGTCCTCCTCGAGAACGGCGCTGCCGTCGTCCCGCAAGCGAAGGGGCTCGGCATCGAGGGGGTGTGGCACGAATGATCGGTACGCACGAGTGGCCGACGCGGGATCTGCTCTCCCATCGTGCGGCCGCGACGCCCCAGCGGTCGGCCCTGATCGACGTCGACACCGGCACCGAGTGGACCTACGCCGAGTTCGATCGCCGGGTGGATCGGCTCGCGGGGGTACTCGAGTCCGACTCCGACGTCGACCGTGGCGGCCGTCTCGGGATCATGATGGACACCCGTCCCGCCTTCGCGATGCTCTTTTTCGCGGCGATGCGCCTCGGCGTGACCGTCGCGCCGCTTAACGTTCGGGAGACGACCGACGAGTTAGCTGCAAAGGTCGATCGACTCGACCTTGACGCGTTGGTCTGTGAGGCAGATACCGAATCAACCGCGGTGGAACTCGGGACCGATGCTGACTCCAAACGCTTGCCCACCTACTCCGTCGACGAGTCGACGACGGAGGGGGCCGGCGTGTCAGCGCTGTCGGCGGCTGTCGACTACGAGAGTGACGGACCAGATTTAACAACCAACACGACTGGCACAACCAATACAACCGGCACACCGAGCGCAGCAACCGACACCACCCCGTCCGTCGACCCAGTCGCACTCGAGTCCGGCCACGTGCAACTGCTCATGTTCACGTCGGGGACCTCTGGCGAGCCGAAAATCGTCCGGGTGACGGTCGGTAACCTGGTCGCGAGCGCGACGGCCTCTGCGTTTCGACTGGGCGTAGAACGGTCCGATCGATGGCTCTGCTGTCTCCCGATGTATCACATGGGCGGCATCGCGCCGGTCATCCGGTCGACGCTGTACGGGACGACCGCGGTGATCCAGCGGACGTTCGACGAGCGCGAGACGGCCCGCGTGCTGGACGAGTACGATATTTCGGGGGTCTCGCTGGTTCCCACGATGTGCAAGCGCCTGCTCGACGCCGGCTGGGAGCCAGCCGACGCGCTCCGGTTCGTTCTCCTCGGCGGTGCGCCCGCCTCGACAGAGTTTCTGGAACGCTGTCGTGAAGCGGATGTGCCCGCTTACCCGACCTACGGCATGACGGAGACGGCTTCCCAGATCACGACCGCGACGCCGGCGGAGGCGGCGCGACACGAGGGGACGGTTGGCCAGCCGCTCGTCGTCACCGACGTGTCGATTCTGGGTGACGACGGCGAACCGGTTCCGGCAGGTGAGGCGGGCGAAATCGTCGTCGCCGGGCCGACGGTGACGCCGGGCTACCTCGACGAGGACCGCACGACGGGGGCGTTCTGCAAGCGGGGACTCCGGACCGGCGACGTGGGTTACCGGGACGAAGACGGTCGGCTGTGGATCCTCAACCGACGGAGCGACCGCATCGTCACCGGCGGCGAGAACGTCGACCCCGGCGAGGTGATCGACGTATTGTGCACTCACCCGGCCATCGAGGCAGCAGCCGTCGTCGGCCTCGAGGATCCAGAATGGGGCGAGCGCGTGAGCGCGCTGGTCGTTCCCGTCGAGACGAACGGGTCGGAATCGAACTCGGCTTCGGGTGTCGACGCGGATGCAGACTCGGCTTCGGGCCTACTCGAGTCCGTCCGCGCTCACTGCGACGACAACCTGGCGGGATTCAAGTGTCCGAAGACGATCGGCGTGGTCGATTCACTCTCGCGGACGCACTCGGGAACGGTCGACCGAGCGGCGGCTCGCGAGCGGTTGCTCGAGGTCGGCATCGACATGACGCGATCCCAGTGATTGACGCGATCCCAGTGATTTTTGATGGACGCGCAGCGGTAGCGTGGACCGTCGCCGAAACATGTCTGTTGGAACATCTCACAGACGATATTTATAGGAAAACCAAGGCGGATTCCCCGGGCCACCGTGCCCGGGGTTGAAGCCGACATCCGCTGCCACTAACCACGAACTATTAAGTACCAATACGAACTATTGAAACTCGTGACAGACGGCTACCTGAGACGCACCGCAATCACCCGCCCCATCCTCACTGACGAGCAACAGGATTTGCTCGATACCACCATCAACGAGTGGAAAACTGCCTGCAACATCAGTAGCCGCATCGGATGGGAACACGGTGAAACGCGGAAAACCTACCTCCAAGACCTCGCCTACGACACGGTGTTGGAGGAAATACGTCTCGGGAGTCAACACGCGATTCTTGCTACCCATCAGGCCGCAGCCGCCCTCGATGGTGTCGAAGCAATCGAAGACCTCGATGAACACTACAAAACGTCCCGACCAGAGTTCACCAGTAATACGGTGAAATACGACACCCGGACGATGACGCTGTTCGATGACGGGTCTGTTTCGCTTTCCACCGCCGAGGGTCGGATTCGGTGTGACCTGAACCTTCCCGACGAAGAAGACGGGTATCAACACGAATACCTCACCGATGACGAGTGGGAAGTAACGGAGTCCACGCTGTCAAAGCGTGATGGCGAATACTACCTCCACCTCGGGTTTCGAAAAGACAAGCCCGGGAAGCAGGTCGAAAGGCAGGATGACGACGAGGACAGGACAGTTCTCGGCGTTGACCTCGGCATCGTAAACATCGCCACCACCAGCACGGCGTACTTCGCATCCGGCAGAGAGCTTCGACACCAGCATCGAGAGTTAGAGCGGATTCGCGGTAATCTTCAGCAGACTGGCACACAATCCGCCCATCGGACGATTCAGCAGATGAGTGGGCGCGAGTCACGGTATCTCCGTGACAAACTTCATCAAGTTGCTAACCAGATTCTCGAAGAAGCACGCACACACGACTGCGAATACATCGCGTTCGAGAATCTAAAGCACATCCGAGAGCGTGCGCCGCCCGTGAAAGAGTTCCACCAGTGGGCACACCGGCAACTCGTTGACCTTGTGGAGTACAAGGCTGAAGCCCACGGGATTAGTGTCGAGTTTGTAAGTCCGAAGAACACGAGTCGCCGGTGTCCCGAGTGTGGGCATACGAGCGAAGGGAATCGGGTGCGACAGGCGGAATTCGAGTGTGAGTCGTGCGATGTAACTCAGAATGCGGATTACGTGGGTGCGAAGAATGTTGGGTGGCGGTACGTCCGTCGCGGCCTACAGTCGTCGCGGCGGACGGGCGACAGTCAACTCGCCCTGAAGTCAGGAACGGTGACGCCGAACCGGGGATTTGTCCCGTCCGACTAACCGTCGGCAGAGGTCGAGTTCACTGACAAGCCCCGCGCCACCGTGCGCGGGGCAGTTGACATGCTACTGTATGCCACACGGGCAAGATGTCGAAGACGATACCTCGGAATTGACATCGGAATACGAGTGTCTCCAGTGCGGCCGAATCGTCGAAGCTGAGACGAGTCCGGGAACGTGTGCGAAGTGCGGCGGCGACTTCCAGAATCGGGCGAAGTCGGTCGAGTAGCGGGGGTACGCGGCTGTGTTTGTTGTCCGTCCGTGACCGCTGCGCGCCAGCGGTGGACTGCCACTTAATACGATTAGACTCCTATCATGAGTCGTGTGCACACTGACGCTCGCCTGGCAGGTCTTCGAGGACGTGCCCGTTGCTGTCGCCGCGAACCGGGACGAAGCCGTCGACCGCGATTCGCAGCCACCCGCCATCTACAGTGAGGATCCACTCGTCGTCGCTCCGCGAGATGCGGCGGCTGGCGGCACCTGGATCGGCTTCAACGAACACGGCCTCTTTGCCGGCATCACGAACAAGTGGACCGACGCCGACCTCGCCGGCGATCGTTCGCGGGGGTTGCTCGTCGCGGACGTACTCGAGTCCCCCTCGGTCGACGAGGCCGCCGCGGTCGTCGAGGACGCGACGGCTGCTGACGAGTACGACGGCTTCTCGCTCGTGGTCGCGGACGCGGATCGCGCGGCCTGCTACCAGTGGGACGGCGAGCTTTCGGTGACGGAGTTCGACCCCGGCGTCCACGTCGTGGTCAACGTCGCGATCGACGACGATGTGGATCTGCCGTCGTTCCGGACCGAGGTTGCGAGCGCACAGGCCGAGAACGCACGAGAGGTTCGCGCCGAACTCGCAGCCGAGGCGGACGACGCCGCCCCCGATTGGCTCGCACGCGCTGGCTCCGTCCTCGGTGACCACGAGTTCGGCGTCTGTATTCACGGAGACGGGTACGGGACGCGGTCATCCTCGCTGCTCGCGCTCGCCTCGGATTCGGACGAGGCGAGCGGACTCGTCGGCGCGACCTATTGGTTCGCGCCCGGTTCTCCCTGCGAGACGGCGTATCAGCCGGTTACGCTTGCACCGCAGTCCGAGTCCGAGTCCGAGTCCGAGCCCGTTCCCGGCCCCGAGTCTGAATCTAACTCTGACTCCGAACCTGCATCCGAGTTTGTGTTCGGGTCTGCGTCGGACGCTACAGGACCGACCGAATCCGTGACGGGTGCCGAGTTCACGTTCGAAGAATGGACTCGTCGAAACGAATGACACTGGCGTCGAAGGGCACATTTAAGCGGCTCCCTGCCTCTCATACGCACATGGACGCACACCTGGCTGTCGCGACGAGGACGAGCACGGAGGGGTGGTCGCCGTGAGCGTCTCTGCGGCCGAATCGGAACTCACGGAGGACGAACGTGCCGGTCTCGAACTCGTTCGAGAGACCGGCGGCATCCACCAGAGCGACTTCTGGAAGGAACTCGATGTCTCCTCTCGGAAGGGAAGTCGGATCGTCGAGTCGCTCGTCGAATACGACCTCGTCAACCGCGAGGATACGGTGTACAACGGACACAACACCTACTACATCACGCCGACCGCGCGCGATCTCGACTTTACGCTGCTGATGGCCGGCGACATGCTCTCGCCGTTCATCGGTGAGGAAGAGGTGGATCCGAACAGTGACGCCTTCTCGCAGTGGATTATGAACCTCGCCTACGAGGAGTAGCGAGCGAGGAGCAGCAACCGAACCGCTGACGAAAACAGCAAGCAGCCGCCCGATTTCTCACTCGTTCGAACTCGAAGAGCGGCGTGTCAGTAGCCAGCGCCCGAGCGGTGTCGCCGGATTGTCAGGCGATTGCATCACGCTCTGTTCGACGAATATCCAGGCGAGCGTCGCCACGAACCCGGTAAATGCCACGGTGACGGAGACAGCCTCGCCGGTCAGTAACTGCCCGGCCATCGCCACTCCAAGCGTCCCGAGCAGCACCCAGCCGGCGACGACGATCGCCGGACCGTAACGCTCGGCAACTGTATCCAGTGAAAACACCCGCTCTAACAACCCGATCGCACTCACGACGATCATCGTCCCCGCAAAACACGCGACGACGATCTGCGTCGATCCGACATCGATCATAGCACGTCCGTCAGCAGGTACGAGCTTAAGTATACAGTCCAATGATCGGTTCAACGACCGGTTTCGAGGTAGAGACGTGATCTGTGACCAGTCCCAGCGCCATCGCTCCCAGCAATCGACGCTCTCAGACACACCACGAGTCGACGAAAACGGGTTCCAGTCGGACCGTTACTCGAACTCGAGTGCACTTGCCGCGCGAATCAACCGCTCTTCACCGAATGCGGGGCCGACAAGCTGGAGGCCGACGGGGAGGCCGTCGGCGTCGCTCTCGCCGGCTGGAACCGAGATTGCGGGCAGGTCCGCGAGGTTCACGGGGACGGTGTTTGCGTCGGCGAGGTACATCTGGAGTGGGTCGTCGAGACTCTCGCCCTGCTCGAACGGGGTGACGGGCATCGTCGGCGAGGCGAGCACATCGGCCTCCGAGAGCGCCTCGTCGAAGTCCTGCTTGACCCAGGCGCGGGCGTCCTGAGCCTTCTTGTAGTACTTGTCGTGGTAGCCCGCCGAAAGCGCGTAGGTGCCGAGGAGGATGCGGCGCTTGACCTCGTCGCCGAAGCCGTCCTTGCGGACCTGGGAGAAGGTCTCGTTCCAGTTGCCCTCGGTTTCGGTCTCGGTCTCGGGGCCGTAGCGGACGCCGTCGAATCGGGCGAGGTTCGAGGAGGCTTCGGACATCGCGATCACGTAGTAGGCCTCGACGGCGTGCTCGACGGACGGCAGGGAGACCTCGTGGTACTCCGCACCCTGGGCTTCGAGGTCGGCGATGGCATCCCAGAAGGTGTCGACGACGTCTTCGTCAGCCCCCTCGAGGAGCTCGGTTGGGACGCCGATCGTGAGGCCGTCCACATCGCCGGTTGCGGCAGCGGCGTAGCTCTCACCGTCGGGAGCAGCGTCACGCGTCGTTGCGTCCCGCTCATCCGGCCCCGCGATGACATCGAGCAGCGCGGCCGCGTCCTCGACGGTCTCGCCGAACGGGCCGATCTGTTCGAGACTGTTGCCGTAGGCAACCAGGCCGTAGCGCGAGACGAGGCCGTACGTCGGCTTGATGCCGACGACGCCACAGAAGGCGGCCGGACAGCGGATCGAGCCGCCCGTATCCGAGCCGAGCGCGAGGTCGGCCTCGCCGGCGGCGACGGCAGCCGCGGAGCCACCGGAGGAGCCACCCGGGACGTGGCCCGGTGCAGCGGGATTGTCCGTCGGGCCGAACGCCGAGGTTTCGGTGGTCGAACCCATGCCGAACTCGTCCATGTTTGCCTTGCCGACGATGGTCGCGCCGGCCTCCTTGAGTCGCGAGATCACCGTCGCGTCGTACGGCGGCACGTACTCTTCGAGCATCGCCGAGCCACAGGTTGTTGCGACGCCCTTCGTCGAGATGTTGTCCTTGACGGCGACCGTGCGACCCGCGAGCGGGCCGTCTGCGTCCGCGTCCTCGTTCTCGGTATCGTCGCCTTCGATTCGTTCGTCCGTGATGAAGATATTAGCAGCCATGTGAAATCAGACTCAGGAGACGTTCGGTCCCTTGAAGAAGCCGTCCTCGGTCTCTGGCGCGTTCCGAAGCGCCTCCTCGCGGTCCAGCGAGTCGCGCTCTTCGTCCGGGCGCATCACGTTCGTCAGGGCAGCCTCGCGCTCGACCTCCGGCACCTCGTCTAGGGTTTCGAAGTACTCGAGTATGTCCGCGAACTGGCCGGTGAACGCCTCGACCTCCTCGTCGTCGAGGTCGACGCGGGCCAGTTCCGCAACGTGGCGGACTGCCTCGGGATTGACGGCGTCGTCGCTCATACGTGTTCGAATCGCCCTGTCGGGAGTAAGCGTTTCGATACGGCGACAGCTGTGGGTGCGTACTGGCGGCGCTGCGTGTGGGGCGACCCGACTGAGACGGTCGGGTGTCGTTCGGGAGCGGTGATTGCCGCCCGGCCGGAGTGAGGGCTGGCAAAACGCCGCAACGATCCGTCTGAAACGGTGGGCTGAAGCTGTGATTACGCTCGCAGGCACGCGTTCAAATATCCGTACGATCACAGTGTTTAAGTCGCGGCAGGGCGTTATACTGTGACTGACAGGGCGTTTTCAGCGACGATTCGATTGGCTCCACTACCAATGACTGACTCCAGTATTCGAACGCACAGTGACGAGCGACGCACGACTGAGCGGGCGGAGTCCAGCGAGCGGACGGACGAGCGCGACGAGCAGACGAACGAGGGCGAGACTGAACGGAAGCGCGACCGCGAACGCGAGCACGGACGACCACGGGGGCGACAGCAGGACCAGGAACAAGAACAAGCGCAGGAATCAGAACAAGAACAGTGTCCCGAGTGTGACGGCCGCCTCATGTCCGACGCAGAACACGCCGAAACCGTCTGTGCGGACTGCGGCCTCGTCGTCCAGGAAGGTGAGATCGACCGCGGCCCCGAGTGGCGCGCGTTCGATGCCGCAGAAAAGGACGAAAAGAGCCGCGTTGGTGCTCCGACGACCAACATGATGCACGACCAGGGGCTCTCGACGAACATCGGCTGGCAGGACAAAGACGCCTACGGCCGGTCGCTCTCGAGTCGCCAGCGCCAGAAGATGCAGCGGCTTCGCACCTGGAACGAGCGCTTTCGCACCCGCGACTCGAAAGAGCGCAACCTGAAGCAGGCGCTCGGCGAAATCGACCGCATGGCGAGCGCGCTCGGCCTCCCCGACAACGTCCGCGAGACCGCGAGCGTCATCTATCGGCGGGCACTCGAGGAGGACCTGCTTCCGGGCCGGTCCATCGAGGGCGTTTCGACCGCCTCGCTGTACGCGTCGGCTCGGCAGGCCGGCACGCCGCGCAGTCTCGACGAAATCGAGGGCGTCAGCCGCGTCGAAAAGGACGAAATCGCACGGACCTACCGGTACGTGATTCGGGAACTCGGCCTCGAAGTCAAGCCGGCGGACCCGGTGAGCTACGTCCCGCGCTTCGCGAGCGATCTCGATCTCTCCGACGAGACCGAACGCCGCGCCCGACAGTTACTCGAGACGGCCAAGGAATCGGGCATCCACAGCGGCAAGTCGCCGGTGGGGCTCGCAGCGGCGGCGGTGTACGCCGGCGCACTCCTCACGAACGAGAAAGTGACTCAGAACGACGTCAGCGAGGTCGCGAGTATTTCCGAGGTGACGATCCGTAACCGGTATCACGAACTGCTCGAAGCCGAGGGCGGCGCACCGGCGTAGATCGAGTCGCGATCGCAGCGCGTTCAATGAGCGATTTACTGCCGTTCGTCGCTGTGCCAGCGTGTGCTGTTCGACGGACTGCATTGCTAACGAGTGCATACTCAAGCCCGTTTGTCCGGTCGACCTGACTATGGCTGCTGTACTCGAGTGTGACAACTGTCGAGCGCCGGACGTTGCGTACACGCTGACGACGCACGACGCGGGGAGCGACGGGACGGAGATCGATTTGCACTTCTGCTCGAGCGAGTGTTTGCGGGTGTGGACGTAGCTACGGGCGGTTGTGCCGACGATGCTGACCGTCAGCACTGATCGTCGGCTGGCGGACCGGTCGGGTAGGCTGGCGGTCCGGTCGGGTAGGCTGTCGGACCGGTCGGAATTCGTCAGTTGGGATCGCCCCTGACCCCGCTTACCCTCGTGTGTCCGACGTTCGCTCCAGTGGGCCGCAATGAGATCGACGGGGCAGTTCTCCTGGTGGGGGCGTCGTTTTTGTCCGTCTCCTCGTTATTCACGACTACGCGATCGCTCCCGTTCATCCCTGGCGACAATTCCTGACTGTATAAAATACGACGAACATGTTCCCATACCGCACGGGATCGCGTTTACACCTGTCCGTCTGGAAGATCACTCAATGACAGCCGCCGAGATGATGTCCGGCCCCGATGCATCGGCTCTCCCAGCTATCGCAGTGGACTCGAGTACCCGCGAGCTCTCAACAGTTCGTCTCCACGTGGTTACCGGTGGTGACGAGTCGGGACCGCTGGTCGTCTTGCTTCACGGTTTTCCCGAGTTCTGGTACGGCTGGCGACACCAGCTCGAGCCGCTGATCGAGGCCGGCTACCGCGTCGTGGTGCCGGACCAGCGCGGCTACAACCGCAGCGAGACGCCCGAGGGTGTCGGCGCGTACCGACTCCGATACCTGGCGCGGGATATCGTCGACCTGATCGACGCGGCAGGCCGCGAGCGCGCACACGTCGTCGGCCACGACTGGGGCGGCATCGTCGCGTGGGATCTCGCCACCCGCTATCCCGAGGTGGTCGACCGGCTGGCGGTCATCAACGCACCGCATCCGGCGGTGTTTCAGCGGGTGTTGCGGTCCTCGCTCGAACAACAGGCGCGTAGCTGGTACGCTTCCCTGTTCCAACTCCCCTGGCTTCCCGAACGACTGCTCGGGGCGAACGGGTACGAGCGTCTCGAGCGCGCGCTGACGGAGACTGCGCCGGCTGGGACGTTTTCAGCGTCCGAGCGGGCGCTGTACCGTCGCGCCTGGCGACAGCCAGGTGTCCTCACCGGAATGC
Organism: Natrialba hulunbeirensis JCM 10989; assembly: GCF_000337575.1. Lineage (GTDB taxonomy): Archaea > Halobacteriota > Halobacteria > Halobacteriales > Natrialbaceae > Natrialba > Natrialba hulunbeirensis. Next base: position 33,691 of record NZ_AOIM01000043.1, on the reverse strand, counting down.
TCAACTGGTACCGGGCGAGCGGCCGGTACCCGCCGGTCAGGCTCGGATCCTCGATCCCCGCAGCCGACGACGACCAACTCGAGACGCCCACGCTTCTCATCTGGGGCGACGAGGATGTTGCGCTGACGACTGACCTTGCCCACAGAAGCATCACACAGTGTGCCCGAAGCCGGTTCGTGCAGGTCTCGGGAGCGAGCCACTGGGTGCAACACGAGCGGCCAGCGCTGGTTGCCGAGGAGTTGGTAGCGCACTGTTCGTCGTGAGGCGGTGTTTGCGGTTCTCGGGAGTGCAATCTGCACGGTGGCTGGTGGCTGCGACCGTCTTGGGTCTGGTGCCCTCTCCGGTGAACTTCGCCGTCTCGACCGGCCAGCTCAGTCATTCCCACGTGGTAGGAATGTGACGGTGCCTATTGGTTGTCCAGCCCCAACACTCGAGTGAACGATTGCCATGGCGCAGGCGACCCTCACTATCACGCTGCCCGACCACGTCTGGATTCAGCAGGTATCGACGGCGAACCCGGACGCGACCTTTCGGGTGCTCGCCGCGGTTCCCGGAGCAGACACCGGCTTCGCGCTCGTCCAGATCACCGGGTCGAACGTCGAGCAGGTACTCGAGACGATGACCGACCACCCCCAGCTCACGGAGGTGACGCTCACACAGCGAAGCGACGGGGAAGCGACGGTGCATTTCGAGACGACGAAACCGCTATTGCTGTTCTCCTCGCGGAATTCCGGTATGCCGATCGAGTTGCCGGTGACGATTCAGGACGGACGCGCGACGGTCGAGGTAACTGGTTCGCGCGAGCGACTGGGTGAACTCGCAGCGCAGTTCGAACGGCTTGGACTGCAGTATCGCATCGAGACTGTCACCGAGCAGCTTCACGACAGCCAACTCCTCTCGGATCGCCAGTTCGAGGTGCTCACTGCTGCCGTCGAGCAGGGATACTACGATACGCCGCGCCGAAGTTCGCTGACCGAACTCGCCGAGCATCTGGGAATTGCAAAATCGACGTGCAGCGAAACGCTTCACCGTGCGGAGGAGGCGATTATCAAGCAATTCCTCGACCGCGTGCCTGATACCGATCCCGAGTCTCCACTCGAGGACCAACTCGTTCAGAGCTGAGCTAGCAACCTACTTATACTAGCGAACTTGTTCGCACCCATTCCCACGGTGTGGAAATCGACTGTGTCTTTCTTCGATTGGTAGCGGTGAGTGCGCTCTAGAGGAACCGCAAATGAACGTATTCAAGTGGGTGCCGTTGCGTACTCACGTTGTGACTGGAACCGCATGTCAAGAGGTGTTCTAACGCGATGAGTACGGAAGACGAATCGTTCCATCCACTCGGCCAAGAGTGGGAGAATGAACTCGAGACGATGCTCGACGATACCGAGTACGACAGCGACCTCGGGATGCAGATGGCCGAAGACGCCATGCGCGTCACGAAGGGCGAACTCTCCGAAGCCGACTTCCACGAGAAGTATCACGACGACGTGATGGAGGAGTTCGGCGTCGACGACCGCCCGACCGAGGAGGCCTACGAAGAGGCCCAAAAGAACGCTGGCGGCTTCGCCGAGATGCTAAAGAGTGTCGACAGCGACGGCGAAGAGAGTCGCCGCGGCATGATGAAGAAGATGGGTGCCGGTGCAGCCTTCGTCGGTCTCGGTGCCTTCGGTGCCTCGGAAGGTGGCAGCGAGAGCGAGCCGAACGTCGCCGCCGCCCAGGAGGGCGACGACACTGAGCAGGACGTTCAGTGGGGTATGGCGATCGACCTCGAGCGCTGTGACGGCTGTCTCTCCTGTGTCGAGGCCTGTGCAGAGGAGAACAATCTGGACCGCGGTGTCAACTGGATGTATGTCCTCGACTACGAGGACAACGGCGTCGACACGAGTCGCAACCGACTCGTTCGACCGTGCCAGCACTGTACCGACGCACCGTGTGAGAAGGTCTGTCCGACGACCGCGCGTCACACGCGTGACAACGACGGCCTCGTCCTGACCGACTACGACGTCTGTATCGGCTGCCGATACTGCCAGGTTGCCTGTCCGTACGGTGTCAACTACTTCCAGTGGGACGAACCCGACATCACCACGGAAGACATCGAGGCACAGGCACAGGAAGAAATGGGCGACCACGATCACGATAGCGATGTCCCACACGACCACATGTCCGACGAACGTGGTCGCTGGGTCGACAGTCGCGCACCGCGTGGCGTCATGAGCAAGTGTACGATGTGCCCAACCCGTCAGGATGGCGGCATGGGCGAGGACGCTGTCGGAACGACCGCCTGTGAGGACGCCTGTCCGCCGGACGCGATCCAGTTCGGCAACATGTTCGACGACAACAGCGACCCACAGACCTACGCCGACAACCCGGCCCGTGGTCGCGCACTCTCCGACATCGACATGAGCGTCCCCTCGGCGGACGCACTCGAGGACGACCTCGACGGCGCGGACGACGACCTCGAGTCCGTTCTGGAGGCGTCCGAAGACCTCGACGAGGAGGACCTCCGGATCATGAAGGCGATCGAGATCGTCACCGACGACTTCGGTGAGGGCGACGACAGCCACACCGAATACGAGCAGAACATCGTCGAGGCCTTCGATGCGCTCGAAGCACACGGCCTCGACCTCGACAGCGAGGAAGTCCTCGTTGGACTCGACCTCGCCGACGAACCGGACGAGGACGAGGAGTTCGACGGTCCAGACGAGAGCGCGGCACAGACCGTTCTCGTGAACGAAGCCGGCGAGCCGTCGTCGAACTTCCAACTGCTCCAGGACATGGGTACCAACCCGAACATCATCTACCTGGGCAACGAGCCAGGTCCGCAGGCAGAGCAGGTTGATGGGCCAGTTGCCTACGAAGACGTGGAAGCTGACCTCGCAGACGGTAGCTCCGTGCCGCTCGCAGACAACCGCAAGGAGGTCCTCGACGAGATGACGGTCGGTGACGCTGGGGTGTCCTTATGAGCACCAAGACGCCGTCTGAGGACGACATCCTGCGGCCGATGCACACGTTCACGAAGAAGTACGTCCTCCTGTTCGCCATCGCGGCGCTGGCACTCGGTGCCTTCCTCGTCGGCTGGATGTACCAGCTGCAGCAGGGGATGGCCGTTACCGGCCTCTCCGACTGGGGTAGCGGTGGCGGTGTCACCTGGGGACTGTACATCGGCGCGTTCATCTGGTGGGTCGGGATCGCTCACGGCGGGATTATCCTCTCCGCTGCGGTCCGACTGCTCGGCATGGATCGATACATGCCGGTTGCCCGCCTCGCAGAGATGTTGACGCTCGCTGGCCTCTCTGCAGCAGGGTTTTACATCATGGTGCACATGGGCCGTCCGGACCGCATGGTCACGAGCATCATCGGTCACTACCACATCACGGTCAACAACTCGCCACTGGTGTGGGACGTTACTGTCATTACGGCCTACTTCGTGCTGACGGCGACGTATCTCGGGCTCACGCTCCGATACGACATCGCACGCCTACGCGATGACCTGCCGTCGTTCGCGCCCAACGTGGGTGGAAAACAGCTGCCTGACCTTCTCGCACCGGTCTACAACGTGCTGACCCTCGGCTACACCAAGGCCGAAGACAAGGTCATCGACCGGATGGTCTGGTGGGTCGCACTCGCGATCATTATCATGGCACCACTGCTGCTTCACGGCGGTGTCATTCCATGGCTGTTCGCCGTCCTGCCAAACTACCCTGGCTGGTTCGGTGGCATTCAGGGACCACAGTTCCTGACGATCGCACTCACGTCGGCAATCAGTGGCGTGATCCTCCTGTCCTACGCGTTCCGCCGCGCGTACGACTGGGACCACATCATCACTGACGACATCTTCCGTGGGTTGCTCCTGTGGCTCGGATTCTTCTGCCTGCTGTTCCTCTGGCTGCAGCTCCAGCAGCTCGCCACGGGCAGTTTCCACCCAACGACGGACCACGCAGACGCAACTGCGTCGAAGTTCTCGCACCCAATGTACGTCGGCCCGATGCTGATGGTGCTCGGCGTGCTGGTGTACATCTTCGCACAGACGATCCGTCCATCGCTGTTCAGCAAGGGCCGTGCGATCGCTGCTGGCCTGCTCGTGCTGACCGCGACGCTGGTCGAGAAGACGTACTTCGTCCTCTCTGGCTTCTGGTACCCGTCGTTCAGCATCTACGATGGTTCTCCAGGAGAGTACTTCCCGAGCGCGATCGAACTGCTGTCACTCGTCGGAACGGTCGGCATGGTGGTACTGTTCTTCCTCGTGCTGTCGAAGCTCGTTCCCGTGGTCGAGCTCCACGCGGTCGAACACCTTCGTGGTGACCACGGTCACGGCCACGAACACGACCACGAATCGGTAGACGAAAGTGCAGAGCAGCCGGAGGTTGAAGCATGATCCCAGCGCTTACCACCGCGCTCTCGTTCATCCTCTATCACGGCTACGACGGCACCGAGGGTGTGACGGGCTTCCCGAACATCGGGACCTACCTCATCTTCGGGGTCATCCTCGTTCCCGTCTACGTGATGGTCGCTGCCTGGTTCCTCGGACAGCCCCGCGATAGCAAGACCGGCCTGCTCGGCGTCTCCTACCTCGTCGGGATTACGGCCCAGATGTGGATCGGGATGTTCATCCTGACCGTCATCATCGGCGTCGTCTTCTACGGCGGCCTGCCGGAACCACTCGCGGCACCCGGTCCGTAACGGTACGGTCCGAGAACCCGATCACCGCTGGTCACTCACTGACCGGCGATCCGTCCGCGGCACTTTCTTGACACCATCGAGCGACACACCGACACGCAACACAGAGCGGAAACGCCGTCTCTCTGGCGTTTCGCGCTTGCGGTTCCACACAGCTTCTGACCGACTGGTCGATACGGATGCCCTGTTAACGCAACCTCACATGTCTTACTGCGAGTTACCGTCAGGGGTGAACCATCACACGTATCCCGCTTCGCAACCCTACGACTAGGTAACACACAGACTCAGTATGAGCATCACAGAACACGAACTCAAGATTAAGCTCGAAGGGATCGAGGACCCGGACATCGGCGAGGACATCATCTCGCTCGGACTCGTCAACGACGTCACCATCGAGGACGAAACCGCTCGTATCTCACTCGCGTTCAACACGCCATACGCACCCTCCGAAATGGAGCTTGGCAACCGGATTCGAGAGGTCTGTGACGACGTAGGACTCGAGGCCGACCTGCGCGCCCACGCCGGCGCGGAACACGGCTTCGACGACGAGGTCCTGCCCCGCGTTCGTAACGTCATCGCCGTCGCCTCCGGGAAAGGTGGTGTCGGGAAGACCACGGTCGCAGCGAACCTCGCGGCTGGACTCGAAAAACGAGGCGCGATGGTCGGGCTGCTCGACGCCGACATTCACGGGCCGAACATCCCGAAGATTCTGCCGGTCGAGAGCGAACCCGGCGTGACGCCGAGCGAGGACATCGTTCCGCCGCGATCCGACGGTGTCCGCGTCATCAGTATGGGCTTCATGATGGAAGAGGAGGACGACCCGGCGATTCTCCGCGGCCCGATGGTCAACAAGTTCATGCTGAAATTCTTAGAGGGCGTCGAGTGGGGACGGCTGGACTACCTCATCGTCGACCTGCCGCCAGGCACCGGTGACGCGACGCTGAATCTGCTGCAGTCGATGCCGGTGACGGGCTCTGTCGTCGTTACGACGCCACAGGAGATGGCACTCGAGGACACCCGGAAGGGCATCCAGATGTTCAACAAGCACGACACGCCGGTGCTGGGCGTCGTCGAGAACATGAGTTCGTTCGTCTGTCCAAGCTGTGGCGACCAGCACGGCCTGTTCGGCACCGATGGCGCAGAATCCATCGTCGACAAGTACGACGTGCCGATGATTGGCCAGATCCCAATCCACCCTGACTTCGGTGCAGAGGGAAGTGAGGGTGCACTCGTCAAGGACGACGACAGCCCGGTACAGGAGGCCGTCGAGGAGGTCGTCGCCAACATCGCAGACCGGATCGGCGAAACGAACCGCCGAACTGTCGACGCGAACACGTCGGATGATCCGGCCGACAAGCTGCCGACGGAACTCGAGGACTGACGCACCGGTGCACTGGCACACTGGCGCACTCGCACACTGACACGCTACCGCCGCCAGCAGCGTACAGTTGCCGTCTCGTTTTATCTACTCGCAGTACAAATTCGCCACCGGACAGCAATGGCTCCGACATCACTCGATCGCTACGACGACGCACTGGCAGCGCTCGATCCAGACGAGGGGGAACTCGAGTCCACCGAACTCGTCGTCACCGACGACGTGCTGGTGAAGGCCTTCGCGCTCGGCCCCAGTGCAGAACTCGAGGCGCACGAACACGGTGATAGTACGAACGTCTTCCACGTTCTCGAGGGGACGGTAACGGTGATTCAGGACGACGAGCACGAACAGATCGACGCGCCCGGTACTGTGCTCCACGAGCGCGGTGTCGCTCACGGAGCGAAAAACGAGACCGACGAGACGGTGGTCTTTACGGCGAGTTTGTGTCCGCTGCCGTCCTGAGTGGGCAGTGGCTACTCGTCTTCGAGCAGCGAGTCCACGTACTTCGTCACGTGATCGTCTATCCGGCGCTTGTAGCCCGCCTGGCGGGCCAGCCGGTCGAGTTCGCGCGCGACGAGACTGCCGTACTGCACTGCTTTTTTGTCTCGCATCGCGACTTCCTCCGGCAGGTGCTCGGCTGCCACCTGCCGGAAGCCGCGCTTTCGCGTCTCCTCGTCGGCGAGCAGGTCGTCGGGTAGCCGAAGCGCCGCGCTGACAACGTCGTCGTGTAACAGCGGCGCGACCGGCTCAAGGCCGGCAGCTTCGATAGCACGCACGTCCCGTGGGAGCTGTTCGGAGAGGCTTCGAATCTGCTCGCGGACGGCTCCACGGGTCGTCTCGGCCTCGACGCGGTGGTCGAGTCGGACTACTTTCTCGTAGCCGCCGAACAGTTCGTCCGCCCCCTGTCCTACGGCGAGCGCGTCGAACCCGTCGGCGGCAACGCGTTCGCCGACCAGATACAGCGGCAGCGCGATCTGAATATCCATCGCGTTCGTGCGCCCGGTCGCGCGCGCGATTTCGGGAACGGCGCGCTCGAGATCGGCCGGCTCGAGTTCGACGACAGTTAGCTCGCGCCCCATCGCGGCTGCGGCGCTGCGGGCTGCCTCGACATCGTGGCTATCCGGGAAGCCGACGACGTACAGCGGTGCGTCGAGCAGTTCGGCGACGAGCGCGGAGTCGACGCCGCCCGAAAAGGCGACCGCGATATCCGCGTCCGTTGCAGCGGCTTCAGTTGTCGCCGTGTCGATGGCGGACTCGAGTACGGCTCGCGCTGCATCAGCGTCCTCGATCGGCTCGGGGTCGGGAACGGTCCAGTGCTGTTGCGGTGCACTGTCATCAGGGGTGGCGACGGCACCCGCAGGAAACGCAACAGGGTCGGCGAGTTCCTCGGGAGTGTACGCCCACGCGTCGGTCGGGTGCTGATCACGCTCGACGAACAGCGGCACGCGACCCAGTACGTCGCGAACGAGGTGGTCCCGGCCGTCGATGTCGACGACGCCAGCGAAGCCGGTCGTGCCGGGCAGTGGCTCGCCGGACTCGAGTGCGGTGCGGACTGTGTCGGGGGTAGTTCCGCGGAGTGGGGGCGTTCGACGCGAAGGCGAAGATGAGGCAGACGACGGTGTGGGAGTCATTGAAACAGCCCCAGAACGCCGTTTCGGACCCGCCGCGAGACGCCGCCGGCGGCCTGGCGGAAGCTGATGTGCCAGGGTGTTCGTTTGCCTTCGACAGTAGTTCGACCCTCTCGAATCGCCTGCAGGATGGCGTCGGCGGAGCGTTCGTCGGCGTCGACACGGGTGACGGCCTGGCCGACCATCTCGCTGATGTGGGCGTCGCTGCCCGCGGTCATCGGGAGATTTCGAGATTCGGCGTACCGTTCGGCCTGGCGGTTGGCGCGGCCGGTCAGCAGCCGTGAATTGTAGACCTCGATGGCGTCGCCCATCGCCAACTGTTCGCGCGTAATGCGGGCCATAACGCCGTGTCGAGACTCCTGGAAGGGGTGGGGGATTACGGCGAGACCGCCCTGTGAGCGGATCTCCTCGAGTGTGGTTTCGTAGGAAAGGCCCGGCGGGACGGCTTCCTCGAGTCCGAAGCCGAGGATGTGGCCGGCTTTGCTCGAGATTTCCATGGCGGGGATGCCGACCAGTCCGTAGTCGGGCGCACGCTCGGCGGCCTCGAGACTCGCGTCGATCTCGTCGTGGTCTGTCACGGCGATTGCGTCGAGTCCGACGGCGTCGGCCTGCTCTAAGATGAGTTCGACCGGGTCACGGCCGTCGTACGACAGCGCCGAGTGGGCGTGGAGTTCGACCGACAGCACGCCTCTGTGTTCACGGCGATTGATCAAAAGCGCCTCGGTCCGCGGGCTGTCACGGTTACGACGACAGTTGCTGATAATGTGCATGAACGTGGATATAGAAACCCATTTACCACCGCACTTTCATCACCTAGGTGAATGAGCCTTGCCGATTCGGATCACGAACTCGTCGTCGAGGAACTGGGTCGAGAGCCGACCCCGGCGGAGGCGGCGCTGTTCGAGAACCTCTGGAGCGAACACTGTGCGTACCGCTCCTCGAGACCGTTGCTGTCGGCGTTCGAGAGCGAAGGTGACCAGGTCGTCATCGGTCCGGGCGACGACGCGGCGGTCGTCGCGTTGCCCGAGAGCGAAGATGAAGACGAAGATGAGGGCGGGAACGAGGGCGCTGACACGGAGGGAGACGACACACAGACGTACATCACGATGGGCATCGAGAGTCACAACCATCCCTCCTACGTCGACCCGTTCGACGGCGCTGCGACCGGCGTCGGCGGCATCGTCCGGGACACCCTCTCGATGGGTGCCTACCCCATCGCGCTCGCGGACTCGCTGTACTTCGGCGAGTTCGACCGCGAACACTCGAAGTACCTCTTCGAGGGCGTCGTCGAAGGAATCAGTCACTACGGCAACTGTATCGGCGTCCCGACGGTCGCTGGCAGCGTCGACTTCCACGCCGACTACGAGGGCAACCCGCTGGTGAACGTCGCCTGCGTCGGCCTGACGAACGAGGAGCGACTCGTCACCGCCGAAGCCCAGGAGCCCGGCAACAAACTCGTGCTCGTCGGCAACGCGACCGGCCGCGACGGTCTCGGTGGCGCAAGCTTCGCCAGCGAGGACCTGGCCGAGGACGCCGAAACCGAAGACCGACCCGCCGTCCAGGTTGGCGACCCCTACGCCGAGAAACTCCTCATCGAGGCCAACGAGCAACTCGTCGACGACGGCCTGATCGAGTCCGCGCGTGACCTCGGGGCGGCCGGCCTCGGCGGTGCCTCCAGCGAACTCGTCGCCAAGGGCGGCCTCGGCGCACACATCGAACTCGAACGTGTCCACCAACGCGAGCCGAATATGTCGGCACTCGAGATCCTGCTCGCTGAATCCCAGGAGCGGATGTGTTACGAGGTCGACCCCGAAAACGTCGACCGCGTCGCGGAAATCGCAGCCCGCTTCGACCTCGGCTGTTCGGTCATCGGCGAGGTGACGGAGGGGAACTACGTCTGCACCTTCGAGGGGAGCGAGGCGCGGAGCGCCTCGGATGACTCGAGCGGCGACGATGGGGAGCCGCGAGAGCGCGAGACCGTCGTTGACGTCGACGCATACTTCCTGGGTGAGGGTGCGCCGATGAACGATCTCCCGAGCGAAGAGCCTGCAGAACCTGACACGGACCTGCCGGACGCCGATCTCACCGAGGCCTTCGACGCCGTCGTCTCCAGTCCGAACACGGCCTCCAAACGCTGGGTCTACCGCCAGTACGACCACGAAGTCGGCGTGCGGACGAGCGTCGGGCCGGGCGACGACGCAGCTATCATTGCTGTTCGAGAAGCCAACACCGGACTCGCCATCTCCTCCGGCGCAGCCCCACACTGGACGACCACCGCACCGTACGACGGTGCGCGCGCGATTGCACTCGAGAACGCGACGAATATCGCGGCCAAGGGCGCGACGCCCCTCGCCGCGGTCGACTGCCTCAACGGCGGCAACCCGGAGAAACCGGACGTCTACGGCGGCTTCACTGGAATCGTCGACGGCCTCGCAGACATGTGCGAGACGCTCTCGACGCCCGTCGTCGGCGGCAACGTCTCGCTGTACAACGACTCCGTTGCCGGCCCGATCCCGCCGACGCCGACGCTCGCGATGGTCGGCACGAAAGACGGATACGACGCGCCGCCGCTCGAGGTCCAGCCAACAGCGGAGGGCGAAAGCGAACTCCTCCTCGTCGGCGACCTCGCACTCGAGTCCGACGCGTTCTCGCTCGGCGGGTCGGAGTACCTCGCGCAATTCGACGGCAGCGACCAGTTCCCTGCGCTCCCGTCGGACGAGCAGGCAGCTGATCTGGTTGGCACGCTCGCGTCTGTCGCAGACGACGAGGCGACGCTCGCGGTGCACGACGTGAGCCACGGCGGACTCGTGGTCGCACTCGCAGAGATGATCACCGACGATGCGGGTCTCGACATCTCGCTTCCCGACGTGAGCGATCCCGCGGGTGCGCTGTTCCACGAACAGCCCGGCCGCGCAGTGATTCAGACCGAATCGCCTGCGGCTGTCCGCGACGCGTTCGACACCGTTGCGCCGGTCGTCTCCCTCGGCGCGGCGACTGCCAACGGCACCCTCTCGCTGACCGTCGACGACGAGACGATCACCGCCGACGCAACCGAGATTCGCGATCTGCGTTCGACGATCGAGGACGAACTCGAGTAAGTCGACACGTAGCGCAGTGGATTATTTCTATCGGACAGGATCGCCGAGGACCGCCCTGCTCTGAATCTGGTCCCGGTATGTTGATATATTCTCAGTTCAACTGCCATGACAACCCTGTCGTTCCCCAACGACACACCGGAGGATCTCGCTTCATGGCTACTGACACCCCGACCGTCCTGATCGTTGAGGATGAACCCGATCTTGCGAATCTCTACACCGTCTGGCTCGGCGACGAGTACGACACTCGAACGGCCTCGAACGGCTCTGAAGCACTCGAACTGATCGATGACTCGGTCGATGTCGTCCTGCTCGATCGGCGGATGCCCGAACTCTCGGGTGACACCGTACTCGAGACGATCGGTGAGCGCGAAGTAGAGTGTCGTGTCGCGATGGTGACTGCGGTCGAGCCGGATTTCGACATCGTCAGCATGGGGTTCGACGATTATCTTGTTAAGCCGGTGTCAAAGGACGAGTTACTGCAGGCGGTCGAGCGACTCGAGGTGCGTGCGACGTACGACGAGGAGCTCCAGGAGTTGTTTACACTTGCGGAGAAGAAGGCGCTGCTCGATACCGAGAAGACGCCGAAACAGCTCGCTGATAGCGAGGCGTACGAGCGACTCGAAGCACAACTGGCGGGGTCACGGGTGGAGCTGTCGACGGTGGTTGCGGATGCGATTGAGGCGAACAAGGCGGACGAGACGAACACACCGAACAGCGACAAGAGCAAATAACTCCTCCTTCTCCCCGTGTTCGCTCACCTACAACGGCTCGAGTGTCGTCACATCTCGAACCTCGATCCGGGTTCCGTTCGCCGCTGACTCGACCGACAGCGTCCAGTCGTGTGCATCAGCAATCGCGCGAACGAGTGCGAGACCGAGTCCGTCGACCGTCTCGGAGTCGTCGCCGTCGGCGTCAGCGTCGAACACGCGATCCGCTGGCTCGACCGGTGCTGACGCCGCAGTGTCTACGAGGGCAAACCCGCGCGGGCGCTCGTTGGAGTCGCTTCCAATCACAGCCTGTGGCTGTTCCGGTGTCGGTTGATCGTCCGCTGAAACGCCGAGGAGTTCGATGCGAACGGTGGTGTGATCACCGCCACTACCATCACTGCCGCCACCAGTCCCACCACTACCATCACCACCACTGTCACCACTGTCACCAGCAACTGCTCTCTCCTCATCGAGTCGGGCAGCAATATCGTCGAACGCCGTCTCCAGCAGTCGGGTGAAGCGCTCGGCGTCCGCCCGGAGGACGGCCGACTCCTCGAGTGTCACTGCATCCGCGTCGAGTCGCGACGCGGTTGCTGCCGTGTGGATCGCCTGTTCGAGGAGGATACGGTTTCGCGTGCCGACGGCTGTGGCGTTCCGGGCGAACTCTCTCACGTCGTCGACGAGTCGTTCCGTACGGTCGAGCATCGTTTCGACGGAGTCCTCGGCGAGTGGGAACTGCCAGGCGTCGTCAGTGCTGGCGCCGCCCGTGTTGTGTTGGGTTCCGCTTCCGACACCAGCCCCCGCGCGCTCGTCCTCGAGCGCCTCGGAGACGGCGTCGAGTTGGCGCTTCAGATCTCTCGAAAGCACGTCTGCAATGCCCTCGAGACGCTCGGTTTGGCGTTCGAGATCGGTTGTTCGCTCACGCAGGAGTTGCTCGCGGTCGGCGCGGTCGAGCGCCGCACGAGTGTTCTCGACCAGTGTCGAGAGCAGTTCGACATCGGTTTCGTCGAACTGGTTCGGTTGTAGCGAGCCTGTCATCAGGACGCCGTGGGTACCGATCGGCGCAATGATTTCGGACTGCAGCGGCGTCTCGTCGTTGTACAGCCCGTCGACATCGCTGAGATCGTCGAAGCGCTCGACCTCACCAGATTCGAATACGTCCCAGACGAGCCCCTCCGGCGGGTTGAACCGCGGCAGCCCGCCGAACTCCTCGTAGGCGCCTGCCGTCCCCGCAACGGGATCGAGATACCCCTGTTCCTCATCGAGCAGCCAGATCCCACTGATTGGAAGATCGAGCAGGTCGCTGCCGGCGTGGACCGCAATCGAACAGACCTCCTCGGGATCGTCGGACTCGAGTAGCCAGCGCGTGACCTCGTGGAGCGAGGCGGCGACGCGTTCGTACTCGTACTGGTCGGTGACGTCACGGACGATGCCGGCGACGGTTGCGTTGTTGTCCTCGATGGGGACGAAACGGAACTCGCCCATCCGGTCCGTTCCGCGGGCGTCGGTGAACGGGACCTCAACGTGGCGCGTGTCGGCGGTGCCGATGTCGACGTCGGTGATCGCGCGGCCGATCTCGACGGTGTCTTCGTCGTCGATCGCAGCCAGTTCGGTGACGATTTCGACGTGTTCGTCGATTAGTTCCTCGCGATTGACACCGAGGAACGACTCCATGGCTTCGTTGACCGAGACGATTTCGCGGTTTCGGTTGAGCGTGATGACAGCATCGGAGATCGCCTCGACGACGGCGGCGTGCTGTGCGAGCACGCGTTCCTGTTGCTTGCGCTCGGTGACGTCGCGCATGTACACCGAGAGGCCGGTTTCGGAGGGGTAGGCCGTCGCCTCGAACCACGTTTCGAGGCGCGCGTGGTAGATGTCGAACGAAACGGAAACCTGCTTCTCCATTGCCCGGTGAAAGCCGTCGGGAAACTGCGTTTCGACGGTTTGTGGAAACTCGTCCCACATGACACGGCCGATAAGGTCGGCCCGAGAGCGTTCGAGCAACGTCTCTGCACGGTCGTTGAGGTACGTAAACCGAAAGTCCGTATCGAGCGCGAAAAAGGCGTCCGTGATCCGGTCGACGACCGGAACGGAGCGAAGCGTCACGACCGCTCACCCGATCCGTTCAGCCAGCCCGAGCCAGCTGTCCAGTTCCACCACCACCATGATTCCCTTCCCGGAGAATCGACACTCGTGCGACCCATTCCCAACTACTCTAGGGGTACTTATCGAAGCCCATATTTCAGTGTCGCGGCCGAGGCCAATACGTGTTGGATCATGCTACTGACGATCAACGGACAGTGAGACGGTTGTTCCGACTCCGTCCGAAACCGCTCGGTCGAAGATCGTCTCTGCACTCGCAGCATCGAGTACTGCCGAACCCACACTTTTCATAACGATGCGCTCGTCGTCGTGCTGTCGACCAGTCTCGCCTGCAAGGACGGCTCCAAACGGCTCGATCTCCCGGTCCGAGTGGTCACGCAAATCGCCCGTCTCCGCCGCTTCCTCCGGTACGTCGCCGATGATCCGATCCGCACTCTCGACCGTCTCGTCGTCCAACTCCCGCATCTCCGGTGTGTACGCTCCGACGGCGATCACGAGCGTCCCCGACCCGAGTTCCTCGCCCGGGAACACCGGCTCCGTGCTCGTCGTCCCCGTCACGACCACCGACGCGTCCGACACCGCCTCGCGCGGGGTCGAACCCGGCTCCGCGGGAACGCCCAACTCTTCCTCGAGGTCGTTCGCACAGGCGACCCGCGACTCGCTCGGCGAGTAGACGCGGATGGACTCGAGTGCGTCGCCCGTCGCGGCAGCAATGGCACGGGTCTGCCAGCGGGCCTGCGTGCCGGCACCGATGACGCCAAGGTCGATAGGGCCGTCAGCAGCGAGTTCACGGGCGGCGAGACCGCCAATGCAGCCGGTGCGGGCGCTGGTGATTCGGTTGGCGGAGAGGTAGCCCACGGGTTGGCCGGTTTCGGCATCGGTCAGCGAGAGCTGTGCGGTGACCGTCGGCAGGTCGCGCTCGGCGTTGTCCTCGCAGACGGCGACGAGTTTCGTCGCGGCGTAGTTCGCGCCGTGGATGTAGGCGGGCATGCAGAGTCCCGTTCCAGTCGGCTCCTCGGGTGCGTCGGAGTCGAGGCCGGTGCCGATCGGGTAGTGCGGGCGGTCGGGTCGTTCGACCGCGCCGGCGTGTTGCTTTTCGAACGCTTCGGCGACGACCGGCAGGAGGTCGTCGATCTCGAGGACCGACGCCACGTCGTCGGCAGAGAGAACGCGAACCATGGTATACCGGTGCATTGTTCGGTGACTACTTCAGTGTATGTCGGACGGACTTACCCCGTCGCTCCACGCGTTCGCCGGGTCATCCGGAATAGAAGCGCGTTTCACCAATGCCGTGGTACATTCACGCATGAAAATCGTCATCGTCGGCGGTGGCATTATCGGCACCGCGACCGCCGCGCGACTCGGCCGGTCGGACCACGATGTCACGCTCATCGAGCGCGGCGAGATCGGTACCGAAACGACGGCTGCCTCAGCGGGAATGGTCATGCGCGCGGCGGTCGAGCCGACGCCGTTCGACGTGCGGCTTCGGAACCGCGCCTGGGAGGCCTACCAGCGACTCTTCGAAGAGAGTGCCCTCGAGGCTGAACGGATTGGAACGCTCTACCTCGCCGAAACGCCAGCCTACGCCGAGCGCCTCGAGCGCTCCGCGGCGACGCTCGCCGAACACGGTGTCGATGCTACGTTTCGAGCGCCCGACGAACTCGCCGAGTACGGTATCGACCCCACGGAGTTCGACGGCGCGACGGCTTTCGACGACGGCCGAGACCCAGGCAGGTTCGTCGGTGGACTGCACACCACCGCGGACCTGCGGTGCAACCCGGCCGCCGTGTCCTCCTGGTTCGCAGACTGTGCCCGAGATTCTGGCGTCGACGTTCGAACCGGTGTCGAGGTCACTGCTATTCGAACACGAAACGGGGCTGTTCGTGCTGTCGAGACCCACACCGGCCGGATCGAGGCCGACACCGTCATCAACGCCGCCGGCCCCTGGGCACCACAGCTGAACAACACAGTCGGCGTCTCCCTCCCACTCGCTCACACCGTCGGCCCGATGGCCGAACTCGAATCCCGCGCCGCCGCGTCCCACCACGCAGACGACCGAACAAACTCTACCTCCGCAGCCACCCCGTTCACCATCCTCGAGTCAAAGCGCTACGTTAGACCCGGCGCTGCAAACGGCTCGAAAGCACCGCGCCGCGCCGTCGTTGGCGAGTTCAACACCGGGTACACTGAGGGGACTGTACTCGAGTTAGACGAGCGCGACCTCCCTGGTTCGTTCCGGAGCGACGCACCGAGTGTCGCCAGCCTCGTGTCGGGGTTCGACAATGCGACGATCACCGAGGAGTGGGTCGGCTACCGGACGGTGACGCCGGACGGCCGACCGATCGTCGGCGAGACGGACGTGTCGGGGTTCGTCGTTGCCTGCGGCCTGACGGGACTCGGGATTACGCTCGCACCGGCGGTGGCCGACCTCGTCGCCGACGCGGTTGCGGGCGGGTTGGATAGCGAGCATCGAGAGCGGGTGGGGCCAGAACGGTTCTGATCGGACTCGCTGGCGACCCACTCGCTGTAGTGCCAGCCACCCGAGCGAATCCTTATTCGTCGTGGTGTGTTTGGACACCACATGAATGTCGTCGTCATCGGCGGTGGGATCGTCGGCCTCGCGAGCGCCTACGAACTGGCGGAACGCGGCGCTGACGTGACTGTTTGCGAGAAGGGATCGATCGGCTCCGGGAGCACGGAGCGCGCCGCGGGGGGTATCCGCGCGCAGTTCTCGACACCGATCAACGTCGAACTCTCACGCGAGAGCATGCGTGTCTGGGACGAGTTCGACGAGCGCTTCGGGACGGATATCGACTACCGGAAGAACGGCTACCTCTTTCTCGCACGCAACGAGGAGACCGCAGCCGCCTTCGAGGACACCGTTGCGATGCAAAACGACTGCGGCGTGCCGAGCGAGATTCTGGACCCTGAGGAGGCACGGGAGCACTGCCCGGGTATCGACGCCGACAAATTCGTTGCCGCGACCTACTCGTCAACCGATGGGTTCGCCGACCCGCATCTCGCGCTGCAGGCATACTCGCAGGCCGCTGCAGAGGCGGGCGCTGACGTGCGAACGAAGACGCCCGTCGTCGACGTGCTCCGTGACAATTCGGGCGGCGAACCGCGCGTAACGGGCGTCGAAACGCCCGACGAACGGCTTGAGGCTGATACCGTCGTCAACGCCGCTGGCCCGTGGGCGCGGGAGGCCGCTGCGATGGCGAACGTCGTCTTGCCAATTACGCCGAAACGTCGCCAGATCGCCATCGCCGAACCGGAGACACCAGTTCCAGAAACGGACCCACTCACCATCGACCTTGACCGTGGCTCGTACTTCCGTCCCGAGCGCAACGGCGACGCGCTCGTCGGCGGTCACTTCGCCGAGACGGACCCTGCCCGCGACCCCGACGGCTACACCCGCTCGATGGACTTCGAGTGGGCGATCGACGCCCTCGAGGCCGCGGCAGACTGGACCAGCTACTTCGGCCCAGAATCCGCGATCAAGCGCGGCTGGGCCGGCCTGTACGCCGTTACGCCCGACGACAACGCGATCGTCGAGGAGACGATTCCGGGCTTCATTACAGCCGCTGGCTTCTCGGGGCACGGCTTCCAGCACGCGCCCGCACTCGGCCAGCTGGTCGCCGAACTGACCCTCGACGGCGAGCCCTCGCTGCTCGAGATCGAGGCGCTCTCGAGTACCCGCTTCGATTCCGATGACGACGATGGTGGAGCGGCCGCCGAGCGAACGGAACGGAACGTGGTCTGAGCGGGCGTCTCCTCACGGGGGCGTTCAGCTAGCAATCCGACACAACAGATGATACATGACCGACTGCATCCTCTACATTGCCACCAGCGTTGACGGCTACATCGCGACCGACGACGGTAGCGTCTCGTGGCTCGAGGAGATCGCGGACGCGGGAGCCGATGGGTCTACAGATGACCCCACGGCCACAGAAAATACCGAACCCACAAACGGCGGCTACGATGCGTTCTTCGCAAGCGTCGACTGCCTCGTGATGGGCTCGACGACGTACGAGCAGGTACTCGATTTCGGCGCGTGGCCCTACGAAGATCGGCTGACGTACGTCCTCACCAGCCGCGAGTTGCCGCTCGCGACTGACGCCGTGGAACTGGTGGACGACGACCCAGCCGCACTTGTCGAACGACTGAAGCGGCACCACGACCGCATCTGGCTCGTCGGCGGTGCGACCATCGCACAGTCACTGTTGCGCGCGAACGCCGTCGACGAACTCCGGCTGACGCTGGCTCCAATACTACTCGGGAGCGGCATCTCTCTATTCGGAGACAGTGAGGCCGGGACTCGTCACGCACTCGAGTTACTCGAGACGACGCCGCGCGAAACCGGGCTGGTCGAACTTCGGTATCGAATCGGCGCGACCGGCGAGCGGTGAGTCATCGGTATCGCTGGGGTAGGGACTCGGCGTTTGCCGCTCTCAGAAGTGGTCGCCGAAGTATACGTCGGTCTCTGGAAAGAGTTGGTCGACTTCCGAAACGATCTCGTCTGCCGCCTCGAGTCGATTCGTCCGCGCAAGTGTGGGGGCACTACGAGCACCGACGACGAGCTGGGAGAGTGCGGCAATGTCGAGGCGAACGTCGGCGGTAGAATCGCGCGTACCGCCTGCGTCCCGAACACGCTCACACGCAGCGCTTCCGTCCCGAACCGAGAGTTCGAACGTCCCTTCGTTCCAGTCGGCGAGCGGATCCGTCACCGCCAGCGAGCGCGTCGTCTCCACACCCTTCGGATAGGAGAGCGCCGAGAGCGTCTCCGCAATATCGACCACCCGAACCATCGGTCCGTTCTCGATCGTCGTCTCGACGTCGTCCGGCGCGTGAACCGTCTCCCGGAACGGCGCTTCGGGGGGTAACTCGAGTACCACCTCCTCGACCTGCGAGGCGTGGCGGTGACAGAACGCGAGCAGTGCGAGGAAGGCGTCGTGATCCTCGCCCACCAGTTCGGAGACGACCATCGTCCGCTCGCCGAGTTCGCTGTCGCCGTGGCTGTCGAAGCCGTAGACGAGATAGCCAACCGTGTCGCCGTCGCGCTCTGCGGCGTAGACGTACGGGTCCACATCGTGGCCTTCGAAAACCCGATGACGCCACCACCACTCGCCGCGCTCGATTGCGAGCGCGTACCGCTCGGCGTGGGTTTCGTAGACCGACTGGAGTCGCGCGAACGCGTCGGACTCGAGTGGCTGGTACGAGTAGTCGGCGCTGCTCGCGTCGACGGCCGCGCTCGCGAACGAGAGCAGGTCAGGGTCGAACGCGTGGCGGGCGAGTTGGTTGCTCGTGTCCCAGCCGTAGGTGTTGTAGAAGCCGTAGGAGAAGGGCCACAGGACGGAGAACCGACAGCCGCGCTCGCGGTATTCTTCGAGCGAGTGAGCGAGGAGGTCGCTGACGTAGCCCTGCCGGCGGAATTCGGGCGGCGTCGCGACGGAGGCGAGGCCGGCGGTCGGATGGGTGTCCCCGCGGACGTGTGTTTCGAGCCAGTAGTGGCGGCAGATGCTCCGCGGGTTTGTGTCTGTGTTGTTGCCGTCCTCGGCCCCGATGTCGTCCTCGCGTTCGTCTGGGTCGTGCTCGTAGATGGCGCGGCGGCCACCGCGACGATCCCGCGGCGTCTCGTGTTCGTCCGGGTCGTACGGTTCGATGCCTGAGGAAGGCCCGAACGCGTACTGCCGGAACTCGTGAAAGGCTTCGCCGTCGCGAAGCGGGCGATAGTGGACCATACGGAGGGAAGTCGAGCGACCGAGATGAACGTTCGTGGTTCGGTCCGCGAGTAATTGATAACGGAAGAATATTTCACTGACGCAGACAAGAACTAGTATGGCCTTTATCGAAGCCGTCTGTTTCGATCTGGATGGGACGCTCTGCTTTCGCGATGATGAACTGTTCCACGAAGCCGTCTTCGACCGCGTGGACATCGACCCGTTCTTCGGACCTCAGGCAGTGAACGCTGTCGACCCCGCCGACCTCCCACCTGCTGAGTCGATCACGGAGTTCTGGGAATACATCTACCGTGCGGCCGCAACCACTGCTGGCGGTGATCCTGCACACGCGCCGCAACTCGCAGAAGCAACCGTCTCAGTACTCGAAACCGAGCCGCCAGTACGCTTCAGAACCGGTGCACAGGAAGCACTTCGGGTCGCTCGCGAACGAGGTCCGATCGGGCTGATTACACAGGGAAGCGTAGAGATGCAGACGGCGAAGCTTGAGGTTCTGGGACTCACCGACACGTTCGACGCGACCGTCTTTTGTGGATCAGCAACGACTATTCCGGGAAAGCCTTCCCCCGAGCCGTTCGAGCGAGCGCTAGAGGTTCTCGGAACGCGTCCGGCCGAGACCGTCTACGTCGGGAACGATCTGCAAAAAGACGTTGGTGGTGCATGTGCAGCATCTTGGCAGTCGGTCTGGGTTCCCGAACCGGGAGTCGAGACTCCCGCTGAGCCACAGCCCGAACCGACCGCTCAGCTTGCATCGATGGCCGATCTTCCAGCAGTGCTTGCGTAGATCGGGAACACGACAACGTGTCGTTTGTCGTGGGCTGGTCTCAGCACAATGGACTTTCTCGACTCAGACGTGCTCTTCGACGAACGCCTCGATCCGATCGAGTGCCTCACGGAGGTCGTTCAGTCCAGTCGCGTAGGACACCCGAAGGTGGCCCTCGCCGCCCGCGCCAAAGACATCGCCGGGGACGACTGCAACGCCTTCCTCGCGCAGCACGCCCTCCGCGAACTCCTCTGCGGTCCAGCCGTTGGGGACCTCGGGGAAGCAGTAGAACGCTCCCTTGGCCTCGAAGACATCCAACCCGATCTCGCGGAATCGCGAGAGGACGAACTGCCGCCGGCGGTCGTACTGGGCGACCATTTCGCGTACTTCTTCGTCACACGAGTTGAGCGCCTCGATTGCCGCGTGCTGGGCCGTCGTCGGCGCTGAAAGCATCGTGTACTGGTGAATCTTGTTCATCGCGTTGATCGCCTTCGCAGGGCCGAGCGCGTAGCCGAGTCGGAGCCCAGTCATCGCGTGGGCCTTCGAAAAGCCGTTGAAGACGATAGTACGCTCGCGCATGCCATCGAGTGTCGCGATCGAGGTATGAGACCCATTATAGGTCAGTTCGGCATAAATCTCGTCCGAGAGCACCGTCAGGTCGTGCTCGCGGGCAAAGTCGGCGATCGGCTCGAGTTCGGCCTCGCTCATCACCGCACCCGTCGGGTTGTTAGGATAACAGAGGACGAGCAAATCGGCTTCGTCCGCGCCGGCCGACTCGAGTGCCTCGACGGTGAGTGTAAATTCGTCCGCCTTGCTGGTCGGAACGGAGAGAACCTCGCCGCCGGCGAAGATCACGCCCGGTTCGTAGGAGATGTACGACGGTTGGGCGATCGCGACGGTGTCGCCGGGATCGACGAGCGCGCGGAAGGCCAGATCGACGGCCTCGCTCGCGCCCGCGGTGACGATAATCTCGTCCGCTGGATCGTACTCCAGGCCGAAGCCGTCTGCGACGTAGTCCGCAATCCGCTCGCGGAGTTCGCGCTTCCCTCGGTTCGCGGTGTAGGCGGTCTTCCCGGCCTCGAGAGAGGCGATGGCGGCGTCGCGGGCGGCCCACGGCGTCGCGAAGTCGGGTTCGCCAACGCCAAGCGAGATGACGTCGTCGCGCTCCTCTGCGATTTCGAAGAAGCGTCTGATACCGGACGGCGGAACCGTCTGCACGCGGTCTGAGAGGTCGAGTGGCATCGATCAGATCACCTAGGGCGAAAACGAGAGGCGGTCGTCTTCCTCGCCGTCGCCGAACTCGATGCCGTTCTCCTTGTAGGAGGTCATCACGTAGTGAGTGACCGTCTGCGTGATCTCCGGCACTGGTGCGACCTTCTCGCTGATGAACTGCGAGACCTCGCGGATCGAGTCGCCTTCGACCTCCATATCGAAGTCGTAGTCGCCGCTGACCAGTCGGAGGGCTGTGACCTCCGGGAACCGAGCGAGGCGCTCTGCGATGTCGTCGTAGCCGGTTTCGCGATCGAGTCGGACGTTCAACTCGACCTCGGCGCGCACGCGCTCTTCCTCGAGTTCGTCCCAGTCGACGACGGCCTGGTAGCCCTGTACCACGCCCGCCGCCTCGAGGTCGTCGATCGCGGCGGCGACCTCGCTCTCGTCGAGGTCGGTCATTCGCGCGATATCGGCCGTCGAATAGCGCGCGTTCTCACGAAGCAACTCGAGCACCTCGCGTTCGCTCATATCTCTGCGAAGCGCGACCGCGTGTAAAAACGTTGTTCTTTGTTGTCTTTCGTGACAAATCGTAACGTGGGAGAGACGGGCGCTAGCGGTAATTTTTGAACAGCAGCGCGCGAACGTCGTCTTTGGTCTGAACGTCTTCGGTTGAGCCGTCGGGGAGAGTGACGGTGTAGCGGTAGTCCGCCGAGGAGGATTCCTCCCACTTGTCGTCGTGGGTCTCGAGGAGGCTCATCATCTCGTCGAGCATGTCGTCATCGTCGGCCTCGCCGCTAGTGGTGTCGTTGTCGTCGTCGGTATCGTCATCGTCGCTGTCGCCGGCTTCGTCACCAGTACCACTTGCTCCCTCATCGTCCGCTTCGTCGGACGAGTCGCCCGCTGACTCCTCGAGACTCGACTCAGCGTCCGAATCGCTCGCCACCCCGTCTGTCGCGCCGTCCACATCGCCGGTTTCGTCGTAAGTGATCTCCTCGAGTGCGTGCGGATCTGCCTCACCCTCGATCGCTGCGCCGACAGAGGCTGCGACATCGTCGGTCGCGGAGAACTCGGCCTCGAGATCGATCGCGTTCGCGACCTCGTCGTCGATGTTGTCGAGCAGGAACTGGAGGGCATCCTGTTCGCGGACGAAGCCGTAGCGGCCGACAACGTCCTTCGAGATCTCTTCGCGCAGGCGCTGGATGAACTCGTACTGTTCGTCAGTGACCTCGAGCGTCTTCATACCACATCGATGCGTCGGCGGGTACAAATATGTAGGCCGTCGTGTGACACTCGCTCGTCGAACTGTCTCGCTG
This sequence comes from Natrialba hulunbeirensis JCM 10989, assembly GCF_000337575.1. Classification (GTDB taxonomy): domain Archaea; phylum Halobacteriota; class Halobacteria; order Halobacteriales; family Natrialbaceae; genus Natrialba; species Natrialba hulunbeirensis. Next base: position 11,074 of record NZ_AOIM01000043.1, on the reverse strand, counting down.
CTCGAGCCGTCCATCAATCGACCTCCCTCGCCGGGTTCGATACCTGAACACGGGTTCCGGGAGCGAGAGCTATATGATGACACTCCACAAAACGGTTCGTATGGCCAAAGAATCCGAGACCGAGCTTGCGGCAGGCGACGCGGCACCGGCGTTCGAACTCGAGGGCACCGACGGCGAAACCTACACACTCGAGTCGTTCGCCGACAACGAGGCACTGCTGCTGGTTTTCACCTGCAATCACTGCCCGTACGCGAAGGCGAAGTTCGACCTGTTGAACGATCTCGCGGACGAATACGACGACGTTGCTGTCGTCGGGATCAACCCCAACGACGCCGAGGAGTATCCGGACGATTCGTTCGAGCGAATGCAGGACCTCGTCGACGACGGGACGATCCAGTACGACGCCTATCTTCGGGACGAGTCACAGGACGTTGCCGAGGCCTACGGCGCAGCCTGTACACCGGATCCGTTCCTGTTCCGGCGGGACAGCGACGGAACGGCTGCGGATGATGATGGCGCAGACGAGTTCACCCTCGCCTATCAGGGCCGCCTCGACGACGCGCTCAATCCCGACGAGGAACCGACTCGCTTCCACATCCGGGAGGCCATCGAGTCAGTGCTTTCGGGTGCAGAGGTTGCACTCGAGTGGGAGCCGTCACGTGGTTGTTCGATCAAGTGGGCGGAGTCGTAGGGGTGTTCGAGAGGTGGTGTGGTGGTTGTCGATAGGATAGGAGTTGCTGTGGTGGTTGTGGTATGGCAGGGGTTGGTGTGATTATTGTGTCATAGCAGGAGTTGATGTGGTGGTTGTTCGGTGTAGTCAGTATGTTTGGTTAGTGTGAGGTATTCGTTCCCGGTATTTCTGGGAATGGCGGCTACACAGGAGAGAGAACTGTCTACGCGGTGGGATTCGGGAGAAGGTGCAGGGTGGGTGTGCTGTGGGTGCAGGTGTGCACACAGGAATACGATAGCGGGTACGAGATGCGCAGGTGGGTGGTAGCGTTGGTGGGTGCAGGTTGTGGGGTGGGGTTTGTGCTGTGGATGTAGGTGGTGGGTGGTGGGTGCCTACTGGAATCGCGCTCTCGTCGCTATCACACCGCAGTTACTGTCCTGTGTGCCGCAGCATGCCCCAAGCGGATAGGGCCGACAGGAGTGGGCGACCGGCGAAACGTTCGCTCACTCGCTTTCGACCTGAATCGGGGCCTGCATCTGGCCGTGTGGCTCACAGCGGTAGTAGGCCATCTCCTCGGAGGCAACGACGCCGGAAAGCGTCTGCTCGTCGTCGTTGACCTGGTCGGTCGCGTAGTCGTCGACTATCTCTTCGTCCTCGTCCCAGATTTCGATGTTGTGGGTGCCGCTGTCTGCGTTGTACCAGGTGAAGTCGTACTCCTGGCCCTCGAAGAGGACGACCGTTGGGTTCTGCTCGCCAGCGATCATGTCAGGAGCGACACCTTCCCAGCCGCCGGTTGCGCCGTCGAGTTCGATCGTGTCGACGTCTTCCCACTCCGATGGGTCGATGTCGTCGTCGTCCTCGCCGTTTCCACCGCCGTTTCCGGTACCGTTCTCCTCTTCATCGTCACTCAGACAACCGGCAGCGAGGGCGACGACGGACGTCGCGCCTGCAGCCTGCAGGACGGTTCGTCGAGTGTGGGTTTGGTCGGTCATCGTTGTCGTCACTCCTCGCTTGGCACTCATAGGGGTTGAAAAGCGGTTGTTGTTCCCAATAGGTGGGAGTGTGGCGAACATATTCGCACGAATAAGTTCGCTTTTCCATTTATTTCTGCTCGCCGGACCGGTCGCTTATCGAACCGCTCGCCGGTACTGAATCGGCCACTCTGCGGGGGCCTCCTCACCTGCCAACTCGTCCGCAGCGCGCAGTCCGAAGTACGGATCGCGCAGGAACTCACGGCCGACCAGTACGAGGTCTGCGCGGTCGTTTCGCACGAGTGCATCCGCCTGCTCGGGTTCGGTGATGCCGCCAACGGCTCCCACAGCGATATCGCCACCCTCGCCCACGCGCTCGGCCAGCGGCACCTGGAAGTTCGGGCCGCCAGTGGCGTCTTGGTCGGGGTGGAGACCGCCGGAACTGACGTCGATTAGATCGGCACCGATTTCGGCGAGGTCGGCTGCAAGCCGTGCGGACTGTTCGACGTCCCACGATTCGGGCTCGTCGTCCAGCCAATCAGTACCCGAAATGCGAACGAAGACTGGCTTGTCGTCGGGCCAAACTTCACGAACGGCCGCCGTTACTTCGCGGACGAACCGCGTCCGATTCTCGAAGCTCCCGCCGTAGTCGTCCTCGCGCTGGTTCGTCACCGGCGAGAGGAACTCGTGAAGCAGGTAGCCGTGGGCCGCGTGAACCTCCGCGATTTCGAAGCCGGCCGAAAGCGATCGTTCGGCCGCGGCGCGGTAGGCGTCGACAACATCCTGAATGTCATCCACCGTCGCCTTTCGCATTTCTGGGCGCTCTCCACCGAACGGCGGGTACGCCTCGGGAGACGGCGAGAGAACCTCCCAGCCCCCCTCCTCGGGCGCGATCGGGTCGTTCCCCTCCCAGGGCTTTCGCTTGCTCGCCTTGTGACCAGCGTGGGCCAACTGGATCGCCGGTACCGAGCCCTGGTCGCGGATGAACTCGGTGGTCGGCTCGAGTGCACTCGCTTGCTCGTCGGTCCAGATGCCGAGGTCGTGGGGCGTGATCCGCCCGCGCGGTTCGACGGCGGTGGCCTCGGTCATGACGATGCCGGCACCGCCGACGGCGCGACTGCCGAGGTGGACGCGGTGCCACTCGGTCGGCAGGCCGTCGGTGTCACAGGAGTACTGGCACATCGGCGAGACGGCGATCCGGTTTGGAATCTCGAGGTCCCGCAGCGTGAGCGGCGAGAACAGGTCAGTGTCTGCCATCGGGCGGACTAGTGACGGCGAGGCAAAAACGCCCGTGGACGGCGACGCACTTGCCGACTTGCGAGTACGTCGGCATGGCGCACGGTGGGGTGCTGCTGACACGGGCACTGCCAACGACACAGACACGGGAGACCAATCGATGGAACCGCACTTACCGTCGCTCGCCGTCACACCACCTATGCCCACAGCACAGCAGGACTCACTCCTCGATCGGTTCGACCGCGAGCGGCCGCTCATCGGCATGGTTCACCTCCCTGCGCTCCCCGGCGCACCCGAGTTCGGCGGCGACCGCGACGCGCTCCACGAGCGAGCACGCACGGATGCAACCCAACTCGAGTCCGGTGGCATCGACGCGATCATGCTCGAAAACTTCGGCGACGTGCCGTTCTATCCCGAGACCGTCCCGCCCCACGTCGTCGCCGACATGACCGCCATCGCCAACACCGTCGCAGACGCCGTCGACGTCCCGGTCGGGATCAACGTCCTCAGAAACGACGCCGAGGCAGCGCTCTCGATTGCGGCCGCCGTCGACGCCGACTTCATCCGCACCAACGTCCACGTCGGTACGGCCGCGACGGACCAGGGGGTACTCGAGGGCCGGGCCCACGAGACGGTCCGCCTCCGAGAGCGGATCGCACCCGACGTGGCGATTCTCGCGGACGTACACGTCAAGCACGCCACGCCAGTCGGCGAGGCGTCCATCGAGCAGGCCGCACTCGAGACGGTCGAGCGCGGGAAGGCGGACGGCGTGATCGTCACCGGGAGTGGAACCGGGAGCGAGACTGCACTCGAGGACGTTGAGCGCGTCGCCGCTGAGCGTTCCGCTCATGATCTTCAGACACCGGTGTTCGTCGGCAGTGGCGTCACTGCAGACACGGTCGGTGACTGCTTCGCTGCCGGTGCTGACGGCGCTATCGTCGGGACAGCACTCAAGGAAGATGGTACAACCACGAACCCGGTCGACTTGGATCGAGTGGAGTCCGTTGTGACGGCAGCGCAGCGTGCGTACTCGAGTGACACCTGAGCACTGCGCGACCTGAGCAACTGCGACGAGTAGCTATGTGTCGCTGCCAGTTGGGACGGGGAACAACTGGTTGAGGACTGAGAAGAGTGTAAGAATCAACCCACCGATAAGCATTAGCCAGGAGATCGGGCCAGGACTATGCCCAGCTATCTGTGATTCGATGAGCAGAGCGCTGCCGACCAGAGAGATGTGTATGCCGACGAGACAGAGGTGGATGTTGATCATAGTGTACGCTCTGGCGTTCGCCAATTAAATTAATTGATTTTATGTCTGTTCTTCAACACCGGCTACGAATCGTATTCGTGGCTCACGTTGTGGTGTCGATTCCTCACCACTCTGCGTCACCCACTGAGAATGAGCGGGCCGATCAGCACGCCCATCAGGTGGACTCGCCGTGCCCGCAATCGGACCGGCACCATGCCGATTGCGGCAGCGACGCCGAAGACGACGATACCGAGCGGACCGGTGAACAGGTACGAGAGGACGAGCAACAGTCCAAGGACGGCGGTCGAAATCTTCCAGTACGCCATGCGGCCGACGAGTTCGAGGTAGCGCTCGCCGACAACGATCACGAGGACGAAGCCACAGACACCCGCGAGGAGCACGGCACCGAGCAGGATCGGGAGTTCGAGCGGCGCGTTCACGTTCTCGAAGGCGACCATCACGCCGGTTCTTGGTTGACCGATCGCGACGAGTGCGAACAGTGCAAAGATGGTGTTCGCTGTATCGACGCCGCTCGTCGCGACGATGTAGCCGCGGTCGCCCGCGTTCCCGGGAACCAGCACGAGCACCGCGACGGCTGCAATCGCGGCCGAAATTCCCGGAATGTAGCCGACGACCGCGCCCGCAAGCGCGCCGGCGAGTGCCGTTGCACCCACGAGCCAGCGCGGGAGTTCGATCGTCCCATCGCGCTGTGGCGGGATTCCCGACCCGAAAACCGCGTCGATCAACACGGGTGCGCCGAACAGGCCGGCGAACAGCGGCGCGAGCATTCCGCCGGCCTCGAGTGGCGCGTCCGGCGAGAGGTCGAGCGTCAGCACACCGAGCGCGGCGGCGAGCGAGAAGGAGAGCAGCCCACCGAATCGGGCGCGCCATGTGTACTCGGAGGCGACGAGCGCGACGACGACCATCGCCAGTACGAGTGTCAGATTCGACCGAAGCGTTGGGTACACCGCCGTCACGGCGCTGGTTACGGGTATCGCGAGCGGAACAGCGACGAGCACGGCGAGGATGCTACCCAGCGCAGAGAGCCGGATCGCCTCGTAGCCTCGGCCGTCGAGCACCAGTCGGTGGCCCGGCAGCGCCGTCACCGCCATCTCGGCGTCAGGAACGCCGAGTGCCATCGCCGGCACGGCGTTGAGAAAGGTGTGGACGACGCCCGCCGCGAGCATTGCACAGCCGACGAACAGCGGCGGCCCGGGAACCGACGCCGCGATGCCGGCGAGCAAGAGCGCGAAGTTATTCGCGTGGAGGCCGGGCACGAGCCCGCTCAGACTTCCAAGGGACGCGCCAGCCAACGTCCAGGCGAGGAGCTGGAGTGTCAGCGTTGGATCGGCAACGAACTCGACCGGGGCAACGGCCATCGCTCCATCTGGCCGCGGCTTCGGATTTAAACTCGTGCCCGCGAGGTGGACTCCGCTCGTCGGCTCTGGCGACGAGGTCCGGCAAGACTCTTGGGTCGACCGGTACCCACTACGATTCGATTCCGATCTGATTACGATACGAACACGTCCTCGAGTACCCCCGGAAGCGAGCCCGGAACTAAACCGGGGTCACGTAACTCGCCGACTTCCTCGACGACGGCGTCCGCAGCAGCGGACTCTTCGACGTCGGATTCGCCGGCACCGGTGACGTACACCGTCCGGAAGCCGGCGTCGCGCGCCCCGATGATGTCCTCATCGTAGCTGTCGCCGACGTAAACGTAGTCGTCCGCCGGGAGGCGTGCTTTCGCGGTCGCGAACAGTTCCCGGTCGGGCTTTCGAACTCCCACTTCGTTCGAGACGAGCACCTCATCGACCCGGTCATCGAGCCCGTGGCGCTCGAGTTTCGCGCGCTGCTGTTCCCCGTCGCCGTTGGTGATGATGCCAGTCGGGTTCGTGGCGGCGACGGACTCGAGTACCTGCGTCGCGCCGGGCGTGGTAACTGTCGCGTCGACTTCGCGTTCGCAGTGGTCGGCGGCGAGTGTGGCCGGCGTCACGTCGGCCTCGAGATCGTGTTTCGTCACGATGGTTTCAAACGCACGGCGGTACGGGTCGGGCTCGCAGCGATCGAGTGCGTCTAACAGGTGCTCGACGTAGGCGTCGTATGCCGTGGCAGTCGGTATGTCGTAGGGTGAGACAGTCTGCCGAAACAGCGATTCGAACGACTCGTCGTACGTACAGAGCGTTCCGTCGAGGTCGAAGTACACGGCGGTTGTCACGAATGAGTTGGTACGGACAACGGAGAAGTAACTGTCGGTGGTGAGCGTCAAAGAAAGCAAAAGTGACTGTGTCGTCGTGGTCGCACTCGCGTGTGAGTGCGCAAGTGCGAGTTGCGAACCGACTCAGGACTTAGCCGAAGAGTTCGCCGAGGCCTTCGCCGTCTGCCTCGTCGTCCTCGTCGTCGTCCTCGTCCGTCGTGTCCGGGACGTCGCTGGTCTCTTCGTCGTCGCCACCCTCGTCAGCAGCCTCGTCAGCTGCGGCGGCGCCGCCTGCGGCGGCTCCGGCGGCTGGGACGGCTGCGGCCTCGGAGACGGCGTCGTCGATGTCGACGTCCTCGAGTGCGGCGACGAGCGCCTTGACACGGGACTCTTCGACGTCGACGCCAGCGGCGTCGAGCACGTCGGTGAGGTTGTCTTCGTTGATCTCTTCGTCCGATTCGTTCAGGATGAGTGCAGCGTAAACGTATTCCATTGTTGTATCCTCCAGTAGTGTTAGTTAGCCGAACATTGCGCCGAGTCCTTCTGCGCCGTCACCGTCGTCGTCATCGTCATCGTCGTCGGTGTCGTCGTCAGCGTCGGACTCCGCGTCCTGGTCGGCTGCCGATTCGTCGTCGCCCTCGTCTGCAGCGCCCGCATCAGCAGCGGGTGCCTCGACGCCCTGCAGTTCCTCGGGCAGGGCTTCCTCGTCGTCGATCTGGGCCGCGAGCGCACGCAGCTGTGCGTCGGCCTTGGAGACGAGGTCGGGCATGAGTTCTTCGTCCTCGATGGCGGCCTGCAGGCCGAGGCTCTTGGCCTCGCCCGTGGCCTTGGCGATGAGCGTCGGTGCCGTCGTCGCGGTCGGGAACGGTGCGTTGAGCGAGAGGTTCCGAGCGCGAGCGGCGGCCGTCTGCACGTCGCTCTCGTAGGCCTCGATGTCGATATCGAGGTCCTCTGGGTCGAAGAGGACGCCCTCGGCGACGACTGCGCGAAGGTCGAGCCCGACTTCCTTGGGCTCGATGCCGAGTTCGTTGAGCACGTTCGCCAGGTCCGCAGAGACTTCCTCGCCGGCCGAAAGGACCGTCGAGTCCTCCATAACCTGGATCGAACCGTCCTCGATGCGTGCGTTCGCGCCGATACTCTGGAGTTCGCCGACGAACGGACCCGGGTCGACACCGGTGTCTCCCTCTGGGATGACGATGTCGTTCGGGGCAACCTCGCCCTCGTTGATCGGGGCGGGCGTCTTCGAGGCCTCGAGCTCCTTGTAGAGTGCGAACGGGTTGTCGTTCGTGCCAATTAGCCCAACCTGGCCACCGATCTCGTCGACGAGATCATCGAGGCCGGCGGACTCGAGCGCACGAACCTGCAGTGTGTTGCGGCTGACACGCAGTTCGGCGGTGCCGTGCAGGTCACGCCGCATGTCCTGCAGCTGTTTCGAGGGAATGCCGGCGATGCCGACGATGCCGACGCTCTCGTAGCTCTCGATGAGCTCTTCGAGTTCGTCGACTTCCTCTTGCTTCCACTGTGGAAGGTTCTCGGTCTTGCGGTCTGCCTGTGCGCTCATCTTAGGCCACCTCCACGGATGGGCCCATCGTCGTCTTTACGAAGACGGCGTCGATGTTCTGGGGCCCCTTCTCGAGGTCAGCGTGCAGGCGTCGCAGGATGACGTCGATGTTGTCGGCGACGTCTTCTGCGTCCATTGCTTCGGAGCCGACGAGCGTGTGGAACGTTCGGCGGTCACCGGAGCGAAGCTGCACGGTATTCTTGAGTCTGTTGACGGTCTCGACGACGTCGTCGTCGGGCGAGAGCGGGTCCGGCATTTTTCCGCGGGGACCGAGAATGGTACCCAGGTGCCGGGCGATATCTTGCATCATCGCCTCTTCGGCGATGAAGAAGTCCGTCTCGTCCGCCATATCTTTGGCGTCGTCATCGTCCAGATCTGCGACATCGTCAACCGAAAGGACCTCGTCCGCTGCCTCTTCGGCGCGGACTCCAGTCTCTCCTTCGGCAATGACGACGATGCGCGTCTCCTGTCCGGTGCCGGACGGGAGGACGACGGACTCGTCAACACGATTCGACGGTTCGTTCAGGTCAAGGTCGCGCAAGTTAATCGCAAGGTCGACCGTCTCGGTGAAGTTCCGATCGGGTGCGTCCTCGAGTGCGCGAGCCACTGCGGTTTCGATATCCGAATCTGCCATCGTTCACCTCCGTAGTACGCAGGAGTGCTCCTACGGGTCAGTGAAACAGGCTACGCCTGTCTCTGTTAAGAGAAGTGCCATGCCGAACTTAAACCCGTCGAACTAACTGCAGGACGCGTCTCGAAGCGCGATGGCGGGTGACACAGTCACACGGCGTTGGTACCCCACCGATTCTGTTCGAATCCTGTGACTAATCAGAAACACTATGTGTCCACCCTCACGTCTATTGCGCTATGCGGCCAGCAGAATTATATACTGGGTCTGGGCCCGCCGGTTACGGGGTACTCGAGAACCTCGCCTCGAGCGGGGCGATCGAAGCGTACCACGCACTTGAACCGCTCGGACGCGTCGGCGTACAGTTCGCGGCGACGCTGCTGCTCGGCCTCGTCGTTCTCGGATTGCTTCAGGGATACAGTGCTCGCACGGTGCGGACCGCACGCCGAAGCCCGATCATTTCGATCTGTATCGGGTTCCCGGGGCTCTTGGTCGTCAGCGGGCTGACGAGCACGGGCTACGTGCTGATCGGGCGCGGCGTCGGGACGTTCTTCGGCCTCCCGCTCGTTATGGTCGGTATAACGGTTCTCTTCCCGCTCGTCGCGCTCGGGTTCGTCGCCGTTGGACGTACGCTCGCGGCGCGAGTGGGGCGCGATGGACTCGGCTCTGGGATTCTGGCAGGGAGTTTTCTCTGTGGACTCGTTGGATTTTCCCTCCCGCTTACCGTACTCGTCGCCTCCCTCGCTGCGTCGCTCGGTATCGGTGCGTTCGTCCGCGTGCTGTTGCACGCTGGCACCACGACGGCACCGGACGAGCGCACGGTTCCGCCTGCGAACAAGATTTGAACTGCGACCTGGGTTCTCTCGCCTTTCTTGTCGGCACACCCCACCTAATCCCACCCCACCCCACCCCACATCCCACACCCTGTTTCGGCGAAAGCTGTTTTTACCCGCCCGTTGAGAGGCCCATACCGTGGCTCGCTCTGTCGGTTCCCTCTCGCTGACCCACTGGCTGGCGATCGCTCTCGCAGCCGTCAGCGCGCTCGTCCACCTCGTCCTCGGCGTTTCGTTTCTTCCCCACTGGATGGGCGTCGCGTTCCTCGCCGCGACCGCCGGTTTTCTTCTCGGCATCGCGCTCGTCCTCCGGAACTACCGGCGACGACTCGTCTACCTGCTGGGCATTGCGTTCACCGCCGGACAGATCATCCTCTGGTACGTCGTCAACGAACCCACTGCACTCGCCGATCTCTCGGCAGCCGAAGCCGTCGACAAAGTCGCACAGTTCCTGTTGATCGCACTCCTTCTCTTCCTCCTCGTTCGCCGTGACTGACGATCATCGCCCAGGGTACTCGAGTCCACCCCGACCACACAGCCAGTGGGGTCGCGCGACGCTCGGACTCGGAGCGCTGAGTGGGGCCCTCATCCTCGCGCTCGTCGCGCTGTGGTCGGGAGACGTTCCCGCAGCGTTTCTCGCCGGGTCGTTTCTGGTCTTTTCGCTCACGTCTACGATAATCTATTATGTTGTTTTGGAGCACACTGGGCCGTCAGCGCCGCCATTTACATCCGCGACGTGGGTGACCGTGGCACGCGGTGCAGCAGTCGCGGGACTCGGCGGGTTCGCTGGATTTGCAGCCGCAGCTGCGGGCGGACTCGAGGCAACCTCCTGGACGACAGCTACCGGTCCCGGCGCCGGTCTTCAGTGGGCACCGGCGATTTTATTCGCCGTCGCAGCTCTTCTCGACGCCGTCGACGGCTGGCTCGCCAGGCGAACCGACAGCGTCACCGACCTCGGTGCACGCCTCGATCTCGAGATGGACGGTCTCGTCGTCCTCGTCGGCGCGACGGTGGGTGTACTCGCGGGCGTCCTCCCACTCGTCTTTCTCGCGGTCGCGGGCGCGCGATACGTCTTCGTTGCCGGCCTCTGGTGGCGTGCCCGGTGCGGGCAGCCGACTACCGAGTTACCTCCGAGTCACGTCCGGCGCGTGCTGGGTGCCCTGGCGATGCTCGCGATTTTCGTCGCGCTCGTACCGACCGTCGACACCGCCACCTCTCGCGCGTTCGCGGCGGTCGTCGCAGTCCCCTTCCTCGCGAACTTCGGTCGGGACTGGCTCGTTGCCGCTGGCCACCTGCAGGGTAATGAGTAGCGGCGTACTCGAGTTCGATCCACCCCGGCAGGTAGGCACCCCTTTCCGTACAAACGCCCAAGTGGGACCCCGTCGAACGCCCGCACAGTGTGACCGCTCGCACCCTCTCCTTCACCGGTCCGCGAACCGTGGAGGTCCGTTCGCGGCCCATCCCAGACCCCGGTCCGACAGACGTGCTCGTCCGAACGCGTGTCTCGGCCGTCAGCGCCGGCACCGAAGGCCTGATTTACCGCGGCGAGGCACCCGCCGACCTCCCCGCCGATAGCAAACTCGATGCACTCGAGGGTGACCTCTCTTTCCCGCTCACCTATGGCTACGCGGCGGTCGGCGAGGTGGACGCGGTCGGCAGCGAGGTCGACGACGACTGGCTCGGCCGACAGGTCTTCGCGTACAACGCCCACGAGAGCCACTTCCTCGCGAAC
>NZ_AOIM01000042.1 GCF_000337575.1 Natrialba hulunbeirensis JCM 10989 | reverse complement strand
TCAGAGATGTGTATAAGAGCCAGGACGACGGCACTGCTCGCCCGGACACCGATCGAGACGCTGGTGACGTTCGATCCCGACGGTGACCGTCGACGACACTCGAGCGCCTTCGGTGCGGATCGCACGCTCGATCCGACGGCGTGTGCGGTCGAGGAGGCGTTCGCGGGCGCCGCTGCCGGCGGCTTCGAGGCTGGGGATTCGCGGGCGGACCTCACCTACGAACTCTCGGGCAACCCCGACGCGCTCGACGACGCACTCGCCGTGACGGGGTTCGACGGCCGCCTCCTCGTCGGCTCCTGGTACGGGACCAAACCCGCCACGGCGAATCTCGGCGGCCGGTTTCACCGCGACCGGATCGACATTCGAAGCTCCCAGGTGAGTACTATCGACCCTCGCCTCTCTGGGCGCTGGTCGCGCGAGCGCCGTCACGACCTCACCTGGTCGTGGCTCCGCCGACTCGACCTCGAACGGCTGTTCACGCACGAGTTTCCACTCGAGGACGCGGCCGTGGCGTACGAGCTACTCGAGGAGCGTGCCGACGACGTCGTACAGGTGCTGTTTACCTACGAGTGATAGCTGGCACGCCCGTGCAATTATCTGGCTGAGTTCGGTGCCCTCTGTTACTAATCGAGCAGCCGCATACGACTCGGGCAAGGACATATATTACCGTTCGTGATAGGTCATGCTATGTACGCTGTCTCGGTCTCCCGATCGGTGATCGCCCAGCACTTCCTGACAGTACCGGACCCCGGTCCGGAGGGCCAGCTTCACTCGCACCACTTCACCGTCGAGGCAACGCTGCGGGGCTCCGAACTCGACACACACGAGTACCTCGTCGACATCGACGACCTCGTCGCCGCGATGGACCGCACCGCCGCGTTCTACAGCGACCGGACGCTCAACGACCTCCCCGCGTTCGAGGACGCAAACCCAAGCGCCGAGCGATTCGCCCGCGTCTTCGGCGACCGGCTACTCGAGTCGCTCTCGCTTCCAGAGACCGTTTCCGAACTCAGAATTGTGGTCCAGGAGGATGAAGTCGCGCGCGTCGCACACGAACGGACGGTTTGAGACGATCGACAATGCACGTTGGACTCGTCGTTCCCGGTGACCTCGACCAGCTCTCCGGTGGGTATCGGTACGATCGCAAACTCGTCTCCGCTCTCGACGCTCGCGGTGACGACGTTACCGTCTGCTCGCTCTCCGACGAGGATCCCACTCTGGATCGTCCGTTCGACGTACTCCTGCAGGACACACTCTGCTCCCCGACGCTGGTTGATCGCAACGCCACGCTTGAGGAGCCCGAGACCATCGTTGCGCTCGTCCACCTTCTCGAACATGTTGGTCCCATAGCGGGACGAGAAACTGCGGACGACTCGAGTACCACCGTGACTCACACCGGTCGCGAGCACGAGCGACGCTATCTCGAGTCGGTCGACGCAGCGGTCTGCACCAGCGAGTTCACACGCGAGCAGGTGTCCACACTCGTCACTGACGACCTCCCGACGCACGTCGCACCGCCGGCCGGCCGGCAACCGACACCGGCACTGACACCCGACGATATCGGCCAGCGAGCGGACACGGGGCCGCTCCGGCTCGTCTTCGTCGGGAACGTCATTCCGCGCAAAAACATCGAGACGCTGCTCGAGGCACTCACACGAGTCGACCGCGACGTCGACTGGACGCTGACCATCGTCGGCGACGACGCGGCCGAACCCGACTACACCCGGCAGATCCGCGAACAAAGCAGTACCTCGGGGATCGCCCACCGCGTCTCGTTCTACGGCCCTGTCACGGACGACGTACTCGAGTCCGTCCTCGCGCGCTCGCACGCGCTCGCTGTCCCATCTCACTACGAGAGCTTCGGGATGGTGTATCTGGAAGCAATGGAGTTTGGCGTCGTCCCGCTCGCGAGCGGTGTTGGTGGCGCGAGCGAGCTCGTCGCGGACGGCACTACCGGCTTCGTCGTCGATCCGGACGATCCCGAGCGGATCGCAACTATCGTCACCGATCTCGCACGGGATCGCGAGCGGCTGGCTTCGCTCGCGACGGCTGCACTCGAGACGGCCGAGGCGCATCCATCCTGGGAGACGACGTTCGAGGAGCTGCGAGCGTTTCTGGTCGAACTCTCCGACTCGGACGGCCACGAGTCGTGCTCGTCTGCGGGTGGTGAGCAGCCGTGACCGGTCCGTCGATGCAAACCTATCTGGACGCAAAGCGCACCGTCGACGACCGCGCGCTGAACCGTCGCGTGCTCGACCGGTTCGAGGCCGCGCTCACAGCCCGCGACGGCCCGGTCAGCATCGTCGAACTCGGTGCCGGCGTTGGAACGATGCTCGTTCGGCTCGCAGCGTGGGATCGCCTTCCCGAACGCGTCAGCTACCGGCTCGTCGACCGCGACGCGGCAAGCATCGCCCGCGCACGCGATCTGGTCCCCGAGGGACTCGAGGACGCGGGGTACACTGTCCGCTGGCGTGATGACCGAGACACCGAGTCCGCTACGCTCGTCGCAACACACGAACTCGCTGGAGACGATGGTCGTGAGCGAGATAAGCCATCGGGGCTACTCGAGGAGACCGGCTCCGTTCCCGCTTCTGCCACTGCTACTACTACCACCACTACCACCCTCACTATCACCTTCACCGTCGCCGACGCCTTCGAAATCGAGGCACAGGCTGATGCTCTCGTCGCAGCCGCCTTTCTAGATCTCGTCGACCTGTCGGCCGTACTCGAGTCCATCGAGACACTGCTCGAACCGGACGGCGTGCTCTACGCACCGATCACCTTCGACGGCGGGACCGGTTTCGTCCCGATAGACCCGCTCGACCGTGATATAGAGCGCTGGTATCACTACCACATGGACGAGGTTCGGGACGGCGGCAGCAGTCGCGCGGGTCGCGAGCTACTGACGGCACTGCGCCGGCGGGACTGGGAGACGCTCGCTGCCGGCGGGTCGAACTGGGTCGTCCGCCCAGCATGTGAGAATCACAGTGGGGTCGACGAGGCCGGCAGCCCCAACAGCCCCAACAGCCCCAACAGCCCCAACAGCCCCGACAGCCCCACTACCCACTACCCAGCATCCGAACAACTCGTCCTCGAACACGTTCTGCACACTATCGACGACGCTCTCGCAGAAATCCCCGCTACGAGGATGCCGTTTTCGTCCGCCGAACAGGAACAGTGGCTCGATCAGCGACGGACGGCACTCGAGTCCGGGGTACTCGAGTTCGTCGCGCATAATCTGGACGTGCTTGCCCGTCGTAAGGCGGTTGTGAGGAGGTTGTGAGTCCGTTGTGAGCCGGGCGTGAATCGGCCGTGAGCAGCCAGTCACAGTGAGTAGGTGCACAACCGCTGGCAGTGCTCAGTGAGGAGTGAAAGTGTGACGGATCGGCTGATCCGACAGAACTGGTGGACCGTTCGTGACGGTCAGTTGGTCGTACGTCGGCGTTTGTGGCTGCGGTCGCGGTTGCGATTGCAATCGTAATCGTACTCGTGAGCGCAGTCACAGAAAACGCCGATGAACGGAACGGACGCGAGTCGACGGCTTCGCGTACTTATGCGAGTGTGTCGTCGTACTCGCCGTCGTCGACCTTCTGCTTGAACTCGCGGGCATCGTCGCCTTCGATGGTGACGCCCATCGAGGCGCAGGTGCCGACGACTTCCTTTGCGGCGTTCTTCGTATCGTAGGCGAGCAGGTCGGGGTGTTTCTGCTCTGCGATCGTCTTGACCTGTTCGACGGAGAGGTCAGCGACGAAGTCCTCCTGGGGCTCGCCGCTGCCGGTCTCGAAGCCAGCCTCGTCCTTGACGAGCGCCGCCGTCGGTGGGACACCGACGTCGATTTCGAACGAGCCGTCGTCGTCGTAGTCGACGGTGACGGGCACTTCCGTGCCGTCGAAGGCTTCCGTCTGATCGTTGATCTGCTGTACGACCGCCTGCACGTCGACGGGGGTCGGTCCGAGCTCGGGACCGAGCGGTGGGCCAGGGTTGGCCTGGCCACCCGGAACGAGCACTTCGATGGTTCCAGCCATACCCGTCACAACCCGTGCGCGAGTTTTAAGGGTTGCTTTTTCGCGTAGTGGCGCCTGTGACGCACTGACGTACCGACCCACTGTGGCGGCAGGGGTCGGCTGTCGCCATCGTGACCCCGTGCTCGACCAGCCACTACTCGACGCTCTCCGCACGCCACGCCGCGAAGGACTCGAGTACGTCGGCTTCGTTGAACCGTTCGATGCAGGGGACATCGTAGGGGTGTTCCCGCCTGACGCAGTCGACGAGGTCGTCGTAGGCGTCGTCGGTCGTTTTCGCGAGCAGGACGGCCTCGTCGTCGTGGTGAATCTCGCCCTCCCAGCGGTACGTCGAGGTGGTCGAGAGCCGGTTGACGCAGGCGGCGACTCGCTCCTCGACGAGTGTTTCGGCGAGCGCGTCGGCTGTGTCTGGTGGGGCGGTGATGTAGACGGTTGGCATCGGTGTTGGATGGTAACCGATCGAGCTGCAAAGAGCGTCCGGTCCAGGGTGTGGGTGTGGGAAACGAGGTGCGAGGTGAGAGGTGAGTGGTGAGTGGTGAGTGGTGAGAGATGCGAGGTGCGAGATACGGAGCGGTTGGCCTGCCAGGCCGAAGAAAAACGCGCGGAGCGCCGACGTTAGTCGTCCGTCGCAACCGGGTTGAAGGTCCCGTTGATGTCCCACTCGTGGAGACAGTGGGGACTGCCGACCTGTTTTGTGCCGTCTGTGCGTGCAATCTGCCAGGCTTCGAGGTCGTCGTCCCAGTGCTCAGCACGCCCGCACGATTCGCATACTCGCGCGGTTGGTTTTCGCAACTGTGCGCTCATTGCTCACTGGTGAGAACTGGACGCATATAACAGTACTCGTGTCCGGCAAGCTCTGCCACTGGCGTTCGTCCGATAGTGGCCGGCTAATTCGTACATGTTTCATTTTTCGTGACGGTAGGGGGAGCGATCTCTGCGGTCTCGCGATAGTGACGAGCATCACCAGGTGAACGAGAAGGGTGTGAAGTATACGCGAGCAGAGTGCGGAAAGAGCACGAAAAAGCGAGAAAACAGCGACGAAACCGTGTGACAGCGTCGGTTATCGTTCGTACGGATCGTTGTAGCCTTTTGCCGGTGATTGCCCCGACGAGGCGGCGATCTCCGGTACCGACCGACAACGAACCGTCTCAGTAGACGGCGTCCACGATTTCCTCGCGGAGATCCTCGAACTGTTTCAGATACTCGCGGCGCTCTGCGCGAAGTTCTGCGACGGCCTCGTCGTAGTCCTCGACGTGGTCCGGGACGTAGTACTCCTTGATGTCGAGTTCCGGAATCGACTCGGGAATCGTCAGCCCGGTCTGCTCGTCGTCGGTCCACTCGATCGTCCCGCGGGCGGCCTCGGTGAGGATCGTCACGGATTCCGTGACGCCGATATCCTTGGATTTCTCGCCGAGGTAGCCGGTGTTGATGACGTAACAGTTGACATCGAGTGCACCCATCAGGTCGTAGAAGATGTTGCCTTCTTCGCCCTCGGAGCCGACGATGAACGGGTTCGTCCCAACGACGCGGATCGACTCGCCAGCACGCGAGGGGTCGCCCGCGCTGGTCTCGATCGACTCGCCGAGCATGAACGCGGCGGCGGCCTGCTCGTCGCGCAGTTTCGCGACCGGCGGCATCAGCGGGTTGCGCGTGATGAAGAACACCTGATCGATCTCGTCCAGATCGATCTCGTCGTCGGCGCTCTCGAGTTCGTCCCGGCGGATGATCGCGCGCGAGTTGGCGGTGTAATGGTCAGAGTCGAAGTCGACGGTACCGTCCTCGGCAACGTCGACGTTTTCGAGGATGGCCGTCTCGTCGGTCGCAGCGTGGTAGAGACCGGGCTGTTCCTCCTCGTCGAGACCGATGGTCTTGATGTACAGGCCCTTCCCCTCGCTGCCGGCGACGGAGCCGTCAGGCAGGAGCGCACAGACGTCGTCCTGGCGCATGGAGGCGTCTTCGGGACCCTCGAGCCAGCAGCCGTGGGAGGTCAGCGTGGACTTGCCGGTCGCGGAGAGGCCCATGAACACCTGTCCGACGGTGTTCAGGTCGCCGTCCTCGTCCTCGACGCGGACGCGCTTGCTGCCCGCGTGGAGGCCGAGACCGCCCTGCTGCTTGGTGCGGAACATGAACAGCCGGAGGAAGGATTTCTTGGCCTCACCGGTGTAGTCGCTGCCGAGAGCGGCGGTGAAGCCCTCCTCAGGCAGGATGCGGATCGCCGTCTCGTCGTAGTCGGGGAGCTGGACCGTGTAGAGGTCCGGCTCGCGGCCGTCGGACGGCTCGAACAGGTTCGCCCAGGCGAGTGCGATGCGGGCGTGTTCGACGGGGACGAACAGCCGGCAGCAGAACGTCGCTTCCGGGTGACGGCCCATCAGCCGGTCGACACAGAGCAGTTCGCGCTCGCCCGCGAGGTCGATTGCCTCGTCGACGAGCGCGTGGTCGTCCGCATCGAACTCGTCGTCGATGTTGTTCTTCGTCCGGTCCGAACTCCGCGAGCGGTACTCGCTGACGTAGGAAGGAGAGCCGAACTCGGTCGTGGTCTCCTCGTGGGCTGCGAGTTCGCGAAGTTCCTCGAGTGAGGGGTTGTGCCGGACGTTCGACGCTGTCACTGGGTCGGGAAGCTGTCGGACCAGCGGACGGGGCTCCGTCCCGGTTTCGGACATATACATAACCCACCATCATCCTGATGTATAAACGTGGAGGATTTTGCTCTGTGTGTGTCATGACTTCCCCAACCCGAATCTCATGTTTGGCAGCTCATACGTCTCTACTCCCAATTCGTAACGGTATCTTTCTCCGGAACGAACGTATCTGAAATCACATATGTAGTGATGAGTACTCACATCAGAAATAATTCTAACTCGTAGGGCAAGACTCGCCGTTGTTCGTACTCGTGTCATGTGTCGAATAAGCACACATAAGCACCAGCACCACGTCGGCAGCACCGATGGTCTCGCTGGATCGCATCCTCGTACACCCGATCAAATCTCTTGACGCGACAGCGGTACAGACGGCGACGATCGAACGGAACGGTGGTCTCGCCTGGGATCGTCGGTATGCGATCGTCGAACAGACGGCTACGTCGTCGAGTGAGAGCGGCGACGGGGCCGGCACAGCCACGACGAACGCGACCGGCCGGCCACAGGGTACGCCTGAAACGGTCGGCGACTACGTTAACGGCAAACGCGAACCCACGATTCACCAGTTACGTGCAACCTACGATCTCGAACGCGAAACGGTGACGCTCAGCGAGACCGACTCAGCCCAGCACGACCGGTCTGGATCACTCCAATCGAGCCGGTCTGGAACGGACTCGACCACCGGCGGACACACCTTCCACCTCGAACTCGACCGCGAGCACCTCTCCGAGTGGCTCTCCGACTACTTCGGCTATCCCGTCGCACTCGTGCGCAACGACGCCGGCGGCTTCCCGGACGACACCGACGCCTCCGGGCCGACCGTCATCTCACAGGCGACACTCGAGTCCGTCGCGTCCTGGTACCCCGAGATCGACGCGGCGGAGATGTGCCGGCGGCTTCGTCCGAATCTTGTGCTCAGCGACGCGCCCGCGTTCTGGGAGGACCGGCTCTACGAGCGGCCGGGCCACGCGGTCTCGTTCGATATTGGCGGCATAGCGCTGTCGGGGATCAACCCGTGTCAGCGCTGTGTCGTGCCGACGCGCGATCCGGATACGGGCGAGGAAACCGATGGCTTTCGGGAAACGTTCGTCGAGCAGCGCGAGCGGACGCTTCCGGAGTGGGCAGGCGAGGCGTGGTTCGACCACTACTTCCGCCTGATGGTGAATACGAAGGTCCCCGAGTCGTCGTGGGGCGAGACGCTCGAGGCGGGAGCGGCGGTTTCGATCGGCGAGCCGTACGAACTCGAACAGTAGGCAGGGAGCACGCCGACACAGCGTCCTCCCCGGTAATTTTCACATCTGGTACTCACGGGCGAAGTACCAAGGGGTGGCTCTCGGTTCTCCTCGGCATGGCATACGGTCTCGATATTGGGGCAGACGAAATTCGGCTCGCGAGCGACCGCTCGGGGGAAGTCGCGCTCCGTTCGACGCCGACGCGGGTTGTGTCGGTGTCGATAGCGGGGGAGACGGAGAGCGGGACAGAGTCAGAAACGAAGACGGCGACAGACACGGACACAGAAGCGAGTGCAGTCACTGCAACGAACGATGCACTCGAGGACGCAATTGCTGCAGCCGACGCTGATGCGGTCGCGCTCGTCGAAGCTGACGACGAGACACTGCTCGTTGGGCCGGAGGCAGCGGAAATCGCAGCGGAATTGGACGATGACGCGACTGTCGCCGAGCACGACATCCCGTTTCAGCAGGGCGTGTTCTCCGCCGCGGCGTACGACGAGGCGGTGCTTTCGGCACTCGTCGATCTCGTCCTCCCTGACGACGTCTCGCCGGCGGCACTCTCCTACACGACACCAGGAACGGTCGTCGACGCTGACGCGCCGACTGGCGCACACCGCGAGACGGTTGCCTCGGTACTCGACGAGCTGACGGCTACCGGGAAAACCGAAGATGACGACTCACAGTCCCCAACACCAGTCAGCCAGGGTTTCGCCGTCGTCTACGATCAGTTCACTGACGACAACTACACCGGCATCGGCATCTGTCTCGGCGCGCAGACGACGAGCGTCGCGCTCGCCTACTACGGCGTCCCGGTCCTCGCGTTCTCCATCGCCCGCGGCACCGACTGGATCGTCGCTCAGGCGGCCGGCGAGACCGGCCACGAGCGCGCACAGGTCCGCAGCGTTCTCACAGACTTCGAACTCGATCCCGATGCCGCAACGGGACCGATCGAACGCGCCCTCGCCGCAGCGTACGACGACCTCGTCGCCGACCTGGCCGACGCCCTCAGCGAGCAGGCTGCGGCCGCCGATCTCCAGCGCGGCGTCGCCGTCCCGATCGCTGTCGCCGGCCCGGGCGCGGCCGAGGGACTCGAGTACCTCCTCGGCGGACGATTCGATTCGGCGGGGCTCCCCATCTCGATTCGCGGCGTCCGACGCGCGGCAGAGCCCGAGGCGAGCGCCGTAAGAGGCGCACTGGCCGCTGCAAAAGACGATGTCGATGCCTACGAGGAGATTATCTGGGACGATACTGTGTCAGGAACGGGCAGCGAGGACACGGACACGCTCTCGTTTGACGGAGATCTCGACGACGGCGGGGAGCCGAAGTCGGAGTCGACGAGCGGCGATGCCAGTGGCTCCAGCAACGGTCGTGGAGCCGGTGCCACAGCCATCGCCGCCGACCTCGACGCACAGCCCCAGCCAGTCACGGACGACCGCGCGAACGACGCCATCGACCACCTGTTCGACCGTCTCGCCAATCGCGACGAGGAAATTCAGGCGCTCGCCGACGACCTCGACGCACTCGAGTCCACTCTCGATACAGTCCGCGAGGAAACAGCCCGGACGGATGACCTTGCGGGCGTAGCGGAGGAACTCGAGCAGGCCGAAGCCAGGCTTGCCGACCTCTCGGAGACCGTTTCGGACCGCGCGGACGCGATTACCACTGTTGCGGAGACCGACGCACGGCTCGACGAACTCGAACCCCGACTCGAGACGCAAGCCACTCGACTCGACGGACTCGCGGGTCGGCTCGAGGAGCACTCGACGCACACGACCGCCCGGTTCGACGAGGTAGACGCCGAGATATCGGATCTCCAGACGACGCTCGCGGACCTCGCATCCGATCTCGACGAGACGGTGGCCGAACTCGAGGCCGACCGCGAGACATTTACTGCTCTCGAGGACACCGTCGCCGACCTGACGGATCAGTCCGCGACCGCGGCGGAACTGGACGCACTCGAGTCCCGCGTCGATGCCGTCGACGAGACGATCGACGACGAACTCGAGTCGGTCAGAGAACGCGTCGGATCGACCGAGTCAGCCGTCGCGGACGTGGAAGCGGAGCTCGACTCACACGCTGTGGAGACTGCCGAGACGGTCGAGTCGATCGAGGACGCACTCAAGTCGGTCGAGGAGACGCTCGGGTCGCGACTCGACGAAACGGAGGCGGCCGTGTCGACGCAGGCCGACGAAGTCGATGCACTCGAGAGCCGACTCGATGAGACGGAGTCGGACCTCGAAACGCGAATCGGCTCTGTAGTGTCCGATTTCGAGACACAACTCGAGGAGGCGGAAACGGCACTCGAAGAACGGCTCGACGAGACGGAAACGTCATTTGAGGGCCGCCTCACTGAAGCGGAAACAACGTTCGAGGACCGACTCGACGAAACCGAGGCAACAGTCGCAACCGAAACCGACGACCTGCGTGCCAGCATCGACGCGCTCGACGACCAGGTCGGTGACGCTGGCGACCGGCTTGACGCCGTCGCTGCCGACGTTGGGGCCGTCGAGAGCCATGTTGCAGACGTCGAGGAAACCGCTGAGACGGCGCGTGCAAACGTGGACGAACTCGAGGACGCGCTTACGAGCGTCGAATCCGACGTCACCGCCGTCGACGAGACCACGGACGAACTCGAGAGGCGACTCTCTGCACAGGAGTCGACGATCGACGAGCAGGCGGTGACCGTCGACGAACAGGCGGCAACGATCGACGAACAGGCAGCAGAGATCGAGGCGCTCGCAGACGACACAGCGAGCGTCTCGGACGACGTGGACAGGCTCGACACCGAACTCGAGTCCCTTTCTGAGGCCCTCGAAGACGTGCCGAACTCCGAAGACGTGCCAGACGACGAAACCGTCTCGTCGCTGGCCGCAGAGGTCGACTCGCTTTCGGAGCGGATCGACGACCTTGCGGAGTCCGAAGCGGTCGCGAACCTCAACCAGCGCCTCGACGATATTGATGAGCGCGTGGCTTCTGTTGCGTCTGCGCAGACGGTACTCGAGTCCGACCACGAACAGTTGACGGGTCGGGTCGGGGAACTCGAGGACGAGCAGGCTGGGAGTGGAGTGACTCAGGAGGAGTTGGAACCACTGGTGACGGCGGACGAGGTGGAGTCGCTGCGGTCGGAACTGCAGCGAGAGGTAGACGAGGTGGCCGATGTGGCTGCAGAGCTGAAAACCGCTGACGAAACGACTGAGACTGGCGAGCAAGACGGAGAAACGGCCGGCTCTCCAGAAACTCTTCTTGGTCCGCTGCTCGCCGGCGGTGGCGGTGCCGGCATCGTCGCGGGTGCAACCGTCGCCCTCTCAGTAGCCGGCGCAGGAACGATCGGTGCGGTGATCGCGGTTCTTGGCCTCGTACTGGTCGGCGCGGCGGTGGCGCTCACACGCTGACGCACAGACGGATCGACGCAACACCGCAACAGCGCAACAGCGCCGCTCAACTCCGCGGCTCCGACGCATCCTTCAGCACGGCGTCGTCCGCGACGTTCGGCGCGCCAACGACGAGCATACGACTCTCCTCGACCGCCTCGATCTGTCGCCAGGATTCCGGCGGCACGACCATGCACTCGTGTTTCGTGAGCGTGACGACATCGCGTTCGCCGTCGCGCTCGACAGTCACGTCGACTGTCCCCTCAAGGACGAGGTAGAACTCCTCCTGTTGCTCCTGGCGGTGGTACGTGTTCTCCTCGCCGCGCTCGTAGTGCCAGACGTTCGGACGTAGCTGCTCGGACTCGAGTGCGGGTCCGATCGGAAGCAGCGTCGGCGCGATGCCCTCGATCTCCCGGGGGTCGATCGAGTCGAGGTCGGCCAGCGAGTACAGCGACATGCGCAGGTGTCCAACGATTGCGCGCAAAAAGCTGTGGCTGGCTAGTCCACGGCCACGTTCTCGACTCTGTTCGTGGACCTGTTTTCGACTGCATTCGTGACTACGTCCACAGTCATGGTCACAACACGCCGGACTGGACGACCACAACAGCAGACGCTCGCAGTCCGCAGACAACCCGACGAGTACCGCCGCCAGGCGGGATCAGTCAGTCACTAACTCGACGTTTCGCATCTCGCCCCCGCACTGCCGGCAGGTACTCACGAGCGCGTCGTCGACCGCCTCGTGGCGACGACACTGGACGCACACGTACTCGAGTGGCTCGGCGAGTACCATGGTCGGCCTACGAACTGGTGTGTGTTAACTCTTTCCACGGTGTGGTGACGGCCATCACGCTCCGTCTTCGTCGGTAACCCAGAGGAGGGAAGCGAGGAGCGTCGCACCGAACACGGCGGCGGTGAGTAGCCAGAACGCGGGACGGAAGCCAACGGTTTCGGACATCGCGCCGATGATCGCGGGTGCGATTGCCCCTGCGCCCATCAGGAGCGTGCGAACGACGCCGAGCCCGCCGGCGGCCAGATCGTCAGGAATCGCGGACATGAGGTACGCGCCCCTGACGGGACGAAAGCCGTGGGAGCCGATGCCTGCTGCGATGAGAGCGACGCCGAGCACGACCGGGCCGGCGATGTCGGTCAGCGAGACGAACACGACGAGCGAGATGGCTGCGAGCCCGAGCGTCGCGGTGATGATGGGGAGTCGACCGACTCGATCACTCAGGTCGCCGGTGACCAGCTGTACCAGACTCGCGAGGAAGAGTCCGCTGTAGAGCACGCTGGCGGTCGCCGCCGTGAGCCCGGCTTCGTCGGTGAGGTACAGCGGCGCGAACGCGACGAGCCCGTTGTAGGTGAACGCGAACAGGACGGTCAGAAGCGCGAACGCCGAAAACCGCCACTCCCGAAAGAGCGCGGCGTACCGGCGGAGTTCGTCGAGGTCGACGCCGCTGGTTCCATCGCCCTCCGTCTCGGTTGGGACCCGCTGTGGAACACGCACCCAGAACAGGACGGCGAGCGCGAGGCCGACGACGCCGGCGGTGAGGAAGATCACGCGCCAACTCGCGCCGAGCGCGAACGGAATCCCTGCCGCGAGCACGACGGCCCAGGGGGCGACGACGCCGCCGAAGGTTCCAAACGTGTCGAGGATGCCGAGTGCGCGTCCCGTCCGTGCAGGATAGGCGTGGGCGAGCAACCGGACTGCGACGGTTTTGTGTGCGCCGGTGCCCGCGCCCATGACGAGCATGGCGACCACGAGCACCGCGAACGACGAGTCGACGACGAGCGCGAACGCGGCGACGGCGGCGACGGTGACGCCAGCCGTGATGACGGTGACCGAGCCAAGGCGGTCGGCGAGCATACCGGAGGGAAACTGCATCGCGGCGTAGACCAGCATGAAGCCGGTGAACGCAGCACCGAGGGCGGCGTTCGAGACGGCGTAGGTCTCCTGAAACGAGCCGAAGAGGGGCGGAAAGACATAGCGCAGGAACTTCGCCAGAAACCAGATCCCAGCGGTCACCAGAAGCACGTCGAAGTGTGCGACCTGCTGGACCCGCTTCGTGACCGACATACAGTGTGTACTCGCTGTAGGTCGGGCCGGCGACGAGAATGCACCGGTCGCGGCAGCGAGCGGGACCGAGTTTGGCAAATCCGTATAAGGGACTAGTATTCTTGCGACCGGTTTGATGCCCTAGCAGGCAGGTTTTATATGAAAGTTCATTATATTTAGTGCCACACATGGCAGTGACCACGACCGATTGGACCGATCCCATCGCGTGTCCGTTCTGCGGCGACGAACTCGCCTCTCCCGGCGCTGGGTTCGTCGACCACATCCACGAGAGCGCGACCTGTGAGGCGGAGTTCGAGTTCTGGCGCGAGAATATCAGCGACGACGTGGTCGGTGAGTGGGCAGGCTAGGACGGGTTGTGCCGACTCCTCTCCTCTCAGTCGAAGTCCGGCAGATCCTCCGGCGGCTCGTACTCCGCTTCCCAGTCGATGTACTCCTCTTTTAGAATCACCGAGACGATCTGGCCGAACTCCGTCAGTTCGGCGTTGATCGCCGAGACCGTCCCCCACGTATCGAGTTTGGGATGGTACTCCCGCGCCTGCCAGTCTTCCGGGATTCCGGGGGCGTGATACCCCACACGGTCCGCAAAGTCGTCCCAGAAGAAATCAAAATCGGCGAAGAGATCGAGGTCGCGCGCGATACTGAACTCGCGCTCGTCGAGGTCGGTGTCGACCCGCCACTCCTCGAAGGCTTCCTCCCACGCACCGGTTTCGAGGAACTCCTGTAACTCCTCCCGGCGATAATCGATCTCTTCCGTACCGCTCGCACTGATCGTCGCATCCTCGTACTCGTTCGGATCGACGAAGTCGAGCGTCGGCGGTGCTGGCGTGTCGACCTCGAGTGTCATGGGAGATGCTCGGGTCGCTGACGGGTAAATACCATCGGTCGTACGGTGGGTGACGACGTTCGCGGTGGCTGTTCGGCGCGTCGCAGTCGGGTTCCGGCGCATCGCAGTGGGATTGTGGACCGGCGCGGTGGCGTTCCGGCTCAGCGCAGTCGTACCCGTACAGTTATTCCGGCCGACACGGACACACGAATATGGGCAGCGACGACGGGGGACGGGACTACAGCCTCACCGAAATCTTCGCGATCAAGTTCGTGCTGGCCGACATCATCATCATCGCCGCGCTGCTGTTCGCCGGGCCGCTGTACGCGCTCGCCATCACGGCGCTGCTCGTGCTCAGCGTCGTACTCGTCTGGTACCTCATGGAGCGCTCGAAAGAGAAAGAGCGCAAACGCGAGCAGGAAGCCGCCGAACGCGACACAGCAACAGCAACTGCAGCAGACGAGGCCGAGACGGATCCGGTAACGACACTCCAGCGACGCTACGCCGCCGGCGACCTCACCGAAGCCGAGTTCGAACGCCAACTCGACCAGCTGATCGACGCCAACGAACGCGCCGACGAAGCGGACGTCGACACCTCCGAACTCTCGCTCGAGCGCTCGTAGTCGGCTGACCCACTGCCAGCGGCTCCCGGTGTGTCCCCCATCTTCTCTCCCTGATCCAAACACTGAACCACGCTTCGCCCCTCTCTTCGCTAGATGACCGACTACGAGGCCGCGATTCTCGACGTCGACGGCACGATCGTTCGCGGTGGGACGCTCATCCCCGGCGCAGACCAGGGCATTCGCGCCCTCGAGTCCGCCGGCTGTGATCGACTCCTCGTCTCGAACAACCCCACGACCGGAACGGACCACTACGGCGACCGCCTCGAACCGCACGGCATCAGCGTCGATCCGACCAGAATCCTCACGTCCGCAACTCTCTCTGCCTCCTACCTCGCGAACACTCATCCCGACGAAGCGGTGTATCTCGTCGGCTCGGATGCACTCGAGTCCATTCTCACAACGGCAGGGATAACCGTCACCACGGACCCTGACGACGCCGACGTTGTACTCGGTTCGTTCGACAAGTCGTTCTCCTTCGGGACGTTGTGGGAGTCTTTGCAGGCACTCGAGAACGGGACGCCGTTCTACGGCACTGATCCTGACGTGACGATTCCCGTCGACGGCGGTTCGATGCCCGGTTCGGGCTCGATCCTGGCCGCGATGGAGGCCGTCGCCGGCCGCGAACCCGATGCGATCCTCGGCAAGCCCTCCGCGGTCGCCGCGGAGACTGCACTCGAGCGACTCGAGAGCGATCCCAGACGAACGCTCGTCGTCGGCGACAGACTCGATACGGACATCGTACTCGGGAACCGGGCTGGCATGACGACCGCTGCAGTGCTGACGGGGGTGACGGATCGGGCCGATATCGAGGAGGCAACGGGTGATCTCGCGCCGGACCACGTACTCGAGTCCCTCGGCGACGTCGAGTCCCTGCTCTGAGGCCGCTGTTTTGAGGGCGCTTCTCTGAGACCGCTGGCCTCGCTGTGTGGTGCGCACTGTGCGAGAACAGGAAACGGCGAGCACTGCATGAACCAGCGTGTCTCACACCTGGGAAAGAGTTTTGCGACCTGACAGTCAGGCAAGCGGTATGGACTCGGAAACGGAACAGAACGGACGGCCGGAGACGTTCGTCACGCCGCCACCACTCGAGTGCGGCGATCGAATCGCAGTTATCGCACCGGCGTCGAACCGGCGCACCGATTTCGGCGAAGTGTACGACCTTGGACTTGAGCGCCTGCGCGAGGTGTTCGAACTCGAACCCGTCGAGTATCCGACGGCGACACGCGACGCCGAGTATCTGCTCGAGAATCCCGAACAGCGGGCGCAGGACGTGATGGACGCGTTCGAAGATCCCGAAATAACGGGTGTTATCGCCGTCATCGGCGGCAACGATCAGATCCGGGTGCTGAAACACCTCGATCCGGACGTGCTCCGGGCGAATCCGACCCGCTTCTACGGCTACAGCGACAACACGAATCTCGCGCTCTACCTGTGGAATCTCGGCATCGTCACCTACTACGGTCCGTGCCTGATGACCGAACTCGCGATGGACGAGCGCATGTTCGAACACACGATCGAGTTCACCGAACGCGCGTTCTTTGCGGACTCGCTCGGCGCGCTCCGTCCTGCCACTGAATTCACGGACGAACCCGGTGACTGGGCGACGCCGGCCCAACTCGAGGACCCCCGCGGAACCGAACCCAATCCGGGCTGGCAGTGGGACGGTGGCGACGATCCCGTCTCGGGACGCCTCTGGGGTGGCTGTCTCGAAATCCTCGACCAGCAGTTCATCGTCGATCGGTACCTCCCAAACGAGTCTGCCCTCGATGGCACCGTGCTCGCACTCGAGACGTCCGAGGAACTGCCGGACGCCGAGTGGGTCGCGGGCGTCCTTCGGGCGCTTGGCGAGCGCGGGGTACTCGAGCGCTTTGCTGGCGTGCTCGTCGGACGGCCGCCGGCACGGACGCATCTCGAGGACCGGCCGGCCGACGAACGCGAGGCCTATCGCCACCAGCAGCGGCAGGTGATCGAGGACGTGTTCGCGCGGTACAATCCGGATGCACCGGTCGTCACCAACGTCGACTTCGGACATACGTGGCCGACGACGCCAATTCCGATCGGTGGCTGGGTCGAGATTGATCCGCAGGAAGAGACAGTTCGGTTCGAAGAGGGTTGAGAGCCTCTCAGTCGCGCTCGCCGTCGAGTGCCTTTTTCCGGAGTCGTTCGCCCTCGTCGGTGCTGACGGTGAGTTCGGGAACGCTCGTCGGTTTGTTGTTCTCGTCGATTGCGACGTAGACGAAGTAGGATTCGGTCGTCTTCTCACGTTCGCGCGTTCGGAGGTCCTCTCGCTCGGTGACGAGTCGAACGCGGACGCTGGATTCGCCGGAATCGTAGACGTAGGCCGTAATATAGGCCGTATCGCCGACGGAGATCGGGCGCTCGAAGTTCATCTGGTTGACGCGAGCCGTCACACAGGTTTCCCCAGAGAAGCGCATTGCCGACATTGCGCCGACTTCGTCCATCCACTTCATCACGTTGCCACCGTGGGCCGAGTCGAGCATGTTGGCGTGATTCGGCTGGACCATCTCCCGATTCTCGACGAGGGTTTCCATGAGGTCAGTCATTGCCCGTTCTTTCCGTACGAGCGCAATCAGTCTTGCCGTCGTCGGGGCCTGTGTGTGGTGGTTTCAGCCATGCTGTTAGCTGGCGTACCGATCCTGCGAGCCCGATGCTCTGGACGGGGGCTCGCTGTGACTCGCTACCACCACGCAGTTCGATACTGGTAAAAGTCGCGGCCGAGTTACACCCGGTAATGAGTGATGCAGGCGACGCCGACGTGCCGGAACCCCCCGATCCCGTCACGGAGACGGCTGCAGACCCGGATCCCGAGGGGGACGAAGACGGCTCCGTTCACGTCCTCGGGACGGCTCACGTCTCCCAGGCGAGCGTCGACGACGTTCACGAAACCGTTGATCGGGAACAGCCCGACGTGGTTGCCGTCGAACTCGACGAAGGCCGATACCGCCAGATGCAGGGCGGGACGCCCGACGACATCGAAGCGAAGGATCTCCTCTCCGGTAACACCGTCTTTCAGTTTCTGGCCTACTGGATGCTCTCGTACGTCCAGTCGCGACTCGGCGATCAGTTCGATATCGAACCCGGTGCCGACATGCGCGCCGCAATCGAGGCCGCCGAACGAAACGGCAGCGGCGTCTCGCTGGTCGACCGTGACATTCAGATAACGATTCAGCGCTTCTGGAGTCGCCTCTCGTTCTCAGAGAAGCTCAAGATGGTCGGCGGGCTCGCCCTCGGAATCACTGACCCCCGAACGATCGGCCTCACCTTCGGTGCCGTCGCCGGGCTCGTCCTCGGATTCGTCTTCGCTGCATTTCTTGCCCCCTTCCTCGGATACGGCGACCTCTTCTTGCTCGGCGTCAGCCAGACCGCGACGCTCCAGTATGTCGGCGCGGTCGGACTCGGAGCCGCCGCCGGAGCGTTCATCGGACTGCTGTTCATCCCGTCTATTCAGGCCGCAGACCGCTACGGTGGCGACCTGCTAAACGGCTTTTCGGCCAGCGTCCTCGCCGGAATCGGCGTCGGAATCGTCGGAGCGCTCGCGCTCGTCGCAACCGAGACGTTCGTCGGACCCGCCTCCGCCGCGACGTTCGAAAACGCCGGCATCTACTCGATCCGCGGCGGTGTTGGCATGCTCGCCGGACTCGGTGTCGGCGTCGCCATCGGCGCAATTCTCGGCGTCGTCCTCGACTCGCTCGGCGGCGACGTCGAGGATATCGAGGAGGTCGACATCGAGGAGATGACCGACGGTGACGTCGTCGCCGCGATGATGGAGGAGTTCCGTCGCTTCAGTCCGCGCGGTGCGAACGCACTGATCGACGAACGCGACGCCTACATCGCACACAACCTCCACGAACTGCGCAAACACGGCTACGACGTCGTGGCTGTCGTCGGTGCCGGCCACAAAGCCGGCATCGAACGGTATCTCGAGAACCCCTCGGAACTCCCCCAGATGGAGTCGCTGACGGGCACCGCCTCGAGTCGGCGCTTCTCGCCGCTGAAGGTGTTCGGCTATCTTATCATGATCGGCTTTTTCGGTTTCTTCTTCCTGCTGATCATGGCCGGCGTCCAGAACACCTTCCTGTTACAGCTGTTTGCCGCCTGGTTCCTCTTTAACGGCATCTTCGCGTTTACGCTGGCGCGACTCGCCGGCGCACGCTGGACCAGCGCTGGCGTCGGCGGTGCGGTCGCCTGGCTGACGAGCATCAATCCGCTGCTCGCACCCGGCTGGTTCGCCGGCTACGTCGAGCTCAGACACCGCCCGGTCAACGTCCGTGACATCCAGACGCTGAACGAGATCGCCGGCGACACCGAGCGCCCGATCAGCGACGCACTCGAGGACATGTTCAACGTGCCGCTGTTCCGACTCATCATGATCGTCGCGTTGACGAACATCGGGAGCCTGATCGCGACCGTGTTGTTCCCGCTGATCGTCCTGCCGTGGCTTGCGGGCCCCGAGTTCGGTGGCGTCGATGCGTTGATGGGTGAGCTGTTCCAGGGTGCCGAAAACAGTCTCGAGCTGATCCTGGAGGCCCTTTCGTGAGCGTCCGAACCCACCATCCCGAGCCCTCCCTGTCCTTTAGCGACAAGGAACTGTTCGATCTCGCGATCGCCTGGCTGACGCTGAGCGTCGCCTTCGCACTGTTGTTCGCGCCGATTCACCGGTTCGAGCTCTCTGTGAGCTACTTCGCGCTGATGGTCGGGCTGTGTTTCGTCACCGTCGGCGTTGCCTTCCTCCTGCACGAACTGGCGCACAAGGTGGTCGCGATCGAGTACGGACAGCTCGCCGAGTTCCGTGCAGACTACCAGATGCTCTTCCTGGCGATTATGAGCGCCCTGATTGGCTTCATCTTCGCCGCGCCGGGAGCCGTCTACCACCGCGGGCGCATCACCAAACGGGAGAACGCGATGATCGCGCTGGCCGGCCCGATCACCAACCACCTGCTCGCGCTCATGTTCCTCCCGCTCATGCTGTTCCCCGGGATTCTCGGCGTGATCGGCCAGATGGGCGTCTGGATCAACCTCTTCCTGGCCGCGTTCAACATGATCCCGTTCGGGCCGCTCGACGGCAAGTCGGTCTACGACTGGCACAAGGGCGTCTTCGCGCTCGTCTTTGTGCCGAGTGTTCTGCTCGCAGGCTACGTCGTGTTGTTCGTCGGGTTGTTCTGACCGACGAGCAGCGTCGACTCTCGTCCCCGCTCTCGACGGACCGGTGACCTTTTGCTCACCCCGCGCGGTCGTTCCCACATGACAGCGCCTGCGGACGACGGGAGCAGCGACGACGCGGAACAACTCACCTACGCCGAGACCGGCGTCGACATCGAGGCCAGCGAGGACGCGACCGCCGCCCTGCTGGAAGCGTTTGGCAGCGACCTCACGACCGAGTACGCCGGCCTCCTCGACATCGGCGACCGCTATCTCGCACTCGCTACCGACGGCGTCGGCACGAAGCTCCTCGTCGCCGAAGCCGTCGACGACGCCTCCTCGATCGGCATCGACTGCATCGCGATGAACGTCAACGACCTCGTCGCCGCCGGCGTCACCCCCGTCGGCTTCGTCGACTACCTCGCGATCGACGACCCCGACGAGACGCTCACCAACGAGATCGGCGAGGGACTCGCCGTCGGCCTCGAACAGGCCGACCTCACCATGCTCGGCGGCGAAACCGCCGTCATGCCCGACGTGGTCGAGGGATTCGACCTCGCGGGAACCTGTGTCGGCCTCGCCGACAAGGACGACGTGTTCGACGGCGACGCACAGGTCGGGGACGCACTCGTCGGCTTCGCCTCGAACGGCATCCACTCGAACGGACTCACGCTCGCCCGCGAAGCCGTCACCCGGAACCACAACTACGACGACCCGTTCCCCCACGACACTGACCGAACCATCGGCGAGGAACTCCTTCGCCCGACCCGCATCTACACCGACCTACTCGAGTCCATGCACGAACACGGCGTCCACGCCGCGGCCCACGTGACCGGCGGGGGCTGGACGAACCTGCTGCGGATGGGTGATCGGAAGTACGTCGTCGACGATCCGCTTCCGGCACAGCCGATTTTCGAGTTCGTCCAGCAGGAGGGCAACGTAACCGACGAGGAGATGCACCGGACGTTCAACATGGGCACTGGCTTCGTCGTTGCGCTCTCTGAGGAACGGGCTGAGGCGCTCGTCGCCGAGACGGACGGCCACCTCATCGGTCGTGTCGAGGAAGGTGAGTCGGTCGAGATTCGCGGGTTGTCGCTGGCCTGATTCTGTTGAGCTGTCGATTCGGCTCTTTTACCGGTCTGCCTCACCCTCTTCGATCATCTCCGACTGCTCCGCCTTCCCTGCCGCTGCCCGAATCGCATCGTATTCCTCGTCGCTGTACGCGATGAACCGAACGTCGTCGAGCGTCTCCGGCTCGTACGCCTCCAGTTCCTCGCCGATAATCGACGCTCCCGTCTCCAGTTCGAACCCCGCCACACCACAGCCAAGCGCCGGCAGGACGAGCGACTCGCACTCGAGTTCGTCCGCGCGCTGGAGCGCGTTCTGTGTCGCGTCGCGGATGCTTTCCTCGGTCGCCTCGCCGTCTCCGTAGTGGGGCATCGCGGCGGCGTGGATGACGTACTCAGCGTCCAGGTCGTAGGCGTCCGTCACTGCCACCTCGCCGAGGTCGATGGGTCCCTTCTCCACTGCCTCGTGGTTGAGTTCGTCACCGGCGCGTCGGCGGAGCGCGCCAGCGACGCCGGAGCCCATCTCGAGGCTGGTTCCAGCGGCGTTGACGAGTGCATCTGCGGACTGTGCGGCGATGTCGCCCTGTATAACATCGAACTCCATGTGTCGTCGTTCGATAGCCGGCCGTTTGGTGCTGTCCTTGCAGTGTGTTGCTATGTCCTCGACGCGTTAGCTCGAGTGAGTGTCCAGTCCGCTACCGTTTAGGCCGACCAAAACCTTTTTAGAATTAGGCTCGCCTAACTTCTCGTGATGGACGTGCCCGCCCGTAACGCGGATACTGATGCCGATGCGGAATCCGAACCCGAACCCGAGCAGCCAACTGCAATCGTCTCCTGTCACGAAACGCGGCCCGGAAAGGCCGTGTTTACCGAGCACGACAACAGTGACGGCTGGATCGCAACCGATCTGACCGTCGATCTCGACCCCTGATTCTGGGCCGACTCGAGTTCGGTGAGCGACTCCAGCCAGAGTCGCCACTGTAGACTCTCCGTTTTCAGCGCTGGTCTATCCCATTCAGTGTCGACTGCGCCGACCGTTACTCGAGTGCGACGACAGCGTCGAGCGTCACCGCGGCGCCGCCGAGGAGGTCACAGACGCCGACAGTCGTCCGCGACGGGTAGGGCTCCTGAAAGTGTCGCTCATAGACCGCGTTGATCTCGTCGTACGAATCCATGTCGGTGACGTAGATCGTGACCTGGAGAATGCCCTCGAGTTCACTGCCGTGAGCGGCGAGTTTCGATTCGAGCGTGGCGAGGCAGCGTTCCAGCTGTTCTGGGGCAGTGAGGTGGTGTTGTACCGTGCCGTCTCGCTCCGGCAGTTGGCCTTCGACAAAGAGGAGATCTGAGTCGCCGGTCGTCTTGCCGAAGCCGCCGACGAACGCCGTTCCGTCGCGCTGCCGTCGCGTCGGGTTACTCGCACGGGAGACTGTCATGGGATCGCTCGACGTCGATTGACTGGTGGACTTATCGGGCATTATAGTTGAATGAGTACTCAATCTATTTAGATGCAATGACACAGACTTAGTCGGTCTGTGGGCTCCTACATCCATATTGGTCCTCTACTATCGCAACCTATAATTGAAGAGGTACTCAAGTGAATCGTGATGGTGAACACGACTGATCGGCTCGAGCGCTATCTTGAAGACGAACTCGGCGAGTGTCGAAGCGAAGACCTAGAGCAGCGACTCGACGAACTAGGGGCGCTCGACGACGCACTCGGCTCGTCGCAGATCGACGCCGAACTCGATCTGCTGTCGGCGCTCGCGAACGAGACGCGCTACACGCTGATTCGCGTCCTTGTCGCCGCCGGAGACGAACTCTGTGTGTGCGAACTTCATGCAGTCGTCGACATTACGGAAAGCGGACTCAGCCACGCGCTGTCGAATCTGGTCGACGCCGGATTGGTCGAGAGCCGGAAAGACGGCCGCTGGAAGAAGTACCGCGCGACGAACCGGGCCGTCGCGATCGTGACGCTCGTCGAGGGCACGGTCGAATGAGCGCGAGCGGAGCCACACACCAGCACGGGCCCGACTGTTCCTGCGAGAGCTGCGGTGATCCCCGGTCGATGGATTTTCTGGACAAGTATCTCACCGTCTGGATCTTCGCTGCGATGGCGATCGGAATCGGCTTCGGCTACGCCGCACCGGGAACTGCCGAGGCAGTGAACGAACTGCCGCTCGTCGAACTCGGCTTGATCGTGATGATGTATCCGCCGCTCGCGAAGGTGGAGTACAGCCAGTTACCGACGGTATTTCGAAACTGGCGCGTGCTCGGATTAAGCCTGATTCAGAACTGGCTCATCGGACCAACGCTCATGTTCGTTCTTGCGATCGTGTTCTTCAGCGGCGCGTTCTTCGGGCTTCCTGCCCGACCCGAATTCTTCCTCGGCCTGATCTTCATCGGGATGGCGCGCTGTATCGCTATGGTTCTCGTCTGGAACGAACTCGCGGAGGGATCGAACGAGTACGCCGCCGGACTGGTCGCGTTCAACAGCGTCTTCCAGATTCTCACCTACGGCGTGTACATCTGGTTCTTCGCGATGTTCCTCCCGCCGCTGCTCGGCATGGAGTCGCTCGTCGCCGAGTTCTCGATCACGACGATGCAGGTGTTCGAAGCGATCGCAATCTTCCTCGGGGTGCCGTTCGCCGCGGGCCTTCTCACGCGCTACGTCGGCGTTTCTCGCAAGGGAACGGAGTGGTACGAGGAGCAATTTCTTCCTGCGATCAGTCCGGTGACACTCATCGCGCTCTTGCTCACCGTGATCGTCATGTTCTCGACGCAGGGCGAGAACATCATCGCCGCGCCGATGGACGTCGTCTGGATCGCGATCCCGCTTACGATCTACTTCGTGATTATGTTCCTCGTGAGCTTCGGCATGGGTCGCGGAATCGGGGCGGATTACTCGACGACGACGGCAATCGGTTTCACCGCTGCATCGAACAACTTCGAACTCGCGATCGCAGTCGCCATCGCCGTCTTCGGTATCGGCTCCGGCGTCGCGTTCGCGACCGTGATCGGCCCACTGATCGAGGTTCCCGTCTTGCTCGCACTCGTCCACGTCGCGCTGTACTTCCAGCGACGGTTCGACTGGGACGGGTTCGACGTTGGTGGCCTCGTCGGCTCACCAGCGGGACGACCATCCGAAGACGATTGACGCCATCGGTATCCGACCGCCGCACGTCTCAACACACCACCCAGAAATTCACTGCCCACGATGACTGAGAATCCGACACACGCTACGACATCGACGCGAGGATCGACACAACCAACACCACCATCGATACGCATCGCCTTCGTCTGCGTTCAGAACGCCGGTCGATCCCAGATGGCAACCGCGTTCGCCGAGCGCGACGCTCGGGGACTCGAGGACACCGTCGAGATCGTCACCGGCGGAACGGACCCGGCCGATGCCGTCCACGAGGAAGTCGTCGACGCCATGGACGAGGTCGGCATCGACCTGCGCGACCGGGTACCGCAGGAGATTACGCACGCGGAACTCCAGGACTGCGAGTACGTCGTCACGATGGGCTGCTCGGCGGACGGCGTCTGTCCGGCGACGTGGAGCGGCGAGAACCGCGATTGGGACCTCACCGACCCACACGGGAAAGACCGCGAAACAGTCCGTGACATCCGAGACGAAATCGAGGCGCGTGTCGCGGCGCTGTTCGATGAACTGCGCCGACGGTAGTGGTTGCGCCCGATACGAGACACGGTGAACTGTCCGGTTGTGACGTGAGGAACGATCTGTGCGGTGTCGCAAAAAGAGAGCCTGCCGTCACTGTCGACACGGTCGTCTGCTTACTTCGTTGCTTCTTCGAGCACGAGCGTGTCGTCTTCGAGGTAGTGCTCGAAGTGGTGGCCGTCCTCTTCCAGCGTGACGAGAATCTCGCGGAGGATTTCGGCGGTCGCGTAGTCGCCGAGGTTCTCGGCGAGTTCGATGCTGTCGCGCATCGACTCGATGATGTCGCCGTACATCTCGAGGTCGTTCTGGAACATCGTTCGGACGTCATAGACGTCCTCGCCTTCGAACTCGACGGTCGCGCGCTGTTCCTGGTTCGTTGGTCCCGATACTGGGACGCCGCCGAGTGCCTGGGCACGCTCTGCGATGACGTCTGCGCCTTCCTCGACGTGCTCGTAGGCCTCCTCTAAGAACTCGTGTAGCGGGAGGAACTCGGCACCCTCGACGACCCAGTGGTGCTTTTTGAGTTGGTGGTACAGCACGTACGAGTTCGCGAGTTCGGTGTTCAGCGCGTCGACGATCTGTTCGGCCTTCTCCTGTTCGAGGCGAAGTTCGTTCTCCTCGACGGTATCTGCCGACTGACGGACAGTCTTCTGGGTGCTCATCACACTCTGTGATACACCGGCATTCGACTTAAAGGTTTCCCCAACGCAAAACAATTCTTTCTACATTGGAAAATATAGTTCTCCATATCGTGGTAGCAGTTGGCCTACTGTGACAGACGTGTCGCCTAATCCGATGGTCAAAAATTGTGCCGTTTTTTCGAGACTGAGTAAACATTTTCAGTGTGGCGGTCCAAGGCTTTTCTATGGCAACGAGAGCCGCACACCGGCGGGAGCGAATCTACGTCGACGGCGAGTGGCTCGAGACCGACGACACCCTGTCTGTCTCGGACCTCGCCGATGGCGGGACCTTCGCACAGGTCACCGCCGCCGGCCCAGCTGAAGTACGGACCGCACTCGAGTCGGCCCACGAGATCAAGCCGGAACTGCGCCAGACGACGGTCGTCGAGCGCGCCGAGTGGTGCGAACAGATCGCGGTCGGACTCCGCGAGCGCGAGGAGGATCTCGCCGAAGTGATCGTTCGCGAGGCAGGCAAGCCGATTTCCTCGGCGCGCGGCGAGGTCGAGCAGGCGGCCAAGCGATTCGACCGCGCGGCCGAAGAGGCGCGCAATATCGTCAGCAAGGGCGAGTTCCGCGAGGGATCGACTGCGGGCCACGAGGGCTGGCAGGCGATCGTCAAGCACGAACCCATCGGTGCGGTGTTGTGTATCACGCCGTACAACTACCCGATCGCGACGACGGCGCTGCAGGTCGCTCCCGCGCTCGCCGCGGGGAATAGCGTTCTGCTCAAGCCGGCGAGCAAGACGCCGATTTCGGCGGCGATCCTCGCCGATGTCATCGCCGAGGTCGACGGCATTCCGGACGGTGCGTTCAACTTCGTCCCCGGAAATGTCAGCGAGATCGGCGACCTCATGTCCGGCGACGATCGGATCAACGCTATCGCGATGACTGGCTCCTCGGGAGCCGGCAAGCATGTTGCCCGCGAGAGCGGCATGGTCAATCTCCACATGGAACTGGGCGGCAACGCGCCAGCGATCGTCTTCGACGATGCCGATCTAGACGACGTGGCAGGAAACTGTGTGAAGGGATCGCTGAAGTACGCCGGCCAGCGCTGCTCGGCCGTCTCGCGCGTGCTCGTACACGAGTCGGTCCACGACGATCTGGTCGAACGGATCGACCGAACGATGGATTCCTGGACCGCAGGCGACCTCTTCGACGAGGACACCGCCTTCGGCCCGCTCATCAGCGAATCCCAGGCCGAGTGGGTGCAGGAACTCGTCGACGACGCCGTCGCGAAGGGGGCTGACCTCGTCCGCGGTGGAGAACGCCGCGCTCCCGAGGGCGTACCGGACGAACTCGCCGACCAGTTCTTCGAGCCGACGCTGCTGGCGAACGTCCCCCACGACGCCCGTATCGTCGACGAAGAACAGTTCGGCCCCGTCGCCGCCGTCACGACCTTCGCGGACGAGGACGAGGCCATCGACCTCGCCAACGGCTCCGATCTGGCGCTCGACGCCGCCGTCTTCACCGCGGACTACGACCGTGCAATGCGCCTCGCCGACCTCGTCGACGCAGGTGCGGTTCGCATCAACGGCGCGCCGTCACACGGTCTCGGAGACATTCCCTTCGGCGGCAACAAGGACTCGGGTATCGGCCGCGAAGGGCTCGACGCCTCGATTCACGAGATGCTACGTAAGAAGAGTATCATCCTCTAACCGCGCTGTCTGCGCCGTCTGTGCTGTCTGCGTCGCTGCCGTCGGTCTCTCTCGTCTTCCACCACACGCTCACTGTTCCCGTCTAGTTTTCGTTTTGGGCAGTGACTCGTCCTCAGTACTCGAGTACTGATCCACACAGGAGCAGTCACAGACTAGCCCCAGTGTGAATCCTAGTAGCCTGGTACAACCCCACTCACGGCCTGCCGTTCCAGCACGAGAAGCACGAAGCCGCCGACAACCGTCACGTACACGCCACTCCCTGCGATGAACATCCCCGTGACGCCGTGATCGTGATACCAGACGAAAAACAGCGAGAGCGCGACCGCAGCGACCCCGACGAACGCCCGGAACGCTGTCGTACTGATCTAGGGGAGCTCAAGTCCCATTCCCACGAGTGCGACGACTGTGAGCGGGAGGATAAGCAGGCCGTAGATTTCGAGTCCCGAACCCATCCCTGCTATGCCGATCAGGAGTCTCGTTTCGTGTCGCGGGTTGACCGCAACCCACGGTAGGTACGTGCCCAGAAGGAGCGTACCAAGTGCAGCCACGGTGCAGAGACGTGGTGATCGACTCATGCGCTCACAACGCCGACCTAAATTGTAACCTTTTTGCCACTCGGGTCGACAGCCGATCGCATACTACAGGAGGGGGCAACGACGTTCGATTACAACGACACGTCCTGTGTCATAACGACTGTCTTCCTATCACCGGCAACGGCGATCACCTGGATGGTCGTCTCGTCTCCTTCGTCGTAGGTCAGCGTTACACGTTCGCCGACCGCATCGAGTCTTTCGGACTGGTTGAGGCCGTCTTCGACCTCGACGTGATCAGCGTTTCCGCTTGCAGTGAAGACCACCTCAGCCGTCTGTTCTCCGTGGTCCACGTCGACCGAGACGGCTGCCTGTACTTCCTGCTGGACCGATTGCCCGAGCGAGGGCAGTTGGACCTCGTCCGTCGGAACGGTCCCCTCACCCACCGCAGTCGACTCCGCCGTTTCGACCGTGAAGTCCTCGAGTTCGCCGCCTGAGCGCTCGAGTTCCTCACGGAGCGAATCGGGATCGTCGCCGTCGGCAGTAACCCCGACGAACGTAACTGTCGACGTCTCACTGTCGAGTGTCGCGCCGTGACCAACTGCTGCCAGTTCGCCGGTAGCCGCGTCGGCTCCCGTCACCCGACCGATCGCGATGGAGGTGGACTCGAGTACCTCTGCCAGCGTCGCGGTCGTCTCGTCCGTCTCGACCAGCAGTTCTGTCTCTCCGCGGCCGGCCTCGAGGAGCGTCTCGACGCCGAGTCCGTCGGGGTGGCTGACGAGGAGCCACGCGTCGGAGACGGCGATCGTTCCGTTCCCAGGCTCGAAGACGGTGAATTCACCGATGGTTTCCGTCGGATCCATGTCGGAGGCCTCGGGAGTGAAGGAGCCGCCGAACGCGATGTTCGCCGCGCTGCTGTCGATGCCGAACGAGAGGCTGGTCTCGATCGCCGTTGCATCGCCGAACTGATCGATATCGTCGATGTCGAGGTCCGCCAACTCGAGTTGTGTCGACTCGCGGAACTCGTCGCTGAGTTCGGATTCGTGGGTGCGGATTGCCTCGAGATCGGCGTAATGGATTGTTATCTCTCCGTCTCCGTCTGCGTCGGCTGCGGCCGGGAGCCACTGGAGGTGCGTTCGCAGATCGGTATCTGTCGAGACGGTGCTGGTCAAGTCGTCGGTGCCGTTCGTGGTGTCGTCCGACTCGGTTTCGGTCTCGTCGGGGTCTTCCGGATCGGATTCTGAATCCGAATCGTCGAGACAGCCGGCACCGACGGCGAGGGCACTGATTGCACCGGTGGTCGCGAGCAACCGGCGACGCGGGAACGAAGTACGCATGTCTGTCTCCACAGGTTACAATCACAGCATAATATACTATCCGATTGACACACGGTGATCGGATTGAACCCCAACAGGGACCGGAATGACAATAGGACACGCCGAACTGAGTACGCACATGCGGACTGCTCCCTCCGTTCTCGTCGCCGGCGAAACGCTCGTCGACTTTCTACCGGCGCAAACCGGCCCGCTCGAGGATGTCGACCAGTTCGACCGCCGACCTGGTGGCGCACCCGCAAACGTCGCCGTTGGCCTCGCACACCTCGACTCGCCGCCGCTGTTCTGGACCCGCGTCGGCGACGACCCGTTCGGTCACTTTCTCGCTGCGACACTTGCCGACCACGGTCTGTCCGACCGCTACCTCGAGTTCGACCCGGACGCGAAGACAACGCTCGCGTTCGTCACCCACGACGACACCGGCGACCGCGAGTTCACCTTTTACCGCGACGGGACCGCAGACACCCGCCTCGAACCCGGCCGGATCGACGACGAGACGCTCGCGGCACTCGAGTGGGTCCACGTCGGCGGCGTCACGCTCTCGAGCGAGCCCGCCAGGATGGCGACGCTCGACCTGATCGAACGGGCCGCCGACGCCGGCTGTCCCGTATCGTTCGATCCGAACGCGCGGCTGGAGCTCTGGGAGTCGCCAGAAACGTTCAGGCGGGTTTGTCGAGCGGCGCTCACAGCGACTGACGTGTGCAAGGCGACGGCGAGGGAACTCGAGTTGCTCGGCTTCGAGGGTGAGACAGCGGCGAGACTCGGGGCGGACGTGCTCGCGCAGGCTGCGGGACCCCACACCGTGTTCGTTACGCGCGGGAGCGAGGGTGCCGTCGCGGTTGTAGGTGCGAACTCGCCGTGGGCCGAGGAGGGCCCTGACTATAAGCACGGGTCTGCCCCACTCGTTGCCGAGAACGCTGGAGACGAGGTCGACACCGTGGACACGACCGGCGCGGGTGATGCGTTCGTTGCCGGGGTGATTGTGGCGCTGCGTGACGGGCAGTCGGTGACCGAGGCGCTTGGATTCGCCTGCTCTGTCGCCGCGTTGACGACGACCGGGCGGGGTGGGATGACGGCGATGCCGGACCGCGAGACGGTTGCGCGGTTTCGGGACGAACGATCGGGCGACGGCGACTGTGGCTGATGCCGACTCGCGGCGCGCTCCGCTCGCGCCGTGCGAACCCAGGCAAATCACCTATCTGGTGGGCTGTTGAAGCGGTGTTATGGCTACTGACTTCGGGGATGCGGTCTCGTTTGGCAAATCAGTCGTCGCGGGGATTCAGGAGAAGAATGTGCCGTTCATGGCCGCAGGGATCGCCTATCAGGCGTTCATTTCGTTGCTGCCGCTGCTCGTGCTTCTTTTCTTCGTCGTCACGATTCTGGGCGACGAGCAGTTCGCGAGCCAGGTTGCGACTTCTACGGGAGGCTTTCTGCCCGAGAGCGGGCAGATGATGATCGAGGATGCGATCACCGAATCGCCCGCAACTGCGGGCTCGACACTGATCGGCGTCGTCGTCCTCGTCTGGGGGGCGCTCAAAATTTTCCGAGGACTCGACACCGCGTTCTCCGAAATCTATGACTCGGGCGGTGTGGGCTCGTTCGTCCAGCAACTGCGTGATGCCGGTATCGTCCTCGGTGCGATCGGCGGCGCGTTGATCGCCGCGAGTGCGGCGAGCCTGCTGCTTACGCTCTTTCCGGATATTCCGTTCCTCGGGCTAGTGAGTCCACTGATTCTCGTCGTCGTTCTCTCGCTCGCGTTCCTGCCGATGTACTACTACTTCCCCGATGTCGACGTGACCGCTCGCGAGGTGCTGCCGGGTGTCGTCGTCGCCGCGGTCGGCTGGACCGCCCTCCAGTCGCTCTTTCAGGTTTACGTCTCCTTTGCGGGAGAATCCGAAGCCGCGGGCCCCGTCGGAGCCGTCTTGCTCCTCCTGACGTGGCTCTACTTCGGCGGCCTCATCCTGCTCGTCGGCGCAGTGATCAACGCAGTCGGAACGGGCCGACTCGTCCCCGAAGACGACGAGTCGATCACCGCGACGGACCGTGACCCGTTCATCGACGACACACAGCGTGAGCGCGACCGTCTCGCAAACCGTGTTGAGCGCCTCGAACGCGAGCGCGCACAGCTTCGCAACGATCTCGCGGCACAACGATCCCGGCGCTACCGGCTGGAAGATCGGGTCAATCACCTGGAATCACTCACACGAGACCTCGAGGCAGAGAACTCGGAGCTACAGCGCACAGTGGATACGATCGACGAACCGCCGTGGAAACAGCGTGCCGACACGGTGCTTTCGAACGTCGATTCGATCAGTATTGGCGTCGTCGAACGGCGCAACGACTGAGCGAGTTCAGCCACACCGTCTGCGTCAGACGCTCAAATCGAGAGAGCTTAGTGCGTTCCTTGTCGACGCTCTACACACCGTGTCTCACCCAGTCCGGGCTGCCAGACGCCGCCTCCGCACGGACCACACCGAGACGATTGCGGCTATCGACGACTGCGCGACACGTATCACAGACGAGTGGGACACCGCCCGAACGACGAATCCCGACCCCCTCGTCGAGTCTCTCCGTGCTGAACTCGAGTCGACTGGTGTCCTCGCGACTCTCCCGACAGTCCTCGGGTCGGCGGTGGATGCGACGGGGTACGAGCTACAGGCACAGCCGGTCCCTGCGCCACCGTACGTCGTAATCACGAGCCGCGGGCCGGTTCTTCGGGCGACGATCGATCCGGGACGACTCGTCGTTCGCTTCGACGTGTTCGAGGTGGTTCGCACCGACGAACCGGACCAGCGCGCAGAGTACCATCGACTCGATGGTGTCCGAATGGAGATCGGACTCGAGAACTGAACGCCCACCTGTATCAGCTGGCCACCACCGGCCGTGTCGCACGTCAGCCCGGCACAATACTTTTGCAACTTCCCGGGAATCGCTCCAACGAGCGATGCACCCACGCGCGCAGTCTTTCACAGAGCAGGCACGCACCGACTTCGACTTCGACCCTGCCGTCGAGGAGTTTCCCGAAGGGACGAAAACGGCAGCCGATGCCGCTGACGCGGTCGGCTGCGACGTAGCGCAGATCGCCAGTTCGCTCGTCTTCGACGTCGACGGCTCGCTCGTCGTCTCCGTCACCAGTGGCGCAAACCGCGTCAGCGAAGCCGCCCTCGCGGACACGTTCGACGCAGCGACTGGCGACGTCTCCATGGCCGACGCCGACCGCATCCGTGAGGAGCTCGGCTGGTCCATCGGCGGCGTCCCACCGTTCTGTCACAACCGATCGGTTCCCGTCGTGATCGACGAGACGCTACTCGAGTACGAGACGGTCTGGGCGGCGGCGGGGACGCCGGAGGCGGTGTTTCCGATCGATCCGGACCGGTTACGGCGGTATGCGGACGCCTCGCCGGCGTCTGTGGCGGAGTAGGATACCTTGCAGCCACATTAACAAAATCAGTGCCTTGATTACTAAGGAGTGGTATTGGTGGAGTAGACACTAACAATGACGATCGATCCACGCGATACGACGCGCCGCTCGCTGCTCGCAACCACTGGTTCGCTCGGTGTGCTCGGCCTCGCTGGCTGTCTGAGTGATGACGACGAAGACGAAGGCGGAAACGGAGATGACGCGAGTTCGAACGGCGACGACGGGCAGGAGACCGAGAACGGTGATGACGACCAGGATCACGACGATGACCACGGCCACATGGATATCGAGACGTTCGAACTCATAGACCGTGACGCTGACGCCGTCTCGGCCTACGTCCACGACGACCACTGGGACGACGGTCCATTGCTCGTCCCGGTCGACGGCTTCGTGTCGGTTGGGGCCCACGTAGAAGACGACCACGGGGACGAGATTACGCTTGGCGAGGATGAGGAGTATACGCTCAACGCACAGTTTGCTGAGGGCGCACAGGAGATTGTCGATGTCGAAGCACACGGCGACCACCTTGATATTACCGGCGAGGAGACAGGGTTCACTGATCTCGTCTTCCAGATCTGGCACGGCGACCACGCCGACTGGGAGTCACCTGCGCTCGAGGTGGAGGTTGTCGAAGATATCGACGACCACGAGCATGATTCCGACCACGACGACGATGATGGCCACGACCACGACGACGGTCACGAAGACGACCACGACCACGACCACGACCACTAAGCTGACCTGCTGACCCCCGCTCTCGATACACTCGTGGGATATCTCGAGCGTAGCCACCCCGTTCAACGACAGCGCCACGTGGCTGTCG
Organism: Natrialba hulunbeirensis JCM 10989; assembly: GCF_000337575.1. Classification (GTDB taxonomy): domain Archaea; phylum Halobacteriota; class Halobacteria; order Halobacteriales; family Natrialbaceae; genus Natrialba; species Natrialba hulunbeirensis. Next base: position 75,106 of record NZ_AOIM01000042.1, on the reverse strand, counting down.
TCGACTCCCCACTGGGCACCTGTTTCTCTACCGGCTGCGGAGGCGGTCCCTCGTTCGCATTATCGTTACTAACTACCCCTGCTCTGATGCAGGCGAATTATTAAAACAAAGGTTGTAGATAACAACCCTTTTATTCGACCGACCGTACTCATAGCTATGAAGCTGTCACGTCGTTCGGTACTCACGGCCGGGGCGGGGACCGCCGCCCTCGCGGCTGGGGCCGGCTGTCTGAGTGAACCTGACGGTGCCACCGACTCCGAAGGTGGGTATGCTGCGTTCTTCGCGCTCTGGGACTGGGCACAGCACGTCAGTGGCGATGCACTCGAGATCGAGAATCCAATCCAAACCGGCGAGATGGGCCACGGCTGGGAACCGCCCGCGGATCTGCGTCGCGATATCGTCAGTTCAAACGTCTTCATCTATCTCGACACCGCCGAGTTCTCGTGGGCACAAAACGTGGCTGCCGATATCGAAGCCGACGGCAGCGACGTGACGCTGATCGATGCGATGGACGGACTCGAGTCCAGTCTCATTCCAGCCCAAAGCGAGAACGGTGACCGGGAGCCGGATACCGACGCGGAGTACGATCCGAACGATATTACGATCACAGAGTTCGACATCTACAACCGGCGAACGGACGCCGAGGTCGCCTACTGGCACGGCGATGCTAACCACTGGCACGGGGGCCTCCCGGAGATTCCGGTCGACGACTACGCCACAGTCGAGGGCGTCTTCACGGACGACGACGGTCGTGTCCTCCCACTCGGTGAGGACGAACCGTTCCGGATCGACGCACGAGTGACTGAGGGTGCAGCAGACGACGTGGTTGAAATCGAGTCACAGGGAGAGCACATCGTTTTCCACGGCCTCGAGACCGGCCGCACGCGTGTCATTTTCGAACTCGTGGCAGACGGCGAGGTGGTCTGGGACACGAGTGCGGACAACATGACCGCCGAAGTCGTCGACGAGCCATCGGTCAACGACGACTCCGTGCCGGAGTTCTACGACCCACACGTCTGGGTCGATCCGGTGATCGCCCAGCAGATGGTCGAGACGATCGCGGACGGCCTCGCGGAGATGGACCCGGACAATGCGTCGCTCTACGAGGACAATGCCGCAGACTACATCGACCGCCTCGACGCGGTCGACGACCAGTTCGAGACCCTTGCGGACGAGGCGGCGAAAGAGATCGCCGTTCTCGCCGGCCACGATTCGTTCCAGTACCTCGAAACGCGATACGGCTTCGAGATCCACACGCCGACGACGATTTCGCCTGACGCAGAGATTACGACCGGCGACCTGGCGGATACGATCGACCTGATCGACGAACAGGGTATCGAGACGATCCTCTACGATCCGTTCGATGCCACGGAGGGTGACGTTCCCCGAGAGGTAGATCACCTTCTAGAGAACAGTCAGGCGACCGAGGCCGAGGCCATCAGTCCGACCGAGGGAACGACCGCCGAGTGGAACGACCAGGGCTGGGGCTGGATCGAACAGATGGAGGAACTGAACCTGCCCGCGCTTCGGAAGGCACTCGAGGCGGAGTGATCGCAGTGGCCGCAAATCGACCCCTCCCCGCTGTCGCTCCACCCTCGACCGACCAATCAGAACCCGACGCTGGCAGCCAGGTCCGGAATCGGGAACTGGAAGAACTAAACGCACGCATCACCCAACAGGAAGTGAGACTACAGTGAGTTCGGTCGTCGACTGCCATGGCGTCTCGTTTTCCTACGGCGAACAGCCTGCCGTCTCTGACGTGAGTCTGACCGTCGAGCAGGGCGACTTTCTCGGGCTCATCGGCCCGAACGGGTCAGGAAAGACCACACTCCTTCACCTCATGCTCGGCCTGCTCTCGCCCGACGAGGGCTCGGTCGAACTGTTCGGCCACCCGGTCAACGACTTCGAGCAGGGCAACCGCATCGGCTACGTCTCCCAGCAGGCGACCAGCCGCGGCGGCACGATGCCCGTTACCGTCCGCGAGTGCGTCCGTATGGGCCGATTCGCCCACGCCGGTCACGCTCGTCTCTCCGCCGAGGACGAGGCCATCGCCGAGGAGGCACTCGAGACGGTCGGCATCACGGATCTCGCAGACCAGCGGGTCAACGAACTCTCCGGCGGCCAGCGCCAGCGGGCCTACATCGCACGCGCGCTCGCCTCGGAGGCGGACCTGCTCGCGCTCGATGAACCCACTGTCGGCGTCGACGCCGAATCGCGGGACGCGTTCTACCAGCTACTCGAGTCGCTGAACGACGACGGGATCGCGATCATCCTGATCGAGCACGATATCGGCGTCGTCACGGACCGCGCGGATCGGATCGCCTGTATCAACACGGAACTGTACCATCATGGCGACACGGAGTCGTTCGTCGAGAGCGATGCATTGAGTGAAGCCTACGGCGCGACGGGAACCGTCGTGCACCATCACCACTGATGAGCGGGAGAGAGACGCCTTCTGGGTCGGGATCGGATGTAGAGTCGAGATCGGATGTCGATTCGGAGCCGGAATCGAACCCAAACACGCATCCAACTGCTGACGCACCGTCGACAGCACACTCGACGCCACGCGGGGAGGAGACAAGACGAGGCCACACGCCACGCTCGCTCCGTCGGCGCGCCGAGCTCACCGGCATCGCGTTCGTCGGTGCAGTTGCTGCGCTTCTGATCGGATTCTTGCTCATCGATTGGCTTCGACACTACCCACTCGCGGATCTTCATCCGTCGATCGAGTCGGCGTACACGGCAACGGGAATCGGCCCGGCCTCGGAGTTGCTCTTCGAGCAGGTGCTGATCGCCGGCATGTGGATGGACTACGTGATCGGGTCGAACCTCTTCCAGCACGCGTTCGTCTGGCGGCAAGTTGCGACGGGTATCCTGGTTGGTATCGTCGCGCCGCTGGTCGGCACGTATCTCGTCCACCGGCAGATGGCACTCATCGGCGAGACGCTCGCCCACACCGCGTTCGCCGGCATCGCAGTCGGTATCCTGTTCACGGGGCTGACCGGCTGGAACGGATCCCTGTTGCTCGTCGCACTCGTCGTGAGCGTGCTCGGCGCACTCGGCGTCCAGTGGCTTACGGAGCACACGAGTACGTACGGTGACGTTCCGATCGCGATCATGCTCACGGGGAGCTTCGCAGTCGGGACGTTGCTCATTAGTTGGAGCCGCGACATCGTTGCCATCCCAGTCGACATCGAGGAGTTTCTCTTTGGAAGCCTGAGCGTCGTTACCGCGGGTGGTGCTCGACTGATGGCCATCCTCACGGTCGCTGTCGTTGCCGTCGTCGCAGTCACGTACAAACAGCTGCTGTTCATCACGTTCGACGAACAGGCAGCCCGTGTCGCCCAGCTCGACGTGACGCGGTACAACACCCTACTCGTCGTAATGACCGCCGTGGTCGTCGTCGGCGCGATACAGGTTCTTGGCGTAATCCTCGTCGCTGGTATGCTCGTCATCCCCGTCGCTGCAGCCTCACAGGTCGCACAGAGCTTCCGCGAGACGCTGTACCTCTCGATCCTGTTCGGCGAACTCTCGATCGTTGCGGGCTTCGCCTTCGCGTTCAGCCAGAGCCTTCCCACTGGGGGGTCGATCATCGTCGCCGCTATCGGGATCTATCTGCTCGCGATCCTCGTTTCCGACCGGGCGGGGGCGGCGATTTCGATGCGCTGAGACGCGTATCGACGACGAGGAACTGACTCGGCCGGAGACACTGATTCGAACGCCGTCTCCGGTGTTGCATCCCCTCCGCGCTCCATCTAGCCCTGCTCCCACCCCGCGGGAAGTCGGGTGCAGTTTTACTTCCCCTGCCAACAATACTCCGACCGATGGGACGGTTATCCGAGCTGTTCGCCCCCGAGACTGTCGGCGTGATCGGTGCGACCGAGCGCGAGGGCGCGGTCGGCCGCGCGATCCTCGAGAACCTCCACCAGGAGTTCACCGGCGAGGTCGTGCCGATCAACCCGAGTCACGACGCCGTTCTCGGTCTCGAGGCGTATCCGGACGTCGCCAGTGCACCGCCGCTCGACCTGGCTGTCGTCGTCGTGCCGCCACCGGTCGTACTCGAGACGATCCGCGAGATCGGTGAGGCAGGTACGCAACACGTGGTCGTCATTACGGCCGGGTTCGCCGAGAGCGGCGGCGAGGGGGCACGACGAGAGGCAGAGTTGCGCGAGATTGCAGCGGAGTACGACCTCAACGTCGTCGGCCCGAACAGCCTGGGCGTCATGTCGACGCCAGTGAGCATGAACGCGACGTTCGGCCCGGAGAGCGCCCGCGACGGGTCGATTTCCTTCATGAGCCAGTCGGGGGCGTTCATCACGGCGGTGCTCGACTGGGCGAACGAACAGGGAATCGGCTTTCAGGACGTGGTCTCGCTCGGCAACAAGACGATTCTGGACGAGACGGACTTCGTCCGCGAGTGGGGTGACGATTCGGAGACCGACGTGATCATCGGCTATCTCGAGGATATCGACGCCGGCGACGAATTCATTCGGACGGCCCGGGAGGTCACCGAGGAGACCCCGATCGTGCTCGTCAAGTCGGGCCGGACCGACGCCGGCGCGCAGGCAGCCTCCTCACACACCGGCGCAATCGCGGGCAGCGAGCGCGCCTACGAGGCCGGGCTGGAGCAGGCCGGCGTCATCCGTGCGAGTTCCGTGCAAGAGCTGTTCGATGCCGCACGGTCACTGTCCGGACTGCCCGCGCCAGAATCGGACGGCGTCGCCATCGTGACGAACGCGGGCGGCCCCGGTGTGCTCACGACCGACGCGGTCGGCGACTCGTCGCTGCGGATGGCCGACTTCACCGACGAGACGATCGACAAACTGCACGAGGCGATGCCCGACGAGGCGAACGTCTACAACCCGATTGACGCCATCGGCGACGCCGACATCGATCGGTTTGGCAGGGCACTCGAGATCGCTCTCGCAGATCCGAACGTCGGGTCGGCAGTCGTGGTCAGCGCGCCGACGGCGGTGATCCAGTACGACAAACTCGCCGAGGTCGTCATCGAGAAGCGCCAGGACTTCGAGAAACCGGTCGTCACCTGCCTGATGGGCGGCGACCGGGCCAGAGCAGCCGAGACGGTGCTCCGCGAGTTCGGCATTCCCAACTACTTCGATCCGGCCCGAGCCGTCGGCGGACTCGACGCGCTCGCGCGCTATCGAGACGTTCGCCAGCGAACGAGTGACGAGCCCACGGCGTTCGATGTCGACCGCGAGCGAGCGCGCGAGATTCTCGAACGAGTCGAGCGCCGTGACGGTAATCGCCTCGGCATCGAGTCGATGGCCTTGCTCGACGCCTACGGCATCCCGACGCCGCCGGGCGAAATCGTCGACGACCCGGCTCGTGCTCGCGAAGTTGCCGAAGCGATCGAGGGTGATGTCGTGATGAAGATCGTGAGCCCCGATATCACCCACAAGTCGGATATCGGCGGCGTGAAAGTCGGCGTGAGCGACGACGAGGTGTACGACGCCTACGAGGACGTGGTCGCCCGAGCGCGCAACTACCAGCCCGACGCGACCATCCTCGGCGTGCAGGTACAGGCGATGCTCGATCTGGAGGGAACGACCGAGACCATCGTCGGGATGAACCGCGATCCGCAGTTCGGCCCGCTCTTGCTGTTCGGGCTCGGCGGCATCTTCGTCGAGATTTTAGAGGATACGTCGGTTCGTGTCGCGCCAATCGGTGAGAGTGCGGCCCGCGAGATGGTCGACGAGATTCGGGCCGCACCGCTGTTACGCGGCGCTCGCGGGCGGGAGCCAGCCGACGTGGACGCAATCGTCGAGACGATCCAGCGACTCTCACAGCTGGTCACTGACTTCCCGGCAATTCTGGAACTCGACGTGAACCCGCTCGTTGCGGGACCAGATGGGGTACAGGCGATCGATCTGCGACTGACCGTCGATACGGAGGACCTGTAATGACCGATACTGATACCGACACCGATACCGACACTGACGCTGCCATCGACACCGAGACCGGCACTGACACTGACACTAACACCGACACCGACGACACCAGCGAAACCACCCACACTGACGCCCACACCGCAGACACAGCCACCGAAACCGAACCGACGGACGATCCCACGCCCGAAACGGATGCCGACCCACTGCTGGTCGCCTCGCTCGAGGAGAGCACCGGTAAAACCGCGATCACCATGGCACTGGCCCGCCTCGCACAGGACCGCGGCGAGCAGGTTGGCTACATGAAACCCAAGGGGACACGCCTGCAGAGCAACGTCGGCAAAACGCTCGACGAGGACCCCATGCTCGCCCGCGAACTCCTCGACCTCGACGCGGAGATGCACGACCTAGAGCCCGTCGTCTACTCGCCGACGTTCATCGAACAGGCCCTTCGGGGCCGCGAGGACGCCCCAGAGCTCCGCAATCGGATCGTCGAGGCCTACGAAGGGCTTGCGGCCGACTGCGACCGGATGTTCGTCGAGGGCGGTGGCCGATACGACGTGGGCGGCATCGTCGACCTTACCGACCCGGACGTGGCCGCCTTGCTCGACGCCAGCGTCCTGCTGGTCGCACCGTACGAAACACCCGGCGACATCGACGACGTACTCGCCGCCGTCGACGCCTTCGGAGACCGACTCGTCGGCGTCGTCTTCAACAACGTCGCCGATGCGGCCTACGACCAACTCGAGACGGACGTCGTCCCGTTCCTTGAAACTCGTGGCGTGACCGTCTTTGGGATCGTTCCGAGCGAGCAGTCACTCGCCGGCGTGACCGTCGAAACCCTCGCGGACGAACTCGGCGGGGCGCTGCTCGTCGAGGACGGGACCGACGCCTACGTCGAACGCTTCGCCGTCGGCGCGATGGGTGCCGACAGCGCGTTGCGCTACTTCCGTCGAACGAAAGACGCGGCCGTCATCACCGGCGGCGACCGGGCGGAGATTCAGACGGCGGCACTCGAGGCCCCCGGCGTTCGCTGTCTCATCCTGACTGGCGGCCACCGCCCCTCCGGTGCAGTCATCGGCCAGGCGGCCGAAAAGGGACTCCCCATCATTTCGGTCCAGACAGATACACTCACCACGGTCGAACGCGCCGAAGACGTCGTCCGAAGCGGTCGGACTCGAGACGCGGCCACCGTCGACCAGATGGAGGCACTGCTTTCGGATCACGCGGCACTCGACGAACTCTACGAGTCAACGTCGACCTAACGTACCGTCACCTGCCCGAAACGAAATGTCGGTGCGTAGTCGGGCAGCCTACCCACCGAACACTGCCGGTTTGTCAGAGGCACCCCGGCACCCGTCTATTCAGAGCGGACTCCTATACACTCATTTGTCGATGACGTTCCCGGAGTGTGGCTCTGACAGATATATTTGTCGCTCATTTATAACCGATGGCAGCAATCGTGTCAGGTCATCGGGTTCGTGCGCTGCCTGTGCCGTACGAAACACTGTGCTATAGTACCACCTGCAACTGGGTACACACTGATCGCACGTCCGCGGTTCGGAGCGAGTGAAATGAGCGAGAACCGCGCTGCTGTCGCACGATCAGGTGTACAGTGACTTGCAGTGGCTACTATCGGATGGGGCACGGTAACCATCAGGCGTCCGCTCCATCACCATCAGTACCATTATTTCCTGTCGCCCGCTCCTGTCGCTCATGGTGCGAGAGACCGAACTGCTCGCCATCGTTCGTCGGCGCGCGTCCCTACTCCGTCGACTCGCCACGGACCCGGCTCGCCCGTCCGCTCTCGCGGCCGAACTCGAGTTATCCCGGTCGACAATCGACAGGGGACTCTCGGAACTACAGCGTGCCGCGCTGATCGAGCGGGCCACCGTCGACGGCCAGTGTCAGTACCGACTGACGGTCGCCGGCGACCTCGCACTCTCGTCGTTCGAACAGCTATCCGACCGCCTCGCACAGGCGACACGCCGGAGTGAGTTGCTCGCCGAACTGCCGCCGTCGGCCGAGCTGAGCTGGCAGGTCCTCGATGGAGCGACAGCCGTGACCGCGGCGACGGAGCCGGCACAGGTCGCCGAATCGCTTTCGATCGAGGGGGTACTCGAGTCACTCGCGTCTGAGACGGCCGAGGCCGAGCGACCGGGGGACGATACCGAGGGGGCGGACGCAGAATCGGACCGTCTCGAGTCGATGCTCAGTGCGTTGCTCCGGCTGGGGTCGGTCCATCAGGTTGTGGTTCCGGGTCCGACGCACTGTTTGGCGAGTGCCTACTGTGAAGCGCTCGCTGGTCGAGGGGTGGTGGAGAGTGCGGACGGAAAGAAGCGCGAACCAGGGGTAAAAACGGTCGAAGTCATCGCCCCCCAGGACGCGATTCAGGTGTTGCTCAGTACGTTCGGTTCCGGGACGGCGAGTGCGCTTGCAGCCGACCAGCTCGTTCTTCACGAGACGACACAGCCGCCAGCGTACGGCCTCGTGTCTGTCGAACTCGATGCGGAGCCACCTGAAACGGAGCCGGCGGCGTTGACGATTCTGCTTGTCTGTGATGGTGGTGGTCCCTCCGATGAACTCTGTGGGCTGCTCGTCAACGATAGTCCGGATGCGGCCGAGTGGGCGCGCGATCGAATCACATCTCTTATGGAGACTGCACAGCGGCTTTCGATGCCATCGGAGTGAGAACGGTGCTGTGTTTCCGGGCTCGCATGACTGACACTGCCTCACCCCGTTTTAGCGTCCGGTCGGGTCCCGCGACTGTCGTGTCTGACCAACAATTAAGAGCACGCCGCGCATGTGCCCTGACATGGACGACACTCCCCAGGAGATCACCTCTCTCGTCGGACGCGAGGTTTACTCGAACAGCGGTGTCTTCGTCGGCGAAGTCCAGGACCTACAACTGAACGTCGACGGCCAGGCCGTCACCGGGCTTGCACTCGGCAACCTGAACACCGAACTGTTCGCAGAAGAGTCGGCAACCGGTCAGGGCGTTATCGTCCCCTACCGCTGGGTGCGCGCGGTCGGTGACGTGATCCTGATCAACGATGTCGTCGAGCGCGTCCGCGATCCGGACGAAGAAGAAACCGAACTGGTTGCCTGAACGTGAACGCTAACTGCCGTTCGATCCTTCGGTACCGTCGACGCCCATCGCGTCGAACAGCGTTCGCTTGACCGCTTCTTCGGTCAGATCGAGCAGCGTATCCCGCGTATCCTCGGAAATTTCAATACCGGTGAAGATGCCGAGCGGAATCTCCGCGCTGGCCTGCGTCGAGTGGCCTGCCGTTTCCCCCATCTCGCCGTAAGCGTCGTCTAACACCTTGCCGATGTTGATACGGATGTCCTTCGAGCGGCCCGCGAGGAAGATCGTCTCGTCTGCGATGCCGAAAACGGCCGTCGTCGTCACACCCTCGAGATTTAGGAGGTGACTCGCCGCCTGCGTGAGCGCCTCGCGGTCGCGTACGAAGCCCGCGTTCGAGACGAGATGGCTTCCCTGCACGTCGCGGTTGGCAATCGCCTCCGCGAGCACGTCGAGCGTCTCGGGCGACATCGACGGCGACTCGACCTGTTCTAGGGTGTCGTGGTTCGCAAACGGATAGAGATAGGCTGCGGCTGTGAGATCGGCGGGGGTAGTGTCGCGTTTGAAATCCAGCGTCTCCGCGCGGATGCCGTACAGCAAGGCGGTGGCAACCTCCTCGGAGACGTTCATGTCGAACTCCTGAATATACTTCGTCATGATCGTCGACGTCGAGGACATGTTCGGCCGAATGTCGACGAACTCAGGTTCGAACTCCTGGTCGGCCTCGCGGTGGTCGATCACCGCGTCGACGGAGAGGTCGAGCTCGGCCGATGTCTCACGGTCGACCAGCGCAACGCTGTCGTAGACCGACTGATCCTCGACCTCGTCCCACTGCACCAGATCGATCCCGAGCAGATTGACGAACGCCCGGTTCTCCTGGTGGCCCACGTCGCCCAGGTAGATGATATCCGACTCGACGCCGAGGTGGTTCGCAATCGCCTGCAACGCCGCCGCGCTCGCGATCGAGTCCGGATCCGGGCTGTCCTGTGTGATGATCGCCAGCCGCGTCCCCGTCTCCTCGACCAACTGGGCGAGTTTGCCAGCATTGTACTCGAGTTCACCGGACTCGAGTGCGCGGAGTGCGGATTCGGCGATGACGGAGGAGGGGTTGATGACGATGTCGGCGCCGAGGGTGGAGAGTTCGTCGCCGGAGACGGGGTCGCTCGCACGGGCGACGACGAACTGGTTGTCGTTGTCGGCGCGGATGTGTTCGACGGCCTGTTTGTTCGATTCGACGTCGGAGGCGAGGATGAGGACGACGTCCCGGTCATCGACGAGATCGGCGACCTCGGGTTCGCTGATGTCGGCGGTGCGGGCGTCTAGGTCCTGGTCCCGGAGTGATTCGACGCGGTTTTCGTCGCGGTCGACGATCAGTACGTCCTTCCCCTGTTCGACGAGCTCTTCGGCGACGGCGTAGCCGACGCTGCCACAACCCAAGATAGCGTAGTCAGAGATCGACGAAATCGTAACCCCCGTGCTCATGTGAACGTGTGGTCGGACCGACCGCACTTAACCTTCCCGAAGATTGTGACGTCGTGATAGTGTGTATATCCATCTCGATGGCCCGACCGTGATCGTCGACGGCCCGACCGTGATCGAGCGTGGCGCTCTCTGCCACAACGCAACTCAAGGGAAACGTATTTTACCAGTCGACAAAAAGTCGTAGGTGAAGGGCCGGTAGCTCAGTCCGGCAGAGCGTCTGACTCTTAATCAGACGGTCGCGTGTTCAAATCGCGCCCGGCCCGCTTTTGCCACGAGCAAACTCGCGAGTGGCAAAACGGCCACGAGCGATTTGAACGCAGGGAGGTCGCGCGCAACGGAGTGAGCACGTCCGACCGTGTGTTCATAATCGCGCCCGGCCCGCTTTCCTGTCGCGAACAACTCGGTGAGCGACAGGTAACGGAACCGGCGGGATTTGAACTAGACGAGCCACAGCCCGCACAGCGAGTGAAACGAGCGAGCAGGAATGTCTTGGCGTAGTTCATAATCGCGCCCGGCCCGCTTTTGCGACGAACAATTACGTGAGAAGCAACGCGACTCACCTGATTTGACCGAAACGAGTTCCAGCCCGTGAGCGAGCACAGGGAAGAACTTGAACGTCTCGACCCAGTTCACAATCGTGCCCGGTCACGCAGTTACTCCTCGCGTTGGAGTCGTTTCCGACGGTTCTCGAATTCGTCCTCGGAAATCTCTCCCCGGGCGTAGGCGATCCGGAGTTCTTCGATTGCGGCGTCTTGCTGCGTTCCGCCGGAGTGGCGAACCGCACTGTACAGGAGGTATCCGATGCCCAACAGGACGAGTAACGGCACGACGGACATGAGTAGCCACATCCACGTTGCACCCGTGCTGTCCCACATTCCACCGCCCCCGTTCCACATGTGACCACCACCCCAAACACCCATCATGGGGAGTGCAACCACCAGCATGAGTAACGGCAGGAGCACGATCACGGCAATGACGATCACGATCGTTCGGAGGAGAGAATCATCGGTGCTCATGTGAGTAACTACGTCTGGTACCTATTTCAGTCTCTGCCAGACTCCTACACGGTGGTAATCACTATCCCATCTCGACGTGTTCCCCAGTTCAGAGTACGTGATCGGTAGCAATTCACACCGAGAGGTCGGCCCGCCGCAGGAGTTGTGCATTGATCGCGACGATGACTGTACTTGCCGACATCAGGACAGCACCGACCGCCGGTGAAAGCAAGATCCCAATCGGTGCCAGCACACCGGCCGCGAGCGGCAGCGCGAACACGTTGTAGCCGGCCGCCCAGACGAGGTTCTCCTGCATCTTCCGATAGCTTTTCCGGCTCAACTGGGCGAGATGAGCGACATCGCGGGGATCGTTTTCGACGAGGACGACATCGGCGGACTCCACGGCGACGTCAGTTCCGGAGCCGATTGCGATTCCGACGTCAGAGCGCGTTAGTGCGGGCGCGTCGTTCACTCCGTCGCCGACCATCGCCACCAGTTTCCCCTGATTTTGGAGTTCGACGATCTTCTTGTCCTTGTCTTCCGGCAGCACTTCGGCGAAGTACGTGTCGATGTCGAGTTCCGTGGACACGGCTCTGGCGACGTCTTCCGTATCGCCAGTGAGCATTGCAACCTCGACGTTCATCTCGTGGAGGGCGTCGATCGCCTCGAAACTTTCCTCTCGGACGACGTCAGCGAGTGCAACCGCGCCGACCGCGTCGCCATTTTGAAGCAGGTAGACGACACCGTGACCACGTTCGCCGGCTTCGTCTGCGAACGTTTTGAGGGCGGTATCCGGTTCGAGATCGAGATAGCGAAGCAGGTTGGGCCCGCCGACGTGGACCGTCTCGCCGTCTCGCGGGTGGTCCTCACCTACACCGGGGCTTGCTGCAGTTTCCACTTCCACGGTCGCTCGAACCCCGCGCCCCTCGAGTGCCTCGAATTCACGCACATGTGGGACGGAAAGCTCCCGTTCGTCGGCTGCGTCACGAATTGCTTCTGCGATCATATGTTCGGAGTCACCCTCGGCAGCAGCCATCACTGCTAATAGCGCGTCTTCGTCCCCGTCCCAGTCATCAGTCGTGGCGATATCGACGACTCCCTGTTCTCCTTTGGTGAGCGTGCCTGTCTTGTCGAAGACGATTGTATCCAGGTTACGCGCCTCCTCCATGGCGATCCGATCGCGGATGAGCATGCCGTTTTGGGCTGCCATCGTCGTATTGATGGCGACGACGAGCGGGACAGCAAGTCCTAACGCGTGCGGGCAGGCGATCACCAACACGGTGACGACACGCTCGACGACTGCTACTCCGAACCCAGTCGCAGCAGTCCACGCGACAGCAGTGACGGCCGCAACTGCGATCGCGGCGTAGAACAGCCAGCCTGCGGCTCGATCGGCGAGCACCTGTGTCCGAGATCGGCTCTGTTGGGCTTCCTCGACCAGACGCATGATGCCAGAGAGTGTCGTCTCTTCGCCCGTTGCCGTGACGCGAACGCGGAGACTCCCGTCGCGGTTGGTCGTTCCACCGATTACCTTGTCGTCAGGTTCCTTCTTGACCGGCCGGGATTCGCCGGTAACCATGGCTTCGTTCACGTTCGACTCGCCTTCCTCGACGACGCCGTCGGCGGGAACGTTGGCCCCTGGTCGCACGAGTACGAGATCGTCCTTCGTGAGTTCGTCAACGCGGACCGCTTTTGTCTCGCCGTCTTCGGTGATCCGTTCGGCTGTGTCCGGCATTAGTTCGGCTAATTCGTCGAGTGCACCCGAAGCACGACGGACGCTACGCATCTCGATCCAGTGTCCAAGCAAGAAGATAACGACCAGTGTAACGAGTTCCCAGAAGAACGGCTCGCCAATCCCGAACGCGACCGCGGCGACGCTGTAGACGAACGCGACGGTGATCGCCAGCGAGATCAGCAACATCATTCCCGGTTCGCGATTTCGTGCTTCGACTGCGCCCATCCGCAGGAAGGGAACCCCACCGTAGAGGAAGACGATCGTTCCGAGAACCGGCCCGACGAACTCGCTTCCTGGGAACGCCACGGCGGCGTAGCCGAACCACTCCTGGAGCATCGGGCTGTAGTACAGCACCGGGAGCGAGAGGACGAGACAAACGAAGAAGCGCTGCTTGAACAGTTCCTCGTGCCCAGCGTGGTCGACGTGTGCCTCGTGGTCGTGACCGGCACGCTCTTCGTCTGCCTGGTCGGACGGTTCGTGATCGGACGATCTGTGAGCGTGTTCCGTGTGTTCTTCTTCCCCAGATTCGTCTTGAACTGACGGCTCTTCGGAGTGGTCGGACCTCTCAGCAGTCAAGCCACAGACTCGACAGCACGGACACTCTCGGTCAGTCGGCTTTTCACCACGTGGTTGCCCCGCGTGAGGGTGCTGCGAATCGGGTGTATCCGCCGGATTGTATTGTGACATGAATCGAGTTCGTTGCAGCCGTCCCCGAGATCAGTGAGTCCGTTACTACTGGGACAACCGGAAGAACTAACGGCGTGATGTGGTGACAGCTACTACTCAAGGTAGTCGTCACACAGGATACTAATTGTTGGGGGGTGTGTCCCATCGCAGAGACAACAGTGACACTGACCACAACTGCGTCGTCGGTGGTCTCGCTATAGCTGAGGCCTCATGAATGAACCACGTTTTCGCGGTGGTTACCGGTCGTCTCGAACACCCGCAGGGAAGTCGTTGGCCGACAACTGGACGGCACCGGAATCGCTCGAGATCCGAAGCGAGTAGGCATCCGCTGTCGGGGCTGCGGAGCAGTTCTCGACGGTTACGTCACTCGCACCGTTGAGGACGATCGGCGTATCCGTCGTTTCGAACTCGCTGTCGGCGAGCCGATAGTCAGCGCCGCGCAGTTCGATCCCGCGGCGGCGGGTCGTGCCGTGCTGTTCGACGTCGAGGCCCGTGAACGTACAGGAGTGTCGTTCACAGAAAATTGCGTGTCGCAGCGTCGAGCCAGGTGCATCACCTGTCACCCGAAGGTCGGAGACCTCGACCGCACCGCCGTCGCTGCCGAGAAGTCGCAGGGCGTTCGCGCTGCCGTCGATATCGACGGCGACGTCGTCGATAACCGTCGGCCCCGTCTCTGGATCGAGTCGGATACCTGTCTCTTATACACATCTCTNGATGTGTATAAGAGACAGGTTCGGGAATGTCTATCTCGACGCCCTCAATAGTGAACTCCTCGCCGCGGTCAAGCCGGATCGCGTGCTGGCCTGCCGAGTCGTGTGGGTCGTTATCGACGGTGAGCGTCGCGTTTCTGATCGCACCGGCCGTTCCGCTGAGACGAATCGAGGCGGTGCCACTGTTCTGGTAGTGTCCGCCGTCGACGCCGATCTGACCGGTCTCGTTCGAGGCGTACAGGCCGTTGTCCGGGAACCCACCCAGAACGCAGTTCTCGAAGACGAGCGTGCCACGATGGTGCTGATTGATTCCGAACCCGGTCGCACCGCGCCACATGTTGCCCGCGTTCGGCGTCTCGTCGACGTGAACGGCACCGTCGGGCGCGTGGAAACAGTCGACGAGCCCGTCACCATCCGGATCGATGACGTTGAACAGGCCTGGTCCCCAGGTCCCGCTGTCGTGGACCCCGTGTACCGTTACGTTTCGGACGAGCAGGCCGTCCTCGACTTCGGCGTTGATGACGCGGATCCCCGTTTCCGACGCCGTCTGATCGATATCGAACCCCTCGAACCGGAGGTCACGACCGGGTCTATCGCTCGTTCCGAGTCTGAACAGGCGATACTGCGGGCCGTCGAACTCGTGGTAATTTGCCGGGACGAGCGTCGCACCGTCACCCACAAACCCGACGTTCTCGAACCCAGTGAATCGGAGCTGTTCGTCCATGTAGTACCGCCCCTCGGGGAACTCGATGAGTGTGTTGTCGCCGATGTGGTCCCGGAGAACGGGCGCAATCGACTCGCTACCAGTTGGGTCCGCGCCGGCGTCGACGATATCGACGACCGTCTCGTACTGCGCCGCGAGGTCGTCGTCCGTCGCCGAACCGACGCCGCTAATTGAGAGGACTCCACCGATCCCGGCCACCCCAGCGACCGTTCCGGTGAGATACTGTCGTCGACTCCACTTCCGTTCGTGCGTATCCTTCGCCGTCACAGTCTCCGTTCGGACGGGCCGTGGGTTTACGTATATGTGACGTAAGCTACTCTCCCGAACTATCACAGTAGTGTGAGTGTCTGTGGCGACCAGTCACGTCGACGTCCGCTTGCGGTTCGATGGCGACCGTTGTAACGCACTTGCAACAGATAGAACAGCCTGACTATCCGTCCGTCTGTAAGTTGTACAACCGTTGTCCGCTCGAAACGGTTTCCTCCCGACTACGTACACCGTTTTTCACGCTAATCTCGGCGCAACTGACTGTAACTCACTTTTATATACCAGCCCGAGTGACCGTCACTACTGTCGTTGCTAATCTCTTTGGAAACGCGGTTAATGCAGTCCCCGTTCAACGAATGAATCGTATCCATGACATCGATCGCAGACATCGAATTCTCGGCCGAGGGCACCGGACTGGGCGAACTCTTCGAGGCCGTCCCCACACTAACGTGTGAGATGGAGCGTGTCATCGCCTCGAACGGGCACAGCCTCTGGCTGTCTGGACCGTCCCACGAGATGATCGACGATGCGCTCGCGACCTCGTCGGCGGTCGATGCGTACTCGCTGATCAACAGCGACGACGGCCGATGGCTGTACGACATCGAGTTCGAACCGGAGACGGTCGACGTCTTCGAGGCCGTCATGGACGAGGGTGGCACCGTCCTCAGTGCCTCCGCATCGAACGGCACCTGGCTGCTGAGCGTACGCGTTCTCGAGCGCGATCACGTCAGTTCACTGTACGACCGCCTCGTCGAGAACGACGTCTCACCGACGATCGTTCGTCTGTTCGACCTCGAGTCCGAAAGCCACTCTCAGTGTGGCCTGACGAGTCGCCAGTACGAGACGCTGGTCGCTGCGATCGACCACGGCTACTTCGAGATTCCGCGCGAAGTCTCGATGCAGGAACTGTCCGAAGAGCTCGATATCTCACACCAGGCGCTGTCCGAGCGCCTGCGACGCGCCTATCGCGCGCTGGTCACCTCCGAACTCAACGTCGCCGAAGACGAGACGACGACAGCACCGATGCCGTCGGACTAAGACACGATCCATCAGCCATCGCGCGTCACACAGTATTCATATGCACCGGTGTACTCGAGTCCACTCGAGTGTGGGTGTGTGAGTGTGTGAATGGCTGCTGTCGATATTGGCGGGGTATGGGCACTGGTGTTGACATCGGCACTGACACTGGCGCTGGTACCAACACTAGCACTGATACTGACACCGACACCGTCACCAAAATCAACACACCATACAGCCCGGTTCGCCAATTTGTCGCGGAACAGCACCATTAAGAGTCAGCTCTCTGTCTTTCTGCTATGGAGATCGACAGCGACGACGGCGTCCTGCGACTCACGTTCGACCGCCCTGGTGTGCTCAACGCGATCACCCGCGAGACCGCGTCGAAACTCGCCGATACGATTGGCGATGCCGATCCCGAGGAGTCTCACGCGATCGTCATCACCGGCGAGGGCGATGCCTTCAGCGCCGGTGGCGATATCGAGGCGATGGCGGAAGAACCCGACCCGCCGCGACAGGCCTACGAGGAGGTCACCGAGACGTTCGGCCGTGTCGTCGAGGCGATGCTCGAGTGTCCCGTGCCGATCGTGGCGAACGTCAATGGTGATGCAGTGGGTGCGGGCCTTGCAATTGTTGCGCTCTCGGATATCGCCTACGCGGCCGAGGATGCGACCTTCTCCTGTGCGTTCGTCCGCGTTGGCCTCATTCCCGACACCGGTGGGACGTTCATGCTCCCGCGATTGATCGGCCTTCGTGCCGCAAAGAAACTCGCGTTCACCGGCGAGTTCTTCGATGCCGAACGCGCGGCGGAGCTCGATCTGATCAACGAGTCGGTGCCGGCTGCGGACCTCGACGAGCGGGTGACGGAAACGGTCGAGCGACTCGGCCGCCGTCCGACGGATGTGATCGGCATGATGAAGCAGGCGATGCACGAGAACATGGGTCGACAGTGGGACGAGGCGCTGGATTACGAGAATCTGTTGCAGGTCCACGCCCGCGCTACGGACTCCCACGAAGAGGGGGTTGCTGCGTTCCTCGAAGGCAGGGAGCCAGAGTTCAACGAATAGCTGGCGTCCAACAGTTTTCAGCCGTGTCTCAGTGTGTTACAGTGCCCTGTACCGTGTTGTAGTGTACCGTGACGTGAAATCGTGTTTTCGTGAGGACTCTCGTGGACTCTGTTACTCTTGGCGGGATGGATAGTAACGCCGAGAACGGCCGAGACACGCGTTGACGGCAAACTCGCAAGCCAGCGCAAGCACCACCATCTTGGTCGTGTTTGGCATACCTGTTAGTGCAATGTCTCCAGAATTTACAGACGACGATGTCGGTAAGACGGTCGTAAACGCGGAGGGTGACGAGGTTGGTATCGTCGCCGATGTCGAGCATGGAACGGCACACGTCGAACCGGATCCGGGAATTACGGACACGATTAAGGCCAAACTCGGCTGGGGTGGAACTGATGATGCGTATCCGTTACAGGAGACGGCCGTTGCGGAGATGACTGACGACGAAATCCACCTGCAGAGCAACCTGTCGGGAACTGATTCGGAGATGGGGGCAGGGGCTAGCACTGGGACTGGAACTGGAACTGGCACTGACACTACCACTGGGACGGGCGGCATGTCGGGAACGGAGACCGGTCGCGATGATCGAAGCGACGATAGCGGACTTATGGATGACGACGACCGTCGCGGGGACGACAGCGGGATCATGGACGATGACCGCGACGATGACGGACTTATGGGAGACGACGATGACGACGACGGCCTGATTGGCGATGACGACGATGACGGATTGATGGGTGACGACGACGATGGTATCATGGATGACGACGACAGTCGCCGCGGCGACGACAGCGGCATTATGGACGATGATGACCGCCGTAGTGATGACAGTGGTATCATGGACGACGATGACGACGGCCTCATGAGTGACGATGATGATGGCCTGATGGACGACGACGATGACGGCCTGATGGACAGCGACAGTGACCGCGATCGCGACGATGGACTCATGGACGACGATGACCGCCGCGGCCGATCCGACGATGACGGCCTCATGGATGATGATGACGACGACGGACTCATCGGTGACGACGACAGCGACCTCATGGACGATGACTCCGACAGCGATGACGGACTGCTGGACGACGACGATGACGATGACGATGACCGCCTCGGCGACGAGACGCGATAGATTACAGCCACTCCCACTGGCAGCGTTACCCCACTGGCATCGTCACTCCCACTGATTCCGTCGCTGTCCCCTCCAATTACACCTCTCGGGCACTCCGCTAGATACACACCCACAAGAAATCTGTTCACCACTCGAGAACAGCCTACTTCGGCTCGCCGTGTGTCACACCGTCTTGCTCGTCGGCACGTCGTCGACGCAACGCTGCCCGCGCGTTCGATGCCTCATACCCGAAGAACACACCCTCGGCGTAGTGCTCTGCAACCTCGAGTGCGTGAATCAGATTCTCGATCTCGATGTCGATCGCGTACAGCTCGATACTGAAGGGCGTCTCGAGTGCACTCTGGAATCCCTTCGCGATTGTCTCGAGCCAGTAGGTCGTCTCGTAGGCCATATCGTACAGCGGGATGACGAACTCGTCGACGTGCTCCTCGAGTGCAGCGAGATCGAGCCCAGCGCGTTCGTAGAGGTGGCCGGGGTATGGGTCAGGGTAGAGTGTCAGGTAGACGCGGCCAGGAATGTGCTCTGCGGCTTCGGCGACGAACTCGGTAATGACGTCGGCCCGCCAGGCCTGGCGGTCGTCGAACTCACTGGCCTTGAAGGCCTGTTCGCAGACACCACAGCGACAGTATCCCTCGCGAGGGAAGCCGACGTCGTCGAGTCGGACGTCCTCGTTGGCCGCGACGCAGTCGTCGATGATCTCGAGGAGGCCCTCGCGGTAGTCCTGTCGGGACGGGCAGATATAGGCCCAGTCGAAGTATTTTCGATCGCGGGTTGCGGGACGACCCATGTCGTCGACGGGAACGAGCGACGGATCGGCGTCTGCGGCCGCGTTGTCGCCGAAACAGGAGACCATGTTCACCCCGTCCTCGATCGGCTCGGCGGACCGGCCGGTCACGTCTTTGACTTCGTAGAATCCGCGGTCGAACTCCGGCCACCGGACCTCTTCAGCGTTGCGAGTGACGACGCCGTACATACTGCAGCGTACGACGCCGTGCCTGTAAGCCGTTCGGATCGGGGACCGAGAACTGGACTTGACCGGACCGGAACAGCACGGCACGAACCGAATTGGACCGGACCGAACCAGATCGGAATAGGGGGGACACGGCGGCCGACTGCAGCCGTGTGTGAAACCGAACGGTGTGGATACTACTGGTGAGACTGTGCGCCGTCGCGTCGATTATTCGACGGGGTCGTACTCGATCTCGTCGTCGATCTCGGTGCCGCTCGTGCTGAGGAGCTTCCAGAGGACGGCGATGACGACCAGGGCGAGTACGACTTTAATCGTGCGTGACATATACACCATAACAATCGGTTGGCTCGTACTTAGCTATTCTGGACAGTTCTCTCCTCGTGAAAATATGACACACCGATCGTGTTCGTCTCCTCCTTTGAACGACGTTCGAACGACTCGGTGTGTTCCGTCCGCCGTCGGAACTCAGTTTGTATCGATCAGTTCGGCGATTCCTTCTCGCACGATCGTCCCACAGTACGAACAGCGCACGCCGTCCTGAAGCACCTCGAATCGCGAGGTCACTGGCTCGCCGTCGGTCGTAATGCAGTCTGCGTTCGGACAGGAGAGAACACCCTCGACGACAGCGGGGCGCTCGACGCGGTGTTTCTCCACGACGTCGTAGTCGCGGACAATGTTGATCGAGGCGTCGGGTGCGATCAGCGAAAGCACGTCGACCTCGTCCTGACTCAGTTCGCGACCCTCGACCTTGACGATATCCTTGCGCGCGAGGCGATCCGAGGGAACGTTCATCCCGACGGAGACCTCCTCACCTTCGCCGCCGTCGATGCCCAAAATTGCGAGCACATTCAGTGCCTGGCCGCCGCGGACGTGGTCGATGACGGTCCCGTCCTGAATCTTGCTGACGCGCAGTTCGTGGTCCGCGTTGCCGTCGTGATGGTCGTGATCGTCACTCATCAGACTCACCTCCAGCCAGCAATAGATCGAGCAGCGCCATCCGCACCGGCACCCCGTTGTGCGCCTGCTCGAAGTACGCCGCATGCTCCGTCTCGTCGATCTCCGGTGCAATCTCGTCGACTCGCGGCAGCGGGTGCATGATCGTCAGGTCGTCACTCGCCTCCTCGAGTGTCTCCAGATCGATCTGGTACTCCCCGGCGACTTTCTGGTACTCGTTCTCGTCCGGGAACCGCTCGCGCTGAATCCGCGTCACGTAGAGCACGTCGAGCGAGGAGAGGACGGACTCGAGTGCCTCGTGTTCGCGGATCTGGGTGTCGTCTTGCTGGTGGAGGTCGTAGACGACTTCGCGGGGCAGTTGCAGGCTCTCGGGGCTGATGAAGTGCTGGTGCGTGTCGAAGTTGGTGAGCGCGTAGGCCAGCGAGTGGACGGTACGCCCGTACTTCAGGTCGCCCATGATGCCGATGGTGAGGTCGTCGAGGCCTGCGTTCTCCCGGATCGTGTAGAGGTCGAGCATCGTCTGGGTTGGGTGGTGGCCCGCGCCGTCGCCGGCGTTCAACAGTGGAACGTCGACGAACTCGCTTGCCATCGCGGCGGCACCCTGTTTCGGGTGGCGCAGAACGAGCGCGTCGGCGTAGCCCTCGATGACGCGGACGGTGTCAGCGAGCGTCTCCCCCTTTTTGACGCTCGAGGATTCGACAGAGCCCATGTCGACGACGGAACCACCGAGGCGTTTCATCGCGGTTTCGAAGCTCATCTTCGTTCGCGTACTCGGTTCGAAAAACAGCAGGCCGAGCACGGCGTTCGCGTGGCGGTCGGCGACGGCGGCCGGGTCGTCGGCGATCTCGGCCGCCCGGTCGAGGACGGTCTCGATATCCGCCCGCGAGAGTTGTTTGCTCGTGATGAGGTGATCGTGGCGCATTCGTTCGTGTTGGCTCTTGCATCCCCCTTGAATCCCTCCATTCCGCGTCGCGATGTCGATCCAACAACCGCCGTGACAGTACTGCAAAGGCAAAGAATTATACACGAACTACAGAAAGACACGATACCCGTATGGTAGAACGGCTGGAAACCGGGATCGACGTGCTGGATCGCAAACTCGACGGTGGGCTTCCGCCGGGATGTCTCGTCGCGTACGCCGCAGCCCCGGCCAGCCAATCGGAACTCTTGTTGTACGAGCTGACCGCAGCACGCGGCACACTGTATCTCTCGACCGAACGGTCGACCGATGCCGTTCGCCACGCCGTCGAGAACTCCCCCTCGGACGTCGGGAACCCGACAATTCGACACGTCGGCAGCGACGCCCCGGTCACGGAAACGCGCAAACTCATCAACGCACTCCCCGAGGGTGCGAACCTCATCATCGACACCATGGACGTTCTCGAGCACACCGACCGCGAGGAGTTCGTCTCGTTTCTCAACGATCTCAAGACACAGATGCTCGAGAAAAACGGTATCGCCGTCCTCCACTGCTTGAAAGGCGACGAAACGGCAAATCGTGCCCGGACCTTCCACGCAGCAGACGCAGTCTTCGATCTCCAGACTGCCATCTCCGGTGCCGAACTCGAGAA
The DNA here is from genome assembly GCF_000337575.1 of Natrialba hulunbeirensis JCM 10989. Lineage (GTDB taxonomy): Archaea > Halobacteriota > Halobacteria > Halobacteriales > Natrialbaceae > Natrialba > Natrialba hulunbeirensis. The sequence goes on along the minus strand of NZ_AOIM01000042.1, from coordinate 52,807 downwards.
CCACCTCACCGTCCCCAAATTCCGCGGCGGTAGCCAGCCGACCGATGCGATCAAACTCGAGTTGACCGAAGAGGTGGCGATCGACACGAGTCGGGATATTGCCTGAGTCTGCCGTTCCTGCGTCCGCGTCGCGCTTTTTGGTTTCAGTTCTTTGTCTTCGTCTCCGTCTCCGTCTCAGTTTCAGTCCCCGTTGAGCCGTGCGTGCGCGCCACACAGATACGATACCAACAATACGATAACAACAACGACAACACGACACTCGCACACGGCACTCGCTACCCACAGTCGAGACTGTTTCCGTCTGAAAACGCAAAAACTGAAATCGCTGGTCGCGAGCGCTTACTCTTCTGCGCCTTCGAGTTCGTCGACGATCTCGTCGGCGTCGACGTCGGCGTCCTCGAGTGCCTCCTCGATGTCGCCGCCGCCCATGCCGCCCATACCGCCCATCATGCCGGGCATGCCCATGCCGCCCATGCCGTCGATGACTTCCTGGACGATGACGCGGTCGACACCGATCTGGTCGATGATGTCCTGACCGATCTGCTGCTTGCCCATCATCCACTGCTGGTTCATGGTCATCTGCGGCGTGGCCTCGAGGTAGAGCGTTTCCTTCTCGACGACCTCAGTCTCGAACTCAGGCTCTGCGTCTTCGTCCTCATCTGCGTCCTCGTCGGGCTCGACTGGGACTTCCTCCTCGACGTCGTCGGTCTCGATCCAGAGCTCTGGCTCGAGGCCGAGGTACATCTCGAAGAGGCCGGCAGCCTGCTGTTCGCGGTCGTCGACGACGTCGAGAACTTCGAACTCGTACTCGACATCCTCGCCGGCCAGCGGGTGGTTGAAGTCCACACGCGCGCGGCCGCCGATGATCGTGCTGATGTAGCCCTGCTGGCCGTCGACCTGCACGTTCGCACCGGGGTAACGGTCGTCCTCGTCGATCTTCTCGGCGCTCACCGTCTGGACGTTGTCGGGGTCGTACTCCCCGAAGGCGTCCTCGGCGTCGATCGTCACGCTGCCGGTGTCGCCCGCTTCGGAGCCGACGATGGCTTCCTCGACGCCCTCGAAGATGTGGCTCTCGCCGAGGACGATCGTGCGTGGCTTGAACTCCTGGTTCTGGTCTGCGACACCCTCCTCTTCGGCGACTTCTGGGTCGGTCGTGTCGACCAGCTGGTCACCGTCGGCGGTGTATGCAGTGTACTCGAGTTCGACGAAGTCGCCGTCCTGAAGCCCTTCGGCTTCTGCAGCGTCTTCGTCGGCTTCCGCTTCGACGTCATCGGCCTGCTCATCGAGCTCGGCCTCCTGTTCCTCGGTCATACGTTGTACGTCCCGCCGTCGACATTTAAGTACGACGCTTTGGTCCGAGAACGCGTCCACGCGGTGACTGGTATCTGCGATTGGTATCTGTGGCGACCGACGAGAACGACCGATACTTACGGCCGCTGCCCGTTCGAACGGCCATGTACGAGGTCGAAGTGAAGGTGCCTGCCGAACTCGATCGTGTTCGGTCGCGACTCGAGGACGGAACCGATGCTGAGGCCGACGACGGGATCGGAGACGAAGACGACAGCACAGCACTCGATGCGACGCCAGCGGGAACGGTCGTCCAGACAGACACGTACTACGATGCTCCACACCGGACGTTCGCCGAGACGGACGAAGCGCTCCGGATTCGACGCGAACGTCACCCCGATGCAGACACAGGCAGCGAAACGAGAGTCACCTACAAAGGACCGCTCGTCGACGACGAGTCGAAGACCCGCGAGGAGGCCGAAACCACCATCGGCGACGGCAAAACGTTCGATACGATTCTGACGAACCTCGGTTTCGAGCCGGCCGCGACGGTTCGCAAGAAGCGCGAGCGCTACACGGTCGAACTCGCCGAGACGGACGCCACAGAATCAGCCTCCGCTTCTTCGACAGACTTCACAATCACTCTCGACACCGTCGACGACGTCGGCGAGTACGTCGAGGTCGAAACTGAGGTCGAGAGCGAGACCGAACTCGAGTTTGCCCGCGCCGGCGCGTACACCGTGCTCGAATCCCTCGGCCTCGACCCCGACGACCAGCTCCGGACCTCGTATCTTGGGCTCTTGCTCGATTCCTGATACTGCCAGACAGAACTATTCGAAGACTGGGTGCGATACTGAAGCCGTCTCCGAAGATGACGGTCGCGACTTTGTGGTCCGCTTCTCACTGATCCCTCACTGATCTCTCACTGGCTTCTTACCGCCTTCTACCCGACAGTGAACGCCCGATTGCCCGCCGAAGGCAGCCGATCGGTGGATAACTCCCAGGTATTTTCCGACGTTGATCTGTTTCCGCAAGTTATAGAACCACGCTCCGTTTATAGCCGGTAATGAGCGAGCGGAACATTCGGGTCGAGCCAATCGACCGACAGGCAGTCGAAGATCAGGAGGTCGAAATCGTCGAACGAAAGGGGATCGGACATCCGGACTCCATCTGTGACGGCGTCGCAGAGAGCGTCGCCGGCGCACTCGCACGCGAGTACCTCGACCGTGTCGGCGAAGTACTGCACTTCAACACGGACGAGACACAGCTTGTCGCCGGCGAGGCCGCCCCCGCCTTTGGCGGCGGCGAGGTCGTCGACCCCATCTACCTGCTGATCGTCGGTCGCGCAACCAAACACTACGAGGGCCAGACCATCCCCACCGAAACGATCGCGCTCCGCGCAGCGCGCGAGTACCTCGAGGAGACCATCCCGCAACTCGAGTACGGCGAGGATATCGTCGTCGACGTGAAACTCGGTGAGGGGAGTGGCGACCTGCAGGATGTCTTTGGGGAGGACGAAGTGAGCGTGCCGATGGCCAACGACACGAGCTTCGGCGTTGGTCACGCACCACTGACGGAGACGGAGCAGATCGTCTCCGAGGCTGAGGCACGCCTGAACGGCGAGTTTGCGGACGAGAACCCATACCTTGGCCCCGACGTGAAGATCATGGGCAAGCGCGAAGGTGACACGATCGACGTCACCGTCGCGGCGGCGATGATCGACGAGCACATCGCGGATCTGGACGCCTACGCGGACGCCGTTGAGTCCGTTCGCGAGTTCGTTTCCGAAGTCGCGAGCGAGCACACGGACCGCGAGGTCAACGTCCACGTCAACACGGCCGACGACTACGAAGAAGGGTCGATCTACCTCACCGTCACCGGCACCTCCGCAGAGCAGGGTGACGACGGCTCCGTCGGCCGCGGGAATCGTGCCAACGGCCTCATCACGCCGAACCGCTCGATGTCGATGGAAGCGACGAGCGGCAAGAACCCGGTCAACCACATCGGGAAGATCTACAACCTGCTCTCGACCCAGATCGCCGAGGAGGTCGTCGCCGAAGTCGACGGCATCCGCGACATGCGCGTACGCCTGCTCTCCCAGATCGGGCGTCCGATCGACGAGCCACACGTCGCCGACGTGCACGTCGTCACCGCCGACGGCGTCGAACTCGCGGACGTCCAGGACGAGATCGAAGCGATCGTCGACGACGAACTCGCGAACGTCACGGACATCACACGAAAAGTCATCGACGGCGAGCTGACAACGTTCTAAGCCGCCTGAACCGCGTTGCAACGACGTTTCTCGTTTCTTTTCACTCGAGTTCTTCCAGTGGATCCGGTTCGCTTCTCTACGTCGACCCCGGCTTGCCGTCCGACTCCGATAACTGTCCCACCGTCGAGCGAACCGTCGCCACGCTCTCGCGTTGCTCCCGGGTCGACTCCGAGATCGTCTCGAGTACCTCTCGCAGCGAGTTCATCTCCTCGACCGCGAGGTCGACTGTTGCGGCGATCTCCTCGCTACTCGCGGCCTGGTCATCGATGGCCCCCGCGACCTCGCTGACACCAGTTGCGGCATCGTCGATCGTCGCGGCGATTTCGTCGAGTTTCGTGAGTGCGCTCTCGACCCGGTTGACGCCGTCGTCGATCTGGTTAGTCGTCGTCTCGAAGCTGTCGGCAGTCGCCTCGATCTCATCCTGAATCTCGTCAATAGTCGACTCGATCCGGCCAGCCTGCTCCTGGGTGTCCTCCGCGAGCGACTTTACCTCGCTGGCGACGATTGCGAAGCCGGCACCCTCCTCGCCGGCCTGGGCAGCCTCTATCTGAGCGTTGAGCGCGAGAATGTTCGTCTGGTCGGCGATGTTGTCGATAACGTCGACGATCTCGCCGATCTCGTCGATGCTCTCGTGGAGCGTCCCGATCTCGGCCGAGACAGTCTCGGCGGATTCGGAGACGGTCTCCATCGTCTCGATGGCGTCACTCGCCGACTCGGAGCCGTCTTCTGCGAGCTCCGCTGCCGTCTCGCTGGTCTGGTGTACCGTCTCCGTCGTCGAGGCGATCTCCTCGATCGTTGCGCTCTGGTCCGACACCTCGGAGGCAATCGTCTCCATCCGCTGGGTCTGCTCGACGCCGAGGTCATGAATCCGCTCGAGCGTGTCCGTGATCGATTCGGTGGTCTCCTCGAGTTCGACGACTTCTGACTGGACCCGTTCGGAGACCGTCTCCTGGAGCGCCTCGAACTCCTGGTGCTGGTGGACGAAGTCGGTCACGTCCGGTGTCGCCTCGAACGCGCCGATGGCGTTCCCGTCGGGATCACGGAGGGGGACGGCGTACACCTGATGGTAGCGGTCGGAATGGGGAACCGTTCGCGTGTCGTCCTCCTGAATCGGCTCGTTCCGGCGGATGACCTTCTCCGCGAGCGTCTCGCTCTCGCCTTCCGTTTCGAAGATGTCGTAGGCGTTCTTTCCGAGGACGCTCTCGGCTTCGGTTCCGTTCAGTTCTTCCATCGCTTGGTTCCAGTTCGTTATCTCGCCGCCCGCAGCGACGGCGAACGCGCCCTCGGGGAAACAGCCGACCAGTTGCGTGTACAGCGAGCGCCAGAAGTTGCGTTCGTGTCGCAGCCGTTCGGTTTCGGCTGTCGGATCTGACTTGTCACCGTCTGTCTCTGCCGACGAGAGGTCCTGAGAGTCGAGATACTGTTCGAGCAGAGCCAATTCGCCCTGAGAGTGGACCGTTCGTGTCGCCGTTTCCGTGCCGGCTGCCGGTCCACTGGTCGGTGCTGCAGAGTTACTCATTACGCTGGACAGCCCTCCCATCGCTCATAGTTTCTCTGGCCATCTGTCCGTGCGACCGCTCCTCGGAGTGCCCGTCGCTCGTAACCCCCTTATGGTGCGCCTCCCTAGCGCTGTCCATGCACCTGCCGGGAGCCGACACCGTCCTCATCCGTCACGGGGACGTCAACACCAAGAGCAACACGGTCAAGCGGTACATGGAGGACTGTCTCGCGGAGAATCTCACGGCCCTCCTCGCGGACCGCTCGATCCCCGGCGAGGTCGAACGTCGGTGGAACCGACCCCTGATTCACACCGACGAAGCACACGTCGACGCCGCCACGGCGACCGCCGCGGACGCCTTCGGTGTCGTCTCCGCAAGCCCCGTCCGAACGGTCGACACCGCGAAGGGCGAAATCTGCGCCGCGCTCGCCGAGGCCGCCGAGGCGTGCTACGACGGCGGCACCTTCGCAGTCGACGCTCGTCGCGCCGATAAGAGCCTCCCCTACACGAGCGAGGACCTCGCCCGAGAGGGCGGCACCGCGATCTGGGAGGCCGTCGAAGACGAGTTCGAACCCGAAGTCGACCTCGACGACCCGGACCTCACCTTCGGCGTTGAGGTCCGCGAGGACTTCGCGTTCATCTATCTCGAGAAAGTGCCGGGGCCGGGCGGGCTCCCACTCGGTTCCCAGGAACCGGTCATCGCGCTGATCAGCGGCGGGATCGACTCCCCCGTCGCGGCCTACGAGATGATGCGACGCGGCAGCCCGATCGTGCCGGTGTACGTCGATCTCGGAGACTACGGCGGCATCGACCACGAGGCCCGCGCGATGGAAACCGTCCGAACGCTCTCGCGCTACGCACCCAACTTCGACATGCAGGTCTACACCGTCCCCGGTGGCGAGACTGTCGACCTGCTCGTCGAGACGATGGAACAGGGCCGGATGCTCTCCCTACGCCGCTTCTTCTACCGCACGGCGGAGCACCTCGCGAGCCGCGTCGACGCCCACGGCATCGTCACCGGCGAAGCGGTCGGTCAGAAATCGAGTCAGACACTCCAGAATCTCGGCGTCACCAGCCGCGCAACCCGGCTTCCGATCCACCGCCCGCTGCTCACCTGGGACAAAGCCGACATCGTCGCCAAAGCCCGCAAAATCGACACGTTCACCCAGTCGACGATCAACGCCGGCTGCAACCGGGTCGCCCCCGACCGCGCCGAAACCAACGCCCGACTCAAGCCGCTACTCGAGTACGAACCGGACGACTTGTTCGAGCGAGCGGAAGAAGCGGCGCGACAGGCTGAACTCGTCGAACCCTGAGTCGAAAACGGGGTTAGTTCCGCGATAGAGACGCTTCTGAATCCATACTCCTGGCAATATTGTCAGAGAGTGATTAGTTCGATACCTTCAGCGGGAAGTACTGGTGAGAGCGGTACCAGCAGCGCCGCTGGGCTATCTCCTACCTCCAACCTCCTACCTCCTATCTCCTCTCGGCCCGGAGTCGCACGTTGGATACAGCGCGTGAGTTGAACGGTGGACGGGGAGTCGTTCCAGCGTGGGCTCACTGCAGGTTCGACGAGAACAGTCGAAGGACGATAAGACTCCAGAGAACGAGTCCAACCCCGTAGAAAAGGACTCGTACCTGTAATGGGGTGTCGGAGGATACTCCCGGCCAGATTCCCGTATCATCGACCGGCGTTCCTACCTCACCATACTCACCGTACCCAGACTGACCCGAAGTGACCTGTCCAGCAGTCCCGCCACCGACCGCTATACAGATGATACCAAGGCCAGCCAGTCCGACGATGAGGAGTCCCGAGCGGGTGAGGCCGTACACGAGCGCGACGGTTAGCACACCCAACACGCAGGTATCCATTGCCAGCGGTTTTACTACCCGTCTCAAATTCATAGCTATCGAGTGCTGCAAATATGCCGTTGGAGTATAAAATTTTTGATTGTATGATAGATCGCAGGTCTACAGGTCACTCGAGTTCGGCTCCAACAGCTGCCTCGATCGACGTGAAGCCGTCGCGTTCGAGCAGTCGGACGAGTCCGCGGTTGATCCGTTTGGCGGTCGAGGGCCCCTGGTAGACGAAGCCGGTGTAGAGCTGGACGAGCGATGCGCCGGCCCGAATCTTGCGGTAGGCGCTCGCGGCGGAGTCGACGCCGCCGACGCCGATGATCGGGAGGTCGCCGTCGGTATGGCTGGCGATCGTTCGGATGACTGCGGTCGAGCGATCCTCGACTGGCTTGCCGCTGAGGCCGCCCCACTCCTCGCGCTTTGCGGAGGCGAGTCCCTCGCGCGCAGTCGACGTATTCGTCGCGATAATCCCGTCGACGTCAAACTCCTGGACGATGTCGACGAGGTCGAGGATCGACTCCTCGGGTTCGTCGGGGCCGATTTTCACGAGGATTGGGACGCCCAGATCGTTCTCGGCGTCGATCGTCTCGAAAATCTCCCGGAGGTGCTCGGGCGAGGCCTCGTCGAACTCGTCGGGCGTGTTCGGACAGGAGACGTTGACGACGACGTAGTCGGCGAACGGCGAGAGGCGCTCGAAGACGCGCCGGTAGTCCTCGATGGCCTCGCGCTCGGTCGAGGCGTTCATCTTGCCGATGTTCACGCCGAGTGGGAAGCCTGGCGTACCGTCTTCCTCGAGTCGGGCCTTGACTGCCTCCATTCCCTGTCCGTTGAATCCCATGCGGTTGACCATTGCCTCGTCCTCGCGCAGACGGAATAGCCGCGGCCGGTCGTTGCCGTCCTGCGAGTAGGGGGTGACGGTTCCGATTTCGACGAAACCGAAGCCGAGCGCCTCCAGCGCGTGCGTGACCTCGGCGTTCTTGTCGAAGCCGGCGGCAATGCCGACGGGGTTCGGAAACGTGGTGTCGAACAGGTCGACCGTGAGTGTGGGATGGTCGTACTGGTAGGCCGTCGACAGTGCCGCCCGTGTCGGCCGCGTCGACTGTGCCGCCCGTAACGTTCGCTTCCCGAGATCGTGAGCCGTCTCGGCCGGGAGTGTGAACGCGAGCGGGCGAACTCGCGAGTACAGCGTCATAAGCGATACTGCGGACGGACGGTACGTAAACGTCCCGAAGCCGGTCCGAAACCCCGTTCTGGCCGGAGACCGCGGGGATCATGTCGAACTGATACGACGTTAGCAGTCCTCAGGCTGAGTTCCGATCCCCGCCGGCCAGCCTGGCGGCTCTGCGGCCGACGGCTCGGCGTGCGAGCGCTTCAACACCATCGGCGTCCGCTCGAGTGAGAGCACGAGGTCGCCGTGCTGGTTGTACGCGCGCAGTTCCGTCTCGACGATGCCGACGTGGTCACGGGACTCGAGTTCCCGTTTGCTCAGGACCTCGCTCTCGGCGAAGATGGTGTCGCCGTGGAAGACGGGGTTGTGGTGACGAACCTTGTCGTAGCCGAGGTTCGCGGTGGCGTTGACGGAGACGTCGATGACGCTCATCCCGACCGCGAGCGCGATGACGAACGTGCCGTCGACGAGACGTTCGCCGAACTCGGTCTCGGCGGCGTAGGCCTCGTTGAAGTGCATCGGGTTGAGGTTCATCGTCACGTTGGTCAGCCAGACGTTGTCCGTCTCGGTGACGGTGCGTCCGAAGGGGTGCTTGTAGACGTCACCGACGTCGAAGTCTTCGTAGTAGCGGCCGTGCCAGCCGGAGACGAGCTGTTTGTCGGTCGATTCGTCCTGTTTGGGGTTAGAGTCGGAGTCGGTCTCGGTCTCGGTGTCGTCTGTCATTTGCGTGGTGTGGGTAGTGGGTGTGGTGTGGGTGGTGGGTGGTGGCTGTTCTTCGCCGGTGATCAGTCTCAGTATCAGCCTTAGTATCAGTCTCTGTATCAATATCAGTACGAACGCGGCAGCCCCAGCACTGTCTCACCCAGATAGTTCAGCGCGAGTTGCTGGGTAATCGGCACCAGCCGTGTCAGTCTGGCCTCCCGGAAGTAGCGCTCGACGTCGTACTCCGTCGCAACGCCGAACCCGCCGTGGGTCTGGACCGCCGCGTCGGCCGCCTGGTAGGCCGCGTCCGCCGCAAGGAACTTCGCCGCGTTCGCGTACGCACCCAGATCAACGGCTTCGTCCGAGGCCGCCCGGTCCGCCGCGTTGTACGTCAACTGCTTTGCCGCCTGTAGCCGCGCGTAGGCCTCCGCGAGCGGGTGCTGAATCGCCTGGTTCGACCCGATCGGATTGCCGAACACCTCGCGGTCGTTTGCGTACTGCACCGCGCGCTCGAGTGCCAGCCGTCCCAGGCCGAGACACTCGGCGGCGATCACGAGTCGTTCCTCGTTGAGCCCGTCGAGCACCTGGTAGAACCCCTCGCCCTCGACGCCAATGAGATTCTCCGCGGGCACGCGCAGGTCGTCGAACCAGAGTTCGTAGGAGTGAACGAAGTCGCTCGCCGATTTAGGAATCGACTCAATCTCCAGGGCCCCCTGGTCGTACGCGTCCTCGATATCCACCAGAAACATCGAGATTCCCTGGGTTCGTTTCTCGACGTTCTCGAGTGGCGTCGTTCGCGCGACGAGTACGAGGTAGTCCGAGACGTCGACGCGGGAGGTCCAGATCTTCTGGCCGTTGATGACGTATTCGTCGCCGTCCTGGCTCGCCTCAGCGCGCGTCTCGATCGCCGTCGAGTTCGAGCCGGCGTTTGGCTCGGTCAGTCCGAAGGCCTGAATCGAGGCCTCGCCGTCGGCGACTCGCGGGAGCAGGTCTGATTTTAGGTCCTCACTCCCGTACTCGACGATCGGCACGGAGTTGTAGACGCCGCCGTGGACGGCCTGGGCCGCGCTGAAGCCGCCGCCGTTCGCGGCGATTTCTTCCATCATCACGACCGTCTCCTGGGTTCCCATGCCGGCCCCGCCGTACGCCTCTGGGACGAGAATGCCCATCCAGCCCTGCTCGACTAACTCGTCGACGAACTCGTGGGGGTACTCGCCTGTTTCAGCGCGCGTGCGCCAGTATTCGTGATCGAAGTCCGCGCAGATGTCGCGGATACTCGAGCGCACGAGCTGTTGGCGTTCGGTAAGCTGGACCGCATCGCGAAGCGGAGTCGCCATCTTGTGGATGGTTACCGTTTCCAGTAAAAAGCATTGTGTCGCCACTTCTGCGATCAGAGGCTGATTTGATTCGTTTCCCTACTGTTCCCTGCAGACCGTCACTCTCGACTCCGCTGTCTCCAACTGAAACCCGTTCGAAGTGGCGGGCCAACCGGCAGATAACGAAATCGTTTTCCTACGGCTACCGCTTGAGTCGACTACCAACAAGAGCCATGAGTATCCAACGACGGTCACAAGGAGGGTTGCGCCGTGGCGGCTGAACGAGTGCTCATACCGCTGTCTGACACGGTCACCGTCCGACAGACGGTTGGGTACGCCGTCCAATCGTGTCCCGGCGAGGCGGAGACACTCGAGTTCCACCTCGTCGTCGCACTGCCTCACGATATGGAGATGCCGGAGGGGCAGTCGCTGACTGCGGACGCCGAGAAACTGCTCTCGAAGGCCGAGAGCTGGGTTCGGGAGGATGCGAGCGCGGGTTCGACAACCACGACGATCGACATCGAAACGGCCGTGCTCGGCGAGGACGAGTATCTGTTCGGGCCGCGCGACTACGCGCGGACGTTCGATTCGTACGCCGCAAAGCACGATATCGACCGCCTGGTACTCGACCCGGAGTACCAGCCGGGGACGACGGCACAGATGCTTCAGCCACTCGAGCGGGAACTCGAGAGCGTCGGGCTGGCATACGACGAAGCACCGGTCGAACGGCCCGCGCGCCACGAGCGACTGGTTGGTGACGGGACCGAGCGATTCGACAAGATGTTCGCGATGTTCTGGATCTCTTACGGGTTCTATCTCGTGCTTGGGGATCCAACGTACTGGTTCGATCTCGTCACCGGTGCGGCAGTCGCTGGAATCGTCACCGTCTCGCTTGCACACGTGACGTTTACGTTTCCGCTTGACCGGATTGGGTCGCCGATCCGGACGCTGCGGTTTGGACTCTACGTGCCGTATCTCCTCTTCGAGATTGTGAAGGCGAACCTCGCGATTTCACTCGTCATCCTGCGGCCCTCTATGCCAATCAGGCCGACGATGACGCGTGTCAACGCTCGGGTTCGGAGTGGGCTTCCGCTGCTCGCGCTCGCCAACAGTATCACGCTCACGCCGGGGACGCTAACGGTTCGGGCAGACGACCAGCGCCTGATTATCCACACGCTCATCCCGACGGCTCGGGAGGACCTCTTCGAGGGCTCGTTAGAGCGTGCCGTCCGCTTCGTGTTCCACGGCCGAAAGGGTGCTCGCATTCCGACGCCGGAAGAGCGCGGTGACACGGAAATTATCGGAGGTGACGAGCTGTGACTGCAGACCTCCTCAACGACATCTTCCTCGTCACGGCGGCGCTGTTCGTCGTGCTGGCGATCATGATGTTCTACCGTGCGGTCGCCGGTCCGACGACACAAGACCGACTGCTCGCGGTGAACGTCCTCGGAACGAACACGGTCGTCATCCTCGCCCTGCTCGCAGCGGGGCTTGGAGAGCCGTGGTTCCTCGACATCGCGTTGATCTACGCGCTGCTTAACTTCCTGATGGCGATCGCTATCTCGAAGTTCACCGTCGAGCGAGGTGGTGTGCTGTGATCGAACAGCTTCGCTTCTGGGGGATCGTCGTCCTCCTCGTCTTCGGGCTGTTCTTCACGTTCGTCTCCGCAGTGGGCGTGATCCGTCTGCCCGACATCTACGCACGAGCCCACACCGCGTCCCAGACGGACACACTCGGTGCGGGACTCGCGCTTGCAGCCGTTGCACTCGCGCTCGGCTGGGACAGCATGACGATCTACGCCGTCCTGTTGCTGTTCTTCGTGTTCATCACGAACCCGACGGCCGCACACGCGATCGCACGTTCTGCGGCCGAGTCCGGCATCGTTCCGTTGACCGACGAGACGGAGGTCGACGTCGAACCAGATCCATCGACCCCAGACGAGGGTGAGTCATGATCGGAACCGCTGTCGCCTACACGCTTGCAATCTTCATCGTGCTGGCAGCCGTCGCCACGGCACTGTTCAGAGACGTCCTCTCCGCGATCGTCGTCTTCGGTGCTTACAGCCTCGGGATGGCGATTCTCTACACGTTCTTGCTCGCACCTGACGTCGCCATGACGGAGGCCGCAATCGGTGCCGGCGTAACGACGATCTTGCTGCTGTTGACTATCGCGCGCACAACGCGACCCTCGACGGATCGGCTCTTCGAGCGGGTCAACGTGCCGGCAGTCATCGTCGTCGGCGCATTCGTCCTGGTGCTCGGGACGCTCCTGCCCGATATGTACGCCGTCGGCACGGAGTCCGCACCCGTCTGGGGCGAACAGGGCGTTCTGACGGAGACGCCGTCGCTCTACTACATCGAGAACACGTTCGGAGACACTGGGGCACAGAACGCCGTCTCCGCCGTGCTCGCCTCCTACCGTGGGTTCGACACCTTCGGTGAGGCCGTCGTCGTCTTCGCCGCCGCAATCGCCGTGTTGCTCGTGCTGAAACGGGAGGTGTTCACGTAATGTCGCAGCCAGATTCGCACACGAACTCGGATACCTACTCGGAGAGTCAGGTCATTCTGACCTCCGTTCGAATTATTGCACCGTTTACGCTCACCTACGGGATGTTCCTGAGTCTCCACGGGGCTGATACCCCCGGCGGCAGTTTCCAGGGCGGCGCCATCATCGGCGTCACCGTCCTGATGCTCGCCTTCGCGTTCGGGATCGACCCGACTCGCAAGTGGGTCAAAAACTCCTTCGTCACCGGCCTCATCACCGGCGGCGTCACCATCTTCATCGCGACCGGACTGTTCACCATGGCCCTCGGCGGCAACTTCCTCGAGTACGATGCGATCGCCGACACCTTCGGGATCGCCCACTACTGGGGCATGGAGGCCATCGAGGTCGGTGGTGTCGCACTGATCGTCGCCGGGGCGGTGATGACGCTGTTCTTCGCTACGGCGGCGGGCTTTACGCCCGAGCGTCACAGCAACGACGCCGACTCGGCTCGCTCGGGTTCGGGTCCGGAGGTGGGACGCGATGATTGAACTGCTCGCCTCGCGCTACGCCTATGCCCTGATGTTCGTCCTGATGGGCGTCGGGATGTACATGATGATCGCCAATCAGAACCTCGTGAAGAAGCTGATCGGGGTCAACCTCTTCCAGACGGCGATCTTCCTGTTCTTCGTCGCGGTCGCATACGTCGAGGGTGGGTCGGCACCGATCGTTCCAACCGAGGGCGACCCCGGTGCGATGGCCAGCCCGCTCCCGCACGTGATCGTGCTGACTGCAATTGTCGTCGGCATTGCACTCACAGCGGTTGGCCTCGCGCTGATCGTCCGGATCCACTCGGAGTACGGAACGCTCCGCGAGGATACCCTTCGGGAGGTGCGTGCCGATGAGTAACGTCGATCTTATCCTGCCGCTGCTGGTCGCAGTGCCGATTCTCATGGCCACCGTGCCGATCGCGCTCGGTCTGCGCTTCGATCGGACCGGCTGGGGCGTCACCACCCTTACGACGACCGGACTGCTCGCTGCGACAGCGTACCTCGCGAGTGCGGTCTACAGCGAGGGGATGGTCACTCACGAACTCGGCGGCTGGCCGCGAGAGTTCGGGATTCAGCTCGTCGCAGACGAGTTCTCGACACTGATCGCCTTGCTGGTGATCGCCACCGCAACGGCCGTTCTCGCGTACATGCGCGTTGGCGGACCACGCGGGAACACGTTCTACGCGGGCTACCTGCTGTTGACCGGTGGCCTGCTCGGGCTCTCGCTGACCGGCGACGTGTTCAACATGTTCGTCTTCCTCGAGATCGTCGGGCTCGCAACCTACGCCCTGATCGCGAGCGGAGACGGCCCCGAGTCGGCAGTGTCGGCGCTGAAGTACCTGATTCTCGGCACTGTCGGTGCCTCGCTGTACCTGATCGGTGTCGGCTTCATCTTCATGGCGACCGGGACGCTGAACATGCAGGTGCTGTCGGAGAATATGTCGGAGGTGATCGCGCAGGGCGGACAGAACCTCGTCCTGATGCAGGCTGCCTTCGCGTTCATCTTCGTTGGCTTCGCACTGAAGGTCGCCCAGTGGCCGCTGCACACCTGGCAGCCGGACGCCTACCAGCACGCGCCTGACGGCGTGACGCCGGTTATCGCGGCGCTTGTCTCGACGGTCTACGCGTACGCGCTCGGACGGCTGATGTACACCGTCTTCGGGCCGGAGTTCCTCACGTCGACGCCGTATCTGACGGAGATCGTCGTCACGTTCGGCTGTCTGAGCGTTCTCGCGGGCAGCACGCTCGCCGTGATTCAGACCGATGTCAAGCGGATGTTCGCGTACTCCTCGGTCGCGCAGTTCGGGCTCGTCGTGACAGCCTTCGGCCTCGTCACGGAGACGGCTCTGATCGGTGGAATCATCCACCTGGTCGGCCACGCCGTCATGAAGGCCGGGCTGTTCGCCGCCGCCGGCGTGATTGCGGTCAGCTACGGCGCGCGAACCGTCGACGAGTACGCCGGCCTCGCGGATAACCGGCCGTTCGTCGCCGGCGGGACGGCGCTCTTGCTGATCGCGCTGATCGGCATTCCGCCGTCTGCCGGCTTCATCGGCAAGTGGTACATCGCCGTCGGCTCGGTACAGGCAGAGATGTGGCCCGTCGCGGTTGTCATCCTGCTCAGTACCATGCTGACGCTCGCCTACTCGGCCCGACTGCTGGAGAAAATGTACTTTACGCCGGCAACGCCGGTCGAGTCGCCCCATCCGTCTGGGCCGGTCGCGACCGACGGCGGGCAGTCCGGTGGTGACGACGAGCACGGGAACGAACGCGGTGACGAGTCTGCTGGCCACGTCGATACCGGTGCGTTCACCGACACTGGCCGCATCGGCCGCGGTAACCCCGATGCCGTCTCTTTCGGCATGCTCGCGCTCGTCATCGTCGCCGCCATCGTCGCGGTCCTGCTCGGATTCGCGGGTGGTGAACTCCACGACCTTCTCGATCCGTTCGCGACGGAGGTGTTCAACTAATGGCTGAAGATTCCATCTTACCGCTCGCTGCCGTCCTCGTTTCGGCGGTCGCGATGGTACTGATCATCGCGTCGTATCGCTATCCGAACGTCCGCGAGGGCTGGTCCGTCCTCGCCGCGCTGGTGAAGTTCGGGATCGTCCTCAGCATGCTTCCCGGCGTATTAGACGGCACCGTCTACGAGTGGAGTCTCAGTCAGTCGCTTGGGATTGACTTCCTCTACGGCATCGACTTCGTCCTGCGCGCCGACGCGCTCGGGATGCTGTTCGCACTGCTCGCGAGCTTCCTCTGGATCTTTACGTCGTTCTACGCCGCGGGCTACATGCGCGGACTGGACGAACACGCCCAGACTCGATTCTTCGCTTCGTTCGCGGCCAGCCTCTCGGCCGCACTCGGGATCGCGTTCGCCGGCAACCTGGTGACGATCTTCATCTTCTACGAACTGCTGTCGCTCGTCACCTACCCGCTGGTCGCACACAACGAGGACGACGAGGCCCGGATCGCCGGCCGCAAGTACCTCACCTACACGTTCTTCGGCGGTGGGGTATTCCTGCTCGCCGGGACGGTCCTCACCTACTGGCTGACTGGCATGGTCGGCGACCCGACGACCGCGTTCGAATCCGGCGGCATCGGCGCACTCGCCGAGGCCGCACAGGCCGAACCAGTGTTCGCACAGGCCGCGTTCTTCCTGCTGATCGCCGGCTTCGGTGTCAAGGCCGCCGTCATGCCGCTTCACTCCTGGCTTGCCGACGCGATGGTCGCACCGACGCCCGTCTCCGGGCTGCTCCACGCCGTGGCGGTCGTCAAGTCCGGTGCGTTCGGGGTGGCACGAGTCATCCTCGAAGTCTTCGGTCCCGGACTCATCCACGACCTGCCGCTCAACGTGCCGGGTATCGGTGAGGTTGGGCTGAACGTGCCCGTCGCGATCCTGGCCGCCTTTACGCTGACGGCGGCCAGCATCATCGCGCTGCGCAAGGACCACCTCAAACGCCGGCTCGCGTTCTCGACGACGGCACAGCTGTCCTACATCGTACTCGGGCTCTCGATGCTCCATCCGTTCGCGATCCTCGGGGCGCTGTTCCACATCCCCGCCCACGCGTTCGGGAAGCTCACCCTGTTCTTCTGTGCAGGGGCGGTCCACGTCGAGACCCACACCGACTACGTCAGCGAGATGGCCGGCATCGGAAAACGGATGCCGCTGACCATGTCCGCGTTCGCCATCGGCGCGGCGGGCATGGCTGGTATGCCGCTCATCGCCGGCTTCGTCAGCAAGTTCTACATGCTGATCGGCTCCGCCGACGTCGGCGGCGGCTACTGGCTCTTCGCCAGCGCGCTGATCCTCTCGGGCATCCTCAACATCGCCTACCTCTGGCCCGTCGTCTACACCGCGTTCTTCGAGAGCGAAGACCGCCACGACGCCAAGCCACTACTCGAGTTCCCGCCTGGCGGGAAGCGCGAGTCCTACTTCGGCGAGGAGGTTGCGACGGATGGTGGAAACCCGGTTGACGAAGACGAGGATGTAGCTGCCGACGAGAGCGAAGACGCAGACGGTGACGCTGACGGGGACAAACCCCCAAGCGGCCAGCCACGTCCCGCCGACGACGACGCTGGTGAGACGGAGGCCGCTGGCGCTGGGACGCCACTCGAGTCGGAGCCAGATGCAGACGGGACTGACGACGACTACGAATACGCCGTCGACAGATACCCAAGCGACGCCGACGTCCCCGGCAACCGCGGTACACACGCAGACCACGCCGAGGGCCATCACGACCACGGCGACCACCACGACCACCACGGCGGTGCGCCGCCAGGTGGCTGGGAACGCCACTCACCGTTCTCCGAGAGCACGTGGCTCATGCTCATGCCGATCACGGTCATCGCCGTCGGTGCCGTCACGCTCGGCGTGATCCCCGACTACGCGATCTTCCTTGACCTCGTGACCTACATCGTCGAGAGCGTCTTCGGCATGGAGTGGTCCGAACTGAGTGCCCTCTCTCACGAGGAGATTCTGGCGGAGGTGCTAGCCTAACATGATCGACGCAAGCTACGAGATCCTGGCCTACGCGTATCCACCGCTGATCGTCTTCGCGGCCGCGCTGCTCGTGCTCGTCCTGCCGCGAATCCTTGGCTTCGCGGTCGGCGCACTGAGCCTCGCCTCGGTCGTCGCAATCTCGCTGCTCGCACCCGAGGGCACCCACCTCACCCGCACCTTCCTCGGCTTCCAGGACATCCACCCGTTCCTTATCGACGACTTCACGCAGATGATGGGGATGGCGCTTGGTTTCCTCGGTACCTTCGCCGTCATCTACGCGTACTCGAGTGAGGCCTCGCGCAAACTGGCGGCCATCGCACTGGCGTACGTCGCGAGCGCGCTCGGTGCGGCCTTTGCGGGCGACTGGCTCGTGCTGGTGTTCATGTGGGAGATCATGGCGCTGACGAGCACGCTGCTGGTCTGGCAGTACGGTGGCGACGCAGTCCGTGCGGGCTATCGCTACGCGCTGGCCCACGGTATCGGCGGGAGTCTGGTGCTGTTCGCGGTGATCGCACAGTACGCCGCCGTCGGCTCGTTCACCATGGTCACAGAAGCGGGAGAGACGGTCGGCTTCGCCGACGGGATCCCGCTCTTGCTCGCAGTGCTCGGCATCGGTGTGAACGTTGCTTTCGTCGGCTTCCACACCTGGCTGCCGGACACCTACCCGCGCCCGCACTTTGCGGCGTCGGTGTTCCTCGCAGCATTCACGACGAAGACGAGCGCCTACGTGCTCTACCGCGCGATTCCGGAGGGGAACCTCCTGCTCGCGTACATGGGCGGTGCGATGGCCGTCTACGGCGTCGTCTTCGCGCTGCTCCAGCACGACATGCGCGCGCTGCTGTCCTATCACATCCAGGCACAGCTTGGCTACATGGTCGCGGGTATCGGAATCGGCTCCGCGATCGGGATCGCCGGCGCGATGGGCCACCTGTTCAACAACGTGCTCTACAAGAGCCTGCTGTTCATGGCCGTCGGGGTCGTCATCTACCGAACCGGCGAGAACGACCTCTACAAGCTCGGTGGTCTCTGGCGTGAGATGCCGCTAACTGCGATCGCATTCGCCATCGGTGCGCTCTCGATTACCGCCGTCCCTGGCTTCAGCGGCTTCATCAGCAAGGGGATGGTGCTCGATGCGGCCGATCCGGCCTACTACGGCGGCAGCGAGTATCAGGCGCTGTACTGGCTGCTGTTCATCGGTGCGATCGGCACGTTCCTGTCGTTCATCAAGCTCGGCTACTACGTCTTCTTGCACGGCCCATCCGACTACACAGTCAAGGACTCGAGAACGGGACAGACGGTCGCGATGTTCTCCGTCGGTGGTGCCTGTGTCCTGCTCGGACTGCCGGTGATCGGCTGGCCGGTCTTTGCCGACCTGTTGCCGCTGGTCGATGGGATCACAGTGACTGAACTCGATACGTCGCTGACCCCGTACAGCACTGGCCACCTGATTGACGCTCTCATCCTGATCACAGTCTCCGTGATCGGCTTCAAACTCATCCGCAAGCCACTCTCGAAGATGGATTACTCCGATCCAGCGCTGATCGTGAACCCGACCGGCTACTACCTCGGCCGCGGCACGATGCTCGCGACCACCGACCTCTACGCTGCCGTCGACAACGCCGTCGTCAGCGGCGTCAAGCGCTGCTACTGGGCCGGCAACAACCCAGTGCTCGCCGTCGACGCGACCGCTCGGCGGCTCCCCATGGTCGACGCACCGGAGCGCCAGCACGCCGACGGCGGCCGGCCGTCGACCATCCATCTCCGTGCCGGAATTGGCACGACAGTCCTGCTACTGACGATCATCCTCACGGTCGTCATCTGGCTGCTGGTGTAGCTGCGTAACTCGAGTACCCCTTTTCACTTGAGCGGCCTCGCGTGAGGCTGTTTATCTATCCGGCTCACGGTTATCGATCCGACTGCTCCCGCTACTGCGCTTGCAAAACAGCGTTTGGTTCGCTGCCCGCTGTTGGTCATACCTTCCTATTCGGAGTCGTTCTGCCCACTGGAGCGCGTGCTGTGAGAGAGTACGTTGATCTCGAGTGGCTCGTCAACTGGAACTGCGATCGAGCGCTCTCCGTTCGGCGTCCGCAGCGTCGGTCGCGAGCGCGTCGCTTCGCGTCGCACGCGTTGACGGCTGGTGCTGGTATCGTCACTGTCGTCACCTGTTTCAGCGCGAACGCCGCTGGGCGTCAGGTACTCCCCACCGACCTCGAGTCCTGCATCCTCACAGAGGCGTTTCAGCACTGACCGTGCGCCTTCGGTCGTAATCGCCGGCGGCGCGATCACGTGCTCGCGGGCGAGTTCGGTCGCCGTCGCCTCGTCGAACAGCGCCTCGATCTCCGCGTCGTCGTATCCCCGATCCGCAAGCGCTTCACGAACGCGGCGAGCGATCGACGGCGCGTGTCGCGTCGGGAACAGCGGCCAGTCGTTCGACGGCGGATCGAGCACCACGCGGTACCGCCGCAGCGGCGTTCTGGCCGGCGCGAGCAGCGACACGTCCTCTAGGCGCTGGGACTTGCCGAGCACTCGAATCGTGCCCGTATAGAAGTCGACGTCGTCCCAGGTCGCCCCCGTGCGCCTGTCGTCCTCCGGCACCCGGAACAGTTCCGCACCGCGGACACTCGAGTGCGCGAGCAGCGCGACCATGGCGTACTCGCGGAGGCGGGTTCGTCGCTGGGCCGGCGTCGCATCGGCTGCTGTGAGTGCGCGGTCGCGAACGTAGGTTTCGAGGCGGCGGCGTTGTTCGAGGTTCCAGGCGGTGGTGTCCGTGTCGGTGTCGGCGTCCTGGTCTTCGTCCGTGCCGGCACTCGCGCTCGGCAGTGCCGCTTCTGCGGGATCGGTCGCAGCAGGGTTCGTCTCGAGGATGCCACCGCGGACACACCACGAGAGGAAGGCCCGGACGACGGCGTAGTAGGTGTGGGCGCTCGAGGCGGTGTAGGTTCCGCGATCGGTTTGCTCGCGGAGGTCGGCGGCGTACGCTCGCGCGTGAGTGGACTCGAGTGCGAACAGCGAGGTGAGATCGAACTCGCGGTCAATCCAGTCGGCGAAGCGGTGGAGGATGGATTCGGCGTTGGCGGCGTAGGCTCCTGCGCCGGGGCCGTCGGGATCGCCGACGGCCTTGCGCTGGAGGTAGGTGTCGATGGCGTCGGTGATGGTGACGTTTGTACTGGTGTTGGTGTCAGTAGTGGTGTCGGTGTCTGTACCGGTGTCGGACTCGGAGTCCGATCCAGCGTCACCCACGCCGTCCCACCTCGCGTTCGAAGCGACGAGAACGGCACCCCAGACCACGGCCGGAACCGTCGCAGTGTCTCATTTGTTCGTCTCCTACTGCGTTCGCGCGACAAATCTGTGTTTCGGTGGGAACACCGCGGAAGAAATGCGTCGCTGCGTAGTGGGCCCGGACTACTCGAGATACCCCAGATCTGCAAGCCGCTGTTCGACGGCATCGTCGTCGGTTGCGACGGTCGCCTCTTCGTCGCGACGGGCATAGTCCGTCGTCCCACTCGAGTCGAGACACGGGAGCACCTCCCCGTCCATACGCTCGTCGGCGGGCACACCGAGGCTCGCCAGCACGGTCGGCGCGATGTCGAACAAATGTGCATCGCCGACGCCGGCCGTGCGGTCGACGCCTGTGCCCGCGACGGCGACGGTGCCTTCGAGTTTGTGGTTCCAGGGCTCGCTCGGTGGGCCAAACTGCTCGTCTCGCAGTGTTGCAGAGATGAAGTGCTCGAAGTCCGCGGGGATCGTCACGATGTCGACCGCGCGCTCGCTCTCGGGGCCGTGGAAGAACTCTTCGCGCGGGCGGACCGCCTCGAAGACGGGGTCGCCGTCGGGCGTTCGCGCGGAGCGCAGGGCGTCGATAACCTGCGTGCGGACCGTTTCGTACTCTGCTTCCGGAACGACGCCGTTCGGCTCGCGACCCTCGACGTTGAGCCGGACACCGAGTTCGATGCGCGAGCGGACATACGCGCGGGAGTTCGGGAAGTCGACTTGCGTCGCACCCGCGTTGACGAGTCCAGTTGGCGCGTGGGCAGCCGCGAACTCGGCGAGTCCGAGGCGCTCCAGCACGGCTTCGATGCGCTGGCTCGTGAGCCCGACGCCCGCGGCGGCGGCCATCGCACGCTCGGAGAGGCCCTGCTCGCGCTGGGTCGTCTCCTTGCCGTCTTTGAGCGAGTCGTCGCGAACCGTCGCCCAGGTCGGCATCCCCTCGCCGCCGTTCGTGGTCTCGACGTGGCCCTCGCGGCGGAGGAACTCGTTTACCCGGAACTCGTGACCCTCGTATGGACCCATGCCGTGGTCGCTCGCGATGATCACGGTGTCTGGGTCGTGCGTCTCGAGAATATCGGCGATTTGGCGGTCGACCTCGCGGTAAATCTCGCGGATCGCCGCCTCGTTCTCGGGCTCCTTGTGGAAGATCGAATCCGTGGCCTGGAACTCGAGGAAGCCGAACTCGGGATCGAACCGATCCGCGAGGTACTGGAAGGCTTCGCCGCGCATCCGGACGCAGTCGGCGTACGCGCCGCCCAGATCGTCGGCGTCCTCGTCGGGGTAGACGCGGTACTCACCGATCGATTCGCGGACGTCCTCTAATAGCCCCTCGGGGTGACAGGCCGGATTCTCCGGTGCGGTGTAGCCGGGGATCACCGCGCCGTCGAACTCGCGCGGCGGGTGGGTGACCGGCACGTTGACGACGACGCTCGTGAGTCCCTGTTCGGAGAGGAGTTCCCACAGGGCGGGCTCACGAACGTCACTGGCGTTGACGACGTCCCAGTCGTAGCCATCGAAGGAGAGAAAGCCGAAGACGCCGTGTTTGCCCGGATTCTTGCCGGTGTAGAGCGACGGCCAGGCGCTCGCCGTCCATGGCGGAATCTGGGACTCGAGTGGCCCGTTCGCGCCGTCCTCGTAGATCGATTCGAGCGTCGGGAGGTCGCCGGCCTCGAACAGCGGCTCGAGAACGTGGTCGCAGGCCGCGTCGATCCCGACGAGCAGGGTCTGCAGCGACGAATCGTCGTTCATCGAGGAAGCGTCCCCGGCCTTGACCTTTCGTTATGTGTGCGGTTACCTTCATTCCGCGGCTAGATGGCCATCGACGGAATCGGACCCGGTCACGAGCACGCAACAGTCAGCCAGTGCAAAACGGTGGGTAACTGGGACCTACCGCAGTTTGCTGCGGGTTCGCTGTGCTACTTTACCGAATCGTACAACGACGCCACCGTCTTCATCCCCCACGAGCCGTACTCCAGGCTGTAGTAGGTCTCGAGTTCCGGGTTGAACTTCGCCTTGTAGCGATTGATCCGGCGCGTATCCGCTCCCACGAGGTCGTACGTCTCGAGGCCGCGTTCCATTCCGTCTTCCATGATCGCCCAGTCCAGCAGATCGTTCGTCGGCACGTCGACGTCCGCATCCGTCCGTACGCCACCCATCCACCGCCCCGTTCTATCGCCGTACTCGAGTGCCAGAATCCCGCCGACGAACTCCCCGTCGACGCACAGGGTGTAGGGTCGAACGGCACCGGTCGCCGTTCTGTCGGCGAGGTCCTGGACGAACTCGAGTGGGACGCCGAAGCTGATGTCCTGTGATTCGTAGCGGTGCTTCACTTGCTCGTGGATGAGAGCGATCTCCTCGGAGTCGCCGACGGTAACCTCGTAGTTGTCCTCGTCCTCGTCGGCGTTCGTGATATTGCTTCGCGCGTCGCTGCTGAAGGACATGAGGAGATCCTCGCGGTCGCGCGTGAGGTCGACCGCGTAGGTGTACTCCGGCGTCGCGTCGAACTCGTTCCACTTGAACGGCCGTGCGTCCTCGACGCCTGTGCTGGTCCGGATGTGGGCGTATCGCGGTGAGAGTTCGGACTGGATCCACTCGAGACAGCCGTCCATGAAGCGCTGGCGTCGACGTTCGCGCTTTCGCTGTTTGAGCTTCCCCATGTTCAGAAACGCCGGGCCGAGGTAGGGGACACGGATGTGTGGCGGCGGCGAGAAGACGGTCGTCACGAACTGCTTTTTGAGTTCGAACACCGGGAAGAGGCCGACGGGCTCCTGTCCTTTGAAGCCGATCAGCGGGTGCAGCGTCGACCCGGAGTGGTCGGCCTGCACTGAGAGCGCCTCGAGTTCGTGACACAGCGTTCCCTGTGGTGAGCGCCGGACGTAGTCGTTCCAGCGCTCACGGTCGTCTTCTGTGGCGACGCGAACGTCGATGCTCATCGTCCACAGCCACCTCCGAGCAATTTGGGGGCGAGAAGACATGGTCTGGGGGCGAGCGAACCGTCACCGCGTTGGGTGTCTGCGTCAATGTCTGGAGGTACACTCCTGTCCATATCGTGGATCCCATCCGCTGTACACTTTGTAAGCGACCTGTTTCCGTACTCGAGTACCCCACTTCACTCCACTCCGATTTCACCGGGGTGCGTCAGCACCGTGGCTTCGCTGTGGATCATCGGCAATCGCACGATAGCCGTACGTACCGCAACGGCTACCGAATCCGAACAGTCGGTTACGCGACTAGTAACAATGTCCGAACCAGTCGAGTGGTGGATAACTGACGCATACATGAAAGAGATTCTGGATCTGGACACACAGCCGTTCGCGACCGTCGGGCGAGGAACGAGAGCGGTGGCTCGGCTCCCGACCGATCTGGTCGGCATCGCCGGCGTCGCCATCGTTGCAGCCCTTCTCCTGTTGATCGTCGACGTGTCGTCTCCCGTCCTCCGCGCCGCCGTCGGCTTCCCGCTGTTGTTCGTCGCACCCGGGTACGCCGCCGTCTCCGTGCTCTTCCCACGGGAGAGTCCGCCATCGGAAACGGTCGCAACGCCGCTGTTTGGTCAGACCCTCACCGTAACCGGTGTCGAACGCGCCGCGCTTGCGTTCGGTTTGAGTGTCGCCCTCCTCCCGCTGTTTGGTATCGTCATCGCGCTCACGCCCTACTCATTCTCCTCGGTGGCCGTCGTCGCCCTCATCAGCGGCTTCGTACTCGTCTGTGCCTTCCTCGCTGGTATTCGACGCGTTCGCATCCCCGAACAGAATCGCTACGAGTTCAGTTTCGCTCGCGCGTACGACACCGTCCACGCGGCACTGTTCGGCACCGACTCGGCGGTACACACCGCAGTCAACCTCCTGCTCGTCGCGAGCATGCTCATCGCCCTTTCCAGCGTCGGTTACGCGCTCGTCTCGCCACAGGATGGCGAGCAGTACACCGAACTGCAACTGCTCACTGAGGACGACGACGGCGAACTGGTCGCCACCGACTACGAGACGACGACCGCTCCGAACGAGTCCGTCTCACTGGCAATCGACCTCGAGAACCAGGAACAGTCCGAGCAGGCCTACACCGCCGTCGTCCAGGAGCAGTGGGTCGACGACGGCGAGGTCTTAGACCGGCTCGAACACGACCGACTCGAGTACACCCTCGCAGACGGCGAATCGACTCAGGACGAGATGTCGATGACGCCGGAGGCAGAGAGCGGCACGGTTCGAGTAGCGGTGTTGCTGTACGACGAGTCAGTGCCGGAGTCGCCGACGATCGAGAACGCGGATCGGTCGACGTATCTGTGGGTGACTGTCGACGCTGCGGATTCGGATGCTGTGGGTGGTGATGCGGACGGTGCCGAGGATGATGAGGATGACAGCGATGACGACGAGGATGATGACGACGATGACGATAGCGACGACAGCGACGACTAACTACCCCAGTCCCCTCCGTTTTCCACTTCTCGAATCCTAATCCGAATCCAACACGACTCGGCCCGACTCGACACGATCGACCTGACTCGAGTACAGGTGTACTCGAGTCGAAGACGATACTGCAGTTGCGAGCAGCGTTCTTGGAGTGGCCGTTCGTACTGAGGAGGTGTTCGTAGCGATCGAGGTGACTGCGATCTGTTGGGGCTGTCGGTGAGAGCTGAGAACTGAGAACTGAGAGATGAAAGGTGACGGGTGGAGTAGAGGATGAGGTGGGGCGTGGACAGCCGAACGGAGCGACCCCGCCAGCCGCCCGGCGGGGAACTCACTCGCGACTCAGCGGGACGACATCGAATGCGATCGCGGCGAGTACGATGCCGACCAGTCCGAGCACGACACCGAGTGCGCCGCTTGTCGTCGAGTCGGCAGTGACGATCCCACTCGTTCCGGCAGCAAGAAAGAGCAGCGAAAATCCAAGGAGGGCCACCGTTCCGATCGTGTCGTAGAGCGCGTCTCTGGTTCCCTCCCGGACGTCGGCTGCGGTGTCGCGCTGGGGATCGGCGGCCGAGTCGCTGGTCGGGGTGCCGCCGTCGGTCACCAGGGTGCTCGCCGTTGATGCGTTGGGCGAGTTACGCGGCTCGGACGAGCGGGACGACTCCGGCGAATCGATCGAGCCGGTTGAGTCGGGCGAGTCGTGCAAGTCGGACGTATCGGGCAAACTGCCAGGGACCATCACTCCTGCCAGTTCGTGTCGCTTCGCCTTAAAATTCGGTTGTCCCCTCGCAATGCTCGAGCGCAGTCCGGTGTCCGAGTTCAACGTTCGGTACTCGCTGACTTACCGGTCGCAACCGGTGAATAACAAGGATAGCTACGGGATAATGTCGCGCCAGCTCCGAATGTCTCCTCAGTCAGCCGTCACCGAAGAACCGTTCCGAAAGCTCGCCCTCGCGGTTGGCTTCCTCGCAGTCGCTGTCAGCGCGCTTCTCGCTCGCGGTGCACCCGCCGCCGGGTACGAGCTTTCGCTCTACACGATGACGCCGGGTCGCGTCTGGGCCGGGCTGCTGGTCGCCATGGCGATCGCACTCGCGGTCGCGTTCGTTCCTCCGTCGTGGGTGGGACCGGGGACGCGGGCTGGAACCGAAGCAGTCGACGGCGAGGATACCCGGTTGTTCACTAGCCGGCCGCTCGCCCTCGTCCTGGGCGGGCTCACGATGATCGTCTTTGCCGGACTCCCACTGATCCGCGGCTATCGGTTCTTCGGCCACCACGATGCGCTTACCCACCTCGGCTGGGCGCGGGCGATGGCCGAGGGAACCATCGTTCCGTTCGATCTGTACTATCCCGGCATCCACACCGTGACCGCGATGATCAACGCCGCGGTTGGCATCCCACTCGAGCAGTCGTTGCTCCTCGCGATCCTCGCGACGATGGTCGTCTTCTGGATCTTCATCCCGCTCTGTGCCGGAACGATCGTCTCAGACCGCCGCGCGGTCGTGATCGCCGCGTTCTCGTCGTTCCTTCTCCTGCCGATCACGACGATTTCGATGTACATGACCGCACACGCGATGTCCCAGGCCGTGCTGTTCTCGGCACTGCTGTTCTTCCTCTTCGCGAAGTATCTCCGTGCCGACCGCTCGCTTGCGACGGTGTCCGCCGTCGGTGCCGCCTTCGCGCTCGTCTCTGTCGCGACGGTCGTCTACCACCCACAGCTGGTCGCACACCTGATCGTCGTCTTCCTCGGCATCTCGCTGGTACAGTTTTTGGCACGCCGGATCGCGTCGGAGGGGCGGATCGCGGGCCAGACGCCGATGTACGGCCAGGCGCTGTTCCTGGTCGTGCTGTTTCTCGGCTGGACGTCGAATCACGGTTTTTTCAGCGGGATGATCGACCACTTCCTGAGCGCGGCTGTCGACTTTATCCTCAGGGATGGTGGCGGGGCCGGAGATACAGTCGCGATGCAGGGTGCCTCGCTCGGCGCACTCGGGAGCGGTCTCGGTGAAATCTTTGTCAAGCTATTCGCCGTCCATCTCCTCTTTACGCTGCTCGCCGCGGGACTTATTCTGGCAGCTATCGGCGCGCGAAACTCCGAGTGGCTCGCCCGAATTCGACCAGAGACGCTGTATTTTGCCGTCGCACTCGTCGGATTGGGACCGCTGTTCGTCATCTACTTCCTCGCACCCGGCTCGACGATGTACTTCCGCGTCTTCGGGCTGATGATGGTCTTCGTGACGCTGCTCGGTGCGATCGCGATCTACGGGTTGACCAGCCGCGTCTCGGGACGGTGGCGTGAGTCGCGGTTCGTCCCCTCGGGACAGCCGCTGCTCGCCGTCGGCTTCGCGCTCCTCCTGTTGCTGTCGCTCGTGGCGGTCTTCCCCTCACCGTACACGTACAACCCGTCGCCACACGTCAGCGACCAGCAGATGAGCGGCTACGAGACCGCCTTCGACACCCAAGCCAACGAGGTCGATATCGTCGGCCTGCGAAACGGTCCGAATCGGTTCGACGACGCGATTCACGGCAACGACGAGCGAATGCGCCTCCACTTCGACGTGCCCGAATCGGCGTTCGGCTCCGGACTCGTTGCGGAGTACGACGACGACCGCTATCTCGTGGTGAGTCAGTACGACTACGACCGCGAGGTGTACGCCTACGGCGAACTTCGTCACAGCGACGGCGACTTCAGCGCGCTCGAGAACGAACCCGGCGTGAACCGTATTCACACGAACGGCGAGTTCGACCGGTACTACATCGATGCCAACATGAGCGACATCTGATCCCGTTGGCCGTCGATCACTGGCGCTGTCGCTCCCACCCCGAGCGTGTGACTGTCTGCTGTCTTCTCGCTCTCACCCACGCCGACTGTTCTCGATTCTACGGTCCTCGCTCTCACCCACTCTCTGGCGTTGTGATCACCGCCAGGGAATCGGTCGATTCGCCCGGCCGAATGTGTGATGATTCCTCGCCCGTACCCCCGCACAACCACCAGCTACCATTGCCTCACTACGCGGAAGGGAGCCGTTGCCGACGCGTGACCGATTTCAGTAGCGCACGGTATCGGCCGTGTTTCCGCGTGAAATCGGTAACAGATCTATAACAATAGCACTCTGTGTTCGTCTTTCGGAGGAGAATGACAGTCAAAACGGCAGTAGTCGGTGCCGGCACAGTCTCGGAGGTTCATCTCTCGGGAATCGACAAGAACCCGCGGACCGAACTCGTCGGCATCTGCGACCTCGACATCGACCGGGCGCGCGAGGCGGCTTCCCGGTACGACATCACACCCTACGGCGACATCGACGACCTCCTCGCACAGGAGTCACTCGACTGGCTCCACATCTGCACCTCGGTTCAGAGCCACCTCCCGCTGGCAAAGCGCGCAATCGACGCCGGCGTCCCGCTGCTGATCGAGAAGCCGGTCACCGAAACTATCGAGGAACTCGAGGAGCTCGAAGCCTACGCGGACGAGCACGATGTCCCAGTCTCGCCAGTCCACCAGCACAACTTCGATCCAGTGATGCGAACCGCTCGCCGGATGATCCACGCCGGCGAACTCGGCGAGATCCGCGGCGTCGACCTGATCTACACGGGACTGTCGACGCCGGACGAAGCGAATCGTGGCACCTGGGTCTTCGACCTCCCCGGCGGCGAGTTCGAGGAGGGACTCCCCCACCCCATCTACTCCGCGCTCAGAGTCAGCGGCTTCCCCGAAAGCGAGGAGTCCATCTCGAGTACCACCCGACTCGTCGGCGACTATGACGACGAGTTCGCCTACGACTCCGCCCAGTTGCAGTACGTCACCGAAGACGACGTGCTCTGCAGCCTGAAGATGCTCTCGAGTTCGAAGCCACGCCACGAGATCTACGTCCACGGCACCGAGAAGTCGATTCAACTCGATATGGTCCTGCAGACGATTCAGACCGTCGACGAGGAGTACCACCTCTCCTCGCTCAAGAAGGGCAAGCAGGCGATCACCCGCTCGGCGGGCTACCTCTCCGGGCTGCTCTCGAACGCCAAACTCGTCGCCGACGGCCAACTCAACGACGACTGGGAGACGGCGATCAAAATGAACGCCCACTACGCCCAGTTCGATCGAACCGCTCGCGCCATCGAGGCCGGCACCGAGATGCCGGTCTCGCTCGAGTCCTCGAAGTGGACGATCCGACTGATCGAGTCGCTCCGGGACTCGAGTACCACCACTGTCGAGACACCGGCGACGATCTAAGACGGCGCAGTTTGGTTCGTTCTGAATGAAACAACAGATTATTCGCGGCTTCAGGGCGACGCTGGTCGCCGAAATCGTCCGGACGATCGCGAAGGGCGTGCTCATGGTGTCGCTCGCGAGCCTGTTTTTGACGCCCGACGAGTACGGCCTGCTCTTTCTCGCGATTTCGGTCTTCAGCGCCTCGCTGCTGTTCAGTCGCCTCGGCATTCCCCGGTCGACGGCGCGGTATCTCGCGGAGTTTCGGGAGACGAATCCTGGACAAGTTCCCCACATCATCCGAGATTCGCTCAAATTCCTGACTGCGGTGATGCTGACCGTCTCGATCCTGGTCGCGGTGTTCCACCAGCAACTGGCGACACTGTTCGGCGAGAGCGAGCTGGCACCGCTGCTGGCGCTCGGGGTCGTCTACATCAGTTGCTGGACGATCAACTCCTACGTGCACACGATCTTCCAGGGCTTCAACCGCATCTCCTGGAGTGCGCGCGTGACGATCCTCACGAACGTCACGACGCTGCTTTCGGTTCTCGTGTTCCTCGTCGCCGGCTTCGGCGTTATCGGCGCGCTCACCGGCTACGTCCTCGGCTACGTGCTCGGTGCCGTCTACGGTCTCAGCCTGCTGTACCGGCTGCTCGGCGAGTTCGACGCCGCCGACGAACGCGAGCCCGGCCTGCGACGACGGTTACTCGAGTACAGTCTGCCGCTGACCGTTTCGGACGGGGCAAACGTGGTCTACAAACAGGTCGACACGTTGCTCATCGGCGTCTTCCTCACGCCGGCGGCGGTCGGCTACTACGTGCTCGCAAAGCAGATTTCGGACTTCGTTATCGCGCCGGCGAGCTCGCTCGGGTTCACCGTCTCGCCTTCCTACGGCGAGTACAAGGCCAACGGGGAACTCGAGAAGGCCGCCAACGTTTACGAGACGACGTTCAAACACAGCGTGCTGTTCTACATCCCCGCTGCGGCGGGGCTGATCGTCGTCGCCGAGCCGCTGGTGCAGTACGTCTTCGGACCGGCGTACCTGGAGGCGGTGCTCGTCATCCAGATCTTCGCGTTCTTCATCGTCTTCCAGGCGATCGATAAGATCACGAACGACGCGCTCGACTACCTCGGGCGTGCGAAACACCGCGCGATCTCGAAGGGTGTGACCGGCGGATTCAACTTTGGGCTGAACCTGCTGTTGATTCCGACCATCGGCATCGCCGGCGCAGCGATCTCGACGGTCGTCAGCTACGGCATCATGATCGCGGTGAACATCTACCTCATCCGGTCCGAACTCCCGATCTCGTTGCCGTCCCTCGGACAGTCCGTGGTCGCGGTTTCGGGAATCGCACTCTGTATGGCTGCCGTCGTCGTGGTTGCGCTGCCGATGGTCACGAACCTGGTGTCGCTGCTCGCGCTCGTCGCGGTCGGCATCCTCGTCTGGGCGACGATCTCGGTGACGAGTGGCATGCTCGACGTACAGAGCGTCCTCTCCTGAGCCGCCGTTCGTTCTTTCCCTCGTCTTCGTCCTCGTCCTCGTCCTCGCGGTCCTCACTACTCCGTTCAGTGCTTTCGTCCAGTTCGCCGTGAGGGAACGGCAGCGTGCGGCCACGAATCGATCGGGCAACCGCGCGACGTCACTCGGGAGGCATTGACGCTCTCACCCCCCCCTCTCGTGGACCGCCAAGTGCGCGTGCGGGTACTCGAGTACCGAGACGTACCAAGACGTGAGACGCGAGTCGGAATCACTCAGCTGCTGTTTCCGATAGCGATTGACAACACAATGTAGCGAGTACCCGATCTGTCCGAAAAGTCTACTATCTGGATTCCATGAATGCGTTCGATTTCGAAGGCCAGAGATGATCGGTCCGATGATCTCCTCCTGGCCCAGAATGGTGGGGTGAATCTCCTATATGTTTCTCATAAAATCCAATGAACATACATTCATTGGATTCTATATATTATATCACGATAACTTGACTGTATCTCCTGTCTAAATTAGGATAAACGGAAAGTTTATGATCCTGACTTCAAAACTCCTGACTGTATGGCACGCGATACGGTATTGGATGGCGACGGATCTAGCGATCAACAACCAGCAGACGGCGTTTCAGCCGGTAATGACAGCCTACTTGGTCGGCGCGGCTACCTCGGCCTCGTTGGCTCGGCGGCAGCAGCTGTCACGATGTCCGGGGTCGGCGCAGCCGCCGAGGACTACGACGTGATCGAAGTTGGCGCAGGCCAGACCGAAACGGTTCGTCTGAGTGACGGCGAGTCCTTCTCGAACGTCCTGATCGACATCACGGCATCGAACGCGAAGTTCCACATTCGGGCAATCGCCGACAACTGGGAGATTCGCAACGTCGGTTTCCGCGGCAACTGGGATAGTACTGCCAAAGAAGACGCGATTATCTGCCAGGTGAACAGCCCGAACGCGAGCGGACTGATCGAGAACGTCTACTTCATGGGCAGCGAAAACGACAACACCTATCCCGGGATCACCGGCATCAACGTGGCCAACGGTCACGCTGGCGACCTCGAGATACGGAACGTCAACATTCAGAACTGCCCGGACAACTCGATCTACGCGAGCAACCCTGGGGACTCCTCGCGACACCCAAGTGGTGCAGGCGGCGGCGGTCCCGTCGTAATCAAGGACTCCTACGCGCGCAACTCCCGTGCGGCCGGCTTCCGCGTCGGTACCGACGGCTCGATCATCGAGAACTGTGTTGCCGTCGACTGTGACAAGGGCTTCTGGGGCTACTACGAGCACACGGCAGTCAAAGACTGTGACATCTCCGGCTCGCCACACGCAGACGTCCGATGCGGTGCACCGGACTGGGTGAAGGGCCAGAACGCCGAAGTGACGGTCACGAACACCCGCTACGGAACTGAGGACAATCGCGGTGCTGCGATTCACGGCTCGTCGTCCGGAACACCACAGCGAACCGAACCAAGCGAGGTCGAGGGCGTTCCACTGAGTGCGGAGGAAGCCGCATCCGGCTCGTCAGGGTCAGGACGGCCAGGTGACGGCAGCGACGAGGATGACGAGGCCGATTCGGGAAATGAGGAGCCGGCTGACGGCCACCTTCTCTCGTTCGTCACCGAACCCGACGCCCGATACGCTGGCTACGAGTTCACTGCCGACGGACCGGTTGGGTTTGCAGAAGCTCCCGATCCAACGCCGTCTGGCGGCCGCATCGAAGGCGGGACGTACACCTCCGAGGACTTCGTCGAGGAGACCGACGACGGCTGGCACGCTGGCGGTGTAACCGGCGGCGGCCACGGTGACGCGTTCCGTGTCGATGGAACGATCACGTCGATCGAGATCGGCCAGCCCGACGTGATGTGGGTCGAACTCGACGGCGAACGTCTCGATCCCGACGAGATTATCGAACAGACCGGTGGTGAGCCGGACGATGACGACACGAACGAGGGTGACGACGGTGACGAGTCTGACGAACCAGATGAACCATCGGACGACCTCACGAACGTCATCGTCATCGACGCCTGTGGCACCAGCAGCGAAACCACGTTCTCGTTCGACGTTACCGGCGATGTCCGACACACGCCGTACCTGGGCTCCCAGAGCGGTTCGGTCTCAGGTTCGACCGTCTCCGGAACGATCGCCAACGCCTGTGACGCCTACGAGTTCAGCGGCGACATCGAGAACTTCCGGCTCGCGGGTAACGCGAACGTCTCCGTCGAGTACGACGCGCTGTAGCGATACAGCCGTCGAACTGGTCAGTCGGTCAATTGGACAGTTGATCACAGTCATTCCGACTGCAGCTGTCGGGACTGACCCACCCACCGTCGGGGGCGTGATCTCGACGATGCACGCTACTTGACCGATTCTTTCTCTTTGTAGTACTGATACGCGTTCCGCAGGTCGCGAACGAACGGCCGCGGATCGTCGAGGCTCGCGTAATCGAACCGCGTCTCACGGCCGATCGACGACAGAATCTCCGAGAGCGAGCCCGTGAACGAGGGCTTCTCCGCCAGTTCCACGTCATCGAACAGGATCGAGTACAGATAGAGCAGTTCTCCGCGCAGCAGGTGGCCGGCGATGTCCGCCTGGTAACTGTGTTCGATCGCCTCGCGTTCCCCGTTTGCGAGCTGCCAGTAGTAGTACGGAAAGTCCGCACCCGCCTGCACCGAAAACGGCAACGACGACCAGAACCGCGGATTGATCTCCATCAGCTTGAACTCGCCGTCCGCATCCCGGAGGAACTCGACCATCGCCAGCCCGTGCCAGTCGAGGTGCCCAAGGAGATCTCGGCCGGCCTCCTCGAGTGCCGGGATGCGAACGGACTCCCGGTAGGAACTCGCGCCGCCGGCGTAGCTGTAGCCGCGAATCTGGCGGTGCTGGAACGTGGCGACCGGTTCGCCGTGATCGTAGAGCGCGAAGAAGCCGTACTCGTCGGTGACGGGAACGTACTCCTGGAGCAGCGGTTGATGGCCCATCTCCCGCGTGAGCGCGTCGATATCCGGCTCGGCACCGGGGCGGAGGTACTCCGTCTTCGGCGGATCGACGTACTGTTCGGGGCCGTAGCCGTCGACGTACTCGTCGGCGAGCACCGCATACCGTGCCTTGACGATCCACTCCTGACTCCACGGCCGGTCGGCGTCCGAACCGAAATCGGGGTCGGACTCGAGTACCCCCGTCTCTGGAACACCTACCCCGGCCTCCTCGGCGGCGTCGAAGAGTCGGATTCGGTCCTGTGCGCTGGCGAGGGTGTCCATGTCGGGCCATGGGGTGGCGACGTGGTCGGCGAACTCGGACCGGTACTTCGCGAGGACGTAGACGTCGACGTCTCGGACGGGGATTATCGTCTGCACGTCGGAGCGCGTGGCGACGGCGAGCAGCGCGTCCTTGTAGGCGACCAGATCCTCGTGGGGGTCCGGAACCGGGACGGCCTCGTCGCAGTACCTCGAGCGCAAGGCTGGTGCGGTTTCGTCCTCTGCGACGACGATGGTCCGAATGTCGCGTCGCCCGAGTGTTCTGAGGCAGGCAACGCTACTGGGGGCCGTGATCGCCGGGACGACGACGGAGTGGGTCCACGGCTCACCGCTCATGCTGGTCACCTTCTCGGTTTAGTCGGTATCGGCGTCGGTGCGTTTGCGTGTGAGGGTGTGTTTTCCTGTCGGGGTACGTGTGAGGGAGAGTATAAGTGTCGCTGTGTCCGTCGATACCGGTGAGCGCCTGCACCGCCACGGAGAGATCGATCACCGCTGAAAGCGTCCGCTGTCCCGCGCCGAAGAGAGCCATGAGTCAGACCACAGAATCCCGAACGTTAGTTAAGAGCAGTGTACGCAAGCGAACGTGACGGTGATGCGGTGTCGCCGATGCCGATACGTTCTCAGTTCGTCGACCGACGACTGAACGCACTCGTTGCGCAATGAGTGCGGTGTCACGTATGACCGGGATACGGATGGCTGCCGACGACGCGTAGGTGGTTCTTACCGTCCACGTCACCGACACGCGACCGTTCTATGGCGTTCTGACAGCGCCAAACTGGACATTCACCAGACATATACGAGAGACACGTGACAACGCAGCTATGGTCTCCCTGCTGTCTCCACCTGCGACTGTCGCCGAGCAACAACGAAACGGCCGCCTGCTGATCGGATCCGGAATCGCACTTGCGCTCGTATTCACCGGACACAACGTCTACAGCGGCGATCCCTGGATACTGCTTGCTGGTGTGTATGTCGTGACGGGAGTGATGATCGGATACGGACTGCTGTCCATCGAGGAGGTCAGATACAGCTCCGACGCCGACATCGAGCGAAAACAACGCCGCTACTATCAGGCTGGCTACTACGCCTTCGTCAGTATGCTGCTCGTGGCTGCAGTCGACGGCCTGTTCACAGTTATCGCCGCGACTGATCCCTGGGCGTACCTCTGGGTCGGGTTACTCGTGTACTTCGGATCTCTTGTGATCGTTGGCCGTGGCCAGAAGACGGCGTCGCCAGCACCGCAGGAAGGAGTCCAGTGACGGCAACACCACCTCACTCCTTCGCTACGCACACTCACTTCAACGAGCCAGCGACCCGCTCGTACGCCGACTTCGCGAGCGTCATCTCGAGTCCCGACGATTCCACGGTGTAGTACGGCCGCAGCTCGCCGTTGAACTTCCCCTTGTACTCACAGAGACGTTCCGTGTTCGCACCGACCAGATCGTACCCCGTCACCGACTCGAGTGCCGGCTCCGTGACGATGTCTTCCAGAATCATCCGGTGGAGGCAGTTGTTGACGCTCACGTGGTCGTAGGAGGCAGTGACGCCGCCCTGCCAGTAGTACGCCAGGTCGTTCGAGAACAGCGTGATGATGCCGCTCTTGTACTCGCCGTCGGGCGTTCGCGCCACGTACACTCGCCAGCGGTCGTCGTCCAGACTCGAGAGGAGGTCCCGCAGGAACGGGCGAGACATCGGCGCGGTGTCGTCGTACTCCTCATACTGCGTCACCACGTCGTCGTAGATCCGTAGCGCCGAGTCGATCCCTTCCGTCTCGATCGAGAGGTCGAGGTCGTCGTACCGGCGCATCTCGTTCCGCAGACTCTTGCTGAAGCCCGCCATCGCGTCCTCGACGTCCGCACAGTCCTCGAGGTCGACCACGTAGGTGAACGACGGCTCGGCCGCCAGGTCGTTCCAGACGTACGGTCGCGGGTCGGCGTACTCGAGTGGGCAGGTCATTCGGAACAGCGTCGAGCGCCGGTCGGTCTCGAGGTCCTCGAGGACGCCCTCGGCGAGCGCGGCGTTGATGCGCTCCCACTTGCGTTGCTTGGGGCTGTTGGGGGTGATGATCGGGCCGAGTCGCGGGACGCCGAGTCCCGGCGGGGGCGAGAAGATCGTGCGCCCGACCGGCTTGTCGTCGACGAAGACGGGGAGCAGGCCGACGACCTGCTGGCCTTTGAACGCGCCGTACAGCCGCAACTCGCCGTCTGAGTGGGCGTCGAGGACGGCGAGCGCGTCGGGGTCGTGAAAGACGTCGAAGCCGCGGGCGGGGAGGGCATCGTCCCACGCCGCGAGGTCGAGTCGTTCGATGTCCATGTAGGTCAGCGTGTGATGACTGACGGTTTTGTTACCACGTCGTTACCCTGGCGTAGCGGGTCCGATCCTGACTGGTTGGGCGAGGGCTAGCGACTCGAACTCGAGTGGTGCTGCGAGCCCCCAGTCTCGGCCATCGCGCACACGATCCGCGCCCAGTCCGAACCGGCCTGCGCCATCGAGAAGGAGTTGCGGACCTCAGTCGCCGCGCTCGCGTGCGAGCGGCGCAGCTCGGGCTCGTCAAGCAATCGTTCCATCGCCGCGGCGATCGTCTCCGGCTGTCGGTCCGGGACGATGATCCCGTTCTGGCCGTCCGTGACGGCGTCCGGAATCGAGCCGACACGAGGCACGATCGGCGCGAGTCCGGTCGCCATCGCCTCGAGCAACACGAGCGGGAGCGCGTCGCGCTCGGAGGTGAGCACGAACGCCCGCGAGCACCGGTAGTAATCGATCGGGTCGTCGACCCAGCCTGCGAGTTCGATCGTGTCCTCGAGTCCGCGCGCCCGGATGTGCGCTGCGACCTCGTCGTGGAGGGCACCGTCGCCGACCATGACGGCGGTGTACTCGGCGTTCTGTCGGCGGGACTCGAGTGCGTCCATCGCCGCGACGAATCGGTGGGGGTCCTTTTCGGGGCCGAAGCGGCCGACCCAGACGAAGTCATAGTTATAGTCGTAGTCGGCGGCGGCGTCCTCGTCCTCGTCGTCGGAGTCGAAGTCGGAGTCAGAGTTAGAGTCAGAATCGTCGTCGACAGTATCGGCCGCTTCGGGCCTGTAGGTCTCGACGTCGATCGGATTCGTCAGCCAAGCGATTCGTTCGGCGGGGACACCACAGCGCTCGAGTCGGGCCGCGTGGTCGGTGCCGGGAACCGACACGATGTCGAAGCGTCTGAACAGCCAGCGGACGACCGGGCCGTACCGCTGGGTCGCGTGATGGTCGAGGTCGATACCGATGATGCCGAGGTGGGCCGGTAGTCCGAACATCGCCTTCAGCCCGAGCGCGTAGCAGCCGTAGGGAAACAGCGAGATGGAGGCGACCGCGTCGTACTCGTTCTGGCGGGCCTCGAGAAGCGCGACGACGAAGAGCAAGACGACGCGCAGGAGCCGCGGCCCGACCTGGGGAACGGTGACATTTCGGGCTGTATCGACGCCCTCGACGGGTGCGAGCGAGACGAGTGTCGTCTCTCCGGCCACGTCCGCGAGTGGGCCGTAGTGGCGCTCGTTCTTGTGCGCGAGGCCGGTGATGACGAGCACCCGCTGGGATTCGGCGACGCTGTGGGCGTGGTTCGCGTCCCCCGTCGGACACCGATCTCCGTCTGCTGGTGACCCTGCTCCCGCTGGTATCTCTGTTTGGTTTCCGTTGGCATCGGCGTCGACGTCACCGTCCTGCGTTCGGAGACTCATGACTGGGGGTCGGTCTCATCGTCACAGCCACTCCGAGTGTCGTTCGGTGGGTGCCCACCGTCGGTCGTCGGCTGCGCCAGCGCTTGGGCCTCCGCCTCCATCTCGGTCGCACTCGAGTTCACCACCGTACTTGTCCGCACGTCGGTGTCCGCACTCGCCACCGCCAGCAGGAACTCCGACATCGCGTAGGACATCCAGCCCTGACACCAGCGCATCAACGTCACCCGCTTCGTGTGGTGGCGGTACTTCCGGTAGTAGTATCGCCCCTCCTCACCCTCGACCTGCAGATTCGCGAGCACCCAGCGGAGGATTCGCTCTGCCAACTCGAGTTCCCCCTCCTTCGTGAACACGAGAATTCCCTGCGTGCTCGCGTGAATATCGCGCGGGTAGGCGTTTTCCTCGTCGAAGTTCGGCGCGCCGTCGAGGTCGAACAGGTCCTCGCGGTAGAACTCGAGTGCGGTGTCGAGCGTGTCGGCGTAGCGGTCGCTCCCGAGCACGTCGCGGTAGTGCTGGAAGGCTTCGATGACGAAGCCGTTGTGGTGGCTGTCCATCGAGAGGTGGGAGGCGGAAGCAGGGAGGCGATAGGGCCAGCCGCCGATGTCAGTCTGGGCTGTGGCGATGTGGTCGAGGATCTTCGTCGCGCGCTCGCGGTACTCCTCGTCGCCGAAGTAGTCGTAGAGGTCGACGAGCATGTGAGCCCCGATGGCGGCCGCGTTGATGGTGTAGGAGTCATCGGGGTGGTTCATGTGGTAGTCCACCTTCGCGCCGGTCTCGACTTCCCGGTAGTTCAGGTCTTCGACGAGAAAATCGACGGCGGTGCGGGCGAGATCGGCGTACTCCTCGGCGTCGTCGGTACGTGCGGCCTGGAGGAACGCTCTGACGGCGTAGGCGGTCGAGACGATGTCGGGGTCGCTCGGCACGCCCTTGGTGTGGAGGTGCTGAATCGGGTGGCGATGCCCGCCGCAGAAACCGCTGTAGTCCGTAATTCGCTCGTCGACGAGCCAGTCGACGAGTCGGTTGGCCTCGCCTTCGGGGTCGAACGGCAGGTCCGCGACGCTGCGGTCTGCGATGTCCTGTGTGGCCAACTGCTGGTAGTTCCGGTTGGCCATCGCGAACAGCGCCGCGCCCTTGTAGTTGCGCTTGCACTCGACGCGGAACAGCGGCCGCACGTCGACGGGCGTGCGCTTGACCGTCTCCTGGACGACGAGATTCAACACGCGGTTCTCGACGGGGAGCGCCTGGAGGAGCTGGCTGCTCATCCCATCGCCGTAGTCCGGGCCGATATAATCGTGTCGGCGCGCGTACGCGAGCGTCGCATCCAGTACGGGTTCGTACTGCTCGACGGCCTCCGCAGCCGTCGCGCCCATCTCGACTCGCCCGCCGGTCTCGGTCACGCCACCAGTGTCGGGAAATCCTTGCGACTGCATCTACCCGACGCTCCCCGCTGCGTCCCATTATTATACGCTCGCTACCCGCTGTGCTGGCACTACAGCAGGCGGTTAGTCAGAACCAGTCGTACACGGTGACGCTCGTCCGAACTGGTATGAAGGTGATAACAAACCTCGCTGGCGGAGCACCGACCCACGGGAGACACCGCTTTCATGAAATTCCTGTTCTTCACCAATACGCCGGCGCACGTCCATCTATACAAACACGCCGTTCGTGACCTTCGAGCGCGTGGCCACGACGTTCGAATCCTCGCCCGCGAGTACACCTGCACCGTCGAGCTACTCGAGTGGGACGACCTGCCCTACGAGGTCTACGGTGCCTGCGGGACGACGAAGGGATCACTCGTGAGCCGCCTGCCGGCCCACTACGTGCGGGCGATTCGGCTGGCGCGGCGGTTCGATCCGGATCTGATCTTCGGGATGGGCGGCTATGCGGCCCACACGGGTGCCGTCCTGCGGACCCCGACGGTGTTGCTGATCGACTCCGAACCGGCGGCGTTCGATCACGCGATTTCGACGCCGTTCGCCCGTACCGTTCTGACACCGAACACCTTCCGCAAGGATCTGGGCGATCACCACTACGTCTTTGACGGACTCAAGGAGTGTGCGTACCTCCATCCGGACGTTTACGAGCCGAATCCCAACGTTCGGGATGCACTCGACCTCGGGGCGGACGAGCCGTTCGCAATTCTCCGGCTCAACGCCTTCGGCTCCCAGCACGATGTCGGCAAGCAGGGAATTACGGGGATCGAACGCCGACAGATCATCGAGCAGTTGGCCGAGAAGGTGACGGTGCTCGTCTCGGACGAGGGCGGCACTGCCAATCTCGAGGGACTGCCCGCCCGCTCGTTCGATCTGCACCCGGCGCTGCTCCACGACGCGCTTTCGGCCGCCGACCTGCTCGTCGCGGATACCCAGACGATGGTCACCGAGGCCGCCCTGCTCGGCACGCCTGCGATCCGCTCGAACTCCTTCGTCGGCGACGACGACATGGGAAACTTCGTCGAACTCGAAAAGCGCGGGCTCATCCGAAACGTAGCCTCGCCGGCGGCGATCTGCGACGAGATTGAGGCGCTGTTCAGTGGCGGCGCGACCGGCGATGGCGCGGGTGGTGCCGACACGGCTGTTGACGACCTCCACCAGCGCCGCCGCGACGAGTTTCTCGCCGACACGGTCCCCCTCTCAGATCTCATCGTCGACGTGGCACTCGCGGAAGGCGCTGTCGACGAACTCGAGTCGGCCCGGCAGTTCGGTCAGCACGCTCGCTCGGATCGGTCGGGGTCGGGGTCCGGGTCGGAGTCGATGGGCGTGGGAAGCGACTGATCACGGTTCGCCGGTGGTTAGCCGCGTCTTTTAAGCTGGGTTGCGGCCCAGGACGTCACTGTCCCGATAAGGTAGCCGCCTGTGCCGATGAGCACTGCGGCGACGAGACCGGACGTGAGGCCAGCCTCGATCCCACCGCGCAACTCGGCGGCCGCAGTACTGTATCCATACCCCAGTGCTCGCGGGTAGGAGTACCGAGTTGCTGTTGCCCAGTCGCCGGTCAAATACCCCACGAGCGGCGGGCAGACGAACCACCAGAGCGTAACGAGCCAGAGTGATCCAACAGTTGGGACGAGGCCTGCCCGCACGGCCCCCGCGGCGACAGCGATTCCGAACGCTACCGCGATCCAGCCGAGGGAGAACCCAACCGGAAGGCCGAGCACGAATCCACCGGTAGCTAGCAGTACGAGGGCGATCACAGCCAGTACGAGAACCTGCCGGTTTCGGCTCCTTCCGACGATGTGTGGCCAGATACGGCCTGACCGCTCCATTGCCAATAGTTCATATTCACTGTCAATAGTCGTTTCGGCGAGAGGAGGAGTTGGGGCACGGGAGACACAGATCGTAGACGGTGCTCCGCCACCAACCGAGTCACCCGTCTCTACTCGCGGTACCGCACCGCGAGCAAGCCGACCAGCGCTGCGAGTGCCACGAGCGCGCCGAGGCCACCGAAGCCGGGCATCGCCGACAGTCCCGATTCAGGCTCTGGTTGGGCCTGTGCAACCGTCAGCCCCTCGAGTGACTCGACCGACGCCGCGTACTCGTGGGTCGCTCCCGAGGAGCCCTGATACTCCGTCGTCGACTCGTTCCATGCCGCGCCGTCTGTTGACCGCTCGTAGAGGGAGACGTCTTCCGGCGCAATCTCGTGCTCCTCGAGTACTGCCTCGTCCACGGTGAACGTCACCGTTCCCGAGACGTTCTCGAGTGCGGGCTCGCCGGTGACGGCGAGCGAACCGAATCCGGGGACGTCGTCCGGAGTGTTGGGCAGGTCGTCAGGATGGTTGTTTTCGAACGTGACGGTGGTGTCGCCGTCGAGGCCGCTTGCGTACACGTCGTCGAATCGGACCTCCTCGACGGAGCCTGCCGTCGGGCGCAAGTGTATCCGGTCGGCAGGACTTGCGTTCTCGATCGAGGCTGCGAGCCCTGCATCCCCAGCGTCGTCTTCACCGCTGCCGCCGCCGAGGAGATCGTACGAGACGGACGGGCCGTCACACGTTCCGGTTCGGATCGTGACTGGGTCGTCGAGCGATGGGATGTCCGTTCGGTCCGGATTGTCCGCGTCACCGGAGAGGATCTCCCAGTCGCTGATTTCGCCGTCGTCGTGGAAGTCGGGGTCGTAGAGGTCGTCGTTGTCGTAGTGCTCTGCGTCCTCGTTGAACGCCGGGTGGATCGTCATCGCGAATGCATCGTTGAGTCCACCGTTGATCGCACCACCGTCGGTGCGCTCTTCGGCCCAGATCCACGATGCACCGAGCCAGCCGTCGCCGCCGTACCACTCGGCCATGTTCGTCTCGCCAGTGTAGTTGTCGTCCTGGACGACCCACTCGGACTCCGCTGGGAGGCCGACAATATCGAACGTCACCGCACCGCCGGACGAGTTCCCATCAACTTGGTCGTGAATCATCACGAGGCTCAGCCCGTCGGTGCCCTCGTGAAGGAACAGGATGCTCGTATCGTCCTCCTGGAGGTGTTCAGTCCCGTAGGAGCTGTACAGTCGGTCGACGCCCTCCGGATGCGTCTCGTGGTTGCGGTAGTCGTAGAATGCCTCGACCGTGCCGCCGCTCGAGAGCGGCTCGATCTGCTGGCAGAAGCCGTCCTGTTCGATGACGTAGGTGTCAGACGGCGGCGCGTTCGAAGCCGAAGTGCTCGGCGACGGCGTCGACGCCGAGTCGCCGACCTGCGCGACGCCGCCAACACTGCTCAGGACGAGCAGGGCGACGACCGCGACGACCGCCGCTGGACGACTGCTCATAGGGAGGAC
Source organism: Natrialba hulunbeirensis JCM 10989 (assembly GCF_000337575.1). Lineage (GTDB taxonomy): Archaea > Halobacteriota > Halobacteria > Halobacteriales > Natrialbaceae > Natrialba > Natrialba hulunbeirensis. The sequence continues at coordinate 10,605 of NZ_AOIM01000042.1, read as the reverse complement.
TCACCTCCGCTGCTGCTCGCCGAGCGAAGCTGTGGCGCGGCTTCCTCGCGTCGATTCCCACGTCCACGACGCGACTCCTCGTGGTCGGGCTGTGCTGTCGTCGACACCGCCTCCGTCTCCGAGTCGGTGCTGATCGAGACGGACTGCTTCTCGATCGTTCCGGCGTCGATCGTTTCATACAGCTCACCTGGTGAGCCGACCCACGCGCCCAACTCGAGTGCCCGCTCGACGAGCCACCGATAGAGTGCGCGGTGGCCGGGGAACTCCCGTTCGTTGAAGAAGCGCGGATGCCAGAGAACGGTCATCACGGCGTCGTTCCGGGCGGCATCGACCAGCAGCCGTTCGCAGGTACGACGCGCGGCGTCCGGACTGGTCGCGGGATCCGGAAGCGCCTGGTCCATGATCGTCAGCGGGAAGACGACGAACTCGTCGCCGAACGGGCGGATCGGGTGGTAGCCGTCGTGAAACCCACAGTCGGTCGTCGAACCGAGACTGGTGTCGTAGCTGAGCCCGATTTCGCGGTAGTGTGCCCACGTCTCGGGCACCGAGAGGCGAAGGTGGTGCTGACGGCCGCCGGATATCTGCTCGCCAAGGACGTACTCGAGTGCGACCTTCTCAGTTCGCAGTCGATCGCGGTCGTGCTGGGTGTGATACGAGCCGTGGAGGCCGACTTCCCAGCCGCCGGTCGATAGGTCGCGGATAGCAGCGGCGATGTCGTCGCTGTCGATTTCGTAGCGGCCGAGGTGTTGCACCCAGTGTTCCGGTGAGAGCCACTCACGCGGCGGTCGCTCCCTGAAGAGATGCTGTTCGTTCAGGAAGTAAAACGCCGACCGGACGCCGAGGTCGTCCTCGAGTTCCATGATCTCGGCGAACTGCCAGTAGGGGTTCGACCGATCGAGCGCCGTCCGGAGGTGGTAGCCTGGGCGCTCCTGGGTCGCGTAGTACAGCGACCGAAAACCCTTGTACGGGCGGTCGACATCGTGGGTCAGACAGAGGGCAAACTCGGCACCGTCGGGGAGGGAAGTTACCTGTGCTGGACGGGAGCCGATCTGATCGATGCTCATGTGCTCACCTGCCGGAAAGGGCGGTAGTCGTGGATGGTGTCGACTCTCGATTCAGCGGCTGTGACTGTCCCAAGCACCGCTGACAGCGCTGGTACTGGGAGTGATTTCGAGGGCTGTCTCGCACTCGCACCTCGGTTCAGGCGAGTCCTTCGCCGCGCACCGACAGGACGGCCGATAGACGGTGGGTAACGCCGGTTCGGCCGCGTGCGGTCACAGTCGTTCGAGAATCGGTGACACCTCGTCGTCTCGCTCATTACAGCTACACACTCACTGGAATCGATACGATAGTAAATGACAACATTATCAGACGGTGAACTGTGTGGCTGTCCCGAACGATTGGTACGCACCCCGTACCGAGAACACTGGAACCGTCGCGCTACCGCCCACTCGAGAGGACCCGGAGACAGCCCCGGAGGAACTCGCGGAGGACCGGCGCGCCGTCGTAGAGCCAGAGGAGGGCTGCAAACACCGCGATAGAGAACTGGAACCACATGTACGTCGAGAGATCGCCGGCGAGCAGCTCCTGCTGGTAGCGACCGAAGAGACGGGTAAACTCGCCGAAAAAGTCGGTGTGTTCGCCGATCGGTTCGACCGGATGGACGGGCCAGAGCACGATATCGTAGCGGAGTTCGTCGCCGCGGACGTAGGTGTCGAGGATGTCGCTCGGCAGGTGAATCAGATAGCCCAGACCGAAGGCGAGTCCTGCACGCGAACGGCCCACCGATCGGGCCAACGCGCCGACGACGATCGCGAGCGGCACTGCGAAGAAGACGGAGTGCCCGAGCGCGTACCCCGACTCGAAGATGTCGAACTGCCACGCCAGCGGCTTGTCGATGAGATCCGGCAGTACGGACGCGAAGACAACGGCGAACGCCTCGAGTCCACTCGGCGCGTCGCGGTAGACGAGATGACTAAACAGCGAGTAGACGACGTAGCCGACGATTGCATGTTCCCATGGCCACATTGGCATAGGCCAGCCACGTCGACTGATTAGTTATGCAGGAGATAACCTGTCGTGGCCGCAGTTCAGTACCGTGATTCCCGAATCGGTTCGCCCGGCCGATCGTCGCCGTGTGACCTCAACGAATACGGTCGTCGGGACGAAATGGACGAGCGAGCATGCCACGCGAGTTCACGGTTTCTGTTACGGACGGCTCATCGTCCGTCGCCGAATCGGGGTCCACTGCTGAATCAGAGTCCACTGCCGAATCGGAGTCTAATGCCGAATCGGGGTCCATTGCTGAATCAGAGTCCGTCGCCGCCGTCCACCACGAAGCGCCCTCCGACGACTGGCTCGTCTTCTGTCACGGACTCCGAAGCGACAAGTCCGGCAGCTACGAACGGCGCTGCCAGCGCGCCGTCGACGAGGGCTACAACGCCGTTCGGTTCGACTTCCGCGGCTGTGGTGCGTCCGATCGTGACTTCGTCGATCACTCGCTCAGTACGCGTCTCGCGGACCTGCAGGCAGTACTCGATAGCGTTCAGGACGGCCACAACAACGCTGGCTCACTCTCCCTCTTCGGCTCCAGTTTCGGCGGTACCGTCGCCCTCCACACCGCCGCCACCGACGACCGCATCGACGCCGTCGCAACCCGCGCGCCCGTCACCGATCTCTCGACCCTCGACCGCTACCGCAATCGCGTCGAACGCGAGGGGGTACTCGAGTTCGACACCGGCGAACGGCTCGACGAGCGATTCTTCGAGGACCTAGATAGCTATCCGTTCGCGGACGTAGCGGGGACGCTCGACGTGCCAGTCGCCATCTTTCACGGCGCGGCCGACGACTCGGTGCCCGTTTCGGACAGCCTCGACGCGGCGGGGGTACTCGAGACGGACGTGTTCGTGCAGGTGTTTGAGGGAGAGGGACACATCTTCTCGCGCGAGGCGGAAGCGCGGGTGCGTGGGCTGTTGTTCGCGTGGCTGGCTGAGACCTGACTATAACCTGAGTGAGTGTGGAACGCGTCTATTCGGCTTCAGGCAGGGGTTGGCCGCACTGACACCGGATTGATGGGGTCTTTTCTCAGTCAGAAAAACCGGACCGTTTTTCATAGCGATGCCGAAACGAACAGCTACCAGTGAGTGAGGATACCGATACCGATCTATCAACCGTTCTCTCGGTACTCGACGACGAGTACGCGCGAGAGATCCTCACGCACACGAGCGTCGAACCCATGTCTGCTAGTACACTGAGTGACCGGTGTGACGCGTCCCTGCCGACGATCTATCGTCGCCTCGATCGTCTCGAGGAGTGCCGGCTCGTCACTGAAGAGACCGAACTTGCCCCGGACGGCAACCACTACAGCATCTACAGTGCGAATCTCGATCGACTGGAACTCTCACTCGAGGATGGCTCGTTCGATCTGCAGGTGAACTACCACGAAGAGGACGTCGCCGACAAGTTCACCCGAATGTGGGAGGGGATGCGATGAGTGCCCAGCCCGTTCGCCTCGACGAGGCGACGATGTTCGAACTCTTTACCGTCGTCAGCCTCTTTCTCGTTGCACTGTTCGGGACGGTGATCGCCTACCAGGCCTACCGTGGCTACCGACGAAACGATGCGCGGTCGATGTTCTACCTCGCGGTTGGGCTGCTCTTGCTGACGCTGTGTCCGTTCGTGCTCAACGTCGTGCTCAATACGCTGACGGCGACGGATCGGATCGTAACGGTGTTCGCCGAGAATCTGAGTCGACTGCTCGGACTGGTTGCGATCATGTACTCGCTGTACGGACAGCACTGATGCTGATCGACGGGGCTGGTGGGAGGCGCGCGACGACTGGGTTCGACGCACCTCGTGTCCCTGTCTGTGTTCGCTGCTCGTGAGTCGGCCTGTTGATGATTGTCCGTGAGCGGGCTGCATTCGCGCGTTCTTCACTGGTGGCTCCTCGTAACTGGCGCTGTTGTCGTTGTTGTCGCTGTTACCGCTGGTGGCGCTGTTGTCGCTGTCGTCGCTATTGGCGCGATTGGCGCGATTGGCGCTGTTACCGTTCATTACCACAACGGCTGTCAAAACGAGCAGCAGGTGTCGGGCCGAAGCACGCCCCACGAAAGCGAGAGTGGAGTGAGAGTGGAGTGGGGCTGACAGCGCGGGCACAGGCGCTGTCAGGGGGAGAGGGCGGGTCGAACGGGTGACGAGCGCGGGTCGGGAGCCGCCCTCGCAGTGGGGGTGGACACCCGTTCGAGTGGGTGATCGGATGAGGGACCAACGCGGGGTGGGAGTTGGACCTGTCTCGTCCCCCGATTTCATAGTCTCACTGGGTGGTATTAATGATGCCAGCGCGTTTTCTGGGTCGGAAAATCCACGTCGATATCGGATCAGTCGCGGCCGAAACACGCACTCGTGCTCGCTAATCGTCGCTCGGTGCTGCTCCGGGCCGATACCCCCGACTAATCGCCTTCCAGTGACCGGTCGAGAACCGGTAGTAGTTGATCACGGCGGGAGCGGCCGTCTCGGCGATGAACGAGAGGTACAGGCCCAGCAGTCCGAGCGGTGCGATGTCGATGCCCGGGATCGTCACGCCGAGAACTGGAATCGGCCCGACCGCAGGGATCGTCAGCCCGGCTGCGCCGAGGTAGGCAAGCGGAATCGCGAGGCCGAACATCCCGACGAGCTGGCTGTAGAACGGCCATCGAGTGTCCCCGCTCGCCTTGAGCGCGCCTTCAGCACCCGTCGAGACGCCCTTCAGGATGATCGCGAGACACGCCGCGTAGATGAGCGAGACGGCGGCCGGAATCGAGAGCCCTGCTGGATCGTCGGTGAACAGAAGCACGATCGGCTCCGCGAAGACGAAGACGATCACAGCCGAGACGACGTAGACCGCCACGGCGTAGCGGATGATCTCCCGACCGTAGCGCTCTGCACGCCACTCGTGTCCGACGCCGAGCTCCTGCCCGACGAGACTCGAGGCAGCCAGGCCGAAGCCCCAGCCGGGCGTGTTCATCAGGCCCCAGATGCGCCGGGCGATGACGTAGGCGGCGACGATCTGCGGACCGAACAGCGCGACGATGGCGAGCATCGGGAACTCGGCGACGGTCCAGACGGATTTGCTGCCGAGGACCGGAAGCCCAATCTTCGTCAGATTGCGAACCGTCTCGCCGTGGACGTAGCTCCCGAACGGATCGACGCTGACCGGGAACGTCCCGACGCCGGGGAGCCAGCCCGCGACCAGTCCGGCCGCGAACGTCGCGGTGACCACCACGTTCGCGAGCACCGTACCGAGCGCCGCTCCCTCGACGCCCAGCCCGAGTCCGAAGATGAGCACCGCGTTGAGTCCGATATTGGCGACGGCACCGCCAGCGCGGACGATCATCGGCGTCCAGGCGTCGTCCATGCCGACGAACGTCCGGCTCCCGATGAGGTTGAGTCCGGCGAACGGAATCCCGAGACCGACGATTTGCAGGTACTCCGCACCGAGCGCGATGGTCTCTGGATCGTTCCCGATGAGCGAGATCAGTTCGGTCGGGTACGCCCAGAACAGCGCCGTCACCGGCAGCGTGAGGATGAGTACGAGGAGGGTACTCGAGCGCACCGCCTGGCCGAGCGACTCGAACGAGTTCGCGCCGAAGCGCTGGGAGACGAGCGCGATGGTGCCGCCGGCGACCCCCCCGCCGAGCGCGAACGCGAGCCCCCAGAACGGCGAGGCGAAGCCGACGCCGGCGATGGCCGTCGATCCGACCGCGACGCCGACCATGGCGACGTCGACGGCGTTTTTCGACATCCGTGCGACCCCCGTGACGACGCGGGGCCACGCGAGGTCGGACGTTCGCTGCGCTCGCTCGGGGTCTATCAACCCGAGGCGGGCGAGCGCGAGTCCGATCCAGTAGATACACACTCGGATCGGATTGAACGATCGACGACTCACAAGAACCGTGTTGGCCTAATCGAGTCCCACAAAAGTGTCTTGCAGACGCGGCAGACGCGTCCGATTTCGACTCGCTACCCTGTCTCACACGTCGAGATCGGAGTCACTCTTCTGGCCGTGACGTGTTAGATCATCTGCTACTCGACGACCAGCACGGGAACCGACGCCTCCTCGGCAACCTGTTTCGAGACGCTCTTTCGGAAGAACCGGTCGACTCCGCGCGCTCGCCCGATGACGATTAAATCGACTCCGTGGGCCTCGGCGTAGTCAAGAATCGCCTGGTGGCGAAGACCGTGCTGGACGCTCGTCTCGACACCGTCAACTCCGGCCGCAGCCGCCTGCTCGGCGACGTATTCGACTGCTGACTCGCCAATCGGCTCGAGATCATCGAAGCTCACTCCCGGCGCGATTTCGGCGGAGTTAATCACGTACAGCGCGTGTAGCGTCGCGTCGTGAACGCTGGCGAGTTCGATCGCCTCGCCGATCGCTCGTTCGGTGTTCGGCCGGCCGTCCGTCGGAACCAAAATTGTGTCGTACATAGTTTCGATACCTCGTGCATACCCATCACTCCACCCCGATAACCGAGAGGGACGTCTACTCCGACGTTCCCACCGCACTCGAGGAGCGATCGATCGCCGGCGCCTCGAGTTCCTCTGGCTCGTCGTACTCCGATCGAACAGCAGCGATGCAGGCGTCGACCGTCGGGTTCGTGATGTCGACAGCACCGGCACCAGGGACGACCGGTCCGTCGCCAGTGAAGCACTCGAGTCCGGTGACGATCGGACCGTAGGCGAACTCGCCGAACTCGTCGGTGGCGGAGATGTCTCGTTCGCCGTCGACGCTACCAACGGGTTCGGAGATCGTTCCGATCTGGCCGTTCTCGTCCCACCAGAATAGCGAAAGAATGAGTTCTGACGCCGACCCGGTCACACGGACGGTATCACAGTGGACAAATTCGGCGATGATTGGTCCGTCTGCGAACTCGATCTGTGTGGGGTGGTGGTCCTCGTCGGTCGCCGTAGGTGTGGCTGCTGTACCGACGGCTCCCTCGTGTTCGTCCATGCAGTGGCCTTGTCCGAGACGGCCCATCAATCATTTTTCGAGGCCAGGTGACTCTCACGGGTATTGAGGAGACGTACGCAACAGTCCGCGTCTCGGGTAGCCGTGCGCACAGTGAGTCTGTGTGTCTCTCGCGTGGAGAGGAGTCAGCGCTGGTTTCAGCAACTCTGCCCCAGATGTTCCACATTACAAACATAGATTGTGAGATTATGATTTTGAATCTCCATTTGAGTGCGTACTAGCCCAGAATATGTTTTAGCCGGCCTATGTGTGCCTATGGGGCCATCTCTCTGTGGCCGCACTCCGGTCTCACTGTTTCTGGAGCCACATACGAATTAACGGTCTCAAATGGGTGTAACAGTCGAACTGAGGTAGTATTGGGTGGTTTCTGATGCACATGACCACTCACATATGGTTATCCTTATAGTCCAACATTGTGCTATTTTACTCGACGGCAGTCTGATCTGAACACACCCTTCGACAGACGACGAGTGATTTACAATCGTATGAATGTAACTATAGGTGGAACGGACCGATTGCAGGCAGGTACTCGAGTTCCCGACCGTCAAACGCGTTCGACAGCGTTGAACGCTACGTGAACAGCAGGTTGACTTCGATGGTGTTCGCAGCCGAGAGCAGTTGGTTGTGGAGGTCGTCGATATCCCACTCGTTCTCGAGTCGGTGCGTCGGTCCCGAGATTGCAACGGCACCGTAGACCGTATCGTCGTTGTCCAGAATGGGCGCGCCGACGGCACTGAGCCCCGGGAGGTACTCTCCGCGGTTGTATGCGAGTCCCTCCTCGCGGATCGTCTCGAGTTCGGCCGTGAGTTCGTCCCAGGTGGTGATCGTCTCGTCCGAAAAGGCGGGGAGGCCCCAGGTGTCGACGATGTCGGCGACGCGTTCTTCGTCGAAGTGGGCAAGCATGGCCTTGCCGCCGGCAGAGCAGTGGAGGTAGGTGTGCGTGCCAACAGTGATGTCGGAGGGAACCGAGCGGTCGCCGTCGCAGGCGCGGAGGGCGGTGCCGAGTCCGTTCTGTGCTGTCGAACAGAGGACGCGCTCGCCGGTCCGCTCAGCGAGGTCCGTAATCGGCGTCTCGGAGGCCTCGTACAGCGGTTCGGCGTGTTTGACGTGCTCGCCGAACGAAAGGAATCGGAGGCTCAAGCGGTACTCGTCGTCCTCCTGGACGACGTACCCCTTCGACCGGAGCGTCGTCAGGTGGGCGTGAACGGTGCTCTTTGCGAGTCCGGTTCGCTCTGTAACTTCGGTTACGCCAGCGCCGTCGGCCTGCCAGAGGGCTTCGAGAACATCCAGGGTCTTCACGACCGCATCGATCCGATCCACCGAGTTCCTGCCTTGTGTTCCCATACGGCACAATTTCTGTGGGTCGACAAAGGTGTTCCGCTGTACCGAACAGTATGGCACACGGTAACGTTTATATGTCGATTACTGTGATATGTGGTATGGATTTCAGCGAGCCGTCAGAAGCGGTGCAGATCACGAAGGCACTCGAGGACTTCATCGATCAGGAGGTCGCTCCACTCGAGCAGGAGTACGAGCAGTTCCTGGGCCAGGATTACGAGAAGCACATCGTCGACGAGACTCACCGGCAGGTGCCGGCGTATCGCGAGGTCGTCGAGACGATCCGCAAGAGGTCGGTCGAGGCGGGCTTCTACGGGATGACGATGCCCGAGGAGGTCGGCGGCGGCGATGTCGACATTCTCACTCGTGCGATCGTCGGCGAGCACATGGCGAACCGGCCGCCAGGCTTTCACAGCGCGATCTTCGGCGGGGCGGGCGGTCCGACGCCAATTCTCCTCGCGTGTGACGAGGACCAGCGCGAGCGGTATCTCGAGCCTTTGATGGACGGCGAGATTACGACCTGCTTCGCGCTGACGGAGCCAGGTCACGGCAGCGACGCCCATCATATGGACACGGCCGCAGAAAAAGATGGTGACGAGTGGATAATCAACGGCCAGAAGGTGTACATCACGAACGGCCCCTACGCCGACTTCGCGATGGTCTTCGCGCGGACGAGCGGCGACGACGGCGATCTGTCGGGGATCACCTGTTTCCTCGTCGACGCCGACAACCCGGGCTTCGAGGTCGGAACGATTCACCGATCGATGGGGATGACGCCCGGTCAGCACGCCGAACTCCACTTCGACGACTGTCGCGTCGGCGAGGACCAGATCCTCGGCGAGGTCGACCAGGGCTTTACCGCGGCCATGAGCTGGATCGGCGGCGGTCGAATCAACATCGCCGCGAACTCGGTCGGGACGGCCCAGTACCTGCTCGATATGTCCGTGGACTACGCCCGCGACCGCGAAACGTTCGACAAACCGATCGGGCATCGACAGGGCGTCTCCTTCCAGCTCGCCGACCTCGCGACGGACATCGAGCAGACCCGCCAGCTCTACCGCTACGCCGCCTGGAAGATGGACAACGGCGACCGCGCCCGCAAGGAGGAGTCCATGGCGAAGCTCCGCGGCGCAGAACTCGCCAACAAGGCGGCGGACATCGCCATGCAGGTCCACGGCGGTGCGGGATACATGAAGGAACTCCCGATCGAGCGCAACTACCGTTCCGCGCGCGTGTTCCGCATCTTCGAGGGGACGGACGAGATTCAGAAGCGGACGATCGCCCGGGAGCTTATCTAACCGAATCGCCACTCCAGACTCGTCGCAACGGGTGGAACGGGGCGATACCTACTTGAAGTGTGGTGTGGTTGAACACACCATGTCGATCGGACGATTTCGGGACGTCCCCTCGGAGATGGATGGGGTCGAACGCGAGATTGCGGCCGCACAGTATCCGGAGGGCGGACTGGTCTTCGGGCTCGCAAGCGGCGTCGTGGCCGGGATGCTGACGAGTGCGCTATTGCTCGTCACGCTGCCGTTTGTAGGGGCGCTCGCCGGCTTCGCCGTGGGACGCCAGTATCGGACCTATAGACTTCGCCAGCGACGGCGGAGTCGAGAGTCGGGCGAATGAGCAACTCGAGTGCGGGCGGATCGGAGACGCTGTCCTCGAACGTCGGCCTACTCGGTGTGCTCGCGCTCCTGGTCGGAAACGCGATCGCGGTGCCGATCTTCGTGTTGCCCGGGCCGCTCGCCGGGGATGCCGGTCCGGCGATCGTCGTGGCGGCGCTACTGGCGGCGATTCCGGCGGCGTTCGTCGTGTTGTACAACGCGCTGCTCGGGTCGGCGATGCCCGTCGCGGGCGGGCTCTACGTCTACATTTCGCGACTCGTCGCGCCCTTTTGGGGCTTTCTCGTCCCGGTCACGATTCCGCTCGTTGCCTGGGCCTCACTGCTCATTACGGCGACCGGCTTCGCGGAGTACACGCAGATCTTCTTCGACGTCTCGCCGCTTGTGCTGGTCTACGGTCTGCTCGCGTTCACGCTGTTCATCAACGTGATCGGCCTCCGACTCGTCGCGCAGGTGCAACTCGTCTTCTTCGTCGGTCTGCTGCTCGCGCTGCTCACGTTCATCGTCCCCGGTGCGACCGCGGTCGATACCGCGAACTATACCCCTTTCTTCCCGGATTACGGCGCGTTCGCGCTCGCCGTCGTCGCGCTTTTTTATCCCTTTCTCGGCTTCGGCCCTGTCTCTTATACACATCTCTGA
>NZ_AOIM01000041.1 GCF_000337575.1 Natrialba hulunbeirensis JCM 10989 | reverse complement strand
GTCGGTGTCGTTCCCTACACGCAACTCGGCGGGGAGGCGGACCTCGCGCTGGTGGCGTCGGTCTACCTGCCCTGGTGGGGCGAGTACGTCATCGCCGCGGGTGCGATCTTCGCCGTCGTCACGACGGTCAACACGACGCTGCTCGTCTTCTCGCGGACGCTCATGCGAGCCAGCCGGGACGGCATCCTTCCCGAATCGTTCTCGCGCATTCACCCTCGATTCGACACGCCGCACGTCTCGGTGCTCGCCCTCGGCTTGCCGCCGTTCTTACTCGTTCCCATCGCGGGCGAAATCGTCGGCCTCTCGACGTTCATCGGCCTGGCGAGTCTCACCGCGTACTTCTTCTGTGCCGTTGGACTCTGGAATCTGCCGCGCGAGTTCCCCGAGCACTACGCGAACGCACCGTTCCGACTCCGGCGTTCGCGCGGTCTGCTGCTCGCCGTCGTCGGCGGGGCCCTCACGACGGCTTGCTTCTGGGTGATCACGCTGCTCCAGCAGCCGATCGTCGGCCTCGTCCTGCTCGGCTGGTTCGTGCTCGCGTACGGCTACTATCAGTACCGCCTCCGAAAGCACGATCCCAGTCAGCTCTATCTCACGATGACGTCGCTCGACGCCCACGAGCGCGTTTCAGACGGCAGTACAGGAACCGCTTCCGGACGCGCCCGCTCGGGACGGAGCGGTCGTGCGTCCGCTCGCGACGGCTCCATCCCAGCCGAGACGTTCGACGCTGAGACGGCGGCTACTCGAGACGATCGCGATCCAGTCGATCCTGGGGCAGAGGACTAAGGATGATCTCGTTCATGACGTTCATGTAATCGTGAAAAACAGACGAACAGTTATCTCCCAGAAACACGTTAGTTGTTCGCATGCCGATCGACTACAGTAATCGCGAGAAGTCCTACGAACTGTACCGGAAGGGAAAGCGCGAGGGAACCTGGGATCCGGACGACTACGACCTGACGCAGGACCGCGAGGACTGGCAGCAGTTCTCCGAAGCCGAACAGCACCGCTTTCTCGCGACGTGTTCCGGCTTCTACGACGGCGAGGAGGACGTGACGCGGACGCTCGCGCCGTACATGATGGCACTCGACGCGCTCCCGAACGAGGAGCTGCCCTTCGACACCGTCCAGGAGGAGCTGTACCTCGCCCAGCAGGTCTACGAAGAGGCCAAACACACCGACCTCTTCAGCCGGTACTTCGAGGAAGTCTTCGGCACACAGGACACCGCGCCCTACCGCGAGGGCGGCTATCAGGAACAGGGGTACAGCACGGACGACCTCTACGACACCGCAGACGACCTCCTCGCGGCGGTCAACAGCGGGGACCGGACTGACCTCGTCTACAGCCTCGGAGAAGCCTACCTCAACTACATGGGCATCGTCGAGGCACAACTCGCCCGCGGCGGCTACCTCAGCTTCGACCAGATGATCGAACTGAAGGCCGACCAGATGGGCAGAGACTCCGTACTCGAGTCGTTCCAGCAGGCGATCGGCAAGGTCCGACAGGACGAAACCCGTCACATCGAGAACGGCCGCTGGGTGATGAAACAGCTCGCAATCGCCGAACCCGAGATCGTCGCCGATGTCTACGAGCCGCGGATCGATGAGTACGTCGAGAATCGGTTGCTGAGCGACCCGCTCTATGACGAGCAGCCGTTCGAGGGCTACGATCAAGAACGGATCGGCCACCAGCTCGTCCAGTATCTTCAGGATACGATCGACTACATCGGTGCCGAGCGCTTCGACCAGTACGGTGATGTTCGGGCGGCACTCAAGGCGGAAGCCACGGCTGACTGAGCGGCCCTGTCGCACTCGTGCGTGAATGGCCCTATCGAACTCGCGCTTGAGTGGCCCCGTCGAACTCGCATCTGAGCGGTCGCTACTGACTGTTCGACCGCGACAGATCCGCCGTCGCAGTCCCGGTCAGAAGCGTCTTCCCGCTCGGCGTCGCGGCTTCGACCGTCACATCGACAGTTTCGTCCTGCGACACCGACTCGACTTCTCCTGTCGCGACGATGGTCTCGCCGGGGAAGACGCGCGACTGAAACCGCACGCCGAACGACGAAATCGTCTCGCGGCCGAACCAGTCCGTGACGACGCGGGAGGCGACGCCAGCCGTAAACATTCCCTGGCCGAAGACGCTCTCGTTGCCCGCCGCCGTCGCGTACGGCTCGTCGTAGTGAATCGGATTGAAATCGCCACTCGCGCCCGCGTACTTGACGAAGTCGCGCCGCTCGAGGTCGGCGGCGAGGACGGTCGGGCCGGATTGGCCGGACTCGAGTACGGCTGTAGATTGCGGACGGTCGACGGAGTGGGGTTGAGGTTCGGACTCGTGAGTGGTCGCTGCGTCACCAGCGGGCGTGTCCTCGTCGCCACCATCGTCGATCGCCCCCTCCGTCTCGATCGCCGTCGCCCGGTCGGTGAGCACGAGTTCTCCCGACTGGTCACGGTAGGCCGTCTCGAGTACCGCGAAGGTCATCGTTCCGGCGCGGCCGCCGTCGCGCTGGTAGACCTCGGCGAGCGTCGTCTCGCCGGTCAGTACGTCGCCGACGAGCAGCGGCCGCTCGTACTCGTAGGCCTGCTCGCCGTGGAGGACGTACTCTGGTCGAAATCCGAGGTCGAAGCCGTAGTGGCCCTCCTCCCGTTCGTCCACCTCGGCGTCAGCGCCGACCTGATACCGCGGGAATCGCTTTACCCGCGGGAACGTCAGCGGTGCCGGAACCGCATCGAAACCGCGCTCTCGTGCGACGGCCTCGTCTCTGAACACCGGGTTCGTGTCCGTGATCGCGCGAGCGAATTCTTCGACTTTCCCCGCCTCAATCCGGAAGTTTTCGACAGTCTGCTTCGACTCGCCGACCATGGACTCGAGTTCGGTCAGCGGCTTAGTCGGCATTCGACGCACCTCGGTCGCGACGGATCGTTGCGGAGCGTGTAGCCATTGTCGTGAGATTCGAACAACGACCCCATAAGCGTACGCCCACCGGCGGATCTGCGGCGCGACCAAAAGCGTTAACAGAACACACAGTGGTGTCGATAGCATGTCACAGGGACCAGTTGCAGTGATCGGCGGCGGGATCATGGGAGCGGGAATCGCACAAGTGCTCGCGCGGGCCGGCTACGAGGTTCGCGTTCGCGAACTGTCGGACGAGTTGGTAGACGAGGCGCGAGACCGACTTGTCTCCGGGAACTACGGCCTCGACGATGCCGTCGAGGGTGGGTACCTCGACGAGGACGAGAAACAGAACATCCTCGATCGGATCTCGTTCACGACGGACATGGAGGAGGCGGCCGCAGGCACGGCGTTCGTCATCGAAGCCGTCACTGAAGACCTCGCGATCAAGGGTCAGGTCTTCCGCGAACTCGATGCGGTGACCGACGAGCAGCCGCTGTACTCGAACACGAGCGGCTTCTCGGTAACCGCGATCGCGAACGCCGTCTCGGATCCCTCGCGGGTTGCCGTCACGCACTTCTTCAACCCGGTGCCGATCATGTCGATGGTCGAAATCGTCGAGGCACCCGAAACCGATCAGGCGGTCGTCGACCGCGCCGAGGACCTCGTCGACGAACTCGGGAAGACGCGAATCACGATCGACGACGATCCGGGCTCCTACGGCTTCGTCGCCAACCGCTGTCACGCAGCGATGCGCGAGGAGGCACAGACAATCGTCGACGAGGGGATCGCCACGGAAGCACAGGTCGATAAAGCACTCGAGGAGGGTTACAATCTGCCGGCCGGGCCGTTCGCATTGCGGGGGATCGGTGAGGAGTGGGAGTGAGCGCGTCCATGTGAGCAGTCAGCCGTTCGGAACGTCTATAGTGCTCGCTGGAATACTGTGACGCACACACATGCACGAGGCAGTTATCGTCGACGCAGTGCGGACGCCGTTCGGCAAGCGCGACGGCTCCTTCCGCGACACTCACCCACAGGATCTCGCAGCGAAGCCACTCGAGGCACTCGAGGAGCGAAACGAGTTCGATCCCGAGGTCGTCGAGGACGTGATCTACGGCTGTGTAACCCCGATCGGCGAACAGGGCGCGAACATCGGCCGCCTCGCGCCGATGGTCGCCGGCTGGGGCGACGGCGTTCCCGGCGTCCAGCTAAACCGAATGTGCGGCTCGGGCCAGCAGGCCGTCAACTTCGCCGCAGCGAACGTCATGGCCGGCCAGCACGACGTGCTGGTCGCCGGCGGCGTCGAGCACATGACTCGCGAGCCGATGGGCTCTGACGGCGACGGCGTCACTGACACCTACTTCGAGTACTTCGACGAACTCACTCATCAGGGCGAGGGCGCAGAGCGCATCGCCGAGAACTACGACTTCAGCCGCGAGGAACTCGACGAACTCGCCGTCGACTCCCAGCGCCGGTGGGGCGAGGCCTGGGATGCGGGCTACTACGACGACCAGGTCGTCCCCGTCGAAACCGAACTCGACGGCGAAGAGATCACCGTCGAGCAGGACGAACACCCGCGCCCGGAGACCGACCTCGAGACGCTCGCCGGCCTCCCGCTCGCGTTCCGCGAGGAAGGCAACGGCGTCCACCACCCGGGCAACTCCTCCGGCATCGTCGACGGCTCGTCGGCGCTCCTCATCGCCAGCAGGGAAGCCGCCGAGGAACACGGCTGGAAGCCGATGGCCCGCATCGTCCAGACCGAGGTCGTCGGCGTCGATCCGATCACGATGCTGACCGGTCCGATCCCCGCGACCGAAGGGGTACTCGAGAAGGCCGACATGGAACTCGAAGAGATCGACCTCTTCGAGGTCAACGAAGCGTTTGCCTCCGTGGTCGCGGCCTGGCTCGAGGAGACCGGCGTTTCCTGGGAGCAGGTCAACGTCAACGGCGGGGCGATCGCGCACGGCCACCCGCTCGGTGGGACGGGCGCGATGCTACTGACGAAACTGGTACACGAACTCGAGCGGACCGGGCAGGACACCGCGCTGTCGACGATGTGTATCGGGTTCGGACAGGGTGTGGCGACGATTATCGAGCGCGTCTAACCAGCCCTGTTTTTGCTGTGTTCTGATTCTCTCTCAGTCGTCCAGTTCGTCGATCCGCAGGTCCTCGTCGAACTGCAGCGTGTTCTCGATCTCGGTCTCGTCGACGTCCTCAAACGCCCAGCGGGCGATCGAACGGCGGTGGACCTCGTCTGCGCCGTCGACGATACGGAACGCGCGGACGGCTTCGTAGAAGTGCGCGATCGGGAGGTCCTTCCCAATACCGTTGCCGCCACAACACTGCAGCGCGAGGTCGATGGTGTCCTGGGTGACGTTCGCGGTGAACATCTTCGCCATCGCGACCTCGATGCGGGCGTCGCTGCGGTCGAGTTCGCGCGCGGCGTGACGGACCATCGTCCGGGCGGCGTGCAGTCGCGTTTCGGCGTCGGCAATCCGGTGACGAAGCGCCTGCTTCTCCTCTAGGGTCGAGCCGAACGCCTCACGCTCTGCGAGGTAGGCTTTCGCGATGTCGAGCGACCGCTCGGCCATCCCGGAGTAGCGCATACAGTGGGTGAGTCGGCCGCCGCCGAGGCGCATCTGGGCGATCCGGAAGCCGGCGTTCTCCTCGCCGATCGTGTTCTCGATCGGCACGCGAACGTTGTCGAACTTCATC
This sequence comes from Natrialba hulunbeirensis JCM 10989, assembly GCF_000337575.1. Taxonomy (GTDB): domain Archaea; phylum Halobacteriota; class Halobacteria; order Halobacteriales; family Natrialbaceae; genus Natrialba; species Natrialba hulunbeirensis. The sequence continues at coordinate 402,179 of NZ_AOIM01000041.1, read as the reverse complement.
TCGGCGTGGCCGCCGGTGCGTTCGGTGATGCCGTGGCCGCCCAGATGGGGGACGTTCCGGACGACTTCGACACCGTCAGCGTCTCGCGGCACGAGGATGATCGACGTTCCCTCGTAGGGGTGGGCGTCCAGATCCGTCCGTGCCATCAGGAGGTAAAAGTCGGCGTCGAGCCCGTCCGACGTCCACCACTTGTGGGCGTTGATGACCCACTCGTCACCGTCCTTGACGGCGGTGCTCTGGAGCATCTTCGGATCGGAGCCCCCGCCCTGTTTGGGCTCTGTCATCGCGAACGCGGAGGACATCTCACCCTGGACGAGCGGTCGGAGGTACTCCTCCTTTTGCTCCTCGGTGCCGACCATCTCGAGGGTGTGCATGTTGCCCTCCTGTGGCGCGTTCGCGCGAATCGCGTGCGCGCCGATGAGTGACCGCCCGACCTGCTCGAAGGAGGGCAGCATATCGCTAAAGTCCAGGCCCTGGCCGCCGTACTTTTCCGGCACCTGCGGAGCGAAGAGATCCCGCTCTTTCGCTTCCTCCCAGAGCCCCTCGATTTCGTGCATTGGAATCTGCTCGCCCGTTGCAAGCGCCTCCCGCTCGCGTGGGATGACGACCTCGTCCATGAAGGACTCTACCCGGCCCGCAACCGCCTTCGCCGTCTCGGAATCGTGGTATTCCATACGAACGCATTCTCACACACCACTGTAAAACTATACCCGAACACCAGAAACCAATGTAAAGTTCCTACCCGACGTGTCGGATCGGGATACGTTTTAATAGTGGTGTATGATATACAGGTGCATGGACATAGACGACATCAGTGACGCGGCCAGAGAGGGCAACGCCGCGCGGTTGCACGACGAGACGGCACGCCATCACGGCGACGCGGTCGCGATCGAGTACCACGGAATAGAGCACACACACGAAGAACTCCGCGCGGAGAGCGCCCGGTTCGCCGGCGGTCTCGCCGACCTGGGAATCGAACCCGGTGACGCCATGTTGCTCTACCTGCCGAACTGTCCTGCCTACCTGATCGGCTCGCTCGGCGCGTTCAAGGCGGGTGTCGCCGTCTCACCGGTCAACCCGCAGTACCGCCGGCGCGAACTCGCCTACCAACTCGAGGACACCGGCGCGACGGCGGTCCTGACCCACGCCGCGCTCCTGCCGCATCTCCAGGAGGGACTCGAGGACGCCGAAACCGACCCAACCGTCATCAGTGTCGCGAGCACCGACGACGACGTCCACGCCTTCGAATCCGTTCGCGGCGAGGAGCGGTTCGTCGAGCGGGCGGACGACGACGTCGCGCTATTGCCGTACACCTCGGGAACGACGGGGAAGCCGAAGGGTGTCGAGACGACCCACCGGAACTTCCGGGCACAGATGTTCGCGACGCTTTCACAGGAAAGCGCCCTCGAACCCGAGGAAACCCGCAGTCTCGTCTGGCTGCCGCTGTATCACATCACTGGTTTTACGCACACCGCCTGGCAGCCGCTGATTCAGGGCGGGCGTGTCTTCCTCCGGAGCGCCGCCAACTGGGACGGCGAGACGGCAATGGGACTGATAGAGGACGAGGCGATCACCCACTTCGTCGGCGTCACCGCGATGTACGTCGACATCGTCAACAGCGACGAGTTCGGCGACTACGATCTGACCACACTCGAGATGGCCGGTGAGGGCGGGGCAAAGATGTCCGTCGCGGTCCAGAAGGAGTTCGAATCGGTTGCAGGTGTCGACATGCAGGAGGGGTACGGGCTCACCGAGACCCACGGTGCGACCCACACGCAGTCGAACTCGACGTTCGGCCTGCGCCACGGGACGATCGGCCAGCCACTCCGAATGACCGACTGCAAGGTCGTCGACAGCAGCGGCGAGGAAGTCCCGCCGGGCGAGGAGGGAGAACTCCTCGTTCGCGGCCCGCAGGTCATGAAAGGGTATCACAACCGTCCGGAGGCGACCGAGGCCGCCTTCACCGACGACGGCTACTTCCGGACCGGTGATATCGCCCGCCGCGACGCGGAGAACTACTATGAGATCGTCGACCGGAAGAAACACGTCATCGTCACCGCGGGCTACAACGTCTATCCGAGCGAACTCGAGGAACTCCTCTCCGAACACGAGGCCGTCGCGGAGGGAGCCGTCGTCGGCATCCCGGACGAACGCCGTAACGAGGTTCCGAAGGCGTTCGTCGTTCCGACACCCGATGCGGAACCCGGCGTCGACGTCACCGAGGAGGAAATCACCGAGTTCTTCCTCGACAACGTCGCGGCCTACAAACACCCCCGTGAGGTCGAGTTCATCGACGAACTGCCGCGGACGACCTCGGGGAAGATTCAGAAGTACAAGCTAGAGGAACGATCTGACGAGCCCGAGAAACTGGAATAGCGTCACTACCGTTCCCGTCCCCGTCTCCGTCCCATCAGTAGAACACCTCTATTACTGATCCAGCGCAGCGGACCCATCCACCGCCCGATAGTATCGCACGCCATCGCACCAGTCGAACGCCACTTCACCTCGTTCCGCGAGCGTCCCGAGCGCGCCAAGCGTGTCGAGCAACTGCGCCGGATACTGCAGGTCGCCGTAGAGATGCTCCGTAATCTCGAGCGGTGTCGCCGGCCCGACGGCCGCGACGGCGTCCCGTCTGGATGCGAGTAGCGACTCGAGATCCGCCCGCGTGTCCGCGAGCGCTGCCGCGGCGTCGGTGAAGACCGGCCCGTGGCCCGGAAAGACCCGCTCGAACGACCGCGCGGCAGCCTCATTTTCGAGTCGCCCTAGTCCCGCACCGAACGCCTCGACCGCCTCGTACGCACCGTCGTCGAGTCCGACGTGCAGTGCACCCGCCCGAAACGGCTCGATGAGCGCATCGCCGCTGAACAGCACCCGCTTGCCGCCGATACTCGCCGCGAGACTCGCGTGATGCACCTGGTGGCCCGGCGTGTGAATCGGCTCGAACTCGAGTCCCCCCACACGAAACGAGTCCTCGAACGAAAAGCCAATCGCGTCGTCAGGGTCGAGCAGTCGTCGGTTCCGCTCGAGCGAGTGCCGTGCGCGCTCGACCTCGCGCTCGAGTGCGTCGTTCTCGTAGCCCGCGGAACGAGTCGTCTCGCGGACCCGCGCCGCGAGGTCGTCTGCGTCGCGTCGGACCTGCTCGAGTGCGGGTGCTGGCGCGTAGACAGTCACATCAGCCGTGCGCAGCGCCGGTACCTGTCCGATGTGGTCGCTGTGGGGATGCGTAATAACGACTGCATCGATCGCTTCGAGGGCGACGCCGAGTCCCTTCAGCTGGGTTCGCATCGTCTCCGTTGCCTGCTCGCCGGGTGGTCCCGCATCGACGAGCACCCGTTCTCCTGTTGGCCCATCGATGAGATACGCGGCGGCATGATTCGGCGGCCACTCGACGGTGAACTCGAGTCGCTCGACGCGCTCACCACGCTGAGGTGGCGAACGCTCGTCCGTCGTCTCCATCGTCGCAGACGACGGTGTCTCATTATTTAAAAGTCGGTCTTACGGCGAGTGTGAACAGCCATCATTAAAACTGACAAACTGTCTAGTAAAACGTCGAAACACCACTCATAGAGAGTGTTCGAGAAGGCCTGTACTGGTCTCCAAAAAGAATCCTATGCAAGACAGTCATGTACAACAGCGGTCTTCTCCCATCCAGAAAAGAGCAACTCAGATAATTCACGGTTGCGACAGTACTTTTCTGTCTCAGTAGTAACGTCAATACTCTCAGCCACTATACTCCTTCAGTATACTTCGACTTTTGAGGTATCATACACAGAGAACGATTCCCTCCTTCGTTCCAAAGTATAATCGGAGAAATTACAATCACTCCCCGTTAGTGAGATCTATGGGCGAAGCAGACGCTGTCGATCGCGTGCAGGAGCCGTGTACGGTCTCGTCGCTGACTGAAGATTTACGCTATCTGGGCGTAGAGCCGGGACAGACCCTTCTCGTTCACTCCTCGCTCTCGTCGCTGGGCTGGGTCGCAGGCGACGCCCAGGCCGCCGTCGAGGCGCTCCAGAACGCCGTGACTCCCGACGGAACGCTCGTGATGCCAACGCACACGTCACAGTACTCCGATCCATCCGTCTGGTCGAATCCACCCGTTCCGTCGGACTGGATCGAGACGATCCGGACGGAGCGACCCGCATTTCGGCCAGCCGCAACACCGACGCGAGGCATGGGCGCGATCCCGGAGTGTTTCCGAACCTACACCGATGTCGTCCGGAGTTCACACCCGATCTACTCGGTGGCAGCGTGGGGTGCGGAGGCCGAGGAGATCGTCGCCGACCACCCGCTCGACTACGGACTCGGCGAGGAGTCCCCGCTCGCGTCCGTCTACGAGCAAGACGGTGCCGTACTCATGCTCGGGACCGACTACAGCACCAACACGTCGCTGCATCTGGCCGAGTACCGCGCCGATCTCGATCTCGGAACCACGACGACAACCGTGCCGATCCTCGAGGACGGCGACCGAGTCCTGCGTGACATCGAGGAACTCGAGACGTCCACTGACGACTTCCCGGAAGTCGGCGCCGCGTTCGAAGCCCAGCACGACTCTCGCGAGGGTGTCGTTGGCGCTGCGACGGCAACCCTACTCGAGCAACCGGCGCTCGTCGACTTCGCGACGGAGTGGTTCGAAGCGAACCGGTGAGTCCTGTGAATTGATTTCGATCACGACTCGCCGTCCGTCTCGAGTGTCGGTGGGGTACTCGAGTACGCCGATTCTGAGTTGTCTTCGTGAACGGAGTCCCAGCCAGCTGGTGTGTTACGCTCGGTCCTGCTCCTGGGTTCGATCGGAGGCTGCCGGTGCATCGAGCCGCCCCTCGACGAACGCAGCGAAGTCGGCGGTGAACGCCTCGACCTCGTGCCAGTCCGTGTACTCGTAATCCTGGGACGTGTCGCTATCGCCGGTCGCTCCCTTCGCGATTCGTTTCATCACGAGCCGTTTGAGGAAGCCGTACTTCGAGTACCGAAGTGCGCCGCCGAAGAGTCCGATTCGATCCGGCTGCCAGTCGGTCTTCTCGAGGAACTCATCGACGTATTCCGCTGCGTCCGCCCGTGCTGACTCGTCGTCGACGGCTGACGCAAGCGAGAGTTGGAAAAACGCCGTCGGTCGCGACGCCAGCGCCTCGCGTTCGGTACGGACGAACTCACTCACCGCCGACTGATGCGTTCCCATGTGTACCGATGCTCCAACGAGGACGGCGTCGAACGACTCGAGATCACGACTTCCCGAATCTTCCGCGGCGTTGATCGCGGTCGCGTCGTGACCACGGTCACGAAGTACGTCGGCGATTCGGTCGGCAACAGTGGCCGTCTGGCCCTCCCCAGTGCCGTAGTAAATGAGGAACGATAGCATGAGTGATGATCGATTCTCATACAACGTCCACGCCGATAAAGGGCCGACGTATCTACCCCACCTTGTTCAAGCAGACAACAGGAAGAGCCCCATTCAAAAATCGGCTGCTGAACGCTATCGAAAAATCTCTGGCGAGTGTTACCGATTCTCGCGTTGCTCGACCTTGTTCAGGTAGATGAAATCCATGGTACGACTCACGGAAAATATGAGGTGTGGGTAATAGTGGGCAACATTTATCCAGCAGCGGAATATAGTTGGGAACATGACGAAAGTAGACGCACGAGACCTCCAGACCAACGAGACTGACGACCGGGGTCGAATCTATCTCGGGACGGAGTACGCGAACAAGCGCGTAACCGTCGCTGTCGTTGAGGTAGACTCCAACCATCCCGATGAGGACGAACTGGCCGCCGCCTATCGCGAGGCGTCTGAGAGTGCAGAAGAACTTGCCGAAGAGTGGGACGACACGTCGGACGAAGCGTGGAGCGGGCTGGATAAATGAGCAAGGAGACAGAGGTTCGTCGCGGTGACGTTGTTATCGTTCGGCTCGATCCTGCGGAAGGGCACGAGATGAAGAAAACTCGTCCTGCAGTAGTCGTCCAAAACGACGTTGGGAACAAAAATGCCAGTACGACTATTGTTGCCCCTGCGACAGGGACGTATCGAGGCTATCCATTCGAGGTTCTCGTCGAAGCAGCAGAGTCGCCCTTCGAGAAGGATTCGTCTGTTCGTCTCGACCAGATTCGTGCCGTTTCTATCGAAAAGCGGATTCACTCGGTACTTGGAGGCCTCGACACAGAAACGATGGAGGCAGTGGACGAAGCGTTAACACTGAGCCTCGGACTGGACTGACGTGTCTGCTGTGATCAGTATCGTCAAACAAGACACCACAGGTCAGAATTTCCACCGGTATGAATAATCTATTTATGTCCTTATAAGAAAAGTCGGATATAATACTCATGCAATCAAATTCCCCACCATCGAAAAACGTGCTTATGTTTGGTTCTGGTGTTATATTAGCAATATTTGGATATATTTTGGGTGGTGCATTTGGGTCAGCTCTCGGGTTCGTATCTGGATTAACTATAGGTGAACGTTACTTTCTGTATAAGAAGTCACAATTGGACATGTTGAACCGAATTGAGGAGTTAGAAGATAGGATGGAAAAAGGTCCATGAAACTGATTAAATACATGGCCTGTATGCACGTGTAGTGTCCGCTGGTTCTGGTGATCGGTCTACTGCTCAAACCATTCAACACGAACCAACTGAACAGCAATCGGAAAAATTCTAATCGCTTATCGGGCGGTACACGCATTCAGAAACCCGCTTAGTGCTATCTACTATCCCTTTGCTCGACCTTGTTCAACTCAATCAATAGTCGGAAGATCGCCTTCACGAGATTCGCATCCACGTCGAACTGCTCTGCGTTTCGACCCGCCCGGTCCATCACCTGCTCTTCCTGTTTCTCGTCGGTCGTCGGCAGATCCTTCTCATCTTTGACCGCCGCGATTGTATCCGCGACGTAGGTGCGCTGGGCGATCAACTCGACAATCTCTCGATCAATCGTCTGAATTTCCTCCCGGAGCTCTTCGAGGTCCATCTCCTCCGGTGTCCGTTTCTCCGTCTCAGATCCGCCGTCTGTGGCTGTGTTTCGAGTCATGATATCTCGTCTTTCAGTCGGTAAGTCTCGTTGCTACTCCTTCTCGCCAGTTCATATCTCCTCACCGCTCTGGGACGTGTCCTGCACACGTGTTCCATCCGTCCGCAACTGCAAAATCCGTGTCGTCCCGTCACGCTCGTTCCACCGTTCGCGGACAGTCTCGAGTGACTCCTGCTCACCAATCGCAACGTAACTCGGCCCCGTCCCCGACAGCGAAACGCCCTCCACATCCGGGAGTGCCTCGACCATCGGTCCCGTCGGGAACTCGAGTACCCCGCAGAACGCAAATCCGTTGACGGTCATCGCCTCGCCGTAGCGGCCGTCGAGTGCGAGTTCTTCGACCAGGCGTGCCATCGGCGCGACGCGCTTGCAGGCGTCGATGTCGGCGTCGGCGCTGAAGGCCTGCTCTGGTGGGGTGTAGACGAGTGCCTGCTGGTCTGTGTCGAACTCTTCGTGGGCGAGTAGTTCGTCGCTCGTGTTGTCGGTGATCGTCACGCCGCCGAGCATGCTGGCGCTGGCGTCGTCGAACGCGCCGGTGGCAGTGACGCCGGCTTCGCGGGCGGCGCGGACGCCGAGTCGACAGGCGTCGATTCGGTCGACGGTGTCGCGGACGCCGAGTGCGTCCAGTGTCGCGAGCACCGTCGCGTTGGCGGCGGCGCTCGAACTTTTCAGGCCGGCAGCCAGTGGGACCTCACTTTCAGTTCGGACGCGACCGTCGGTCGTCTCTGGGTCGAGTCCGGTGTCGGCGGCGAACTCCGAAATTACGAGTTCGACACAGCGTTCGATGAGGTCAGTGTCGGCGTCGGGGTGGCCCACAATGTGGCCATCGACGGTGCCGTTTTCGCGTTCTGCGAGTTCCTCGCGTTGCTCGAGTTCGACCGTCGCAGTCGTCTCGAGGTCGATCGCGAACGCCGAACCGGTGCCCGTTGCGAGCGCGTTGAGAACGGTTCCGGCAGCGGGTGCGACGGCGCGACCATCCATACGAACACACTCACAGAGAGTGTATTTACGGCTGGCGGTTCTGACAACTCTTCTCGGAGCAGTCAACCGGTGTCTAACGAACGGCCGAACACGTTCCGGACAGAGTCGCCATCGTCGAGAAGAGGTAGGGCTTAGTGGACACTCCCGAACTGGTACGTCGATGGGTGTCGGCCAGCGATCGATCGTCCAGTCGCCCGCTAGCAGGTTCGTTCCGATTCTCCTGGCGAACCTGCTTCCAGTTGTCGGCATCGTCTGGTTCGACTGGCACGCCAGCGAGGTAGTGGTGATCTACTGGCTCGAGGTCATCGTCATGCTGCTGGTATACGGCGTCGCAGCACTGTTTGCTCGTCAACGAATAATCCTGGAACACCGGCGTCTCTTCCTCCCTGGCGTCAGTGAGGAAACGGAACTGTGTGAATCGAAGTGAGGCGACGAGCCAGCCACGATTCGGTTGAGCGATCGGCTCCCGCCTATATATCCACGAAATGCAACGATCGTCGCTCTATCGCTCATCTGGGGACTTAGCTTTCTCCTCCTTCCAGTTGTCGTATTTGGATTACATACCACCGTGATATCGACGGTGTCGTCCTCACTGCTCGCCGTTACTGCCACGATCATCGGCTCACATCTTCTCGAGCTTCGCCGCAACTACTTCGGAACGAACCAGTACGAGGAACTGTCTGCACATATGGTACTCGAGATCCCCTGTCGAATCATCATCTTCGCGATTGGCTTTTTCTCGCTCCTTACGCTGGTCGGGTGGATCCTCTTTTCCTGGCGCTGAACCTCCTTCGGGAGTTCGTCGGCGTTGTGCCGGCGACGGATGCGACCGACCTGTACATTGTGTTGCTCGTCGTGTTCGGAAAACTCGTCGTCGAGTGGTCGCAGTTTCGGGCTGCACTCACAGACGATCCGAGCGGCTTCTCGAGTTGGTTCGTGCCGTTCGATCCGCGGGAGGTGTGACGGTGACCGCCGTCGCGTCGATGTCGATCCCCGCCCTGGTGTTTGCAACACACCGATAGCGACCACCGAGAACGCACCGCTTTTCCCACCGCCGACCGAACGGCCGACTAATGAGCGCGCGCAGCAACGTCGCCCCGAGTACGATCACCGTCGACCTCGTCGATGGTGGCATCGTCGTCCAGTATCTCGACGGCCGGGAGGTCTTCTATCACGGGCCGCCGGAACCCGTCGCGGAGTCGATCAAGACGCCGCCAGGAAAGGACGTCCACGTCCTCGTCACCGACCCCGACGGCGTCGAGGGCGTCATGACCTACGTCAACGACCGGGACACGCACGACGACATCCTCGAGGGAACTGGCGTCGGTCGCGTCATGCTCAGCGACGACGACGAGGAAGTGCTGTTCCCGGGCGTGACGGTCACGACCGAGGCCTACTCGATCCGGGTCGATGCGGACCTCTCGCTCGTCGACGGGCGAGTGTTCGTCTTCGCCGAGGACGAGATGAGCGAGCACGCCTACGAACTCGTCGCCGACTCGGAGACCGACAGCTAAGATGCCACTCCAGAAACCCTGGCGGTCGCTCGACCGCGACGCCGTCGCCAGCGCGCCGAACCGCCCCGGCGTCTACGAACTCGGCGACGAGTCAGGAACCGTGCTGGCGGTCGACCACGGCGTCCTACGCGACGAACTGAAGACCGCGCTCGCCTACGGCGACGGCGAGCGCGTCCGCTGGACCGAAGCACACACGCTGGATCAGGCTCGCGAACTCGCCAGCGAGCATCGGGACCGACTCGAGTAGGCTGTCAGTTGTAGTTGTAGTTGTAGCTGTAGTTGTAGTTGTACTGATAGTCTCTCGTTATCCTCACTGGATGTAGGACGGATCCGCTCCGTCACACCGTTTTTCGTGCTCTGCGGCGTCTTCCTTCTCGTCGAAGAGCAGCCCGCAGGTCTCACACTCGTACCAGGTGGCGTCGTCCCGTTCGGTCTGGACCACCATATCGGAGTTCCAACACCGACGCCCAAATGCGTTTCTCCGGCATACTTGGCTGCGGGCCGCTCTGTGTCGGGCGCAGGTTCGATCCGCCTCTCCTCGACCCGACTAACTCCAGTTGACCCTATTCAGTCTCACTCGAGTACGCCGCCAGAAGTGGGCAATTCTCAAGACCTCCCAGCGAAAAGAACTGGGTATGAGTGGGTCGGATTCCGACGGCGTCACGCTGTCGGTACGAGCAGCCGAGAAGCGCGACGCTGGCCGCGGCGTCGCCCGCATCCCCGAGATGGCCCGACGACAGTTAGGCGTCTTGAGCGGTGATACGATCGTCATCGAGGGCGAGAACGGCAAGTCGACCGTCGCGAAGATGTGGCCCGCCGACCCGTCGATTCCCGAGCGCGCGATCCAGATCGATGGTGACACCCGCGCCAACGCGGGCGTCCACGTCGGCGATACGGTCACCGTCCGCACGACCGACAAGTCCGCGATTCGCGACGCCGAGCGCGTGACGCTGACTGCGCCACCGGGGCTCACCGCCAGTCAGCGCCAGGTCGCAGAGCACGAAGCCGCCAAGACGCTGCGAAATCGCCCGGTTCGAACGGGCGAACAGATCCGCGTCGAAGGCGTCGACCAGGAGCCGTTCACCGTCGTCGACACGACGCCGGGCGGCGACGTTCGGATCACGAGTTCCACGACAGTCCGAATCGCCGGACAGTCCGGTGCTGCCAGCACGAGTCAGGCGGCTACCTCGACAGAAACAGGTGCAAGCGAGCGCGAGGACTCGTCGACCGACTCGAGTGCGCCGGCACCAGGAGGGACAGACGGACCCGTCGAGACGAACGCCGACTCGAGTTCCCCCTCTGGCGTCACCTACGAGGACATCGGTGGCTTAGACGAGGAACTCGAGTTGGTTCGCGAGATGATCGAGTTGCCCCTTTCAGAGCCGGAGTTGTTCCAGCGTCTCGGCGTCGAACCGCCTTCCGGCGTGCTCCTCTACGGCCCGCCCGGCACCGGGAAGACGCTGATCGCTCGCGCGGTCGCGAACGAGGTTGACGCCCACTTCGTGACGATCTCTGGGCCGGAGATCATGTCGAAGTACAAGGGCGAGTCGGAGGAACAACTTCGACAGACGTTCGAAACGGCGAAGGAGGACGCGCCGACGATTATCTTCTTCGACGAAATCGACTCCATCGCGGGAACGCGAGACGACGAGGGCGACGCTGAGAACCGGATCGTCGGCCAGCTACTGACGCTGATGGACGGACTCGACGCTCGCGGCGAAGTGATCGTCATCGGCGCGACGAACCGCGTCGACAGTATCGACCCTGCACTCCGGCGTGGCGGTCGCTTCGACCGCGAGATTCAGATCGGCGTTCCCGACGAGACGGGCCGGAAGGAGATTCTCGAGGTCCACACCCGCGGAATGCCGCTCGCGGAGGACGTCAGCGTGGACGCGCTTGCGCGACGAACGCACGGCTTCGTCGGGGCGGACCTCGACGCCGTCGCGAGCGAAGCTGCGATGGCCGCGATTCGCAACCGACCGGCCGACGAAGACGAACTTGCGACGTGGAACCAGAATCCGACGGTGAAGAAGCGCCACTTCGACGAGGCGCTCGCATCGGTCGAGCCCTCGGCGATGCGCGAGTACGTCGCCGAGTCGCCCGACACAGACTTTGGTAACGTTGGCGGCCTCGAGACCGCAAAGCAGACGCTTCGGGAATCCGTCGAGTGGCCGCTGACCTACGACAAACTGTTCGAGGAGACCAACACGGAGCCGCCCTCGGGCGTTCTGCTGCACGGCCCGCCCGGCACCGGGAAGACGTTGCTCGCCCGCGCGCTGGCCGGCGAGACGGATGTTAACTTCGTCCGCGTCGATGGCCCCGAAATCGTCGACCGCTACGTCGGCGAAAGCGAGAAGGCCATCCGCAAGGTGTTCGAGCGCGCCCGTCAGGCCGCCCCCTCCATCGTCTTCTTCGACGAAATCGACGCCATCACCGCTGCCCGTGGGGAGGGACACGAGGTGACCGAACGGGTCGTGAGCCAGCTGCTCACCGAACTCGATGGCATGCGCGAGAACCCGAACCTCGTCGTGCTCGCGGCGACCAACCGCAAGGACCAGATCGATCCTGCCCTGCTGCGACCAGGCCGGCTCGACACCCACGTCTATGTCGGCGAACCCGACCGCCCGGCCCGCGAGAAGATCCTTGAGGTCCACAGCCGCGGCAAGCCGCTTGGCGACGATGTGGATCTCGCGGAACTTGCGGGTGAACTCGAGGGCTACACCGGTGCGGATCTGGAGGCACTCGTTCGAGACGCCTCGATGAAGGCGATCCGCGAGGTGGCAGACGAGTACAGTCCCGAGGAAGCGAACGAGCGGGCGGACCAGGTCGTCGTCGAGCGTCGGCATCTCGAGTCGGCCCGCGAGGACGTGGACGTCTAGTACTGCTAGGGAGTCGCCTCCGACCACCACCGAGACGGAAATCGTGGTGACGGACACCTGCTCGACGCCTGGGGCCGCTATGTCTAGGCCGGAACTCCCTCTGGATCCCGATCCCAGTGGCGGTGCTGTGCGATCGCGTCGACGAACTCGTCGGCGAACTGGTCCAAATCGTCGTTGCGACAGGTGACGACGCCGGTGTCCGAGACGAGGTCGCCATCGTCGGCGATGTCGGTGTCCGGCAGATCGACCGTCTCGAGCAGTTCTGTTCCCTCGCCGACTGCGGCGATCGGCTTGTAGTGTTTGAACGCCTCGGCGACGAAGTGTTTCGGATCGCCCTGCTGGCTCATTGCGTCAACGCTCTCGCTGCCGCCGGGAACGAGGACCGCGTCGAACGAAACCGAGGCCGCCGCGACGTGGTGTTTGTCCGGTTCGACCGTCTCACCGTTGGCCCCCGACTTCTCGCCGAGGACCGTCGAGATGATCTTCACTCGAGCACCCTCGTCTTCCAGAGCAGATCGAAGCTCCGAGACGTGGTCGTCGTCGAAACCGTCGTCGATCAGCATCGCGATCTTGCGGGTCTCGATCGTGTCCGGGGTCCGGTTTTCCATGCTCAGCGACGGGTCCTCTCTGTCGTGGTCCGGCAGCTCGTCGCCAGGTGATTCGGGTGGCTCGACCCCGATCCCTTCGGCGACGCGTTTCGCGAATTCGTGGTCGACGTTGTTGAACAGGTCGTAGACCATCCGCTCGCGGATCTCCATGCGGTCGACCTTGCCGAGTTCGAAGTGGGCGGCGTCGACGATGTTCTGCTTCTCCGGCTCGGACATGCTGTTCCAGAACAGCCGTGCCTGCGTGAAGTGGTCCTCGAAGCTGTCGCTGCGGTTTCTGATCTTCTTACCATCGATCTTCTCGGCGTAGTGTTCATAGCCGCCTTCCTCGGCGGGGACCTCCTGTGGATCGTCGTCACCGATCGAGTTCGGCTTGTAGGAGACCTTCCCCTCGTTTATTTCCTGACGCATGAAGCCAGCGCGCTGGTTGTTGTGCCGTTCGGCGATCGGCCGGTTGATCGGGATCTCGTCCCAGTTGGCGCTGCCGAAGCGGTTGAGCTGGGTGTCCTGGTAGGAGAACAGCCGGCCCTGCAGGAGCGGATCGTTCGAGAAGTCGATACCAGGGACGACGTTGCCTGGGTGGAACGCGACCTGCTCGACTTCGGCGAAGAAATTGTCTGGCGTCTCGTTCAGCACCATCTTGCCGATCGGCCGAACAGGGACTTCTGTTTCGGGGACGATCTTCGTCGGATCGAGGACGTCGAAGTCGAACGCCTCGGCCTGTTCCTCGTCGAAGATCTGGACGCCGAGTTCCCACTCGGGATCGTACCCCTCCTCGATGACGTCGTAGAGGCCTTTTCGGTTGAAATCCGAGCTCTTCCCCCAGAGCTTCGTCGTCTCGTCCCAGACGAGCTGATGGGTGCCGAGTTTCGGCGTCCAGTGGAACTTGACGAACACCGACTCGCCGTCGTCGTTGACCAGCCGGAAGGTGTGGACGCCGAAGCCCTGCATCATCCGGTAGGCCCGCGGGAGGGCACGACCTGAGAGCACCCACATGATCATGTGCGTAATCTCCGGCTTGAGGGAGGCGAAGTCCCAGAACGTGTCGTGGGCCGCAGAAGCCTGTGGAATCCCGTCGTCGGGCTCGGGTTTGATCGCATGGACGAGATCGGGGAACTCCATCGCGTCCTGAATGAAAAAGGGCGGCATGTTGTTCCCGACGAGGTCCCAATTGCCCTCCTCGGTGTAGAACTTCGTCGCGAATCCCCGAACGTCCCGGACAGTGTCCGAGGACCCCCGCGAGCCGACGACCGTCGAGAAGCGCACGAAGACCGGCGTCTTCTGGTCGGAATTCGTGAGGACTTTGGCTTTCGTTACCTCCTCTATATCGTCGTACTCGTCACCGAGGTCTGGATCCTCGTAGGGCTGGAAGTACCCATGAGCACCCGTTCCGCGGGCGTGGACCACGCGCTCCGGGATCGACTCGTGGTCGAACTGCGTCATCTTCTCCCGGAAGTGGAAGTCCTCCATGATCGTCGGCCCGCGCTCGCCGGCCTTCAGGGAGTTATCCGTGTCGCTGATCTTGACGCCGTGGTCGCTCGTCAACTCCTCGCCCTCGGGATTCTCGCGAACCTCGTCGAGCTGGTCGTGTTTGCTGCTCTCGTCGACCTCGCCGTCGTGGCTGTCGCTGGTTCCGGGCGTACTCGAGTCGGAGCCGCCGTCGGCGACAGGGATGTCGTCGTCTGCAACGCCCTCGTGCTCGGCTGACTGGTCGTGGTCGGTTCCACCGTCCGGATCGTCGTGTGGTGTGTCGGACATGTGTGCTCGGTTTCGGGGACCCAGTCTCGCCTGGTACTGATTGCCGGCCGTCCGTCCGCCCGTTCGCTCGTTCGCTCGCCTGCCGTCTCTCACCAGTCCTCGTCCTCACGAGTCCGGCGAGAGTGTGCAGGATCACTGGGACTCGCCAGCAGGGTCGCGTCGCGACGATACCGGTATCGAACGGAACAGGCACACTGGATCTCATGGCTGCGAAGCGATACTGTCTCGGCTGGTCGCTCGCCTCCTGTCCATCGACCAGCAGGAGGAGAATAAAGTCGAGCCACTACGTTGCAAGCCGGCTTCGGATCGTGATTTGACTCGGCTACTCGAGTGGCCCGGACTCGAGGATCACCGTTTCACCGGCGGTCATCGAGTCGCCGGGTTCGACGGCGATGTCGTCGAGGTTGACTGCCGGCGGGAAGAGGACGTCGACGCGACTGCCGAAGGCGATGTGGCCGAGGCGGTCGCCGCGAGCGAGGTCGTCGCCGGGTTCGCGGTAGGGGTGGATGCGGCGGGCGAACGCGCCGGCGATGAAGGTGACGGTGGCTGGGCTGTTTGCAGGCAGCGGCGTCGAATCAGTATCGTCGGTGTTGCTGGTCTCGAACTCGACGTGCACCCGTTCGTTCCGATCGGATTCCTTGGAGAAGGCAGGGCGGTTCGCGCCGTCGATGTGTTCGACGTCGGTGACGGTACCGGCAAAGGGAGCACGGACGACGTGGACGTGCCAGACGTTCATGAAGGTGCCAAGACGGACGCGGTCGCCTTCCTCGCGGAGCACCGAGACGGTGCCGTCTGCGGGTGCGACGACACCCGATGCCGGCGGCGTCCGCTCGGGATCACGGAAGAACGCGAGCGTCCCGACACCGAGCGCGAGCGCGACGACACTCGCCGTCACGCTGAAAATGAACGCGAACGGTGCGGCGAGAAGGGGAACGAGCGCGTACTTCCACGCTCCTGGCGCGAAGTTCATACCCGTAGTGAGACCTGCGAGTTGTATGGTCGTTGCGGTGCTCAGTTGCCGTGAGCCTCGATCGCCAGCCGAATCCGGTTCGCGAAGACGTTCATCTCACCCGTCGCGTGCGTGCTCTTGCTCACGAACGCCGAGACGCCGGCCGATAGCGCCTCGTCGACAAGCGGCTCGAGTGGATTCCCCGTAAACAGTACGAACGGTACCGACTCCTCCTCCAGAGAGGCCGCCAGGTCGATCCCCGTCTCGTCTGGCAGTTCGTAACTTGAGACGATGCAGTCGAACGACTGGGCGTCGTCCGCGAGTGCCGTTCGCGTCGCCTCGCCGGTCGTCACGGCGTCGACCTCGAATCCGTGTGTCGACTCAAGCGCCGTGCTGACGTGTTCGGTGATGAACTCGCTGTCTTCGACGAGGAGAACGCTGTGAGATGGCATCTACTAGAGCCGTGACACAGGTTCGTCTAATAATTCTTCTTGCAGATTTAGTATTTCTTTCAGACAGTTCCGGCTCAGTCCCAGAACGCCTGCGTCCGAGCGTACTCTCGCTCCTTCGAGAGAATGTCCCGGTAGAACTCGGTTTCGTCCTCTCGAAGCTTGTTGATGATCTGGGCAGCGTTGTGCGGGCCGACGCCGCGGGCTGCCATCGCGATCACGGCCTGTTTGCCGTGGCTCTGGACGAGGCTCGCGGCCCGAAACGCGCGTTCGGTCATCTGCTCCTGTTCGTCGTCCTTCTCCGCAGCACGGACCGCCTGGACGACCTCGTCGGCCCACGGATTCAGCGAGGCGATGCGAGTCGAGCCACAGTCGGGGCATTTCGGCTGCTCCTGGACGCGCTTTACCTTCGTCCGGGCCTTCCACTCCGTGCAGTGGGTACACAGGAGGATGACGCGGTCGTCCTGCAGGCGCTCTTTGACCGTCTCGATCACGCCCGCATCGGCGTTTTCGGGGGCGAGCAGTTCCTTGCCGCCCGAGGAGCGACCTCCCTGTCCGACCGGCGTCCGGCCGCGGTGGGTGACGAGTTCGATCTCGCCCGACTGCAATCCCTCCAGTACTGCCGCCGCTCGTTCGACGTCCAGATCCTCGTGGAACACCTCCCGAATCGCCTCCTCGTACATCGGAGTGTCCTCGAGTGCGGCGAGCAGCCGGTTGTTCGAGAGCCGACCCGAGCCCTGGCCCTGCCAGCGCTTGAGCGCGCCGAACTTGGCCGAGACCTGCGCCAGACGGAACGCGAGCGCGTCGGAGTTCTTGAGGCCGAGTTCGATGATCGCCTGGACGTGGTCGGGATCCGTCTCCTCGATCACCTCGAGGACGTCGCTCGTCGCGACCGACGTGGGCACCTCGAGTTCGATCCGGTACGGGTCCGTCTCGAGGCCGACCGAGGAGCCAGCGCGCTGGCCGAGTAACGACGAGAGCAGGCGACCGAGCGTCTCGTTGGCCATGTGGCCGTAGCAGGCGTTGAGAACGATGGTTCGACCCTGTCGCTCGAGGACGATTCGGTCGGCGGTGGGCATGGGCATCGAGGACTCTGCGTTTTCGGCGTCGGCGTCACCGTCACCGTCAGCATCGACCTGCTGCTCGAGTTGCCTGCAGGCCTCGGTCAGGGTGTACTCGTCACCAGGATATCGACCCGAGAGTTCGCGGCCGACGGCGCGTGCGTCGGCACCCGTCTCGAGTTGTGGTTCGGCGACGGCACGGATTTCGCCGACCTCCTGTGCGACCGCCGCGGGGACCGGAATCTCCTGGCCGATCCAGGAGGGGACTTCGCCGGCGGGGTCCTCGATCGGACTGACCTTCACGCGGCCCTCGTCCTCGTCGATTTCGGCGATACGCCACATCTCGCCGCGCTGGATGAACACCTCGCCGGGCTGGGCGAAGTTGACGACGAACCGCTCGTCTAAGGTTCCAATCTGGGAACTCGAGGCGATGTCGTGGACCTCGTAGGTCTCCTCGTCGGGGATCATCGAGAGGTTGGCGTAGACGTACTGCCAGGTGCCGCCGGAGGTCTCGATGCGGTCTTCGCCCTCGTCGAACCAGACGATCCGGTTGCGGTGGAGTTCGCCGAGCACCTCGCGGAACGTCTCCGGCGTGAGGTCGCGGAACGGGTACGCCCGGTTGATCGTCTCGTAGGCGTCCCGGACGTGCACCGAACCGCGGCTGTGGACGAGTCCCGGAATCTGATTTGCGACCACGTCGAGGCTTCCCTCGTGGATTCGGGCCGGTTCGACCTCGCCGTCGCGGGCCCGGCGAGCGATCGACAGCGCCTCGAAGGTGTCGTCCGGCCGGGTCGTGACGACGGTCCCACTCGAGACTTCGTCCCGTCGGTGGCCCGCGCGGCCGATCCGCTGGAGCAGTCGGGCGACCTGCCGGGGGCTCTTGTACTGGATTACGTGATCGACCCGACCCACGTCGATCCCAAGTTCCATCGAGGACGTACAGAGCAGGCCGTCGAGGTCGCCCGCCTTGAACCGATCCTCGACGTCGATTCGGGCCTCCTTCGAGAGCGAGCCGTGGTGGACGCCGATGGGGAGGTCGAGTTCGGTGAACCGCGAGCCCAGTGCTTCTGCGGTCTGGCGCGTATTGACGAAGATGAGCGTGGACTCGTGTTCCTCGACGAGGTCCCGAATCAGTCGGACGTGACTCGCCGTATCGGCTTCGGTCATCAGCTGCCCGGCGAGTTGTTCGTCTTCTGGCCGGATCTCGGGCTGGCGGACGGTTACGTCCACGTTGCTCCCGACATCGATTTCGCGGATTTCACAGCGCCGGCCGCCGGTGAGGAACTGGCCGACCTCGCCCGGATCGCCAACCGTCGCGGAGAGCCCGATCCGCTGGAAGCCGCCGGACAGATCGCGGAGGCGCTCGAGTCCGATCGCAAGCTGTGCACCGCGCTTCGAGGCGGCGAGTTCGTGCACCTCGTCGATAACGACGTGTGAGAGGTCTGCGAGTGCGTCACGGAGGCGATCACCGGTGAGCATCGCCTGGACGGTTTCGGGCGTCGTGATGAGCACGTCAGGCGGGTCCTCGGCCTGCTTGCTGCGCTGGTAGTCCGTCGTGTCGCCGTGGCGAACGTCAACTTCGAGGTCGAGAAACTCGCCCCACCACTCGAGTCGGTCGAGCATGTCGCGGTTGAGCGCCCGCAACGGGGTGATGTAGAGCGCACCGAACCCTTCCGGGCGCTCGTCGACGAGGTCGTCGAAGACGGGGAGCATGGCCGTTTCGGTCTTGCCACTCCCGGTCGGGGCGATGACGAGCGTGTTCTCGCCGGCGGCGAGCGGCGGAATCGCCAGCCGTTGTGGTGCCGTCGGCGTCGAGAACCCGCGCTCGGAGAGCGCCCCGCGAACCATTGTTCCGAGCTGGGAAAAGGCCGCGACGTCCCCCTCAGTCATGACTCGTTCCTATGAGCGAGCGAGGCATAAGGGCCACGTTCTGCGCCGCTCAGCACTGTACGGACAGTTATAGGGACAGTCGTGGTTTCTTCGACATCGGTTCGACACTGCGTCGACACTAATCGCGCTCGCTGTATCGAATCGGTCACATTACCGACGGCAGATGAACCCGAACAACGCTGACCAAAGCGAACACGTCCGCTGGTATGCGGGTCCTACCCGGCGGTAGGGAGCTTATATCTACGGCCTCTGTTCCGGAACCCTCGGCAATGACACCTCCAGATCGAAGACAGTCATCGGTTCCAACTCGTTCGAGACGGTTCCTTGTCGTATCCACGTACTCGGTCGCGCTTGTCGGTCTCGTACTACTCGTCGGCGCCCTCGTCGCGTTGAGCGTCGGTGCAGTTGGCGGTGCGAGTGCGAGTGTGAGTGCAGATGCAGGCCAACAGGTCCCAGCGGTTCAAGAGAGCGACGACGAGACGGTGTACGTCTCCGAAGAAGCAGTCGTCGAGCCGGTTCCTGAAGAGGGTGACCTGTACTTCGAACAGGCGGACCCGGACGGTGAGTGGATCAGCTACACTAATCCGCGCGACGAGTACCGGATGCCCTACCTCGGTGACGGCTCCGGAAAGATGTGCGTCACGCTGCTGAACGAGGCTGGCCAGCCCGTCGAGGGGAGCTCTGTTCCCGGCACGACCGTCACGGTGCCGACCGGCGACTCGCTGTCCTGGCACGACGACATCGACCCGTTCGTCGTCGACTATCCACTGTCCGAAAACTACAACCGGCCGCTCGACTCCGACCAGTTCGGCACCACCGCCGACCTTCCACAGGGTGACGGCTACCTCGACTCCCACTGCTTCGAGTGGCACGGTCTCCCCGAGGACGAGACCGTCGAATACGGCGAGGCACAGATCGAGGGTCAACACGCGGACCAGATCAACCTCGTCGGTTACATCGAGCGCCCACACGAGGCCTGGGAGACTGACATCGACCCACTCGAGTCGGCCGTCTCCTATGAAGAGGCTGGCGGTGGCTGGACGTACCACCCTGACGGCTCGCACGGACAGTTGGTTGTCGTCCTCCAGCTCGATGGCGATGCCGACATTCCGGTCGATCCAGACGAAGAAATCGGTGACGAAGCCGCCGATGTTGGTGGTGATGCAGCCTCCGATGCTGGCGGTGATACAGACGAGAATACGGACGATAGTGGCGACGACTCGACCGACGACGATAGCGGTGCGTCGAACGGAACTGACGACGGTACAACCGATACTGTGCCTGGATTCGGTGTCTTGTCGGTGGTCGCCGCGCTCGGTGCGCTGTTGATCGCCGCCCTGCGACAGCCCTGAGAGCGCCAATCGAGCCTGCCCGCAACAGTGCCCTGTCTCGTGTTCACTGTTCGAACCAACGAACCTATGACAGTTGCCACGAGACTCCCGACAAATGACGACCGACGACACGGACGCCCCGCAGGTTCCGATCGTCTGTAGCGCCTGTGAGACGACCTCGCGCGTGCCGCTCTCGAGTGTCGCCGACGCAGTCGAGCGCCACAACGACCAGCTTCACGACGGCGAGGACATCGCACAGGTCGATCCAGATATTGCCGATCAGATCGCCGATCTGGTCGCGACCGAACTCGGCCTCCTCGAGGACACGTAGCGTCCTCGAACGGCCCGCCTGTCTCTTCACCGACGAACCAGTGTGTCGCGTAGCCGACGAGCCAGTGCGGACAGTCGTGCTCGGAGCCCCAACTCGCTGTCGGCGTCATCCGTCCGTGTCGTCGTCACGCGGCCCTCTTCGTCCGGCTGTTCGTCCACTCGTACGCCGGGACGTTTCGAGTCCATAGCGCGTCTCGTTGTCCTGCGGGGACGAGTCCACGGCTTGAGATCGAAACCCGTGCCGTCATTTCGGAGACGCACCTGTACTCGGCTACGAGCGGGGCCGGCGACCGACTGGCTGGCAGCACGATCACAGCGCGCTCGGTCCGGCTGTTTCCGCCTCGATAGCGTCTCAGTACGCCGCTTTCGATGTTCCCATGTCCCAAACGACGTACACATGTCAGTGCGGTGCTCGCCTACAGTACAGACAGGACCTCCAGAAGGAGTCGGGGACGGTCTCACGAAGCTGGAAGTGCACGGACTGCGGAACGCCGATTCCGAGTACAGTCGCCGAGCGAATCTCTCACCAGCACCCCTCGTGACCGCATCCGTGCCGGACGGTTTCGTGATCTCCCCTGTCTTTCGGTCACTCCCTCCTGTCTGTCGTCGTGCCCGGAGTATCCTCGCAGAGAACCAGTAAGACGAGGAAACCTTCACTCCCTTGTGGCGATAATTCAGTGGGAAGATTTATGAGCAATTACTCTGCTTTCGAAGGGTATGGCACAGGATGATGCTGATGTGGTACGAGATGAACACAGCCCGCTGGAACAGCCAGTACAGGGCAGCTACCCCGAAACGCCGGCGGCGACAACTGACCCATCGCCGGCGACCATCGTCGCAACAGGCGACCCTGACGGCTCCGGTCGAACACTGACGATCATCGGCCGCGGTGTCCCGACGAGTTTCGAAATTACGGTCGAAGGGCGTATCGAGGGCTGCGACGCAGCGGCGACGATCGACACCTCCGTACTTTCCGGATCGACAGTCGAAGGGACCATCGAAGACGGTACCGTCGAGTTCGAATTCACCGGCGACCTGACCGACGTGACGTTCGTCGACCGCGGTATCACCGGCCTCTCGCCGAGTGCGGCACCACACGTTCACGTCGACTACAACACCAGCTGAGCGAACCGCGAGCACACACGGTGTCAGCCCCGCCAGAAGCCGCCTCTGGCCACCTGTCACCGTCACACGCATCCAATCAATTCCTTCTTGGAGCACGAACGAGTACTGTCGATTATGACTGCAGCCGGAGACGGAGATGGCGATGGCGACGACGATGCGGATCGCACCGAAACCGAACCGACTGACGCAGCCAACGGTACCGGCGATATCCATGGCACCGACGACGCCCATGACACCGACGGCACCGACGACACCGACGGCACCGACGACACCGACGCAAACTGGACCGACCCAGTCGACGAAACCGTACTCGAGTACATGGGCCGCGAAGAGTATTTCTCCCCCGATCAGATTGCAGCCGAAGACGTTTGTCGTGGTCCCCACGCAGCCTATCGCTGTCGCGAACTCACAAAGCGCGGGCTTCTGACGAAACATATGCCGGGCGTCTATGATATCACAGACCTCGGCGAGCAGGTGCTTGCGGGCGAGGTCGAGTTGGCTGAACTCGGTGATGATAGTGTGGAGGGGAACGCTGACGACGATGCTGAGGGCGCGGATCGTGAAGATGGCTCAGAGACTAGCGGTGCTGACTCTGAGGAGTGAGTTGGCAGAAAGACGGATACTGACACTGTAGTCGGGGTTGGTGG
This sequence comes from Natrialba hulunbeirensis JCM 10989, assembly GCF_000337575.1. Taxonomy (GTDB): domain Archaea; phylum Halobacteriota; class Halobacteria; order Halobacteriales; family Natrialbaceae; genus Natrialba; species Natrialba hulunbeirensis. The sequence continues at coordinate 379,642 of NZ_AOIM01000041.1, read as the reverse complement.
TGCTGTTGTCGCTGTTGTGGGTATGGTTGTTGTCGCTGCTGTGGGTATGGTTGTTGTCGTTGCTGTTGCTGAGATTTTGCTGCTGCTGAATGGTTGCTGTCGCTGAGGTTGCTGATACCGTGCTGCTGGTGCTGTTCACCAGACCGTTGAATCAGCCGAGGCTGCCGATAGAACGAGCGGGCCGACGTGGACGAAGCTGCCGACAGCAGCACTGAAACCGACACTCGCGACGACTAACCCAACCAGTTCTCTCCGTTTGTTTCCAAGATGTTCCGCTGCGTGCAGGCGTTCCGCTACGCGCTCTCGTTCACCGCAGGTGCGTGCGTTTCGAGAAACGCAGTCACTTCGTCACCACCAAGGAATCCATCCGCACGGCTCGCTACTTGCTCTCCCTCGTGAAACACCACGAGCTTCGGCACCGACCGAACGTCGAACCGCTCGACCAGTTCGAGGTCGTCTCTCGGATTCAGCATCCCGACGGGTACTCCCGTCGACCGCGCGACGTTGCCGAGCACCGGCTCCATCGCCTGACACAGCGAGCACCCCTTCGTGTACAACTCGACGAGACACGTTTCGTGACTCGCGACGAAGGACTCGAGTGCGTCGCTGTCGTCGAGGTCGGCTGGGGTCGGTGTGTGGTCGTCCATACTGGGACGTGGGGCCGACGTGCGAAACAAGTGACGACTGGCTCGGATTGTCGGTGGTCCGCATCGGTGTTCGTGTGACACCAGTCTGAACCACCGCCTGACAATCATGTCTCTCCCACCCATGACACACGTTCTTCCACTCGGTGCGCAAGTGTTGCCTGTCCGGTATTGCTCTCTCTACTGAGGTAGAGATTGAGTGGACAATTGGTCACTATTCCATCGTTCTCAGTATATTCGCCCACAACAATAGAGTTTTAGTAGTGGAAGTGGTTGTCTGGATCGAGTAGAAGATGACAGATGGGAACCTGACCTCAGCGGAAGAATCGGTACTGGAGAAAATCGAGTCAGAGGATGTCGACTTCCTCCGACTGCAGTTTACGGACATTCTGGGAACGGTCAAAAACGTCTCCGTTCCGGCCCGTCAGGCCGAGAAGGCGTTCACAGAGGGTATTTACTTCGACGGCTCCTCGATCGAGGGCTTCGTCCGCATTCAGGAATCGGACATGCGCCTCAAACCGGACCCGGAGACGTTCGCAATCCTTCCGTGGCGTAACAACGAGGACAGCGCAGCGGCCCGGATGATCTGTGACGTCTACGACACCTCGACGGGTGAACCGTTCGAGGGCGACCCACGCTACGTGCTGAAGAACGCACTCGAGCGCGCCAAGGAGATGGGTTACACGGTCAACGCCGCGCCAGAACCGGAGTTCTTCCTCTTCGAGGAGGACGAAGACGGTCGCGCAACGACGGAGACCGGTGACCACGGCGGCTACTTCGACCTCGCACCGAAAGACCTCGCAAGCGACGTTCGCCGCGACATTATCTACGGCCTCGAGGATATGGGCTTCGAGATCGAAGCCAGCCACCACGAGGTCGCCCGCGGCCAGCACGAGATCAACTTCGAGTACGACGATGCGCTGACGACGGCGGACAACGTTGGGACGTTCCGCACGGTCGTTCGCGCGATTGCGGCCCAGCACGACCTCCACGCGACGTTCATGCCCAAGCCGATCCCGAAGATCAACGGCTCGGGGATGCACACGCACCTCTCGCTGTTCACCGAGGACGGTGAGAACGCGTTCCACGACGAGGACGACGAGTTCGATCTTTCGGACACTGCACACTCGTTCCTCGCTGGCGTGCTTGAGCACGCACCCGCGATTACGGCGGTCGCGAACCCGACGGTTAACAGTTACAAACGCCTCGTGCCAGGCTACGAAGCACCAGTGTACGTCGCCTGGTCCGACCGCAACCGCTCGGCGTTGATCCGCAAACCTGCTGCCCGCGTGCCCGCTGCTTCGCGTGTCGAACTGCGCTCGCCTGACCCGTCCTGTAACCCGTACCTCGCCATCGCCGTCATGATCCACGCCGGACTGAACGGTATCGAGAACGATCTCGAGTGTCCCGACCCGGTTCGTGAGAACATCTACGAGTTCGACGAGCAGAAGCGCGAGGAGTACGGCATCGACACGCTGCCGTCGAACCTCGGCGAGGCCGTCGACGCCTTAGAGGAGGACGAGGCGATCTACAGCGCGCTCGGCGAGCACGTCGGACCGAAGTTCGTCGAGGCGAAGCGCCAGGAGTTCGAGGAGTACCTGATCGACGTCTCCCAGTGGGAACTCGACCGCTACCTCGAGACGTTCTGAGCCGCTCCCGGTGGCTTGATTTCGAGGTGTCGTCTCTGATCTGTGGCGTTCGGCTCTGCGACGCTCGATCTGATTTTTCGTTTCGAACCAGAACCGTGCTGTGACCGAATCGAGACCGGAGACTGTTTTGGGCTCGTCCTCCCACTCGCCGGTGAGACCAAATCCGTGACTGAACGCGACCCCACTCCCCCACAGCCACCAGCCGCACTCGACGATGAACTCGTCGAGGCACTCGAGTCGCACGACAGCGAGACGTTGCTGTCGGCCGCAGAATATGCGCTGTCACTCGCCGAGTGGACGGAATCGGCACCTGCTGATGGGGAGTCTTCGTCCTCGTCTACGTCTCCATCCACGTCTCAGCACCCGTCGCCGGAGTCGTCCTCGGAGTCGCCGCCGTCCGTTCCGGATCGCGCAGCCGTCTCTGTGGTCGAGATTGCGGGCGACCGGTACCGCTACTACCAGTGGCGCGAGGACGACGAAATCAAGTCGGAAACCGAGCGACTGGCAGACGAGTAGCCGGATGAGTGGCTACGGCTGCGGACCGGGTGCCAACTCAGGCCCCGCCGTACACCGGCACCGCAGCCCCGCTCGTGGCTGTCGCGCCATCGCTACAGAGAAACGCCATCATGGACGCGATTTCGGCGGGATCGACCCACGAGTCGTGATCCGCGTCGGCCATCATCTCTCGATTCATCGGCGTATCGATCACGCTCGGGAGCACGCAGTTCGCCCGAACGGTGCCCCGATTCTCCGCCGCAAGCGTCTCGGTGAGCAACTTGATCCCCGCTTTCGTGATCCGATAGGGGCCGTCGCCCTCGCCGCCCTCGAGTGCCGCGCGAGCGCTGACGCTGACGATCGATCCCTCGCTGTCCTGTAGGTGTGAGAGTGCATATTTCGACATGAGGAACGCCGATTTCAGGTTCACGTCGAGCAGCAGTTCGAACTCGTCGAGATCGGTGTCCTCGATAGGGTCGCCGCCGCGCCAGGTGCCGGCGATGTTCAGCAGGTGATCGATTCGGCCGTGATCGTTGATAATCTGTGTGATCACGGCGGAGACGTCCGCCTCGTTGGTCAGGTCAGCCTCGTAGAACGCCAGATCCGCCGTTTCTGATGGGTCCTGCTCGAGTAGGCTGTCCTCGTCGTCGGGTGTGACGATATCGACTGCACAGACGGTTGCGCCGTCTGCACGGAATCGCTCGACGACGGCGCTTCCGAGCGCCCCACTCGCGCCGGTGACGATTGCGACGCTATCCGTGAAGTCGAAGTCTGCAGTGTGCTGTGGCGACATAGCACAGTCTCCAACGAGCGGCCGGATGAATCTATGTGCTGCTTCTCGTTTCGGTTCTCTTCTGGTGCTCCCTCCCCCTACTCTCTTTGCGCCCTGCTGCTCTCTCACTCTCACTCCCGTTCCTACTTCCGCTTCCGCTCCCGCTCCCGCTATCGCTACTTCGAACCGGAAGACGGCGGCAACAACACGTGTTCGAACCAGAACTCGGAGACCGCCTCCGCAAGCGAGTAAAACGCATCCGCCTCTACGGGCTTGGTCAGATAGGCGTTTGCGGCCAGTTCGTAGCTGCGCTGTACGTCCTCTTCGGTCTCCGAACTCGCCAGGACGATCACCGGTAGCCGAACGAGCGACGCATCATCCCGTATTGCCTCGAGGAACGCGTGACCGTCAACGCTTGGCAGATCAAGGTCGAGCAACACCAGCGCGGGTAGCTCGGCGGTCTCGTCGGCCTGTCGCTGGGACAGTTCCTCGAGTGCAGTCTCGCCGTCGGGGGGGACAGTAAACGTCACGTCGACGGGGAGCTGCTCGAAGGCATCACGTGCGAGGTCTCTGTCGTTCGGATCGTCCTCGACCAGCAGGATATCGAACGGTTCCGCTCGTCGATCACTCATCACAGCCACCGTTTCTCCGAGGACGTTGCTACTCGTCGACGACACATCACTGGTAACACTCGAACGAGAATTCTCAACGAATCCGTTTAAACATAGGTGCTAAACGGTTTGGGAAGTCGACCGTTTCGCTCCAGAAAAAATGGCTCTGTTCCCGTGGGAGTCACACGTTCGTACAATTTGTCGCGCCACCACGGTTACGGATCGGGTGTGCTCACCTCACCAGCACTCGACGTGACACTCAAGCCCCTGGCCCTCATCACAGTGAGCGAATGCGTCTGATCGCCCACCGCGGCTTCGCCGCAACGGCTCCCGAGAACACCATCGCCGCTGTCCAATCTGCCGCGGCGTACGCGGACGCCGTCGAGTTCGACGTCCGACGCTGTGGCTCGGGCGAACTCGTCGTCATCCACGACGAGACGATCGAGCGCGTCACCGGCGGCGTCGCCACCGTCGCAGAGAGCAGCCTCGACGACCTTCAAACACACACCGTACTCGAGTCCGGCGAGCAAATTCCGACACTCGAGGAGATGCTCGAGGCCGTCCCGCCCGGCGTTGAGATCAACCTCGAGATGAAGGAACTGGGAATTGCGGCGGACGTGCTCGATGCACTCGAGGGCGTCGAGAATCGCGTGGTGACGACGTCGTTTCTCGCGCCGGAATTGCGGACGATCCGCGAGTTGGATTCGAGCCAGCCGACGGGGTTGCTCGTCAGTCGGCGACTCGAGACGCCGGTGACGACGGCGGTCGAACTCGACTGTGACGTGATCGGGGCGAACTACTGGCGCTGTTTGACGACGCAGCTGGTGCCGCGAGCGAAGACGGTGGATCTCGAGGTCCACGCGTGGTCGATCGAGCGTCGATTGACGGCGCTATTGCTCGGGCTTCGCGGTGTTGATTGTATTTCGGCGGATCGGCCGATTCGCGTATAACAGTCGTTGGTAATAGAGTTTGACAGTCATTGGTAGTTGGCTTTCTTTATCCAGAATGAGCGGTGAGAAGCGCAGTAAATGCAGGGTACACAGTTATTGAAGCGGTTATCGGTCTTTCCGAATTATGCCAAACGTCGCCTGCGGAATATCGAGCATGTATACAGCAGATTCTTTTCAAGGTATAGTAACACTGCAACTATTTACACACTGATCGCACAGTAGTCGTGCGATCAGGTGTGCATTGACTTGCAGTGGCTACTATAGGTGTTGGCTCACCTCTCAGGAACGGGTTGGCGTTGTACAGGGTAGTAGCGCAACGAGAGGCCGGGCTATACGATTATTGTGTGGCAACTCGTGCCATTACCTATGGGTGCAACGCTCGATGACATCGAATTTCTCGTTAGTTCGCCCCATCGTGTCGGGGTGCTCGACGCACTGACCAGCGGTCCGTGTGACCGGGACGAGCTCCGTACCGCAACAGGAGCGTCTTCTCCGACCATGGGCCGAGTCCTCGCCGACTTCCAAGACCGCCACTGGATCGAACGAGATGGGAAAACGTACCAGCTAACTGAGCTGGGTGAGTTCGTGGCCGGTTGGCTCGAGGACTTTTCGGACGCGATAGCGTATCAGCGGCGACTTCGCGAGGTCTGGCCGTGGTTACCACACGAGATCGACGGGTTTACTATCGAGTTGTTCACCGACGTGGTGATCTCCCAGCCAGGGCCCGGGTACCCCTACAAGCCGGTCGAACGTCTCACGGAACTCATAACAGCGACGGGAACGATGCGCGGATTTGGCATGGCACTGCTCAAATCGGGGAATCTGGAGCCGTTCTTCGACCATGTCCTGGATGGCTTGCACTGTGAATACATCTATCCACCCGACGTTTTCGAAGACCTCCTCTCGTGGGACGAAGACACAGTCGTGGAGACGGCGACGCGCGCCAACTACACGATCTTGTTACACGATGATCTGCCCCTCGACGACCAGTGTGGAATCTGTCTCTTCGATGACCGAGTCAGCATCTGCTGTTACGACACGGAAACGGGGGCGTTACAGTCACTTGTCGACACTGAGAGCGACGAGATGCGTGCGTGGGCGGAGTCGTACTACGAACGGTTCCGAGATGAAGCTCGACCGCTCGCCGACGCAACTGACCTCCTCTCGGCCGAATCGGCCCGATGATCGACGCCCCCAACGCAGATCGTCCTCGCGAGGGGTGCTTTCACGCCATGAAAGATTTCACTAGACATTTATACATCCATTCGCGGCGTACCTGCATTCGTGGTGAGAGGCCATGAGTGATCAGACACGTCAATCGGCCGGCTGGCAGATCGAACAGAGCGCTTCCGAGGCCTACGAACAGTATCTCGTGCCAGCGATTTTTGCGTCATGGACAGATCGACTGATCGAGACCGGTGAGATAGGCGAGGGAGATCGAGTCCTGGACGTTGCCTGTGGGACCGGCATCGTGGCGCGCCGTGCCACATCTCGGGTCGGTACGACTGGATCCGTTGTAGGGCTTGATATCAACGACGGAATGCTCACAGTGGCGGAGGAAGTCGCTACCGAGGTCCGCCCGCAGATCGAGTGGCGGCAGGGCGACGCGACTGCGCTTCCGTTCTCTGACGAGGAGTTCGACGTCGTCTGCTGTCAACAAGCGCTCCAGTTCTTCGACGACCCTGTCGCTGCAATCGGGGAGATGCATCGGGTTCTTGCGCCGGATGGACGCGTGGCACTGAGCGTCTGGCGACCGCTCGACTACCAGCCTGCATACGTCGTGTTAGCCGACGCCGTAGAGCGGTACATCGGCGACGAAGCTGGGGAGATGATGCGCTCTCCGTTCCCAGCGTGGGACGGGGAAGATCTCCGGACACTCGTTCAAGATGGGGGATTCGACGAGGTCTCGGTTACCATCGAGATCGGTTCCGTGCGCTATCCGTCGCCCTCGGAGTTCGTTCGCCGCGAGGTGGCTAGCTCACCGCTCGCCGAATCGATCGCAGCCCTCGACCGATCGGTGCGAGACGAACTGATTCACAGGGTCACGGATGCGTTGCACGCGTACAGCGACGACGAAGGAGTAGCCTCACCAATGGAATCGTACGTCGTCACCGCGGGTAGGTAGCAGAGCGGACAACGTCTTCGTTCGAGAGAAGCGCGACGGACTCAGCACGACGACACCATTCGCTTCGCGCCGTTATCATCTCGATTCGCCATCGAACACTAAGCACGTGCATCTTGTACGGAGCGCATCGACAGGCGAAGTCGTTCCCTGGGTCCGTGGTCGCTCACCTCTCCGGACACCGCAACAGCACAGGTTCCGCACGTCCCCAGCCCGCGACAGTTTCGGGTGTCAACTGGCCGTTGTGCGGTGACTTGTCCGCACCTCGTCTACGGTTCTCGCTCACTTTGTTCGCTCACGGGTCACGCTGTTCCCCGTTCGCTTTTCCGCGGTTCTCGCTCACTTCGTTCGCTCCGAACCGCGCTCGCTCCGAACCGCGCACCCTCCGAACCGCGCTCGTTCTGACTCGCACTGTTGTCGTGCGATCTGGTGTGCAGTGGCTCCCATAACTGACGGCTACACGCTGCGGAGTGACATGCACCAGTGTGGTGACCACCGAACGGTTGAGGGCGATGGGCCACGAAGCGACTACTATTCGTGTCGAACACCGACCGGACATACGATCTCGTCGTCTGGGGTGCAACCGGCGTCGCTGGCCGTCTCGTCGCCGAGTACCTCACTGAACAGTACAGGTCAGACGACCTCTCACTCGCCCTCGGTGGTCGCGACGAGACGCGGCTTCGCGAACTGGAAACTGCACTCGTGGAGCAGCGCGCCGGATGGGAGGAACTCCCGATCGTCATCGGCGATGCAACGGAGCCGGAGAGCCTGCGCACCATCGCCGAGGATACCCGCGTCGTCTGTACGACTGTCGGCCCGTACACGAAGTATGGCACGCCGCTCGTCGAGGCGTGTATCTCGGCCGGAACGGACTACTGCGATCTCACCGGGGAAGTAAACTGGATCCGGGAGATGATCGACCGGTACCACGACGATGCGGTCGATGCAGGCGCTCGTATCGTCCACAGTTGCGGGTTCGATTCGATCCCAGCCGACCTCGCCACGTTGCTCGTCCAGTCGTTCGCCATCGACGAGTTCGGAACGCCCTGTGATCTGGTTCGGATCTACCTCGAGGACGGTCGCGGCGGGGTAAGCGGCGGAACGATGTCCAGCATCGTCGAAGTGTTCCAGGCCACGTCCACCGATCCGATCGCCCGCAAGACCCTTCAAAACCCATATTCGCTGGCACCGCCAGGCGAACGTGACGGCGTCGATCCAGGCGTACAGACCCTCCCGAGCAAAGATCCACTGCGAGGGGAGTGGACTGCCCCGTCGCCGATGGCGGTCATGAACGAGCGAGTGATTCGACGGAGCAACGCCCTACTCGAGTACCCGTGGGGTCGCGAGTTCGAGTGTACGGAGGTCGTCCCCGTCGGATCGGGTCCCGTCGGTCTGGTGGGTGCAAGCGCCGTCACGGTCGGCCTCGGGGTGGCGACTGCGGCGCTGACTTTCGGTCCGACGCGGGAAGCCCTCCGTCGCTTCGTGTTCCCCGATCCGGGCGAGGGACCGACGAAAGCAGAGATCGAGGACGGATACTTTACGATTCGTGTGCTCGGTCGTGGAACCGCCACCGACGGGCCGTTCGTCGTCGAGAGTCGGATCAGCGCCGATCAGGATCCGGGATACGGCGCGACCGCGAAGATGCTCGGCGAGGCGGCGATGTGTCTCGTCTCCGACGAAATCGACTCGCCGCTCGAGGGCGGTATCCTCACCCCGGCGGCAGCTATCGGTGATCCGCTCGCCGACGGGTTGCGTCGGGCGGGACTGGGTGTTGAAGTGGGTGAGTGGGACCCCGATCAGACGTAGCAGTGAGGGTATTCGATACGCACGTGTAGTGACCGAATTCCGATTCAGTTTCAGGAATAGACCTGATCAAAGAAATCCTGATCGTAACTACTGCCAACGCGTGGAGTGTGCGGAAGGTCCATCTACCGAGTTCAGGCGAGCCAGTCCTCCGGCTTCGTGTCGTAATCCACGTCGTCGGCCGAGAGGTGTTCGACCGTGTCCCAGCGCACGTCTTCTGTCGTCACTTCCTCGCCGTCGTAGCGGATGAGCTTGCCCTGCTCTTCGGCCTCGGGTTCGCGGTTCCGCCGCTTTGCGACCTCTATATCGTGCTCGTTGACCTCCTTGACGATCGTCAGCAGGTTCACCGGTCGCCCCCAGAGCTCGAAGATGCGCTTTAGTGTCTCCGTCGCCTTCCCGAGATCGAGCATTACGCCGTTGTACTGGTGGCCCAGCAGCAGTTCGTTCGCGTTGTTGTAGTTGCCGTCGTAGACCGCGATGGTCGGCTTCCCGAAGTTGGTGAACTGCAACAGGAGCTTCTTCTTGACGTCCTCGGCGGCGTCGCTGGCGACGTGGAACTGGCCCGTCGCCTTCGAGTGTTCGTAGGTGAAGTAGTTGTTCTCCGTGATGAACTCCTGCGTGAGGAACTCGTCTAAGAACGTCACGTCGTTGTGGCTCTCGCGCACGTCGAAGAGCCGATCCCAGCCCGCAGTGTAGTTGACCTCAGCGAGTGCCTCCTCGACCGAGGAGTAGCGGGCGTCGTCGAACAGATACCGCCCGATTCGCTCGAGTTCGTTCTGGTTGACCCGACGCAGGAACCCGCGGTTCTGGCGCTTGACAAGCGAGTAGTGGCGACGCGCGAGTCCCTCGTAGGTGAGCACCTTCCAGGGGTAGCGGTCGACGTCGATCTCGCCCTCGCGAGCCAACTCGAGTGCCTCGTGGTCGAGCCACTCGTCGGGCACGTCCGCAGTCGCGAGGTCGTCGATCGTCTCCGACGTGATCGAGTCGAGTTCGGCGGGCGGCTCGAGCTGGTCGCGTACGTCGTCGAAGTCGACGACATCGGTGAGGTTGCGCCAGGAGATGCCCTCGACGCGGAGCAAGTGCTCTAGGACCTCCTGGCGGTTCGTCGTGTTCTCGACGTACTCCCACAGCTCCATGCCGAGGCTGTAGGGGTTGAGTCCGCCGGAGGCGAGCACCTTCGCCATGTGGTCGGCGTAGTTCATGAACTCGTCCGCGCCGGCGAAGCCCTCGTCGGTCATCATCGTCGACTCCCAGTAGGCGGCCCAGCCCTCGTTCATCACCTTGGTCATCTTCTGGGCGGCGAAGTAGTACGCCTCGGCGCGCATCATGTCGAGCACGTCCCGTTGCCACTCTTCCATTTCGACGGCGCGCTCGGCATCGGGATCGTACTGCTTGCCGTGTTCGCGGACGAACGCGAGGAGGTCTTTCTGGGGCACCTCGGGGAACGTGATACCGCCGTCCTCCCCTTCGAGGCGCTCGAGCCACTCCTCGTCGAACACCTCACCCTTGATCTCGTCGGAGAGTTCGAGCTCGTCGAGTTTTTCGGCGAGGTCCTCGTCGAGATCGGCCGTCACTGCGGGGCCGTCGACGTCGAGCCGACGCTCGAATACCTGGTGCTGATCGATGTTGTCTTCCAGACTGAGACAGTGATCGATCCACTTCTCGACCTCGGCGCGGTCGATTTCGGGATCGGACATGTACTCGTCGATCGCGCGGGCGTGGCGTTCGAGCATGGCCGCCGCGTTGACCTGTTCTTCGTCAGCTCGGCCGCTGGTGAAGAGGCCGAACCACTCGTTTTTCGCGAAGAAATCCGAGTGGGCCTCGACGTGGGTGATGACGGCCTTCTGGTCGGCGATCGTGTTCGACTCCTGGAGGAACGCGTGAGCCGGGTTGTCGTTGTTGACGATTTCGAAGGCCTTGCCGCCGCCGTACTGGCCCTGCTTTTGCTGGCGGTCGTACTGCATCCCCCACCGCCAGTGTGGGTACCGCGACTGGAACCCGCCGTAGGCGATGAGCTCGTTCATCTCGTCGTAGTCGATGATCCAGTAGTTGACCGGGTACGGCTCGAGGCCAAGTTTTGTCGCCAAGTTGCGGGCTTCGGTGACCGGCTCCTCGAGTTCGGTCGCGATCGCCTGTTTGCGGAATCTGTCGGCGTTGGTGTTTCGTTTACTCATGGGAACCACCGGTGTTCGCGGAGTCGTTACTCATCTGACTCACTCTCCGTGCTGAGGATCTCGTAGATCGCGTCGGTCACGTCGTCGGCGTCGTTGACGTACGCGATTGCCACGTCGTCGGCGTCAGTGCCGAAGTGGCGCTCGAGTTCCTCGGCGTGGGTCGCGTTGATCGCGTTCCCGCTCGGCTGAGTTTCCACGTAGGCGTGGAGATTCGCGGGGATCTGTTCCATCATCGGGATCACGCGCTCTTCGGTGTCGTTGGAGGAGTTCTCGGAGTCACCCGCCGCGAAGACGTAGCGGTTCCAGTCGCTCCAGGGGTACTCCTCTAACAGTTCGGCGGCGAGTTCGTACGCACTCGAGATCTTCGTGCCGCCGCCGGAGCGGATGCCGAAGAAGTCGTCGCGTTCGACCGCCCAGGCCTCGGCGTCGTGGGCGATGTAGACGAACTCGGCGTTGTCGTACTTGCCCTGGAGGTACCAGTCCAGCGGGGTGAACGTCCGCTCGACGAGTTCGCGTTTCTTCTCGCGCATCGAGCCGGAGACGTCGCGGATGTTGACGACGACGACGTTCTTCTCTTTCTCCTCGATGATCTCGGGGTAGCGGTACCGTTCGTCTTCGCGCCGGAAGGGGACGTGTTTGATTCCCTCGCGCTGGATCTGCTGCTGGACGCTCTCGCGTTCGACGTTGGCCTCGACCTCCGAAATTGAACTCCACGTTCCCCGTTCGGACTCGGGAACGTCGCTGTAGGCTTCCTCGACCCAGGCCATCGAGACGGGGATGTTCTCGTTTCGCGCCCACTCGAAGACGTCTCGTGGCGTGATGCCCTCGACCTTGCAGAGTTCTTTGAGGAACTCCTCGTCGAAGTCCATCGCGAGCTTACGCTTGAGACCCTCCTTGAACATCCGCTCGAAGTCGAGCGTACTGTCCGGGCCGGTTCGGGTGAGGTCGGTGAACGGTCCTTCCTTTTCCTCGATGACGCGTTTCCCCTTCGGCTCGAGGTCGAGCCCGAGTTCCTCGTCGAGTTCTTCGGCGAACTCCTCGGGATCCATCTCGTAGTACTCGTGCTCGCCACCTTCCTCGCCGGGTTCGCCGTCCTCGTCGCCGTCACCCGGCTGGGGTTGTGGCTGGCCGACCGGCTGGCCTGGCTGTGGCGTGCCGTCTTCGCCCTGGCCGACGCCGCCCTGGTCGCGCTGGTCGTACTCGAACTCGGGCAAGGAGACGATTTTGACCGGGATGTTGATCTGGTCGGGTCGGCCGCTCCCGAGTTCGCCGTACTGGATGAAGTCGGCCAGATCCTCGCGGCGCTGTTCGCCAACCTCACGGAATCGTTCGAGGTCGTCTCTCAGTCCCATGATTGTACCTCGCGGTCAGTCGTCCTCGTCAGTCCCATCTGTAGCTCACCTGTCCCATGACGTGTCTGCTGGTCAGTTCGGCCGACGCCTCGGAGTAGTCGAACTCGGAGACCAAGGTGTCGATCGTCGACTCCTTGACGGACGCCGTCTCGGTCCCGCTCGGCGGGTCGTCCCACTGGCGCGGATCGAAGTCCTCGAAGGTCCGACTCACGTCGTCCCAGTCGTGGCTCTCCAGGACCGACTTGATAACGGGGATCGCCGTCAGGTCCACGTCGGCCACCGAGAAGTCCTCGTCGCGGTGCTCCCAGGCGTGACGATTGAGGGAGGTGATCACCTTCTCGCGGCGGAAGTTTCGGACACTCTCCCGGGGAAGGTTCCCCTGGTACTCGTCCTCGGAGAACCGACCGAGATGCTCGATTTCGAACAGCTTCATCTTCAGTGGATCCGGTTCGACCTGTTCGCCGCGGTCGTTGTACAGCGGTTCGTCGGTTTCCCAGGCGTAGACCTGTTCGACGTACTCGCCGACGGTCTCCTCGTCGACGCGTTTTTCGTGCATGATAGCCTCGATGACGTCTGACTCCTGGCGGTCGAAGATGTAGTTCTTGACCGGGACGACGCGGTTTTCGAACTCCGAGCGCTCGCCGGTCGAGAAGACGGGTGCGTTCGCCATCCCCTCGGCCATCGCGTTCAGCACGTCGCGGGGCATGACGACGTCCTCGACGGCCAGGTCGGCGTGGTGGCGGTCCCGTTCAGTTTGAAGCAACTCCGCGAGCGTATCGCGGGTGTAGGTGACCGGAATGCCGTGGTCGCCGTCGTGGCCGTCGTCGTCGAAGTCGAACTCGTCCTTTTCGCGACGGGTGTCGCCCTCCTGCAGGTAGCCCTGATCGTAGATCAATGCCTTGTCGACCAGGTCGAGCCCGTTCGGCAGGTCCTCCTCGTCGAGGCGGGTCACGACGGCGTACAGGGCCGCTGCCTCGATAGCGTGCGGGGCGAACTCGCGCATTCGCGTCTCGCCGTCCTGGCCCTTGATCGTCGCCCGCACCGGCTCGCGAATGCGCTCCTCGAGTTCGTCGTAGCTGTCGGCCTCCCAGACCTCGGTCTCGTTGGTCAGCTCGCGGCGGATAAGTTCTGACTCGAGGCTCAGGTTGGTCAGATAGCCAAAGCGGTGCTTGTCGAGCCGACGTTTGAGCGCCTTCAGTGGATCCATGCCGTTACGGTCGGCGTGCTGATTCAGCTGGGCTTCGAGGTCGGGGTTCGAGATGATGAGTAGTTGGGTGTCGACGTCCATCCCGATGCCCTTGTCCAGTTTGACGGACTGTTCGTCGGGAACGTTTAGCAGCTTCTGCAGCAGATCGGCGTGCTGGGCGGCATCCTCGACGATCGTGAGGACGCCGTTACCCTGCGACAGCACGCCGTCGTAGCTGAACGCCTGCGGGTTCTTCCGTCCGCGCGAGTCGAGTTCCTGGAGCATGCCGTGCATCCAGGAGCCGACGAGACGCTCCTTCGGCCGCCCCTCGTCCTCCGAGTGCAGGACGCCGACGCCCTGCCCGATGTCGACGACGTAGTTCTTCACCCGAAGGTGCTCGCTGTCTGCAATCGCCGAGAACAGTTCCTCGCTTCCCTCCCGGCGGTAGCGCTCTTCGAGGAAGTCATAGGCCTCCCGCGAGAACGGATCGAGTTCGGTGTCGACCCGAACCGGAACGTGGTCCTCGAGTTGCTCGTTCAGATCGGCAAGCACCTGCGAGCGAACTTGCTCCGGAAAGACCGACAACGGGTGGGACTGGACCGGGCTCTGGTACCAGTTCTGGTCGTCTCCCGCCGTCGGGTCGACGCCGTAGCTCAGGCTCCGGTCGCTCGTCTCGGCGGTCGCGACGTTCCACTCGATGGTGTACCGACGCCCCTCTGGCGTCTTCGAGTACTCCCGGAGCCCGTTGACGAGACAGCGCTTGAGTTCGGACTTGCCCGTCGCGGTCGGCCCCTCGAACCAGATGATCTTCTCGTCTTTCGCCCGGCCGGCGGCGATCGAGCGGAGATCGTCGACGAAGCCGTTCAACACCTCCGTGTTGCCCAGGATGGCGTGCTCGCCGTCGTTGTGCGGATCGTCGAAGAAGCGGTAGCGCTCCTTCTCCTCACCTTCCTCGACTACCGTGCGGGTACCGGCCGCTTCGATCGCCTCGAGCAGGTACTTCGAAGCGTGAGAGGCGATCGTCGGATTCTCGAAGATTCGGTCGACGTACGCCGCGAGCGCCATCGGCTCCTCGTAGGTCTCCTCGAGTTCCCGGTCGGCCTCGGTGACGTAGTCGTGTCCGGTCATATTAGTCTTCCATCTCTGCCTTGGCGACCTCCGCGCCGGCGAACTCGAGTACCTCCTTGGCGCCGTCCTCGGAGTAGCCCTGTTCCATCAGCGCGTCGATCCAGGCGGAGCGTTCGTCGTCGTCGAACTCGTTGGCCGACACCAGCGCGGAGAAGTTGATGTTGTGCTTCTTGTCCTCCCAGAGTTTGCGTTCCAAGGCACGGCGCAGGCGCTCGTTGTCCTGTGGGTTGAACGCTTCGCCCTCGCGAGCACGGCGGCTGACCCAGTTCGAGACCTCCTGTCGGAAGTCCTCCTTGCGGTCTTCGGGGATGTCGAGTTTCTCCTCGACCGAGCGGAGGAAGGTCTCGTCGGGTTCCTGTTCGCGGCCGGTGAGTTCGTCCTCGATCGTGTCGTCGTCGATGTAGGCCATTACGTGGTCCATGTACTTCTCGCCCTGGCGCTGGATCTCGTCCAGATCGTAGGCAAGTGCGTGGCGCACGTCCTCGATGGCGCGTTCTTTGTACTCCTCGCGGACTGTCTCTAAGTAGCGGTAGTACGTCTCGAAGTTGTCCTCGGGGATGGAGCCGTGGTGCTCTAAGTTCTCCTCGAAGAAGTTGAACACCGTCAGCGGCGAGAGGAAGCCCCGGGAGCGGTGTTTGGAGTCCATGATCGCCTCCGCGATCTCGTCGCCGATAAACCGGGGCGAGACGCCGACCATGCCCTCACCGATCTCCGCCTTCTGCTCGGCTTCGTCGCGGAGCTTTTTGATGTCGATATCGTCGCCCTCGTCGATCTCGCCGTTGTACGCTTTCGCCTTCGAGAGGAGGTCGACAGTCTCCGCGTCGGGTTCCTCGATCCGGGTGAGGACGCCAAAGAGGCCAGCCATCTCGAGCGTGTGGGGTTCGACGTTGATGTCCGGTACGTCGGCGTTGTTCAGCATCTTCTCGTAGATCATCGACTCGTCCTCGTAGGAGAGGACGTACGGGAAGTCGATCCGCTTCGTGCGGTCGTTGAACGCCTCCATCTTCTCGTCGCCCTTCTTGTCCTTGTACTCGGGCATGTTCGTCCGGCCGACGATCACCTGGTCGATGTCGATGCGGGGGTTGTTCTTCGGCTTGATCGTCTGCTCCTGGGTGGCGTGCAGGAAGTCGTAGAGGAACTCCCGCTGGAGTTTGAGCAGTTCTTCCCCGCTGAAGATCCCACGGTTCGCGTTACAGAACGCCCCTGAATAGTCGAACGCCCGCGGGTCGGACTCGCCGTAGATGGCGATCTTCGAGTAGTTGACGTCGCCAGTGAGTTCGGTCTCGTCCTGATTCTTCTTGTCCTTGGGCTCGAACGTCTCCAGGCCCTGGCGCTTGTTCTCGTCGGCGACGAAGCGGATGATCTCGACGTGGTTCTCCAGCACCTGCTGGAGGTCGTCGTCGTAGTAGGCGAGCAGCCTGTCCATATAGAACTCGCTCTCGGGGTCGAGCGATTGCTCGTTCTGGATCGTATAGGGTGCGTCGAGGCGCTCGTTGATGTCGTCGATCACGCGCTGGCGCTGCTCGCGTGGCAGGAGGACGAGCGGATCCTGATTCATCGGCGAGCGAACGGTGTCGTCGGCTGGATCCTGGTCTTTGATGACGTCACAGAGGTTCGTCCAGCGGAAGGTGTACATCCGGCCCTCCTCGCGGAGCGTGTAGTCCTCGAAGTACTCCCGCACCTGCTTGTCGAAGTGGGATTTGCCCGAACCGACCGGGCCGAGCAGGAGTTTGATACGCCGCTCGGGACCCAGACGGCGAGCACCCGATTTCACCTTGTTCACAAATTCGTGAATCGATTGATGAATGACTTTCCCGTAGAAGGTGTTCTCACCGTCGTTTAGCGGGTCTTCACTCGCTAGCTGGTACTCGACGACACCCTCTGTTTCGTCGTAGGTGGTGCCGTAGTAGTCGAACATATCCGCAACGCGCTGGTGGGCGTTGCGGGTCACCTTGGGGTCTGCGTACACCTCCTCTAGATACCAGTCGAAGGATTTGGTCTCCCGCAGGTCTGCGGGCATCGATTCCTTGTACTCCGCGCTGAGGTCCTCGAGCGTCTCGATGTCACCAGTCATGTTATCTTGCCAGTTGTGGATCCCCGTCGATTGGGTCGCGTTCGTCGGTCGTCAGTGTCGGTGTCGGTGTCGATCCGTGATCGCACCTGTGAGCGCTCTCGCAAACGCACGAGGCGACGAAACAGCGTGGGTCCTGCATCGGAGGCTCATCGACGGCTCGACTGCCAGTCACAGCCGATCCGCGGGTGACTCTCGTGGGTTCCCTCCAGACCGAGACGGGGTCTCTCGGCGAGGGCGCGTTCGGACGAGCGTCGGCGACGACGGTCTGTTGTGTCATGTGCGAACACCCACCACGCACCAGTGCGAGACGACTGTGTCTGGAGTCTCGCACGACGGCGTTCCACGGTCGGGCGTGGGGTAAATCGGTCCAGTGGACGGATACCGATAGTATTTAATGAGTGAGTAATCCAGGTACTTAACGTTGGCCCCAAAAGATATTTGTCAGGAGTGGATTAGCGGCAATTTGTACCGATACGCGGCGCTGCCAACTGATACCACGGCACTCATTTCGTGAGTATCGATGTAAATTCCCGGCCTGCATTACCGTGGTTTGCTCGCGCGCGCTCTCCTAGAAACGGTGATACGTTCGCCACTATGTGTTTCTGGATCTATCGCACCGGCTGAGAATTCCAGTCGACAGCCCCCGCTTTGCCCCACATCCTCGAGGATCACGACGAGCCTTTAGGGACGCTTCACCAACCTGCAGCCATGACCGCACTCGAGTCCCTGCCGGAGTCCTGGACCGTCTGGTCCGAGGGCGAGGACGGTCGGCTCGTTCTCGCCTACCGACCCGACGTGTTCAACGGCGACGACTTCCCTGCCCCCTGTTTGCCGACGCTGTACCTTACGCACGGCAAGCGAACCCGTCGTCCGGGACAGAACCCGAGTGATACGACGGGTCGGACCGACTGGTACGTCACGTTCTATCTCGAACCCGAGGTGACACTCGAGGGCGGCACTAACTTTCCGACCCGGACCGAGGCACTCACGGCGGCGATCGACCTCGCCGAGCAGTTCGACGCCGGTGAGGTCGACTACCGTGCATGCTACCAGGTGCCGCGAGAGCACTACTTCGAGCGGTTAGACGAGCTTACCGGCCGTGGATCGTCCACGCCAGATGATCCGGAATAGGGGTCTCCCCAGTGACGTGAGGCTTAACCGCGAGTGGTGAGTACTCCACGGTATGACCACCGTCACGCTTATCGGCTCCCGCCTCGCCGAGCCGGGAACCGAATTCGTCTACGAAGGCGAGGCCGACGGCTGCGCGGGTTGTCCCTACCGGAGCCAGTGTCTCAACCTCGATATCGGCACCAAATACCGCGTTACTGCTGTCCGCGAAAACGCACAGACACTTGAGTGTGCCATGCACGACGGCGGCGTCCGCGCTGTCGAGGTCGAACCGGCGTCCGTGCGCGCGAATATCCCGAGCAAGGGCTCGTTCGCCGGGAGCAAGACGACCCTCTCGGGGCCGTGTCCGTATGTCGAGTGTCCGAGCCACGAGTTCTGCGAGCCCGATGGCGTAGCGTTCGACGAGGAACACCGGATTAGCGAGATTCTCGGCGATCCGCCACACGAGGTCTGTCATCTCGACCGGTCGCTGCAGCTTGTGGAACTGGATCTGGACGACTAATCGGATCGGATCAGATCGGATGAGCGGTGTCTCCTGACTGTTTCACGCAGTCAAAAACGTACGTTCGACTCTCTCGTTCGTTCCCGACAACCTTACTCCCGGGTCAACACGTCCTCATCGAGCCAGCTCCCCGCCCAGCACTCGATTTCGTCGAACACCGGCTCGAGTGACTCGCCCTTGTCGGTGAGGCTGTAGTAAGTCGCGATGGGGGCGTCTTCCTCGATGCGGCGCTCGACGAACCCCATCTCGCCGAGGTCGTCCAGGACGCGCGAGAGCGTCCGCGCGTTCGCGCCAGTCGAGCGCTTGAGCTCGTTGAAACGCTGTTCGCCGACGAGTAGCTCGTGGAGGACGGCCAGTCGCCACTGCGAGCCGATCTGTTCGAGTGACTGGATAACGGGGCACGCATTGGCGTCTACGTCGCGGGTCTTCGTTTGGGGCGATGACATCGTTCGACTGTTCGTACACACTGGCCCCCCATAGCAGTTCGGAAACGAACCAGCTAACGTTGTGTTATTCTCCCGTCGTGTTCGCCCCGCTATCGAGCAGCACCTGACGCACGACACAGCACACAGCGGGGCGACAACAACAGGACGGTTTATGTGTTCCGGGGAAC
This sequence comes from Natrialba hulunbeirensis JCM 10989, assembly GCF_000337575.1. GTDB lineage: Archaea > Halobacteriota > Halobacteria > Halobacteriales > Natrialbaceae > Natrialba > Natrialba hulunbeirensis. Next base: position 360,439 of record NZ_AOIM01000041.1, on the reverse strand, counting down.
AGGTGTCGGCTAGTGACGAACGATACCACACGGCGAACCGTTCTCGCCGGGGTGCTCGCCGCCGGTGTCGGTGGGCTGGCGCTGACCGACGCCCACGACCTCCTCGACCAGTTCGCCCCGCTGTCGGGCGACGCCTGGGACGCGGCCGACCGCACGCTCCCAGAAACCGTCAAGAGTCCCCACGGCGAGGCCAGCATCCGCTACGACGAGTATGGCGTGCCGACGATCAGCGCCGACGACGAGGAAGCGGCTTACTTCGCCGTCGGCTACGCGCAGGCCTTCGACCGCCTCTTCCAGCTCGACCTGCAGCGACGAGTCATGCGCGGGCAGGTCTCCGAACTCGTCGGCGAAGCCATGCTCGCAGACGACGAGTTCCACGTCGCCATGGACTTTGCCGGCGCAGCCGAGGCCACCTGGGAGCACGTCGCCGACACGCCCGCCGGCCCGCTGGTCGAGGCCTACGCCGACGGCGTCAACGCGGTGATCGAAAACGAGCAGCTGCCACTCGAGTTCGAACTGCTCGGCGCTGAGCCCGAGCCGTGGACGCCGGTGGACTCGATGCTGATGGAGAAGCAGATTTCGTGGGATCTGACGGGCAATTTCGGCGAGCTCCGCGAGGCGCTGATTGCGGAGCGCCTCGGTGACGATGTTGTGGCTGCACTGTATCCGGATCGATTGGATCACGACGTGCCGATTCTCCGGGAGGAGATCGACGCAGATCGGCTGGACGAGAACGGTGAGGGAGACACTGGCGAGGACGAATCCGCTGGGATCGGTTCTGTGTCGACGGCGACTGCGCCGCAGTCTGGTTCTGCCGGTTCTACTGATTTCGCTGATTCCGTTGATTCCACAGATTCCACAGATTCCACTGATTCCGCTGGTTCTGCTGGTGACACCGCACACGGGGACAGCGAAACCGACACGAACACTACCGCCAGCATCGGTCCAGCACTAACCGGTTGGCTCTCGCAGTTCGAGTCACCGCCCGGCGTCGGCTCGAACAGCTGGGTCGTCTCCGGCGACCACACCGAAAGCGGGCTCCCGATCGTCGCCTACGACCCCCATCTCACGCTGATGACGCCGCCGCTGTGGTACGAACAGCACGTCGAGACGCCCGACACGTCGGTTCGGGGGGCAACCTTCCCCGGCGTCCCGTTCGTCATCACCGGCGCGAACGACAGCGGCACGTGGTCGTTCACCAACGTCGGCGCGGACGTACTCGACTGCTACGAGTACGAGATCGACGAGGACGGCGAGCGCTACCGCTACCAGGGCGAGTGGCGCGAGTTCGACACCGAGGAGCGCGAAATCGCCGTTGCAGGCGGCGAGAATCGAACGCTGACACTCCGGAAAACCGTTCACGGCCCCGTCCTCGAGCGCGAGGGCCAGACCGTCGGCGTCGCCTGGACCGGCCACACGGCCACGCGGACGACCGAAGCGATCTACGAGTTCGAGCGCAGTGACGGACTGGACGAGGTACTCGAGTCCACCCGGAAGTTCGACCTGCCCACGCAGAATCTCGTCTACGCGGACGCGGCGGGACGGACGATGTACTACGCGACCGGCAAACTCCCGATTCGGGAGGTTGACGGCGAGCCGGTGGCCGGAAACCGGATCTTCGACGGCTCCGCGGGCGAGGGCGAGTGGGAGGGCTTTACGCCGTTCGGCGACTCGTCGTGGGACGGCTTCGTCCCCTTCGAGGAGAAGCCGCACGCGATCGATCCGGACGTGCTCGCGACGGCCAACCAGCGCGTGGCTGATGACCCGGAACACTACGTTGGCGTCGCCTATGCGAGTCCCTACCGCGGCGAACGGATTTACGACCGCCTCGACGAGCAACTCGAGCGCGGCGAGCCGACGGACCTCGACTTCCATCGCGAGCTGCAGAACGATACGTACGACGGGCGCGCTGAACAGCTCGTGCCGGAGCTGCTCGACGCGCTCGCAGAGAACGAGACGGACGAGTTCGACGACACAGCAGCTGTGCTCGCAGACTGGGACTTCCGGATGGACCGCGACTCTCGCGGCGCGCTCGTGTTCGCCCGCTGGTTCGACCACTACCGCCGGCAGCTTTTCGAGGCCGAGTTCGAGGATGCGGGGCTCGACGAGTCGTACTATCCGAACGACTGGATCGTCGCGACGTTGCCCGAGGACAGCGAGCTCTNCGCGCCATCAGAGATGTGTATAAGAGACAGCTCGGAGATCGATGCCGAGGGGTGGGAGAGCTACGGTGACTGGAACTCGACGCGGACGATCGAGCACCCCTTCGCGGTCGAAGCGCCGTTTCTGGACTACGAGACGGCACCGACGGACGGCTCGCGGGCGACGGTCAAGAACTACCGCGTCGAGTCTGCAGTTGGCGCAAGCTGGCGGATGGTCGTCGAACCTGGCGGCGACGCGACGGCGATTCTGCCCGGCGGGAACTCGGGTGACTACTTCTCGCCGCACTACGACGATCAGTTCGATCAGTGGCGAAACGGCGAGCAGAAGCCGATGGACCGTACGACTGGCGACGGCGAGCCGGATGTCTCGTTCGTCGCGGAGGGCGACCAATGACGTCACACGCTGACGGTGACGACAGCGGGAGCGAGAACGAGGACCGGAATCAGAACTCGGGATCGGGCCCGACCCTCGAGTCCGAGTCCGAGTCCGAGTCCGAATCAGAACCCGGGCCCGACTCAGAACCGGACTCAAAGGACGGCCCACGTCCGGAATCAGACCCCACACTGGACCGAACGACCAGCACACTCGGCGGCGACGGCATCCCCGCCGCAGTGGAACAGGAACTCAAGTCGGTCCGATCTGAGCCGCGCCGCCGAGCTGTCGCGCTCGTCCTCGCCGCTGGGCTCGGCGTCGTGTTCGCGTGGCTTCACTGGATCGGCCTCGTCATTGGCGGTGCGCTCGTCGGACTCGTCTCGACGACGTTCCGGCGAGCCCTCGTCACCGCGGTTGGCTTCGGCCTCGTCGTCCTCGGCCTGTTCGTGATCAGCCTCGGTGGGGCGACAGCGCAGGTACTCGAGATGGCACCGATCGTCTATCTCACCGTGGGTGCGGCGATTGGGTTGCCAGTGCTCGGGTCGCTGGTACGTGGAATCGTGTAGCTGGTGCTGTCGGGGTTTGCGTTGGTCCAAGTAAGCGGGGATGACGGAAGAACGGCCGATCGACTGTCTGTCGTGTCCGTATCCGTGTCCGCGTCTGTGGCGCTAGTCGCGGTCGAACACGTTCTTGATGCGCGAGACGATGCCACTGTCCTCGTCGGTGCGCTGGGTCTCTCGGTCAGTGTGTTCGTCCGTCATATGCGCGTGAATGTATGCCCATTCGACACTAAAATCTGGTGGAGCCAGCCAGGCTCTCCGATACCGGCGGTCGGCGGACAATACTGTTTTCACCCCTCTCGTCGACGCACGCGTATGGAGTACACGACACTCGGTACCACTGGCATGGAGGTCAGCCGCCTCTGTCTCGGCTGCATGAGCTTCGGCTCCTCTGACTGGCGTGAGTGGGTGCTCGAGGACGAAGAGAGCAAGGAAATACTCGAGCGCGCGATCGACCTCGGGATCAACTTCTTCGATACGGCGAATATGTACTCGCGGGGCGAGTCCGAGCGGATCCTCGGCGATGCCCTGGCGGAGTTCGACTACCAGCAGGAGGCCGTCGTCGCGACCAAGGTCTACCATCCGATGCGCGACGACGATCCCAATTCGGGAGGGCTCTCTCGGAAGACGATCGAGCAGGAACTCGCGGCCAGCCGTGAGCGCCTGGGCGTGGATACGATTGATCTGTACCAGATCCATCGCTGGGACGACGAGACGCCGATCGAGACGACCATGCGGGCCCTGGACGACGCTGTTCGCCGGGGTCACGTGCGGTACGTGGGGGCTTCCTCGATGTGGGCTCACCAGTTTGCCGAGGCGTTGCACACGAGCGACAAGCTTGGGTTGGACCGGTTCGTCACGATGCAGAACCACTACAACCTCGTCTACCGGGAGGAGGAACGCGAAATGCTGCCCCTCTGCGAAAAGGAAGATATCGGGGTTCTTCCCTGGTCGCCCCTGGCTCGCGGCTACCTCACGCGCCCGCACGAGGACATCGATGCGACGACCCGCGGGGAAGCAGAGGAACACATGTACAATCATCCCTACCGCGAGGGCGGGGGCACGGAGATCAACGAACGCGTGGCCGAACTCGCGGCCGAGAAGGGCGTCACGATGGCCCAGATCGCCCTCGCCTGGCTCTTGCACAAAGAGTGGGTCGATGCGCCGATCATCGGAACGACGAGCGTCGAACACCTGGAACAGGCCGTCGAGGCGCTCGACATCTCGCTGTCTGCGTCGGATATGGCGTATCTCGAAGAGCCCTACGAGCCGGTTCCGGTGTCTGGGCACACCTGAGCCAGCCGGCGTGTACGCACGCGGACAGTGAGTGCCGCTCTCTGTCAGGGAAGGGCCTCCGCAGCTTCGGCGAGCTCCGGCTCCGTCTCCCAGCGGTGGAGTCGCCCCTCGGACTCGAGTAGCTCGAAGACGCCGTCCTGCATCCAGCCGAAGGGGTGGTCCTCCTCGGTGTCGGGATACTCGCGCTTCAGGACGTAGCTCTTCTCGAAGAACTCGGTGGTGCCCGCGAGTAGGCCCTGCTCGACGAGGAAGTCACTCGGCTCTTTCTCGGCGATGCCGACGACGTGGGTGACGAGGTCCGCGATGAGACAGAACTTCTGGATGCCGTTTTCCCACTCGCCGCGGACGTCGACCATGCGGAAGGCGTAGGCGTCGGGACGGCGGTTGAGCCGGTCGACGACAAGGTTGAGTCGGCGGATCGGATCGCGGTCGTAGCTCCCGAGGACGAAGTAGGAGCGTTCGTTCTCGTAGACCGGCGTGAGTTCGCTCAGCGAGTGGAGGATCGCCTCGTTGTCGGCGAGGGTGAGCTCTTCCTGTTCGAGGCGCTCGCGAGCGCTCGTCAGGACCGACTCGGGGACGGGTGGCTCGGTGTTGGTCATATCCAATGCGTATCGGCACGCCATTATAGTCGTTTCCGGGCCGTTTCCGATTCTTCCGATTCTTCCGATACTGGGTACAGGCCCTGAAACGCCAGATATTGGCCAATTCCTCCCTTTCCGATTCTTTTGTAGGATGTCTTCAGGACCAATTTACCATGGAGCAAATCACCCCAGAGTAGTTCACTCCAGGGTAAACTACTTGGTGATACAGTCCGTAGGCCGCTGTATGAGTACCCGGCTTGGGACCACCGAGGGGTCGAACGCGCGCGAGCTCCTCCACTTCGTCACCCAACAGACCCGGTTCGCACTGCTCACGAACATCGTTCAACACCCGGAACAACTGCCCTCGATGTACGAACTCGAACAGTTGAACCCCAGCGTGAGCGAGGCAACCGTCTACAAACACGTCCAGAAACTGATCGACGTCGGCGTCGTCCGCGAGGTTTCGCTCCCCGAAGACGAGCGCCAGCAAGGTTACCCCTGGAAGTTCTACGCGCTCACCGACGACGGCCGGCAGTTCCTCGACGAGCACAACGTCCTCGCTGCGGAGGAAACCCTCCAGCAACTGTACGAGACCATCTCCGACAAACCGGAGAAGATGATCCGCTACGAAAACGCGCCCCGACCTGCACTCGAGTAGACGGTAGCCGGCCGGGTGACCTTCCACAGCGCCCAAACGTCCAAGCGTGAAACTTTCGAGCGCGCAAGCTCTGGGGAGCGCAGCATCGCCGGTGCTCAGGAGAATCGCGACGCGACGTCTGCCTCGGTGATGATCCCAACCGTTTCGCCCGCTTCCGTAATCATCACGGCCTTGTAGTGCTCTAGCAGGTTACTGATCTCGTCCAGGGTCGCATCCTTCGACACCGTCGGGAAACTCTCGCTCATGTGATCCGCGATCGGTTCGTCGCGGGCCGCCGAGTCGAGATGAACCAGATCACTCTGGCTAATCGAGCCGACCGGAATCCCGTCCTGAATCACGGCGAGTTGCGAGTAGGCCTCCTCTTCCATCTTTCGCGCCGCTTCCTTGACTGGATCGTCCGGCGTCACGTTCACGACAGCCTCGTTCATCAGGTCGTCCGCGCGAACCACGTCGCTCTCGGCCTTCTCGAGTGCGTTGACGATTCGACGCAGCGTCGAGAGACGCGGATCGACGTCGCCGCCCTCAATGCGGGCGATTAGCGGCTGGGAGACGTCCGCCGTCTCGGCGAGTTCGCTCTGGGTCAACCCGAGGTCGGTCCGTCGCTGGCGCAGGTCCGCAGGGGTTGGCAGTTCCATAGCAGCCAATAACCAGGGGTTATAGAAAGACCTTTGGGTGGGTGTGAATCTTCCGGGTCGACGAGTGTCCACCCGACAGCACCCGTCCTCATATTCCGCAATGCGGTCTCGAGGGATACTGCGGACGCTGTGGCCGTTTTCGTTCGTTACTCGTCCTCTGGCGTTTCCATAATCTCGACGACCGACAGCGGCACGTCACGCAGTGCGCCGCCGACTTCGCTCTTTGCGATGCGGGAGGCGTGTTCCTCGCTGTCGGCGTTGAACACTTCCATCTCGAGTCCCAGGCCGACGAGTGCGGTCTGGGCCGCGACGAACGCGGAGTCGAACGGCTCGCCACAGGCCGGACAGCCCGTCGCGCCGACTTCGACCTCGACGTAGTCCATATTCTCGCTGTTGAGTCGCTTTCCGGCTTCGCTCACTGCGACACCGATCGCGTCGTCAATTGAATCGACGTCACGAACGAGCCACGCTGCTTCCATCGCGACGAGATAGTTGCCCATACATCGTGGTCGGTCCGGGGGGTTTCTTGTCTTGCGGTTCGTCCGCGCCTCCACCGCGAGAATCTCGACGCGAATCGTCACGCACACTCCCATGCGAGTGCTAAACACGATACAGGCGCGCCGACGAGCGCGCACGGGAACGAAATGGCCTCCATAAGTTATGCAAATTCAGTGTGTCGATTGCCACCCGCTTAGCCAGATTCCGACTCGAGTACACCCTGAGTTTGCCCGAGCGCAACCTCCCTTGAATCGCATGACTGCGCCGACCCAATCGAACAGGTACAATCATTATGAATACTGGCAATAACGAACTTTTATATATCACCCTCGTCTGAGCCACGGCTGAACGCTGATGATTTCCCGCGTGTACCACGCAACGCTGTTCGCGCTGTACCAACTGTGCATCATGGTCGGCATCGTTGCCATGCCACTCGCCATCGCCGCCCGCCAGGCCGGGATTACGCTCCCGGTCCACCGCCTCATCGACACCGTCGAGAACGCCTACGAGGGCGCACAGCACTGATCAGGTACTACCACTGCACTCGTTTTGCGGCGCACGCAACTCCACCTGGAGCGGCGTCGCCGAGTTCGCGGCCGAGAAGGCGTCAGGACGCCTCATCTCAGGTCTCGTCGCCTGCAGTCGACGCTAAAACGAGCGCCAAACGGGCGGTGAACAAACCGGAAACAAGGACGATGACCGCCGATGTTTTATATCGTGCCGGTCGTAACGTTCGGTCAATGCGAGCACCACAGCATAATTCGGACTTCTCCCGGACGGTCGATCAGCTGGCCGACGACCCGAACCCATACGAGCCAGAAGTCGGCTCGATGCCCCAGAACGAGTTCTCGCGCGCGGACCTCGATAACGTGAACAAGACGGGGACGACGACGATCGGTATCTCAACTGCCGACGGCGTCGTCATCGCGACGGACATGCGCGCAAGCCTCGGCGGACGCTTCGTCTCGAACAAGAACGTCCAGAAGGTCGAACAGATCCACCCAACTGGCGCACTGACGATGGTCGGCAGCGTCGGCGGTGCCCAGTCGTTCATCGGCAGCCTCCGCGCCGAAGTCAACCTCTACGAGGCACGCCGCGGCGAGCCGATCAGCATGGACGCGCTCGCGACCCTCGCCGGCAACTTCGCCCGCGGCGGTCCGTTCTTCGCCATCCACCCGATCCTGGGCGGCGTCGACGAGGAAGGTAGCCACGTCTACAGTATCGACCCGGCGGGCGGCGTCATGGAAGACGACTACACCGTCACTGGCTCCGGTATGCAACTCGCCTACGGCCTGCTCGAGCAGGAGTTCGAAGAGGATCTCTCGAACGACGAGGCGACCACGATCGCCGCACGCGCGATCAAGTCCGCCGCAGAGCGTGACACCGGCTCCGGTAACGGTGTCTTCCTCTGTGAGATTACGGACGAAGGCGTCGACATCCATGGCCACCACGACTTCGACGAAGTCGTCTAAACTGACGGCAGCATCTCTCCGTCTGGTCGCTGGTCGACCGCCTGCCGCTTGAGCGGGCGACTCAATTGAACGCGGCGCTTTTCGAACCGCACGTCAAAAGGGACAGTCTACACGTTCTCTTTCTCGGCCCGCTGTCCATGCTCATAACACGCAGCGTACAGCATGCAAAGCGGAGAACAAACGGGGACGGGTCAGCAGGTCAGGGCAGCGCCAGAACGATACTACCAGTGACGACAACAGGAACAAGAACAATAACAGGAACAGGAGCAGGAGCAGGCATACCCACTCAGAAATCCGCTTCCGCCTCTGCCTCGAGTTCACCGGTCTCGCCAGGCTCCCCTGCCCCGTTCGCTCCGCTCGTTTTACTCGTTTCGCTTGGACTCGAGTGCACACCAGCGACAGACTCGACTGGCACAGAGCGACCGGTCTCACTCGAGCGGTAGACAGCGTCGATGACGCGCTGGACGACGAGCGCTTCGTCGATCGTGTTCGTCGCCGGTTCGGAGCCGGTTGCGACGGCGGTGAGGAACCGTTCGTCCTGTTCCGTGTAGCCGGTCAGGGTCGAATCGCCGGTGAACTGGGTATCGGTGTAGTGGTCACAGCCGGCGGAACTGGCACCGAGGAGTTGGATGTTGGTGTCTCCGATATCGAACTGGGCACCGGCCTCGGTGCCGCGGATGCGAAAGTCCATACTCTCCTCGCGGTTAGTCGCCCAGGCGGCTTCGAGCGAGATCGTCTGGCCGTCGGCACAGCGGATGAAGGCGCTGACGGAGTCGTCGACCTCGTACGTGTCGGCGCTTGCATCCCAGTTGTCGCCGAACCCGTCAGGGTCTGCGTACTCCTCCTGTGCGCCGAAGGTCGTCCGTGCGACGCCGGAGACCTCGGTAATGTCGGGGAAGCCGAGCGCATAGAGGGCAAGATCGAGTGCGTGGACACCGATATCGAGCAGTGCCCCGCCGCCGGAGAGATCCTCGTTGGTGAACCACGAGCCGGGACCAGGGACGCCGCGTCGGCGGATGTAGTTGGCCTCGATGTGGGTTAGTTCGCCAAAGCGGCCGCGGGCGTGGTGTTCTTCGAACATCGCCATCGAGGCTGCGTGACGGTTGTGGAAGCCGACCATACAGAAACCGTCTGCCTCGGCTTCGGCCTCGACGATCCGTTCTGCGCTCTCGAGGGTGTGTGCGAGCGGTTTCTCGACGAGTACGTCACAGCCCGCCTCGAGTGCGTCGATCGTAATCGGCTCGTGAAACCGGTTCGGCGTCGTGACGATGACAGCATCGACTGCGTCGTCGTCGACGAGTTCTTCGTGCGTTTCGTAGGTGTCCGCACCGAACTCCGCGGCGAAGCGGTCGCGTTGCTCGGGAACGAGGTCAGCACCTGCGACGACTGTTGCGCCGAGTTCCGTGACGTTCCGTGCGTGGTGGTTGCCCATGCCACCGAGACCGACGATGCCGACACCGACATCGGTGCCGATCACCGGCGATCACCTCGACGGATTCGACACGCCCGTGATCGGCGGTGTGTGGAGGATGTAGAGGTCATACAGCGAGAAGCCAGCGGCAGTGATGATGTTTGTGGCCCGTCCCAGTCCATAGAGGGACGCAGTCAGCGATCAAAATAAGGGTTGTGACCGATTAATTTCTCGGGTTGTGCTGTGAGTCAGCCACTGTGACAGGTCCTCTGGAGGCCGTTATCCCCCCATCACGTGAGCTAAGGGACTCGATACTGAAGGAGTAGCTATGCGAACGATTACGATCTGGAACGAGTTCCGACACGAGCGCGAGGACGACGAGGTCGCGGCCATCTATCCAGACGGGATCCACGAAGCCCTTGCCGAACTGTTCCGAACGGGGGCGACAGGCGACCAGTACGAGGTCCAGACTGCGACGCTCGACGAACCCGAGCACGGTCTCACTGAGGACGTGCTCGACGAGACGGACGTCCTGCTGTGGTGGGGCCACGAAGCACACGACGAGGTCGCCGACGAAATCGTCGACCGCGTTCAGGAGCGGGTACTCGAGGGCATGGGATTACTCGTCCTCCACTCGGCACATTACTCGAAGATTTTCAAGCGGCTCATGGGGACGACCTGCAGCCTCCAGTGGCGCGAGGACGGCGCGACCGAGCGGCTGTGGGTGGTTGACCCCGGGCATCCGATCACGGACGGCCTCGGCGAGTGCATCGAGCTACCGGAGACGGAGATGTACGGCGAGCCGTTCGATGTCCCGGAACCGGACCAGCTGGTCTTTACAAGCTGGTTCGAGGGCGGGGAGGTCTTCCGCAGCGGCTGTTGCTACCGGCGTGGGAGCGGGCGAATTTTCTACTTCCGGCCGGGCCACGAGACGTATCCGATCTACGAGAACGAGGAGATTCAGCAAGTCCTGCAAAACGCCGTCGAGTGGGCGAGCCCGCGCGAGGGGGCACCGCGGTCGTTCGGCGAGCGCGCGTAACGAGCAGGAGCGAAACTAGCCGCTTCGCTGGGTGTCTACCAGTTCGGTGGCGACCTCGAGTTGGGTTCCTGTCGCCGACTCGAGTCGCTCGCGCACGATGTCGGCGAAGTTGGGTGATTCTGTCTCGCCGGGCGGTCGCTCGACGAGCACGGTAACTGCAGGCTGGCCGCCGGTGTAGACGTCGATCAGTTCGTACTGGACGGAGACCTCCTGAAACTCGAGGTCGCCGAATTCGGGGTCGTCGCTCATTGCGGCGAGTTCGGTCTGGACGTCGTGTTCGACGGCGGCAGTCTGGTACGTGCCGTAGGTGACGCCACCGAGGACGAGCGAGAGGACGGCGATGACGACGACGATAACGGCAACACGCGCTCGTAGACGGCCGTAGACGCGGTCGATACTGCCGATCTTCTGTGGCCGGTAGCCGGAGAACCAGAGCAACAGTAAGGCGGTCAGGTTGATCGAGAGCAGGTTGATGAGAACGAGCGTGCCGGCGGTGACGACCACTTCGGGGTGTCCCCAGGCGATTCCAAGGCCCGCTGTCGCGGCCGGCGGGATGAGTGCGACGGCAATCGCGACGCCGACTAGGACCGACCCAACGTCCCGGATGAGGCTGATGACACCCGCGATTCCGGAACCGAGCGCGAGAAAGAGTGCGAGTACGTTCGGTGTGATCCGTTCTTGAATCTGCGGGACAGTCGTGATATCGAAGCCGGGCGGGAGCAACACCGAGCCCCGGAGCAGCCAGCCGAGTATCGCGGCGGTCGCGACGGCGGCGAGCAGGCCGACGACCTGCAGGATGACCCCCCGCTGTGCGAGGTCGTCGTCGTCGACGACCACGCCGACGCTCGCCGCGAGCGCGGGACCCATGAGCGGGGCGACCACCATCGCACCGATAATCGTCGCGGCGGAGTCAAGCAGCAGGCCGGCCGTCGCGATAATCGTGCTGACGATCAACAGGACGTAGTAGGTAGAGGCCGCCGGCGCGAGGTCGACCGCCTGTGCCTGTAACTCCTCACGAGAGATTCGCGTCCCGGTGAACCGCCCGTACAGGTCGTCGGTACGATCCGAGACGACGGTCTCTGCAGCCGTTACGACAGTGTAGGAGGCGTCGGCCAGGCCCGCCTCTCTGAACTCGGCAACGAGCGGTTCGACACCGGCCGGCGGGACCGGAATCGAGACGAGTGCCTCGAACTCGTCGTGACTCGTCTCCGCCGACACGGCGTAATCGACCCCGGCCGCGTCGGCCGTCTCGAGTACGAGGTCCAACTCCCCCTCTGGAACGAACACCTGAACGAGGCGCATACTACCAGTACGACGGACAGTGGCATAGGCTGTCGTCACGGGATCGTGACTGTCAGCCGCGAAGAACGGAGTGTCCGGCGATCAGAACGTCTGTCGTCCCTCGTCCGTAATCACGCTCTCGAGTAGCGACACCGGCGTCGCGTCGTAGGCCGGATTCCGAACGTCGAAGCCCTCCGCGGGTTCGGGCATGACCTCGCTGCCAGAGCGGAACTCGTTCTCGAAGACGAACCCTTCCGTAATCAGCTTCGAGGACGAGCCAAGCACCGTCACCGGTACGTCGAGTTCGTTCGCCGTCGCCGCAATCGGGAACGTTCCGACGCGGTTGTAGAGCGTGTCGTCGACGATGCAGTCCATCCCGACGATTACGCGGTCACACTCCCCAAGGTAGTAGCCGTTCGCGCTATCCGTGATCAGCGTCGGCTCGACGCCGTCGAGGGCCGCGAGCTGACGGACCGTCTTGCGACCGATGTAGCGTGGTCGAGCCTCGGTGACGTAGACCTCGAACGTCTTGCCTGCGGCCGTCGCCTGCTCTAACGCCTCGAGAACGGTCGAGGAGTAGTCGTGGGTCAGCAGTGTTGCACCGTCCGCGAGGTGTTCGACTGCGTTCTCTGCGGCGCGGTCCTTGGCGGACTCGACCCGCGAAACGACCACGTCGATCTGCTCTTGGGTCAGTTCCTTGGCTTCTTCGACGCTCTCGGGATCGGCGTCGGTGACGCTCGTGACGACTTCCCGAACCGCGTTCTGGAGCGAGGCGTGCGATGGGTTCGCCCGCCGGAGCACCGAGCCGTTGCGCTCGAGCGCCCGGATGTACTCCTCGGCAGTTGCGAACTCGCGATCGAGCAGGTCCTCGAGTGCACGTGTCGCGTTCACCGCGACTACCGAGGAGCTGTGCGTCTGCATGTCCTGAATCTCCTCGACCGTCTCGTCGATCATACCTGCAAGAATTCTCGTAAGCGCAAAAGGTGTTCCGGGTCGAGCGGTTGGCAAGCTCTATTCTGCGGAGTCGAATCCAAAGAGTCGCCGCAGCTCACCTTCGATCCGCTCGGTGAACTCGGAGAGGACGGCCTCGAACTGCTCGTCACCAGCGCCGACGGCACCGACCCGTCCTTTCGGGTCGTCGGGGAGTTCGACGCTGAACTCGCCGTCTCCCTCGTAGAGCGGTTCGCTCTCGCTCAACACCTGCCGGTCGATCGCGCGCAGGACTTCGGAGTCCACCCGTCCGTGCAGTTGCTGGTAGGCGTTCGAGTAGGCCGTCTCGAGTTCTTCGAAGTAGTAGACGTACTTCTCCTCGAACTTTTCGGGGTCGAACTCGGTTTCGGTCCCGGGTTCGGCGTCTGCTCCAATTTCGTCCTCGCGCTCGGTCATAGCCGATTTTGGGATCGCCAGCCGGTAAACGGTTCGGCTCCGCCATCGTGGTGCACAACGACAACGGCGACCGCACGCTTACGGTGCATGGCATCCTAGCATCGCTAATGACGTCTTCATCTTCGATCACCGTCCGGTACACCTGCCCCCACTGCGACGCCGTCCACAGTATCGAACGCGGACCCGACCTCGCGGATCGCTCGGTCACGAAACACTCACAGCCGGGCTGGGAGTACGCGACGCCGGACGACGGCTTCGAGGCTCGCGAGGCCGCCGACGGTATCGCGTTCATCTGCGGCGAAGACGGCCCCGTCACCGACCTCGCCGAGGAGCCGATCGAGGGCTGTGGCCGGCCGTTCTACCTTAACTTCGTGCGCTTCGAGCAGGGGGTCGAACTGGATCCGGATCCGCCGACGTACGGCGGTCCGCGGTTCGATTTCAGCCCGTGACCATACCGGGTCCGAGGCGAACACAACACCCAGTCCGAAGCGAACACAACCCTTTTCGACGCCCGCAAGTACCTTCCCACATGGACGAAGCCGCCGTTCGCGACCGTCTCCGATCGGTCGAGGATCCCGAACTCGGCGAGGACATCGTCTCCCTCGGGCTGGTCAACGAGCTCACCGTCGAGGGCGACACCGTCGACATCGATCTCGCGCTTGGCGCACCTTACTCGCCAACCGAATCCGATATCGCCGCCGAGATTCGCCGCCTGCTCGAAGGCGAGGGACTCGAGCCGGAGCTCTCCGCGAGCATCCCCGACCGAGACGACTTCGAAACCGACGAACAGGTACTGCCGAACGTCAAGAACATCATCGCCGTCGCCTCCGGAAAGGGCGGCGTCGGCAAGTCGACCGTCGCGGTCAACCTCGCGGCCGGCCTCTCCCAGCTCGGCGCGCGCGTCGGCCTCTTCGACGCCGACATCTACGGACCGAACGTGCCGCGGATGGTCGACGCCGACGAGCCGCCGATGGCGACCGAGGACGAGACGCTCGTCCCGCCGGAGAAGTACGGCGTGAAGCTGATGAGCATGGCCTTCCTCACCGGGAAGGACGATCCGGTCATCTGGCGCGGCCCGATGGTCCACAAGGTCATCACGCAGCTGACGGAGGACGTCGAGTGGGGCCACCTCGACTACCTCGTCGTCGACCTCCCACCGGGGACCGGCGACACGCAGCTAACGATGCTCCAGACCATGCCCGTTACGGGCGCAGTCATCGTCACGACGCCCCAGGACGTGGCACTCGACGACGCCCGGAAGGGACTCGAGATGTTCGCCAAACACGACACCGTCGTGCTGGGCATCGCCGAGAACATGTCGACGTTCGCCTGCCCCGACTGCGGCGGCGAGCACGACATCTTCGGCTCCGGCGGTGGCGAGGAGTTCGCCGAGACCCACGACATGCCGTTCCTGGGCTCGATCCCGCTCGACCCTGCGGTTCGGGAGGGTGGCGACGGCGGCCAGCCGACGGTGCTCGATGACGACAGCGAGACGGGCGATTCGTTCCGAACGCTCACCCAGAACGTGGCGAACAACACGGGAATCGTCCACCGGCAGGGCGTTTCCCAGAGCCGACAGCACGACACGCCATCGCTGGATCAATGACGGGAGTTGAAGAGACAGCCGTACTGACGGACGGCGGTGAAAGCGCCGAAGAGGGCGAGTTCGCTCCCGACCCAGAGCGCGTCGAACGCATCCGCGCCGTCGCCGACGACGTCCGCGGCGACTCGAGTGAGAGCAAGCAACTCGCGAACATCCTCTACCGGACCAGCGACCTCTACGACGAGTCCGAGGACACGTCGCCGGAGGAAATCATCCGCAACGTCAAGTTCATTCTCGAGGTCAACGAACGCGGCGGCCTGGGTCGCTGACCCACTACAGCGGCAGTCGCGGCGTTTTTAGTCTCGCCACTCGAGTACCCGCTGTGGACGCGAATCAGCAAACGCGGGTGAATCCGTTTAGCATGGACGAGGAGTGTCGGAACTGTCCGGCGCTCTGCGAGACGCGCACGCAGGTCGTCCACGGCTACGGCGACGTCGGCGCGGACTTCCTGTTCGTCGGCGAGCGACCGACCGCGGCAGCCGACGAGACGGGGATTCCGCTAGTATCCCGACCGTCCGAGGGGAACACAGACTCCGAGACGGACCTCCGACGCATCCTCGAACGCCTCGCGCTCTGCGATGCAACGTCGCCCGCAGATCGGCCCGCACTCGAGAACGTGTACCTGACGAATCTCACGCGCTGTCGCGATCCGGAGCGGCCGCCGACCGACGAGGAGATCGGTACCTGCGAGCCCTACCTCAACGCTGAGATTCGGATGATCAACCCCGAGATTCTGATCCCTGTCGGCGAGCGCGCGCTGACCGAACTCGGGATCGAATACACCACGACGCCCGCAGACGAGTTGACGCTGCCCGACGCACACGCGACGACGATCCGCGGCCGTGGCTTCGAACTGGTTCCGATGATCGATCCGCGCGAGCAGTCACAGGACCAGACGCAGGCGTGGGTTGAGCACTTCGCGTCGCTGATGGCGTCGGATTATCGTCAAACGAAGGGACGGCAGGAGCGGTAACGAACGGGCAAGAAGACGCGATACTACCAGTACGGGTTCTGCCGCCAGCGCTTCGAGCGCGCGCCGAGCACAACCAACACTCCCACGACAACCACCGTGAGCCCGAGCGTCGCAATCGTCGGTACGAACAACGCACCGGGGGACTCGAGTAGGTAGCCAGTGACGAATCCGTAGACACCGAGGACGGCCAGCACGCCGATGCTCAGCGCGCCGAGCAGCCCCGGAATCGTAAGTGATCGAGTAGCCATACGTGAGGGCACAGACTCCACGATTATAATACGTCCGAGTTTCGCGGTGCTGTCGGTATCGTGTGCCCGTTCGGTATGACCTGCTCACATCCACACCAACACGACCCGTCTCCGGCAGCGCGCCCACCAAAACGCCGCGTTCAAGAGTTCACGGCCCCGACCACCGCACATGATCGTCGTCGTTCCCGTCGACCCGCCGCGTCCGGGACTCGTGCTGTCGTCGCTCGTCGAATCGACACCACTCACTGACACCGACGCCGTCGCGCTCTACGAAGCCGCCGTCACCGATACACTCCGCGCCGCCGAGCAAAGCGGCGGCGAGGTGCTGCTCAACTACCGCGACGAGGACACACTTCCCGCCGAATTCGTCGACGACAACACAGACGCCGAAGCCGCAGTCCGAACGCTCGCTGCGGATGCACTCGAGTCGGTCGCCGCCGACAGTGCAGACGATGACAACGCCCCCGTCAGATTCGAACGCCAGGTCGGCTCCACGCACTCGGCGCGCATCGGCAACACCGTCACCCACCTCCTCGAGCGAGAGGGGGCTGACGCCGTGGGGGTACTCGAGCCGACGGTGCCGCTGGTCGCCCGGACCGAAATCGACGGGGCGGCGATGTCACTGCGTCGCCACGACACCGTGATCGGTCCGTCATCGAACGGCCGAGCGTACTTCGCGGGCTTCAGCGAGCCGATCGACTTTACGGACGCCTACGAGACGCCGGCGGTATCGACGCTTGCGACGCAGGCAGCGGCCGCAGACCACAGAATTGGATTCGCGCCGATGCTTCCGACGATCGGGATCGAGGCGGGGCTGTGTGCGACGCTCGCGATGCTCGAGGCCCGCGAGCAGGCCGGGCGATTGAATGCAGAGGCGACGGCAGCGGTGGTCTCTGAGCTGGGACTCTCGGTTGGCGATGACGAGCAGCTCGAGCGGTCGTAACCGATAACCCTTTTTGAGCGCACGAGGAAGACGCATGTGAGGTGGGGTGGCAGAGCGGCCTAACGCGCCTGCCTTGAGAGCAGGTGGCTGTCAAGCCTCATGGGTTCAAATCCCATCCCCACCGCTTTTGCGACGAACAATACGTGAGGAGCAAAGCGAATACGTTGGGATTTGAATTAGGGAGGAGCTTTGCTCCGACCGTGGTTCAAATCCCACTCTCACCATTTTGTGGCAAGTAAGATATGTATGCGGAAAATTCTCTTGATTCTTTTACAGAAGGTTACCAGAGATTAGGTTCGAAGTTAACTAAGTCACGACCTCGACAAAAGATATTCTATTCGGTGCAATACAGACCTCTACTGTAACAGAAAGTCGAACTTATTCGTAGGGTTTGATATAGTACCGATGAGATATGACAGCACAGGATGAATAGAGAGTCTGTTCAAGACTATGTCGACCAATCTGAAGCCGTTTTTGATGCCTCGCCTCAGATGGACGAAGCTAACACCAAGGCTGCTGTTTTGTCTGATTTCCTTGATCTTCTTGATTGGGAAATTCCTTCTAATACACAACTTGAGTACTCAGTTGAGGCATTCGGACAGACATACAAAGTGGATTATGCTCTCATTCTTGAAGAAACACCAGTTGCCTTCATTGAAGCCAAGGGTGTAGACACCTCTTTAACAACGGACCATGAGGAGCAGCTATCGTCGTACATGATGAATAAGAATGTTACTTATGGAATCCTCACAAACGGGAAACAGTATCGGTTTTTCCAACGACACGTAAATGCCTCTAAAGTAAATGTCCAGAAGGTGGGGGACACAGTGCTTAGTAACCTCCCCACTCGGGTTACCGTTTTAAAGGCTTATACAAAAGATGCTATTGAATCAGGGGAATCTGGAAAGATTCTAGACCGAATTAACGAATTACGAAAGGCCCGACAAACCCTCGAGGCCGAGAAAGACACTTTGGCAACAAGCATCACGACTCTTTTGAGCAAAAACGTATCTGATTCAATCTCATCTCTTGTTGAGCCTCAATCTAAAGAAATGATTGACAGAATTGTCCGAGATCTTGAAGAAGAAATAATCTCCGATAAGGACTCCATATTATTTGAGAAAGACAGTGATTCCTATACCACATCCATTACTGAAAGTTCCCAAACTGTACTTGAATTACAGTCAAAAGAGGAAGAGAAGAAAGACAGGGACTCTGAGAATAACTCACCATCTGACAAGAGCGTCGGAATTAACCAATTAGACAAATCTGGGAAGTATATTGTTTCTATCCTTGACGGTGGTAATGAAATTGCAGCAGTTAGTAATCGTGAACAAAGCCAAGTGATGGTTGATACAACAAATATTCTCGTGGACTACTACGACTTAATTGCAAAACTAGAGCCTCTTCCGTGGGTCCCAAGCCATGCAAAAGCTATAATCAATAATAAATCCGAGTGGGACAAGGCTGTACCCGTGTATAAAAAGCTAGCTGATGGAAATTATATTGACACAAAGCTGAACAAAGATGGGAAAAAGAGAGAAATTCGAAGAATGGCTGACAAATGTGGTTTAGAAGTGAGGTTTGAGGGCGATTGGTAAGTTTTGTGGGGGTCATGTATGTGGGGCAATATTTTCTACACTCAGTCAAGCTAGGGCTCAAGACCCGTTAGTGAGGAATAACTACTACCGGTAGGACAACTCGAGTTCCCGCGCGCGCTCCAGCAGTGCGTCGTCGTAGTGTTCCTCGGTCTGGGCGGGCCGCGTCTCGTCGATTGCGCGGACCTGCTGGATCGTGTTGCGGAACACCTTGAACGTGGCTTCGTCGACCATCTGGCCATCGAGCGTCACAGCGCCGGTGCCCTCGCGCTTGGCCTCGTTGAACCGCTCGATTTTGCTCACGTCTCGTTCGAGCTCCTCGGATGTCGGCATGTGGATCGTGTTGGCCTGGATGGTCTGCTTCGGGTAGAGCGACCAGGAGCCGTCGAGTCCGAGGTGTGCTTCGTGTTCGACCTGATCCGCGTAGGCGTCGGCGTTGTAGTAGGTCAGCCCGGCGCGTTCTTTGAACAGGTCGTCGAACGGGCCGCCGATCGAGAGCAGGTTGCCAGCACTGGCTTCGTTCGAGAGCTCCTCGAGAAGGCCGTCCCAACGCGGGCGACCGTCACCGAGGTCGCGGCCGCCGAGTTCAGCGGTGTAGTCGACGGGACCGAAGACGAGCGCGGTGAGTCTGGAGTCCTCGCCGAATGTTGCGATTTTCCGGAGGTCTGACTTCGCGCGTCCCGTTTCGATGATGATCGAGAGACCGATCGAGCCGTCGGGATAGCCGTGTTCGGATTCGGCCTCGGCGACGACCTCGGCGGCGCGTTTCACGTCCTCGAGTCGGCCGACCTTGGGGACGACGACGCCCTCGATTTCGTCGCCGAGTTCGGCGACGAGCTGGTCGATCTGGTTTCGCCCCTTCTCACGATAGTCGGCATCCTCGTAGCTCCACTCGACGCGGGGCCAGATTTCGCCGGGGAAGTCGTAC
The DNA here is from genome assembly GCF_000337575.1 of Natrialba hulunbeirensis JCM 10989. GTDB lineage: Archaea > Halobacteriota > Halobacteria > Halobacteriales > Natrialbaceae > Natrialba > Natrialba hulunbeirensis. The sequence continues at coordinate 340,794 of NZ_AOIM01000041.1, read as the reverse complement.
TCGGGCACGCGGTCGATGGTGTTCTCCAGGCCCTCGGCTTTCATGTCGGGTGCGGTGCCGTCCTCTAGGTCGGGGACGAGCCAGTCAGGGGCCTGGAAGCCTTCGGCTGCGAGGCCGGAGACGAGGTATTTCGCCGAGTCGTCTTTCGGAACGGCGGCCGGTGCGGTCTGGAAGGTTCGGCAGAGTCGGGTGTCGTCGGTCATATCTGATGTGGGTGTGTTGTCTGTTGGAAACGTGGTCGCACGTACTCGTTAGGCTGTTCGCTTCTGAATCTCTGCAGTCCTGGTCCCTGAGTAGACGGGTTCGTCGTCCTGGTTGAACGCGATGTGTTCGAACCGGACCGTTCCTGCTGCGTCGGTCGCCGCATCGTCTTCGGCGTCGAGGACACGCGTGAACGCGTAGACAGTGTCGCCGGCCGCGACGAACGTGTGGAACTGCTCGTCGTCGAAGCCGACCTCGCGCCAGGTCTGTTCGTCCGAGCGCGCGTGCCCGAGCGCGGTCGACCGGGTCACGTCGCCGTAGGTGACGATGTCACCGGACGGCGAGTCGGCCATCACGTCGATGTTGTGGTGTTGCTTGGCCGTGTTCAGCGTCGCGAGCGGGAGGGAGGCAACGGTCACGTCGTCCTGTGTGCGCCCGCGCTCGTGGCGGTAGGCGACCGCCGCGTTCTCGTCGTCTCCCTCGGCCGTCTCGAGTGCGTCTACGAAATCCTCGAAGTAGCCGCCCGCAGGGGTAACGAACGTTTCGGGGAGCGTCGGTCCGTCGCCGCCGTTTTCTTCGGCGTCGGCCGCTGTCGTACTCCCGCCGTCCGTCGCAACCGGCTCTCGCCGCGGAATCATATTCGTCCGCTCGTACGAGCAGAGCACGTCACCCGTCTCGGCGTCCGTACCGCGCGTTCGCCACGTGACGATGCCGAACTCGGGACGGGAACTCGAGGTCGCCGTCGAGACGACCTCGCTTTCGACGTGGAGTTCGGTGCCGGCGTAGACCGGCGTGCCGGGGAACCGGACGTCGGTCCGGCCGAGGAAGTAGCCGCCCTTCTCGCTCAGGTCCTCGACGGTGATCCCGAGCGTGGCAGCGGTGAGGTAATCCGGATGAATCGGCGGTTCGTCGAAGCCGCGCTCCGCGGCGGCGTCGACGCGCCAGTAGGCCGGATCGTGGTTGAGTGTCTGGCTCATCCACGACTCGTTGCCCCAGCGGGTGAGCGTGAGTCCGGGGTCGTGCTCGAGGAGGTCGCCTTCCGAAAAGTCCTCGAAGTAGTTGCCCTTCTCCTTCGTCTCGACCTGGTCGAGTGCCTGTGCAAACGTGTCGGGATCGGTCCAGTCGATCGGTCGCGGTTCAGGTTGCTCTCCGCTCCCGTTGTCGGAATCTCGTTGTGACTCGTTAGTCATCTGCAGTAATTTCGTCGGTCTCGGTGGTCTGCTCGCGGTTCCGTCTTCGTCGGGCGATGGTCCGTCGCATCTCGTTCTCGACGATCATGTAGCCCTCGTCGAACCCCATGCCGGGCTTTGCGAGCACCTGTGCGGCATCCGTCGCGAGCGCGACGTGTGCGCAGGCGCGTGCGGACGTTTCCGTCTCGTTGCAGGTCCCGCCGAGATAGGCGCGGATCTCAGTGCCCTCACAGTACCGGACGGCCTGTCCGCTGCGGTGGATCCCGCCGAGGTCGGGCGTCTTGATCTGTACGACGTCGGCCGCGCCCGCGTCGACGAACGCCTGCACGTCCTCGAAGGTGTTACACCACTCGTCGGCGACGATGTCGACGCCGACGCCGGCTTCTCGCAGTCCTGTCCGAAGCTCGACCATCGCCTCGATCTGTGCCTCTCGACTTCCCGCATCCATCGGCCCCTCGATCTGAATCGGGTACGGCGCGGCCGCCGTCTCGAGTGCGGCGAAGTAGTCGATCACCTCGTCGCGGTCGTAGGGCGCGCCGAACACCTCACCGATCATGCCATAGACGTCGATGTGGAACCGCGGTTCGTAGCCGTCGGGACCGAGTTCCTGCGAGCGCTCGGCGAGCCACTCGACGTACTCGAGTAGCGTCTCGCCGTCTTCCCCAATCTTCTCGACGCTGTTGATCAGCGCGTGCGGGAGGACGGGGACGCCCTTGATGAACATCTTCTCGGTGTTGGCGTAGCGGTTGTCACCGGACTGTCCGAAGACGGGCACGGGTTCGGTCGCGGGCGCTGTGCCGAGCGCGTCGGCGAGGACGTCGGTTTGGGTCGTCCCCTGGGCTGTGGCCGCGGCGGCGAGCAGCGCCTGGGAGACGCCGTAGCGGATCGCGGTGTGCAGTCGGTCGCCGCCGATCTCGAGGTCCTCGAGGAGGTCCGCGTTCGCGAGGAACTCGGCTGCGTCGCGTCCGGCGAGTGCCTCGGCGACGGGACCCTCGGCGACAGGGGCGTACTCCGCAGCCTGAAAGAGCGGATCGCGTCCGCCTGTGCCGGAGTACTGGACTGCGGCGCAGTCACCGCGATGGGTAGTTCCGTCTGCGAGTTCGATGTCGACGATAAGGGTCTCGCCGGCCTGGCGAATCTCGTCGAAACCGTCGGTGACGGGGTCGCCGTCGTAGGTGAATCCGTCCTGTTGGGCACCCTGTTTGATCGCGCGCTGGTCGTCGAAGAAGAACCCGGAGTAACCGGGCGTCGCGTGGATGTCTGTGATCTGCATTCTCGTTTGAATTCTGTCGTGTTTTTAGACGTCCCCCGCGTTCTGCGGGCGACCGATGAGTTTGCCGTCGCTGATCGCGTCGACGTCGTCTGCCACCATGCGGAACGACTGATCGCGACCCTCGGTGTCCGCACGCCGCGAGAGTCGGGCCTTGTGGATCTCCTTGATGTCGTCGTCCATCGCGAGGTCGGCCCACTCGAAGATGCGGACGCGGCCGTCATCGTCGCGAGCCGGGAGGACCGCACCTCTCGCGCTGTCGCTCGGTGCGAACGGTACGTCGAGTGCTCCAGAGTCGAACGCCTTGATGGTTCCCTGGACGACGTCGCCGTCGCCGTGCTCGAAGATGGTGTCCATCAGACACCGGGTCTCGCGCTCGATCAGGTCCTGTTCCTCCGCAATGCCGTCGATGTCGATCTCCTGTTCGATCGCCATATCGATGACCTGGCGCGTCGTGCGCAGGCCCGAGGCGTTGGCTTCCTTCGTCGGCACGCCCTGGAACTCCTGGGGCGACTTCGTGATCACCTTGTCCGGCTGTGCGATCGCGGCCGTCATTCCGCCGAGGCTGATCACGCCGTTGGCGCGGGCCTCGTCCGGCGGGAAGCCGCCCATCCACTCGTGGAAGACAGTCGTGACGACGACCTCGTCGGGCAGGTACTCGTTGCCAAGCTTCTTGAGTGCGTTCAGGGCCGCAACATCCTGCACGACGTTGCCGACCTGGCCGTAGCCGAGCGTGATCGAGCGCACGCCCTGCGTGGCGGCGAGCTGGCCCTCGACGATCATGATCGCGATTGCAATCGACGGTGGAACCAGGGTTCCCGTGAGGGGACCGAACGGCTCGCGGTTGATCCGCACTCCGCGCTCCGTGTAGGCTCCTGCGAGCCGGTCGACGAACTGCCACTTCTCGATCGTCTCCTCGAGTCCGTGGCGTTTCGTGTACGGAATATTGTAGGAGATCGGTCCGCCCTCGAAGCTCTGGAAGCCGCCGGCGAAGGTGATCGCCGCCAACAGGCGCGCGTCAGGCGTGCCGTGGCGAACCTCGATCGGAGCGTCGATCGCCTCGATCAGGTCCCGGCAGCCTTCCACACCGTGGTTGACCGCCGGAAATCCATTGAGGGTGTCCTCGCCGGTCTCACGGGCCTTCTCGAGTCCCTCCTGTGCCTTCCCGTACTCATTATCGCGCGTGTACGAGTCGATCGTGGTCGGCAGGAGGTCCGCCTGCCCCGATTCGTGGAGGTACTCGAGTAGCTCGATCTGGTCGTCGAGTCGCGGGACGCCGGCTCGTGGCTGTAAGAGCGGTTTATCCGCGTTCTCGAGGACGTCGGCGAACTGTTTGTGGGCGGGCAGCGACTCGTGGTAGTCGATGGCTTCTTCGAAGTCGACTGCGTCTCCTGTCGGCCAGTCGGACCGGATTTCGTCGTCGATACGCCGTAGCTCGTCGGCTGGAATGCGTTCGTCTCGTATCATCGAGGCCTCTAGGAGCTGATGGTCGCGCGCTCGGCCTCCATCGTCGTGAGCTGGAGGTCCTGTCGGAGCGCAGCGATCGCCTCTTCGGGGTCAGTTTCGGAGTCGAAGACTCGGTCGAAGCCGAGCTCTTCGAACGTCTCCCGCGTCTGCTCGAAGTCATCCTGCCCGACGGCGAGGTTGCCGCCGATGTAGGTGAGCGCGTCGACGCCTTCGGCGTCGAGCACGTCGTGGAAACCCTGGCAGTCCTGCTCGGCGTGTCCGTAGAGCGAGGAGACCAGTACGGCCTCGGCATCGTGTGCTACTGCGGCCTCGGCGAACTCCTCCTGGGAGGTCTGGACGCCGAGGTTGATGACATCGAAGCCTGCTGCACTGAATGCCTGCTCGAGGATCGTAATGCCGACGACGTGGGCGTCAGAGCCGATCACGCCGAGGACGACCGTTTGGGACATCGTATGCAGAACCATGATGGACTTCGGTATAAAGTTAATGATCTTCCATGATAATATTCCTTAAACACCTTAACAGCCCCTCAATGTCACAAGTTCACACCTACATGATCAATGGTAAAGGTTTAGATATCGGTATCGCAACGAGACCACCATGGGCGCACTTTCGAATCTGCGCGTGCTGGATCTGACGCAGGTCCTCGCGGGCCCGTACTGTACGATGTTACTCGCGGACATGGGTGCCGACGTGGTCAAGATCGAACGGCCCGGCGGCGACCTCATCCGCTCGAACCCGCCGTTCGTCGACGATCCCGAGGCGGAAGCCTACGGCGGCTACTTCCAGAGTGTCAATCGCGGCAAGCGCAGCATCGAACTCGATTTCAACGACGAGGGCGACCGCGCGGACTTCCTCTCGCTGGTTGAGGAAGCCGACGTCGTCGTCGAGAACTATCGCGCGGGTACGATGGAGAAGTACGATCTGGGCTACGAAACGCTCACCGAGTACAACCCGCAGTTGATCTACTCCTCGATCCGTGGCTTCGGCGATCCGCGTACGGGCGAGACGGACCGACAGGGCCAGCCCTCCTTCGACCTCATCGCGCAGGCACTCGGCGGCGTCATGGAGATCACTGGCCAGGAGGACGGGCCACCGACGAAGGTCGGTCCCGGCATCGGCGACCTCTTCACGGCCACGTTGAACTGCATCGGCATCCTCGCCGCGGTCAATCACCGCGAACAGACCGGCGAGGGACAGTACGTCGACACCGGCATGTACGACTCCATGCTCAGCCTGACCGAGCGTGCCATCTACCAGCAGTCCTACGCCGGCGAGGCCCCCTCTAGACGAGGCAACTCCCACCCGACGCTGTTCCCCTACGACGCGTTCGAAACCGCGGACGGCCACGCCGTCATCGCCGCCTTCGGCACGAACCACTGGAACGAAGTCTGCGACGCGATGGACCGCGAGGATCTCGCCGAGGCGTACCCGACTGCTGCAGAACGCCTCGCAAACCGAGAGTCCCTGCGCGAGGAGATCGCCGACTGGGCCAGCGGACTGACCAACGACGAACTCGTGGGTGCACTCGAGGGCCGGGTCCCCGTCGCCCCGGTCCAGACGACCGAGGAGATTTTCGAGGATCCGCACGTCGAGACGCGCGAGATGCTCGTGCCGGTGGAACAGCCGGGAACGGACGAGGAAGTCGAGATTGCGGGCTCGCCGATCAAGATGACCGAGACGCCGCCACAACCGCGCGGTCGCGCGCCGCTGCTCGACGAGCACCGCGAGGAGGTGCTCGGTTCGGATGAGGCGACGACTGATGTCGAGCAGGCAGCCGACGACTAGCTGACAACGGCAACAGACTGGCTCCGGCCACAGTTCGGATCAGATACCCACTTTTCAGTTTCCTGGTTTGGTTCCATGATACGGTGACACACATGACTAATGATAAGTGAGTCGCGACCTTGCTCCGGATATGTCACCACCTGACGGCACGGACACCAAGTGGGACAGCACCTCCTACGACGGCGACCACTCGTTCGTCTTCGAGTACGGCGAGGACGTCGTCGACCTGCTGGAGCCAGCGCCGGACGAGCGAATCCTCGACCTCGGCTGTGGGACCGGCCACCTGACCGACCAGATCGCACGAAGCGGCGCTGACGTGGTCGGACTCGACGCCTCCGCGGAGATGCTCGCCGAAGCCCGCGAGCGCTATTCCGACCGCGAGTTCGTTCGCGCAGACGCGCGCAACTTTTCCTTCGAGAGCGAGTTCGACGCCGTCTTCTCGAACGCGGCGCTGCACTGGATTCCCGACCAGGACGCCGTCCTCGACTCCGTCGAGGCGTCGCTGCGACCCGGCGGTCGATTCGTCGCCGAACTCGGTGGCACCGGTAACGTACAGTCGATCGTCGACGCGGTACGCGCCGTCGCTAGCGAACGCGGCTACGAGGTCGACTTTCCCTGGTACTTCCCGAGCGTCGGCGAGTACGCGACGGTACTCGAGTCCAACGGCTTCGAGGTCCGGTATGCGACGCTGTTCGATCGGCCGACGGAGCTCGACGGCGGCGCGGACGGGCTGGCCTCGTGGCTCGCGATGTTCGGTGATGGGTTACTCGCGGCGGTGCCAGAAGGCGAACGCGCGGACGTGATTGCGGCGGTCGAGGACCGGCTTCGCGACGAGTACTTCGTCGACGGGACGTGGGTTGCGGACTATCGTCGGCTTCGTGTCGTTGCTGTTCGGCCGTCACAGCGCGGTCTGGTTCACGAGCCGAGTAGTACGTGACCAATCGGTCGGATGCTGTAGCACAACCAGGTTGCCCGCGTTCAGCAGAGAAATCGCCTCACTCCAGCGGCTCTGCGTAGTCGACCTGCTTCTGTCGGAAGCCCGCCTCACGGTAGAAGCGACGCGCATCCTCGTTGTGCCACTCACAGGACACCTTCAGGTGGTCACAGCCGCGCTCGCGGGCCAGTTCTCGCACGCGCTCGACAACTCGTGAGCCGTGGCCCTGGTTCCGATGCGCCTCGTCGATCGCGAGGTTTACGATACGGAGATACTGGGAGTAGCGCCGCGACGGGTGAGCGCCCTCGCGAAGCGTCACGAAGCCGATAGTGGTGTCCTCGTGAACGATCAGGTAGTCGGTAATCGACTCGTCGTCGAAATGCGCTCGAAAGCCGTCGTCGGGGACATCATCGAGGGCGGTGTACTCGAGTTCGTTCAATTCATCGTGGGCTTCCATCGCCGTTGCGAGTGCGTACCAGCGAGAGACGAGGTCGTCGAGGTCGGCTGCGCTGGCTTCGACGAATTCTGGAGTCATACGTCGAGTGGGTAGCGTTCGTTCTTGAACGTGTGGACGGTGTGGGTCGTATTCACAATCGATTTGTGTTGGGTACCGTTCCGCGTGTGCGTTTCTCCCCGTTGGCGGAGCGAGCCGTTGGAGGGGGAGCGGCAAGCGCCGCGAGTAAAGGTAACCCTTTTGCGGGACCCACACACACGTCCGAGTATGAGTTCGGACTGGCCACACGACCCCGACGGGGAGGAAGGCAGCGAGGGGATGCGCAAGTACGACATGGCGATCATCGCCAAGAAGGTCGACGAGGAGGAAGACTTCCCACTCGAGCGCGACGAGTTCGTCGCGGAGTACGGCGACGATCCAATCCGGGTCAACTACCAGCGAGTCGTTTCGCTCAGCGACATCTTCGAGTACGTCGATCAGGAGGCGTTCGAGACGATTACGGACATGCACAAGGCAGTCGGTGCGGCGATGCGCGAGGGTGACTTCTGGGAGTACCACCCGAAGGGAGCCAACCCGGAGAAGAAGCGCGCCTGAGTGCGGTCTCTGTTCTGTCTCCGTTCCTGTTTCCGTTCAGCAACCAGCTTCCGACGTTGGCTCATAGACCCACGACACCGCACGACACATCACGAATCTGGATTACGTATCACTTATACGACGGTGGCCGAAATCTTCGGGTACCGTGACTAACACGCAGGTAACGCTCGTTCAGATCGACAACTACGGACCGTGGACCGTGACGCCGGAGCCGCGACGCGAGGCCGACCTCCAGACGTTGCAATCTCGCCTCTATGCCGACATCTCGCAGTTCGTCGGCAACCGCGGCGGCTACACCTTCTTCACTCGCTTCGACAACATCATCGCGGTGACCAACGGGCTGTCGATGGACGACCACGAACTCCTCCAGGAGTCCGTCGGCAACCGCTACCCCGTGACGCTCAGTCTCGGCGTGGCGACGGGCACGACGCCCGTGCAAGCGCTCGCCGATGCGACTGCACTCGTCCAGGAAGCCGGCAGCGCACAGGACAAAAGCCGTCGGGAGTGTCTCGGCGGGCGGACGATCGACGACGGCCACCGAACCACCGACGACGTCCAGATTGCCCACTTCGACGTCATCGACGCCACCGGCAACTACACCGACGAGCTCAACGCCTTCGACACGTTCATCGAGATCGAACAGGGCTACGCCGAACTCATGCGCCACATGCGCCACGCCCACGACAGTCTCTCGTTCTTCGTCGGCGGCGACAACATCATCGTCGCCTGTCCCGACCTCACCGACGGCGACTACGAGGACGCCATCTACCACGTCGAGGACGCCGTCGACGTCGAACTCCAGGTTGGCGTCGGCCGCGGCGAGAACGCCCACGAGGCTGGCTTCGACGCAAAGCACGCACTCGAGACGTGTCGGGCTGACGGGACGCGTGTTGAACTCGAGTGGGAGTAAGAACAGGACGACGCGAGAACAGCGGGCAGCATGAACGACAGTAGTCGGCTGGTCTGTCCCGCAAGCAGAGAACTTCGCCGGCTGGCCGCTTAAGTGTAGTGGAGGTAGTTTTTAGCCCGACCACGCGGTTTGTTCACATATGGAATCAGAACTGTCGGTCAGGGACGTCTTGACGAGCGAATACGTTGGCGTGAGCGAGTCGGATACTGTTCAGGGTGCAGTTTCACTGATGCGCGCAGAACAGACGGGCTGTGTGCTCGTCGTCCGTGGCTCCGATCCGGTCGGAATTATGACTGAATGGGACGTGCTCGGCCTCGTCGAGGACGGCGGTGACCCCGCGGAAACGACCGTCGGCGAAATCATGACCTCGCCAGTGATTACGGTCGACCCGACGCGGTCAGTGCCGGACGCAGCGACGATCATGGCGCGTGAGAGCATCCGGAATCTCGTCGTCGACAGCAACGACGAGGTTCTGGGGCTCGTCACCCAGCGGGATATTATTGCGGCCGCGGGCTCGTTCCAGCCGACGACGCAGTCTCGATCACGTACTCAGCCGGGCAACCCGGCGGACGGACTTTCGGAGCAAGAATCCGCAGACGAACGGCTCGCAGCCATGCCGCTTACCGGATCCGATCGCGACGCACAGGACCAGATTCAGCCAAACGGCGGCGACGAGTACTCGACGCAGGGCGTCTGTGAGACCTGTGGTTCACTCGCAGACGAACTCTGGGATTCGAACGGCCAACTCGTCTGCTCGGACTGTCGGAGCGTGTAGCGAGACCCGGATTCAGAATCTGGGTTGCGCTTTGTGGCTGGCCCGACAGTTCGCCTCGTCCGTTTTTGTTCGCAGTTACACTCGCACTCACTCGCGCTCGCGTTCACGTTCGTGTTGTTGAATCAGCAGACGGAGACTATCTCTCCGATAGAAAGACCTTTCGGGTGCCGCGGTGGACTGGTCGACAATGATCGATACCCTCGACGACCTCGACGTCGAAGGGACAACCGTCGGCGTTCGCGTCGACGTCAACAGTCCGATCGACGACGACGGGTCGCTCGCCGACGACGCCCGACTCCGCGCACACGTCGATACGCTCTCGGAACTCGTAGAGCGTGGCGGTCGGGTCGCCGTGCTCGCCCATCAGGGCCGCCCCGGCGGCGACGATTTCGTCTCGCTCGCGCCACACGCCGATCGACTGTCTGTCCTGCTCGATCGCCCCGTCGAGTACGTCGATGCCACCTTTACCGATGCCGCACGCCAGGCCGTCCGCTCGCTCGACAACGGCGAGTGCGTCGTCCTCGAGAACACCCGCTTCTACAGCGAGGAGTACATGGAGTTCGACCCCGAGCGCGCCGCTCGTACACATCTCGTCGAAGGACTTGCGCCCGTCCTCGATGCCTACGTTAACGACGCCTTCGCTGCAGCACACCGCTCACAGCCCTCGCTGGTCGGCTTCCCGACCGTACTGCCGGGCTACGCAGGTCGCGTCATGGAGTCCGAACTCGACGTCCTCGGCACCATCGAGGAGACACCCGAGCCGCGAGTCTACGTCATCGGTGGCGCGAAGGTCCCCGACTCGATCGACGTCGCCTGGAGCGTCCTCGAGAAGGGGCTCGCGGATCACGTCCTCACGGCCGGCGTCGTCGGCAACGTCTTCCTCATCGCCGACGAGGTCGACCTCGGCGACGCGAGTTCGGATTTTATCTACGAGCAGGGCTACTGGGACGAAATCGACCGCGCACAGGACCTGCTCGACGCCTACGGCGACCGCATCGCGCTCCCACGCGACGTGGCCGTCGAGCGCGATGGTGACCGCCACGAGCTCGCGGTCAACGCGCTTCCGCCACGAGACGGTGAGGCTGCGATGGATATTGGTCACTCGACACTCGCCTACTACGAACGGATACTCGAGGACGCCGGGACAGTGATCCTCAACGGACCGGCCGGTGTCTTCGAAGACGAGACGTTCGAAACTGGGACGAAGGAACTCTACGGCGCGGCCACGTCGGTGCCGATGAGTATCGTCGGTGGCGGCGACACCGCCTCGGCACTGCGCCAACTCGGTGTCGAGGGCTTTTCACACGTCAGCACCGGCGGCGGCGCCGCGCTTCGGATGCTCACCGCCGAACCACTGCCTGCCGTGACTGCACTCGAGAATGGTCCCCGAGCTAACGATTGAACACGCCACGGCAGACGACATTGACGCAGTCACCGACCTCTGGGTGCAGTTGGCTTACGGACAGCGCGAACACGATGCTGCCGTCCGCGCCGAAGCCAACCGCGAAATGATGCGAGAGACGCTCGCTGCACATCGTGTTTCTGATGGGCTGCTCGTTGCACGGCTCGTTGTGGACGGTACTGATAGTGACCGTGACCGTGACCATGACGACGACAACGAGACGATAGCAATCAGTAGCAGCATTCCTACCAGTACCACCAGAACCACCGATACCACGAGCCTCATCGTCGGCTTCGCCTCCTTCTCACTCGAGCACGGCAGTCTCGAACTCGACCGGACTCGCGGCCTGCTCTCGAACCTCTACGTCGTGCCATCCCACCGCAGCCAGGGAATCGGCTCGAAACTCCTTGCCGCTGTGGCGAGTGAACTCGAGGACCAGGGTGCGGACGCCCTGTTGCTCGAGGTGATGGCCAGAAACGATGCGGCACAGGAATTCTACCGCTCTCATGGGTTCGAGCCGTATCGTCTCGGGATGCAACGCCCGCTCACTGGGGACGGCGACGACGACAGCGACGACAGTCAGGAGCCCTCCTGAACTCGCTGGAACTCGACTCGAGTACCTGCCAGCCACACGAGGGTGTGCCAACGACGGAAACCGAAAACGATACACACTCAAAGGAGGATTCCTAACCAACGGACAGCGCCAGGGGAGCATGGGCGGTTCATGCACTCGACTTGTAATCGAGACTTCGTGGGTTCAAATCCCACCCCTGGCTTGAATCCCTCTATTCAACGCTTTTACCGCCTGGTATCCCCAGATCCGACCATATCAACATGCTGATATACAGACCACACGGTCACCGCTCATTCGGCTACCGAGTTCAATGGGATGTCATGGCGTGGTAGGCGGCCGTTGCGAAACCCGAGGCGGTACACTGGACAACACGATCCAGCACGTCTCTGAGGACCGTAGTTGGATGAGAGTGATGGGGTTGGGTTGGATTCTGTACAATATTTTCTTCTTCATTCGACAGTATCGTATCCATAGCTGCTAATCTATGGTTATAATCCGAATTAACCATCACATTGATGTATGTGCAGGCTAATGAGTCCACTGACAAGGAAGCCACCGTTACTCGTTGTTGCCAACACTACACTTCAACGATACTGACGTCACAACTTCCTTGTCAGTTTGGCTTGCCAGCAGTTCACCACTATCCTGCTGGCAACCATATTCTAGGTGTCCGGTCTCTGCTTCCAGTAGCACGTCCACAGCTCCATATCTGTCGAATGGCTCGCCCGCGTTGGCAACCGCGCTGATACGAACCGTTTCACGAATTCGTCTTCTATAGGCGGAGCAAGGCGAGAACCCCGACCCTTGAGGTCGGGGTTGTTCACACTGTTCTTCCCATCTTGCCGATTCTACCGTCATCGATCGAAGTACTCTGTGGTACTCTCGAGTTGTGTTACTATGCCAGTCAACCGTTCCAACACATAGCATCATATTTGGGCAGAACGTCTAATACGACGGACTGTCTCGAAACTAAACGTGAGACAGGAGTCTTTCGCAGATCAGGAAATCAGTGACGAACTCGACGCCACAGCAGAGGGGAGCGTCGATACTGACGTCGAGTACGACAACGAAGCCGCAAACGAGATGCAGGAGTCGCTTGCGACACTCGGTGAGAGTACGGCCGAAATTGGGGACCGGCTCGAAACCATCCACGCCGAAGCGAGCGAGCAACACCAGGCGATCATGCAAGTCGCAGACGAGACGTCGAATCTATCAGCGTCCGTCGAGGAGATCGCCTCCTCCGCCGAGGAGGTCTCCGCTGCCGGCGAAACGGCCCGCGATCTGGCCAAAAACGGACAGGAGTCGGCCTCCGAAATCGGGACGGCGATGAGCGAGATTCAGGAGGCAGCGAGTGACGTGTCGAACGACGTAGCGACGATCCAACAAAGCGTCGCCGAAATCGACAAGGTTGTCGAAGTGATCAACAATATCGCTGACCAGACGAACCTACTCGCGCTCAACGCCTCGATCGAAGCCGCTCACGCAGACAAGGCCGGCGACGGCTTCGCCGTCGTCGCAAGCGAGGTCAAGACGCTCGCAGAGGATTCCCAGGAACGGGCGACCGAAATCGAGCGCATGATCAACGACGTCGAGGAGAATACGGCAACGGCCGCCGAGAGCCTCGAAGAAAACAACGACCGGATCGAACGGGGGATCGAATCGGTCAACCAGGCAATCGACATTCTCGAAGAGATCCACGACACCGTCGACGAGGTTTCAGACGGCATTGCCGAGGTGGCCGAAGCAACCGACCAGCAGGCCTCGAGTACCGAAGAAGTCGCAAGCATGGTCGACCAGACCGTCGCTAGCGCCGAAAATATCGCCGAACAGACCGAAGAAATCGCCGGCGAAATTCAGAATCAGACGAATCAGGTCGAGAGTATCGACCAGACACTCGAGTACCTCGCTGACGACCTTGCCCCATCACCGGCTCCGTCGCCGTAAGCGGCAAGCGTCGGTTTAGCTCCCGTTACGTCCTGGTTGGTAATTACGGCTACAATCAGTCACTACAGCAAATATATTGTCGCTTGAAGCGGTACAATTCAGCTGAATGCAACTATATCTGGCCGAATTCTCTCCTAAATAAAGTCATTAATAGACAGGTTCCACCACTTATGCACATATATGGGCCACAAGCATGCGTTGAGGCCAGTGGATTTATATATGGAGAAAGAAAGAGTCCGGGCAATGCTACTCTCAGTCGACCGTTCGGAGGCAACCGATTCGCAGTCGCCGAGCTTTGAAGTGATCGCTGCAGTCGCCGAGCAGGAGGGTGTCGATCCGACCGATATCGAACCGCCAGAGTACCAGGCGCTGTACGATGTCGTCAACCCCGAAGCGCTGGATTCTCTGTTTGCACCCCGACAGGACGGCTCCGACCGGCTTCCGGGACGCGTCGAATTTATGTTTAACGGCTATCAGATCATCGTCGAAGGCGAGGGAGACGTTATCGTACAGGACTCTTCAGTCTAAACAAAAAGCAGCGCGAGTTCCCCGCCCTTCCGAAAACCGCAGGTTTTCGGCGTTCGCAAATCTTTGATTTGCGTCAACACCGTGGGCGGGGGTGAAGCGCGTCACTCCGGTGCGTGTTCCGTCTCCTCGATAACAGCACGGCTGAGGGAACCAACAAAAGCCTCGGGCCACCGCGCCCGAGGTTGTTTACGCAGTGTACGTCCGCTACTCGAGTGCTCCATCTCACATCCTGTCGTTACTCGAGTTGATACTGTTCGAGTCGGGTACGCCACTCGTCCGGGATGGGCCGAGACTGTTCGCTCTCGCGGTCGATAAACACCTGAACTGTGCTGGCAGTGGCGACACGAGAGCCGTCGGCACGGATCTCGTAGCGCATCGGTAGACTGGCCGTCCCGAGGTCACCGACTGCAAGCGCGATGGTGACCGTCGCATCGGCCTCGATTGGCCGTTCGTAGTTGAGTTCGACGTTGGCAAGGACGGTGTCGAGATTGACGAGCGACGTGTCGAAAACGTCCGTGAAGAACGCCTCACGAGCCTGTTCGAGGTACGTTGCGTACGTCGCGTTGTTCACGTGGCCCATGAAGTCGATATCCCGCAGTCGGACGTCGACTTCGACCTCGTAGTCCGCGTCGAACGACTCGTCCGTCTCTCGATTGTCGGTATCTGGAGTCATGGTACCGGCTGACGAAGTCGACCACCGTATCGTTGCTGGTTCAGGCTGCGTTTTCGGTCAGTCTGTTGTTGTGTTCCGACTATGGCTCTCAGGCCGTCCGCTGAACGGATTCGAAGACTTCCTCGTGGAGCCGTGTCGCAACGCGGTCCATCAGTGGTTCCATGTTCTTCGTGTCGGCCCGATTGTACTCGACGAGCGTCTCGAGTGCTCCCTCGTCACCACGTTCATACTCGTGCCAGAGTCGAACCGCGTCGCGGCCGCTGATATCGGGCATCTCGCGCTCGATGCCGAGGTCCTGCTCGATCGCCTTCAGGCCGCCGTCGAGGCCGACCTTCTTGCAGGGGTACATGAGATCGACGTGTGGTGTCGTCACGTCGATGTCGTAGCAGGTCTCGAGGAACGGCACGTCGAAGCGCTGGCCGTTGAAGGTAACGAGCAGCGAGGCGGACTCGAGTTCGGCTGTGAGTCGGTCGCTGGTCAGGTCGCGGTCCTTGACGAACGTCTTCGTCTCGCCGCCGCGGTGGAGGCTGACCGTCGTCACGTCGTTACAGCTCGCGTCGAGGCCGGTGGTCTCGATGTCCAGAAAGCACGTCTCCTCGCGGACGTTCTCGTAGAGTCGCCAGCGACTCGAGGCGGGAAGCGCCTCGGCGAACGGCGTGAGGTTGCCCTGATCGAGGTGCTGGCGGCCGTCTGCGATGAAGTCCTCGATTCGATCGGCGAGCGTGTCACCGACGACGCTGCCGTCGAAGTCGTCCCAGTGGGTGATCCCGTGTTCCCAGAGGCGGCGCTCGGTCGTCTCGCCGACGCCGCGGACCGGGATGAAACTGTTCTCGATTCGCACACCAGTGGAGGGGAGCGGTGGAAGGAAAAGCGCTTGGATCTGTCCGGCCGTCGCGACGCGTCGACCGCCACGCTCTCGTTCCTTGCCCGTCAGCCGTGGTCCTCTTCGACCACCAACACGATGCCCGGATTTTCATACCGGGGCCCCGTAGGATGCGTATGAGCGATCCCGACACTGGTCCCGACGCCGACGCTGGCTCCGGCGGCCCAGAGCCGACGGACGAGCTCGCCGATGCCGTCCACGAACTCACGGAGACGATTGACGAACTGCGCGAGGAACTCGCAAACGGAACCGGCACGCGGCGGAGAACGCCTCCGCGACCCACGTCACGTCTCCGGCCGCCGACACCCGGCGACGTGCTCTCCTTTACCGACAAGGTCGCGATCCCCGCTGCAATTACTGTACTCGAGTCCAGCGTGCGCGCACTCGAGACGTTCCAGCGCGGACTCAAACTCGTCCGGACGGAACGCGAGGTCAGCGACCGTACGAGTGAGGCCGCAGAAGCGACGAGCGAGCGCGCGACCGACCTCCGGAGAACGACACTCTCACAGCTCGATACGGTCCTCTCACAGCTTCAGCGAGCAGCCTCGTCGGGTGCACTTCCGGCGGACGAGGACGCCCGCGACCTGCTCACCGAAGCGCGCGAGCTTCGGGACGAGGTCGATACTCGGCTGCGCGATGCGACGAGTGGGAGTTCGGATTCGGCGGCCAACGCTGGCAGTTCCGACGCGGCCGACGCAACCAACAGCGGCCAGCAGGATGCGGTTCGAATCGATATTACAGATGACGAATCGGAAGCGAGAGCAGACGGCCGTAGCGAGGGTGGGACGGTCGATGTCGAATCGACGAGCGAACCCGAGTCGACCGTCGACGTCGACGCCGAACTCGAGACGCTGCGGGATCGATACGGGTCACCCGACGAACCGGGAGTTGACGAGCCGTCTGCGAACGATGGGGCTGCTGTAGACGATAGTCAGGATGGGCAGGCCGATAACAGCGACAGCACCGACGGCAGTGCTGACACGGATAGTAGCCACGGCAGCACCAGCAACAACGAGAGCACTACCGACGCAGGCAGCAGCAACGACGACACTAACGGCGCAGACAACAGCAACGGCGACACTAATGGCACAGACGACAGCAACGACGACATCAACGGCGCAGACAACAGCAACGACGACATCAACGGCGCAGACAACAGCAACGACGACATCAACGGCACAGACGACAGCAACGACGACATCAACGGCACAGACGACAGCAACGACGACATCAACGGCGCAGACGACAGCAACAACAGCAACAACAGCGACGACTCGCAAAACGGCAACGACCGCTGATCAGACCGGTTCGAACCGGTAGCCGTCCCACTTCTGACTCTCAGGCTCTCGGATTCCCGCACCCGGCTCGCGCAGTTCGTCGACGTGAACGGGCTGAACCTCGTCTCCAGTCTCGACATCACCAGTCGTAAGCTGGCCGAGCGCGCGGACGATTTCGCCATCAACGTCGAACTCGACGATCGCGAGATGGTTCGGCTCACGGACACCTGGCGGGGTCGCCATCGAGGTCGTCCAGGTGACGACCTCCGCGGTGTACGCACTCAGATCGACCGTCTCGACCGGCTCCGTTCCGCCCGGCCCGCGCGGGTGGCCGGGGTAGCTGATCGTGCCGTCCTCGTACCGCGTCGCTTCCATCGTCATTGTGCTGCCTCCATGATGGTCGTAATCACACAGTTACCGAACCCGCCGACGTTACAGCAGAGGCCGACCTCCGCCTCCACCTGTCGGTCGCCGGCTTCACCCATGAGCTGTTCGTAAATCTCGACGCCCTGTGCAACGCCGCTCGCCCCCAGCGGGTGGCCCTTCGATTTGAGCCCGCCCGAGGTGTTGATCGGCAGTTCACCGTCCCGTTCCGTCTCTCCCTCCTCGACCAGCTTCCAGGCCTCGCCGTGCTCGGCGAAGCCGAGTCCCTCCATCTGGAGGAACTCGAGTATGGTGAACATGTCGTGGAGTTCGGCGACGTCGATATCGCCAGGGTCGCGGCCGCTCATCTCGTAGGCCCCGTCGCCGCTCTCGACGACACCGCCCATAATCGTCGGGTCCTCGCGTTCGTGGACGACGTGGGTGTCCGTTGCGCCGTCGATACCCGAAATAACGACGTACTCGTCCGTGTACTCCTGTGCAACTGACTCGGGACAGCACATGAGCGCCGCCGACCCGTCCGTAATCGGACAGAAGTCGTACAGTCGGAGCGGGTCGGCGACGATGGGGGACTCGAGTACCGTCTCCAGATCGACCTCCTTCTGGAACTGGGCGTGGGGGTTGTGGACGCCGTTCGCGTGGTTCTTGACGGCGACCTTCGCGAGACTCTCGCGGGGTGCGTCGAAGCGCTCCAGGTAGTGGCGTGCGGTCAGCCCCGCGAAAGAGGGGAGCGTCACGCCCTGTTTGTACTCCACTGGGTGGGTCAGCGAGGCGATCACGTCGGTCGCCTCGCCGGTCGTTCGGTGGGTCATCTTCTCGCCGCCGACGAGCAGGGTCATGTCGCTGGCACCGCTCGCGACGGACTGCCAGGCGGCGTAGATGCCCGCACCGCCGCTCGAACTCGTCTGGTCGATTCGCTGGGTGTACGCTGGCGTCGCGTCGATATCTTGGGCCAGCGCGTTCATGATGCCGGTCTGGCCTTCGAACTCGCCGCTCGCCATGTTCGAGACGTAGAGGTGGTCGACGTCGGCCGCGTCGACGCCCGCGTCGTCGAGACAGTCAAGGCCGGCCTCCGCGAGGAGGTCCAGAATCCACCCGTCTCGTTGCCCGAACTGGGTCATCGACGAGCCGATTACAGCAACACGTTCCATATCCTACTGCACACAGGTCTGTGTTTTATAAGATTGGGTCACCCGTCCTGCGGTCTCTCCTGCAGCCGTTGGTCCGTTGGTCCGCCGGCCCACCGGCTAACCGGTCTCGGACACGAGCAAGTAAGAAACGTATCGAAGTTGGGTGTGCCAGCAGGGTCAGGCCGAATCCGCCACAGTCGCCTGTAGCTCACTCGCTCGCGAGCGCGCCTGCGAGATAACTGCAGGGCGGGCCTCGAAGGAAACCAGTACGTCCTCGTCGCCGTAAGTCACGTCGTCGACGTGGGCGTTGTCGTGAATCCAGGAGACGACGCTCATCGTCTCGTCCGTCATCGGGAGCATGAGTCGCTCCTCCTCCCAGTCGGGCAGTTCGTCGTCGATCCGATCGAGCAGCGCGTCGATGTTCATCCCCTCCCGCGCGCTGACGGTGACCGGATTCGGTGCAAGTGCCGAGAGCGCCTCGCGCTTCTCCTCGAGTTCTGTCTCGTCGACGGCGTCGATCTTGTTGAGCACGGTAACGATCGGGGCCTCGTTTCGCTCGTAGAGGGTGTCGTGGCTGGTGACGAGTTTTTCGTGGATGTCGTCCACGTCTTCGCTCACGTCGACGACGAGAAGGACGAGATCGGCGCGGTAGACGGAGTCGAGCGTCGACTTGAACGATTCGACCAGCCAATGAGGGAGGTCGCTGATAAAGCCGACAGTGTCCGTCACGAGCACGTCACGCGGTTCGATGGCGGCGCGTCGGGTTGTCGTCCCGAGCGTGGTGAACAGTTTGTCCTGGGACTCGGCGGTCGCGTCGAGGTCCCGGTGGAGGTCCTCGTTCTCCTCGACGTCCAGATCTTCCGAGAGCCGCCGCAGCAGCGTCGACTTGCCGGCGTTCGTATAGCCCGCGAGTGCGACCAGATCGAAGCCGGAATCGCGCCGGCGCTCTCGGCGGTGTTCCTCGGTTTGTTCGATGCGCTCGAGTTCATCATTGATCCGACTGATCTGGTTCTTGATGTCCTGTTCGCGGCTCTCGTCGTACTCGCCCAGGCCCATGAAGCCGGGGTGCTCGTCGCGCTTTGCGAGGCTGGTCTTGGCCTCGGCGCGCGGGAGTTCATAGCGCAGTTCGGCGAGTTCAACCTGTAGCTGTGCCTTCCGGGTCTGGGCGCGCTGGCCGAAGATTTCGAGGATCAGCGTGAACCGGTCGATGACCTCGACGCCCTCGGGCAGCAGTTGGCCGAGGTTGTACGTCTGGTAGGGGCCAAGACGATTGTCGAAGATGACGGTCGTGGCCTCGGTCGCTTCGACGACCTCGGCGAGTTCCTCGGCTTTCCCCTCGCCGAGTTGGAGTGCGGGATCAGCCCGGCGGGACTGGGTAACCTCGCCGGCGACGGTGTACCCTGCTGCGGCTGCAAGGTCGGAGATCTCGCTCGTATCTGGCGTTCCGGAGTCGACGCGCTTTGCGATGATTGCTCTCATGCGGATTTGAGTGTGGGTTCTGTTTCGGGTTCGGGTTCGGATTCGGGTGTGGTTCCAGGTTCGATTTCGGGTTCGAATTCAGACAGAGACACAGACGGAAACTCGGATTCGAAGAGCGGTCGCTCCGTCGTGACTGCGAGCGGACGTTCTGCAGAGACGCGACTGGTTGCGCGTCGCTGTCCGTGTGATGTCTCGTGTGACTGCGGAGAGAAGGGACGATGTCGCCGCGGCGCTCGTGGTGGTTCCCTGTGTCGTCGTCTTCGCAACGCCGCCGGGATGCGATCAACCACGCTCGTCGTGCCGGTCTGCCACCTCCGTTAGACGATCCACAGCCATACTCGCGCGTACGGTTCCAAGCGTCTTGAATCCCGTGCTCGTCCCACAGATTCCTCACGCCACCGCCCTGACAACCCGCTATACACAGTTCACTACACCAGAACTGTCCCACTCGGTTCACCATGCCTACTCCACTCCAGCCAGTTCATCGTCCTGATCCACCCCCAGTTCACCACGCCCAACCTCCCACGCAACGAGACACTCACTCGATCACAACAGTCATTATCGGCGCTACGAATGCTCGCGATAATGGTCTCTGTCGATCCGACGACGCTCGCACTCGAGTTCCTCGCCGGCGCGATCCTTGGCGGACTGCTCGGCTTTGCGACCAAACGAATTGCGAAGGTGCTCGCGATTATCTTCGGTGTGCAGCTGATGGTGGTTCGCTATCTCCAGTCGCAGGAGATTCTCATCGTCGACTGGGATCGGCTGTCGGCGGGGCTTGTGTCGACGAGTGAAGGAGCAGCGGAGACCCACCAGGCCGGGATGGACGTCCACTGGCTCGAGTCGCTGCTCTCAGTTGGGGCGATTGCAGTCGGCTTCACGAGCGGATTTCTGATCGGCTACCACCGAGCCTGACTGGGACCACTGACGAACAGATACACTTCATCGAAATTAAATGCCAGCCGCTCGTCTCACGAACAGACACAGTACACCGCTCTAAAACACTGCTACCGCGCCTGTGTGGCGCAACTCAGCGCGTCTGCAGGTCGTCCTTATCCTTGACCAACTCCGTCTCCGCCTTGCCACTCGAGTGCTCGTTGACCACGTCGTAGAACTCGTTTTGCATCCCTGCCGGGAACGTCACCACGCCGATCCACGAGCCGTCGGGTTGCCACTCCTCGCGTTCCAGGTCGCCGAACTGGCGAACCTGCGCCTGTGCGCTGCCCGCGTAGTCCGCCGGAATCTGGACCGCGATCGTCACTTCTTCGAACCGGATCGGAATCACCGGCCGGAGGTCGTCGAGCGCCTCATCGACCTGCGACTCGACCGTCTCCATCGGGTCGACCGTAAAGCCCGCCTCCTCGAGTGCGTTCTCGATCCGCTCTGGCGGGTGGGGCGCGTTGTCCATCTGCGGGTTGACAGCGTTGCGCGCGATGGTGTTGATCAGCTGTTTGCGCTTCTGTTCTTGCATCTCGCGGCGCTGTTCGGCCGTGATCTGGATCTCTCCCTCTTTGACGACCTCGGGGATGATCTCGAGTGGGTCGGTCGTATCGAAGACCGTCTCGAGGTCGTCCTCGGCGGGGCGGTCCCCGCGGGAGGCGTTCTCGAAGACGTCCTCTGCGGCGATGACGTCCTCCAAGTCGCCGTCGAATTCGTCGCGCTTGATGGCGAGCGCGGCGTCCGGGTCGACCAACACTTCGAAGCGCGCCCCGTGGGATTCGAGTCGCGCTGTCACCGCCTCGTCGAGTGATATCATAGCAGAGAGTTCCGTCGGCCGCCTAAAAGAGTTTTTCCTGCTGGTGGGCTGTTGGGCGGGAGTTGTGCCGGAGAGTTTGGCGACAACACGAAGTTGGGGCCCAGACACGAAGTTGGGACTCAGGTCGGAGTGGCGGGTTCGAAACGGCTGGTCGAGAAGGAGTGCGGTTCGCAGTCCGCGGTTTGCCGTTTGGTGTTCGTCGCCTGTGACGACGTGCGGTCACTCGCCGTGGTGGCGTTCGATTGCGATTACTCGTCTGCGTCCTCCTCACCGTCGTCGAGGAGGTCGTTTTCTTCTAGGTGGTCCGCGATGCGGTCTTGCTCGAACTGCTCGAAACTCTCGCTTTCGGTGTCGATAGTCGCGAGACCGACCTCGCTTGGCAGCAGCGAGCCGTCGTTGACCGACGCGAGTGCGTCGAGGGCGAGCTGGATTCCGCCGTCCAGGTCCGCCTCGTCGTCGTAGTTCTCTTCAAGGTAGTTCTGGAGTTCGCTGCGGTCGGCACCGACAGCGAGGGCCTTCCACTCGTACGGCGTGCCGGACGGGTCAGTCTCGAACAGGCGCGGTTCGCCGTTCTCGACGCCGCCGACGATCAGTGCGACACCGAACGGACGAGCGCCGCCGACCTGGGTGTACTGCTGGATGTGGTCGGTGACCTCCTTCGTCAGCGTCTCGACGCCGATCGGTTCGCCGTAGCGCAGCTGGTTGACCTGCGACTGGCGGCGCGCGAAGTCGATCAGCTGGCGCGCGTCGGCGACGTGGCCGGCGCTCGCGATGCCGATGTGGTCGTCTGCCTTGTGAATCTTCTCGACGCTCGAGTCTTCGAGCAGCGGCGAGGGAACGCGCTTGTCGACGGCCAGCACGACGCCGTCGTCGGTTCGAACGCCAATACTCGCCGTGCCACGCTTGACCGCCTCGCGGGCGTACTCCACCTGGTAGAGTCGGCCGTCGGGCGAGAAGATCGTGATGCCTCGGTCGTACGCCTGCTGTTGGGCTTGTCCCTGCATAGTATCACGCTAAATCGTAATCGTAGTCGGAATCGTCGTAATCGAGGTCTGTCGTCCCCGCGAACGCCGCATCGAGTCGCACGTCTACAGATCCATCGCGCACAACGGCGACTCGCTCCTCGTTCCCGAACACGACGTGTCTCTCTTCAGAATCTTGCCCGCGGCGTCCTAAATACTTTTCTTCAGCGGCACGGATCGTGCCACTGATACCGCTGACCCGCACACCGACCGGCTCGCCGTCGATGGCGTCGATACAGGCGATCGCTGCCCGGGCCTCGTCGCTCCAGCCGTGTCTGACCTTGACGAGCGCCTCGCCGACGCCTGCCGTCGAGTCGAAGTCGAACTGCAACACGGAGAGATCGGCGCGGGCACCCCCCGGATCGCCGAGCAAGTTCTGGCCGGCGTACCAGCACTCGCGCTGAAACGCCCGCCGATCGATCGAGGAATCGGGCCAGCACTCGAGTTCGACTGCCAGATAGCGCCAGCGCGGGCGGAGGTGTTTGGGAAGATGTTTCATTGCGACTTAGGGGGGTGTTTCATTGCGGCTTCGAGGTGTTATTGGGCGTCGGTTTCGTCACGACTGTGGCCACGCTCGGCTACCAGTACGCCCACCTGCTCGTGGACGCGCTCGACGGCTGTCAGCGAGAAGCCGGCATCCGTGAGCGCGTCGGCGAGGAAGCCAACGGTCGCGGGATCGTCGACCTCGGGTGAGTAGAACGGCTCGTCGGGGTTGGGCTCGCCGAAGAACATCACGTCGCCGAGGACGAACCGCTGCGGGCCGAGGCCGCCGATCACGGAAATTGCCTCGCGCTTTTCCTCGTCCGAGAGGTGGTGCATCGCGAAGTTGGAGGTGACGACGCTGACCGTGCCGTCGTACTCCGGCTCGCGGAACGTCCCGTGGCCGAACTCGACGTTGTCGATCCCCTGATCGGCCGCTTTGGACGCCGCTTCCTCCATCATGCCTTCGCTGATATCGCGGCCGACGACGCGTTCTGCGTCGGGGGCCAGCGCAAGCGCAATTGCGCCGGTCCCGGTGCCAAGGTCGAGAACGACCTCGTCCGCGTCGGGCGCGGCGTGCTCGATTACCAGGTTCGCACACGCACGATACTCTTCGGAACTGTCGTCGTCGTACTCGCTTGCGGCCTCGTCGAAGCGGGCGGCGTGTTTCTCAATGCTCTTCTTCATACCTACCCCGTTTGACCCCCGGCTCAATGAACGACTCGGACTGAATCCGACGATTGCGGTCGGCGAGGTGGCCCCACTCGGCGAGCCCCTCCTCGATGAAGGGCTTCGAAAAGCCGATCTGTTCGCCGAGTGCCGCTAGCTCCCTGGGTGCACGCAGTTCGAGGTGCGACCGCGGCGTCGCACTCACGACGTAGGGTGCGTCGTAGTAGCCGATGATATCTTCTAACTTCCGTAGCGACTGGATGATCCGGACTCGCCTGCCGCCGTGGGTCCGGAGCACGCCTGAGAGGTCGAACTCGAATCGGACGCCGTTCTCGGCTGCCGCCTTCGCGAGCACGTGATTCACGTCGCCGCTGTCGGTCATCGGATGGGCGAGCACGTCCACCTTCTCGTTCTCGACGGCAAAGCGGTTCATCGTCGGTGAGCCACCCGAAACCGTGACGATGGTCTCATCAGTTCGGTAGTTCCCGACCGCGCCGCTTGCCTGCTCGACGCTGTCGGCGTTGATCTCGACACCTTCGACGACGTCGACGTCGTACGCCGCACTGATCTCGTCGGCATCGAATTCTGCGCGAGTACTCGAGTCGTTGCGCACGACCACGCCGTCGAACCCGTAGTCAGCCGCCGTTTTCGCGAGTCTGGCGACCGTGCTATCTCCGTCGGGGTGGGCGTGGACGGCCTCATACATACGAGTCCTCTCACGCGGCGCGAACTTGGGGTTTGCGTCATCCGGTTGCGGATCCGCGGCGGGGTTAGCGGTTGCGGACTCGGGGAGAGAGGTGTGAGTCACAGGATGGAAGTTGCGGGCAGAGTGGTGGGACCAGCACCCGAGAACGGGTGTCTGCGGTCCGACTCAGTTCATCGGGTTTCGGATGAGTTGGCCGTGTTCGACTTTCATACAGCGGTCCTGAACGACAGCGATGCCAGCGGCTTCGGCCGCACGTGCTGCCTCGTCGTTCTGCGTTCCTGGCTGCATCCAGATGGCCTTCACACCGTCGCGATCCAGCGCCTGTGAAACGATGTCCGGAACTTCCTCGCTCGGCCGGAAGATCTGGACGATGTCGACGGGGTCCACAACGTCGGACAGTGAATCGAACGCACGTTCTCCGAAAACCTCGCTCGCGTGCGGGTTGACTGGTCGAAGTTCGTACCCGTGTCGCTGGAGATACGCTGGGACGATGTGTGCTGCTTTCTCGTGCGAGGTCGATGCGCCGACGACTGCAACGCGGTCGTATTCGAGAATCTGCCGGAGCTTATCTGGGTCTTCGATTGGCACAGCCATACCTCGTTGCCACGACAAATGAATCCACACCCGACCGTACGACGGCTACCTGACCAGTGTGTAACCAGTCGCAGTTGGTACTATCGGCTGTTCACGCTACCGACTGCGTCGCGTGGACTTACGTGGAAACAGTGGAAGCGGGAATCGGCGTCGAAAGACATCCGCCGCGAACTCGAGTACGGTGGCTCAGTGAAAGACGATACTGTGAGCGGTGTGAATTGCTCAACTGATGATGGGTGAGAAAACCCGTCGCAGTCGGATGCTAGTTCAGAATCGACTGTGCGACCGTCGCGAGCTGTCCGTTGTCGGCCTCGCGCAGGCGGTCGTCGCCGATCTTCAGACGCAGACGCGGGCGGCCAACGTCGATCGGAACCTTCTCGGTGTCGATCAGGCCCATGTCCTCGAGTTTGGTCTTCGTGCGGCTGAACGTCGCCTTGCTAGCGATGCCCACGTCTTCGCCCCACTTGCTGATGTCGTACAGCAGCGCCTCGTTCTTCGCCGCGACGAGCAGCGAAATCGTGACTTCGTCGAGGCCGTCGCCATCGCCACGGGCGGTCTCGAGCGAGTTGAGAATCGCCGTGAAATCCTCTTCCGCGTCGGGACTGATCTCGTCAGCGAGCGTCTCGCGAACGTCCGTAATCGGTGGTGTTCGGAGGTTAAAGGCGGAGGCGTCCTCCCAGCGGGCCGCGTAGGTATCGAAGGTGTCCTCGACGAAGCTGTCGTCGTCGGTGACGAGGCCGCCGACGCGGTCGCCGGCGTGGACGACGGCGATGACGCGCTCGTCAGTGACGAGCAGCGAGTTCTCGGGTGCCTCATCGAGCGTGTGGAGTGCGAGTGCGCCCTCGCTGATGAGGTCCGCTGCGTTCGAGGCGACGATGAAGTCGTCCATGACCGCTTTCAGGGTGCGTTCGTCGGCAAGCATGTGGACCGATGGGAGTGAGCCGTCGAACGCTGTGGCGACGGAAATGAACTCTTCGATGGCCTCCCGTGACGGGTTGACCATGTACACGTCACCGCTTGCGTCTTCGAGAATCGATTCCAGTATATCGTCAATCTGGTGGTTGAGTAAATTCGAAGCCATCTCTCTACAGAAGTAAACGAGAGCGCGGTACTTAATTTTGGTGGCCATCATCACGGCAGAACTTCTCACCTGATTGACGAACCAGTAATTTTTGTCCGTTCGAAGTTCATTGCATCGACACGTTCAACTGATCTACAGAGATGGGTACCGAATCTCAACGAGCCAGGTACTGATGTTTAGTACAATCTCGGAAACCGATAAAATTTGCGTCAGTTATATGTTTTGGTTCTGGCATTGGTAGATTGTATGGACACGATGCCTCCCCGACCCTGGATTGACGCTTGGCCCCTCCACCACTCCGTTCTCGCAGTCTCCGCACAGATTCGGGAGACGCTTCCACGGCTCAGGTCAGAGCGTGTGAGCACGTACGGCGGACCATAGTTCGCGATCGGCACGGCTGTAGTTCCAGTCGCGACGACGGGTCGTGACCCCGCGACACATACTCTGTGACTCACGATTCGAACGTCGGCCAGATCGCATGCGACCACTCGATGTCGCCGTCGTAGATCACCGACGCCGACGTCTCTTTGAGCAACGTTACGAGTTCCGATGCCGAGAGTACGAACGTCGACTCAGAGCCACAGAGGTATGCCAGCTCGTTGTCTGCAGTGTGGGGAAAGTAGTACGACCCCGTGAGACGCGGCGAGTAGCAGTCGAGGGTGACCAGATACTGCACGTCACCAGTTTCAGCGTCAATTTGGGGATCGGTGTTGACTCGGGGGTACTCGAGTACGGTGTCGGTATTGGGTGTCGTGTCGGTATTGGTCCCGGTCCCGGTCTCGGTCCCGGCATCGTTCGTTTCCGGTCGTGGTTCCGACCTCCTTTCTCCAGTCGCTGCATCGAGCTCATCGACACGAACCGTCGTCGGGAGGCGGTGTTCGCCCTGTGTCAGCGAGTGGGTGCCGTCGCCGACGACGGTGTAATCTTTGCCCATGATGATCCGCCGTCGGGCGAGCGCCATCGCCCGCTCGATGCTGAACCCGTGGACCAGCAACTTCGCGAAGGCTGAGCCGACCTTGACGGCGTGTTCGTTCAACACCTTCCTGACGGTGACGGCTCCGGCGACGCTGCCCTTCTCAATCAGTGTCCGCCCCTCGTAGAACGACCCACAGGCGTTGAGAAAGAACGTTTGTGTCTCACAGCGATCGAGACTCGTCATCGACAGGTGGCCGTCCGGACAGCGCAGCCCGGCTTCCTCACAGTGGCCGATGTAGTGGACGAAGTCGAAACCGTCCTCGAAGATTCGCGCGAGTTCGGCCGTCGTAACCCCTTCGGTGACCCTGACAGTCATCGGTAACTCACCCGACCGTGTGCGATAGATTTCCGAAACGTCGTTGTGCTCGCCGGCCATCTCCGGATCGTTCAGGACGACACAGACCGAGGTCTCCTCGCTCGCCCGCTCGAGGTACTCGAGTCGGTTCGCGTACGCTTCAGGGGCGGCGTTGAAGACATCGATCGGGACGCCGTCTGCGAGCCAGCCGTGGACTCGTCCGTGGCGCAGTTCGGGTTTGACGATGTCGACGGAGGCAACCTCGCCGCTGGATCCGGATCTGGATCGCTCGCCACCGCTGTAGGACGCGGTAAGCGACCGGTCGACCAGCTCCTGCCCATCGAGGTGTGAGGTCTCCGGTCGGTAGAGCAGACTGAGTCGATCCAGCAGGAACGGGAGCGTCTCGACGTGCTCGTACTCGGGGGCAACGTACGTCGCGAGGTGCCACTCCGGCAGCTGGGACTCGATGGCCTCGAACGGAACGTCGAGGTAGGCTGCCAGCCGCTCCTGGGGTGTCGCCTCGTAGAGCCGTGCCGGCTCGATGTCGACCCGCTCCTCATCGAGCACCGCCTCCTCCGCTAACGCCGTTCCGTAGGGGCCGGCGTTGCGAACCAGACAGTCGAGGAAGAACGTCTGTCGGAGGAGTTCTGTGACCGCGGACTCGAGTGCGGGCGGGCCGGCGAGGTGGTGGTCGATGCCGAGGTCAGAGAGGCGGAGCACGACACCGGTTTCTGCGTCGGGGTACAGCGACGCGTCGGTCCGAAGCCGTGCCTGCAGGTAGTATGCAAGTGGTGCGACGAGATAGATCGACTCGTAGCAGGGCGGGACGACGAGTTCGATGCCAGTCTCGGGCGTATCGGCTCGGATGCAGTCAGGGACGTGCAGTTCGTCGCCGAACTCGAGAAGCGGCGGGTGGCCGCGCAGGGTTGGATAGGATCGGTCGGCGCGCGTCGTCTTGTGTGAGGAGGATAGATGCGAAATGGCGGTTGCGAGTGCAGAGGGCGAGTCCGGGACGGTAATGCTGCCGGCGGGGAACTCGTGGTGGCTGCGAAAGCCGAGGTCGACGCTGGTCCGTTCGGGAAAGGAGACGACGACGGATTCGAAGTCGTCAGTGCGTTCGATGCGAGCCGAACTGTGAAACTGGAGGTAGCTTTTGATCTCGGTGTCGATGTCCACGACGTACTCACCGGGCGGGAGCGACAGCGGGTCGCCACAGGGGTCGAGTTCGATCGGTGCCGACGCCGAATCCAGTGGGAAGGCGTAGACGACGGCGTGTGGAAAGCGGAGTTTGCTCGCGCGCACCGAGACGGTTTCGTCGACCGGACGTGGGAGTTCGGGATTTCGGTCGCGGATGACAAATTCTTCGCCCGTAATCGCCAGTGTAGCGCTGTCGGTGTCGGTAACGCGAACGCCGTCCTGTCGTTCATCCCACACGAGCATGTCATGCGATAGATCCGACGCAACGCAGTTAGTTGTATCGGATGGTAATCGCTTGCAAGGGACACGATAGTCGGCAACAGACTACCACCGAACGTCGGAACAGCCCACAGTCGAAACCACCATCGTCACCAGCAAACTCGCTTGTGTTCGTGTCTCGGTTTGCCGAAGAGAGGTACACTTATACAGCAGCCAGACACCACTTCGCACATGGACCACGAGCACGTTCGGGAAGTCGATCCCGCCGTCGCCGACGCACTCGAGGGAGAGGTAGAGCGCCAGCGATCATCCCTGCAGATGATCGCGAGCGAGAACCACGTCAGCGAGGCCGTTATCGACGCCCAGGGGAGCGCGCTGACGAACAAGTACGCGGAGGGCTACCCCGGCTCGCGCTACTACGGCGGCTGTGAGTACGCCGACGAGGTCGAGGAACTCGCCATCGAACGCGCCACGGAGCTGTTCGGTGCCGACCACGTCAACGTCCAGCCCCACTCGGGCACGCAGGCCAACCAGGCTGTCTACTTCGCGATGCTCGAACCTGGCGATAAGATCCTCTCGCTGGATCTGACCCACGGCGGGCACCTGAGTCACGGTCACCCGGCCAACTTCGTCGGCCAGTTCTACGACGTCGAACAGTACGAGGTCGACGCCGAGACCGGCTACATCGACTACGACGGGCTCGAAGCACAGGCCGCCGAGTTCGAGCCGGATATCATCGTCTCGGGTTACTCCGCCTACCCACGCGAAATCGAGTGGGAGCGCATTCAGGACGTCGCCGACGATGTCGACGCACTCCACCTCGCCGACATCGCCCACATCACCGGGCTCGTCGCCGCCGGCGTTCACTCCTCACCGGTCGGCACCGCCGACTTCGTCACCGGCTCGACCCACAAGACGATCCGCTCCGGTCGCGGCGGCATCGTCATGTGCGAAGAGGAGTACGCCGACGACATCGATTCCGCCGTCTTCCCCGGCGGCCAGGGCGGCCCGCTCATGCACAACGTTGCCGGCAAGGCCGTCGGCTTCAAGGAAGCACTGGAACCCGAGTTCGAGGACTACGCCGAACAAACCGTCGCCAACGCGAAGGCACTCGGCGACCAGCTCGCAGAACACGGCTTCTCGCTCGTCTCCGAGGGCACCGACAACCACCTCGTGCTCGTCGACCTGCGCGAGAGCCATCCCGACACAAGCGGCGGCGACGCCGAGGAGGCACTCGAGGACGCCGGCATCGTCCTCAACGGCAACACGGTCCCCGGCGAGACCCGCTCGGCGTTCGATCCCTCGGGCATCCGCGCCGGTACGCCGGCGCTGACGACCCGCGGCTTCGATGAAGACGACTGCCGAACGGTCGCCGACCTCATCGCGCGCGTGATCGACGACCCGGACGACAAGGAGGTACTCGAGTCGGTTCGTGCAGAAGTCGACGAACTCTGTGCGGCGAATCCGCTGTACGAAGACGCATAACGTCGCTGCGGTAGTCAATTCGACGGGTTTTCTGGTTTTGTATTCGCTATATCGACCACTTCTTCTTCACCCAGCTTTGCGTGCGCTTCGCGGGTAATACAGGGGATTCAGTCTTGTGAGTACTTCACAGGTAGTTCAGGGGACAGTGACCAATGGCACCAATCTGCTCTCTGAAAGTATTTATCCATTGACAACGATTGGCCTGCCAATGATGCTCGTGAGACGGACCATTCTCACCACATTTGTCGGTTTGCTCGGGCTCCTCGCTGGCTGTTCGTCTGTGCTCACGACTGAATCGGACTCGGATCCAGCCCTGGACCCGAACGAGCACGTCGACGATTGGCAAGACGACCCAGTGCGCGCCACAGCGGCCACACTCGAGTTCGAACGACCAGACAATGGAGAGGGGGCAACCGAAACACAGTGTGTCTCGGCTTCGAAAGAATACGTGGAGGCCCTTCTCGAAGACCGACTCAGCGAAACGGACTCGGTGTCGGTTGCCCTCACGACAGCGGCTGGTTCGGAGCGACTCGGAATCGACGACGGCCGTGTACTCATCGTGAGCCGACAGATCGTTGTCTCTCGATCAGGAGTGGTTCGTTCGACGCCGCCGGTCTCGTTCGAGACGATCCGACAGTCGACACCCGAAACGATTCGCATGACTGGGAGTTCGGATACTGACGACCTGTCCTGTCGCGTTCCCGTTTACGTACACGACGAAATCCTCGTTGAAGATTGACCGACCCGCCTGCCGACCAGGTTTCGCTGCGCGGGTTGCTGTTGAAGCGACCGGCGATCTCAGCTACATCATAGAGATGGGAGCCTACTGAAACTCAGACTGGAACTGGCGACTCAATCGACTGGACATGCTCACCGTCAATAATCGACTAGTTCCAGACCGGGAACAGCCGTAAAGTCGCCGTTGTGCGTGACCAGCGACGCACCGTGATGTCGACAGATGCCGGCGATCATCACATCGGCCGCGTTGATCGGCATCCCGTTTTCGAGCAGTTCCGTATGAATCTGCGCTGCTTCTCGACTCGCACCCGCGTCGAACGCCAGCGGCTCTGTCCAGTCGAGCCCCGCCAGTACGTCCTCGACCGATCGGCTCTCGGCCCAGGCCGCTTCCCGGGCGACTTCGAACAGCGCCAGCGTCGGCACGTAGTAGACCGGTTCGTCTCGCTGCTCCAGAAACGACCGTGTTGCCTCGACGCCGTTCAGATAGTCGATCACGAACGACGCATCCAGTGCGATCATCTCAGAGGCTCCGGTCCCGTCGCTCCCCTCGCTCGTCGAACGCCTCATCGAGATCGACTCGAGTACGCTCGCTCGAATCTGGGAAGCCATCGTCCTCGGCGAGCATGCCGAACCCTTTCAGTACGTCCTTGTCTGCCTCGGTGAGGCGCAGGATCGTGTCCGTAAAGCTCTCGTCCTCTCGTTTGTGCGCTTTGAGAGTCTGGTACGCTTCCGTCGTGATTGTGATGTTCTTCGTTCCCATACGTCTACGTGTACGTGTACACGTACACGGCTCGGTCCCTTAGGCGTATCGGGGCTCTCGGGATACTGTAATTTCGGTACCTGACGCGAAGACGGACTAAACTGACGGCTCTGTTGAAACCCTCACAACCGGACAAGAGAGGCATGCTGAATACAGAGGATGAGTGCAGCACGCCACCTCCGTTTGTTTCGCGCCGCAGGCAGTGAACAATCCGCACACTACACGTGCGTACTGACCGCGATTTTCATGCCTGGTTCCGAATAAAAGAACTGGATTACCGACCCTGCTAACTTAATTCCTTTCGCTATTGAACTTTCTATCGATTTCGAAGGGATAATTCTGGATTTCAGTCTGTTGTGTCGTATTGTTCATTATCCGGTAGGTAACTGAGTATGTGAACTCCTCTGATTCAGTCAGTTGCGATGAGTCGGTAACACCGCCACGACACTCTAACTGGACGTAAAACTCGTCTGTACTATCGTTCGAGACTGAGAGGGATGTACAGTTGGTTATCACGTTTTCATCGTCATGGACTGTGTGGTTATGGCTTGCAAGGAGGTCGTTATAGAACAGTCTCTCCTCGTAGGTAACAGTGTAGCCCGCGACATTCGAGGAATTCAATGGAGTCGGTTTTTCGGGAGCGACGGGGTAACTCTCAACATCCGAAACCCCCTCGTCCGGCGTATCAGGCTGAAACACACCGGTGAACATCCCTGCTCCAACAAGTAGTACGACGGCAAGAAACCCGAGTAGGATAACTAATAATTTACGTCTGGAGGACATTTCGTAAAAGAAAGCAGTCAATGCGGATATTCTTTCTCCCGCACTTACTGTTGGTTATAACATATTTAGGTTATGCTGGATGGTATGTGATTTACCTGTACTGAGCGTTCGACTCTTCGTGCAGATCGCGCTCTACCGGGTGCCACATTTGCGACCTGTATTCAGCACGGTTGCTGAAGCCTATCACCGATTGAGGGTTTCAACAAGGCCAAACTGACTGATCAGCACTGAATCTCTCTAAGCGTCTGGAATACGGCTGTTTCGAGTACCGATTCCCTCCCAATCATATTCTCTGGAAACGTGTTGGGACGAAACAGTAAGGTCTCGACACCGTGTACTGCCGAGACAGAGCGATGCTCGAGTTCCTCCTGTTCGTCGTGGTGCTCGTCGTGGGTGGTGTCCTGCTCTTCCTGCCAACCCTCGCGATGAGCTGGTGGCAGTCGGAGCGCCAGAACGATGGCCGTTCACGGGACGGGGGCGGGGACGGGGACGAGGACAAGGACGGAGAGTGAGCACGGCGGCCGAGAACGGATCACTGGAACTACGACTGTCCTGAACCGCTCGTTCTCACCGAACCGCGGGCAGCACCTCTTCCTCGTAGAACTCGAGTGCCTGTTCCTGCTCAGGGCCGATCTGGTGGACGTAGACGTGGTCGTAGCCCGCGTCGATCGCCTGTTCGATGCTGTCGATGTGAGCGTCTGGGTCCGGGCCGGTTACGGTGCTGCCTTCGGCGATGTCTTCGCGTTCGACCAGCTGGGCGGCCTGTTGGAAGTGTGCCGGCGTGGGGAGTTCTTGACCGAGTTCGCCCGGAATCGAGCCGTTGGGCCAGTACTCGTAGACGGTGTCGACGGCCTCGTCCTCGCTCGAGGCGTAGCACATGTGCAGTTGCGTGTAGGCTGGCCCCTCGCCGCCGGCCTCTCTGTACGCCTCGACGACCTCGCCTTTCGGACCGGAACACCAGATGCCGTCGCCGTGATCCGCAGCCCAGCGGGCCGTCTGCGGACCGAACGCGCTCGCAATGGTGGTCGGCTGATCGTCGGGTACCGTGTAGAGACGGGCGTTCTCGACCGTGTAGTGCTCGCCGTGGTGGCTCGTCGTCTGGCCGGTCCAGAGCTTTCGCATCACCTCCATCGACTCCTCTAGCATCTCGAGACGAACGTCGTGTTCGGGCCAGCGCTCGCCGGTGACGTGCTCGTTCAGGTTCTCGCCGGTCCCGACGCCGAACGTGAACCAATCGTCGAACATCACGTCGACAGTCGCGACCGCGTGGGCGACGTTGACCGGATGGATCCGCATCGTTGGGCAGGTAACGCCGACCCCGACCTCGATCTCGTCGGTCGCTGTCGCGATGCCACCCAGGGTAGACCAGACGAACGCCGACTCTCCCTGCGCGGACACCCACGGATGGAAGTGATCCGAAATCGAGACGAAGTCGAAGCCGATCTCCTCGGCACGCCTCGCGTATTCGACGAGTTCGGTCGGGCCGTGTTCCTCACTCGAGAGGGTGTAGCCAAACTGTGTCATTCCGGGCTCGCTACCACGAACCCGAGGGTAACGGTTGAGCCTGCACGAGCGCGGTTCTGGTCGGCTGGCTGGCGACGCCGGACTCGAGTTCGACTGGCTCGTGGCGACCCCAGACGACAACACCTTTCGAAGTGGAGCCACAGACTGGGAACATACACGAATGGGTACCGAATCCGACGATGGCGATGGTGACGAAGACGGCGTCAACGAGGCCGAAACTCCCGTCGAGGACGAGACCGACCACGACGACCGGGTTTACTACGTCATCAGCGACCTCCACATCGGCGGCGACGAACAACTCGAGGAGGTCGAGTTTCTGGACGAACTGCTCGCCTTCCTCGAACAACTCGAAGCGACCAACGAGAACGCCGAACTCGTGATCAACGGCGACGCGTTCGGGCTCTGGGAGTTCACGACCGTCGAGGGCGTCGAGAAGTTCGACGTCCTCGAGGAGACGTATCCGGAGCTGTTCGAGCAGTTCCGGGTGACGGGCGAGAACATCCCGATCACCCTGATTCCGGGGAATCACGATCACGAACTGGCGGCCTACGACGAGTTCGTCGAGCGCTTTGCCGAGTACAACGTCGACCTCGTCCAGGAGAAGTCGATCACTCGACCCGTCGGGGACCAGGCGATTCACTTCGAGCACGGCCACCAGCAAGATTCGAACAATCGGATCGAGGACTGGGGGAATCCGCACGCGACGCCGCTTGGGTACTACTACAACACGCTCGTGACGAGTCGCGCGGGCCAGTTGTCGAACCGCGGGCGATACAACTGGCTGAAAGATGTCCAGGCGGTGACGCCGACCGAACGGATGCCGATCTGGCTCTTTTCGAAGTATTTCTACCGGGAGATGAACCCGCTGATCCGGTACTCGCTGGTGCCGTTCCTGTTGCTGTTCAACATCAGTGCACTGCTCGCAATCTTCTCTGGGTTGCATTTCGCTGGGATCTGGACGCTGCCGGTCGAACAAACGATTACCTTCCTCGGCCAGTTCGGGACGGCCGGAACGGTGGCCTGGTTCCTGCTCCTGGTCAATATCGGCGTTGCCGGGATGCTCGTTCTCGTTGGGATTCCGCTCCACTTCATCCGCCAGGATATCAAGAAGACGATCAATCGATTCGGCGTCTTCGAGACCGATCTCACGGTCGATCCGACGGCATCTTACAAGGAGACCGCCCGCGAACTCTTCGCGAACGACCCGGAGACGACCATCTTCTGCTTCGGTCACACGCACCGACCGATGCTCAAGGAAGTCGACGGCGGCGTCCTCGTCAACACCGGCACGTGGCTCAAACGCCTTCACCGACGCGACGGCATCATCGGCATCCTGCCGCCGGTGTTTTACCCGTCGTACCAGCTTGCAGCGGTTCGAATCGCAGCAGAGCAACCGTCTGCGTCCGACGCCGCCACTGTGACCGCAGACGACGTCGCGACCGAGACAGAATCGCCGCGTGTCACCGTCGGCTTCGAGCAGATCACCAAAGCGAGCCCCGCCTCGGAGGAACTCACTCGCACCGAGCGCTTCTTCACCGTTGGCCGGGAACCCGAACCGGATCTGCCGGAGCGCCACGTCGTCGATCCGTCGGGTCAGCGCGCAGAACCGGTAGCGGAGACGGCTTCCGCGCCGGCGGACGACTGATACGGATCGTTGTCGCGTCTTGCCGGTGATCGCCGCCCTCGCCGGAGATATCGCCGGTAGCGAACGACAACAGATCGTATGGCGCGAACCGAACCCCTTACCCACGCTGCATCGCTATCGTCGGACATGACTGCCGTAGTCGAGGCAACTGCCCTCGAGAAGCGCTATGGCGAGACCGTCGCCCTGTCAGGGGCGTCGCTCTCGATTCCAGCCGGTGAGGTCTTCGGACTGATCGGCCCCAACGGTGCGGGAAAGACGACGCTCGTCCGTGCACTGACGGGGACGACGGAGCCGGATTCAGGTACGGCGACGGTGCTCGAGACGTCACCGACGGCGATCGACCGTGACCGCCTCGGCGTCCTCCCGCAGGACTTCTCACCGCCGGATCGTCTCACCGCCCGCGAACTGCTCGCCTACTACGCCGGTCTTTACGACGACCCGCGCGATCCCGACGCCGTGCTCGCAGACGTCGGCCTCGCCGACGCCGGCGATACCTGGTACGAGGACCTCTCCGGCGGCCAGCAACGACGCGTCTGCGTCGGCTCGACGCTCGTCAACGATCCAGACGTGCTCTTTCTCGACGAACCGACGACGGGCATCGACCCCGCGGGCCGCCGCACCGTCTGGCGACTGATCGAGGAGCTCGCAGCCGGCGGGACCACCGTCCTGCTCACGACCCACGATATGGCCGAAGCCGAACGGCTGGCCGACCGCGTCGGCCTGCTGGCCGACGGCTCACTGATCGCACAGGGCACCCCAGACGCGCTGGTCACCGAGTACGGCGGCTCGAGTCGACTCGAGATTGAGACGGCCGCCGACCCCGACGCACTCGCCGGACTCGAGTACCCCGTCGAACGCGCCCGGAGCCGAACGCACACGGCTGCCGACGATACGGTGTCGTCGTCGACACCGGACGACACCCTCGTCGTGCAGGATATCGACCCTGCCGCAATCGGGTCTGTGGTCGAGAGCCTCGACCGGCAGGGACTCGAGTACACTGGGCTCTCGTGGACCGAACCGGATCTCGAGGACGTGTACCTCGAACTGGCAGACCGGATGGAGCGCGAGCGGACGGGGAATGCAGGCGACAGTGGTGCGGCGACGTCCGACGATGGGGATGCCACTGACCTCACGCAGACGGGTGAGACCGCATGAGCCGCCTCGGACGTATTCGATCCGCGACGAGTGCCGGCTGGCGGTCGTTCATCCGCCGCCGGACTGCGGTGTTCTTCACGTTCTTCTTCCCGGTCATCCTGATCGTCATCTTCGGCGCGCTCGTGCGGACGGACCCCGGCGACGGTGGCCTGTTTGCCGAGCCGGCGGCCTACTACGTGCCGG
Organism: Natrialba hulunbeirensis JCM 10989; assembly: GCF_000337575.1. Taxonomy (GTDB): domain Archaea; phylum Halobacteriota; class Halobacteria; order Halobacteriales; family Natrialbaceae; genus Natrialba; species Natrialba hulunbeirensis. Next base: position 303,673 of record NZ_AOIM01000041.1, on the reverse strand, counting down.
GCTATCTGGCCGTCGTCGTCCTCTTTACGCCGTTCTCGCGAATGGGGAGCGAGGTTGCACGCCACCGCGAGGGTAACCGATTCGAGAAACTTGCGACGACGCCACTGACGCGAACCGAGTGGCTGCTCGCCCAGACGGCCGTCAACGCGGTCATCATCGGGCTCGCAAGCCTGCTGATCCTCGCACTCGTCGTCCTCCTGACGGGTGCCGAGATCACGTTCTCGGCGCTGCTCGTGCCGTACATCCTGGTCGGCGTCGTCGGCTTCTGTGGTATTGGCGCGATGCTCGGCAGCTACACCGACTCCCAGGACGGCGCGGTGACGGCGAGCAACGCCATCGGTCTGCCGCTGTTGTTCCTCTCGGAGACGTTCATCTCGCTCGATCAGCTTCCAGGTTGGTTCGAACCGCTCGTGAATCTCTCGCCGTTGACGTACTTCTCCCGCGGCGTTCGTGCGGCAACTGATCCTGCTGCGAATCCCGCGACTATCGCCGGACTCGACCCGGCACTCGCGAACCTCGCGATCCTCGCAATGCTCTCGCTGATTACGTTCACACTCGGTGCGCGGTCAATTCCGCAGACTGATTGAGTCTCGAGTCTGTGGTTCGGTTGTCTGTAGTTCGGTTCTACTGGTGTGTTCGCGCTTGCACGTTCACGGTTCGTATTCGATCGAGTACTGACGCTCATTCCCCGCCAACGTCGTCACGTTTCGTCTCCTGACCCAGAGTCTCGGGCTTGGGCTCAGACCCAGACTCAGACTCAGGCCCAGGCCCAGACCCAGACTCTATCGGTTCGAGGTCAACAGTGTCCAAGCGCGTTGGAAGCGTAAACGAAAACGTTGCCCCCTCGCCCAACTCGCTATCGACCCAGATTTCGCCATCGTGGCGCTTGATAATCCGCCGGCAGAGCGCCAATCCGATCCCACTCCCCGTATGCTCGTCACCGGCGTGTCGGCGCTGAAACAGTCCAAAGATGCGGTCGGTGTCATCGGGATCGATACCAGTCCCCTCGTCGCTCACCGAAATCACCCACTCTGACCCGGTGTCGTGGGCCGCGATATCGATCTCAGGCGGCTCCTCACCCGAGTACGCGATCGCGTTCGACAGCAGGTTCTGGAACACCTGGCGCAACTGGTTGCCGTCGCCTGCGACTCTCGGCAGTTCCTCCGCGGAAATATCCGCGTCGTTCTCGACGATTTTCACACGCAGATCCCGGACGACGTCCTCGAGTACCTCGTCCAGATCAACCGGTTCGAACGGCTCTCCCTGTGTCTCGACGCGGGAGAACTCGAGTAACCCGTTGATCATCTCCCGCATGCGGTCGGCACCGTCGACGGCGTACTCGATGAATTCCTGGGCGTCCTGGTCGAGTTCGTCTGCGTATCGCGACTCGAGCAGTTCGAGGTAGCTGCTGACCATTCGAAGCGGTTCCTGCAGATCGTGGGAGGCGGCGTAGGCGAACTGCTCGAGACGTTCGTTTGACTCCTCGAGTCGTCGTCGGTACTCCCGGCGGTCGGTTACGTCCCGGAAATAGACCGAGGCTCCGGTTTCGGAGGGGTAGATCGTCACCTCGAGCCAGGCGTTTGCTGGCTCGTAGTAGTGTTCGTAGCTGGTCGGCTCCTGTGAGTTCATCGCCTCCTCGAAGCTGTTCCGGACGACATCTTCGTTCGCCGACTCGGGGAACACCTCCCAGAGCTGTTCGCCGAGTAGTTCCTCAGGCGAGCGCTGCAGGAGTTCCTCGGCCCTGTCGTTGACGTGTGTATACCGAAAGTCCTCGTCGAACGCACAGATTGCCTCCTCGACGCGACCCAGGATCTCCTCGAGTCGCGACTCGAGTTCCCGGCGCTCAGTGACATCCCTGAAGGCGTAAATGACGCCGTCGAACTCGCCAGCCGAGTCGTACAGGGGACTGCAGTGTATCGAGAGCCAGACGCGCTCGCCGGAGGGACGGCTGATGCCGACGACCTCGTTTCGTACCGGCTCCTCGGTTTCGATGACACGAGTGAACGGGAGGTCGGTGAACGAGATTGGGTTGCCGTTGTCGTCGACCAGCCCCCAGCGCTCGTCGTCGTGAGTGAACGTTCGCAGTTCTGAGAGTGGCCGTCCGGTGATTTCCTCTGCGCGCCTGTTCGCGAAGACGTTCATCCCGTCTGTGTCGACAAGTGTGATACCCACCGGTGTGGCGTCGAGCACGCTGTCAGCCCAGGTCGTCGCCTCGTCGCGACGGCGCTGTGCCCTGGTCCGGTCGAGTGTCGATGCGAGCACGTTGGCAACCGTCGTGAGGAACGCAGCGTCCGCATCGGTAAAGTCACACTCCGCGGTGGTATGAACAGTCAGTACGCCCCACGGGACGCCGTTTTCGTGCGTTTCGTCACTCTCGCCACTCTCGTCGTTCTCGTCACTCTCGCTAGTGTCGCCGTCGTCGTCACGAAGTGACTCGGTGCTGGTTCCCGCCGCCTGCACCGTCCCGGCCGTAAAATCAGTCTGCTCGCTCGTTCCGATTCTGACGGCTATCCCACTCGTCGCCGCATCCGACACCGGCTCACCTACCGACGAGAGCTGATCAGTCGACGCTAGCTCCTCGACCAGCACCGGCTCGGTGGACTCGAGTGCCTTGCTGAGTTGTGTCGCCGGCTCGATCGGAATCCGGTCCTGGGTCGAAGCGGCGACAGGCGTTGGCTCGTCGGAGTTGTCTGCAGCGGCGCCGGACGTTTCGGTGTGGGGTTCGGTTTCACTCTCGGTCGTCTCTCCTGACTCTGTCTCGGTCTCCACACAATCGGTTTCCGCATCCCCGCTAGTCCCGCACTCCTCAGGTGTCGGTCCCGCAGCCGCCACAGAGACTCCCGCGCGCAGCCGGAACAGCTCTCGGTCGCCGGCTACCTGCAGGACGTACGCCGAATCGGCATCGAACACCGCCGCAACCTGCTCGGTCGTGAACTGAAGCAGGGACTCGAGTGTCCGCGGGTGGTCGGTGGCCGAGTCGGTGCAGGCGACCTCGTCATCGGTTTCATTTTTCGGCTGTGTTTCCCACCCGTCCCGTTGGCCACCCACTGACAGCGCCCAGTCACTGAGATCCGCCAGTAGTTGCTGCTGGCGGAAGTGTCGCGACTGTTCGGCGTCGGTTCCACAGGGCGACGAATCCATGACGACTTACATACTCTGTCGTTCCCTGTAAATCCTGCCCCGAGAGCGCCCAGACGCCCAGAGATGGTGATTTTTCGTGACTCTCTCTGTACTGTGGTAACGGGAATTTCCAGTGCGCATCAGTGTGTGCCGAACACGGCTCTGTACCTCTATCGGCACAACAGGCCCGTACCGACCCAGTATCGCGCTATCCGACAGGAAACAGCGAGACGAGCATCGACGGAAACTCGTAGTCGAAGATGTGGTTCAACAGCAGGTAGGTGACGACACCGAGAACGAGGCTCAGAATCCACGCCGAGGCTGCGATTCGGCCGACTCGGGCGTGTGCCGTCCGGCGCAACTCGGCGGGTGTATGGGTGAGCCCGAGGATCAGCGCGTAGAGGACCACCGGAACGGAGACGATCGAGAGGACGATGTGGATCGCCAGCATCACCAGATAGGCGTAGTAGNGTATGGGTGAGCCCGAGGATCAGCGCGTAGAGGACCACCGGAACGGAGACGATCGAGAGGACGATGTGGATCGCCAGCATCACCAGATAGGCGTAGTAGACCGAATCCGGGCCGACGAACTGCTTTTCGCCGCCGCCACCGCCGACGCGGGTGAGGTAGACGACCAGGAAGAGGATGATCAGGATGAACGCGCCGATCATCGCGAGTCGGTGTTTCTCGACCTCGTCGACGCGGATCCAGTACCAGCCGGCGATCAGCAGGACCGTCGTCGCCAGGTTGATCACCGCAATCGCGTGGGTGAACAGGTTCACCTGGGCGTTCGTCAGCTCCGGATAGATCGGCAGTTCGAACAGAAAGGTTCCGATAACCAGCGCATAGCCGACGATCGACAGAAAAATAGTCGCACCGAGGGGGTGCTCTCGGAGCCGCTCTCGTGTTGCGTCGGCAGTTGCCATTATCGGCCGTTAGGAGAGGCGACCTATCTTTCTTGCTGTTCACCGGCAGGCGATTCGGTCGCGCGGCCACTCGGCCGCACATCTTCGCCCGAACAGCGCGTTCGGCTCTCGATCGGCTGGCAGACTGTCGCTCACTGAATACTGATCGCCGGCTTCCCCGGTCGGGCACGAGACGCGACGTCCGCGTCCGGGACGTCGCCCGCTGCAGCGTCCGCTGTATCGTCTTCGGCGTCTACCGCCGTCGCCGACCGAACGCTCACAGTCACGCCGAACTCGTCTGCGAGCAGCCACGCCGCCTGCTCGAGAAGCGTCTGTTCGCGCGTCGCTGTGAGTCCCTGCGAGGCCGAGTGTTGACCGTCGGTACGCTGCTGGTCCGCGACGAACTCGGCGAGTACATCCGTCTCGACATCCACCTCTTCGGCCAGCGCGTCGATGTCGAGAGCGCTATCACCCACGCTGTCGCCGGCCTCAGCCACGCTGTCGCCGTCCGCCTCACCAGTCGACGTCGTGAGGCGCGTCGCAACCTCGTACTTCCAGGGCTCGGCCACCACGAGATCGATCTGGGCCGGATCGTCGATCGACGCCACGTCGAGAATATCGCGCACGTCAGCCCGTGTCGTCTCCACTAACTGGCGCTCTCGCTGGTACTCCGACTCGATCGTCGCCGGATCGGACTCGAGTACCGGCCAGTCGGCTTCGACGACGAGGCCGTCGCCGCGGAGTTTGTTCCAGAGTTCTTCGCCGAGGTGTGGTGCGAGCGGCGAGATGAGCGCCGCGATGGTGAGCAGCCCGCGGCGGTAGACCTCGCCGTGGATGCGGTCGTAGCCGCGGTACTGGCGCAGGAGGCCGGCGAGCTCCTGCACCTCGGTCACGACGCGGTGGAACCGGAAGCGCTCGAACTCGGTGCGGGCGGCGACGATCGTGCGGTCGATTTCGCGGTCGATGAACTCGTCGTGGCCCGCCCGTTCGACGCGAGTCTCGCCTTCGTCGACGAACGCGGTCGCCATGCTGTACAGCGTCTGTTGAAGGTCGTACGCGCCACGCACGTCGTTCGCCGTCCACTCGAAGTCCTGTTCTGGGTGGGCCGCCGAGAGAACGAACAGCCGGGTCGTCTCCGCGCCGTACTCATCCGGTGTGACGACGTTCCCACTCGAGGAGGACATCTTCTCGCCCTCGTAGAGCACCGTCCCCTGGCTGACGAGTCGCTCGACGGGTTCGCGCCGGTCGAGAAAGCCAAGATCCGCCAGCGCGCGCGTCACGAACCGAATGTACAGCAGGTGCAAGATGGCGTGCTCGTCGCCGCCGACGTAGACGTCGATGGGGAGCCACTCGTTCGCCAGCTCGGTGTCGAACGGCGCGTCCGCGAGGTCGGGCGAGAGGAATCGCAGGAAGTACCACGAGGAGTCGACGAAGGTGTCCATCGTGTCCGTCTCGCGCTCTGCGGGGCCGCCACAGTCCGGACAGCTCGTCTGCTTCCACTCCTCGGCGGCGTCGAGCGGGTTCCCCGTGGTCTGGACGAACTCGGGTAACTCGACCGGTAGCTCCTCGTCGGGAACGAGGACGTGCCCACAGTCCTCGCAGTGGACGACCGGAATCGGCGTCCCCCAGTAGCGCTGGCGCGAGATCAGCCAGTCCCGGAGTCGGTAGGTCACGTCGGGGTCGATCGCCTCGTGATCGTCGACGAGGTGGTCGCGAACGTCCTCGCTCGGTTGGCCGTCGTACTCGCTGTGCGAGGTGGACTCGAGTACCAGCGTGCCCTCGGCGGTGATGGGAGCGTCTGTGAATGCGACGTCGCTCGACTTTGTTGTGCCGTCGCCGTCCGGAGCGACGACCGTCTCGATCGGCAGGTCGTGCGCCTGGGCGAACTCGGAGTCGCGCTCGTTGTGTCCGGGGACGCCCATCACTGCGCCCGTTCCGACGTCCGCGAGGACGTACTCGGCGACGTAGACAGGAACCTCCTCGCCCGTGAGCGGGTTCTCAGCCGTCGCGTCGGTTTCGATACCTGCAGTGCTGAAGTCGTCGCGTGCGGCGTGACCGGTGTCGGGTGCACTCGTTCGCGCCTGGTCGACGAACGTTGCCACGTCCTCGTCCGCGCTCGCGAGTTCGCTCGCCAGGTCGTGTTCGGGCGAGATGGCGACGAACGTCGCGCCGAAGACTGTCTCGGGGCGGGTGCTGAAGACGTCGACGGCGGTCTCTGACTCGTCGGCTGCCGTCGATACGTCGAACGTGAGCCGTGCGCCCTCCTGTCGGCCGATCCAGTTGCGCTGAATCTCGCGGACACCCTCGGGCCACTGCTCGAGGTCGTCGAGTCCGTCGACCAGTTCGTCGGCGTAGTCGGTGATCGTGAAGAACCACTGGTCGAGTTCGCGCTGTTCGACTGGGGTTGCACAGCGCCAGCAGACGCGGGCGGTGGTGTGGTCGTGCGTGCCGTCGTCCCCGTCACCGCCGGCAGCGGTGCCATCGTCGGTACCGTCACCGACTGCCGAGTCTCGTTCACTCCCGGGCTCCTCGAGTACAACCTGCGCGTCAGCGAGTACCGTCTCGCAGTCGGGACACCAGTTGACTGTCGCGCCGGTGAACTCGACGAGACCGGCCTCGTGGAATCGCTTGAACAGCCACTGGTTCCAGCGGTAGTACGACGGGTCGCAGGTCGTAATCTCCCGCGACCAGTCGTAGCCGAAACCGAGCGTCTCGAGTTCCTCGCGCATTCGGCGGATGCACGCGCGGGTCCAGGATTCGGGGTCGCTGGCCCGCTCATAGGCGGCGTTCTCCGCGGGAAGACCGAACGCGTCCCACCCCATTGGGTGAAGGACATCGTCACCGCGAAGTCGACGGTAACGGGCGTAGGCGTCGGTAATCGCGTAGTTTCGGACATGACCCATGTGGAGCGTCCCGGAGGTGTAGGGGAACATCCCGAGGACGTAGGTTGGGTCGACGGCCCCGTCCGGGAGTTCGGCGACGCCGTCGCGTTCCCAGACGTACTGCCAGAACTCCTGTACTTGCGCGTGATCGTACTGGTTTGTCATGTGGCGTTGCTCGTTGTCCCCAACTCTGGGGGCCGCCCATATCATTGTTCGGCCCGGACTCGGTCCGTGTGGTCCGGGTTTGACCTGTGTTCAGGTCCAGCACCAGGCCGGCACCTCGACTAAGCCACGCCGCTTAGCACCCTGTTAAAGCCCGAAGACAGCCCACTGCTGCCGTCTGGCCCGTCCCAGCCAGTCCCTGTGCCCTGCTTTTTGTGCCACGTACCGTCCGCACACCGACCCGAAACAGTTCACGCCAGCACAATTAACGGCTCTATTAGAAAGTGTCCCCGAACGCGAGCGGGAAGTGATCACAGCATGACGCGTGGACTCTCTCGGCGACAGTTGGTGGCGGCGCTCGGCGTCACGTCGACAGCAACGGTTGCGGGCTGTCTCGACGCACTCTCCGGTGACGAGTCGCCGGAGGCGGACTCCAACGGCGACTCCGATTCGAACGGCACTGGAGACGGTGGAAACGGCGACGATACCAGCACCGATAGCTGGCCCGCAATCGACCACGGCGAACTCCTCTCGGACTTCGAGTCGGCCGACGAGTGGGTCGCCGTCACCGGCGAAACCGAGACGGTCTCGGACGCCCCGACGGGATCGCAAGCGCTCGCCGTCGAGAGTGACGGCGACCAGGCCGCAATGCGAATAGAGTTCCCCCGCGGCATCGACCTCGACGGCTGGGACACCTCACTGGCGATCCGCGCAGATGCCGTCGACCAGGTCCATCTCGAGTTCATGGCACCGTCACGGGGCGACCACCTGACCAGCATTCGCCACGTCCCCGACGACTACGAGGGCTGGCTCCGCCTCGATTTCGGCTACATCCAGAAACACGGCGAGCCGGACCTCTCGGACGTTCGCCGACTGAACGTCGTCGCGGTCGGTCCCGAGGACGGCACGCGACTCGTCGCGGACGACCTCCGAAAGACCGAAGCAGCCGACAACGGCAAGGCGATCCTCTCGTTCTACGACGGCCACGCCTCTCACTACGAGCACGCACTCGACCGCCTCGACGAGCACGACTGGGCTGGCGCAGTCCCGGTCGATCCGGATCAGATCGGCTCCGGCGGACGGATGGATCTCGTCCAACTCGACGAGCTTCATGAACGCGGCTGGGACATCTGTGGCTACCCGAGCGTCAGCACGCCGCTGCCAGAGATGCCCGAAGACCGCCAGCGCCAGGTCGTCGCGAACGTTCGCGATACGCTCGCCGATCTCGGTTTCGAGGACGGTTCGCGACACTTCTACACCCCAGCCGACCGAATGGACGACTCGCTTCAGACCGTCCTCCGGGAGGAAGTCGAGTCTGCGGTCCTCGCCAGCGGCTCGCCCACCGGTGCGCCGCCGACGAACACCCATATGCTCTCCCAGATCTGGGGGCCGGACCTCCACGGCGGCGTCCGCCGGGCGATCAACCTTTGCGATCAGTACAACCAGCTGGTCGTTCTCCGAATTCCGCGTATCGTCGAACTCGAGGACGACGAGGAGGCAAGCGGGAACAGCATGTCACTCGAGGACTTCGAGGAACTGCTCGACCACATCGAACACCGCGGACTCGACGTGGTGACGCCATCCGACGTGGTCGACGGGACGATGGCTGGCGGCGACGAATCGGACGCGGAGTCAGGCGACCAGCAGGGCATTATCCTTGACGCCGGCGAGCACCACTCCTTCGGTGGTATCGAATCGAACACGACAGACACGTTTGCACTCGAGGAGGGCATCGTCACGGCCGACGTCTCACACGACGGCGATACGGATCTGACCATAGAACTGGTGCCAGCCGGCGACACGAACGGCGACGACCGTGTCATTCCAACGACGAACACGGCGACTCGATCCGGCGAGTCGATCATCACGGTCGAGGAAGGAACGTACCGGCTCGAGGTCGACGCAGACGGCGCGTGGTCGCTCGATCTAGACCAACCCGAGGTCCACAGCGACGATCTGACGGCGTTGCCCGCCGATGTGTCGGGGTCGGGCTCCTCGTACGTCGGTCCGTTCGACACCGATGGCAACGTCTCGCTCGACGTGACTCACGAGGGCGACGACCTGTTCATGGTCGGCGGCTACGGCGCGGACGGCCGCTCGGAGCAGTTGATCCATCAGCACGGCGCGTTCGATAGCTCACGATCCTACAGCGCGGGTGGCGCGGTCTGGCTCAACGTCGAGGCCGACGGCGACTGGACGATCGCACTCAGCGATAGCTGACTCTTTGCGATCGCGAAAACGAAGCGTATCTTGCGTATCCTGCGTATTCTACTTGTTCTACCTATTCTGTACATACCGCGTATTGCACTTATCGATCGGTGCCGAGATTCGAGAGGAGACGTGCGGTCACGGTATCCTCACCAGTAACCGGTGTGTCGTCGAACGCTCGCTCGCCACTGGCCGTTTCTCGCTGTTGTCCACTGTCGTCCGACCTCGAACACGTACTCGACCGGGTCCCCTCCTGGCCAGTACGACTCGTCGTCGTCACATCGATCGTCTGCGCCTGCGTTGTTGCTGGCGCATCCTTCTCGAGTACGAAGTCCTCGAGGACCAGCACGTCGAGGCCCATGCCGTAGAAGTCTTTGACCGCCTCAGTGGGGGTATTGACGATCGGTTCGCCGTGGTCGTTGAACGAGGTGTTGAGCAGGACTGGCACGTCGGTGATGGCCTCGAACTCGGTGAGTAGACGATGGTATCGCGGGTGCTGGTCTTCGCGAACCGTCTGGGGACGAGTGGTCTCGTCTGCGGGGTGGACGACCGCTGTCAGATCGTCCGCCTTCTCCGGATCGACGTCGAAACTGTTGATCATGAACGGCGCAGGCTGGCCGTCGACGAGGTACTCCGCGGCCGCTTCCTCGCGCATCGAGGGGGCGAACGGCCGCCACTCCTCGCGGTGCTTGACGAAGCGGTTAACCCGGTCGCGTGAGGCCGCAGTGCGCGGATCTGCGAGAATACTTCGTGCGCCGAGGGCGCGCGGGCCGAGTTCCATCCGGCCCTGGAACCAGCCGACGAGCGCGCCGTCTGCCAGCCGTTCCGCGACGTACCGCTCGAGATCGTCCGGTTCGGCGTAGTCGATCTTGTTCGTCTGGAGCTGTGACTCGATCTCCGCTGTGTCGTACTCAGGGCCGTAGTAGACGTCCGTCAGCGACTCGACAGCAGACGGCCGCTTGCCAACCCAGCCCGCACCGAGTGCGAGCCCTGCGTCGTGGGCAACGGGCTGGACGAACAGGTCGTCGACGACGGCGGTCTCCCGGATCGCCTTGTTGAGTTTGCAGTTGAGCGCGACGCCGCCTGCAAGCGCGACGTTCCCCGAACCGATGCCGGGTGCGTAGGTGCGGACGATGTCCGTGACGATTTCCTGGAGTATCTTCTGTGCCGTGTAGGCCAGGTCCTTCTCCCACTGGGTGAACGACTCGGGGTCCTCCTTCTGCGTCCGGCCGAACTCCTTCTCGAGTCGCTCGACGCCGTAACCGGTCCCCCAGCGCTTGGTCAGTTCGGTCACGTCGTACTCCGCACCGGTGTCGATCAGGTTCCGCAGGGTGCGTTCGATCTCGGGGTTCTCCTCCCCGTAAGGTGCGAGCCCCATCACCTTCCCCTCGCCGTTGAACATCCGATAGCCGAGGAATTCCGTGATGATCGCGAAGAACAGCCCCAGACTGTTCGGGTGCTCGTACGTTTTGACGCGTGTGAGCCCACCCTGGTGGCCTCGCCAGATCACCGTCGAGTCGAACTCGCCTTTCGCGTCGATCGTCAACACCAGCGCATCGTCGAACCCTGACGGGTGAAATGCGCTCGCGGCGTGACAACGGTGGTGTGAAAGCGTCTCGATCGGCGGCACCGGCGTTCCGATCTCCGCCAGTCGGTTCTCGATCTTGCGTGTCGGCGCGACCTTGCTCTGGACCTCCGAGACGAGGGTCTCCTCGAGTGCGGAGAGTTTTCGCGTCACGCCGGGTGCACGAAGGGCGTCACTGATGTAGTGTGAGCGGATTCGGGACCGGAGTTGCGGGTCGTAGGGTAGATAGATCTCCTCGAGATCAGCGAGTTCGAGGTCGCGGTAGTCGAGACAGGCGGTAATCGCGTTCGTTGGAAACGTCTCTGGGGCGTGTTTCTGGCGCGTGAGCCGTTCTTCCTCGATTCCAAACACCGGCGTCCCGTCCTCGAAGAGCACGGCACTCGGGTCGTGTTGACCGTAGAGACCGATCGCCGGTTTGAACGCGAGCGTGTAGTCTCCCATACCCCGTTCTTCGAACAACGTACCCGATACTATGGGGCTATTAAACGACCGTTCGGTACGCTGCATCCGACTCGAGGCGCTCTGTCACCACGTTCGACTGGTGGCCTGTGACCCGGCAACGAGACGGCTGGACAGCGGGGTCATCTTCCTGTTGCAAAACGACGAGTGTACTCGAGTCGAGGTGTGAGTGAGCGGGGTGGTTCCCACCACTGTCGTTGACTGTCAACGAACCGGGAACGTCACTCTCGACCTGTTTTCTGTCTGATCGGTACAGATGTATGATGGAAGGTGTCTGGGGAGTGGTGAGGGTTGATGAGGGTGAGAGTAAGGGTAAGGACAGGGGTGAGGGTGGTGGTCGGTTCATGCGAATTCACGCCAACAAACTGACCTTAGCACGTGTATAGTGAACCGCCGAAAGCGAGAACGGTTTTCGTAATGCAACGACTCCAGTATCGCCCGCTACGTCGTGACAGACCGCCTGGGTCGCAGCCAGTGTGCCGGATGCGGCCATACCACACTATTGATCGGATGAGTAGCCACTTTGGGACGATTTCCTCAGTGACCGCTGTGGCCCCAGTGACCCCAGCGAGCACCCGTTCATCACACTGCTAGGACCATGTCAAACAGTACTCGCCGACAGCCCGCGGAGACGCGCTCGATCCAGACAGGTGTACAGGTCATGCTGACGGTTGCCGGCGTCGTGTTGCTGGTCGCCGGTCTCGCACTCGCCGCGAGCGGTGCCTCGATCAACGGGGCGCTCGGACCGTTCGGCGACGACTCCGACGAGACAGAGCCCGGAGCGGATGATCCGGCTGCCAACGGTGGTGACGATGAATCCGCAGCCGACGATGGTGGTGATGGTGATGGCGACGCCGATGCCGGCGATGACGACGACGCTGCCACAGACGACGATGGCGACCCGGACGATGGGACGGATAGCGACGAGTCAGACGACGGCACTGGCGACGATGGAGACGGGGACGGCAACGGCGACGAAAACGGCAGCGATGACGGGGATGACGACGCGGACGAGCACACCCTCACGGCCACCATCGAAGACGACGACGGCGACGAAATCGACGGCGCAACGGTCGAACTCACCAGCGGCGTCAGCTCCACGGAGCGAACCGCTGACGACGGAACAGTCGAGTTCACCGTCGACGATGGCGAGTACACGCTCACTGCCAGCGCGGACGACTACGAGGACGCCGAGACCGACGTCGAAATCGACGGCGACGACGAGGACGAGACGCTGGTACTCGAGAGTGAGGACGACGAGGACGAAGACGAGGATGACGACGCAGACGAATACACCCTCACGACCCTCGTCGAAGACGACGACGGCGACGAAATCGAGGACGCGACGATCGAGTTCTACAGCGGCTCGCAGCTCTTCGGTCCGGACGCTGAGGCGACGACCGACGACGACGGAGAAGCCGAACTCGACGTCGAAGAAGGTGAGTACACGGTGGTCGTCTCGGCGGACGACTACGAGGACGCCGAGTTCGATCTCGAGGTCGACGACGACGATGAGTTCACGGTCGAACTTGAGGAGGGCTGACCGCAGGGTTCGCGTAGACATTGATCGAGTCTTCTGTTTTTATACTCATCTTTCCAAGTAAACCACAAGCGGGGGTCCCCAAACCCGGACATGTTTATGAAGATTAGATGCTCTGGCAAAGAGCAAATAAACCGTGGATGAACTACTCTATTTTGGCTACTCGAGGTAAGATCGTACCTGACTTAGCTGAACAGCAGATATTTGAATAACCTACGAATGCATGTGTGCAATGTCCGTTGAGAATGGTATACGTTTGGTATTGATACGACTACTTACTGAGTCACGCACCAGAATCGGATAAATGACTGAATGTGGTTGAAGACATTTCCATTGCAGATACGAGATAGAGAATTGCATTGCCAGAAAACACCACATATAAGTCACCTCAAATGACAGTGGTAAACAACTGCCATCCTGAAATGAAATATAAGTGGTGTACATGATAGTAGATGTGATAAATTTAGTAATTCTGTTCTTCCTAATATCATTAGCTTCTTATATTGGAACAAGAGTTGCATTGGAGAATCACTGCGGGCAGAAGGATCAAAACTCCCCATTATATAATATGGTGACAGGAAGGTTCTTAACTCCTAAACATGAGGATTATCTCCAACCTGATGAAAACGACACAAAAAAACAAGAGGACTAACCACCCACTACTTTAACAACCTTCTTTTTCACCTAAGTGTGTTTCCCATTGACCCCCCCACTCTTCATCTTGTATGTCATCATCAATGAACAAGAGACCCTCAGTTGGATTAAGCGAGAGGGTGAAATCGTGGGTTTGGTAGGTGTGCTTATATTCGGCATTTAATTTCTTCGCATTATCTGGGGCATCGGGGTCATCATCCCACATTTCGAACGCTAGGATACCTCCAAAAGCATTGGAATCTGGAGAATCCCAAAAGTCTTCGTCAATATTATATTCTACAGCGAGACCTTCTGCCCCATCAACACCATATGATCCACAGTCACCGTTTTCTGGATAGCAAATGTGATTCGTCACAAATTCTGTTCCCGATTGTCGAACAAGATAGTCATTTGAATACAGGGCAACTGCATCAATAGGTGCTTCAGCGTTGGGTAGACAATCCTTATTGTTGTCATCACATTCATACCATTTCCAATCAAATTTAGCCCAATAGTTATCGGACCCGCACATGGATGAGATACTTAGATTAAACCAGAATTGATTCTTTCTCACATAGTTATCCTGGACAGAGGCCTCAGAAGGTTTCTTGGCGGGAACATCATGACTCCCGTTCACCACGTTGGTATCAATATCATGTGCATTTAAGTAATCTACATATGCATCATGATTACCAGTATTTTCTAAAATTTTTGTAGCCTGTGTACAATGGTCTAAGAACTGACTATTATCATCATTCTCAGAACTGGCACCCACTGTCCCTATTGCTGGTGCTGCTGCGATAGCGGTCGTCGTTGCCTTCAGTACATCTCGCCTTTCTATATTATTTTTCTTCATTCTTTATCGCACCCAATAATTTATGGTGAATAGTAATATACTTTTCGATTGGAAATTTCTATTGGACATTAGTGTCTGACGTTGTTGGGTTACCTTTGTTTCGTCGTTTATAGAATCAATTGAGATGAAGAGTGTGGGTTCTAAGAACGTATTATTAATGATCATTGTTTTATGGGATGGAAACCCGGCGTAACGAGTCACCGCTCGGTCACCCCGGACGCAACTCAAAACCAGACGACTGCACTGCAGTGGACCGCGCAGGTCGACCCCCGATGCAGTTACACGCACCCGGTGGTCGACAGGCTGTATTCGTCAACCCTACTCGACGGTCACACTCTTTGCCAGATTCCGCGGCTTGTCGATCGGCCGCTCGAGCAGTTCCGCCGCGTGGTAGGAGACAAGCTGAAGCTGCACGTTCGCCAGCAGCCCCGCCCAGACCGGATGCGTTGCCGGCACCGAGAGGTGCTCGTCCGCCACGTCGACGAGCGCGTGCTCTTCCGGCCCGACCGCGACGATCGGCGCGCCGCGGGACTGCGCTTCGATCGCGTTCGTCTTCGTCTTCTCGTCGCCGTCACCCGTCACCACTGCAAAGATCGGTGACGCCTCGGTCACCAGCGCCAGCGGCCCGTGCTTGAGCTGTCCCGACGCGAATCCCTCCGCGTGCTCGTAGGTGATCTCCTTGAACTTCAGCGCGCCCTCGAGTGCCACCGAGTGGCCGAGGCCGTTCCCGATGAAGAAGAACGAATCGCTGTCGAGAGTCTCCTCAGCGAGGGTCTCCGCGCGGGTGGACTCGAGTACCTGTTCGACGTACTCGGGGAGGTGCTGGAGTTCGGCGAGCATCGCTTCGCGGTCCGCAGCGGGTGTGGCCTCGGGAACGTCGGCGGCGATGCGCTGGGTGAGCAGGGAGAGGGTGACCGCCTGCGAGGAGTAGGTCTTGGTCGCGGCGACGCCGACCTCGGGGCCGGCGCGGATGTAAACCGCGTCGTCGGCCTCGCGAGAGATGGTCGAGCCGACGACGTTGGTGACGGCGAGCGAGCGTGCGCCGCGGTCGGTCGCGGTGCGGACGGCGTCGAGCGTATCGGCGGTTTCACCGCTCTGAGTGACCGCGACGACGAGAGTGGTCTCGTCGACGGGGCCGGCCGTCGACTCGTACTCGCTCGCGCGAATGACTTCAGTTCGGAGGCCGGCTTCACGGAGCAGTTGTGCACCGTACATCGCGGCGTGGTAGGAGGTTCCACAGGCGACGAATTGGACTGTTTCAATTTCTGCAAACGTTCCTTCTGAAAGGTCTTCGAAGGCCACGTCGCCGTCTTCGACGCGACCCTCGATGGTGTTCGAGAGCGCGGTCGGCTGGTTGTGGATCTCCTTCAGCATGTAGTGGTCGTACTCGCCCTTGCCCGCATCCTCCGGATCCCAGTCGACGGTGTCGACCTCGCGATCGACTGGCTGGCCCTCGAGATCCGTGATCCAGTAGGAGTCCGGCTCGAGTGTGACCAGATCGCCGTCCTCGAGGTAGATGACCTCGTCAGTGTGATCGAGGAACGCCGGTACGTCGCTCGCGAGGAACCACTCCTCGTCGTCGAGTCCGAGGACGAGCGGCGACCCCTTTCGGGCTGCGTAGACGCGCTCCTCTCCGTCGACGATTGCGGCGATGGCGTAGCTCCCTTCGAGCGTGTCGACCGTCTGGCGGACGGCGATTTCGGTGTCATCGACGTCGTCGAGGTACTCGTTGATGAGGTGGGGAATGACCTCGGTGTCGGTGTCGCTCTCGAACTCGTGGCCCTTCGCCTGGAGATCGGCCTTGAGTTCGTCGTAGTTGTCGATGACGCCGTTGTGGACGACGGCGACGTCGCCGACGGTGTCCGTGTGCGGGTGTGCGTTCTCGTCAGTCGGCGGCCCGTGGGTCGACCAGCGCGTGTGGCCGATACCCAGGTTTCCGTGGGGCTGACCGTCGAGCTGGGACTTGAGCTCCGAAACCTCGCCCGAGCACTTGTGGACCTTGACGCCGGAGCCGTTCTGGACGGCGATGCCGGCGGAGTCGTAGCCGCGATACTCCAGATTTTCCAGGCCGGTGAGCAGGGTATCTGCGGCTTCGCCCTGCCCAATTCGGGCGATGATACCGCACATTAGCCGTTCACCTCCGTTACCGCTGCCTGTGGCGACCAGACGTGCAACCACGTCGATCCCACGTGCCCTCCTGTAGGGAATTGGGTTCGACGGCGATGGCGATGACGCTGGCGTTGCCGTTGCTGGTGCCCGTGTTCGCCGATCGTAGCTGTGTCTTCGGACGCGACACTGCGTTCGGACTCGCCGGTGACCGCGACTCCGCCCGCGACGTTGGTCGTCGCATCCGTCGTAATTCGGCTCGAGACAGCTGCCCGTGGATCGGTGCTGTTCAGTGTCATGGTTTTGAGCTGCGTGTACCCGCTTCCGCCTACACGGCGGATCCGAGCATCTACCCGAAGCGAATAGTCCTGCAGGCATTACTATAGAGCGAATAAGACGGTGGCCCTGAGAGACAGACAGCGAGGACGTTCCCCTGTATTGGAACGACACACGCTGAGGCCGACGATAGTAGGCTTCTCGGGGTTCTGTTGGGCGTCCGTCATTCCGCCACGATTGCGCGTCGTCGTCCACTTACGTGCTCTCCGTCAACGGGGGTCGTTCGCACTGTTTCACACAGTACATTCCTGTTTAGCAGGCCAGTAAGGCACTTCTCAGGCGGTTTGTGGGAATTCGTCACCGACCGTTCGGTCAGCGGTCGTTGCCTCGTAAGCAGTGGAACGAACGACCCGCAACGCGGGCGAACACCGCGGAGGCAAGCCCCGCGGCTTCACTGTTTTGCGGCCTTCAATCCACGTCGCAACTGTGTCTATCGGTACGTTGACACGGTCAGTAGAGCTTACGCGACTCACCATCGAGGCACTCTCGCTGCATCTCTGTAGAGAATCGGTGTGTCGCTGTGAACGCGACGACCGGTCTGTCTGCGCAGCCCTCTCTACGAAACGCGGAGGACTGTACCGTCCGAGAACGGAGAACGTGTGGAGAACACGTACTGCCGTGCCTCTGACACGCACGACACTGCAAAGCGGCGTCATTTCGGTCGGTCGTCGTTTGCTGTTCGCTGGTGGTCGCTCGTCGCTCGTCGCTCACCGCTCATCGATCATCACCAACCGTGCCGTAAGGACAGGCAGCCTTCGCAACTACGGCACTGGACTCGTGTTGTCGGTCGCTGCCGACGCGTCCTCGCCAATCGGCCGGTCCGGAAGCGAGATCACGTTCTCTCGGCCAACGGAGGTTTTCTCGATCGTGCCGTCGTCGTACATACTCGAGAGGATGCGGCTGACTTTCGACTTCGACCAGCCCGTTTCGTCGGCGATCTGGTGTTGTCGAATCTGGCCGCCGTGTTTCACGAGCAGGCGGACGACACGTCCTTCGTCGCTGAGTAACTCTGGTGGTGTGTCAGCGGAGACGAGGTTCTCGTAGGAGCGTGCCTGGTCGGATTCGGGATCAGTACCGGTTGCACCGGCGGCTCCGGTAGTGGGTTGTGTCTCTGCCGTTGCGTTCGCATTCGTGTTCGCGGGTGCGCTCGCACGTGCAGAATTTGCGCCAGCGGGATGCTGTGGCTCTGTTGAACCGGGAGTGGGGCCAGAGCCGGAACCGGACTCAGCGCCACCGGTCCGAGTTCCGGTGCCAATCTGTCGGACAAGCGCTCCGAAGCCGTCGACGGAGAGCGCTTGCACGACGCGGATGCCGACCAGGAGGGCGATCATCAGGAACAGAATCGCGATGAGTGACACCTCCCAGGTCGACGCATCACGGATCGTCGACAGCCAGTATGACGATCCTCCTGCTGGTTCGGTTTCGCCCAACCCTGGGAAGGGTATCGTCGCTCCAACCGTGTACGCGTCGACTGCAGCGGCCGGAACCGAGCCGGTGACGGACTCGGGGCTCGTCACCGATGCGTGCGGTCCGGCGCCAATCTGAATACTGGGTAGTGGTGCCATGGTTTCGCGCTTCTGTCTCTGGATCGCTCGTTCTGTGTCTGTCGCGGCCTCTCGGACCGAGACGTGGTTGTATTCGTGCGTACCCGGTTGCCCGGCTGCGTCGGAGTTTCCCTCCGAATCGCACGACGGTCACGACGACCGCATCGACACTGCACCGTGTGGCACCTTCATTATGGGTCGATACAAGCAGGTTTAGCGGACTGCTAAGCCGATCTGTAGCCGGCATTCGGGCATCGCGCCAAATTACCTTCGAGAGCCGCTACTGGCCCAGATCTCGTTCCCGTCCGATCACTGCAACAGTTTATCAGCGCTATAGTAAACCGCTCATCCCTGCTTGTCCGGATCGAGACCAGTCCCGCTTCGGTGGGACCGCGGACGAATCCGTGTCTCGGGCATGAACGACACGGACCCGACCGAAATCGAACGGAACCGACCCGCAATCGATCCAACTCGAATCCGAAACCGAACCCAATCGCCGGCACACACCGGGTGCGCCGGAGACGAATCCACACAGGACACCCATGACACCGACAATCAGCGACACCGAGAACCGATCGGACGACCGACTGCACGGCCACCAGGTACTCGAGCATCGCAGCTCGAAGACGACCACGCTCGAGCACGTCGAGGAAGACCATCATACCCGAGAAGCGACGATCTGCGTCGTCGGCCTCGGCTACGTCGGCCTCCCGCTTGCGGTCGGCTTCGCCCAGTCGGACTACCAGGTTATCGGCTACGACGTCGACGAATCCACCGTCGAACAGCTCAAAGACGGCGAAGACACGACCGGCGACCTTACGGACGAGGCCGTCCAGAACGACGACATTTCCTACACTACGAACGCGGGCGCGATCAGCGACGCCGAGTACGTCGTTATCGCCGTCCCGACGCCGATCCAGGACGACGACCGACCCGACCTGAGCTACGTCGAAAGCGCCGGCCAGACCGTCGGCTCGAAGATGAGCGCCGGCACGACGGTCGTCCTGGAATCCACCGTCTATCCGGGCTCGACCCGCGAGGTACTCATCCCGGCACTCGAGGAGACCTCCGGGATGACCGCCGGTGAAGACTTCTTCGTCGGCTACTCGCCCGAGCGTGCGACGCCGGGCGACGAGGAACACGGCCTCTCGGACGTCGTCAAGGTCGTCAGCGGTCAGACCGAGGCAGTTCTCGACGACGTGGCGGAGCTCTACGGCTCCGTTGTCGACGCGGGCGTCCATCGCGCGCCCTCGATCGAGGTCGCCGAGGCATCGAAGGTCGTCGAGAACACCCAGCGGGACCTGAACATCGCGTTCGTCAACGAGCTCTCGGTTGCACTCGAGCACATGGACGTCGACACGCAGGACGTGCTCGATGCGGCCGGCACGAAGTGGAACTTCCACGACTACCAGCCCGGCCTCGTCGGCGGACACTGCATCCCGGTCGATCCGTACTTCCTCTCGTATCGCGCCGCGCAGGAGGGCTTCGAGCCGGAACTGATGCAGATGGGACGGAAGGTCAACGAGTCGATGCCGGGCCACGTCGCCGACCTGACGATCAAGGCGCTCAACACGTGTCACAAGACGCTCCGGGACAGCCGCGTGCTCGTTCTCGGCCTTTCCTACAAGCCCGGCGTCGGCGACCTGCGCAGTTCGAAGGTCTCGAACGTCGTCGACACCCTGAACGAGTACGATATCCACCTTGAGGGGTTCGACCCGATCGCGAACCACGAGGCGGCCTGCGAGACGTTCGATCTCGAGGTCCAGGACCAGCTCTCGTTCGAGGGCTTCGACGCAATCGTGCTCGCGACGCCCCACGAGGAGTTCACCGGGATGGACCTGGAGGCAATCGCGAGCGAACTCGACGACGATCCCGCGCTGGTCGACGTCGCCGGTGCGATCGACGAGGACGAGGCCGCTGCGGCGGGCTTCACCTATCGACGCGTATGATGGGACGGGGGGACGCTATCGGGATAAGGGACGACCGGTCGCGAGTGGCGAGCGAGAACGCCGCCGACCCAGTACCGACGCCAGCTACCACCGCAGACAGTACGGAGGCTACATAATGCGCATCATCGTCACGATCCAGCACCCTGGCCACGTCCACTTCTTCCGGAACGCGATCGACGAACTCGAGTGCCGTGGCCACGAGGTCCACGTCTTCGCCCGCGAGAGCAGCGTGGCAGTCGCCCTGCTCGAGGGCTACGACATCGACCACGAGGTGTTGGCCGGCGACGCGGACTCGCTCGCCTCGCTCGCGGCAGTACAGGCCACCTACGAGGCGAAACTCCTCCGGCGTGCGCAGGCGATCGATCCCGACGTGATTACGGCAATCGGCGGCGTCGCCGCAGCACACGTCGCGACGGCGCTTCGCGCGAAGAGCGTCGTCTTCTACGACACCGAGCACGCAACGCTCATCACGAAACTGGGCTACCCGTTCGCCGACGTGATTTGCACGCCAGCGTGCTACCGCGAGGAAATCGGCGCGAAGCAGGTCACCTATCCCGGCTACCACGAACTGGCCTACCTCCACCCCGACCGATTCGAGCCCGATCCAGCGGTACTCGAGTTAGCCGGCGTCGAGCGCGACGAGACCATCGCCGTCGTCCGCCTCAGTAGCTGGGACGCGTCCCACGACGTGGGTCACGGCGGCTTCGACGACCCGCGCGAGGTCGTTTCCCGACTCGAAGACGCGGGCGCGACGGTCCTCCTTACGGCGGAGGGTGAGCCACCCGCCGACCTCGCCGAGTACCAACTCGAGACGCCGCCCGAACTGATGCACGACCTGCTCGCCTTCGCGGACGTCGTCGTCGGCGAGGGAGCGACGACCGCGGCAGAGGCTGCCGTGCTCGGCACGCCCTCGGTTTACGTAAACTCGCTCTCGCTCGGCTACACGGCCGAACTCGACGCGGAGTACGGCCTCCTCTTCGAGTTCAACGACGAGGATCGACACGTGCGGGCACTCGAGCAGGCGGTGTCGATCGTCGAGCGCGACGACGAGCCGTGGGCGGCGCGACGCGAGCGCCTGCTCGCAGAGCGGGTTGACGTAACGGACGTAATCGTACAGGCACTCGAGACGACTGCACGCGGCGAGCGGCCGGAGCAGCCGTCGCTTGCGACGAACCCCGGCTAGTGTGAGTGTGACAATGAAGGTACTTCAGGTAGTGACCACGCCACGACCGTTTTTCGACCAGCAGGTGTCGGTACTCGAAGAGCGCGGCGTCGACTGTACGGTAGTCGGCGTGCCGGGCGAACACCACGGCGATTCGGGCCGCACGGCCGTCGACTACGCCCGCTTGTATCCGAAGATACTCTCGGAACTCCGCTCGGACGAGTACGATCTGGTGCACGCGAACTACGGGCTCGTCGCCCCCTTTGCGCTCGCCCAGCCGACTCGGCCGGTCGTCCTGACGCTGTGGGGAACGGACCTCATGGCCGACCAGGAGTGGCTCCGATCGCTCAGCCGGCACGGTGCACGTCGTGCGAGCGCGACCGTCGTTCCGAGTCCGGCGATGTCGCGCCAACTCGAGATCGACCACGAACTGATCCCCTTCGGCGTTGACACGGAACTGTTCCGTCCGATTCCGCAGGCAGAGGCCCGCGAGCACCTCGGCTGGGATACCGATCCCGACACCAACATCGCGCTCTTTCCCTACGACCGCGAGCGCGCAGTCAAGGACTTTCCGCGGGCGAAACGGCTCGCCGATCGGGCGGGCGTCGACGTCGAACTCCGGACCGTCAGCGGCGTCGACCACGCCGAGATTCCGTACTACATGAACGCGAGCGACGTGTTGCTCGTGACCTCGAAGCGCGAGAGCGGTCCGATGGTCGTCAAGGAGGCTGCGGCCTGTAACCTGCCGGTCGTCTCGACCGACGTCGGCTTCGTCGCCGAGACCGTCGAGGGGCTTCCCAACTGCTTCGTCAGCGACGCCGACGACGAACTGGTCGTCGGGCTCACGGTTGCACTCGAGAACGGCGGTTCCTCACAGGGTCGTGGGCGCATCGATGGGCTGAGCCTCGATTCGATGGGTGACCGGCTCGTGTCGCTCTACGAGCGCCTGCTCGATCCGACGGCGCTGTCCGGTTCGGAGGCTGTACGGCGAGGTGTCTCCAGTGGTGTATAACAAAATTTCGCAGCTACGACCGCTGCGACTCGACACAGTCGCGGCGATCGTCGGACTCCTGTTAGCACTCGTACTCCTGCCGCTTCGGCTGCTGGCATCACAGATTTACCTCAACACGGTGCCGTTCGTGCTCGGGACGGCGTGTGCGCTGTACCTCCTCGCGCTGTATCAGCAGGATACGTCTACAGCGCTGCCGCGTCTGCCCCGCCCGGTCGCGATGACGCTCCCGAGTGTTGTGCTCGCCGGACTCGGCGCGCTGGTCGTCCTGACAGTCCTGCAGGGAGCGCGCACGCCAGTGTACTTCGCTGTCGCGAGCGTGCTGGCAACGCTCGTCGTCGTTCAGATCCTCTTTACGAGCGAGGAGGCGTTCAACCGGCGGCTACTGTTGCTCCAGGTCGTCCTCTTCGCGCTCGTCTTCCGATTTACCGCACTGTACGCGACGCCAGGCTACATCGGGATCGACGTCTGGACGCACATGGAGTTCATCGAGGCGATCTACGCCGAAGAATCCTTGAGTGCGATTTCACACGACAAACACTACGCCTCGCCGTTCTACCACCTGCTCGTCGTCGCATCGTCGCTCTTACTCGACGTGCCGCTGCGACTCGCGCTGTACCTCTCCGTCGGGATTCTGATGCCGCTGTCGGTGCTGCTCATCTACGCGACGACGAATCTGCTCGTTTCCGAGCGCTGGGCCGTGCTGGCGACGGCGCTGTTCGCACTCACCAGTCACGTCACCATGTGGGGGCTACACCTCATCCCGACGAGCCTCGGGCTGGTGTTCTTCCTCGCGATCCTCTACGCGCTCATCCGCGTGATGCGCATCGAGTACACGATGCGTGACTTCTCGCTGTTGATCCTGTTGAGCGTCGCGGTCATCCTCACCCACCAGGTGTCGACGTTCATCACGCTCGTCCTCTTACTCGCTGCGTTCGTCGCACAGGTCGTGTTCGTCATCGGTCCCTTCGGGCTCACGCGTCTCGATACGAGCGTTTTCCGGGCGAAGAAGCCGGTCAACCTGATCGGGCTCGTCGTCTTCAATTTCGGGCTGACCATTTTCGTCTGGTCGCTGACACCCTACCGCGAGCAGTCGTTCCTCGCGACGGTCCTCAGTTTCTTCACGCAGACCTTAGAGGAGAGCGCTGGCTTCCTCAACATCGCGAGCGGCAGCACCGGGGACGAAACAACGGAGGCAAGTGCCGAGGCCGCGCCGACACTGCTCGAACAGGCAGTTCCCTACATCGACGCGCTCGGCTTCCTGTTCCTGCTCGGCGCGACGTTCGCCGGCTGTCTCTACGTCGTCCACCGCCGGCGCGCCGAGCAGTCGGTGTTCACGCTGTTGCTCGCCGCCGCGATCATGCTGGTATTCGTCCTCGTCTTGCCAATGTTCGGCATCCGGAACTTTATCCCGACGCGCTGGTTCGCGTTCCTCTACGCGCCGATGGCCATCCTCGGCGCAATCGGTCTTCGAACGCTCGTTCGCGGCCTGTCGCCGGGCGTCGTCGTCACCGTCCTCGTGCTGTTCGCGCTCATCTACCCGGGTGCAATGCTCTTCGCCGTCGAGAGCAACGCCGAGAATCCGGTGTTCTCCGACCAGCACGAGCAACTCGCCTATACTGATGCCGAGCTCGCAGCCGTCTCGAGTATCGGCGAGCTCACTGGTGGTCCAGACGGCCAGGAAATCCGACCGGATCAGCAGTTACACACGGACCACCCCTATCAGACGGTGATCAGTCGAACCGGGGCCTATCCGTCCACGACGACAGCGACGGTGCCCGATGATGGCGTTGCAGACCACGAGTACGTCGTTCACCGGACGACGCAGTCGACCGATGCGACGTACTTCAACGACGCGGACGGCGAGGGTCGGATCGAGCAGGTCTCCCAGGACCGGCTCTGTCAGCCACACCACGCGACGGTGTACACGAACGGTGAGGTGACGATGTGTACGCCGTCGCCGACGACGTAGGGTTTTCAGGCTGCTCCTCGCTGGCGATTATTCACTTCGCGCTTCGACTGCTCTTCGCTCTCTGTCCCCGCTGACTCTGGCCACTGCTGGCGATCGCTGCCGAGCGCTGCCGAGCACTAAACGTTCTCCCACCGGCCTCGCTGCGTTCCTTCGCCGAGACTCGATCATCACTGTAGTCGGGCACTCGAGTACCCACCGTCCGTCACAACGCCCGTTAGCAGTGCCGATACTAGTCTCCTGCACGAACTGTGTACTGACCTCTCCGTCTCCGTCTCTCGGACATCTCGTTACGTGCTGGTTGCTGACTGAACGGTTGCACTCGAGTCGAGTACAGCGGCAGACTCGACAGCGAGCATGATGTCCCAGGGTGAGAGGTGAGGAGTCGCGAGCGGTTGCGTTACCGATCAGTGTCGTTCTCCGCATCGGCGGTCGCGTCACGGCTGGCATCGTCTCCGTTCGCCCCCTCGGTGGGAGCCGACCCAGCAGCTGATTCAGACGCGTTCTGATCGTCTGTTGGGGAGAGATACTGCTCGTGATTCGGCCGCGTGAATCACCCCGCCCTCAAGGGGCGGGGCTTCCCGTTTCTACGACATGACGTGCAGTTACTCGCTGAAAGCCAGCGGCATCCACAGCGGTCACAGTCTCCACGGGCGTTGATTCGGGCCATCCCAGCCCTAATTCAGAAAAGCCTCTCTGCAACACGTTCATCGACGCATTCGCATCCCTATCCGTTTCAAACCCACACGCCGGACACGAGTGTTCACGAACCCAGATAGGCTTCGCCGTCTCCACTCCACAACACGCACACTCTTTCGTCGTTCCACGAGCAGGTACTTTCACAACGTGGGTGCCGTATAAGTCACCCTTGTATTCGAGCAAGGTGATGAACTGCCGCCACGCGGCATCCTGCTTGTTCCGAGCGTTCCCGTCGCCCTGAAGCATGCCAGCCACGTTGAGGTCTTCCACGAACACGGCGTCGTACTCTGTGACGAGCCACGTCGTCAGCTTGTGCTGGTAATCCAGCACTTTTCGACGAATCTTCCGCTTCACCTTGGCGACTTTCCGACGCTGTTTCTCGTAATTCTGACTGCTGTGTTCTTTCCGCGAAAGTTTGCGTTGCTCGCGGCGCAGTCGCTCGTACTCGGTTTCGAGGGTGAGCCACTCCACTGTTTTACCGTCTGATGTGTGGATGTAGTTGAGGATTCCAAGGTCGATTCCCACGCTGTTGGTCGCATCGAGCGAGTCCAGTGCGGGTTTCTCTGGAACGTGTTCTTCACTGGTTTTGAGGCTGAACGAGACGAACCACTCATCGGTCACTTCCTTTTTGAGCGTGACTTCTTTGATGGTCGCGTGTTCTGGAATCTCACGGTGGTAGCGGATTTTCACCCAGCCAATTTTGCTGAAGCGCACGTACGCATACCCGTCGCGGCCCCTCTTGTTATCGAGGTCAAAGCCTGACTGGTTGTACGTAACGCTTCGGTACTCGGCGGGTGATTGTCGCTTGAGCCACCCGACGTTGTGTCCCCTCTCTTTCTTCTTGCGAAGATTCGAGAGGTTGTCATGGAAGCGTGCGACAGTGGCCTGTGCGGCTTTCGAGTGCAGCTCCGCGAATACAGGCCACTGTCGTTTCCACTGGGTGAGCTTCTTGTTTTGCGTATACTCGCTCGGCTTGTCGTCGTCGGGACTGTTCGTGTAGTCCCAACGGACGTGATTGTAGAGTTGGCGATGAAGATCCAGGTGATGTTCGGCAGCCATCGCTACTTCGTCGCTTGGGTAAGCGCGGTAACGGTGGCTATGTTCCATCGCTGTCTACTGGTTAGAAATCTGTCTATTTAATGGTTAGCTTCGCTCTGCCTATCGGATTCATCCCCGACCTCAAGGGTCGGGGTATTCTCCTGTGGCGCTGATAAAACGCGGCGTCAGCCGGTGGCTGAGAGCCATCGTCTCGCCCAGTTCCCCAGTCGTCTGTCGGTGGAACTGACCGAGCGCGAGCATCGTGCCGAGGTACGCCGCAAAGACCAGCACTGCGAACTGGAGGGCGAACCCGACGAGGTCGTAAATCATACATTCACAGAACTGACAGGCCGTGAAAATACTGTCTGTCTCTCTACAGCAGTACCGAATGCAACCGTCCCGCTCACTCGACGACAACCGGCAACTCGATCACTCGATACGCCGACTCCGCATCCGGCTCTGCCGGCGCGTCACCCTGGTAGAGTAACAGCGTCACCTGCAAATCGTCACCCTGCATCGACGGGGTGAACTCGAGTGTCGGTTCTGCCGTGTCGCCATCGGCAACCGTGGTGGACGTGCTCGCGAGTTGCTCTGTCTCGCCAGTGGGTTCGCCCGACTCGTCGACACGTTCGAGCAGTGCGACGGTTGTGTACGTCTGCTCGCTGTGTTCCTGGTTCGTGATCGAGGCGGTCAGGTCGGCCGGGTCGCCGGCAGTGTACGTCGCGTCGTACATCGTTTCGATGTCGCCGTCAACCTCGGTCGTCTCGACTGCAAACTCAGTGTAGCCCTCGTGCTGCGGTGGGTTGGCGACGGCGAATCCAGCACTCAACAGCAAGACACCGAGTGCGAGGACGATGGCGATGTTGTACGGTCGGGGATTCGTCTCGGAGTAGGTGGTCGGCCGGAACCGTGGGAAAAATACCGAGAGTTCGGTCCGAGTCGGAGCGAACCGCTGTTCGGGTGGGCATCGATACCGAGTACCAATTGCGAGCAGCGAGAGACTAATTGTTGTCAGGGCGACACCGAGGAGCACCGGATCGAGCGTCACACCCCTAGGGGTTGCGCTCGCGAAAAGGGTGATCGCCGGAACGATGGCTACGCTAAACACGATTGACAGGATACCGCGCTCGATCGGCTCGAGTCCCCGGGTCAACAGCAGGGGATTTCCGAGGCCGGTTTTCTCCTCGTCGAAGTCCTGGTACGTCTCGTCTGCTTTGTCGGGAAACAGGGCAGATACCAGTGCATACCCCGGCAGAAACAAGACGAGTGGGAGGGCGAGTGCGATGCGGAGAGGGCCCGAAATCGCGGTGAAGAGACCGATCGAAAGCGCCCCTGTCGTTGCGATGACGACCGCCAGATCGAGAAACCACCAATCGGTGTCGCTCATACCGACAACATGGCTCTCAGAGGGGTTTATTATCACCCTGGTAAGCCCGAATCAGGGGGAAATACACCCCACTCGTAGCACCCGATATACCACAATCCCGACACTGTTATCGGGGAGGGATAGATCGCTCACACGTGATACTCCTATACAGCAGAACTATCGAAAATTCGGGTTTAATTTCTAGAATTATCTCCCCATACGACTGTGTAATAAAATCCATATGGATATATTGAACGTCCCGATATCGTGTGTTTGGGGCAGTAATAGGCCAATATAAAATATCGTGAAACAGAAATCCGGCTGATGAAACGTCGTGAAACCGAATCAATTGAACTGGTCGGTTTCTACACTTTATTACCCACTCCTGATTAGGGAAGACTGGCTCGATGAAAGCGAAACATATCAGCTCGGACGCACCGGAACTGGAGGAACAGTCCGCAGACGAGGCTGAGGAACGTGAGAGCGGTGAGGAGTCGGCGGATGACGACGAGACGTTCACTGAAGACGAAATATTCCACCTACTGCAAAACGAGCGCAGACGGCTTGTACTCCGTTATCTCCGCGGAACCAACGAACCCGTCCGCATGCGTGATGTCGCAGAGCAGGTCGCAGCCTGGGAACACGACACTACTGTCGCCGAACTGACCTCGACACAGCGCCAGCGCGTCTACATCCCGCTATACCAGTCACACCTCTCGAAGCTCGACGAAGCCGGCGTCATCGACTATCAGCAAAACCGTGGCATCGTCGAGCGCAAGCCACTCGCAGACGAAGTCGACCAGTACCTGCAGGTCACCGAGCAGAACGGGCACATGAACACGAGCATAAACACGAACACGAACACAAACACAAACGGAAACGCAGATACAACCGCAAAGAACGCCACGGACGAGAACGACTCCGCGATCTCGATCGGTGACGACTACTACATCGGTGCGACCGCAGTCTGTTACGTCGCGCTGCTGGGTGCCGTCTTCGAACTCCCAGTGCTCTCGATTCTCTCGGGAATCGGACTGAGCGCACTGATTCTGTTCCTGTTCACGCTGGTCACCGCCAGCCGATTCATCAATTGACCCGACTCACTACTCCCCGAAAACGGGCTTATATAACTCCGTAGGCCGGAAGAAACCAGACCGCAAACGTCGTCGCCGCAACTGTCACTGTTACTGCCGTATACATCGACGCCGTCACCAGCACGGCCAGTACAAAGAGGAGTCCGATCGAAACCATCCCGGCAACCGCAGGAGAGCGGAGCAGCCGACTCATTGATCCCGATTCACTACAGTCGACAGTGCCACACGTCGGTTCGAACTCGAGTACCCCCTCTTCGTCGAGGCGGGGAAGTCGGTCCTGATGGAGTTCTTCGTGGATCGTAGCCCATGTTTTGACGGGGACTGTGGCATCGTCGGTTGCAGGAGGCGGTGTCGACGACGCTGTATCCGATGCTGGCCCTCCTGGCTCCGGGGGGTCTGCCCTCGAAATCAACGCATCGACCAGTTCATCGACAGTCACGGGTGTCGACAGATCTTCGAGTATCGCACACAGCGTCGCGTCCGAATCGGGCAGAAATGCGTCGGCAGGTCGGTCGTCACGGATGGCATTTGTTTCACTCTCTGGCTCTCCTGGCGACTGTATTCCGTCCGCCGAATGGTAGATCGGGACGTCGAGTGAGGCGTCGCCATCTACTGATTGCTCTTCTGGGGTATCGGCCGATGAAGAGCGAATCCAAGACGGCGTCAGACGCATATTCCAGCCTAACTCGTCGTGGTATATAAGTATTCTCACGATTCAAATACGATAAACGGTCTATCCGGTCGTTAGCGGCGGGTTCCGGAAATATTGACCGCAGTATGGCTCGGAGAACAATCGCGAAGGCGGTGCTATACTATGACATAATCCGTGGCGATTGCTGCAACCATGGCAGTACCGTGTCACTTCCTGCGTTCCAGGAGTCGAGCCACGTCCGCAGATCGTTCACTCGAAGTTTGTGTCTCGGTGGCAGCGAATGTAGATGCGGTGTCGACTCGAGAAGTCGCTGATCCAGTTCGTAGCGGTCGAACAGTTCTCGACGGTCCGGCCACGGTGGCTCGAACGACGTAAGCAACGGCGTCTTGCGCCGGACGAACCCCTCGACTTCGTTCAGGAGCATCGTCCCGTGAGGCCGATCCGGCGGCCGGTGACGAAGGATCTCGTCGTCGAGTCGCTCACACGCCCGCAGGAACGTCTCGGTCGTGCGATGCTCCGGCGGCGTCCGCAGATGCCACTCGAGTAGCTCGATATCCGTCGCGAGAAACGGGGTAAAAAACTGGTCTGCGAGGTGGTTGTGAAACGGGACAGAGGGCTGGTTGGCGATGCCACAGCAGGTGAGTGCGTTCTGGATAGAGTTCGCTCGTGAGCGGTTGGTGGCGAACTCGGCGGCGATAGCTTCCCTGACAAACGCTTCGGGGTCGTGGTCGAGATCGATCCGCTCGGCGAGGTCGACGCTTGCGTCGCGTCTGTAGCCGTACTTTCCAAGGAGCGACTCGACGGGGTCGGGGTCCGGGTCGAGACGGTTGAACGGGACGCGCGCGCCGAGGACGTCGACGCCGTCCTGGGCGGTGAAGTGCCCGCGGAAGAAGGTGTCACAGAGGAGGCCGTGATACATCGTTTCGACCTCGGCTGCGAGTTCGTCGGTGTAGCCCGCGTGGTGGATGTGCAAGGACTCCTTGATCCCGTTTGTGTACTGTACTTTGGAGTCGTCGGCGTACAGATACCGGTCGTCCGGTGTGAACGCGGTGTGGGTCGCGCCGTACTGGGTTGCGACCTGTTTCGCACCCTGGACCTCCTGTGCGGTGGGGGAGCCGACGGTGTAACAGTGATCGATTCCGTCGACCTGCGAGAGAACGATCCGTGAATCGTACCCCGCAGAGAGCAAGACTCCTTTCGGTCCGGGATTCGACGAGCGGCGGCGTATTGCCCGGTCGAGCCGCGAGGCGAGTTCCTCGACGTAGTCGAACTCGTCGAGATCCGCCGGTCGGTAGACGAACCGCGACAGCGCGTCGACGCCGTCGGGCGTGAGCCGGCTGTCGAGCGGGAGTCGCGACACTTCGTCTACCCAGGTTTTCTCGCCGAGCGAAAGTCCAGTGTGGAGGAACTCGAGTATCCCGTCGGTGTCAGCCGTTGGATCTGAAACGGTCCGGCCGACAGCGGCAGCGTCGGTGCCGAACACCCAGCCATCACAGTCCGAACGGGCGTCGTGTACTGCAGTGTAGAAACACTCGCGCGACCGAACGGGGTCTGCTGCGACGAACGGTTCCTCGCCGCGAACGTCGAGAACGGCGAGATACGAGCCGTTGAGCGAGTGGAGTGCATCGAGCCCCTCGGCGTCGTAGCGCTCGAGGAGCCAGCGTGCGGTGTTTTGCTCGTCGCCGGGGACGTACGCCTCACCCCAGATCACACAGCAGCCACTCTCGTCGGCGTGCGTCGCGCTCCAGCCGTCGTACTCGAGACCGGGATCTCTGATGCCGACGGTGAGCGACGAGCCACGGAGGAACTCGTCGAACTCGTCAGGTGATCGAAACCGCTCGAACGTCTCGCTGTCGCCGAATACACCGAACAGTTCCTTGTTCATCGTTGGTAATCGTTGGAATTTTCGTCGCGAAGACGCGGGCAGACACTAGCTCGAGGAACAGGCGTGGGACTCGGCTACTCGAGTGCCTCCCGCAAGTGTTGTCTCACGTCTGCGGCCGTGTGGCCATTAACTATGCCGTTGTTAAGTCTCGAGACGGCGATATTCGACGGATTCAGCGAGTCGACGAGACCCCCTCGTGAGCGGCTATCGGATCCATAATAATGGGCTCACTGGCGGTACGGACGAGGTACCATGGCAGACAACCGAATGACACGACGACGGCTGCTCGCCGGCTCGAGCGTTGCTGCGGCCGCTGGACTCGCGGGCTGTACCGACCGCCTGAACGACCTGCGCGGCGACGATGGCAACGGTGAGACGCCGGGGAACGAGTCGACCGGTGCTGACGAGACGGACGTGTCTGCGCTCGCGAACGGCGTCCCGGAACTCGAAACTGCGTACAACAGCCGTGAGGAGTACGGCCACCCCGGCGACTCGCTGTACGACTTCGAGGACAGCGACGCCTGGGAGGTCACGCAGGGCGAGGGAGAGGTCGACGAGGATGTCGTTTTCGACGGGTCACAGAGTCTGCGCCTGACCGGTGAGGAGGACGAAACGATCGTCGCGGAGATCGACGTTCCGGACGAGGACCTCACCGACAAGGACTTCTCGTTCGCGATTCGGACGACCACGCCACAGAACATCACGGTCAACCTGCGCGTCGTCGACAACTTCGGCAGCGATCGATACTACTCGCTGCGAGAAATTACCTATCGGGCACCCGACGTTGGCTGGTTCCGCTCGAGTCCGGGCGTCTTCGAGGAGAGCGAGATCGAGCCAGCGATGGACGAGATCGACCGACTCGAGTTCCAGGTGTTGCACTCGATGGACGAAGCGGAGGTCTGGATCGACGACATCCGCACTCACGACCGGCCCGAGCAGGGGTACGTGATGCTGGTCTGGGACGACGGCTTCCGCGACTACTACGAGACGGCCTCGCCGATGCACGACGAGTTCGACTTCACGACGATTCAGGCCCCTGTGCCGCAGTGGACCGAGGAGGGTCGCGACGAGATCATGTCGGTGTCGGAGCTGCAAGAACGGCAGGAGGAAGGCGACCAGATCGTCGTCCACGGGACGCACAATCCGATCCACGAGTACGAGGACGAAGACGAGATCGAGACGCGCATCCGCGGCGACAAACACTGGTTTATCCAGAACGGCTTCGAGGGCGCGAACTACATCGTCTACCCACACAACAGCTACGACAAGACGAGCCTCGAGTACTTCACGGACTACCACTACTGCGGTGGTTTCAACCAGTCCGGGAACGTCAACCTGACCAACGTCTACGGCTTCGACCCGCTGGCGCTACCCCGCACCATCGGCCACGACCTCGACATCTCGAAGCGCTGTGTCGACCTCGCCGAGGCGCACAACCAGTGTACTATCCTGAACTTCCACGCCTTCGACCAGGATAACACGATGAACGAGGACGACTACGAGGAGCTACTCGAGCACATCGATCAGGCCGACGTCGAGGTTATCGACTTCGACGACCTGTGGGAGCTTCGAACGGACCCGTTCTAACGCCGTTTCTGGCCGTACGCGTCTCGTTTCTTGGAGTGGGTGTTGAGCCATCGGATAGCACCGTCATTGTGAGATAGCGGTGGCTCTCCCACGCGCGATCTCGAATGTGATACTAAAAAATCGATGGGGGATCCGGATTGGCTGTCGAGTTGCACCAATCGCGTTAGGCTGCCGTCAGCGTCACTTCGGTCGTCTCGCTCGCACCAGCATCGTCAGTCACTCGCAGCAACACGCGGTGGTCGCCGCTCGCACTGACGGTTACGTCGACTGTCTTCCCGGACTCGTTGAACGTGCCGTCGTTCTGGATGCTCCACTCGTAGCTGACGAGTTCGCCATCCGGTGCCTCCGAACAGGTTGCATCGAGGGTGATCGTCTGCTCCGGCTCGAGTGTCGTCTCGATCGCGCTACTTGGGTCGGAGCGGATCTCGGCGACCGGTTCGGTGTGGTCGTCCGGAATGTCGTCATCCGTTTCGCTATCGTCACCGTCGTCACCGCCGTTGTCGTCGTCTGCAGGCGGGTCCGCTGGCTCGTCTGGTTCGTCCTCGATCGGTTCTTCCGGCTCGTGACCGTTGGTCGGCTCCTCGTCGGGGAACAGTTCGTCCTCGACCAGTCGCTCGACGACGGCCGAGTGCCAGGTGACCCGCTTCTCGAGTTCGTTCTCGGTCGAGAGTGTCTCAACGAGATAGGCTTCGGAGCCGAGTTCCCGCGCGGCTTTGTGGACGAGCAGGCCTGTTGGCTCCGAATCCGGACTAGAGAAGTGTCCCGTCTGGAAGGCGCGTTCGGAGATGTCGATGTAGTTGTCGTTGGCGTACTCGACTGCGCTGTCCGCAGTCGTTCGGTCTTCGTCGCGATTGGCGTGGAAGATTGCCTGCCCGACGCCGTCGACGGGGTCACCGGCATAGATTCCGCGTGACTCGTGGAGATCGACGACGACGGCCGGATCGAGATCGACGACGAGATCCCAGATCGCCTCTGCGAGCTCGGTCTGGGGCTCGCTCCCCTCGGGGAACTGCCGGTTGAGGTCGATACCATCGTCGTCGACCCGTGTTCCGCGGTCGATAGCGACGACGTCCGCTCGCGGCAGTGTGACGAGCGTCCCGGCGTCGATCGTCCACTCGGCAATCTCCTCGGCGGCGACGTAGCCGGCCGTCTCGTTGCCGTGAACGCCGCCGATGACGAACACTGTTGGCCCGTCAGTTTCGGACTCGGTCACGTAGACTGTCGTTTCCTTGTCCGTTCCCTCCATAATCTGGAACGACTCGCGCGCCACGTGCTCGTCGTCTGTCGCCCCTGGGGCGGATTGAGGACTATAGCTCGTCTGTGCACCGGTCGCGACACCCGCACTCGCCAGCGAGAGACCGGCGAGAGACAGTACTGATCGTCGTGAGAGTGAATCCCGCTGCATTCCAGTTTTCACTCTCTGCCC
This sequence comes from Natrialba hulunbeirensis JCM 10989, assembly GCF_000337575.1. Taxonomy (GTDB): domain Archaea; phylum Halobacteriota; class Halobacteria; order Halobacteriales; family Natrialbaceae; genus Natrialba; species Natrialba hulunbeirensis. The sequence continues at coordinate 269,501 of NZ_AOIM01000041.1, read as the reverse complement.
GGATTTGTTTACTATAGCGCGCGTAAGACCGTTACAGCGGCGGTTTTGTACTCGAAAACGGTTCGGTGAAATCGCCGGCCGGAAGCGGTTCGTGCCGTTGCAAGACGGCAATGGTCGTGAGCCTAACTATTCTCTCCGCTCTTGGTGATGCGACTGTCTCTCTTGCAAACGGCTAACTCGACTGCCACCGGAGCAACTGGGTCTACTTAACAGACGCCGTGGCGCTCGTAGAACCGTCGCACCCTGTTGTCCGTCAACAGCGGCCCGTGCACCTGAATCGATTTCAGCCCCGGATAGCTGTTCGCCTCGATCACCGAGAACGACCCGTCGTCGTCCGTGACGATCACGTCCCAGCCGATGTACGGCAGGAACGACGCGGACGAGGCCATCTCGAGTACCCGCGAGCGAATCCCCTCCCAGTTGGGGATGTGTTTTCCTTCGATCTGTGCGCCGGTATCGGGGTGTGTCGTGTGCCAGGAGACGGCGCCTTGTCCGGAACCAGAGCCGGAGCCGGAGACGGAGCCGGAGACGGAGCCGGAACTGGAGTCAACATCGGCTCCGGACTCGGCGTTCGGTGGACGCGCACCGGGCCCCAGCTCCCCAGTGTCGAGGTCGATTTCGGCGGAGAGACCACCCTGTGTGAAGTTGTCGAGTGGCTCCGAATCGGTCGTTCCGATCCGGTGGATCCCCGCGGCGATGAACGGCTCGTGGCTCTCCTCGTCGTACATCGTGATGAGCCGAAGCGTGTTCGGCGTCTTCGGATACAGGTCGGCGGGGAACGGACCCTGCTCGACGTGCTCGCAGACGAGGTATTCGGACAGATTCGAGACCAGTGAGCGGAACTCGGCGTCCGCGTAGTGCTCGCCGTTGACCCGATAGCCGTCCTCGGTCTGCGAGCAGAGGTAGACGTTGTTTCCGCCGCCCCCACGAACCCACTTGAGGACCAGTTTCCCGTCGCACTCGAGTTGCTCGACGACGCGCTGGGCGGCGTTGTTGGTGTGCGGGGTGTCCGCATGCGGGGTGTCCGTATGCGCGTTGTTCGTGTGCGGGGAGTCTACCGAACTGGGAGACTGAACACCGCCGTCGGTACTGAGACGAGCGCCGTCAGTGTCGGTGGCGTGGAACGAGCCGTTGTTCACCATTCCGTACACGGTCATGCGCTCGTCGTCGAACGGCTGCATCACCCGGTGAAAGAGGAGTTTGTTCGACAGCGCGACGGACCAGGTGCCGTTGATACGTTTCGTTCGCACGTAGCGCTGATAGTCGGTGATATAGTCCTGCACGCGGTGGTTATCGATGTCGTAGATCGCATCCGACCGGCTCAGGAACCCGCGTCGCCAGAGCCACAGGCGGCGACGAAGCGACGGGCTGACATCGCTGTCGTACTCGGTTCCGGCAAGTCCCTGTATTCCTCTGGCCGTGTGGTACAGCCTGCGGACGTTCATGTCCAGCGCTGTCAGGCCGACCGTATTAGTTACCGAATCGGAAAGACCGTTTCACCGACCGAGAGTCGGTTGCACAGACTGGGACTCCGTTGTACTGACCGGAATTCACTCTTCCGGCTCGTCCTCAGGATTGATCGTAACTGGCGTGTCCGCTGCCGAGAGGTCGTCGATATCGGGACCGATCTGGTCCGCCACCGAGATACGCGCGACCGCCGCAATCATCGTAATGGCGACCAGCGCGACAACGGCGGTCCCCGCGAGAACGGTCTTCGGGCGGCGACGCACACCCGTTCCCGCAGCCCAGCAGAGGCCGGGACAGCGCCGCGGCGACGTCGCCGCCCCGCGGAGGTGCCACGCGCCCCGCAAGAAGCGCCCCTCTGCGAGGTAGCGCTTTGCGAGCACGAGCTCGTGACTCGAGCGAATCTCGCACCCTGCCGCCTCGAAGCACTCGACCTCGTCCTCGTACCGCGAGAGGTACTGCTCGTCCGCCTCGCGGATCACGTCTGCCGGCGGGTGGCCCGTCTCCTCGCGAACGACAAGTTCCTCGTCGACGTACGCCAGTTTACCCTCGCCGAGCACGCGCAGGCAGAACTCCGGATCCTGAAACCGATCCAGGTCCTCGTCGAAGCCGTCGACCGCCCGCGCGACCTCGGTTTCGACGACTAACGTCGAGCCCGCGCCAGGCTGGACGTTGTCCGCGAGAATCTCGCCGATCAGTTCGTCGTTGCCCTCCCGCACTGGCTCCGAATCCGAGCGAGCGAGCAGCGACGCCACGAGCCCGCGCGCCCGGTCGCTCGTCTCGGATAACTCGAGTGCAGTATCACAGTAGACGCCGATCCAGTCGTCGCCGCGGTTGGCAAGTGTCTCGAGTTGGCGCGCGAGTTTGTCGGGGTGCCACTCGTCGTCGGAGTCGAGGAAAGCGACGTACTCACCGCGGGCGTGATCGATGCCGGTGTTGCGGGCGACGTTCGCGCCCTGGTTGGTCGCGTGGACGACGGGACGAACGCGGGGGTCGTCGTAGTCTGCGAGCACCGAAGCAGTGTCGTCGGTGGAGCCGTCGTCGACGACGACGACCTCGATATCTGACGCTGGAAGGGTCTGCTCGAGGGCGCTGTCGATGGCTCGCGGCAGGCTCTCGGCTCTGTTGTACGTCGGAATAATGACGCTGACGCGCGGCTGTGACATTGGTTGCGTTTCGGTGGCCGCGGCCCATTATTATCGAGCTACTAACCGCCGTGTACGGCTTGATTCGCGGCGGTATGGCTGTTGGACCCAGTCGAACTGGCGTCGGTGCTGGGGCCACTAAGAGGTGTATAAGAAAGACCCGAACGGTCCTGCCTCGAGCCAATGACGGACAGCAACCGACGATCGTTCGTGGCGGCGACTGCAGCCGTCGGCACGCTCGGCGTCGCTGGCTGTCTCTCCACCATCGACGGCTGGGGCGACGGCGGTGACGGTGAGGGTACCGGTGACCACGACGACAACGGCTCCGAGGATGAGCCGGACGACACACGGGAGTTCCACTACCACAGCGCCGACGAGCTACCGGGAGAGACGCTCGTCTCCTTCGACGACCTCGACGGCTGGGTGACGATGCTCGACGCCGGCGACCTCGACGCCGACGAGGACGACCCCTATAGCGGGCCACAGTCCGCCTCGCTTACGGCAGCGGAGGGCACCGAGTACGCAGGCATCTACACGACGCGCTCCGGCGGCGAGGATCTGACCGATTCGACGCTCTCGCTGGCAGTCCGCTTTGCCGACCAGGAGCAGCTCGTGCTCACCCTCGAGTTGTTCGCACCGAACTCGAGTCGTTCGGTCACGCTGCGTCGGACCCTGATCGGGCCGACGGATCGCTGGACGCGCGTCGACTTCGGAACCACAGGTGTCGACGGCGAGCCGGATCTCTCGAACGTCCGTGAGATCCGACTCACGGTGCGCCGGCGCGGCGCGACCGACGGCCCGATCGACTGTGCAATCGACGACCTCCGTGTCGCATCCCGGCCAGACAGGGGGAAGGTCATGCTCCTGTTCGACGGGACACTCGAGAGCCACCATGAGGTCGCACTCGAGGCACTCTCCGAGTACGACTTTGCGGGTGTCGAAGCGGTGATTCCCGAGACGGTCGGCAACGACGGCCGCCTTTCGCTCACCCAGCTCGACGACCTCGTCGAGGCCGGCTGGGACGTGGCCGCTCGCCCGCGAACGGGCGCACAGAACATCACCGACTACTCCGACACCGAGCAGGAGGGACTGCTTCGACAGACCAACGCCTGGCTCGAGAACCGCGGCTTCGAGGAGGGGACGGCGACGTTCCTCACCCCGCGAAACGTGATGGGGCCGACGACACGCGACCTCGTCGAGGAGTATCACGACCGCGCGTTCCGCTACGGCGGCGGAACGAACGGGCTCCCGATTTCGGATCCGTACAACCTCGGATTCTTCTCCGGGAACGCCGGCGAGGACACCAAAACCTACGTCGACCACGCCGCGGCCCACGGCGAACTCGCTGTGCTTCACTTCGAGGAAATTGGCCCGAACAGCATGAGCGAACTCGCGTTCGAGGACCTGCTGTCGTACATCGACGACGCGGACGTCGATGTCGTAACGACGGCAGATCTGGTCGAGTACGAGCCGTGACGCCAGGCCATAGTTGACCGTGAACACGCACAATGAACGACCACACCGCCACGAACTGACGACAACACAGCACACATTATGTACCGAGATTGTAGCGTCGGCGTCGTGATCCCGGCGTACAACGAGGAAGGGTTCGTCGGCGACGTCATCGCCGACATGCCGGCGTACGTCGACCGACTGTACGTCATCGACGATCAGTCGACCGACGACACCTGGACCGAGATTCGCGAGGCTGCAGCGGCGGACCGAGACGTACGAACGGACTCGAGTGGGCACGAACGAGCCACCGGTCAACGCTACGCCCGCAGCGAGGATGGCTACGCTGGCGTCGCGACTGACGGCGGCACCTCGGCGCTGGCGACTCGCGCACGGGTCCACGATCCGATCGGCCGCGTCGTGCCGATTCAGCACCGCGAGAACCTGGGTGCCGGCGGCGCGATCAAGACCGGCTACCTCGCCGCCCGCGAGGATGGTGTCGACGCGACCGTCACCGTCGACGCGGACGGCCAGATGGACCTCTCGCAGATGCCGCGCCTTCTCGACCCAATCGTCGAGGGTACGGCCGACTACACGAAGGGGAACCGCCTCCTCTCGGCGGAGTACCGCGAGGCAATGCCGCGCTTTCGGTTCGTCGGCAACACCATCCTGACGTTCCTGACCAAGGTCGCCTCGGGCTACTGGAAGACGATGGACCCCCAGAACGGCTACACCGCCATCTCGCAGGAGGCACTCGAGTCGGTTGCACTCGAGGAGCTCTACGAGTACTACGGCTACTGCAACGACCTGCTGGTGAAGTTAAACGTCGAGGATATGGCCGTCGCGGACGTGGCGATGCCGGCGGTCTACGGCGACGAGGAGTCGAGTATCACCTACTCGGAGTACATTCCGAAGGTCTCGACGATGCTCCTGCGAAACTTCTTCTGGCGACTCAAGACGAAGTACCTCGCACTTGACTTCCATCCGCTCGCGTTCTTCTATCTCTTTGGGGCGGCGACCGCCAGCGTCGGCGTCTTCGCTGGACTCTGGACGCTGTTCATTGCGCTCTCGCAGCTATCGGTGCCGTTCCTGGAGGGTGTCGCGAGCGTGCTGGTCTTCGCGCTTGGCGTGTCGCTCCTGCTGTTCGCGATGGTGTTCGACATGGCCCAGAGCGAGCAGCTCGAGGCACAGGTGTACTGAGACGGTCTGTTGAAGCTCTGGGCCCTTGCCTTTCGTTCTCCTCGTCGTCCTGTTCTCCTCTCACTGGTAGCTCGTTGGTAGCGACGTCTGTTGACTAGCGGAACTCTCTCCTCGAGACGAGTCCTCCCTCTGAGACGGCGTCCGAGACCAGTATCTGGCGAACGAGGTTCAACGAGCGACGAGCAGGAGGACGAAGAAGCGGAAGCAGAAGCGAACACCGCATCACACTATCGGCAGTTACTCAGTACAACTCTCGGGAGAAAGACAGCCGGGTACTCGAGTCCCTCCTGACTCAAACGAACACTCAGAACAGTGTGTCGACTGCTGGGCCGAGGAAGCTAAGCGCGAGTCCTGAGGCGAGCAGCGAGAGGCCGACGACGAACAGCAGTCGCTGGAGCCAGCCCCGTGAGCTGGCACCGTGTCCGGCAGCCGAGCGCTCGAGTCGGTCGTGAATCGCGTCGGCCTTCGCGCCGATCGGATCGGGGAAGAGGCCGAGAATTTCGAACGGTTCCGTCGGATCGAGTGCACCCACGAGAATCGCGAAGCCGACGAACAGCAGGAATCCGATGGGGGGAACGATCACGAGCGCAAGAATCGGGTGCGAGATCGCCGTCGAGAGCGCGAAGATCGGCCCACCGGAGAGCAACGCAGCGAGGAACCCGCGCCCGAGTCGAGCGTCCGCGAGCGGGTCGAAGCCAATCTGGCGCGCGCTCACGCAGTGGAAGACGAACATCGAGCCGTAGCCGACGCTCGTCGCGACCGCCGCACCGTGCATTCCATAGCGCGGGATCAACAGTCCGTTGAGAATCACGTTGATGAGCGCCGCGACACCGGTTGCGGCGACGGGGTACCGGAGCGTGCCGTTACCCTGCGAGATGGCGAGCACCGGTCGCGCGAGCGCGAAGCCGAGCGCGCCGGGGAGCAAGAGCAAGAGCGGCTCGATCGCGGGCACTGCTTCCTCACCGAAGTAGATCGGGACGGCGATGTCGGCGAGTGCGGCGAGGCCGACCGCCATGATCACCGTCAACAGCAGCGTGTAGCGGGTCGTCCGCGAGGCGAGTTCGGTGATCTTCCGGTGGCGGTTCTGCGACCAGAGTTCAGACGTCGAGTGGACGTATACCGTCTGGAGGGCGAGGGGAACGAACCAGAGGAACTCAGCGAGCGTGAGCGCGGCGCGGTAGTTCCCGACGTCTGCGCTCTCGCGGAACTGCTGGAGCATCACGATGTCGATGTGATAGAGCGACATCAACAGGAAGACGAGCGCGATGCTCATCGAGTTGAACGTGAGCATCTTCTTCCGCGGGAAGTCGGCGTTGGGCGTGCTGAACACGCAGGAGAGCGAGATCCGACGGTGGACGATGAGCAGTCCCACCGTCGCAACCAGCAGGCTCGCAAAGAGGTGGCCAGCAAGCGCGCCGAGGACGCCAGCGCCAGCGTAGACGAGTGGAATCGCGACGACGACGAAACCGACCTTGTCGAGCACTTTCAGCGGCTCGGAGTAGCGCTCGAGTCCGAACCCCATGAGCGTCTTGCGCGCGTAGTCGCGGAACTGCGCGGTGATGACGAGTAGTGCAAGTGCGTAGAAGTAAATCGCCAGTTCGTCGCCGAACGCGTAACTGACGAGTCCGAACTGGGCGCTTACGAACAACAGTACTGCGCCCGCGATGGCGAGGATCACCGCGAGCCGAAGATAGTAGCCGACGACGTGCTCGCTCCAGTTGGGTGCGCTTCGGTCCTCCGCGAGAAACTTCCGGACGCCGTCCGTGATGCCGGAACTCACGAAGATCATGTAGATGGCGAACACCGACATCAGGAAGGAGTAGTCGCCGAATCCCGACGCACCGAGGAACCGGTACAGCAGCGGCGTCGAGAGGGCAGTGACGATAAGCACGATCACCTTCGTACTGACGACCGAGAAAATACCGCTTGCAATGCTTCTATTCATAAATCAGCCTCCAACGCCGCCGATCGCCACTGCCGAACGCTCCGCTGTCCATCCATCCCATTCATCGATCGCGCACGATCGGGAGCCACAGTGATCGATCGGTGACGCCGACGGGGCCTTATTATACCCAGGTTAAACGGCGTGAGCGACCGCTGACGTCCACAGCCGATCACACTGCTATGTGTGGTGCTCGCACAGCATCTGTCCAATCAGTATCAGACCAGCGACGAGCGGACCCACGGCGGCCGAATACAGTACGACCGTTCGACGACAGCAGACGGTTCTACACTACCGACCAGCCGGTTAACTGACTTATAAGTATGAACGGGCGACGGCAAGCGAGTGACAACACCAATGGGTACCGAACCGACAGGACGCCGCCTGAGCCGGCGTCGACTCATCGGCACCGCCGGCCTCGGCCTCGCGGGCCTAACTGCCGGCTGTACCGACCTCCGTTCGTCGGACGACGAGCCAGCATCGAACGACTCGAGTACGGATGGCGCTGACGATGGTAACGGCGACGCGTCCGGTGATGGTGGAGCGGCTGATGGCGACGATGGCAATGGAGAAGGCAACGGGGACGACGAGACGGCTGACAACATCCCCGAAATCGACGGCGGCGCTGTCGCCTTCGTCTACGACGACGGCCCGATCGAAGACTACGAGCAGGCGTTCCCCGTCCACCAGGAGTTCGACGCGCCCGCGAGCGCGGGTATCGTCTCCGAATGGATCGGCCGCGAGGACTTCAACGGGACCGACTGGATGACCGTCGAACAGATCGCCGAACTCGAGGACGCCGGCTGGGAGATCATGTCCCACACGACGGATCACACCGCCCTCGGCGCGTTCGATCTCGTCGAAGACGCTGGTCCGGACGATACTCGCGTCTACCCCGAACAGCGAAACCACGGCTTTCACCACGGCCACGACGTCGAGATCACCGACAGTGAGACGAGCGTTCGCCGAACCGTCGTCGACTCGGATACTGACGACACTGGCGGCTATCTCGAGTTTGACGAACCGCTCGGCGAGTCGTTCGCCGCAGGAGAGGCCGTCGAGCGCTATCCCGAGGACGTGATGGACGACTTCCTCGGACGTTCCAAGCAGGAACTCGAGGAGCACGGCTTCGAGATCGACACGCTGCTTGCACCCTACGATATCGTCGACGACTGGGCGGTCGACCACGCCCGCGAGCACTACGACGGCATCGCGAACGTTAATCCGGGCTCGATGCACAACGATCCGGACGCGTTCGACCCGTTCGACACGAACCGCGACTACTTCATCGAGTTCACGACACGCGAGGAGATCCAGCGGGAACTCGACCAGCTCGCCGCAGACGAGGGGCTCGGCATTATCGGTGCCCACACGTTCAAAGAGGAGGTGACCGCGGATCGAATTCGCGAGACACTCGAGTGGATCGACGAGCGCGACCTCGAGGTCGTGACGTTCCGGCAGCTGATTCGAGCAGCGGCAGCCCGGTAGGAAGATTGTGAGTCTCGACTTCAGACGATCGTGTTCCGCCAGGTGACGACGTTGCTAGCACCGAGGTCGTCGATGCCGTTTGCAATCTCGTTCACTCTGAGTTCGGGACTGTCGATGCCCGGGTAGAGGCGAACGCCTTCGAGGTTCGGATTGTGAGATTCGGTCGTCGAGTTCCGGAGGTGGTTGCCGTTCCCGTTGTCGATGTAGGGGTACTGGCTCGCCTGGAAGGTACAGCGATAGAGGGTGGTGTCGTCGCCGGCGAGGTAGATCCCGTTCCGGTCGACACCGTTGCGACCGGGCTGGTCGACGGTGACGTTGCTGAACCGACAGCCGTTGCGCCCACAGCGGATGCCGTCGCGGAAGCCGGCACCGGTGACCCCGCCCTCACCCGAAATGTCGAGCAGTTCGACGAGCACCTGGTCGTCCTTGTCGCTGTCGCGGATCCAGAACGGGTAGCCACCGGCCGCTTCGTGGACGATCTCGCCGCCGTAGACGTGCGTGTAGCCGGCGTCCGGCGAGACGACGATGCCGTGGTTCACCTGATCGCCGCTGATCTCGATCGAGGTGTTCTCGATGCGCGAGGAGTGGCAGGTGTTCATCACCGAGACGGCGTGGCTGGTCGGCTGTGGCGACGTGATCGAGATATCCACGTTGTCGACGTGGAGTTCGTCGCCGTTCTCGAGGCGAACCGCACGCTGGCTGTTGTCGTACGAGCGTGTTCGGTCGATCTCGACGGTTGCACCGCGGACGATGCTTCCCTGGCCGCCGACGCGAACGTTCGCGCCGTTGCTGTTGCGGAACTCGCCGCCGTTGACGTAGACGGAGCCCTCCTCGTTGATCGCGTACAGACCGTTGTCCGGGAAGCCGCCGAGTTCGCAGTCTTTGAACTCGATGTGGCCGATGTTGGTGTTGGCCTCGATACCGATCGGGCCGCGCCAGATGTTGCCCGCGTTCGGAGTCTGATCCGCGTGGAGGCCGCCGTCGGGTGCACGGAACCGTTCGACGATTCCCTCACCGTTCGGGTCCGCCATAGCGAACATACCTGGTCCCCACGTGCCGCTGTCGTGCTCGCCGTGGACCGTCACGTCACGGACTTCGAGATGATCTGCGATCGTCGCCTCGATGACTCGAATCCCCGTGTCGGGTGCCGTCTGGTCGACGTCGATTCCCTCGAAGAGAAGGTGGCCACCCGGGTTGTACGAGACGCCGAGCCGAAACAGGCGAAACTGCGGCCCGTCGAAGTCGTGATAGTTCGCCGGGATGAGCGTGGCACCGTCCCCGACGATGCCGAACTTCTCGAACCCGGTGAACCGGAACTGCTCGTCGATGTAGTACTCTCCTTCCGGGAAGAGCAACATCGTGTTGTCAGCACGGACGCTCTCGAGTACCGGCGTAATCGACTCCTGGCCGGTCGGGTCCGCGCCGGCGTCGACCATGTTGACGACGTTGTCGAAGTCCTCGCCGTTTTCGTGGACAGCCGTTGCGGGGCTCGTTGCGGCGGCCCCGAGGCCGAGTGCTGCAATACCGGCGATCGATGCGCCCTGGAGGAAGGTTCGTCGCGATCGAGTCGGTGGATTCTCACTTCCGGCTTCGGTCCCGTTCAGGTTCCCATCCCCAGCAGCCGAGCCAGTTGTAGAATCCGTGTCAGCGTTCGGTGTGTCCGTTTCGTCGCATCTGTCCCCAAGTACCGCGTTCCGCATACCACTTCGTTCCGACATTGATAGTCACTTTACTTTGAGTAATCTCTAGGTCCAGTATCTATGGATTCGGATAGCAAGCCTTTAAGTTCGATATAACAGTCTGCTGAGATCATATTCTCCCTTGCTGTACGAACTGCAACGATTGCATACGATGAAACATGCATGAGAACGCCACACAGGGCAGGTGCGGCCCCAGTTTGCGAATACTGTTTAACAGGTAGTTAAGAGAGTATCCAGAACTAGATCCCGGGAATCACGTAACGGTATGAATCCGAACGAACCAGAGAGTGCACTCGAGTAGGGGACGCTGCCGCACGTCGCGAGTGGCGGATACCGAATATCAAGCGGGGTGTGGCGAGCGAAGCGCGAAGCGTGAAGCGAGACTGTGTAGACCGGAGACACCGGACTACCGGTACTCGTCGGGGGTCCGCTCGTCGTCGAGCGTGGCTCCGATCAGCTCACCAACCGCACGGCGCAGACGCTGTGAGACCGCAGAGTCGGTAATATCGAGCTGTTCGGCGAGGTCGTCCTGTGTGACGCCACGGGGAATGTCGTAGTAACCCGCGTAGTACGCCATCGAGAGAATCTCGTGTTGTTGCTCGGTCAGAAAGTACGTGCCGTCATCGGAGGCCGAGGACTCGTAGAGTTGGTTCACACGGAACGTCATCCCCTGTTCGCGACAGTACTCGCGAAACGCGGCCAGCGTCTCACGGTTCGGGAAGTGAACGCGGGCGTCCCAGCCGCCGTCGCCGCTCGTGATCGTAAAGACGAACAGTCCCCGTTCGGCACAGCGCTCGGGAACCAGGTGCCGGTCCGTCTCGACGCGAACGCGGTAGATCGCTCGGTTCTCGAACGTCGCGATACAGGCGGGATCCGAGACCGTTGGATCCGCTTCCATCGTCGCCTCGAGATGGTCGTACTCGTCAGTAAAGACCGAGACGAAGTACGTCATCGTCTCCGCAGTTTCAACCTCGTACTCGTACCTGATCGTCACGTCCGGATGATGATCGATCGTTGGCGCGAGCACGAGTTCGTCGTGAGCGACGTAGATCTCTGCGATGAACCCCATAGCGGTCTCTGTTCGAACGACTGTCGGTTTCGCGACCCCATACTTATCGTGTGTCTAAGCCGATTGTAGCGGCTGGAACTGTCTGATTCGACTGTCTCAGTTCATGTACCCCAGGTCCGCGAGTCGTTCCGTGACGTCGTCGTCGGCGTCGGGGCGCTCGCGGTCGCGGTCGCGGTTGCTTTCGTTCTCGTTTTCGTTTTCGTTTCTGTCTTCGGCAGTTCGTTCCCGATCTTCTGTCTCGTCCGCCCCGTCTCGGTCTCGGTCTCCGGCACCGACGCCACTGTAGGCTGGATACGCAATCGCTTCAGTTGGTTCGACGACTGGCACGACCTCGCCGTCCATCCGCTCGCTGGTGGGAACACCCATCGCAGCCAGCACGGTCGGGGCAACGTCGAAGAGGTGCGCGCGGTCGATCGCAGCCGTCTCGTCGATCCCCTCTCCCGCGGCGACGAAGATTCCGTCGAGTTTGTGATTCCACGGCTCGACCGGTCCGAAGTAGTCGTCCGCATCCTCGCGGAATTGTTCCGAGAGGGCGTGTTCGAAGTCGGCCGGAATCGTCACGATGTCGACCGTCTCCCCGACGTTCTCGCCGTGGAAGTACTCCTCGCGAGGTGCGACCGTCTCGAAGAACGGTTCACCGTCCGGCGTCTCGACGCGACGTAGCGTCTCCATGAGTTCCTCGCGGAGGTCGTCGTACTCCGCGGGCGGAACGACGCCCATCGGCTCGCGTCCCTCGAGATTGATTCGAACACCGAGTTCCGTCCGAGCACGAACGTAGGCCTTCGACTCCCCGAAGTCCACCTGCTCGTTCGCGGTCCGGGAGACGCCGCTCGGCGCGTACTTGATCGCCAACTCCGCGAGGCCGACGCGCTCGAGTACCGTCCGAATTCGACTGGCGGTAATGCCGAATTTGGCGGCGACAGAGGCTGCGCGCGCAACCGTCCCCGGCTCCCAGGTGTCGTACTCTTCGCCTTCGCGAAGTCGCCGTCGCATCGGCGTCCAGGAGGGCATCCCCTTCCCGCCCGTTGTCGTCTCGAGGAACCCCTCGTCGCGCAGGAACTCGTTGAGCCGGAACTCGTACCCCTCGTAGGGCCCCATCCCGTGGTCGCTTACGAGGAAGACGCGATCCGGTTCACACTCGTCGAGCACCTGCGCGATCGCCTCGTCGGTCGCCTCGTAGACGGCGTTAACCTTGTCCTCAGCGCCCGCGAACTCGTGGAACACCGTGTCCGTCTTCTGGAACTGCAGAAAGCCAAAGTCGGGGTCGTACTCGTCCGCGAGATAGCGGAAGGCGTCACCGCGCATCCGGACCAGCCGCTGGTACTCGTCGATTTTCGCCGACTCGGACACCGAGTCGTCATCTCGAGTGTAGTTCGGATACACCCGATACTCGCCGATTTCGTCGCGTACCTCGTCGAGCAGTCCGGCAGGCTGACACGGTGGATCCTCCGGCCCGAGGAAGCCGGGAATCACCGCGCCGTCGAACTCGTCCGGCGGATGCGTGACCGGCGCGTTGACGACGACACTCGAGTGCCCCTGCTGGTCGAGCAGCGTCCAGAGCGGGTGTGCGTCGACGTCGTCGTTGCTGGTGACGTGCCAGTCGTAGCCGTCGTAGCCGACGAAGCCGATCGCGCCGTGTTTGCCGGGGTTCTGACCGGTGTAGACCGACGGCCAGGCGCTCGGCGTCCACGGCGGAATCTGGGACTCGAGTGGCGCGGCCAGCCCGTCCGTACAGAGGCGTTCGATCGTCGGGATGCGGCCCTCCTCGAATAGGCGCTCGAAGACCGGCATACAGCCTGCGTCGATGCCGATGACGAGGGTGTCGAGCGAACTCGTCGATGCTGACTTCGAGTTCGGTTCGTCGTCGATGTTCGTGGGAGATTCCTGTGCGTTCGATGCTGTCTCGTCGCGGCGGGACGTCCGACTCATCGTATCATTCGTAGGTTTCTGAGAGTGTGGTTCGGCGACGACAGCGGTCGGCCACACTGGCCGACTGCAGTCGCTGTCCGAGCTGTCCGTGCACGTGTCTTGGTCGGCGAGAAGCAGACGAGACTCTTCATTATCGGTTTGTTAAACCGTCAGCGGCTCGTCAGGCGACGATACCAAAACCTGCGTCGGCTGCCGATTGGCACTCACTCGGCCCGATTCGTGGTCATCGAGCTCCGGTCGGCCGTACTCGAACGACTCGCTCTTAGTTTGCCGAACAGACTCACTTGGACGACTCGCCCTCAGTATCGTTCCCGCGCTCGTCTGCGTCGTCGGTACCCTCCTCCCCGACGGTGGACTCGAGTACCGTTCGGCGTTCGGCACGCTGGTCTCGAGTTGTGTCCTCGCTCTCATCGTCTGTGGGCGTCGCTGTGCTGTCGTCAGGATTGGCCGTCGACGCGTTCGACGCTGCGTCTGCATTTGTGTCCGGCCCCGCAACACGGTCTGCGAGGAGTTCCGACATTGGGTCGAGCGAAACGTAGACACGCGCTGCGAGGATCGCGAGCGGTGGGAGGGCGATCGCGAAGAACACGACGTCGTACACCCAGGTCGCACCCTCTAGCAGCGGGGTGATCGCCGGTGCCATGCCGCTGTGGGCGACCAGTACGGCGACGAGGACGACGAACAGGTGAACCACCGAGGCGATATCGTCGACGACCTGCTGCGGGCCGTCGAGCGTCGAACGGACGAGTTCGGCGAGTCCGGGTGCGAGTACGAGCAACAGCCCAACCACTGCAATCGTCGCGACGAAGCTCACGATCGCCATCACCGTGATCGGGGTTCCCGGAATGACGCGGTCGACGCCGGGGAGTACCGAGACGAGGCCGACGAACGCGAGCAACGCGATGGTCCCCAGCAGGAGCTTGCTGATCGACTGGATCGTCTCGTAGCGGACCGACTGCGACGTGGCGTGTGTGGATTGATCTGTGGACATTGCTGTACTCGAGGCTCCATCAGTACAGTACAAATAAACGACTGGTCGTCCGCACTGTTTTTAGTCGTTTCTCGTCACTTCATGCTCGTTTATGGAGTGCTAAAGCGCTGCATAGCAACACTGCCAGCGTGGCCAGAACGGCTTGACTGGCCCGAAGCGAAACAAGATGGACGTCACTGCTCGCGACCGCGCCAACTCCACAGCCCAAGTACAATCAACACGAGCGCGAGGACCCCCAGGACCAGCCAGGCTGCCCACTCGTCGACGGCTGTCTCGGGACCCTGTACGACCGCGGTCTCCTCGAGAAGAAACAGCACGAGCAGGAGCAAGCCGAACATCGAGGCGATCGCCACGCCGATTCCCTCGCGGACGAGCCATCTGAACTCCTCGGCATCCACCTGTGCAGCGTCGGTTTGATGTTCCGGTGTGCTCTCACTAGCGTCGGGCGTTCCGGACGCTGCGCCAGACCCACGGCCGGTACCGGTACCAGTACCAGTGCCAGTACTGGCCGTCGTCCTGACTCGAGGGGCTCTGAACGACCCGACGACGTACGAGAGTGCGAGCACGGCTAGCATGATCGACACGAACGAGAACACCGCCGCGAGCGCAGATGGGGGGGTGAAGATGATCGTCAACACGGCAGCGGCGACCGCGGCGCTGCCGGCCATCACAGTGAAGCGTTTGTATGTCTGTTCCATACCATCTCTAGTCGGCACAGCGCTATAGTTCTATCAGGCCCGAACACCGCAGAGATGACTTCAGGCGGCATTTCTGACTCTCTGCTACCCCGTCAGTTCTCGCGTCCTTCGTTGGTCGTTGGGAAGCGTGTACTCGAGTACAGGAGCAGGTTTCAGAGACACTGCCGACGAGACCAACGCCACAGAGGAATGGAACTACTCGGTAGTCGTCGAGTCGATGACCGAGCGAACGAGGTCTGCCGAGAGAGACGACAACGGAACACGTTCACCGTCGGCAGTATCAGCAACAAGAGCCGAGAGACCAGCCCGAGACTCGTCACCGGCATCGACGACGATGAGTTCTGTCCCGGTGCGTGCAAGCCGTCGCGCCTCGTTTCGCGTCGCGTCAGTCGGACTTCCGTCGGCCACGTTTGCTCTTCCATCGGTAACGAGGACGACGATGGCCGTTTCGGTGTCCGATTGCTCGACGACCAACCGGGCGGTTTCGAGACCGGCTGGAAGCGGCGTTCGGTCGCCAGACGGAAGCTCCTTGAGGTGACGCGCGGCGAGGGAGACGCTGTTCGTCGGTGGGAGCAACACGTCAGCTTCCTCGCCCGCGAACGCGACGAACGCGACGTCGTCTTTCTGCTGGTAGCTGTCTCGCAAAAGCTCGAGGACGACACCTTTCGCGGTCCGCATCGCGGGCCGCATCGATGCGCTCGCGTCGACCGCGAAGACGATCGTCGTTGACGTTTCGCCAGTTCGGACGGACTGGCGGAGATCGCCCGCCTCAACGGTCGATGCGCCGCGAGCCGCAGCGGATCGGACCGACGCCGCCGCATCTATCGGGCCCGCGTCCGACGCGGCTTCCGTCCTGATGCGGGCACCCCGATTATCGGCGTCGGGTGCGACGCTCGCACGAGAGCCGCTCGTATTTGCGGAGCGTTCGGCGGTGGCGTCCGGCGTCTCCAGCTCCGGCGCGCTCGCGTCGCCGATCTCGGCCCGTCGTTGACCGGGAACGAGCGGACGGGCGCTCTCGTCACCGCTCTCGTCAGACTCCGTCTCTGCTTCGGATGTCTCGGCAGAGTCGTCGCGATCGCTGTGCTCTGCGTGCTCGTTCTCGGCTGAAGCCGATCCCCTGTCCCCGTTTGGCCGCCGTCCGTGGCCGGCGTTTTCGGATTCTGCGTCGTCAGTATCTGAACCGTGCGAGTCGCCGTTGTGGTCGTCGTTACTCTCACTGGACTCGTCGCGTTGGCGACCATTGCCGTCGTCAGTCCCGCGCTCGCCGCCGTCCGCGGGTGCGGGCTCTCGTTCACTGCTGTCTCTTATACACATCTNGATGTGTATAAGAGACAGCCTTTCTCCTCCCCCCGCGATTCCTCCTCGAACCGATCCTCGAGCAGGTCGTCGAGCTCCGGTTCGTCTTCGAACGGTGTACTCCGGAGGCGGTGTGGCAGCGTATAGGCGGCCGCCTCGCGAACGTCCGACTCGATCACGGTCGTTCGGTGCTCGAGTGCGGCCAGCGTCGCGGCGGTTCTCGCCGTGGCGATGTCGCCGCGGTGGCCGTCGACGCCGGCATCGAGGCACAGCTCGGCGATTTCGGCTTTGAACTCGTCGGGAACGCTGACGCGGGGCAGGCGTTCGCGCGCCTCGGTTACCGTCTCGACGAGTCGCTCGACATCGGCGTCGTGGGCTTCGGTTGGATCCGGGTCGGTACCGCGGTCGATCGCTCGGTCGATGATCTCGACGCGGTCCGCGATATCTCGACAGCCCTCGACGGTTGCCCGAAGGGCGAACCGATCCCGGAGCTGCGGCCGGAGATCGCCCTCCTCGGGGTTCATCGTCCCGATCAGCGTGAAGTTTGCCGGATGGGAGACGCTGACGCCGTCACGCTCGACGGTGTTGACGCCGCTCGCGGCCGCATCGAGAAGGACATCGACGAGGTGGTCGTCGAGCAGATTGACCTCGTCGACGTAGAGGACGCCGCGGTTTGCGCGAGCGAGTAGGCCGGGATCGAACTCGGCCTCGCCGGCCAGCGCGTCTTCGACCGAGAGCGTTCCGACGACCCGATCACGGGTCGCTCCGAGCGGGAGCGTGATGAGGGGGACGGGACGGGTCTCGACGGAGAACTCGTCAGCATCGCGTTCTCGACAATCCGGGCACTGGCGGCTCGGATCGTCGGGTGCACAACTGAATCGACACTCCGCAACGACGCGCTGTTCGGGCAACAGATCGACGAGCCCTCGAACAGCGGTCGATTTCGCGGTGCCTTTCTCGCCGACGATTAACGCGCCGTCGAGCGAATCGTTCACGGCGACCGTCAGCAACACACGCTTGAGTTCCGGTTGGCCGACGATCGCCGGAAAGGGGATCGACGACAGGTTTTTGCCCCCGGCGTTTACAACCATAGTTGCGCTAATACAATAGAGGTTTAAAAATTCGATGGCACATATCGGGATCTACACCGCGACGGAGAACGAACTCGGATCGATCGGCCGTGCGGCCGAGCGCCTCGAGGATGTCGAACTGGTCGTTCGCTCAGAGAGCGACTTAGACGACGAGGCGGCGATCGACGAGTTCGTCGACGAACTGCACGACGCCGGAGCAGCGATCTTCTGGCTGCACGGTGCTGAGGACAGCATGCCGGGCTACGATTACGCGACGGGGGCACTCGAGGAGGCGAACGTTCCGCTGATCGTCAAAGCGACGGGCGACGCCTTCGCGTTCGAGGACACAACGGTCGCCGACGACCATCGTGACCTCGCCTACGAGTATCTGGAGAAAGGCGGTACGATCAACGTCGCCAACCTGTGTCGGTTCCTCGTCGCCGAGTACGAGGACCGGGTTCTCGAGTACGACGAGCCCCAGGAACTGCCGACGGAGGGGGTTTACCACCCCGACTATCCGGGGGTCGGCTACGAAGAACTGCTCGAAACCCACGACTCCGACCGGCCGACGGTCGCGATCTGGTTCTACGAATCCCACTGGACCCACGAGAACACCCGGTACGTCGATCGGCAGGTCCGGGCACTCGAGGAACAGGGCGCCAACGCCCTCCCGATCTTCTGTAACCCGGCGACCGACACAGACGAGCAGGAGGACGCCGAGTGGGTCACCGACAACTGGCTGCTGGACGAAGACGGCGAGGTGTCGGAGACGCCTCGAGAAGGCGGTGAAACCGCCGGTGGCCAGCCCGTCGTCGACGCCGTCCTGTCGTCGTTCATGTTCTCACTGTCGATGGACGAGCGCGGCCGGTCGGCCAGCGGGGAGGGATGGAATCCCTCTGGCAGCCGGACGCAGTCCGGCGACGACGAGGGCGAGAGCGCGGAGGACGTCTTCCTCGATCGACTGGGCGTCCCGGTCCTCCAGACGGTCACGACGATGCGCTCGCGCTCGCGGTACGAGTCCAGCGACACCGGCGTGATGGGGTTCGAACTCGCCCTCTCGGTCGCCCTCCCCGAATTCGACGGGAACGTCATCACCCATCCCATCTCGGGCAAAGAGCGCACCGACGACGAGGCCGGCATCGGCTCCGCGCCGAAACACCACTTCCCGATCGACGACCGGATCGACCACGCGACGCGGTTGGCGGTCAACTGGGCACAGCTGCGCCACACGCCCAACGAGGAAAAACAGATCGCCGTCGTCCTCCACAACTACCCGCCGAGCGACGACGGGATCGGCACCGCGTTCGGGCTCGACTCGCCCGAATCGACTGTGAATCTGCTGGGGGAACTCGACGAGCGGGGGTACAACCTCGACGGCGAGATGCCCGACGACGGCCAGACGCTCGTCGAGAAACTGACCTCGCAGCTCACGCTCGAGGACCGCTGGGTCGCCCCCGAAGACGTTCGCGACCTCTCCGTCGACGTTGTCTCCCCCGACACCTACGAGGAGTGGTTCAGCGACGCCGACGAGGGGTTCCAGGAGAACGTCGTCGAGGAGTGGGGCGAGGCGCCCGACCGCCCGTTCGCGATTCCGGGCGTCGAGTTCGGCAACGTGCTCGTGACGGTGCAACCGCCCCGTGGATTCGGCATGGACCCCTCGAAGGTCTACCACGATTCGGACCTCCAGCCGCCACACGACTACTACGCGTTCTACGGCTGGCTGCGCAACGAGTTCGAGGTCGACGGGGTCGTCCACCTGGGAACGCACGGGAGTCTCGAGTGGCTCCCCGGCAAGACGGTTGGCCTCGATGGGGAAAGCGCGCCCGACCAACTGATAGACGATGTCCCGAACGTCTACCCCTACATCGTCAACAACCCCGGCGAGGGGACCCAGGCGAAACGGCGCTCCTACGCCGCCATCGTCGACTACCTCACGCCGGTCATGCGGTCGGCGGGCACCTACGACGAACTCGCGGAACTCGAGGAGCTCGCGAATCAGTACCGCGAAGCGGGCATGGAAGACGCCCGCGCGGACGACGGCGAGCACCTCGAGGAACTCATCCGGGAGAAAGTCGAGGAACTGGACCTCGCGGTCGAACTCGGAATCGCCGGCGAGATCGACGAGAGCGAGGCGCCACGCGCCTCGGAAAAGTCGAGTGGGGAACGAAGTGACCCGCGAGACGAGAAAGCCGACGTTCGTGGCCCCGACGAAGCCGGTTCGACACTCGCCGAGGGAGACGTAGACGGCGACGAGGTCGACGTTGACGAACTCGTCGAACGGGTCCACGAGTACCTCACGGACGTCAAGACGACCCAGATTCGACTCGGCCTCCACACGATGTCCGAGCCGCCGAAAGACGAGCGGCTGGTCGAGTACCTCGTCGCGCTGACCCGACTCGAGAACCCCGGCGCGCCGAGCCTGCGCGAGAGCGTCGCCGGCGCGCTTGGTGTCGACTACGAGACGATGCTGAACGCGCCTGGTGAGTACGACGAGGACCTGGGCATGACCTATGCCGAAGCCGCCGACGTAGTCCACGAGACCAGTCTCGACCTCGTGGAGACGCTGGCGGAACACGATTTCGACGTGCCGGAATCCGAGCGTGAAATGGGGTCCGACGACGTCTCGTCCGAGCAGCGCGAGGACGAGGCTCGTCAGACGAAGTCTGACGTTGAGGTCAACATGAACCTGCTCGTCGTCGATCTCGAGACGATCGGCGACGCGCGGGCCAAATCGGGCGCCCACGACGACCTCCGGAAGGCGCTGGCGTACATCTGCGAGGAGGCCCAGCCCCGCGTGCAGGGAGCCGAGGACGAGATTCCGCGCACTGCGGACGCGCTCTCCGGCGAGTACGTCCCGCCCGGTGGATCGGGTGCGCCGACTCGCGGCGGCGTCGACCTGCTGCCGACCGCGCGGAACTTCTACACGCTCGATCCGCGCAAGGTACCCGCAAAGCCCGCCTGGCAGGTGGGTCGAGAAGTCGCCGAGGGCGTCCTCGAGCGTCACCACGACGAGAACGACGAGTACCCCGAGGAGATCGGCGTCGTCGCCTGGGGCACTCCGACCGTACGAACGCGCGGGGAGACCATCGCCCAGGTGCTTGCCATGATGGGCGTCGAACCGCAGTGGACCGACGCCGGGCGGATCGACGATGTCGAGCCGATTCCGCTCGAGGAACTCGATCGACCGCGGATCGACGTGACCACGCGCGTCTCCGGTCTGTTCCGCGACGCCTTCCCGGCCGCGGCGGGGGTCATCCACGACGCGGTCGACGCAGTCGTCGATCTCGACGAACCCCACGAGATGAACTACGTGAAGAAACACGTCGAGGAGGAGGCCGAAGAACTGCAGGACGAGGAGGGCCTCGACGAATCCGACGCCCACAAGGCCGCGAAACACCGCGTGTTCACGACCAAACCCGGCGGCTACGGCGCCGGGACGAACAAGGCCGTCGACGAGGGCAACTGGGACGACCGCTCGGACCTCGCGAGCGTCTACGTCCAGTGGGGCGGCTACGCGATGGGCTCTCGCGGACGGGTTTTGGACGCCCACGACGCCTTCGAGCGGCGCCTCTCGAGTGTCGACGCGACTGTGAAGATCGAAGACACGATGGAACAGGACGAGTTCGACTCCTCGGACTGGTACGCCTTCCACGGCGGCTTCATCTCGGCTGTTAGCGAGATTTCGGGTGAGGAGCCAGCCTCCTACGTCGGCGACTCTTCGGACCCCGACAACGTCGACGTCTACACGAACGAGGAGAAAGTCCGCAAGGCGATGCGCTCTCGCGTGCTGAATCCCGACTGGCTCGAGTCCATGGAGGAGCACGGCTACAAGGGCGCCGGCGACCTCTCGACGACCGTCGACGTGACGCTGGGCTGGGACGCGACGACCGGCGTTGTCAGCGACACGCTCTGGGAGGCGGTCGCCGAGAAGTTTGCCTTCGACGAGGAGCGCCAGGAGTGGCTGCGCGATGTCAACCCGTGGGCACTCGAATCCATCACGGACACGCTGCTCGAAGCGATCGAGCGCGACCTCTGGAACGCCGACGAGGAGACCGTCGACCGCCTGCGCGATCTGAATCTCGAGGTCGAGGGTGATCTCGAGGCGCAGACGACCAACGAGGCCGTCGGCGCGGGGGTAACGACCGATGACTGACGAACCTATTCGGCAGACGATCGAGACGACAACCGACGAGAGTGAGACAGTATGAGTAACAGTGATAGCCAGACGTTCGAGGAAGAGTACGCCGACCTCGGTGCGACGACCCAGAACGCGATGGACATCGCCGAGACGAGCATGGACATCGTCCGGCAGTTCGTCCCCGACGAGACGTTGGCCGACCGGCTGCGACAGAAGTCAGTCCACTCGATGGGCGACATCGAGTTCCAGCACCTGATCCGCTTTACCGGCAGCGACGACCTCGGCGACGACGAGGACGCGCCCGTTCGTGCAGGCGCGCGGGCAGTGCTCGAGGCGACCGACGTAATTACGGACATCACGATGGTCAAAGCCGGCATCACGGGACGAGGCCACGACTGCGAGGTCTCCAAAGCCATCGGGAACGGGAAGGAACTCGCAAAGAAGACAGGGATGACTCGGACCGCCGCGGCGGTGCTCGAACTCGACAAGGAGGACGCCTTCGAGGGCACGATCGTCGCGATCGGCAACGCGCCGACGGCCGCACTCGCACTCGCGGACTGCATCGAACAGGGGACCCGGCCTGCGGTCGTGGTCGCCAACCCCGTCGGCTTCGTCAAGGCCGAGGAGAGCCGCCAGCGCATCCGCGAGGTCAGCGAGGCGTATGGCGTCCCTGCAATTACCCACGTCGGCCGCCGCGGCGGGAGCGGTCTCGCCGCCGCGCTGACGAACGAACTGATCCACGTCGCCACGGACATCCGCACCGACGAACTCGAGTTGGAGCGTACAGCGGACGAGCGTGCGACCCGAGCCACAAGCGAGGACAAATGAGCGGCGAGTACGACCTCGATGCAGGGCCAGATCCGGCGACGTTTGCGGCTGCGGCGGCCGAGTCGGCCATCGACGAGGAGGCGGACGATCCCGTCTACGCCGTCGGCGTCGGTCCGGGTAATCAGGAGTTCCTCACGCCGCGCGGTCGGCGGGCGATCGAGGAGGCCGACGTCGTCGTCGGCTTCACGACCGTCGTAGAGTTCGTCGAGGACCTGACCGACGCCGATCTGCTGACCTGCGGCTACAGGGACGAGGCCGAGGCACTCGCGGAATTCGCCGAGCGTATCGCGGCCGGCGAGTCGGGCACTGCCGTCGCGATGGGCGACCCCAACCACTCGGGCTACCAGTTCGTTGGGAAGGTTCAGGACGCCGTGAGACGAGAAGCGGACGCTCGAGACGTCGAGCCGCGGCCGGTACGCGTCGTCCCCGGCATCTCCTCGTTACAGGTGGCCGCGAGCCGCGCTCGGACTCCGATGGAGGATACCGAGTTCGTCACACTCCACAAGAGCGGCGACCTTGGGGCCGACGTGGACCGACTCGCGGCGGCGGTTGTCGAGGACGACCGCCACTTGCTCGCGCTCCCGCGGCCGTTCGATCAGATGCCAGGGGATCTCGCCGAGTTGCTGCTCGAGCGTGGTGCCGACCCCAACCTCGAAGCGCTGGTCTGCGAGAAGCTGACCCACGAGGACGAGCGGATACACCGGTTCACGCTAGCCGAACTGTCGGAACACGCGGGCGGCGGTGGCCGGGAGGACACGCCGTTCTCGGATCTGGTTGTGCTCGTGGTCCGACAGCCTGTGTAGTCGCGACAGGTTCTGCTTTCCCGTTGAAAACCGGTCGACGCTGAACGCACAGCCGTTGTGAACCGCCTTGTTCACTTGTAGACCACTCACCACAGACGTTCTCGAGGTCACCGATCGTTTCGTTCGTCTGACCATCGATGGGGCCGAGTTTCCCGACGGTGTCCCCTTTTCGGTCTCCCACTCGCCGATCGGACACGACGAACGCAGATCGGCGGTCTGGCTTCCGAGTCAGTTTGGCACTCGAATCTGGTTCGCCGCGCTCGTCGACCAGGACGGCACTGAATAAACGACACTTTCACTGGTCCAACCCAGAATGAGCAATATAATTTGCTCTAACTCAACCAAAATTGTTTTAGTGGATGCGACAGTCATCCACGGGTGATGCCACCCATCGCGCTGCCACACGATGCGAAGGCCGGACCGACCAAATCAGAGGTCCGCGCCGTCGTCCGCTCGAAGCTTGCACTCGAGTCGGACGACCACTTCGCGGAGGTCGGCTCCTGTACGGGGGCCGTCACGATCGAGGCTGCACAGCGGGCCGGGCGGGTGACCGCCCTCGAGCGAACAGCCGACCGACTCGAGACGACCGAGAAGAACCTCGTGGCCAACGAGGAGTCGATCGTGGCCGACGTCGAGTTGCGCAACGCGGAAGCTCCGGAGGGGCTGCCCGACGACGCCGACGCGCTATTCGTGGGCGGGAGCCGGAACTTCGAGGCCGTGCTCGATTACGCCGTCGAGACCGAAATCGATCGCGTGGTGATGAACGTCTCGCGGCTCGAGGTCGCCGGGCAGGCGACCGAGGCGTTCCGCGAGCGGAACCTGCTGAAGGAGGTCGTTCAGTTCCAAGTGAGCCACGGCTATGACCTCGCTGGCGCGACGAGCTTCGACTCCGATAACCCGGTCTACATGCTGGTCGGGAGTGCGACGCCAGATTCGGACGGTGAGGACGACGACGGGAAAACCGTCGCTGCAGACGGCCGTGGAGGGGAGCAGCGATGACCCTCTACGGCGTCGGCCTCGGTCCCGGCGAAGCCGACCTCGTCACCGTCCGCGGCAAGCGGATTCTCGAGACCGCCGACGTGGTCTACTCGCCGGGGCGGCTCTCCCGCTCAGTCGCACTCGAACACGTCGACGAGTCGAAAATCGGGGATCTGGACTTCCCGATGACGAAAGACGAGGAGAAGCTGCGAGCGGCGTGGAAGGAGGCCGCCGCGGAGGTCGCCCCCAAGGCCCGCGAGGGCGACGTCGCCTTCGTCACGCTGGGCGATCCGAACGTCTACTCGACGTTCGGCCACCTGCGGCGGACGATCGACGCGTTCCACCCCGACGTGGATCTGGAGATCATCCCCGGCGTCAGCGCCGTGACGGCCTTCGCGACCGCGATGGGGGTCGAGATCGAGGCCGGTGCGGGGCTCTCCCTGCGCGAGGCCGCCAACGGGGCGAGCCCGACGGGGGCGGACCGGATGATCCTGTTCAAGGTCACCGACGCGCCGGCGACCCACGAGGGGCTCGTCGCGGCCGGCTACGAGGTGACCTACGGCCGCCGCCTGTTCATGGAGCAAGGCGAGACGATCATCACCGACGACCCAACCGAGATCGACGAGCGCGACTACTACACGCTCGCCTACGCCGAGAAGGCGGATCTCGAGATTGAGCAGGCGACGGCGGCGTTTCTGGAAGACAGCGACGAGTCGGTGGACGAGGCAAGCGATGGCGACGCGGACGGCGAGTCGACGAGCGGTGAACCCATCGCGGACGGCGGGGCGGTAGTCAGCGAAGAGATCGCCGAGGGCTGTGCGCACGGCGACTGCGGAGGACACTGAGTATGACGGACGATACTACCGGCGACGACCCTCAGGACGCGATCGACTCCCAAGGCGAGCGCCGCCACGAGGAACTCGACGATCGGATTTTCGAACACAGCGCCGGCGACGAGCAGGAGGGGATTCCCTTCGTCGGCGCTGGTCCCGGCAACCCGCGCTTGCTGACCGTCGCGGGGAAGGAGCTACTCGAGTCGGCCGACCTCGTGGTCCACGCGGGGTCGCTGGTCAACAGCGAACTGCTCGCGGAGTACTGCGACCACGCCGAACTCGTCAACTCCGTCGGGAAGGATCTCGAGGAGCTGATCCCGCTGATGCGAGACGCCTACGAGGAGGGCCGGAACGTCGTTCGGCTCCACAGCGGTGACCCCGCCATCTACGGGGCCGCTCTGGAGCAGATGGACGCCTTAGAGCATGAGGGCGTGCCGACGTACTTCGTGCCGGGCGTCACCTCGGCGTTCGCCGCGAGCGCGACGCTGCGGACTCAGCTGACGCTCAACGAGGTCTCGAATCACGTCGCGTTCACCCGGCCGCAGGGCAAGACCCTGGAGCCGGAGGAGGACCACATCTCCGAGTTCGTGGCAATGGGCGACGTGACGACCTGTATCTACCTCGGGACCCACGCCGTCCGCGACACGATGGATCGGCTGCTCGCGGACGGCCACGATCCCGAGACGCCGGTCGCGGTGATCTATCACGCCTCCTGGCCGGACGAGGACGTGATTGTCGGCTCGATCGGCGATATCGCGGACAAGGTCGAGGAGGCGGGCTACCGCGCCTCGGCGCTGGTCGTCATCGGCGACGCCGTGACGGGCGCGGGC
Organism: Natrialba hulunbeirensis JCM 10989; assembly: GCF_000337575.1. Lineage (GTDB taxonomy): Archaea > Halobacteriota > Halobacteria > Halobacteriales > Natrialbaceae > Natrialba > Natrialba hulunbeirensis. The sequence continues at coordinate 243,647 of NZ_AOIM01000041.1, read as the reverse complement.
TACGAGCGCTCCTATCTCTACGGCGACTGGGCGAATCGCGGACCGAACGACGCAGACGAAGCCGAGAGTGACTGACCCATGAGTACGGACAACCCAGACAACACCGACGCGACGGACGACGGATCGGACGGCGGTCACTGTTCCACGCCGGATTCGGACGGCGAGGTCGCCGAGGAGATTGCAATCGTCTCCTTCGAGCGCAAGATGGAGACCGCCGAGGAGATCAAAGCCGAACTCGCGGATCGGTACGAGACGATCGACATCATCGAGTACCACGGCGACGTCTTCGAGGAGCACTGGGGCGAGTACGACTGTTTCGTCGGCCTGATGGCCTCGGGGATCGCGATGCGCAAGACGGCCCACCTGCTCGACGACAAGTGGGACGATCCCGCGATCTGCGTCGTCGACGAAGAGTTGACGTGGGCGATCCCGATCACGGGCGGCCACCACGGCGCGAATCAGGTCGCGCAGGATCTGGCGACGATGGGTGCCGTCCCGGCGATGACCACCGCCTCGGAGGCCGCGGGCAAACAGGGCGTCGAGTCCCGCGCGAAGGCGATGGATACCCATGTCGTCAACGGCGACTCGACTGTCAAGACGAACCTGGCCGTGCTCGACGACAATCTCGGACCCGTCGAGCGACTCGTCGGGCCGAAAGCGGTGCTGGTCGGCGACGACGTTACCGTCCTCAAGCGCAACAAAGACGACGGCGTCGTCATCGGTACCGGCAGCGTCTCCGGCGCGAGCAAGGAGTCGTTCATTGCCGCGTGGGAGGAGGCGCTTGACCAGACCCCCCACGACCTCGCGGATGTCGAATTCGTCGGGACCGCCACCCGCAAAGAGGACGAGGAAGGGTTGCTCGAGGCCGCGCAAGAACTCGATCTGGGCGTCGTCGCCTTCGACAAGGAGACGCTGCTCGAGCACGAGGGGCCGACGCCCTCCAAATCGAAGGAGCTGATCGGCTGGCCCGGCGTCTCCGAGGCCTCGGCGATCGCCGGCGGCCGCGAGCAGGAACTGGTACTCGAGAAGATCAGCTACGAGGACGAGGTCACGGTGGCGATCGGCAAATGAGCGTCGACGACGCAGACGCGAGTTCCGAGACCGCAGGCACCCCAGCCGACCACGGCACCCTCTACGTGGTCGGTATCGGCCCCGGCCTGCCCGACCACATGACCAAACGGGCTAAGGAGGTCATCGAGTCCGTGGACGTGGTCATCGCCTCGAGTCTCTACCAGGAGTTCCTGCGGGACGACGGGACCATTCCGTCGGAGGAGCGGACCGACGAGGACGGCATCGCGACCCGGGAGGACGGCTTCGAACAGGAGATCGTCCGCTCGTCGATGGGGCGCCAGATCGAACTCGCCCGCGCGGCCTTCGACTACGTCCGCGAGGGGAAAGACGTGGCCCACGTCTCGGGCGGCGATCCCTCCGTCTACGGCAAGTCCGACCTCATCTTCAAGATGGCCGAGGAAGAGTCGGCGACGGACGTCCCGATCGAGGTCGTCCCCGGGATGACGGCGGCGCTTGGCGGCGCGGCCAACGTCGGCGCGCCGCTGTGTAACGACTTCTGTACCGTCTCGCTGTCGGACAAGTGGCGCGGCTGGGACGAGATCGAGGAGAAGCTGCGGGCGGCCGCGATTTCGGACTTCGTGATCGTCCTCTACAACTGCTGGCGCAACTACGAGCAGGCCGTCGAGATCGTCCGCGAGGAACGGACCGACGACGCCCTCGTGGCGATCGTCAACGACGCCGGCCGCGCGGACGCCGGCCGAAACGGCGAGAGCCAGCACATCACGACGCTGGGTGAGGCCGCCGACCACGACGACAAGGTCTCGGGGATGGGCACCTCGCTGATCATCGGGAACCACGAGACTGAGACCTGGCGCAACGACGATCGAACGTACCTCGTTACCCCGCGCGGCGGGCGTGACGTCGACGACTTCTGACTACCGACCATGAGCACGGACACCAACTCCGACGCTGACGGCGAATCGACTTCCAAGTGCGGCGCATCGACCACCGACGAGACCGAGAGTTCGAGCGCCTCCAACTGCGGGGCCTCGAGCGACACATCCGAATCCGAGGCCTCCTCGGGTTCGAAGTGTGGCGCCTCTTCGAGTTCGGACGACTCGAGTGAGTCCAAGTGCGGAGCCTCCTCGAGTTTGGACGATGACTCGAACGAGCAGGAGGTCGGTGCGACGATCGAGGACTTCGATGCCGAGCCCGGCCAGCTGATCGCCGTCGGACTCGGTCCCGGCCATCCGGAGGGGATGACCCAGCGCGCGAAAGACGCCCTGCTCGAGGCCGATCACATCGTCGGCTACACGACCTACATCGAACTCATCCCCGACGAGATCACCGAGCAGGCCGACGACATCTACGACACGCCGATGTGCGGCGAAGTCTCCCGAACCGAGGAATCGATCGACCGCACGCTCGCGGGCAACGACGTCGCCATCGTCGGCAGCGGCGACCCCAACGTCTACGCGCTCGCTGGTCTGGCGCTGGAGATACTCGAGTCGAAGGGCGCGACGGCGTCGATGGTCGACTTCGAAGTGGTGCCGGGCGTTCCGGCGGCCCAGTCCTGCGCCTCCCGCCTGGGTGCGCCGCTGGTGAACGACACCGTCTCGGTCTCGCTGTCGGATCACCTTGTCCCGATGCCCGAAATCGAGTCGCGACTCCACTCCGTGGCCAGCGAGAACTTCACGATCACGATCTACAACCCGTGGAGCCGCAAGCGCCGCGATAATTTCGAGAAGTGCTGCGAAATTCTCCTCACGCACCGCGAGCCCGACACGCCGGTCGGCATCGTCCACGGCGCCGGCCGCGAGGACGAGCAGGTGATGATCACCGAGCTCGGCGAACTCGAGGAACTGGGCGAGAGCGAAATCATCGACATGACGACGACGATCGTCGTCGGCACGGAGGACACCTACGTCTGGGACGACCGGATGGTCACGCCCCGCGGATACGAGACGAAGTACGACTACTGAGCAGCAGCTTCACCACCCACAATGCCACGATACGAAGTCACCATCGAGAAAGACGCCTGCGACGGCATCTTCGCCTGTCTGACCCGCGATCCGCGCTTCGTCGAGGGCGAGGACGGCCTCGCGACGGTCGACCCCGGCGCGGATCCGGTCTACGACTGCGAGGGCGAGGTCACCGACAACGAACACCGGGTCGTCGCGACGTTCGACGACGACCGCATCGGCGAGGCCAAACAGGCCGCGGCGGCCTGTCCGACCGATGCCATCGTCGTCGAGGAGGTGGGCGAATGAGCGACGCCGGCGCCCCAACCGAGGTGGCCGACGCTGACGACGCCACCGACTCACCGGCCGAAATCGAACTCCCGACCGACCCGCTCGCGGGCCACCCCGCGTCGGCGTACTTCTGGGGCCACGTCGCCGGCAGCGGCGATGTCTCGGACGCCGGCATCGAAGTCGTTGCCAACGACGAGGAATCCGCGCAGGTGCTCGCGGCGGTCGCCGGTGGCGACCTCGAGCACGACACGACGACCCGCGACTACGCCCACGACACGTCGATCACCCGCACGGAAGACGAGTACACGCTGACGATCGACAGCGACAACGGTAACGAGTCAGGGCTGCTCGGCCGCAGCGGCGCGCTCGGCCTGCCCGTCGACGGTCGCGGCAACTACCGCTTTGGCGCATTCAGCGAGTACGACCGGGAACTGCTCCGGGGCCTGCTCGAGGGCTGTGGCACGATCTGCTTCAAGTCCTCGAGCGGCACCGTCGGCATCTCGTTCGTCCACGACGATCGGGCACTACTCGAGTGCGTTCAGGAACTGATCGACGACTGTCCGATTGAGACTCCCTACGACGAGCTTTCGGAGACGTCTTCGGGCGGCTACTGGTTCGGCGTCGACGACGCCGTCGCACTCGAGTTCGGTACGTGGCTCTACGAAGACTGCGAGCAGACCGGTCTCTTCGCGCCGAGCCGCCGCCGGAAGCTTGAGCGCAGCCTCGAGCAGGCAAAAGCGTACGACGAGTAACACTGCGATCCCATCCATCCGATGAACACACCCGACGAATCCACGTCCGTAACGACCGCTGCCTTCGACGACGAGGCCGTCCTGCTGGTCGGCCACGGCTCCCGCCGCGAGAAGTCCAACGAACAGGTGCGCGAGCTGGCGGCCGGCCTCGAGTCCCGGCTCGAGATTCCGGTCGACGCGGCGTTTCTCGAACTGGCGGAGCCGGCGATCGACGAGGCGTTCGCGACGTTCGAATCGGTCGTCTCGCGAGTGACGGTCGTCCACTGCTCGCTGTTCGCCGCGAGCCACGTCAAGAACGACGTACCGCTGGCGATCGAGCAAGCCCGCGCGGCCTACGACCTCGAGATCGAAAACGGCGCGCATCTGGGTATCCACCCGGCGATCATCGACCTGCTGGACGACCGCGCCGCCGAAGTGGAAGCCGAACTCGGCGTTGACCGTGAGGACGACGGGGTCGCCGTCGTCCTCTGTGGCCGGGGCTCGAGTGACCCAGACGCCAACGGCGACGTGCAAAAGCTCGCGCGACTGCTCTACGAGGGTCGCGACTTCAACCGCGTCGAGGCGACGTTCATCGGCGTCACGGAGCCGACGCTCGAGGATACCCTCCACGGCCTCTCGAAGCACCGGCCGGACGCGGTCGTCGTGCTTCCCTACATGCTCGGCGACGGCGTGCTCACCCAGCGGGTCCGGGACTGGACGGCCGACTTCGACGACGACTACCCCTACGTCAGCGCGCTGGCCGGTGACCCGCTCGGCACGGACTCGCGGCTCCTCGACGTCTTCGCGGATCGCTGGCAGGAGGCGCGGTCGGGGAGTGTCGAGATGTCCTGTGACACGTGCAAGTACAAGGTCGATCTCGAGGGCTACGAGGAGGATGTCGGCGGGGCACGAGCCATGCTTCGTGCACTGGCCCACCAGGAGGCTCACGCTGCTCGGGAGGATATCGACGACGAACCACACAGCCACGACGCACCGCAAAAGCACGTTACGGTCTGTACGAATCGAACCTGCGCCGACGCGGGATCGACCGCGGTGCTCGAACGCATCCGGCAGGAGGCTCGCAACTCCGAGCGCTGCGACGTCCGTATCACCCGTTCGTCGTGTCTGGGTCGCTGTGGCGACGGACCGATGGTTGCGGTCTATCCCGACGGAATCTGGTACGGCGATGTCGCGGCCGAAAACGCCGACCGAATTGTCACCGATCACCTAGAGAGTGATCGCATCGTCAGTAATCTCGTCGAACAGATCCTCTAGAACGGTTCACAGAATCAGTACTGCATCGCACTCGAAACAGACAGCGAAGACGAACCAACACAACACACGTATGAGCTGCTACGAAATCGAAGCACTTCGACTCGGACTGATGAACGTCCTCGGCGTCGAGGATCAACACGCCCGCGACCACGCGGAGAAAGAACTCGAAGGACACCTCGAAGGCCCTATCGAAGGGCTCTCGGAGGCCGAGAGCCTGGCAGAGATCGAACGCCATCTCGACGCCGCGCTCGTCGACCTCGAAGAGACCGTTACCTCGATGGATGCCGACGATCCGGAGTACGATTACACTCGGGGTCGATTGCTGGCCGTTCGCGATGCCGAGCGCGCCGTTCATCGGCTGCGGGTACAGGGTAAAAGCATTACCGACGGTCTCGGAGAGGCACACGATCTGCTCCACGAAACCTTTCCCGTCGAGGATTAAGCGCGAATGGCAGAACGCACACACCGGTTCGACCGACGCCCGCTCGGCAAGATCGACAGTGCAGGGAGCCGGCAGATGTGGACGCGCTCGAGCGTCGAGCTGGCCGACGACGTTGTCATTGCTGGACGGTGGGGCGGGACAGTCACCGCCTTCGACAGCGAGTCACTCGATCCTCGCTGGGAGGTCGACCATCCGGAGAGCGCCGTCTCGCTAGCAGTCACCGACGACACGCTCATCGTCGGGGGGCGCGGCGAGGACGGAGTCATCGCGGGGTACGCCCTCGAGTCGGGAGAGCGACGCTGGTCTGTCGACGCCGCAGCACACGTCGGGACGCCCACGAGCGACCGACTGTTCTCCCTGCCGTACGTCCTCGCGATCGAGGCCGATGACGACGGGGACTCCCTGTATGCGGCCGCGCGTCGTTACGAGCGCGATGGCGACAAACGCCGCTGGCAGAGCGCCGTCTACGGGATCGAGCCGGACGGCGCGATTCGGTGGCGGTACGAGACCGATGCCTCACCCATCGCACTCTCACTCGACAGTGACCGGGATCGCCTGGCTGTCGGTTACAACCGCTGTACGGGAACGCACGATTGCGGTGTCAGTGTCCTCGATTCGGAGACAGGTGACCCTGAATGGATGTGGGACCCTGTAACGGATGGCGACCGCCGTGTCGGCGACGTTTCGTTTACCGGCGAGCACCTAGCCGTTGCAAGCCACGGCGACAAGCGTGGCTACCTGCTCGAGGAGGGCGGTACCGAACGGTGGACGGTTGATCTCGCGGTCGAGACCGACGTCGACGGCGAAACGCTGTATGCGTACCCGAATCATGCCTACGCAAACGACCGATACGTGGCGTTCGTCACCGGGAATACGTACGCTGTTGACAGCAGAGAAACGTCGTCTCGGCATCCGAACGAACACCGTATCGCCGCCTTCGATATCGATGGCGAGCCGTTGTGGGATGCGTCCGTTCGGGGATTCGTCACCGAACTCGCTGCACGTGACCGCGCGATCGTCGCTCCGTGCGCCCAGAACTTCCGCGTTCGTGATTCAGAGACCCACGCGCTCCGCTGGTTCGACCTCAAAAACGGAGAGCAGGACAAACAGGACGTCACGGGTATCGCAACGGCTGCGGCCATCGATAGCGAACGGATCGCCGTGATCGAAGAACCGGTCGAGTATCACGACGAACAGCGAGTCCACGGCGAGTACGCCCTTGGTATTGGATCACGTTTTGTGTAGCCGAGACGGGGTTCGTCGTGTTCGGGTACAGAGTGTCATAACCGAACATTCGAGGCACAATGCCACGGTTTCCGGTTACTGAACAGAGTTCATATGATGGCATTGAGGGGAACAGCGCAACGGAATCAGTGGTAACCGGGAGTGGCACTACTTCGTAATCTTGTGAGAGTCACCAACGCGGCTTGAGTCTATACTATCGGTTGGGAGACTCCCCTTCGATTCACGGTTCCAGACGGATTCGTCGCTCGCGGTTTTGCTCGCGGCAGAAGTAGTCCCGGGCGGATTCGAACCGCCGTCATGGGCTGTCTTCCGTAAACGGCCGAAACCGATCACGTCCAAAGGCCCATATGATTGGCCACTACACCACGGGACTCCGTCGTTCACTTGTCGTCCCGTGTACTTCGCAGTTTCTTCGAAACTGCTCACCACCACGGGACTTCTCACACCGTTCGAAGCCCCGTGCGGATCGCGGTTCCTTCGGAACCGCTCACCACCACGGGACTCCTCACGTCACTCGCTGGATAGCGCGCCGTTACACAATAGTGTTACTTTTCGTCTCGAGGACCTGCGGAGATCGTCCCCTCCTCTGCGTGTCTGTGGCATTGTCGACAGAGCGACACCACGTTCTCCAGTCGATGCGCCTCCGCAGGCTCGTCGAACGATCGAACCCGCTCCAGATGATGCACGTCTGGATTCCGACCAAGTTCGTCCGCGTCGACACCACAGTGTTGACACGTGTAGTCGTCCCGCTCGAGTGCACGCCGGCGAACCGCCCACCACTTCTGTCCATACGTGATCGTTCCACCCTCCCACTGGTGATGAGCCGGCCCGACGACGTTGTCCGAGAGCCACGTGCCATAGCACTCGAGTGTACAGAAGAATCCACGTTCTTGCGACTCGCGTGCGGCGGGTCGAACTGAGAGGGGCGCATCACAGGCGCGACATGCAACCGTCACTCGGTCGACGGTTTCGGCGTAGTTCTCCGGGAGTAATCCGTCTGCGTCCGCGACGCAGTCGGGGCAGAACACGCCCTTCTTCGAGGAGGGGTAGTACGAAAAGTCCGCGTCACAGTGGGTGCACGTCGTCGTCTCTTTCGCGTCGCGCCAGTTGCCGTTGTTCGAGCCGGCGTTTGGATTGCAGTCGTCGCAGTACGATCTGCGCGCTTTCGGATCGTAAAAATCCGTCTCACACCCCGTGCAGGTTCGATTCGGGAGTGGCTCGCTGTGTACCTTCGTATGGTGCTGGCGCATTCCCTGTTCGGTACTGAGCGATTTCCCGCAGGTCGGGCAGTCCATGCCGCGTTTGGCCGCGCTATCACGTATAAACTCGAGGAACCACCACTATGCGGTGTTCGAACGGCAGCAAATGGCGCGAGCAGTGAGCGGTACGTTACAGGTAGCCTTCCTCAGCCAGCCGCTCGATACCCTCCTCGAGTCGCTCCTCGCTCGCGGCGTAGGAGATTCGCGCGTAGCCAGGGGTTCCGAACGCACTGCCGGGAACCGTTGCGACGTGGGCGTCCTCGATCGCACCCTCACACCACGCCTGATCGTCGTCCGCAACAGGGAGCATCATGTAGAACGCTCCGTCCGGCACCGCGACGTCGACGCCGTGGTCGTCGAGCAGGTCGATGACGAGTTCGCGGCGCTCGCCGAAGGCTTCGACCATGTCGGCGACTGCATCGTTGGTGTTCTCCAGCGCCTCCACGCCGGCGTGCTGGACGAAGTTGACGGCCGAGGAGACCGAGTGGCTGTGGAGTTTGCCCGCCTGGTCGATCAGGTCTTCCGGGCCGGCGAAGTAGCCGAGCCGCCAGCCGGTCATCGAGTAGGCCTTCGAGAAGCCGTTGACGGTGATCGTGCGATCTGTCATGCCCTCGAGTGTCCCGAGACTCGTCGGCTCGACGCCGTAGGTAATCTCCTTGTAGATCTCGTCCGAGATGACCGTGATGTCGTGTTCGACCGCGAGATCACGGACGCCCTCGAGTGCGGCGTCGGTGTAGACGGCACCGGTTGGGTTCGACGGCGAGTTGACGATCAGCAGTTCGGTCTCGTCGGAGACGGCGGCTTCGAGGTCGTCAAGTGCGGGCTCGAGCTGGAAGTCGGTCTCGGAGAGGTCGACGCGGGTGAGGTCGCCGCCGGCCATCTTGACCATCGCCTCGTAGGAAACCCAGGCGGGGTCGAGCAGTGCGACTTCGTCGCCGTCCTGAATCAGGGCCTGGATGATCTCGTAGAGCGCCTGCTTTGCGCCAGGGGTGACGATGATCTCTGCTGGGCCGTGGTCGAGGCCGTCGGCTGCGAGTTTCTCGGAGATGGCCTCGCGGAGTTCGAGGATGCCGGCAGAGGTAGTGTAGCCGGTGTGACCGGCATCCATGGCCCCCTGGCCGGCGTCGATGATGTTCTGTGGCGTGGGGAAGTCGGGTTCGCCGACGGAGAGGTCGACGACGTCTGCGCCGTCCTGCTCGAGTTCGGTTGCGAGCGCGGAGATGGCGAGGGTTGCTGACGGTTCGACTCGGGTTACGCGGTCGGTGAATTCCATGGTCATGTGTTGGTGAACTGTTGTCGGTGTGGGTGGCTGGTGACGAGTCGTGAGTTGTGTGGGTGTCTCGCTAGTCGGTTGTCGTATCCGGGTCGGCAGCCGGCAGCTCGTCGACGAGATCGATCGCGCCGTCGACGGCTTTGCCCGCGTTCTCGATGCGTTCGCGCGCTTCGGCCGCGGACATGCCGGGGCCGGTGACGCCGAGTGTAACCGGCGTGTCACGCTCGAGACTGACGTCTGCGAGTTGCTGGGCGGTCGCATCGGTGATAACCTGATCGTGGTTGGTATCGCCGGTGATGACGGTGCCGATGACAGCGACGGCGTCGACGTCCGACCGTCGGGCGAGTCGGTCCGCCGCGAGCGGGGCGTCGTAGACACCAGGGACGCTGACGGTGTCGTAGATCCTCGCACCCGCAGCCTGTGCTGTTGCTTTGGCCTCTTGCTCCATCTGCTCGGTGATCGGTCGATTGAACTCCGCGACCACCAATCCGAGCGTGGTCATACGCGAGCCGAAGTGAGCGCGCCTAAAAGAGGTACCGTTATTGGCGAATACACCGGTCGAACGGAAGCTGTCTCGAGGGCGACCGGCGGCCACCATACGAACGCATCACAACAAACGACAATTGTGGATTCTGAACGGTTCAGTCGAGGGAGAACAAGGGTTTAGGCGCAAACCCGAGTACCATTGCTAGGGGACCACATCACTATGAGTGACACCAGTCAACACCAGAACCTGGCCATCATCGGCCACGTCGACCACGGCAAGAGCACGCTCGTCGGACGACTCCTCTACGAGACGGGGAGCGTTCCCGAGCACGTCATCGAACAGCACCGCGAAGAGGCCGAGGAGAAGGGGAAAGGCGGCTTCGAGTTCGCCTACGTCATGGACAACCTCTCCGAGGAGCGCGAGCGCGGCGTCACCATCGACATCGCCCACCAGGAGTTCTCGACCGACGCGTACGACTTCACCATCGTCGACACGCCGGGCCACCGCGACTTCGTGAAGAACATGATCACGGGCGCGAGTCAGGCTGATCACGCTGTCCTCGTCGTCGCAGCGGACGACGGCGTCGCACCACAGACCCAGGAACACGTGTTCCTCGCGCGCACCCTCGGCATCGACGAACTCATCGTCGCCGTCAACAAGATGGACATCGTCGACTACAAGGAATCGACGTACGACGAGGTCGTCGAAGAAGTCACCCAGCTACTCAACCAGGTCCAGTTCAACACCGAAGACGCCTCGTTCATCCCCGTTTCGGCGTTCGAGGGGGACAATGTCGCCGAGCACTCGGAGAACACGGACTGGTACGACGGCGAGATCCTTCTGGAGGCGCTGAACGGCCTGCCAGAGCCCGAGCCGCCGACTGACGCGCCGCTTCGGCTCCCGATCCAGGACGTCTACACGATTTCGGGTATCGGCACCGTCCCCGTCGGCCGCATCGAAACCGGCATCATGAACGTCGGCGACTCCGTCTCGTTCCAGCCGAGCGATGTCGGCGGCGAGGTGAAAACGATCGAGATGCACCACGAGGAGGTTCCGGAGGCCAGACCCGGAGACAACGTCGGCTTCAACGTCCGCGGCATCGGCAAGGACGACATCCGCCGCGGTGACGTCTGCGGGCCGGCAGACGATCCGCCGAGCGTCGCCGAGACGTTCCAGGCCCAGATCGTCGTCATGCAACACCCATCGGTCATCACCGCAGGGTACACGCCAGTCTTCCACGCCCACACCGCACAGGTCGCCTGCACGATCGAATCCATCGACCGAAAGATGGATCCCTCGAGTGGGGAGGTCGCAGACGAAGACCCGGACTACATCCAGTCGGGTGACGCCGCGGTCGTGACGATCCGCCCGCAGAAGCCACTCAGCATCGAGCCCTCGGGCGAGATTCCCGAACTGGGTAGCTTCGCGATTCGGGACATGGGCCAGACGATTGCGGCGGGCAAGGTACTCGAGGTACACGAGCGCAACTAACTGCGCAGCCCACCGCAACCCAGACCCGGTGCTGCGAGTCGGCGACACGTCCCGTGCAACGCCAGACATATCCACATCGGTGCGTATCGAGGAGGTCAACTACGCGCACTGTGTGCGCAAATTTGCAAATTCTTAAGCGGAGCCGCCGATAACGAGCGCGCAATGACGACGTTACAGACGCCAGGTCCGACGATCGGCGTCGTCGGTGGTGGACAGCTCGGGCGCATGCTCGCCGAAGCAGCCGCGCCCCTCGGCGTCGAGGTCATCGTCCTTGACCCCACGGCGGACTGCCCCGCGGCTCCCGTCGCCCGCGACCAGATCGTCGCCGGCTTCGACGACGAGGCGGGCATCCGCGAACTCGCTGCTCGCGCCGACGTGCTCACCTTCGAAATCGAACTCGCAGATCAGGACGTGTTAGAACGCGTCAGCGAAGACTCCGGCACGCCGGTCCACCCGAAACCCGCGACACTCGAGACGATCCACGACAAACTGGTCCAGAAACGTGAACTCGAGTCCGCCGGCGTTCCGGTCCCACCGTTCCGGGCGGTCGAGGACGCCGACGACATCCGGGCGGCGATCGACGACTACGGCGCACCGGTAATGCTCAAGGCGCGTACGGGTGGCTACGACGGCCGCGGCAACGTCCCCGTCGAGTCGGCCGACGAAGCCGAGGATGCACTCGAGTCCGTCGCCGGGCCGGCGATGGTCGAGGCGTTCGTCGACTTCGAGCGCGAGATTTCCGTGATCGCCGTCAAGGGTGACGACGAAATTGCGACGTTCCCGATCGGGGAGAACATTCACGAGGACGAGATTCTGCGGGAGACGGTCGTGCCGGCGGGCTCGGCCGACGCTGTCGAGAAGCGCGCCCGCGAGGTCGCTGCGGATGTCCTCGAGGTAATGGAGGGTCGCGGCGTCTATGGAATCGAACTCTTTGAGACGAGCGAGACGCGTAGCGCCTCGGAAGATTCGAGCGAGGGGGGCCCGCGAGAGTGGGACGGGGAGATTCTGCTCAACGAAATCGCGCCACGTCCGCACAACTCCGGTCACTGGACGATCGAGGGCGCACAGAGCTCGCAGTTCGAACAGCACGCCCGCGCGGTGCTCGGGTGGCCGCTCGCGGCGACGGACCTTCGGTCGCCGACGGTGTCAGTGAACCTGCTCGGTGACGTCGAGGAATCCCAGTCAGCGGCGCTCCAGAACGTCGATCGGATTCTCGAGACGCCCGGGGCGAACCTCCACTGGTACGGCAAGCGCGAGGCGCGTCCGCTGCGCAAGATGGGCCACGTTACGCTGTCGGGTCGCGACGAGGAGACGACCGCCGAGTTGTTGACGGCCGCTCGGGAACTCGAGGAGTCCGTCACGTTCACGTCGAAGTGAGTAAACGAGAGAGTATGAGCGAGACCGTTTCCGACCTGATCGATCGACTACACGCCGAGGCCGACCAGGACCGGCCCGACGCCGAAACACCGGACGTGGGAATCGTAATGGGCAGCGATTCCGATCTCGAGACGATGATGACCGGCGGGAAGCGCCCCGGCGCGTACGACGCGTTCGTCGACGAACTCGAGTTCGCAGAGCAGACCGATTATGAGCGCCCACCGAACGAGCGATTCACCTTCGAGACGTACGTCACCTCGGCCCACCGCACGCCCGATTTGATGACGGCCTACGCGGAGACGGCGGAAGAGCGCGGGCTGGAGGTCATCATCGCGGGTGCGGGCGGGAAGTCTGCAGACCTACCGAACATGACGGCGTCGATCGCGTACCCGCTCCCCGTGATCGGCGTCCCTGTTCAGGAGAAGTCCGTCGACAGCGTGATCGGAATGCCGGCGGGTGCGCCGCTGGTCGCCGTCGATGCCGGCAAATCTTTCAACGCCGCGCTCTCGGCGGCACAGATCCTTGCACGCCAGCACGACGAGGTCCGCGACCGGCTCGTTGCCTACCACGAGGAACTGCGTGACGGCGTCGGTGCCGTTTCGCGCGAGTTACACGACAACGGAACGCCGGCCTTCCGTGAGCGCGACGAGTCGGAGTCAGAGTAGGAATCGGAGTCATGCCGCCGCACAGATGTGCCGGCGGGCCGCTCCCCTCGTGCAGCCGGACAACCCACGACGCGACCATCACTATTTTTCACCATCTACTCGCCCGATCGAACTCCTGCATAGCGGTACGTTCCGCCGGGAACGCGTACGGCAAGTCTACGGCAATTATTCGGCGAGATAGTTTCTGCCTGATCTCTCCATTTGGCCCGTGTTGGGCCGGAAAACGAACAATCAACCCTTATGTGCATGCGGTTTAAACTCCCGAACGTTACGGAGATGAACGATTGGATAGCGATCGGGGCGCTTGCACTCGTGGGAGTACTGATACCGCTCGGTATGATGGCGGTATCGTACCTTCTGCGCCCGAGTGTACCCGAAACGAGCAAACGAGCCACCTACGAGAGTGGCGAGATCCCGACCGGCGACACGCGTGTCCGGTTCAACATCCAGTACTACATGGTTGCGCTTTTGTTCCTCATCTTCGATATCGAAACCGTCCTCCTGTTTCCGTGGGCGGTCGTGTACCTGGATGCCGTCGAATCAGACGCCGTTTCGCTGCTCGAGATTCTCGGCCCAATGGTGCTTTTCGTCACGATCCTCCTCGTCGGACTCGCGTGGGCGTGGCGAAAGGGTGCGGTCCAGTGGGCACAGACACCTCGTCAGGTAGAAACCGAGCATAACCGACCATGAGTAGCGACGAACCACAACAAACGATCTACGACAGCACAGCGCCGTCGACGGACACCCGCGACGCCCGAATCGGCGAGGGTGTCGACGACCGCTTCAACTCCAAGCTTCGCGAGGCGTTCGGCGCGTCGCCGTTCATCCTCACGAAGTTCGACGAGTTCATGAACTGGGTTCGCGGGAACTCGATGTTCATGCTCCAGTTCGGGATCGCCTGCTGCAGCATCGAGATGATGCACACGTACGCGATCAAACACGACCTGGACCGCTTCGGGGCTGGTGTCCCCCGCGCCTCGCCGCGACAAGCCGACGTGATGATCGTCCCCGGAACGATCGTCTCCAAGTTCGGCCCGCGCATGAAGCGCGTCTACGACCAGATGCCCGAACCGAAGTTCGTCGTCGGCATGGGCTCCTGTACGATCTCCGGCGGCCCGTTCCAGGAGGGGTACAACGTCGTCAAGGGTGCCGAAGAGATCATCCCTATCGACATTCACGTCCCCGGTTGCCCACCGCGACCGGAGGCGCTGCTCTACGGGGTCCTCAAACTCCAGGAGCGAATCAAGAACGGCGAGTCCTCGGCCGTCGTCGTCAAACCGTACGAACTCGAGGAGTTCGGCGACCTCCAGAAGGACGAACTCGTACAGAAACTCGCAAGCGAGATCGACGAGGACGACCTCGTCATGCGCTACAACTGGGCTGATTCACCATGAGCACGGGAACCGAACCCGAAACAGAGCCCGAGGCAGAACTCACAGAGCCAGGGGTCGAAACTACCGAGGCTGCACTCGAGTCCCTGCTCGGTGAGCGCGCCATCGCGCGCGACGATCACCTGAACGCGCCGGGCTTCGTTATCAACCCGAACGACGTTCAGGACGTGCTCTCGGATCTGCGCGACGAGGCCGGTTACGACCACCTCTCGTGTGTTACCGCCCAGCAGTACGAGGATCGATACGAGTCGATCTACCACATGAAGAAGTTCGCTGACCCGACCGACGAGGTCAGCATCGTCGTTCCGACGACGGTCGACGACCCGGTGAGCCAGAGCGCCGAGCCGGTGTTCCGGACGGCCGACTGGCACGAACGGGAGGCCTACGATCTGGTCGGCGTCGAGTACGACGACCACCCTGATCTGCGCCGGATTCTCCTGCCGGAGACGTGGCAGGGCCACCCCCTCTCGAAGGACTACGATCAGGAAAAGCCACAGCTCGTCACGCTCACGGAGCACCAGAACCCGATTCAGCCGGACCATCACGACGACGAGTCGGATACGATGTTCCTGAACATCGGGCCACACCACCCGGCGACCCACGGCGTGCTCCACGTCAAGACAGTCCTGGACGGCGAGACGGTCGCCGACGTCGAGCCGGACATCGGCTACCTCCACCGCTGTGAGGAGCAGATGTGCGAGCAGGGCACCTACCGTCACCAGATTATGCCCTACCCGGACCGCTGGGACTACGTCTCGGCGGGCCTGCTGAACGAGTGGGCATACGCGCGTGCAATTGAGGACCTCGCGGATATCGAGGTTCCCGAGTACGCACAGATCATCCGGACGATGGGCGCGGAACTGTGCCGGATCGCCTCGCACATGCTCGCGCTCGGGACGTTCGCACTCGACGTCTACGGCGAGTTCACCGCGACGTTCATGTACACGTTCCGCGACCGGGAGGTCATCCAGGACATTCTGGAAGATCTGACGGGCCAGCGGATGATGTTCAACTACTTCCGTGTCGGCGGTGTCGCCTGGGACCTGCCCGAACCGCGCGAGGAGTTCTTCGAGCAGACACGCGAGTTCCTCAATGAACTCCCGGCGAAGGTCGGCGAGTACAACGACCTCATCACGGGCAACGAAATCTTCCAGACCCGCTGTATCGACACCGGCGTGCTGGAGCCCGAGGTCGCAAAAGACTACGGTTGTACCGGCCCCGTCGCACGCGGCTCCGGCGTCGACTACGACCTGCGCCGCGACGATCCGTACGGCTACTACGAACAGCTCGACTGGGACGTCATCACGCGCGACGGCTGTGACAACTACGCGCGCGTCCTCTGTCGAATGGAGGAGGTCGAAGAATCCGCGAAGATCATCGAGCAGTGTCTCGATCTGCTCGAGGACTGGCCGGAAGACGAGCGCGACGTACAGGCGAACGTCCCGCGCACGCTGAAGCCAGACGCCGGGACGGAGATCTACCGCGCCGTCGAGGGAGCGAAGGGCGAACTCGGCATCTACATCCGCTCGGACGGCTCGGACAAGCCCGGTCGATTCAAGATCCGGAGTCCGTGCTTCTCGAACCTGCAGGCCTTAGAAGAGATGTCCGAAGGGGAGTACATCCCTGACCTGATCGCCTCGCTGGGTAGCTTAGACATCGTTCTCGGAGAGGTGGATCGATGAGCGGGGCGACGACTCCAAGCCTGTTTCCGCTACAAAACGGCGGCGATCCGGTGTTGCTCCCCGAGCACATCACGGAACTCACCGGCTTAGGCCAGTTCGGGCTCGCCGGCGAGTTGCTCGCAACGTTCGTCGCCGCGTTCATCGTCGGGAACTTCATCCTCGCGATGACCGGCGTTGCCGGGCCGTGGGCGAAACGAAAGATCACCGCCTCCTTCACGGACCGAATCGCGGTCAACCACCTCGGTCCCGGCGGGATCGGGATCATCATCGCTGACGCGGTTCGTCTCCTTGCAAAGGAGAACATCATTCCGGAGAACGTCGACCGACCGGCCTACGACCTCGCACCGATCGTGATCGCGGGCTCGGCCATGCTCGGCTTCGCCGTCATCCCGATGGGCAGCGGAATCCACCTCGCTGACCCCGAGGTCGGCCTGGCGTTCGTCTTCGCCGTCGCTGGCATCGCCTCGATCGGCCTGGTGATGGCCGGCTATGCGTCGGGTAACAAGTACTCGCTGCTCGGCGGACTGCGCGCGGTTGCACAGAACGTCGCATACGAGATTCCGCTCGTCGTGACCGGGATGTCGGTCGTCCTGTTTGCGGGGTCGCTACAGATGAGCGAGATCGTCGCCGTCCAGAACGAGACGACGCTGTTCACGATCCCCGGACTCGAGTGGGCGGTGCCGGCGTGGTTCGCGCTGGTGAACCCGTTCGCATTCGTCCTGTTCCTGATCGCGAACTTTGCGGAAGTCGGACGAAATCCGTTCGACATGCCCGAAGCGCCGGCGGAACTCATTGCGGGGTACCAGACTGAGTACTCCTCAGTCTACTTCGTGCTCGTCTATCTGGGCGAGTTCCTGCACATCTTCCTCGGCGGTGCGATCATCGCGACGATCTTCCTCGGTGGACCCGCCGGGCCAGGACCGGACGAGCTCGGTATTCTCTGGTTCACCCTCAAGATCTGGGGTGTATTCTTCCTGACCCAGTGGCTCCGCTCTGCGGTGCCACGTGTGCGGATCGACCAGCTCATCGAGATTGGCTGGAAGGGACTACTCGTCCTCTCCTTTGCGAATCTCGGACTCACTGCGGCAATTGTAGGGGTGATTGCATGATCGGCGTACTCAAATCGATGGCAACGACGATGAAACACGCACTGGACGGCTCGACGTTCACGGTCGAGTACCCAACGACAGCACCGGATGTCTCGCCGCGGTTCCGCGGCGTGCACAAGTTCAGCCAGGAGCGCTGTATCTGGTGTCGCCAGTGTGAGAACGTCTGTCCGAACGACACGATTCAGATCGTGATGGACGACAAGCGAAACGGCGAACAGTACAACCTCCACATCGGACAGTGTATTTACTGTCGGCTCTGTGAGGAAGTCTGTCCCGTCGACGCCATCCTGCTCACCCAGAACTTCGAGTTTACCGGCGATACGAAACACGATCTGGTCTACAACAAGGAGCAGCTGAAATCGGTACCGTGGTACAAGGATATCGACCCGCTCGAGTCGCGCGAACCGGACCGGGGCGCGTGGATCGGCGAGGGAGACGGGGAGGTCGATTACCAGTAACCGTCTGGGTCGCCCGTCCCCGAGCACGGGCAGTTTACCAAAATAATGACATACGAGCTGATCGCGTTCGCGCTGTTTGCGTTCATCACGCTCGCCAGCGGGCTGGGTGTGGTCCTCCTCGAGGACCCGTGGCACTCGGCGCTTATGCTTGGCGTCGCGCTGATGAGCATCGCGGTGCACTTCGTGATGCAGGCGGCCGAGTTCGTCGCCATGATGCAGGTCCTCGTCTACGTCGGCGGGGGGCTCATCCTCATCACGTTCGCCGTGATGTTGACTCAGCATAAGAACGCAGCAGACGACACGGAGACGGAAGCGGATGAGGTGGTACAGACATGACGACCAGACCGCGGCTTCGACTCGGCCGCACGCTGATCCCGGGTGTGCTCGCGATTGCCCTCTTCGGGCTGATGGCGCTGATCGTCCTCAACACGAGCTTTGGCGACGGGCAGGGCTTCCCGGATGGTATTGCGATCACGTCCGAACTGGGCTATGCGATGTTCGATCTCGACCCGCTTCAGTCCGAAGCGGGATCGATCCCGAACACGGAAGCGTTCCTCGCTGCGTTCTTGCTGATCGCACTTGCACTTGACGCCGCACTCGACGGTGCGATCGTCCTCGCAAAGCGCGAGGAGAACGGCGAGCCGATCGTGGCGTTGCCCCAGGATGGTGGATCGGTTTCGGGACCAGCCCAGGACGAGCAGACGGCCGCCACTGACGGCGGTGTGTCCGACACTGGCGCTGAAACGTCAGCTGCCAGCACGGACGATACCGACACCGAATCAGAGACAGAAACGGGAGGTGACGACCGATGACAGTCGGCGTCGAACACTACGTCCTCCTGTCGATGGCGCTGTTCGCCATCGGCCTGTTTGGTATCCTGACGCGTCGAAACGCACTGATGTTCCTGATGTCCGTCGAGCTCATGTTGAACGCAGCCAACATCAACTTGATCGCGTTCGCGTTCTACCACGGCAATCTCTCGGGACAGGTCTTTGCCCTGTTCACGATGGCCCTCGCGGCCGCCGAGGTCGCCGTTGGACTCGGGATCATCCTGCTGCTGTACCGCAACTTCCGTGACGTCGACGTCACGGTTCCAACGACGATGAGGTGGTAAGATGGAGGATGTGTTCAACTACGCGCCGGCGATCGCGTTGTTCCCACTCGTGGCGTTCGTCGTCGCCCTGACGTTCGGCAAGTACATGCCGAAGAAGGGCGCGCTCGCGGGCATCATCGCAACGGGAGGCTCGCTTGCGCTTTCCGTGCTGATGCTCGTGGCCGTCGCGAGCGGTGAAGTGTATCACGAGACGCTGTATCAGTGGGCAATCGGCGATGCTGCGAGCGAGATCGGTGCCGACGGGATCGAGTTCACCTTCGGTATCCTGATCGATCCGCTCGCCGCGTTAATGCTCGTCATCGTCTCGCTCATCGCGTTCCTGGTCCACATCTTTAGCCTCGGTTATATGAACGCCGAGGGCGAGACCGGGCTGCCGCGGTACTACGCCAGCCTCGGGCTCTTTACGTTCAGCATGCTCGCGTTCGTCTACGCGGACAACCTGTTGATGGCGTTCATGTTCTTCGAGCTCGTGGGCCTCTGTTCGTACCTGCTGATCGGCTTCTGGTTCCGCACGCGCTCGGCCCCATCGGCCGCGAAGAAGGCGTTTCTCGTCACTCGCTTCGGTGACTACTTCTTCCTGCTCGGGGTCGTCGCCATCGCCGCGACGTTTGGCACGGTCGCCTTCGCCGGCGACAACTCGTTCGTCGCGGCTGCGGAATCGGCGATCGACAACGGTGACACCCTGTTCGGCTTCGGTGCCGAAACCTGGGTGACGATCACGGCACTCCTGGTGCTGGGCGGTGTCATCGGGAAGTCCGCACAGTTCCCACTCCACACCTGGCTGCCCGACGCGATGGAGGGCCCAACCACCGTCTCCGCGCTGATTCACGCGGCGACGATGGTCGCAGCGGGTGTCTACCTCGTCGCCCGGATGTTCGGCTACTACGCACTGTCGCCCACCGCGCTCGCGATCATCGCGTTCGTCGGTGGCTTCACCGCGCTCTTTGCCGCGACGATGGGCGTCGTCAAAGACGACATCAAGCAGGTGCTGGCGTACTCGACGATCAGCCAGTACGGCTACATGATGCTCGGCCTCGGTGTCGGCGGCTACGTCGCCGGGGTCTTCCACCTGATGAACCACGCCTTCTTCAAGGCGCTGCTGTTCCTCGGTGCCGGTGCCGTCATCGTCCTCATGCACCACGAACAGGACATGTGGAAGATGGGCGGCCTCAAGGACAAGGCACCCATCACCTACTACACGTTCCTCGCCGGCGCACTCGCGCTCGCGGGCATCATCCCGTTCTCGGGCTTCTGGTCCAAGGACGAGATTCTGTACGACGCGCTCATCGTTGGGCTGGAGGAGCCGGTTATCCTCGCAGCCTACGCGATGGCGCTCGTCGCCGTCTTCTTCACCGGCTTCTACACCTTCCGGATGGTCTTCTTGACCTTCCACGGTGAACCTCGCTCGGAGGCCGCCGAGGACCCACACGACATCGGCTGGTCTATCAAGGCCCCGCTGGTCGTGCTCGGTGTCCTCGCACTCGTCGCCGGGATTGCGAACCTCGCACCCGTCGCGAAGCTCGCACATATCGACATCACGTTCTTAGAACACTGGCTCGACGGCGAGTACGGTGCCGTCGAAGGGCTAACCTACAGCGCCTACGGCGAGTTGCTCGCGTTCGAAACCGCCTACATCGGCGGTGAGCAACTCACCGTCCTGATCGCCGCCGGCGTCTCCCTGCTGCTCGCGTTCTCCGGTGCGGGCCTGGCCTGGAAGCTCTACAGCGTTCCAGAGCCGGTCGCACACAAAGAACGCCTGGGCGGCGCACGCCAGACACTCGAGTCGAACTACTATCAGGACGAGTACCAGGTCTGGCTCGCCGAAGGATTCACCCAGCCGCTTGCGCGTGCTGCGGATCGGTTCGACCAGACGGTGATCGACGGCGTTGTCAACAGCGTCTCGACCGCCAGCCTGTTCAGCAGTAGCCGGCTGAAACGGATTCAGACGGGACTCGTGACGAACTACGCAGCACTGCTGGTGGCCGGCTTCATCGGCTTACTGCTGGTTCTCGGCTACGTTGGAGGGTGGTTCCTATGATGATCGAAGCACTGATCGCAGTCGCACTGGTCGGCGCGTTCGTAACGTTCGTCGCACCGAATCGCATCGCCGGGAAGCTGGCGTTCGCTATCAGCCTGATTCCCGCAGGGCTCTCGCTGTGGATGTTCTCGGCGTTCGACGGGAGCGGCAACGCGCTGCTCGACGGCGAACTCGCGTTCGCCTCCGAGTTCGAGTGGATCCAGTTCGGCGAGTACTCGATCTCGTGGCTCGTCGGCCTGGACGGCATCAGCATGCCGCTCGTCGTCCTGACGACGATCCTCTCGTCGCTCGCGATCGTGAGTTCGTGGACGCCGATCGACGAGCGTGAGTCCCAGTTCTACGGACTCGTGCTGTTCATCGAGGCGAACCTGATCGGCGTCTTCGCGGCGCTCGACTTCTTCGTCTGGTTCATCTTCTGGGAGGCTGTCCTCATCCCGATGTATCTACTGATCGGTATCTGGGGCGGTCCGCGCCGGAAGTATGCGGCGATCAAGTTCTTCGTCTACACGAACGTCGCCTCGCTCGTGATGTTCGGTGCGTTCATCGCGCTCGTCTTCGGGCTCGGTGACGTGACGACGTTCGCGCTGCCGGACGTGACGACCGCGATGCTCAACGGTGGCCCCGACGGCTTCCTCGGCATCGGCGGTACGACGCTCGCCTCGCTCGTCTTCGTCGCGATGTTCCTCGGGTTCGCGGTGAAGGTCCCGATCGTTCCGTTCCACACGTGGCTGCCGGACGCCCACGTCGAGGCACCGACCCCCGCGTCGGTGTTGCTGGCTGGCGTCCTGCTGAAGATGGGGACGTACGCACTGCTGCGATTCAACTTCACGATGTTCCCAACCGAGGTCATCGAGCCGTTCGTGATCCCGATCGCGGCCATCGCCGTGATCAGCGTCATCTACGGCGCGATGCTCGCGCTGGCCCAGACCGATCTGAAGCGGATCGTTGCGTACTCCTCCGTCTCGTCGATGGGGTACGTCATCCTCGGTCTGATCGCCTACACGCAGTTCGGCGTCGGTGGCGCGACCTTCCAGATGGTCAGCCACGGCCTGATCTCCGGACTGATGTTCATGGCAGTCGGCGTCATCTACAACGCCACCCATACCCGGATGGTCACGGACATGTCCGGGATGGCAGACCGCATGCCGGTCGCCGTCGGCATCCTCGTCGCCGGCGCCTTTGGCTACATGGGACTGCCGTTGATGAGCGGCTTCTTCGGCGAGTTCACGATCTTCTTCGGCGCGTTCGGTGCCGAGGGACTCGCCTACTCGCAGGTGTTCACTGCACTCGCGATGTTCGGTATCGTCATCGTGGCGGGCTACCTGCTCTTTGCGCTCCAGCGGACGGTCTTCGGGCCGTACCACCTGGAAACTGACTACGACGTCGACCGCGCCCCGCTGCACGACATCGCACCGATGTTCGTGCTGCTTGGCCTGATCATCCTGCTCGGCGTCGCACCGGAGCTGATCTTCGAGATGATTACGGACGCAGTCGATCCGATCCTGGAGACCGGAGGTGAACTGTAATGGCGCTGCTCGAACTCCCTGCCTGGACGACACTCGCGCCGGCGCTGTTGCTCGCATTGACGGCACTGGTGCTGTTCATCATCGACAGCATCTCGCCGGACGCACAGAACAGCGGACTGCTCGCCGGGACGACGGCCGCCGGTTCGCTCGCCTCGCTCGGTGTCGCGGTCTGGTACCTCTTGGCCGGCGTCGGCACCCCGACGGTCGATGGCGGTCGCGGCATCATCGACGTGCTCGGCGACCAGTTCGTCGTCGACCAGCTCGCGCTGTTCTTCATGATTATCGTCGCCGTCGTCACGGCGCTCGTGGCAGTCGCGAGCTACGACTACATGGAGGATCACACCTACCAGGCCGAGTACTACTCGCTCGTCCTGCTCGCGGCGACCGGCATGTCGTTCATGGCCGCCGCCAACAGCCTGGTGACGATCTTCATCGCACTCGAGTTAGCGAGCCTGCCGTCCTACGCGCTGGTGTCGATCCTGAAGGACAACCGCGGCAGCGTCGAGGGAGGGCTGAAGTACTTCCTGATCGGTGCGCTGTCGTCGGCGATCTTCGTCTACGGGATCTCACTGGTGTACGGTGCGACGGGCCACTTGCAGCTCGAAAACATCGCTGCCGTCATCGAGGCTGGCGAGGCAGATCCGTACGGTGGTCTGCTCGGCCTCGGCATCCTCATGCTGATCGGTGGCTTCGCGTTCAAGACGGCAAGCGTGCCGTTCCACTTCTGGGCACCGGAAGCCTACGAGGGTGCGCCGGCACCGATCTCGGCGTTCCTTTCGTCGGCTTCGAAGGCCGCCGGCTTCGTGATTGCGTTCCGCGTCTTCACGGAGGCGTTCCCGGTCGCTGAGACCGCAAGCGCGATCGGCGTCGACTGGACGCTTGCGTTCATCATCCTCGCGATCGTCACGATGACGCTCGGGAACTTCGCCGCCGCGACGCAGAACAACGTCAAGCGGATGCTCGCGTACTCCTCGATCGGCCACGCTGGCTACGCGCTGATCGGTCTCGCCGGCATCTCTGCCGGCGGTGGCGAACTCGTCATGGGTGCGGCGATGATGCACCTGTTCGTCTACGGCTTCATGAACACCGGTGCGTTCCTGTTCGTCGCTCTCGCGGAGTACTGGGGCGTTGGCCGCACCTTCGAGGATTACAACGGGCTCGGCCGACGCGCTCCGGTCGCCTGTTTCGCGCTCGCGATATTCATGTTCAGTCTCG
Organism: Natrialba hulunbeirensis JCM 10989; assembly: GCF_000337575.1. GTDB lineage: Archaea > Halobacteriota > Halobacteria > Halobacteriales > Natrialbaceae > Natrialba > Natrialba hulunbeirensis. The sequence goes on along the minus strand of NZ_AOIM01000041.1, from coordinate 219,606 downwards.
CAGGGATTCCACCGCTCGGTGGCTTCTGGAGCAAGTACTTCCTGTTCACCGGCGCGCTCGAAGCCGGCCTGATCGTCGTCGCCGCCGCACTGGTGATCAACAGCGCACTCTCGCTGTACTACTACTCGCGGCTGGTCAAGGCGGTCTGGATCGAGGAGCCAGTCACCGAACGCGATGGGCTCTCCCAGCCAGTCGGCCTCTACGCGGCAATCGTCGTCGCCGCCGTCATGACGCTCGCACTGCTGCCGCTGTTCGGCCCGGTTGCCGACACGGCCGTCGATGCGGCGACTGCGATGCTCGCCTGAGCTCGCGGCTGGCCGGCACGAACGCAATTCTTCTGTTTTGACCTGTTCTGCTTGTTCTGCTTGTTCTGATCCGTCCGACCCGTTCCGTCCTCGTTCACCACCCCACCGAGTCGGACAGTCGAGCGATTCGCCAGCGACAGCCCACTCATACCGCCGACGTGACCCGGTAGTTTTTACCCCTCTGGGTTGCAAGCCGCGATACATGGTTTTCCGGCTCGTCCTCGGGTGCGGAACCGTCGGCCGCGCCGTCGCCGAGGGACTCACGGAGCGCGACGATGACGGCCGACTCCTCGTCATCACCGCCGACGAGAGCGTCGCCGAAACCCTTCGCGACGAAAGCATCCCCGCCCGCCGCGGCGATCCGACCGACTCCGAAACCCTCGACGGCGTCGACACACCCGACGTCATCTTCGTCGGCAGCGACCGAACCGACGTCAACCGCCAGGCACTCGAGTTGGCTGCCGCTGCGTTCCCCGATGCATCGATCACGGCCTACATGGGCGGCAATCCGACGATGGCGGACAGGAATCGCTTTACCGACCTCGCAGCCCACACCGTCGATGCGGCGAGTGCGTTTGCCGAGCACCTACTCGAGGAAACGGGGACGACGCCGGCCTCGCGAGCGATCGGGCTCTATCAGCAGTTGCTGACGATCGAGGGCCCACTCGCGGTTGTTATGCATGACAACCCGGACCCGGACGCGATTGCGAGTGCGGTGGCACTCACGGCGATTGCCGAGTCGGTCGGTGTTGCGGCCGACGCCTGCTACTTTGGAGATATCTCCCACCAGGAGAACCGGGCGATGGTCAACCTGCTCGATCTCTCGCTGCGGAATCTCTCGCCTGGAGAGCGTCTCGACACCTACGGGTCGGTTGCGCTGGTCGATCACTCGCGACCCGGCGTCAACGATCAACTCGACGAGGATCGCCACGTCGATATCGTCATCGACCACCACCCGCCACGTGGCCCGGTGCCGAGTGACTTCGTCGAGTTGCGCGAGCAAGCCGGCGCGACGAGTACGATCCTGACGGAGTATATGGACCGATTCAACCTCTCGTTCGAGTCGTCGACGGCGACCGCACTCCTCTACGGGATCCGGATCGATACGAACGATTTCACGCGTGAGGTTTCCTCTGCGGACTTCGAGGCCGCTTCGACGCTGTATCCCCACGTCGATGCAGCGGTCTTGCGACAGATCGAACAGCCGACCGTCGAGGGTGAGACACTCGAGACGATTGCCCGTGCGATCAAGAATCGTGTCCAGCACGACTCGGTCGCGGTCGCGAGCGTTGGTCGGATCGGAAACCGGGATGCGCTCCCGCAGGCGGCGGATCAACTCCTCGCGATGGAGGGGATCGATACGACGCTCGTCTTCGGGTTCAGAAACGAGATGGCGTTTCTCTCCGCCCGGTCGCGTTCGAACGATGTCGACCTCGGCGAGACGTTACGGGACGGGTTCGACCAGATCGGGAGTGCGGGCGGACACGCCGATATGGCCGGCGCACAACTCGAGGTCGGAATTCTCGGCCGGCTTGACGACGAGGACGAGGTCGAATCGATCGTCGGTGTCGCCGAGGACGTAATTACAGACCGGTTCTTCGAGGCCATTCAGACACGACCGGGAGTTCCCGTCGGGACGTACAGTCGGACGAGCCAGTGGCTGTTCGCCGAAGAAGACGAGTGGGAGTCGATCGTTGCGGAACGGCAGGCGTACGCGAGGGATGCCGAGAACGGAGCCGACGACCACCAGTAACAGTACTTTTGCGGACGGGCGCGGTACGCTCTGCGTATGGACCTCGCGTCGGAACGGACCAAACCCCAGGTCAAAGAGTACATGACTCGCGACGTGGTGACCGTCTCGCCGGATTCGACCGTCGGCGCGGTTGCCGAGCGCATCGCCGAGAGTGAAGAACACAGCGGTTTCCCAGTCTGTGAACGCCGCCGTGTCGAGGGGTTCATCAGCGCTCGTGATCTGTTGCTGGCCGGCGACGACGACCCCATATTCAAAGTGATGACGACCGATCTACTGGTTGCACACCCCGATATGAAGGTAAACGACGCTGCCCGCGTCATCCTCCGCTCTGGGATTCAGAAACTCCCCGTCGTCGACGACGCGGGCAACCTCGTCGGCATCATCTCGAACGCCGACGTGATCCGCAGCCAGATCGAACGTGCAACGCCCGAGAAGGTCGGCAAACTGGTCCGCACGCTCGAGCAGATCCACAGCGTGAATCTGGAGCAAGAACGACGCACCGTCGCGATCGAACAACTGACACCGACGCAGGGGCGCGTCTACGCGGACGAACTCGAGGGACGCAAGTACGAACTCGAGCGCGGGCTGGCAGAGCCGCTGGTCGTCATCGACAACGACGGCACGCTGTTACTGGCAGACGGCCACCACCGCGTGCTCGCGGCCCACCGCCTGGGAATCGACGCGATGGACGCCTACGTAATCGTCGTCGAAGACGAGATAGCCCTCGGGATGGCAGAGACCGCTGCGAAGGAGGGACTCGAGTCGCTCCAGGATATCGACGTGGTCGATTACGCGCGCCATCCGCTGGTGCAGACGACGAAGCGGTTGCAGTCTGGGGAGTAAGCGTAAGGATTGTCGTCTGGGGAATAGTAGCGGAGTACGGAATACGCCCGGTTGCAACCGCGCCAAACCTATACGGCATCCGGTGTGTGAGTTTCGGGTAGATGGTTTCGACGCGGGTCGTCGTGCTCGTCTCGTTCGGCGCGAGCCTGGCAATCGCGGTCGCGAAGTTCGTCGCGTACCTGACGACCGGGAACGTCAGTATGCTGAGCCAGACCTACTACTCCGTCAGCGACGCTGCAAATCAGGTGTTGCTGTTGCTCGGCTTTCGACTCAGCGAGGCCGGCGAGAGTCGGAAACATCCGTTCGGGCGCGGCAAGGAGCAGTACTTCTTCGCGTTCGTCGTCACCGTTCTGCTGTTCGGCATTGCTGGGTTCGCCTCGGTTCGGGAAGGGTATGCTGCACTCGACGGGCCGGCCGGTGGGACCAACGTCACGATCAACTACGTCGTTCTCGGCGTCGCACTCGTCTTCGAATCCTACGCGTTCTACACCTCCTATCACGGCCTGCAGACCGAGCGGGAAGCCGCGGGATTCACCTCGTTGACTGCAACCTTTCGCCACTCGAAGGACGCACCGTTGCTCACCGCGGCCACCGAGAATATCGTCGCCGTCATCGGCGTCGTCGTGGCGATTCTGGGCGTCTACCTCACGTCACAGACTGGTGATCCGGTCTACGACGCGACGGCGAGCATCGTCATCGGCCTGCTGTTGATGGCGCTCGCACTCGCACTCGCCTGGGAAAATCGCAGTCTCATCGTCGGCGAGGGTGTCACCCGGACGGAACACAGAGCGATCGTCGACGCCATCGAGTCCGCCGACGGCGTCGCCGAACTGCTCGATCTCAGAACGATGCATCTCGGCCCCGACTCGGTGCTCGTCGCCTGTGACGTTCGGTTCGATCCCGACCTGGAGACGGCCACGATCGAGCAGACCGTCGACGTAATCGAGGCCAGAATTCAGGACGGTGTGCCGACTGCGGATCGGATCTACGTCGAGGCGGAAACAGAGTTACAGACAGAAACAGAAGCGGAAGCAAAAACGGAAACGGAAACAGAAACCGAATCCGACCCCAAGGACGGGGAGTAAGGCCCCCAACCGATCACTCCTCTCGATCCACCACGAACTCCGTAAACGTGTTGAGCCGGTCGGTCGTCTCCGCGTCCAACTCGAGTCCAGCAATTTCTGCACGGGCTTCGGCGGCAAGGTCGAGGGCCTGTTCGCGGGCGTACTCGATGCTCCCTGCATCCTCGAGAATCGAGAGCGCCTCGAGGACTTCCTCGTCGGTGTTCGTCTCGGCTTCCAGGATTTCCTGGAGTCGCGTGGCCTGTGCCGGCTCGCTCTCCTCGATTGCGTGGATGACGAGCAGGGTCTTTTTCCCCTCACGAACGTCGTTGCCGAACTCCTTGCCGAATTCGCCGGCGCGACCGAGGGAGTTCTCGACGTCCAGAATATCGTCGCCGATCTGGAACGCAACCGCGGTTAGTTCGGCGTAGGTCGCGACGGCCTCCTCGACGTGGGCGGGCTGGTCGGTGATGATCGCCGCGAGTCGCGCGACGATACGGCCGAGACAGCCGGTCTTGCAGGCACACATCTCGAGGTACTGCGCCGGCGTGATGCGGACCTCGCGCTCGTTGTGCCAGCAGATGTCCATCCCCTGCCCGAGGTGGGTCCGGTTGAGTTCGTCCATCAGCATCTCGTAGGCCGCCAGTCGCTGTTCGGCCGGCAGGTCGCCGGGGTTCTCCCGCAGAATCTTCAGCGGCAGGAAGTAGAGGGCGTTGCCGGCGTTCAGCGCGACGTCGCGCCCGTAGATATGGTGCAGGGCGGGTTCCCCGCGGCGCTTTGCCGCCTGATCCTCGACGTCGTCGACGATGATGGTCCCGTTGTGCAAAATTTCGGGAATACAGGCGTAGGGCATGTACTCGGTCGGGTCCTCACCGAAGCCCTCGATAAAGACCAGAAAGAGCACCGCACGCCATCGTTTCCCACCTCGGTCGAGCAAGTCCCAGAGCGGATCCGACAGCGCCCGCTGGATGCCGTCTGGATCGTACTCGTACGTTGGCTCGCCGAAGAACGACTCGAGGTAGTCGGTGTCGATCTCCCGCGGCACGAGGTCGGCAATCGCCTCGTCTACGGCCGGCCGCCACTCGGCAAGCGTCTCCCGCATACACGCCCCGAGTGCGAGCGGGGTAAAAAAGATTCTCAGTTCGCACTGAACGTCCGGTTTTCGGGTTAGATAGCCGACAGTAGAGCGCCAAGTTCCGGCACAGTCGTCGCCGAACGGTACAGTTACACGCCCCCAGTGTGACCCCTGTCCCATATCCATGACTACCTGGATCAGTGATGTGTTCACCAGCGACGTTGGCTGGACGCATCTCGAACATCTGGTCGACATCGGCAACCGAATGGCCGGCAGCGACGGCGAACGCGAGGCCGCGGAACTGACCCGCGACGCCCTCGCCGAGGCCGGCGCACGAAACGCCCGCCTCGAGTCGTACGACATTCAGGGCTGGGCGCGCGGCGACAGTGCGGTCGTCACTGCCAACGAGGAACTCGAGTGCATCGCGCTCCCGCGAAGCCCGAGCGACGAGGCGACGGCGGAACTCGTCGACCTCGGCTACGGGCTGCCGGAGGACTTCGAAGAAGCAGCCCTCGAGGGTAAAATCGCGATGGTCCGTAGCGACATTCCAGAGTACTACGAGCGCTACATCCACCGCCGGGAGAAGTACTACCACGCGGTCGATCAGGGTGCCGTCGGCTTCGTCTACCGCAATCACGTCGAGGGCTGTCTCCCACCGACGGGCAGTGTCGGCACCGAGGACGACCCGATCGGCGATATTCCGGCGGTCGGCGTCTCGAGTGAGGTTGGCGCGCGACTGGGCCGGCGGTACGACGGCGAGGAAATCTCCGTCTCCGTCGAGGCGGACATCTCCGAGGCGACGAGCCAGAACGTCCACGCCGAACTCGGCCCCGAGACGGACGAACGCGTGCTCGTGACGAGCCACGTCGACGCCCACGACATCGCAGAGGGAGCCCTCGACAACGGCGCCGGCACCGCGATGGTCGTCGAACTCGCGAACGCACTCGCTGCGCGTGAGGACGAACTCGAGACGCGCGTCGAGTTCGTCGCCTACGGTGCGGAGGAGGTCGGCCTGGTCGGCTCCGGCTACCACGCCGAGCAGGCGGATCACGATTCGATCAAGGCGATTGTCAACAACGACGGCGTCGTCCGCGGGCGCACGCTCTCGCTGACGACCCACGGCTTCCCCGAACTCGAGGCCGCCGCAGAGGAGGTCGCAGAGCGCCACGGGCACCCGATCGAGACGGTGCCACAGCTCGGCCCGCACAGCGACCACTGGCCGTTCGTTCAGTGGGGGGTGCCAGGCTACCACGTGATGTCGACCTCGGACGAGGTCGGTCGCGGCTGGGGGCACACCTTCGCCGACACGCTGGAGAAAATAGAGAAGCGCACGCTGCGCGAGCAGGCCATCCTCCTCACGGATCTGACCGTCGACCTCGCACGCGAGGAGCAGACGATCGAGCACCGCGAGCCAGAGGAAATCGCCGCCGATCTCGAGGCCCAGGATCTCGCCGAGGGAATGAAGATTACTGGTGATTGGTTGTACAAGAATTAGTTGGCGTAGTTAGTGTTGTGTCCCTTCCGATAGTTTTCACAATATCCAAACTTAGTGCCGCGACTACGAACGCACTGCTAATATATTAGCGATTAATCACTCTTAATGGAGATATATACGCAAATAAAAATATGTGTACTAATCCATATCGGAATTCATAATTACTAGTTTTATATTGGGGCTACTAATCCTCCAAATTATTCTAGTTTTGGATATATTATACATAATTTATAATATGTTCTAGAAAACTCTTATTTATTGACTCGATATAGTAGGTAATATGCCACGAAGGCATACAACACAGAGACTGTCGAAGATGGGTCGTCGACGATTCGTGAATGCGCTTGCTGGGCTCGGTGTCTCCACTGCGGCGATCAGCGGGTTAAGTCAAGAAGCGATGGCTGATCTCGTGGATGATCCAAAAAAGGAGGTGCCACGTGTCCTGGGATATGTCCATACAGATCACGAGGCAGTGAAGAATGGTGCTTCTCCTGACAGAGAGGCGTTATACTACACTATTTCTCGAGAACAATGGGTTCGCATTGAAAGTGCCCACGACGCGCGACAGCAAGTCGAACAGCAACTCGACGGCCGGTTCGACGATATCAAAGTCTGGGTAACGACCAATTCGAACGACGAGAAACGTATCGATGTTGAGGTGTACGATGATGGATCTCTCAGTCGCAAAGATGTTGAAGCAGTCGAAGGTACTACACCTGGATCCATCACCGGTGTAGCTGGCCGAGGAACAGAAGCAGAAAGCGCTGTTGAAGGTATTCCTGTCGCCGTTGAACGGATCAATATTAAATCCGAGCCACAGAACCCAGTATCGTTGGAGTCCGATCAAGAATTCCCTGATGATTACTACTATGCAAGTGACTGGGACAATATTCCTGCTGGAGCAGCATGTTTCTTCGCCGACGCGGACGGACAAGGTGGAGTAGGAACAACCTGCGTTCCAGTAGATGACGGCGACGTGAAGAAAATGCTCACTGCAGGTCACAACCTCAGTGAAATGAGTGTCGATGGCGAACTTATCAACCCCAGTTTGGGCTTGGTATGGCTCGAAGATGATAGCCCTTACCATTTTTTGGAAGATGAAGTTGTATTTGACGACGACGAACGGAAAAATGTTCTTGACGCAGGCACGATGCACAATACGTCAGGAAACGCTCTCGAATATGAGTTCGCCACGAATCACGGCACGACATCTGGTGACATAATCGGGACCCTCTCGCGAGAACGAATCAAGGACATCGAAGACGACGGAACTTGGGACGATGAGATGACCTATCACCAGGGTGCGAGAACTGGAGAAGAGCGTGGATATGGGATCGAAAAGGTGAACGACAACGCGTTCCAGACCGATATCCCACACGATTCAGTTCAACAGGGAGACTCTGGTGGCCCGTACTACGTTCGCAATACCTCTTCAGTAAGTCCCACCCCTTTCGACCTTATCATGGGAGTACATAGTTGGTCTGATGCAGACGAAAATACTTGGGGTACAATCATGGAAGTAATCGAAGACGAACTTGGCGTAGAAGTATAACGACCACCTCTGTCTCCATTGAACTTATTACATCCGAATGTTTTATTTATATATGGGCCGTCATTTCCCCTGATGTCCCCCGAACGGTCCCCCTCCACGAGCCGTCGTTTTGTTCTGCAGACGGTTGCCACGACTGGATTGCTCGGTATCGCCGGCTGTCAAGTGAGAAGCGAACCCGCTCACTGGACGGAACTCGACCTCCGAGGAGACACCACGTACACCGACGACCCCAACTGGCGAATGCTCGGCCACGACACTGGAAACACGTTCCACAATCCCCACGCGGATGGTCCCTCTGACGATCCGAGCGTCCAGTGGACGCTCAACGATAGCACTGGCGAAGAGACCAGTGGCCACCCTCGCCGCCATCCGCTGATCGTCGATGGCACGGTGTACACTACTATCGAACGAGCGGAAACGAGCGATACCAGTGAGAACGAACACCGAACATTCGTCGCTGTCGATCCCGACACCGGCGAATTTGAGCCGATTTTCGAGGCGGAGCACCGTATCTGGCGTCCGACGATCGTCGACGATACCGTTTACGCCGCCGTCGGGACGTCCGTTCGAGCGTACGACCTCGCCGACGGAACCGAACGCTGGCGGAGTGACAAGCTGAGCAGCGGACTCTCCTCGGTTCGGCGAGTCGGGGACGCGATCGTCGTCCTCTCCGATACGGAACTGTACGACTACTCGGATGGGGATTTCGAGCCCCTCCCGCAGCTGTACGTCCTCGACGCCGAGTCAGGGGACGTACGCTGGGACAGCGCTGGCGCGAGCGGCGGGAATGAGCCACGCCTACCACTCATCACCGATAGTGGCGTCCTGTATCCGAACGCTGCGTCCTTCAGAGATCTTCGCTCGGGCGAACCGGGCGCAGAACTATCGACACCGGTCAACTATCCCGTCCTTCGAGACGGCGAGTACTATGGCTCCGACGACGGCGGTCTCGTCTCATACGACTGGGAAACGATGGAGAACCGTTGGGAGTACCGTCCAGACGACCGTTCAATTGGGGGTGGATGGGCCAGCGTCGTCGGCTCCGTCGTCGTCATCGACGATTTCCGCGGCCCCGGATTCGTCGGGCTGGACCGGGACACGGGTGAGCGTCTCTGGGCCACCGAGATCTGGGACGACAGTTTCGGCGCGATCTTCTGGGCGAGCGACGAGGATACCGTCTACACCGCCCACGACGGCGGGATGACGGCCGCTCTCGATATAACCGACGGCTCCGTCAAGTGGCGTCTCAACACCGACGAAATGGAATGGGGACTCGGGAGTGGCTGCGCGTTGGCCGACGATCTGTGGCTCACCGTCGGGCGCGACGGGACGCTGTTTGCAATCTCGTGATCGTCGGACGTGTCGTCGCGGCCGCGAGCGACTGATCGTGCCGGACGCCCGGCCGCCCCTTCGGACCTTACGCTTTTGCACCCGCCGCGCGAACGAGATGGCATGAGCGACGGGGACGACGGCACCCAACCCGACCACGACGAGCCAGTCGTCGGCGTCGTCGATCCCACCGACGCGGTTTCGATATCATCAGCGGACGATGACACACGCGAGCTGGTTGACGATGGTCTCGATGTTAGTGCACTCGAGTCCACCCTCTCTACACACGACGCCACACTAGTAGTCGACACCGAGGCCACCTCCGTTCTGGACGCCGATCCGGTGGTCGTCGTTGCAGTCGGTGAGACGGCCCTCGCGGAGAGCGCACGCGAGAGCGTTACGAGCGATGGGCAGCCGCCAATTCTGCCGGTCGGCTCGATTCCCGGCCTCAGCACCGTCGCCGCGGAAAGCCTCCCCGACGCGCTCGCAGCTGTCCTGGCAGGAGAAGGTGAAGCCACGCACTGTGAGCGACCGGTACTCGAGTGCACCGCCACACTGGCCGACGGCTCCGAGACGACCGTTCGAGCGCTGTTTGACCTTACGCTCGCCGCCGCCGAACCCGCCGCAATCTCCGAATTTTCGGTTCGAAGTCGGGGGGAATCGGTCGGCTCCGTCCGCGCGGACGGCATCGTCGTCGCGACAGCGCTCGGGACGCACGGCTACGCGAGTGCACTCGAGTCCCCGCGGCTCTCGCCCGTGGTCGATGCTGTGTCCGTGGTTCCGATCAGTCCGTTTTCGACGAGTTCTCGGCAGTGGGTCCTTCCGCCGGACGAGGTCGTGTTGACGGTCGACCGGGACGAGCAGCCAGTGGCGCTGATCGCGGACGACCAGTCGGTGAGTCACGTTGCAATTGGGGCTCCAATTATGATGTCGGTGGTGGGGCTGGTGTCGATTCTGTGCGTGCCTGAGATTCCTCTGTGAACTGGGTTATGGGGCGTCGCACAGACTGTGTACTGCAGAGTGAACAGGGCAGGGACACAGACAGGGACAGTACGAGAGTATGAGGGTATGAGAGGGTATCAGATTGAAAAACTGCGGAACGAACCGAAACGTGTACGATCCGCCGGGAATTGCGCTGGCCCTGTGCTGTGGTCGGTGCATCCGGTCGATCGGTCGGCCCGGGAGCACGGAACGCGAGGTCGCCCGCCCGCTGCACTCGCCCGAATGCAGCCAGGTCGTGTTCCGTGCGTGAGCGATTTACACTACAGTTGCCGTGACTGCCTCTTACCGCTACTTACAGTCGCCGCGACTGGCACGTGACGGCGACAACTGTCTAGCTGTTGTGCGGCTCTTCGTCCCGGTGATTATTGGGATTCGTGTTTCCGAGTGCCTCCGCCTCGCGCTCGTCGGATTTGTGCTCGATATCCTGTCGGCGCTCCTCCTCGTCGCGACGCTCTCGAGCCTCTTTTTCTTCCTCAGTGAGTTCTTCTTCCGCTGCGTCTGCGTCGTCGTTGTTGTCGGTGTCTTCGTGTTCCAGTTCGACGTCCCGCCCGTGCTCGTCTTTTCCGGTCCTGTCGGTCTGGCCGGTTTCGTCTGGGTCATCAACCATAGTGATCGCATCAAGAGCTAACACGTCTCACTGAAAAGGTGTTTGGCTTGCGTGGGTCGTGTCGGATCCGGATCAGTCGTGTCGAGGCCAGTGCAGTCGGTTCACCGCCACCTTGGATCCTACCAGGGCTCGCCTGACGCCAGATCGATCTCGCTGTCACCCTTCTCCGAGGGGCAGATATCCGCAAGCACGCAGTCGCTACAGTCCGGATTGCGGGCCGTACAGGTCGCCCGTCCGTGGTCGATACAGAGGTGGGTAAACTGCTGCCAGTACCCGTCGGGGACGAGCTCCATCAGTTCCTGTTCGATCGGCTCGGGGTACTCCTCTTCAGTTAGTCCGAGGCGACGCGAAAGGCGCTGAACATGCGTGTCCACGACGATTCCCTCGACCACGTCGTGACCGTGCTGAAGCACCACGTTCGCCGTCTTGCGGCCGACGCCGGACAGTTCGGTGAGTTCGTCCATCGTATCGGGCACCTCGCCGTCGTGCTCCTCGAGAATTATCTCACAGGAGTCCTTGATGTAGCCGGCCTTGCTGTTGTAGTAGGTGATCGAGTTCAGATCCTCGGCGAGTTCCTCCTCGGGTGCGTTGGCGTACTCTTCCGGCCCGTCGTACTTCTCGAAGAGGTGCTTCGTTTCCTTGTTCACCCGCTCGTCGGTACACTGCGCCGAGAGGATGACGGCGATCAGTAACTCGAGTCGGTTCGAGTACCGAAGCGAGATCGTCGAGTCGGGGTAGGCCTCCTCGAGTCGGTCGACGATTTCCTCGGCCTGTTTCGTGCGGCTGTCACGCGGCGTTCCCATGGCAGAGTGCTTGCGAGAGCGGCCATTTGAGGTGTTCGGTTGGCGCTGGCGGTGTCGCTCGCCCGTTCGGTTAGATGCCGTGACCTTTAAGCGACCGTCACGCCCCTGTGAGGGTATGAAGGCGACCGCGATGGCCCACCCCATCCAGGGGCTGGTCAAATATCACGGGATGCGCGACGATATCGAGCGACTCCCGTATCACGACAGCATCAGCGTCTGTACGGCCCCGAGTCACACCCGCACTACCGTCGAGTTCTCGATGGACTACGACGAGGACACCTACGTCGTCGACGGCGAGGAACTCGAGGGCCGCGCGGCCGAGCGCGTCGACGCCGTCGTCGAGAAGGCCCGAGACATGTCCGATGCGGCACACACGGTCTACCCGGTCCGACTCGAGAGCGAGAACAGCTTCCCGACGAACGTCGGCCTTGGCTCCTCGTCCTCGGGCTTTGCCGCGGCGGCGATGGCGCTGGCCGAGGCGGCCGAACTCGATGCCGACCGACCAACCGTCTCCACGATCGCACGCGTCGGCTCGGCTTCGGCCGCTCGTGCGGTGACGGGTGCGTTCTCGCAACTCAACACCGGGCTGAACGACGAGGACTGTCGCTCCGAGCGACTGCCGAGTAACCTCCACGAGGATCTGAAAATCATCGTCGGGCTCGTTCCCTACCACAAGGAGACCGAGGACGCGCACAACGAGGCCGAGGACAGCCACATGTTCCAGGCCCGCAACGCCCACATCCACGGCCAGATCGCCGAGATGCGCGACGCGCTCCGTAACGACGAGTTCGATGACGTGTTCGAACTCGCCGAGCACGACTCGCTCTCGCTCGCGGCGACGACGATGACCGGTCCCGAGGGCTGGGTCTACTGGCAGCCAGCCACGCTCGCGATCTTCAACCGCGTACGTGAACTCCGCGAGGAAGAGGACATTCCGGTCTACTTCTCGACGGACACGGGCGCGAGCGTCTACGTTAACACGACCGAGGAGCACGCCGAGTTCGTCGAAGAGGAGATCGCCGACTGCGGTGTCTCGACGACGATCTGGGACGTCGGCGGCCCCGCTCGCTTGCTCGACGAGGACGAGCACCTGTTCTGAGAGCGGTTTTGCGATTTTTCGAGGCCGGTCGTTGTCCTGTGTCGTCCCGAATTAGCGGCGTAGCGGGACAACAGTTGGTCTCAACACCAGACCCAGGTCACGACGCTGCATCGAGTCGGACGAGCGCGATGCACGCGATGCTGTCATCCTCTCGCGTCGGTGCAGGAACGGTCAGCTCTGCCGCGTACAGTCCCGGTTCAAGTTCGGGATCGTCTCGAACGGCAGTGACTGCGTCGACGAGCGACCACGTCTGCGTCTCGCCAGCAGGGACAGTCAGGGTACCGTTTCCGGCTCGGTCCTGCTGAATATCGTGCCAGTCCGCTCCCGTATTGGTGCGAATGTGCCAACTGTACGGATTGAACGTTAGTTCGCTGGCAGAGTTATTACGAAGCGTCAGAGAGATTTCCGTTTCGGGGATCCCATCGGCCACGGTACTGCGTTTCGGACGTGACTCGAGAGACACCGCGGCTGAAGCCGGATCGACAGTATGAGAGCAGACGACACTCTCACGGTCAGTTTCGTACGGTGGACACGGCTGTGTCTTGGTATCTGGGATTTGAGGGTCCGTGCCGTCTCCGGATTCTGGTGAGTCGGAAGGTTGTTCCGAATCGCCAGTGGGGAGGGGGGCGCTGAGACAGCCAACGCTACCGAGGACGGCCCCAGTCCCGACGTGTGCGAGAACGCGGCGGCGATGCATACTGAACGTCACAGTATCAGTTTATAAAGATATGATGGAAGGTGAAAGAATTATTTGAGCGACTCACACGGCGCTCGTGTTGGCGTCTGTGTTCGTATTCGTGTCCGTGAACGCGTTCGTTTGGTCCCCAGTATTTGGGCCCGCAGGACCTACATCGAGTATGCACGTCGTCGTCCTCGGTGGCGGCTACGCGGGCCTGACGCTAACCCGCGAACTCGAGAAGCGAGTGCCCACAGATGCGGACATCGAACTCACCCTGGTCAACGACTCGCCGGACCACCTCGTCCAGCACGAACTCCACCGCGTGCTCCGCCGGCCCGAACTGGCGAACGCGATCACCGTCTCGCTCCCGGCCGTCCTCGACCGGGCAACCGTCCGCGTAGCGCGCGTCGAGGCCATCGACCGTGAACGCCGGACCGTCAGACTCTCCGATGGTACGCTCCCCTACGATATCGCGGCCGTCTGTCTCGGCGCACGGACTGCCACCCACGGAATAGCGGGCGTCCGCAAACACGCGACCCCGTTCAAACGACTCGCCGATGCGTTTGCCGTCCGTGCTCGAGCGCGGGAGGCGCTGCGCGAGCACGATGATACTGAGACACCCTTTGTCGTCTGTGGGGCCGGTCTCTCGGGCATCCAGGTCGCCGGTGAACTTGCCGCACTCGCTCGTGAGGGTCACGGATCGAACGCAGACGCTACGCTATCTATCACTCTTATCGAACAATTCGACACAGTCGCCCCACAGTTCGATTCTTCCTTCCAGCGTGCGGTGACAGACACACTCGAGTCCGCCGGCGTCACAGTCCGGACCGGGACAGCCGTTACTCGAGTGACGCCGTCGGCGGTGGGACTCGAGTCCGGTGAGGAACTCCCGGCGGAGTGTGTCGTCTGGACGGGTGGGATTCGGGGGACGGACGCCCTCGATCGAGAACGGCCGCCGGTGGGACCGGCGTTAGAACTCGACGAGCGGACGTTTGTGCTCGGCGATGCGGCGCGGGTAACTGATGCAGAGGGTGAGGCGGTTCCGGCGAGTGCCCAGAGTGCGATGCAGGCAGCGCGGGCGCTCGCCCCGACGATTGCTCGTCTCGTGAGCGACGAACGTGACGTGAGCGATGAGCACGCCCAGAGTCGTGGAACGGAGTCGGTGTCGGCTTCGGTGTCCGCGAACTTCGCGTTTGACTCACCTGGCTGGGTCGTCAGCGTGGGTGACGAGGCGGTCGCACAGGTTGGGTCGAACGTGCTCACCGGTCGCGGGGCGCGACTGCTCAAGACCGGTGTCAGGCTCCGGTATCTCGCTGCAATCGGCGCGGCTGATCGGGCAGCGGTGCTTGCACGCGAGGAAGTCGGTCGCCGACTGCCGTTCGAATTCGATCGCGACCCGTAGGTGGTCGACGTACGAAAGAGTGTGGACCGAAGCGAAACGAGACGGGGTGGTGCCTTCTCGGTTCGATCGCCGGTCCGATTCGGTGGCGTGGGTCGACGTGCACGTGCGGGCCGAACGTCAGGTGTCAGATGTCACGTCTCACGTGCCGGACGCCAGTTGTGATCGTCCGGTTCGGGCGGAATCCGTCACGTGGGGTCATGTTGGTGGATGGGGTGCGTGGTGGTACGCTGCGGTGGGGATGGTGGAATGGTGTGGTGTTGTGGTTGGTGTGACTGCATCGCCGACACCGCACGTTGGTTCGACCCTGCAAGACCGCAAGACCACAAACCGCAAGACGGCGTCACTTGCAACACAGTGTTACCAGCGCGGTCGTGTGTACCGCATGGCTCTGAGTGCCATGCCGAGCACGAGTAGCGCGATGAACGCTACCGCGAGCCACTGGCCGGTGTGGGTCAGCAACGCGCCGCCGACTGCACCGAGCAGATCGACGCCGGTTGCCTGGCCAAGGGCGAACAGCACGACCGCGAGGCCAACGAGCACGACGATCGTCTGGACCGCGGTCGACAGCAGCCATGCGCCGATGTCGAACCGCGAACCTCGTCGCTGGTCCGGCGGCGGCTGTTGCTCCCGTGCGGGAGCGTCCGTGTCTGCCGCCGAGTCGGACCGGGTGCGTTCGTGTTGGGACATGAGCGGTCACCCCGATCACGACGACCAGCGACGACCGGATTATTATAGGTCAGCTAAGCACCGACTCCACACTAACCGCTCAAAGCGTCGTCACTACCGTCTCGTTTCCCCACAGAAGGTGTTTCGCCACCCAGAAAACCGTTCGATTCACGCAACAATCCGTCGCCGTCACCGAACCCTACTCACGTCCAGCGGTCCAGTCCGGTCTGTGTCACACTCTCCTCGATCCGCTCGAACCCGCGCTCGACCTCGTCAGCATCCACCTCCCACTCCTCGGTCACGTACTCTCGCGCCGCCGCTATATCCGGATCCAGCGTCGTCTCGAACTCGTACTCGTCAGTCACGTTCGGCTCCCGAAAGAGCGCTCGCACGCGGTCGCCGTACTCGAGTGTCTCGCCGCGTGCTTCGAGGACGCTCCAGAGGTCACCGTGCTCGGAGATTGCCGACAGCGCGGTTTTCGGGCCGATGCCCGAGATACCCTCGTTGAAGTCCGTCCCGATGAGGATGGCCGCGTCGATGAGTTGCTCGAGCGTGAGGTCGTGGTGGGCCAGTGTGGCCTCGAGATCCATCAGTTCGGGATCGCCCTTGCTCGTGAGCTGTCGAAGGGTGTATGGCGAACCGAACAGCAGTGCGTCGTAGTCCTCGGAGCCGACGTAGTCTGCGTCGCCACGCCGGACCATATGGGCGGCCTGTGCCTCGCCCTCAGCGGGCGCTTCGACGATCGGCACGTCGAGCAATCGGAGGAGTTCGCGGCTGGTCTCCTGGATCGTCGGCGTCAGTCGCTGCGTACGCGACTCGAGTTGGGCGATGGCCACCTCGTCGCCTTCCTCGCGGGCGGTCTCGAGTTGCTCCTCGTACGTCTGGCGCTGCTCGCGGCGAGATTCGATCTCGTCCTCCTTGAGCTCGGAGGGACCGCCATCGAAGACCATCACCGGCGTCACGTCGTTCTCGAAGAACTTGGGGAGTCCCTGAACGATGCCGAGCAGGTTGGCAACCTCGGTGCCGTCTGCGGTCGTATACTTCGAACTGCTGGTCCACTTGACGGTCGTCGTCAGGTACCGGTAGAGCCAGTTGTGCGCGTCAACGGCGACGACACCCTCGATTTCGGAGAACGGAACCTCTTCGATGACGGCGATGTCGCGTAAAGCAGCGTTTCCCATTAGGCCACTAGTGGTGGGTCTGGGATTTGAATTATCCCCTCTCGATTCGCAGTCGGCAACTGTCGGCCGCTACTGGTCAGGCGGATCGCATCCGACTCGCGACTCGAGAAAGTCTGTCTCCTCTGTGGAGAGGTCACGGTCCCGAAACTCGTCGAGTCCGTCCTGATACATGTCTGGTTCGCGCTCGCTCGTACTGTTGCTCTCATCGGCTGTGGACGGCTGGTACTCGAGTACCAGTTCGGCGATTCCCGTCGTCTTGCCAGTGTAGGTGAACCCGGCGCGGTAGAGCGCCTCGTAGGCGAATGGGTTGTTGACCGCGATTCGGATGCGTTCGTAGCCGCGCTCGGCGGCGTGATCGCGAACGAGCGAGACGAGTTCGGGGCCGATCCCCTCGCCGCGCCGGTCGTGGGCGACAGTGATGTATCGGAGCCAGAGCGTGTGCTCGTCGGTGCGATCCTCGTTGAACGCGATGGCTGCGACGATGGTTTCACCGTCACGGGCGACTGCCTTCCCGGTGTTCGTCATGACGAACTTGCCGGCGTAGCTGAACCGTTCGTGGTCGAGTGGCAGTTTCGGACCGTCGGGTGGCCACCCGAGCAGTTCGTACGTGAGTTCCTGAGACACGAGTTGCGGTCGGTTGGTCGGAGAGAAACTAATAGCCGTCGTCCACCCGGCGACGGCAGGTGGCAAGCGAACTCGAGTGGCCACCGTACTGCGTACGTGTCGTGATTGACCTGGCGGACGTGACACATGCCGGACAAACCATTATGGCGCCCGTTGTGGTACACTGGCCCCACTATGAGCGCAGAGTCCGATACACAGTCGACAGTCGGTGTCGAGACCTCGATTGGCTGGCCGGTCGGCGGTGCCGTCGGCGGTGCAGTCGGCGCACTCGCCTTCGGTGCCCTCATCTGGCTGTTCGATCCCGAGGTCGTCTCCGCGGCGATTCCGGGCATCTACGGACTTGATCCAGTCGGCGTCGTCGGCTGGGGAATCCACCTCGTCCACGGGATCGGTCTCGGATTGATCTTTGGCTTCCTCGTCACTCGCGAGCCGATTCTCGGGACCCTCCAGATGAACCCCGAGACCGAGTCGCTCTCACGAACTGGGATCACCCTGCGCGTCGTCGCCGCCGGTTTCGTCTTCGGACTGGCGATCTGGGCAGTCCTGCCGGTGATCGTTCTGCCGGTCTGGATCGAAGCGATCGGCACCGAGGCGGCAGCCGACTTCCCCACCGCAGCGGTCGAGAGCATGGTTGGCCACCTCCTGTTTGGAACGGTGCTCGGCATCGTCTTCGCCCTAGTCACTAACCTCCACCCGGAGCGTGCCGAGACGCCGCTCGAAGACTGAGAGAGCGCCACCTGACACCTTTCAGAAGCGATTCCGCCACCGCTGCGTCCGCACCACTTCGTTTTTCATCGCCGAACAGTTCGCCGTCGCCAACCGCCTCGAGCACGAGTTCGTCCGCCATCTCCTCGACACACGCGTCCCAGGAGCCGCCCATCGATGACCAGAACTCGAGGACACTGTCTCTGTCCCAGCCCTCGGGCAGGTCGTCGAGGCCGTTCACGTCTTCGTTGATGATCGGTGTGAGCGTCTCCCCGCTGCCGTCATCGTCACTGTCGCGGTCACTATTGTCGTCACCATCGCCAACAGTCGACTCCGTCGCATCGTCGCCCTCCAGACCGCTGGTCTCGAGTACCGAAGCGCGATACACTGCCGAACCGACTGTCTCGGGACCGAGGCCCACGACGTACGCAGGCTGGTCGTTGCTGGCATCGACAGCGGTGACGTTTTCGTCACCCTCTCCCTCACCCGTCGGAAACTCGAACTCGCTCGTCAGCACCGCTGCAACGACACCGCGGCCGTCCGGCGTCGCGAGATGTCGCCCGCTTCGTATCTGGTAGCTGCGTCGGGCATACTCGAGTACTGGGCAGTGGTGTCGGTAGTGTCGATGCGCGGATGTGCAAGGGTGCAAGGCAGTTTGAAGAACTGTGTGTGGGGGTGTGGGTTGAAGAACGCGGGGATCGAGATTTGAACCCGACTGCGAGACGATCCTACTCGTTCGTTTTGCCCACTGCACGGGCTCTGTCACCTCTACTTCAACTTCCGTAGACAACTGCTGCTGCTCACCGTGTGGTCACAGTAGAAAGGCGCGGACCGGGATTTGAACCCGACTGCGAGACGGTCGTCCTCACTCTGTTCGGACGCTGCGACTCGCGTGCTTCAAATCCCTCGTACGATTGCTGTCGCTCACGAATTTGTTCGCGACAGCAATGCGCGGACCGGGATTTGAACCCGGGCCATGAGCTTGNTCCCTCGTACGATTGCTGTCGCTCACGAATTTGTTCGCGACAGCAATGCGCGGACCGGGATTTGAACCCGGGCCATGAGCTTGGAAGGCAGCAGGCCGCTGTGACGCCGATTTCGTGCCTCAGATGCCTTCACGGCGCAATTTGGCGTGTTTTCGTGGTTCCCAGCACAGTAATATTGATCTATGAATATAAAGACCCACGACGTGAGCCTCTGGCTTACGTGAGTTCGGTTGATTTCACTCTTCAACTATACCGAGTGTGCTACTTAGGCCGAGAAAGCAGGTGAATAATTCGGAACTCCACCGCAAGTGAGAGAAGTGGACAACCAGCCGAATAAATGGTAACTAATCAGTGACAGCAACGAGTGATAAGCCGTGTTCTACAGGCTGTCGATCGAGAAGGCTGCCAACTCTTACAACCGCTTCAGCCAATACTCAGTGAGTGATTGGTGGTCTGGGAACGGTTGCTGTATGAGGTAGGCCGCCTTCTCGAAACAGGGAGTGTAGTCACTCATCATCACTACTCACTGGGAAAAGAGAGACACTATTTGGTGTCGTTGCGCCCGAGCAGCTCCGCACACTCCTCATTTAGTCGGGAAGCTGTCTGTCGCCGACTGTGGTGGACTTCCTCGTCTTCCATGGCCTCTTTGCTGGTCTCGTAGATCAGAGCCAGCTGCCGGACGTCGACGACGAGAAGGGCCTTGGATTTCAACATTACAAATAGTATGATTTTCATGCATAATATAATCCTAGATTATGCATACTGGTTGTTCAGGATTGTGATGCTTTCCAAATATTTATCGGGTCTTGCTAAAATGACTTCACCAGTAATCGGATCTCTCGTTCCCTATCATGGCTCCACAATCAGCAGACACGACCTCAATGGAATTCGTTGAGCAGGCGTTCAATACATCAGTCGATGAGGAAGCCAGAGAAGAGCTTCTGCACGTCATTGACGACACGATCTCGAACCTGCGAGAGCAGATGAAAGACGACACGCTCGAGAGTATGCTACGAGCTGAACCCGGCTCTTACCTGCTCCGTGGCAGCATGACTCGGGATGGACTTCAGCCGGAGCCATTCACCCAACAGGCGGTCATCGAACCGCTCTTTGATGCGCTCGGGTACGAGTACGCGACAGAAGCAGGTGGTCTTTCCGGGGGACGGACAATGGTTGCTGATTATACCGTCTCTCTTCGCGATTACGACAATGTAGATTCCACCCGTCTGCTCATTGAGGCCGAACCGATCAACAAAAAGCTCGATTCACGCGAGCATGGTGCAGGCCAAGTCCGTGATTGGCTTAGCCAACGTGAGTTCGAATCCGATTTCGGATTTGCTACGGATGGACTTCGTTGGATGTTCATCCGGTACGATCCTGATTCCTATTCGCACAACACTATCGAAGAGATCGATCTTCAGCCCGTCTTTCTCGCTCTATTTCAGAACCAAGTTGGCGACCGGAAGCCGGTCGAAGAGGCGGTCTTCGAGGCAGATGTTGAACAGGTTGACCGTCTGATTCGGACTTTCGAATTTACTAACTTCGTTTCCATTGCCGGGGAAGCTCGTCAGGTTATCAGACAGAAACAGGAGGAGATCACTGACGAGTTCTACGACGATTACATTCAGTATGTCTTCGGTATCATCGACGATTCAGAAGAGACGCAGCGATCGTTGATACACGATGGAGTTGTCGTCCCATCTGGTGCCACAGGCGATGATACACGGTTGTTTTCGGTTGAGCTAATGAACCGACTAATCTTCATCAAGTTCCTCGAAGAC
The DNA here is from genome assembly GCF_000337575.1 of Natrialba hulunbeirensis JCM 10989. Classification (GTDB taxonomy): domain Archaea; phylum Halobacteriota; class Halobacteria; order Halobacteriales; family Natrialbaceae; genus Natrialba; species Natrialba hulunbeirensis. Next base: position 198,658 of record NZ_AOIM01000041.1, on the reverse strand, counting down.
AAGCACATCGTTCGTCCTGATCTCCTTAAGACTGTTCTCGATACCTACGAGGACGGCCTCTATACCGAATCTCTCTACAAGTCCTTTGTTCAACAGCTATTCTACGATGTACTAAATAAACGACCAGACGATCGCCCACCTCAAATTCAAGATATTGAGCTGTTCAACGATATTCCATACCTTAATGGTGGTCTCTTCCGACCCTCAATAGAACATGACGGAAGTGGGGACCGGGAGGCGTTTGAAGAGCGAGATTTCGACGTTCGAGATAGTGTCCTAATCTCGATTATCGAATTGCTTGAGAGCTATAGTTTCTCCGCTGACGGCTCACCCACGGATCTTGATCCGAGTGTTCTCGGGAACGTTTTCGAGAAGACAATCAACTACATTACAGGAGATAACGCGGATCAGAACAAGGAACTCGGAGCGTACTATACCCCGAAGGAGATTACGCGCTTCAGTGCAGAACAGACCGTTCGACCGGCACTATTTGATCGATTGAAGGATGTTCTGATCGAAGAACGCGGGTGGCCGGAAGCGGAACTCGAGAACTACGATACGGTCTATGAACTCATCGAAGCAGTTCCCCCATCACTTGATCTCATTGGGACCATGCTTGATGAGGTGAACGACTTCCGTGTCGTTGACCCTGCGTGTGGAAGTGGGCACTTCCTGACTTCCGTGCTTGAGGAGATCGTCAGTATCCGTCGCGCACTTTGGGCACAAAACGAGTCTTATCCCCACGAATACCGTCTGAAAAAAGTAACCGTTCAGAATAATATCTATGGTGTGGATATTGTAGGACCGGCTGTCGAGATCGGTAAACTCCGCTGCTGGCTATCGATCATTTCCGAACTTGAAGAAAAGGACGTTGAAGAACTCGACCAAGAAGAGTTAGCACTGCCGAACATTGCGTTCAACCTTCGGCAAGGCAACAGTCTAATCGGATATACGGGCTTCCCTGAGACAACGGATGACGGTGATCTCTACACCCTTGAAAGCTTTAACGAGGATACTGTTAGGACACGGTATCAAAACATAATCGACGAGATCGATGCCTATGAAGAAGCTATTACAGGAGAACAAGCCGAAGAACATCGGCGTGAAGCCAATCGTCTCCTACAGAACGCTCGTGATGAGCTGATTGATGATGTTCGTGATGATTTCCTCTCCGCAGGTGTCGATGACATTACTACTGAGCAAGTTGAGAACTTCGATCCCTTCCATTGGGTCCTCGAATTCGCAGAAGTATATGCAGATGGTGGGTTCGACGTTATCGTTGGGAATCCCCCGTGGGAGCGATTAAAGCCGCTCCGCGACGACTTCTTCTCTCGATACGACCCCGCGTTTAGGACCAGACCTCCGAAGGAGAAAGACGAAACTCAGGACGAACTATTAGAAGACGAATATATATCTGAGAAATGGGAAGAGTACTTAGATGAGATGGAAATGCGGTCTGAGTACTATAAAAACAGTAGTCAGTATGACCTACAACGACCAGAGATTGATGGTCGTGTTAAACCCAATCCGAATGATCTGTCTGCCTTGTTCTTTGAGCGTACCTTCAGTCTCGCAAACGGTGAATCCTATGTAGCACAGGTTCTTCCCGGTGCGATATTTAATGGAGCTTCCTGTAAGGATCTGCGGAGCTACCTATTAGATAGCACTCAAGTAAATTCAATGCCTGTCTTCGAAAACCATGGCATCTTTGAACAGATTGACAACCGATACAAGTTCGGGATAATAGTCTTCGAAAATTGGGGTTCCACAGATAGCGTTCTTGGAAAATATCAAGAGGGGAACATTGACGTTCTGAAAGAGTTTGAGGACAAAGCTATCGAGATGCCTAAAGAAGTTTTAGAGAGGTACTCACCGGAAGCAAGGATTTTCCCCTTCATTGAATCTGAAAGGAAGCTCGAGGTTCTACAATCGATAATTCAAAATCCACCCCTCGGAGATGAGAGCGCTTCTGAGTCGTATATGGAGCCATATCAAGGTCTTCGTCGGACCAGCGACTCTGATCGATTCGTGGACCAATCGGAAGCAGAATATCCCGTTTACGGTGGGAAAAATATCTACCAGTTCACCTATACTCCCGACTTTATTGATGACATCGAACCACCAGAATTTTGGAGTGTCGAAGTAGAGACTGATCCCGAGCGTAGCGCGAAACAGCGTATGCGGGAGAAGACCATTAGGGACCTCAAGAGTGCTATCTATGAAGAGTTTGATGGCACTGGTTCTCAGAAAGGATTCGTGAACGACTTGTTAGAAGAGCATCGTGGCAAACCACTGTCCGAGGAAGATGTTCTCTTAGATTGCACTGAATATAGAATTGGGTTGCGGCGTATTACTAACTCCACTAACGAGCGAACGCTTATAGCTACGATCCTTCCAAAAGGAATCGTCTGCCACAACACTGTTCTGACGATTCGAAATTACCGAATTGAGCCATATGAGGAGGGTCTTGAAGAAAATCCCCTACATAATTTCTACCAGAGAGCGTTCACGGATTATGAGATGTTAGCTAAAGTGGGCCTGCTTAATTCGTTGCCGTTCGACTACTTGCTGAGAACTAAAATCGACACTCAGATTGTGACATACAAGTTCAAAGAGTCTCAAATACCCGATTTGAAAGAGGGTGATGAATATTTCGAGTACATCGCATTGAGAGCAGCTCGATTAAACTGCTATGGCGAAGAATTTGCTGAGATGCGTGACCGACTCGATGGTATTGATCCGGTGACTGATGTGGAAAAACGGCGACAGGTTCAAGCTGAAATTGATGCTGCGTCTTTCCACGCATATAGATTAGATCGCGAGGAAACAAAGTTCGTGTTAGAAGATTTCCATCGGGTTAAGAATCCACGAGCCATGGATGAGGAATACTTTGATATGGTACTCGAGAAATATGATGACCTAACCGATCAAGAAATCGAGAACCCAACTACATAAGTAAGAGTAATTCTCTTAACAGCGGGATTTTTCTTGTAGGAATTTCTACTGGCTCTATGGCGAATCGAGTTTGCGATGCTTGCGGTGGGACCTTCCGAACGCTGTCCCGGCTCCGGCTCCATGACTGCCCAGAAGAAGGGATAGTTGATGACGCGTTCCTCCCAGAACCTCAGCCCGACGAACTCCCGAACCGAGTCTTAGAAAAAGACGAGTTCGACGAACTGAAAAGTGATTCACGGATCGAGAGAGTTGAGAAAATGATGGATGTGCCTCTTCCTGGTAAAAACGAGGCTATCTCCTTCGTAGTTCAAATAGATGGCCAGACATACGGCCTTCACTGCGATCACGATACCGCTGATTGGGATATTGTCGCTGAAGGAAACGATTGGGGCGAAGTGAAAAAGGCACACTCAGAGTGGCTATCTGACGATATTGGAAAAGTCACCGGAGACGCCCCCGATCCTGAAAATCTTGATGGAGCAGAGGTTCCCGATGAAATCACGACTGACTGTGATATGTGCGATGGTGAGCATCAACTAACAGCGCAGCCAGATTCCTTCACTTCAGCAATGGGCTTCCTTGAGTACGAGGGGTTCTGCGAGGAAACCGGGCAACCGATTATCATTACTAAAAACCCAGACGAGTTCCTCGAACAGTAGTCCAAAACCCAGGATCGCTCAGACTGCACTGTTCACGTTTCGGTTCGGGAAGAGAGCTGAACGGCAAACATTCAATCCTTCGAAAACTCTGTGGTAGACTCAATTAAAGAGTTAACTGAGGTAAGTACGTTAACCGCATTCTCGAAATCAGTTGTGAGAACGTATCCCTCTTCCTCGTACGTCAGCAGTTGTAACGAGGGATGAGACAGGAATTGAATAGTGTGTTTGATGGCCTCTTCATCTGGTGGATCAGCAACCTCGTCCATTCCAACTAAGATGAAATATAGTTCCTTTGCAGAGAGTGGTTCGTCATATCGATCCATTCCCTTTAGAACTGCAAGCATCGATTCCACTGCGTCAATCCGCTCATCGATATGATCTTGCAGCAAATCTTGGCGATCTTCTTGGAAAGCACCAGGCTCGAGAAGGTAGTCAAAGATCAGCTCTGGCGGGATACCGTACTCAGCCCGCTTCTCCAATAGAGAAACGAGCTGGTCTGTAGTTAGCGTCGTTATCTCGTTGCGTTCCGCGTCCTCGATAGCCTGCGGTGGAAAATGCCGACCGACTACGATACCGTGATCTGCTCCGCGTTGATTCTGATGGCTAACGATCCCTGCGGCGTTGATATTCCGTACTCCGTAGGACTGTCCTCGACTCTTTGCTTCAACGACAACGTGAGCTGGTTCAGTGATTTCGACGTCGGTATCACTTCCACCTTCGATCCATCGGGCTTCGCATCCTAATCGATTGAACGCGTCGGCAACCAATCGTTCGAACTCTTCGCCCCGATTCCCGTCCTTACCTGCGGCTACCAGCTCCCGTTTGAGCTGCTCGAGTGAGTCTTCAGCCTCCTCATCCTCTTCATCGTCGATCTCGTGAACTCGCTCCCCAGTTCCGGTGAGATCTGCGATCGCGTTCTCGAGCGAATCGTAGTCCTCCAATATGCTCCTGATTCGTCGATCGGCTACCCGCATGAAGCCTTGTGGAATGTAGTTGTCTTCGTAGCCGACGAGAGCATTGAACTCTTCGAGGGAGACGTTGATCTCTTCGAATTGATCGACGTAAACCAAGAAGCGCCAGGGATTATCGTCGTCCCACGGATTCTCCTCGTACTTCCACAGGTGTTCTGCCAGCGGTAGGTTCTCCTCTATGGAGACGACTCGTGCCCGAGCGATGAACTCTCCATCTCGGTAGACCAGAACGATATCTCCCTGCTCGATTTTCTGCCACTGGTGATCGACAGTCGTTCCCCAGAGACGAATGGTTTCGTCGTTGTCGTCCTCAGTGAGTGTTTGACGTTGCTCCTCAGAAAGATACTCTTCTACCTCCTCGATTGGCACCCCATCTCGTACGCTATGGACGTAGTCCTGGTACGCATCTTCTCTCCCCGCCGTGAAAATCACGAGTCCCTTCATTCGTCTGTCTCACTATTCGTACATCAGATTATCAATGGTTTGTCTCTCCGCTCTCAGTAAGCAGACTCACTATCGCTGGCACGGCTCAGCTCGAGAAGCGGGCGGCTACCGTGTCTATTTCGTTTTCCTCGTACTGCGTCAGTATGTAGTACTAATCAGTGAACATTAAGAAGAGATAATTCGTGGTCACTCTGTACCTCTTCTTCTACCAAGTATTAGGCTATACTCTGTATATGCCGCCTTCTCGAACCAAGTACTTGGACACTCAATAGGCACACATCTCTTGCACTGAACCGTGTCACACAGTAGTTCACCGGGAAGTGTCCGGTCACTCAGTAGTGAATCCCCCTATAGTCCCCCTTGTTGACGGCTCGACAGATCGATACGGAGTGCCATCTCGGTGATCGACCCGATTATTCCTGTTACCAGCCAATCTAAGGGGCCTGTGGGACTCGGAGTCGCATTTTCATATCTTCTGAATGTATTCCATCATTGAAGGTCAAAAGACGCACCTGGGCGAATCTGGGGATCGTGGAAGGGGTCGTCAGAAGCAAGGTAGTGATCTCGCTTAAACCCTCGAATTTGCTACTTTCAGCGAATCGGGGGATCGGACCATAGAACGATTACTCTTGGTTATAACAGTTTGATTGCTCTGCCTCCTCACCGAACAGGACACAATCGGCTCACCCACTCAAGCATACGTGTACAGGCAGACGTGCGAGAACGCGCCCAGTCAGTCGATCATCCCTGATCCCTTTCCTTACCCTTTGAAGGTTAGAACACCATTCGAACGGGGGACGCGCTGCTGTGTGAGGCAACCTCCACAGAAATTTTTCAAAATCAGCGCTATGTTTAGTGATCCGTGCTACTACCTCGAGATACCGGCAAACGCGCCCGAGGCCGTGCTACCCCAACATTCTCCAGTGGTATCTTTCTGTGTAGGATGTTGTTGCCTGTAATAGTGGCAAATACACAACTTGTAGTATATAAAACCTCGACCCCCTATATATACCAGTGTCTATTACTAAGGGTGAAGGAAGTGATTCCGGGGTTAGCGGGCCACCTCTGAGAGTCACTAATTAGTGGTCACGGCGGACTCCCTCTCCACAGTTTCACCACGTAGCTGGTCTTCGATTCCACTTCGAGTTACAGGGCGTGGCGGACAGGACAAATCTGGGTTCGGCGGCCTTCTCGGACGAAGGAGCTTTTCACCAATTACATGCGGACACGAAGTAGGCACCCGAGGGTGTCACCAGTTTGTGGCACTTCTAACGGTACGGACAGGATTGGCAGATCTCTCAGTTCCCTAACAAATTTTGATACATGGCATCGAACGAAGTGACCGGCAAGACGAAGACGGAACTTCAGGAATTACAGGGATCTCACACTCATCCTGTCCCCTTCGACGAGAAGTACTGCCTGGCAAAGATTCCACGACAGCCCGAAGAGTACGACGGGCCGCCGCGCTATTGCGTTTCACAGAACGTCAAGAAGAACGGACGATGTAAGCACCACGGCGGGGGCGTAGTTCCCCGCCTCGAGAACCTCGAAAAGCTACCTAATCTCAAACACGGTATGTACGCTACAGACGATCATCTTCTCGAGAACATGAACGAGCGTGAGGAGCAACTCTATGATTGGGTTCTCTCTTGGCCCGATGCATATGGCATTGATCTCGAGTCCGATCCGTCAGTTGCTCACGACTTCCAAACCCTGGCTATCGAGATCGTTCGGGAAGCGAGGGGGAAGGATTACCAGCTCCGTCATGGCGAGGTAACGCAGAAGGCTGTGTATCTCCCTGACGGCCAGCAGATCGACTCGGAGACCGTACCCGAGGCGCTGACCGAGGTCATGCAATCTCAGGTCCGGCTCATCCAAAAAATCAAGGACTCGCTCGGTATCACCCGAAAGCAGCAGGTGAAGGACGAGAAGGCCGAGTCCACCAGCGAACTCATGGACGACATTGTGAGCGTCATGGGCAATCTCGTTGGTGAGAAGGACGGCTACGATCCTGACGAGTTCGACGAAAAATAGACTGTTTTGGTCTCACCTCAACGACAAGTATAGGGCAAGCAGTTACCGGAGCAGTTATCGATTTATCTGAACTCTGTCAAAAGTCGCTTGCTAAATATAGAGGTTCAAGCCAGCACTCAGCCACCATTGATTGCATACCGTTACGGATGAGCCAGTCCGGGAATTGGTCTTGGCTGGTGGGGCAGTGATAACTACAAAGAAAGTCTCCAAATGAAAAACCGAGAATCACGTCTACACTATGTACTCGTCAAATTCATCGGCGGGTATTGTGAACCCTTGATCAAGATAATCCATTGCGGCATCTCCAGGAATAAGCCATTCAGTAACTAATTCGCCGTTCTGCAAACCTTTCAAGTTCAACCAGAAATTTTCATCTCTGTTTTTCACTGGTGCTACCTTCGAGATATCGTCAATTGGAGGCTCCCACTCAAATGGTTCAACTTGAATTGGTTCCATCGGACACTTAATTATCTCTGAGTCGTATCTTGTCAAATCGAACTCAGGTACTCCGTGAATATCTGAAAGACGGTCTAACAACGTTTTCAATTGGCGTTCAGTGACGTAGTCATAGGTTCCGTTCACAATCGCATCGATAGACACCAAGACTGATCCAGCAAAGCAGAATAGCTCTTCCTTCAGAAAAGTGTGTGACGTTCCTGCTTCATCGGAAATTACCAGTTTCCCGTTTACGACTTCAAAATCACTTCTATGGATGACAGAGTGTCTATAGTCTTCAAGCTCAATATAGAGATTAGAGAGACACTCTAAAGCATCGGTATCTGTGGCAAAAATCTGTGGCAGGGAAGATGGTCCTTGACTGATTAAGGCGGCTATCCGATCTGTCTTTTTCTCGAAGGTCCATCGGCCCCCTGGCGGGTTTTGACCATTTATTTCTAACAACCACTCGATAAATAGATCGAGGCATTTGTAAGTACTGGCGAAAATCAAGGGAGAGATATTGCGAATAGCTTCCTCAACCCCTGAACCGCCAATAGTTGCAGTTGATGTTCTTAGGTATACGGACCTCCCTCCTTCTAATGTAACTTCTCGACTGGGTGGTTTATTTTTTAATTTGGCGACTGTATATAGGTCTAAATCCACATCGCCGGAAAGCTCTGCCAAGTTTTTCAATGACCATCTTTCATAGTCCGTCACTTTGTGGAGTCTCTGGATCTGATTGGTGGTTAATGACACACAATTTTCAATGGTGTGACTTCCTGATCAATCCATCGTCTGAAAAAACACGGGAGAGACCCAACTCTACACTGTGATTTTGTTATTTTAGCGAAAGTGTTATATCTCCCAGACGCGATGGTATTGGGGAGAAGAGAGGTTACAGCCTCTCTCGCAGTTATTTTGCGCTATCTCTCCTACTCCCGAGAATCCGTCTTTGAAATCAACACTGGCAACTCGGAGTTCTCACTCGAGCAGTTTCTCACGCTGCTCGAGCGATCGAACTGGCGGCTAACGTCAGTATGTGAGCTACATACGCTGTACGCTCGAGGTCAAGGTGCATCTCCACTGGGTGTGCATCTCGCCCCCTGTGTCCGGATGGTGAGGGGCCACATACGATAGGTCAATACTGGGGAACACAACCTGGTGCGACCGATTATCGTGCGTGGCGACTAACATCTCTTAGGAAGGTCCGAAGCAAGAGCGGCTGATGTACAGCCCCCCGCCAACGAACTGGGCGGTCTCGTACGGCCGTTAATACAATCTGAGTAGTTACCAATGGTTACTATCAAGAGTTCGATTCAACAGCATAGCGGCACTGTTCCGATACCCCTTCGTGATTCGCAGGGAATGGTTCGAGAAGGCGGGCGACCACAGAGTTCTCTCTGGTACTGAAACTAAGATACCGTCATTGGAAACTACTTGGTAGGCAGGCTTCTCGAACGTTTGAGTGTGATTCGCGAGACCTGTTTTCAAATACAGGAGGTTACTGGATCTAATAACAATACAGGCGATAGTCGCCTTCTCGAACTGAGTTGTGAAGCAATCAGGCTGAATTCCAAAACGTCCCAACACCAATTTCAGACCGTTCAACGCCGACAGTTGCTTCTAATTCGGATTCGGCCTCTGTCTGAGAATTATATTCGTAGACCTCCATCACTTCTGCAGTAGTCACAGGACCATGCTCCTCAACGAATTCATGAAGAGGTCTCAGCACCTGTGGTGTTACTCCCTCAGTCGCTAACAGGGTTTGAAACTTCACGTACCGCACATAGCCATTTAGCGAAGCGGGTACTTTGGTGTCCATTTTTGTTACCGGAAGTTCACCGACCGAACCCGTCGAGAGTTCAGCATTGGCCATGTCTTCTTCAAACTTATTGAGATCAAGGCTCATCTCAGCAGCCAATTCGAGTAGTTTTGATTCTCCAAGATTGGTCCCCTCTGCAAATGCCTCGATCCAGAGACGACGAAGATAGTCGTCTCCTCTACCCTGTTTCATCGCAGCGATCCATGCACGATTGACCTGCTCTGTTGTTTGTAGACGGCTCGAGTCAAGAGCTGAATCAAGGGGCATCCCATTGCGGGGTTCTGTGGGTTCCTCGTCGATTGATCGAACTGGGGCAGGAACCAGCTCGAGTTCTACTTGATCTCGGAATCGTTCGAGAACGCGTTTCACTACCGGCTGCATATCAAAAGAAGCGTAGCTCAACGGATCTACGACCAGAGTTATAGTAACTGTTTCATCCTGATCCTCGTCCTCTTCCTCCTCCTCCTCTTCGGCCTCTTCGCTCTCGTCATCCTCGCTGTTGTCAGAGTCTCCATCAGCCTCTTCTGAAGTTGAATCTGTGGGCTCTTCACTCTCCCCCGGCGATTCTGGAGTCTCCTCTTCGGCTTCATCTTCAGCTTCACAATCATCCGACTCTGGCTCAGTCTGAGGCTCTGGTGAGACTCCTGCACCAACACCTCCTGCTGCCCCACTACCGCCAGCAGCACCTGCTCCACCCGCACCTGCACCAGCTGCTCCCGCACCCGCTGCGCCTGCTCCTGCACTACCGGCACCTACAGCAGCGACAGCGCCGGAATTGTCGTCCTCGTCTTCGTCTTCTGGTGGTTCAACGTATTCATCGATGCCTGTTTGGTTCTCGTCCGGTTCGTTTTCCGTATCGCTCGGATCTGAATCGTCAACTGGATATGATGTGTTTCCCATTTTAGTAGTCCTCCAAGTTGCTCTGAACAGCGTGACTGTTTGACTGCAAGGCCTTCTCCGGCTTTTCTACCCACTCGTTGTAGCGAAGACGTGAATACCCGTCCTCGGTTTCACACGCTTCTCGCCACTGTTTCAATCCGGCTGCCGCTGTTACTCGAGGTGCAAACTGTGCTAACTCTCGAGCCGAGAGTCTACCTATGAGCATGACGTCTTCCGGATTAACGACTGATATGAAGTTGCGAACGTGTTGGCGGTTAATGTGGAGCGCATTTCCAGCGTTATCGCCGATATATTGGCCACAATAGAACGCGTAGTCAGTGATATCGTAATCGTCTCGAAGCTCCCGATAAGGTTCGAAATGATCCGGTTCCCATCCTTTGTTCGTCGGTAGAAGTCTAATATCGAGATCCTGATCGACGATCTCTGTTTGAAGTTCCTTTACATACCCTACATACGCATCTACGACGGCCCGAATAGTCGACTCATCCATTTGACCGTAGGTAAATCCGACATCAGGAATGTGGATTGCCGGTTGAATGGTCTCGAATACCTCAAGGACGTCATCCATCTGTCGGTTGTTCGTTATCGAGTCGAGTTCTGTTGCTGTCGTTACCGGGATGTGGTATGGATCAAGGACCTCGCCCAGGTCACCATCGCGGTCAATGACCTGCTCGGCGTCGCTCATATTGACGACGATGTACCGTGACCGTCGAAATCCAGAGAGGAACTCTTCGCAGTCTGGATCCAATATTTCGGCTCGGGGACAGATTTCCCTGATCGGTTCGTGTATCAGACGGGCCTTGGCGGCTTCATGTAGAGTTTGCTGTCCTCTACTGGCTTTGGTAGACGTTGAGGGCGAACTCATGTCTCATTCTCGCGTTCCCGTTTTTGTTTCGGTGGGGAACATACGGGTGTATGATATAAACCACCATAAACTTATCGCCGATATGACTTTTAGGACCGCCTAACAATGCCGATATCACTGGATCTCAGTAAAAGTGAGATTCCAAACCGAAAACCATCATAAGTCGGGTTAGTACTAATTGATAAAGGCTTGTCTCATTTCAATAGCTGATTCTAACGAGGTCCATTAAGACCGGAATCGATTTCGCTGAGAAAGGCTTCTACAGATATCTTCAGAAGCGCTTTAGATACGGTCTCCGAAGAAGCCGTTTGATCTCCTGATTGTTATCCGGAACGCATCCGTTGATTCGACGAAGCTCATCTTCACTGAACGCCGCGAATCCACACTCTTCATTCTCGAGTTCGCCGAGCTGCCAGACGGTCGCTTCGAGGATCGCGGTCTCGACCTGGCGGCGTTCTCGCTGCGTTCGTGCTTCCGGGTAGGCGTCGATCAATTCCTGTATCTCCGCAGTGTTGTACGTCGTCATAGTCATCCCATCTTGTTGAGCGCGTCTCGGCGATTCTCGACCGGAGCTTGGTCGTATCGCATCGTCGTCTCGGGACTCTTGTGGCGAATCTGTGCCTGTGCAGCGGCCAGATCCTCCTCTCGAGTCATGTAGGTCCCGACAGAGTGCCGGATCGTGTACCAGCTCATGTGCCGGTTCTCGGTCGGAATATCCGCGATGTCACACAGCTTGTGCAGGACGTACCGGAGCGCACTCGAGCCGTAGGAGTTCCCCTGTCGCGTCAGCCAGAGCGCGTCCGTATCGTCGTAGGTATCGTACTGCTCTCGTTCTGCGAGCCACTTCTCGAGCGCAGTCGCTGTCCGTTCAGTGAGACTCACGGTCCAATTCTCCGTGTTCTTCGAGGACTCGTGTTTCGGGATTCGGAGGACGCAGTTATTGACGTCCACCCAGTTGACGGTCGCGCGTTTGACTTCGACGGGACGTAATCCGGCGTCGAGGCTCGCCCAGACGATACTCGGTATCTTCCAACTGTTGGCTCGCTTCCAATCGTCCGGCTTGACCTGCGACTTGGGCTTCTCGAACCGTTGAGCGAGGTACGACTTCCATCGATCTCGTTCCTCGGGTGTGAGTCCCGCGTACGTGGGAACGGATCCGTACTCGAGCGCGGCTTCGCGGATCTTCTTGCGCTCCTCGATCGTGAGGAAGTCGCGCGGTGCCGAGAGATCCTGCCCGAAGCTGAAGTTAGGTTCCCACTCGTAGTTGCCACCCCGCTGGTGGTTCAGATACTTGAACAGCCGTTTGAAGCACTTCTGAGCGATCGCCTTGTGCGTCGTGCTGTATTCCTCGTCCGAGTAGACGAGGTGCTTCATGTACTCGTCCGCGTCCTCGGTCGCGATGCTCGTGGTGTACGTCCCCTGTTCCTCCCAGTGCCAGCGGTAGAACTGGTCGAGCTTGTAGGAGACGTTTCTGACAGTATCGGTCGCGTAGCCGTCCGCTTTGTCGGGGTTCTTCCCGAAGTGCAGGAGCCACTGAATTAGGTCGCGTTTGAAGTCGCGATAGTCCTCGAGTTGCCGTTCAGTCAACTGATCAATAGTGGGTCCCGTGACCACGGGAACGTCATCGATGTGTGTCACCACGTCGATCCCCTCCGCGCCGCTATCGCACGTTTTTCCTTCTTTAAGCCTGTCACGTTCCAAAACCGCAAGACTGCGTGGGGGTGAATTTTCGAACCCACTTGATGTGCTGTGGATGCCATGTTCTTTTCATTGCATGGTCACCACGAAAAGTGCAAGACGCAACGCAGTTACGTATGCGCGGACCGGGATTTGAACCACCTGAAGACGGTCGCATTCGCTTCGCTCATGCGCTGCGTCTTCCGTAATTCAAATCCCTCGTACGATTGCTGTCGCTCACGAATTTGTTCGCGACAGCAATGCGCGGACCGGGATTTGAACCCGGGCCATGAGCTTGGAANTCCCTCGTACGATTGCTGTCGCTCACGAATTTGTTCGCGACAGCAATGCGCGGACCGGGATTTGAACCCGGGCCATGAGCTTGGAAGGCTCAGGTCCTACCACTAGACCATCCGCGCTCACTCCCTGATTTTGGCTCCATGTTTAAGGCGCTTCCGTTTCGGCGTCACCGCTTGCCAGCGATTGGCGCGCTGTCCCCCGGTTATCCTCAGGTAAATCGCTCTCGGACACACTCACGCATCCGACTCAGCAGCGCCAGCAACGACTGCATAACAGTTGCCGCTCGAGACCTCCCACTCGAGTACCTCGAGCGAACTCGCAGCGAGGTCCTGTTCGAACTCCTCGGGGGTGTAGATGTGATAGAAGCGGTCGACGGTTTCGCCGCCGGGGAGGGTCCACTCGATCGTGGTATCGAAGCCGGTGCCGTCGGCGGTGTCGATTTCGTCTTCGTCGAAGCGGTCGTGGGCGGTCGACCAGGCGCTGACGAGCGCGCGGCCGTCGGGACTGGGGGCGAGTACGCGACCGAGTTCGCCGAGGCTGGCCTGGCGGGCGGCCTGCGTGGGGAGGTGGTGGAGTGTCGCGACGTAGACGGCAGCCGAAATCGTGTTCGCTGCGAGGGGGAGTTCGGCGGCGTCGCCCTGGCAGAGATCGACGTCGAACTCGCGCTCCTGTGCCCGCTTGCGCCCGGTTTCGAGGAGGCCACGGCTGACATCCACGCCGAGCACGTGGTCGAAGTGACCGGTCTCGGCGAGCAGTTCGGCGTGGCGGCAGTTGCCACAGCCGAGGTCGAGGCCAACGGGGGTCATTTCGGCGTCAGTCCGGGCGCGCTCGCCGACGGTGTCTGTGACGAACGACTCGACTTCGGGCCAGGCGTACTCCCGGGTCTTCGCGAAGTGTGTCGCGATCTGATCGTAGGTATCGCGAACTGCTGCGCGGTCGGCCCGGTCCTGCGAGCGGTCGTGGGGAGCGGCCATTGTCCGATGTCGTCGATGAGCGCGCAAAAAGTGTTCGCAACGAATTGCCACCGCAAAAAGTGACCATCTTGTTCCAAACACTGTCTGAAACGTGTGTCTGTCCAGAGCAATGATGCCCCGTGCGTTACGTTCATACGATGGGAGCGCTAACCGATGACTACGGAATGAGGCGCGAGCACTTCACGTTACATGTTAGTAATGTCGACTGGGTCGAAACAGATGAGGAACCGAGCAAACCCTCGGTATCGATCAATTTCACCGGCCCAGCGTCGATGCTTCGCGAGCGCCTTACTGGCTCCGATGACGAGGTTCTCGATGCGGGCGAAACTGACGTTGCGCTCCGACTGCAAGACCCCCTCGACGAGGACGCCGCTGGCGTCGTGAGCGTCACGAACCGGATCACCGGTGATTTCATCCTCGAGTTGAACGAGGAAGCAGACGACGTACTCCGATTTATCCGGGCAGCGAGGGGGTACGGCGAGCAGGCCAACGACGATGATGGTCGCTACGAGGTCGAAATTAGACTCGACGACGACCCGTTCGTTAGCTACGACAAACAGACCTTCCTCGTCTACGACGACGAGGGAAGTCTGTTGCGCCAGCACAGTCTCATTCCAAGCGGCGTCGAACTCTAACGTCCGATTTTCGGCGCTCTCGTACCGGCGCCCGCTCTTCGCTCGTCTCACCCGGTGGGAACGGACCGGCAATTATAAGTGATTTAGGCCCCCCTAAACCGAATGTGTCCCGGCTGCTGCCGGGAGTCGACAATGGGGAACGGACAACTACTTTCCACGACGACCGAGGAGACTGCGCGTACACAGACGCCGGCACCGGAATCAGTCACCGACGACGTCGTGCTCGAACTCGACGGCATCGGGAAGTGCTACGGCGCTGAGACCGTCATTTCAGACCTCTCGTTGTCCGTTCACGACGGCGAAATTCTCACTCTGCTCGGCCCCTCCGGCTGTGGCAAAACGACGACCCTTCGACTGATCGCCGGTCTCGAAGAACCCGACGCCGGCTTCGTCCAACTCCAGGAGACCGCTGTCGCGGGCGACGGACAGTTCGTCCCGCCGGAAGAACGCGGTGTCGGCGTCGTCTTTCAGGAGTTCGCCCTGTTCCCACACATGTCTGCCCGGGAAAATATCGCCTTCGGGCTTCAGGAGTGGGAACCCGATGAACGCGACGCCCGCGTCGCGGAGCTACTCGAGATGGTCGGGCTCGAAGCACACGGTGACAACTACCCGAACGAACTGTCGGGTGGCCAGCAACAGCGGATTGCGCTGGCGCGGTCGCTTGCGCCCGAACCGGAGATGCTCTTGCTCGATGAACCGTTCTCGAACCTCGACGTCGACCTGCGTGTAGAAATGCGCGAGGAGGTGCGCCGAATCATCAAGGAAGCCGGTGTGACGGCGATTTCGGTCACGCACGATCAGGAGGAGGCGCTCTCGATTTCGGATCGTGTCGCGGTGATGAACGACGGCCAGATCGAACAGATCGATACGCCAGAGCGCGTCTTCCAGCAACCCAAATCGCGCTTCGTTGCGGGCTTTCTCGGCCACGCGAGTTTCCTCTCGGGTGAGGTCCACGGCGACCACGTTGACACCGCACTCGGGCGCGTGCTGCGCGACGACGTCAACGGACTCGCCCATCAGTACGATGGAACCGGTCTCGATCTCCTCGTTCGGCCGGACGACGTGACGGCGCTGCCGGCGGCCGACGGCGAGGCGAACGGTCGCGTCGTCTACCGGCGCTATCTCGGCCCAACAGTGCTCTACCGCGTCGAACTCGATACCGGTGAGACGATCGAGTGCATGCACAACCACTCCGATCGGATCGATTTAGACGAGCGGGTTGCGGTGCGAGTCACGGCCGACCACGAACTCGCCTGGTTCCCTGCAGACCAGCGTGATCGTGCGCCGGCGACGGCAGCCGACTGACGGTCTTCTTCCCCGACGATAGTAGCCACGGCAAGCCCCACTCCACACAGACGACGGCTCGGCACCAGTCCGCTATACCGACGTTCAGCCCGCATACCCACTAGCAGCCGCTTTTGCGACTGCACGGCACACAACTCTTAAGCCGAAACCGTTCGTAGCCGTGGGCATGCACAAGGATGAACTCCTCGAACTCCACGAAGAACTCGTCGTCATTATGGAGTACTTCGAAGAGCGCGAGGAGGTCGACGAGGGCCTTTTCGAGCCGTACCACCAGCTCGACGTCGACCCCTCGCACGTCCACAAATCGAAGAGTGAACACAAACACGCGGTCTTCGTCCTCGGAAACGCCCTGGCAAAGGGAATGAGCGAAGACGAGTTCTCGAGTGCCGGCCGAATTGGCAAGCGGATGAAAGAACTCGCAGAGGATGCCGAGTCGAAAATCTAGGCGAAACGTATTTGTTGCACTTCCCGCTTGTTGAACTATGGACCCGCGCACGCAAGAGCGCGTCGAGCAGTGGGATTCCCGTCCGTTCAGCGGTGGATTCGATGACCTGTCTACTCTCGCTGACAGTGACTTTTCGGGAGCCGTCGCTGCCGGTGGCGCGTGGCTGTTTATGCTTAACGGCCGCGTTGTCGGCACCGTCGACGGCGAGATAACAGACTTCGAGGACGCGAGTGGCACCGTCTATCGCGCACCAGATCCCTCGTTGCCGTTGCTCTCTGTGATGGAAGAGCGCGGCGGTAACGTACAGGCACAGTACTACACTAACGAGACGCCGCTCCGAGAGGTCGACCAGACGCTTCAGGACGGTTCGTTTACGGGGTATATCGAACTAAGTGAGAACGTTCTCAGTGGGGACTACTACGCTGTCTACTACGGTGGCCGACGGATGGCCGCAGCCTACATCGGCAACGCCGAGCGCCTGCTGACCGGCGACGAGGCGTTCGAACGAGCCGACGACGAGGTTGGGATCTATAAGGTATTCAATGTCGATATCGACGTGACTGATATTCCGGGGACGAGTGCGACTGCCGGTACGCAGGCAGACACAGCAGATACCGGCCCAGGGGCTGACGCTTCCGATTCGACGGGCGTCGATACCGGAACCGGCAACACAACTGACGCTTCCGACTCCACAACCGACTCCACGACGCGAGCAGAACCAAGCGTCGACCCGACCGAGTCTGCAATCGACCAGCTCGATGTCTCTGGGACCGGTGGAAGAACAGGGACAGAAACTGGAGCAGGCACGAACGCAGGACCCGAAACGAACACGACTGCGGACGAGGAGACAGACCAAACCCTCCCGACGGATTTGACGCCCGGGTCGGAGTCCGACACCGGTACCAGTACCAGCACCGGTACCGACACTGACGCCGAATCCCACTCCGAGCCACAATCTACACCCGAATCCGGCATCACAACTGACGACTCGAGTTCAATCGTCGACGACGAGTCGGACGGGCCGGCAGGGATCACCGCGCCGACGGAGTCCGAGACCGACGAGTCCACGGAGCAGACGGAAACCGTCGTTGGTTCCACGACTGGGGCAGACACGAGCGAGACGCCTGCCGATGGGAGCCAGTCAGGGCTGTCGTCGACGCCTGACCCAGAGACGGTCGAGGCAGCCGCAGAGGAACTCGACCAGAGCGATATCTCCTGGATCGAGGACGATGCCGACGAGGCCGATACCGCTGGCACGCCGGCACCGCCCGCGCCCGACCACGCTGGGGCCGGCCCGGAGTCGGTGACGGCTGCTAATGACTCCGCCGAGCGCGACACCGATAGCGACACAGACGCTGGTGCTGGCGCTGACACTGACACTGACGCGGGCAAAGGCGAAGGCGAAGGCGAGACCGAGGGCGAAGAGGAAGGCGAACTCGACCAGCAACTCGAGGCCGAAGAAGCCTGGCGCGAAACGCGGTCGATTCCCTCGATCGATCCCGACAACTCGGCTGCGGGTGACTCGAGTAGGGCCGCTCCCTCGCGCGCGGCGAACGGTCGGTCCCGCTCGGGGTCGCAGTCTCGGGCGCAGTCGGAGGCAGGGTCTGATTCTGGCGCAAGTGCTGGTACTGCTGGGTCCAGTTCCAGTTCCGGCTCCGGCTCCAGTTCCAGCCCCGACTCTCAATCCACATCGACCACAGACTCACACAACGGGCAGGCGGCCCAGTCGTCGACTGCACCATCACGATCACAGCCAGCCAGCGACCAGCGCAACCGCGAGCAGTCTGCCGACGCGAACCGCAACGCCCCAACCAACGGTGACGACGCACACAAGCGCAACCTCGCTCAGTACACCCAGCGAATCGAAGAACTCGAGCAAAAACACAACGCGCTCGCAGAGAAGGCCAGAGAGCTCAAAAGCGAACGCGACGAGCTCCGTGCCGAAAACCAACAACTGACGAGCACCGTCGACTCGCTTCGCACACAAATCAGTGAACTCGAGTCCGAACTCGAGCAGGCGCGGGCTGGCAGTGCCCAGTCCGGCTCTGGCTCCGGCTCCGGATCTAGCTTCGACGCTGAGACACAGCTCTCGCCAACGGAGGCGCTCTCGGGAACGAACCTGTTCGTACGCTACGACTCGAAGAGCCAGCCGACACTCGAGACGGCACACGATGGCGCAGCGGATCGCAACGAGGTTGCCTCGAACCTGCGGCTCGAACATCATACCGAGTTCGAGGCAGACAGTGTCGCCGTCGACGGCCAGCCGTACGAGACCCACCTTCAGGAGACGATCGAGTACACGTTCGTCGACTGGCTCACCGAGATGGTGCTCTACGAGATTCGCGATACAGGCAATGCGGACGGCCTTGCGGACCTCTACGATGCAATCCCGCGCATCGATCGAGCCGAACTCGGGGCGACGATTTCGCTCGCGGACGACGACACCGAAGACGTTCCCGACGAGGTCACCTTCGACGTCGTTGCGTTCGACAAGATGGGCAACCCGCTCATCCTGGCGACGCTCAACGACTCGCGCGAACCTGCAAGTCAGGAGCTACTCGAGGAACTCGAGGTCGCCGCCTCGGCGGTCAAGGCGAACTATCCGGATCTCGCAGCGGCAGTCGCGGTCACCTCGAGTTACTTCGAACCTGGGGCACTCGAGGTGACAGAGGAGGCGACGAGCAGCGGGTTCCTGAGCCGTGGCTCGAAGCTGAGTTACGTGAACCTCTCGCGCAAGAGTGGCTATCATCTCTGTCTGGTGGAGTCGCGCAGCGAAGGGTTCCACATGAACGTCCCCGAGTTGTAGGAGGTGTTGTGATCGTCGTCGGAGTAGTTGAGCGTCGTCGGAGTAGTTGAGCGCCGTCGGGTTTTCCGCTGTTCGGCTTGCTCGTTGTGCTTTTTCCGCGTTCCGTTTCCTGCGTCTCGATGGGCGACGTGTACCACGTGGGTACCAACCAGCTCAGGTCCCACTGCGCGCAAGCGTCGCTCGGTTCACACTGTGTCGTAAGTAAGAGAGACAGATCAGTGTGGCTCCACTGACCGAGACGGGTAGAGGAGTGGAGGGCAACGGCGTAACATAGCCGCTGTCCGTCTCCGGTGGTCTGGCCCGGTGAAACCCGCTGGTGATCTGTTCGATCGAATCGATCTGAGAGTAGTCTCTGGACTCGTCGCGTCGTTCGGAACCGATTAGCCTTCGACTTCGGCGACGTCTTCGATCTTCATGCCGTCGAGCTTGTCGACGATGTCGTCGATCTTGCCGTCGAGTTCGTCAACGAACTCGACCGTGCGCTCGGTCTTGATCGCACCCTGACTGGAGGGCTCGATGAGGTTTTCCTCTTCGAGAACGCGCAGCGAGTAGCGAACTTTGTGGTGTGGGTAGCCGGTCTCGTTGGACATCTTCACGATACCGATTGGTTCGTTTTCGATGACCATCTTCAGGACCTGCAGATGTCGTTCGAGCATATCGACTTCCTTCTCAAGTCGGTCTATCATGGCATTTGTTAACTTGTCTTTGTACCCTTTAAAAGTTACTCTCCGAGATTGAGACGACCACTCTCAACCCAATGCTCGTTTTTGCCAGTAGTTAACGCTTCCGCTTGCGACGCTATACGATGAACGATTATGACGGTAGACAGCGGTATACGGCCGATTCTGAGCCGAAACGGTTCGACCGTCTATCAGGGGGTGGCCAAAACACGAATTCAACAGCGTGCACTGTGTGTGACTCGTGGACAGCTATCGGCGGCCGAACACGCGTATTCTTGTCCGCGTCCCCACAGGAAGTATGCATCGATGTGCATGGATCTGTCATCGATCCCGGGGATACCCCCAGTGATACCGTAATCTGTTTATCGGATCGGCAAGAATCCGCCGCTGTTATGACCGTCACAATCGTCGGGGCTCAACTCGGCGACGAAGGCAAGGGCGGCGTCGTCGACCTCTACGGCGACACCGCTGACGTCGTGGCCCGCTATCAGGGCGGCGACAACGCCGGACACACCGTCGTCCACGACGGCGAGAAGTACAAGCTCTCACTCGTGCCCTCGGGCGCCGTCCGCGGGAAGGTCGGCGTTCTCGGCAACGGCTGCGTGATCAACCCACGGACGCTGTTCGACGAAATCGAGTCGCTTCGAGAGAAAGGACTCGATCCAGACGTGCGGGTCGCAGAGCGCGCCCACGTCATCCTGCCGTTCCACCGCGTCCTCGACGGCATCGAGGAGGATGTCAAGAGCGAAGACGACCAGGAAGTCGGCACGACCGGTCGCGGTATCGGCCCAACCTACGAGGACAAGGCCGGTCGCCGCGGCGTCCGCGTCGGCGACCTGCTCGACCCCGATGTGCTCCGAGATCGACTCGAGTACGTCGTGCCACAGAAGCGCGCGCTCATCGAGGATGTCTACGGCGCCGACGTTTCGGAGCTCGACGATCCGGACGCGTTCGACGTGGACGCGCTCTTCGAGGAGTACCGCGAGATCGGCGAGCGCCTCGCCGAGCAGAACATGACCGTCAACGCCAGTGCGTTCCTCACGGACGCGATGGCCGAAGGCAAGACCGTCATGTTCGAGGGTGCACAGGGGACTATCATCGACATCGACCACGGAAATTATCCCTACGTCACGTCTTCGAACCCGACCGCGGGCGGTGCGGCAGTCGGCACGGGACTCAGCCCGAACGTCATCGCAGACGGCGAGATCATCGGCATTGTCAAGGGTTATCTCACGCGCGTCGGGAGCGGGCCGTTGCCGACCGAACTCGGCGGTGTCGAAGGCGACACGCCCGACTACGACGAGCAAGGTGACGGCGAGAACGAGGAACTCGCCACGTACATCCGCGAGGAGGGTGGCGAGTACGGGACTGTCACCGGTCGCCCGCGCCGCGTCGGCTGGCTCGACATGCCGATGTTGCGCCACTCCGCGCGCGTCAACGGCTTCACCGGCCTCGCGATCAACCACATCGACGTGCTTGCCGGCTTAGACGAAGTGAAAATCGGCCACAGCTACGAACTCGATGGCGAGGAACTGCTCGCGATGCCCCCGACTACTGAGGAGTGGGGTCGCTGTGAGGCGACGTTCAAGACGTTCGACGGCTGGGACGACGTCGACTGGGCCGCCGTCGCCGAGGAGGGCTACGACGCCATCCCCGAGAACGCACGGACGTATCTCGAGTACATCAGTGACGAACTCGACGCGCCGATCTACGCAGTTGGTGTGGGCCCTGGTCGCGAGGAGACTGTCGTCGTCGAGACGCCGACGGGCGCAGCGTAGGGCGATACTGGCGCGGTCGTGACCGCGACCAGGTCTCTAACTGCAAATCCGCACACTACGAGATCGGATACAACAACTGCTTTTGCTCTTCTGGCCAGTAGAACTCGCCGTTGTAGTAGATCGGCCGAATCGTGTTCGAGATGTACTCGTTGAGTTCGTCCGGTGTGACCTCGTGTGTGATCGTCGCTGGAATCAGTCGCTTTCGGTCGGACCGACTGCCCCGCCAGTGTGCCCCAACCGGATCGACCGGGAACGGGACGGAGATGCCTCGAACCAGGCCGTCGTCGGTCTCCTGTAGCGACTGAATCTCCGATGGCTGCCACTTTGCGACGAAGCGGTGCGTGCCGTCACCGACGACGACACCGCCTGTGCCGTTCGTCTGGACGGTTGCACAGGTGTGGGCCGTTGCGAGACTCTGTCCGTAGAGGAGGAGTTCGCCGACAGTCGTCACCGCCCGGAGGTCGCGCTCGGACGCTGCCGTCCGATAGCCCGCCACGCCAGCGATGCTTCCCGTCTCGATCAGTTTCCACGCGACATCGACGGCGTTCGCTGCGTCGAGTTGGAACAGTCCGACCTCGTTGGTCGGTAGCGCCGACGGCGACAGGACGCCGTCCGTGCACGCGAAGCCGGCGCCATCCTCGTCACAGTCTCCAATGTAGTGTAAGAAGTCAGCTCCGGCTGCGAACACGTCCGCGAGTTCGACCCGTGTCGGATCGTCGACCCGGTCAACCCGTGGAGAGACCGCATCTGACCGACGCCGGTAGGTATCGACGATACGCTCGCGTGCGGATTCGGGGATGTGCTCGGTTGCGAAGACGACAACGACGCTTCGCTCGTCCGACTGTTGCTCGAGATCGGAGAGACGGTTCTCGTAGGCCTTTGGATGGGCGACAAACGGAGAGCAGTTGGCTGTCGACTGGTGGGGGGTGGAAGACACAGACGTGGATGCAGACGCAGACGTGGACGTGGACGAAGAACCAGAGACACCCGCAGACGAAAGCGAAAATCGCGGCCCGTCCATCGTATACTCGCCATCCTCACCAGCACACTCCGGATCCGCAAGTACACCGTGGATTCGCCGTTGCTCCACGAGTTGATCGTCGAGCGACGCTCGCTCGCCCAGGCTGTTCTCCAGACAGAGGTCCAGGTCGACACCGAGATCAGCCGTCGCTGCTGGCCCTACCTGTGACTCTCTAACCCCATCCATATCCTCATTCACACCATCATCCGCAGTTTCAGCTTCTTCCTCAGCCTTCTCTCCATCCCCACTCTCAGACACAGCCCCAGACAGACCAGCCGACGCAGCCGTCGACACGGAGTCACCACTCTCACTCGAGTCCACTGGCAGTTCGATCGCGGCCATATCGTAGAGCAAGTGGGGCAACACGCTGACGTGGTCCGTCGTCGGTGACACCGTCATTCGGTACGGCCACTGTGGAAGCACCGCCTCGATCGGCTGCTCCGGGAACGAGAGGTACGTCTGCACTCGCTCCGCGATCGACATTCCGGGACAGCCCGAGAGGTCGATCCCCGCCGCTGTCAGCGCATCGTACTCGAGTACCGTCGGCTCCGTTGGCTCGAGCCAGGAGACGAGCAGGTCGAGGAAGAACGTCCGTCGCAGAAGCGAGCGAACGTCCGCTGCGAACGCGGATCCAGAGGCGAATTCGTGGTGGAGTCCGATCGACGGTGCGCGCAGTAGCGGTGCACTTTCGTTCGCATCGAGGGGAGCTTGCGCTGTCGTTCGAACTCGTGCACCGAGGTAGTAGGCGAGTGGGGCTGCGACGAAGAGTGTCGAGCGGTCGGGCGGAACGACGAATTCGAGGTCGGTGTCGGGTGTGTCCTCACGAACTGACGACGGGACGTGTGTGTCCGTCACGGCGGGATCGATCTCGAGCAGCGGCGGGTAGCCGCGGTAGTTTCTGTGAACCCGGTCTGCGGTCGTGGTTCCGATCGATGCAGAGAGGTGTGAGAGGGCAGTTGCGATACCGTCGGGCGTCGGTGCGACTGTGATTTCGTCGCGCGGATAGTCGACTGGCGATTTGAACCCGAACGTTACTCGCGTGGGGTGTTCGAAGGAGATGGTCATTGGTCCACGCGACCGGTTTTTGATGACGGCGGATGCGTCGAATCGGAGGCGGATATAGAGACCTACTTCGAACCGGCAGACGTACGCGCCGCTACTGAGTGAGACTTCCTGATCGCCGGCCTCGACGGAGACACGTGCATTGGTGTCGTCGCCTATGTTTGTGTTTGCGTTCGGGGTCCCGGTCTCGTCTGCATCACGTGTGCGTGATTCGGGGTCGGTACTGTCGGTTTCGGCTTCGGCTTCGGCTTCAGCTTCAGTCCCAGCCCCAGCCTCGGTGCCATCCGCTTCAGATTCGCCATCGGTTTCGAACGCAACACCTGATTGTGGCGCATCTCCGTCGAGGCGCTTGATATCGACCATGTTCAGCAGATCGTACCGGATTTCGGAGACGCGGCCGGTGATGGTCGCATCGATCGGTTCGTCGAACGTGTGTTGGTCCTCGAGACGGTCCCAGCCAACCAGTCCGAACGAGGTAGTGTTGCCGGCGATATCCCGGGCCTGCAACGTCGTCCCGTGCACCGAAATCGTCACGGGATCAGTGACTGTTGTGTCGGTCATCGCCATCCCTCCAGTTGGTGGCGGGTAAGTTCCCAGTCGAACTCGTGTTGGTGTTCGTGTCCGTGGCCGTATCTGTGACTGTAGCTGTGCCCGCTGTCGCGTGCGTGCTCGTGCTCGCCATCAGCACCATCGCGCTCTGCTGACAGTGAGCGGTCGAGCCCGCGGCCTGTCTCGCCATCGGCGTCGGCATCGCCCTCGAGACGACAGTTTGTAAACTCGAAGCGCGCACCGGTGTCACTTGCAGTTGTGTCCTCACCGTCTGCCGACTGAACCGCAACCGTCCAGCCGTGTTCGGTCGCGATCTGCTCGACGATCGCCAGTCCGAGCCCGGTGTTCTCGGCCCTATCGGTGTATCCGGATTCGAAAATATCCTCGCGGCGCTCGGGTGGGATACCAGGGCCATCGTCTTCGACGGCGAAGCCGTCAGCTAATTCCGTGACGCTAACTCTCACATCGGGACCAGCGTGTTCGACTGCGTTCCGGAAGAGATTCTCGAACAGTTGCAACAGCCGCGTCCGGTCGGCCTCGATGCACAACTGACTCGTCGTCTCGAGTGATGCCGCGTCAGTTTCGACGTTGTCCCAGGCGGCCGCCGCGACTGTGTCGAGGTCGACCGGGTCAGGGTTGTCGACTGTCTCCCCTCTCGCCATCGTCAGGACGTCCTCGATTAACCGCGCCATACGGTCGTGTGCGTCCTGTATCTCCGAGAGTGCAGGCCGAACATCTTCCGGGGCGTCCTCGAGTGCGATGTCGAGGTAGCCATCGGCGACGTTGAGCGGATTCCGCAGATCGTGGCTGACGATACTTGCGAACTGATCGAGACGTTCGTTCTTGCGCTCGAGTTCGCGCTCCCGGAGTTTGAGGTCGGTCAGATCGGTGTAGATCAGATAGCCGCGTGTCGTCCCGTCGTTGGTGGCAACTGGGATGTTCCGGAGCAAGAACGGGCGTGGACCGTCGACGGTTTCGCGAACGACTTCGACGTCTGCACGCTCGGACAGTTTGGTTTCGACGAGTTGTGGCTGCACGTAGCCTGCCGACGTGGTTCCTGCGGTAGCGGACTGGTGGTGTGAGGGCGCTCTTGCTGGCGTAGTCGAGGGCTTTGACGGTTCCTGTACTGTCTGTGTCTCAGTCTGTGTCTCTGTCTCCGTCACACTCTCCCCCGGCTCGATAAGCTCCGTCAACGGTTCGCCGACCACAGCCTCAGCGTCGAACCCAAACACCCGGATAAACGCCGAGTTGACCGCGTCGACGACGTGCACCCCATCCTCGAGATGATACTGCAGCGCCGCATCGGGAACGTTCTCGAACAGCGCCGCGAACTGATCGCGCTCCGTCTCGAGTGCGCTCTCGTAGCTGACCCGGTTTCGGGCGCTCGTCACCGTCGCGACGAACAACTCGCCGAGGTGGCGGTCAGCCTCCGAGAAGGCGTTTGGCTCGGTCGCGTGGAACTGAACGACGCCGCCGTCCTCGAGTGGAATCGAGAGGACGGACCGAAAGGCATCGCTCGTCGGGTTGGCATCGGTGTGTGTCGTCAGATCGTCGACGACGTGGGTTTCGTTCTCCCGATGGGTTTTGCCGGCGATACCGGCGTCGGCCGCAAGCGGTGGTGCTGGGATCAGGCGGGTCGTGTAGCTCGCCTGTGGCTCGAAGACGCCGTCTTCGACCGTACAGATGATAGCCGTGTCGAACTCGAGGACGCGGTCGGCCGCGCGAACGGCACGGGTGTATACCTCTGTGACTGAATCGAGCGTGTCGAGTTCGGACGCGAGACGGCCGAGTGCTGCGACACTGTCGACGAGAGGGGAAGAAGCCATCCGTCGCGGTCACCTCAAAACGGCGCTCGAATGCATTGGTACTGTGATGCACAGTTTCGTATATATGTTCACTGGTAGTGGCCGAACCGCGCCGACCGTTCCCGAAGCCTTTTGCTGTCTGCGATATGCCTTCCAAGTATGAAGGAGTCGTTGCTTGATATCCTGCGCTGCCCGCTCGACAAGCACGAACTGGAACTCGAAGATGCGACGTACGATGAGAGTGCTGACGGCGACTCGGACGACTCGAACGGCGAGGACGCAGCCGAAGTCGTCGACGGCACGCTCGTCTGTGCCGAGTGTGGCGAGCGCTACCCGGTCGAGGACGGTATTCCGAACCTGCTCCCCCCGGACATGCGAGAGGAGTCCCCCGCATAGAGTCCAACGGAACGTCAGTCGGCACGACTGTGTCAAACGACGGAAACTACTTGTAACTGGCACCAGACCACTATCTGTATCTGTACCGTGACCAGGTCCGAATCCACACCACCATCCACATCGTCGCGCGAGAACGAGTCGGCGGCCAGTAACACGCAGGGAACGACCGACTCACGAGTCGGCGACAGTGGCACACCCACCGGGACAACGGTGCTGCCGGTCCACGTCGACCGCAAGCAGGAGGACGCACTCTCACCTGCGCACAACGCACTCGAGACGAACTCCTCGTTCGTCGTCGAACTCCACGGACAGGGCTCGCCGGCACACGTCCACTGCCGACTCGACGGCGACATCGCACACGTCGCCTCGCTTCGGACTCCCAACTATTACATCGAACCCGACGCCGTAACGCCGGTCCCCATCGACATCACCGCCGACGGACTCGACCAGCCAGTCCGCGGCGAACTCGAGTTACTCACCGGCTACGGATCGGAGTCCGTCTCGATTACGGTAACGGTGACGCCGGAACCGACAGGCGTCGACGTCGACGACTCACTCGCCGCACCAGCACGCTCGGCGGACGACGAACAGCAAACGCTCGTCGAAGAGGTGACGACGCAGCTCGGAGTCGAGATAGACACGGGGACACTCGCCGTTATCGGACTCGGAATCTTCGCGCTTGCGCTGGCGGTCGCGGTTACCTCTGCGGTCGGTGGGCCGGTTGCGACACTCGGTGTTGGAATCGTGTTCGCCGGTGTCGCGGTTGCACTGTTCTTGTTGTACTGGTAGGCGTACGTCCAGAAGAAGACCTGTGTGTCGCGGTTCTATTTCGTCAGCCAGATTCGGATTCGACTTCGGATGCAGACTCAGACCCGGACTCAGACTCGGACTGCTCTCGCATCTCGAGTTTACCCTCGTCCGAGAACCGTTTCGCCCGCAGGTACCGTGCGCGGTACCGATTCGCGCCGTCGTTGACGTCTGCCTCACGAATCTCGTCCGTTCTGTCGTCCGCAACCGCGTCGATTAGCTCCTCGAGTTGGTTGCGCTCGGTCGGCGTGAGTTCCAGTTCGTACGTGCGCTCGGACTCGGATTCGGCGATAGCCCACTTGCGCGCGGCGGCGACGACGAGCGAGCACGGCTCCCGGCAGGGGAACGGCCCGTCACCGCCGTCGGCGTCGAGTTCGTCGCCGTCCTCGTACTCCCACTCGCGTCGGCGGAGACACTGGGAGTCGACACAGCAGGCTTCGGCCATCCAGCCGACGGCGTCGTGAGGGAGTTCGGAGACGACCTCGTAGATGCCGCTCTGGCGGTCTGCGGTCTCGGCCCAGTGGTCGACGTCCAGGTTGCCCTCGCGCTCGCGATGCCAGTTGGCGATCGTCGCCGGGTAGAAGAAGCCGACGGCGTCGACGAGTTCCTCGCCCGAGAGGCCCGTGAAGGCCCACCCGGTCTCGAGTGTCGGCGCGGTCTTCAGCGGTCGGTATCGGCCGTCCTCGTCGTAGGTGGCGATCTCGCGTGCCTCGCGCGGGTCGTCGTACACCGTGAGATCGGCGATATCCGTGCCAGCATCCGCGACGTGCCAGAGATCGTAGACCCGTTCGCCGTCAGGCTGGTCGACGTCCGCGAAGCGGGCGGTGATGCAGAGTTGGCCCCACTCGCGGTCGATGCCATCCTGCAGGGCGGCGTAGCGATCCGGGACAGGGAGCGTTCGGTCCTGTCCTTGCTCGTCTCCGTCTGCCTCTCCGCCGGTATTTCCAGCTTCAACCCCGGTGTGAGTGCCCAGAGAATTCGAAAGCGGCGCGTGCTCACACCACCGCAGGAACGCCCGCCGGGCAGTTCCCTCGCCACCGACCGTCTCCTGCCAGTAGTGCCAGTTCGTCACGTACGCCGCAACGCCCCCGGACTCGAGAGCCGACTCCTCGCCAGCGAGCAGGGACTCGAGTGCGTCCGCATCCAGCCCGGCGTGGGCGATGTCGGCGGCGTCGATCGTGAGCGTAAACGTATCGTCTGCGTCTCGTGTGACTTGGAGACCGTCGAAGGAGACGGTGTGGGTCTGGTCTGTGCCCGTCTCGTTCTCGTTGGCAGCCGCAAGCGTCGTCAACAGCCGCTGTGTGGCGCTCGCCGATCCGTCATCCATCCCCATCGTCAGTCACCTGCCTGGCTGTGTCGCTCAGCATCACCGTCAGCGCCGCTTGCTGTGCTCGTACGTTGACGAACGCGGTCGATTGCGTCGCCGAGTTCTGCCCCTGCGTCGGCTGCACGCTCCAGGAGGACGTCGGCCATCAGGCCTTCGGTGCCGACTGCGCCGGCGTACCAGATACGGTGACCGTCGACTTCAGCGGGGACATCCCAACCAAGGCGGTAATCCTCGGTGAGGCCCATGTCCTCTGGAATGTCTTCCTGCGTGTGGTAGCCGTCGGCGATAAAGAGGGGGACGACGACGATATCGTCGCTCTCGAAAAAGTCCGTCACGTCGTCTACCTCCGGCTCCTCGTCCATGAACACCGCCTTGGTCTCGTCGAAGCGGCCTCGCTCACGGATGCGTTCGGTGTGGTACTCGATCGCCTTCGCCGAATTCTCGTTGCGCTCGGTGCCGTGGCCGACGACTGCGAGGCCGACACCCTCACCCACGTCGGGGTCTTCGGTGACGCTTTCGGCGCGCTGGACGATCACGTCCGTCATCGCGTCGTGGGTGCCGACCGGGCCGCAGTAGTGAATCGTCTTGCCGACGTCCGTCGCCTCGAGGGTAACCTGCGAGGCACTGGTGCCATCCGACTCCCACTTGTCGGGATCCCAGTCGTCGAGGCGGAGTTCTCGCGGGATGACCTGCTCGGTGAAGTAACCCTCGCTGATAAACAGCGGGACGACGAACACCTCGTCGGACTCGAGTGTGCGGATCACCTCGCGAAAGTGCGGTTCCTCCTTCCAGAACGCCTCGCGGACCTCGTCGAACGCGCCCGTCTCGCGGATCGTGTCCGCGTGGGCGTACGTCGGCGTCGAGGCATCCGGATTCAGGTGCGAGCCGTGTGCCGCGATGACCAGCGCTTGCATGTCCACTCGTTAGGAGAGGAGTGGTTTATTCACTTCGTTGTTTCTGTCGAACCGGGAACTCTGAGTCGGGAAGTAGAAAGAAGATGTTTGCCATCGGAAACCAATGTTCGGTATTGGTCGTCCGTCTCGCACGTGCTTCCACTGGCTGGCGACCATCCGTGATATCCCGCTTACGGATGGCACACCAGTGCTCACAGCGCACGAGTTTCGACTACAACGCACAGACAGCCGATTAGCCTGGCAGCCTCTCAAACCGTCAGCTCCGTCCGCGCCTCGCACGTCGTCTCCCGCGCCTGCAACTCCGCAACGACAGTGAACTCGCCCGACTGTGGCTCTTCCCACTCCGCCTCGTAGGTGGTCTCCTCGTCCGGGTCGAGCTCATCGGCGCTCAGCATCTGGGCGAACATCCGCCCGTCCGTGTAGCGCCAGACCTCTCGGCCCTCGTCCTGGACAACGAACTCGGCCTTACAGGCGTCCGAAAACCGCAGCGTTTCCGTCTCCGTTCCCTCGTTTCGCACCGTGAACGCGAGCGCGACGGTATCCGACCCCGTCGCGTCCGACGATACTGTCGCGTCGAGTTGTCCCTCGAGTGCCATACGTCCGCATCTCCCCCACGGCCCATAATTGTTCGTCCGCGTGGTCGATAAGACGAACTCGGATTGGCGGTGAACTCGAGTGCGCGCGCTACTCGAGTCGAGCCCCGACTGTGGCGACAGCGAGGAGTATATTTGCCCCCACCCCCAACGAACGCGCGTGCAAGTGGTCGGCTACGAGCCGAGCGGCCGCGGTTCGGCTCTCCTCCTCGCGAATGGGGACGCTGACAGCGACGACGTGGAGCACCGGCCACTCGAGTCCGGCGACGAACTTACCTACTCGCTGGGCGAGCGCCACTGCGCCGGCACCATCGGCGAGGCCGGCCACATCGCCTGCGACCGCGCGTCGACACCGTACTGTGAGTTCCACACGAGCACCTGGGTCTGTGCGCGCTGTACGGGCACCTGCCTGAAAGACGAAATGGACTGCTACGAAGAACATGCCGTCTATATCGCGGCCTTCGCACCCGACACGTTCAAGGTCGGCGTCACCCGAAGCTGGCGGCTCGAAACGCGCCTCCGCGAGCAGGGAGCCGACCGGGCGGCACACATCCACACCGTTTCAAACGGGAAGATCGCCCGCGAGATCGAGGCCGAAATCGCCGAGTGGCTCGTCGACCGCGTCCGCACCGGTCCGAAGGTCGCCGCCCTCGCGAGCAGCGTCGACGAGGACGCCTGGGAGGACGTGCTCGCGGCGTTCGACGTCATCGAACGCTTCGAGTTCGACTACGATTTCGAACCTGTACTCGAGTCCCGGCCGGTTCGCGAGACGATCGCGTCGGGCACGGTTCGCGGTGTGAAGGGGCGGCTTCTCGTGGTAGAGAAGGGAGGAACGACCTACGCGGTCGACATGCGTGATCTGGTCGGCTACGAACTCGAGGACGGCGAGACCGAGCGGGAGTTGCAGTCGTCGCTTGGCTCGTTCGGGTGAGCAACGGTCGCTACTGTGCCCTGTGTTTGAACGACTCCCCGCCTGGAATACTGCCACACCAGCCGCTCACTTGTGTTCCTCGCCAGCGTACACCTCTTCCCACGTCACGTCTGCCGATTGCTGTACTGGCTCCAGGTAGATTCGTCCCCACTGGATACGGTCATCGACGATACCCTTGATGACGACGCCACGGACGTCCACCGTGTCGCCGTCGGTCTGTGTTCCGTGCATTCGGAGTTCGATCCAGGCCGTGTCGCCGTCGACAGTCACTCGCGGAAACTCGACCGCGATGTTGGGCGTCGTTTCGAACATCTGGATCCAGTTCTCACGAACCTGTTCTCGTCCGGTAAAGGACCGCTCGGGATGGGCGGGCGTCTCGCTCCGATAGTCTTCGTGAAAGCAGTCGAACAGCGCGTCGAGGTCGTGATCGTTCATCGACCGCCGAAACCGATCCACGACACTCATGGTTGTTGTTCCCATATGTCACACTTCGCTAGCAGCGTCGATAAACACGAGGGTAGCGTACAGTGAGCAAGGTGTATTCCGGCGGACAGTCCATTCCTCGAACTGTACCTGTTCTCACTCTGTTCTCACTCGCTGATGACCGACGCGGTCCGTACGACCATCGCGAACTCACCATCTAGCTGCGCCAGCGCCGTTTTGTGCATCGTCTCCGCGTCGAACTCCTCGCCGTCGAACGTCCGGTCGAACGTCGCGGTCGCGTCGGCGACCAGATGGACGTCGAAGCCGCGGTTCTCGGCCATCCGCGTCGTCGTCGAGACGCAGTGGTCCGTCGTCAGTCCAGCGACCACAAGCGACTCGATGCCGCGCTCGCGCAGCCAGGACTCGAGTGCGGTGTCGACGAACGCGCCGTTGACCGACTTGGCGAAGGTCTGCTCGTCGTCGCGCGGTTCGAGAGCGGGTTTGAACGCGAATCCGGGCTGGTCGCGCCGAAGCGGTGACTCCGCCTCCGTCGAAGCGTGGCGGACGTGGACGATAGGGCGCTCCGTCTCGCGCCAGTGTGTGAGCAGGTCGGCGGCGCGTTCCTCCGCGTCGGGGTTGTTTCG
Organism: Natrialba hulunbeirensis JCM 10989; assembly: GCF_000337575.1. Classification (GTDB taxonomy): domain Archaea; phylum Halobacteriota; class Halobacteria; order Halobacteriales; family Natrialbaceae; genus Natrialba; species Natrialba hulunbeirensis. The sequence continues at coordinate 166,498 of NZ_AOIM01000041.1, read as the reverse complement.
CGTGCCCCAGGCGGAGTCGTCGAAGCCGGTCTGGAAGTCGACGAGGACGAGCGCGGCGTCCTGCAGAGCGTCGTTGATCGAGTCGCGAGCAGTCATGACAACCTCGCTGCCGGCTTCGGATGCTCGCGCGTGACGGTGATCGGACACTCGGCGGGCGCTTGTTCCTCGTCCGAAGAGAGCATGTACTGGGGCCACTCCCGGTCGCCGTCGACACCCCAATCGCCGAGATCAGCATGTGGACAGACGCCGTCATAGTCTTCGAGCCGGTCCTGAATCACGTCGCGGGCGCGCTGGCCGGCCTCGTACTCCGCCGTGACGTTCAACGACTCGAACAGCGCCCGCGGCTGGAAGGTAATCTCGAGGCCGATCGGACAGTAGCGACTCTTCCGGGTGTCGTAAAACGGCGCGCGACAGGTCGGGAACATCGGCTCGCCGCCCAGACAGAACTCCCAGTGCTTGTCGTCGGGATCCGTCGGAATGTCCTCGGGCCAGGGCTCCGGATCGTGCAGGTGCAGCGTCTGGAGGATGTGCCAGAGTGCGTCGTGATACTCGCGCTCCGAGAGCGGTTCCGCAGGTGGCTTGAAGAACGTGACGAGCGACGCACGTCCCGCGTGGTCCTGGTAGACGTCGAGGTACTCGAGTACCCGGTCGCGCAGGGTCAACAGGGCGTCGGCGTCGCTCATCGATGGGACGGCGGTATACAGCGGTTCGCCTGCGGCGACCGATTCCGCGCCGAAGAAGCAGGGGAACGGCGAGTTGTTTCGCTCGCCGAGCAGCCCCTCCTGAAAGGAGTCCCAGTGGTCGGCGACCCACTGCGGTGTTTCACCGGCCTGGACGCGCCGGTCGAGCGTTTCTTGATCCATCAGTGATTGACTGCCTCGCTCGTTCATACCTGTCGCCGTTGGTCGGGGTTCAGGAGCGAGCGGCGAAAACGGTGCCGGTTCAGCAGTGCGAGCGTGCCGTCTATGTTCGGCTCTGTTCTGTGGCGTCTTGCGTCTCGGCTGTCTCGTGTGAGACGGAACAGAATACGTCAGCAACCCCGAAAACATGGCAATCCTTTTCCGCGGCGGTCAAGAATCCGAGGGTATGACGGACGAAACCGAACCTGACAACGGTAGCGACGGCGGCGACGAGGGCGAAGAGAAGTCCTTCCGAGAGCGCGTCGAGGAAATCCGCGAGAAGCGCGCCGAAGAAGGTGAAGGCGAGGGCGAGCCCCCAGAAAGTCCGTTCGGTGGCGGCGGCCCCGGCGGCATGGGTGGCGGCGGCAACCCGTTCGCACAGATGATGGGCGGCATGATGGGTGGCGGCCCAGGCGGTCCGGGCGGTATGGGCGGCGGCCCAGGCGGCCCAGGCGGCAGCGACGAGGTCGGCAACGAGGAACTCGTCCGCGAAGTTCGCCAACTGCGCGACGAGATGCGCGACCAGACGCGCGCGCTCAAGCGGATCGCTGACGCACTCGAAGACAACTAACGTCGTAGCGGTGAACCGTTGAGCACCGTCGGTGCTCAGTGTTCACCATCCATTTTCGGACTCCGTCACCCAGACATACCGAGTTACGTCCACGAGCAACAGCGTTGTCCCAGCGGTTAGGCGCGTTCCGGTTCGGGATCCGAACCCGTTTCTGGCTCTGACTCCGACGGCGTTGTGTCGGGCGTTCCAGCGTCCGCTTTCGGTTCGGAACCGGAGGACGAGCCCGGATTCGGATCCGTATCCGGGTTCGTGTCCGTGCCCGTACTCGTACTCGGACTCGGATTCGAGTCCCGAAGCGACGCGACCCACGCCGTAACCGACCAGCGGCCGACGAGGAACCCAGCGAGCGCGACACAAATGTACGCGAGGACGATCCCTGCGGCTACGTCGATCGCCCAGTGGATACCCAGGTACATCGTCGAGATCGCAACCGAGACGCCGAGGCCGGTCGCGAGGAGGAACCACTTCGGATAGATCGCACGGGTGCGAAACGCGAGGAACGTCACGGTCGCCGCGAGCGAGGTGTGCAGCGACGGGAAGACGTTCGTGTTCCGGTTGACCTGTCGCGTGAGGTGCTGGTACTGGGGATACGTATCGTACAGCAACGCATCGACCAGTTCTGGCATCATATTTCGCGGCCCATAGGCGACGATGAAGACGTAGATGCCGAGTCCGAGCACGTAGTTCAGCGTGTACGCCGTCAGAAGTTCGCGAAGCGGGCGCGTATTCGAGAGCGCAAAGTAGGCAATCACGGGAAAGACCAGCAGGAAGACGTAGCCGTAGATGTAGATGAACGAGAAGTACGCCGTGATCGCCGGCGCTTCGAACGACTGTAGCCAGAGGATGAACTCGCCTTCCACGTCGTAGATCGGCCACGTGAGATTCCAGTGAATCATCCAGGAGACGTCAGGGCCGTACTGTCTCGCGACGCTGTTGAACAGCAAGACTGCGGCGAGGAGTGCCGTCACCGGCGCTGCTGCCCGGACGCGAGCGCGCCACTCGAGTCGCGTATCTCGCAGCCGGTAGCGACCAACGAAGACGGCAATCGAGACGAGCACCATGAGCGTGACCACGACGGTCAGCTGGAGGAGGACTTGCGTCAACATCAGTGTCTCACCCGGAGGTTCCCGTCGTCGTCGTAGCGCAGTCCCGCCTCCTCGAACGCCTCCCGCGCCGCCGCCACGTCGAGGTCACCGTCTGTTCCAAGAAACGGCGTCTCGGGATCGTTCCCGTTCCAGGCGAGCGAGTCGGGAACCCACTGCTCGACAACTGGTGTCGCGATCGGCTCTGCGTAGCCGTGAAACACCTCCTCGACCAGGTGTTCCTTGTCGAGCAACTGGGCGACGACCCGCCGGAATCGCGGATTGGAGAACGGTGCCTTCCGCGCGTTGAATCCGACGTGGTAGAACGACCACGAGGGGGACTCGAGTATCGTCGTTTCCGGAACCTCCCCGTCGTCTTCGAACACGTCGTCGACGACGTAGGACTCGAGTGTCGATAGCGTCACGTCAGCGCTGTCGCTCTCGACGAGTTCGATCGCAGACGTACTCCGCGGGTCGATCTGGATGCGCAGGCGCTCGCTCGTCGGTTTGGGGAGATCAACGCCACTTCGTCGCGTGAAGTGCTCGTCGAAGCGTGCAAGCGTGAGGTGTTCGCGGTCGGTCCGGTTCCCGAACTGGTAGGGACCGCTGCCGATCGCCGGCACGTTGTCGGTGACGAGTGCCTCGGTCGTCCCCTCGGCGACCGTGACGCCGCGGAGGCTCGCCTGATCCGTGCGCTCGTCCCAGATGTGTTTCGGGAGGATCGGCACCGCCAGTGCGCGCTCGGCGACCGGCTGGCTCGTCGCGACGGTGAACTCAAGTTCGGTCTCGCTTACCTCGGTTACGTCGTCGATTGCGGCGACCTGACCGCGGTAGTGGGGGGTCGGTGCGGAAAAGCGTCGACTACCGCGGGTCGTGTCCGCGAGGAACTCGTAGGTGAAGGCGACGTCCTCGGCAGTAAGCGAGGTTCCGTCGTGGAACTCGCAGTCTTCCCGGAGGGTGACGTGGAGCGTCTCCTCGTCGGTCCACTCCCAGTCGGCGGCGAGCCAGGGCGTGATGTCCGTCGCGGAGTCAGGGTCGAGATCGGAGTCGGTATCCGTGTCAGTGTCGGCATCCGCCTGTTCGCCTCCAGCAACCGTGCTTTCGTCACCGCGCCATCGTACCACCGCGAGCGAGTCGTACAGCAATCCGACGACAATATTTCGCTCGCGATACTCCGCCGACAGCGGGTTCAGGTTCTGTGACGGCCGCGCATCCGTATTCACCGTCCGAAGTTCCGCCGCCGCGCTCTCGGACTGTGGCTCGAGGCCGAGATAGCCAAATCGCGTCGCCGGATGTCCGTCTCCCCAGCCCTCGTACCGATCCGAGCGTGCGAGTCTGATTTCCGTCGGTCGACAGATCGGGATGAACGGCTGCTCGCGCGCAACCGACTCGAGTGTCGCTGTGATCGCGTCTTCGCGGTCGTTGTTCTCGTTCTCGTTCTCGTTGGTAGTGTCGGTCCCGTCTTCCTCGCCACCCCCGTTTCCAGTCCCGCCCGCGGCGACTCGCTGTGCGTCCAGTCGATCGTCGATAGCCAGATTCGTCAGTCCGAAGGGGTTCTGCCAGCCGGCTTCCTCCGCGAAGCGTGAGTGCAGAAGTTCGTAAAGGAAATCCGGCGTCGTGTCGCCAGGGTGGGGACCGACGTAGAGATCGAAGTCGTGGTTGACGAGGATCGCGCGCCGAAACTCCTCGTGTGAGAGCATATCGATCGCGATGTCGACGCCGACGGACTCGAGTGCGGAGCCGACGGCGCGGGCAAGCTGGATACTTTCCCGGTCGCCGTCGGCGGGCACGGTGGAGATGGTCAGCGAGAGCTGTTCGACCTCGTCGCGGTTGACGATGCTCCGTACTTCGCGGATACAGCCGCTCATCGAGACGGTGAGGCCGGCTGTCGCGGCGAGCATCGACCGGCGACTGAGACCGCTGCGAGCGGCGTCGTCGCTGGCGTGTGCGTGGTGTTCGGGGCTGGCTGACGGGGCGGGGTCGCTCATTAGGTCCGTTGCCACAGTTCGCCCGTGGCGATATAACAGTATTGCGCTGCAGCGTCGCCCCGCGGGATGTGTGGTGTCGATGTCGGCGTCTCCTCAGACGCCGTCCTCTCCCTGTTCGCGGTCCGGTCCGGACACAGACTCGGTGTGGTCACCGGCTCGCACGCGCTCAAAGACAGCAGACAGCGACCAGCGGCCGACGAGACGCTTTGCGAGGACGACACAGACGACGGCGAGGACGAGGCCGGCGACAACGTCGATCGCCCAGTGGATGCCGAGGTACATCGTCGAGATGATGACGCTCGTCGCGAGGCCGACGGCGACGGGGAACCACGCCCGATACTGGTCGCGAGTCATGTAGGCGAAGATGGCGACGGTCGCCGACAGCGAGGTGTGCAGCGACGGGAAGACGTTCCGATTCTGGTTGACCTCCGTCGTGAGGTGAATGTACTCCGGGCTCGCGTAGTAGAGGTGTGTCGCGTCCATTCCCTCGATCATGACGTTTCGTGGCCCGTAGGCGATCACGAGCAGGTAGAAGACGAGCCCGATCACGTAGTTGAGCGAGTACGCCGTCAACAGCTGGCGGAGCACGACGGTGTTCGAGAGCGCGACGTAGGCGACGACCGGAAAGATCAACACGAACGCGTAGACGTAGACGTACGCAACCGAGAAGAACGTCGTCACTTCCGGTGTCGCGATCGAACGAAAGAGCAGGACGAAGTCGCCCTCGAGCGAGTAGAACACCTCGGTCATGTGTATCCCGTACGCCTGAGAGATGTCGTACCCGTCCTGTCGCATGATCCGATTGAGTCCGAGGATCACGACCAAGAGAGCGAACGCGGGAGCGCTCTGGCGGAGCCGTGGTTGCCACTCGGTGCGAAGCGAGGCGAGTCGTTCGCGGCCGACGAAGACGACGAGCGAGACCGCGAGTGCGAGCGCAACGACGAGCGCGACTCGTGTGAGCACTTGTGCAAGCATGTGGAGTCGTGCTACCAGACCAGTGCGCCGTCGTCGTACTCGAAGTTCGATGCGAACAGCTCTCGCGCAGCGTCGACGTTGAGGTCGCCGTCCTCACCCTCGAACGTCGTCACCAATTCGCCGTCGTCCCAGGCGAGCGAGTCGGGGACCCACTCCTCGGCGACCGGCGTCGCGACGGGCCGTGCACTGTCCTCGGCGGCGAACACCTCCTCGGCGACCCACTGCTTGTCGACCAGTTGTGAGACCGCACGACGGAAGTGCGTGTTCCCACACGGCATGCTGCGAGTGTTGAATCCGATATGGTAGAACGACCACGACGGGGACTCGACGAACGAAACGGCATCGTCGTCGATCGTCGACTCGAGTGCGTACGTATCGAGCCGGGTTGTCGTAATATCGGCATCGCCGTTTGCGACCCGTTCGACGGACGAACTCGTTCCCGGATCGACCTCGAAGTGGAGTTCGTCGGCGGTTGGCGCTGGCAGGTCGTGATCGTCGTCCCGGAGCGTGAAGTGGTCTTCAACGCGTGTGAGCGTGACGGAGGTGCCTGCGTCGTGGGAGTCGTACTTGTAGGGGCCGCTGCCGGTCGGTGGCGCGTGGTCGGTCGTCACGATGCTCCAGTCACCCTGTGTCGGCGACCAGTCGTCGTCTGCGGACTCGACACTGCTCTCGAGATGGGAGATCCAGGGCGAATCCGAGCCGGATGGAAGGATCGGGACCGTCAGCGCGCGCTCGGCGACGGCCCGGTCCGTCGAGAACGAGATCGTGAGTTGGTATTCGTCCTCGACGGTGACGGAGTCGACAGCGCTCACGTGGCCCTGATACCGTGGTGCAGGCGAGGCGCTCGCGGCGCGTCCGTACGTCGTGTCCGCGAGGAAGCGGTAGGTGAACGCGACGTCCTCGGCGGTGAGAGGGATGGCGCTCTCGCTACCGTTGTCATCGCTACCGTCTGCGTCAGTGTCGTCGCCGCCGGTGTGGTCGTGGAACGTACAGTCCTCGCGGATGTCGACGGTCATGGTTCGGTTTTCGCCGTCCCACTCCCAGTCGGTCGCGAGCCACGGCTCGATCGAGACGTTTGCCGCGTCGATTACTTCCTCGCCCGCTTGCGTCTCCTCGTCTGTCGCCTCCGTCTCCTCGGGAACGGACCACCTTGGAACGGCGAGCGAGTCGTACAGCAGGTCGACGATAACGCGCTGCTCGTGTGTCGTCGGAGAGAGCGGATTGAAGGTCTGGGTCAGGCGCTGGTCCGTGACGAGTGCGTGAAGCTGTTCGGTGTCGGACGAAGCGTCGGACTCGAGTCCGAGGTAGCCGCTGCCGGTCGTGAGGTAGTTCTCGTCCCAGCCGTCGAACCGGTCCGTTCGAACGGCTCGGTACTCGTTCGCCACGCAGATCGGCTCGAACGGCTTTTCCTGTGCGATCCCTTCGAGCAGTGTTGCGACGGTCCGTTCGCGGTCGGCACCGGTTTCCTCGCGCTGGCGCTCGAGCAACCGATCGATCGTCAGCGTATCAGTGAAGCCAAACGGGTTCTGCCACCCCTGGTCGTATTCGTACGTCGAGTGCAGCGTCTCGTAGAGAAAATCTGGGTCGAAGTCCGCCGGGTGGCGACCGACGTAGAGGTCGAAGTCGTGATCGATCAGGATCGTCTCCAGAAACTCGGATTCGGAGCGAGTGCTGATCGTCGCGTCGATGCCGACCGCATCGAGATTGGACTCGAGATGGCGTGCGATTTCGGCGGTTTCTCTGTCACCGTCGGCAGCAGGGAGCGAAAGGATAGAGAGCGAGACCTGTTCGGCGGTATCGGAGTCGACGACGCTCTGGACGCGGTCGATACAGCCACTCGCAGCGACCGAGAGACCGGTCGCACCGGCGGCGAGGAGCGACCGGCGGCTGTATCCGGTGTTAGCGTCGGCGTCGGCGTCAGCGCCAACGTCGTCAGACGGCAAACTCATGCGTTGCACCCCCATTGGTCGCCGTTGTCGTTGTGGTTGTGGTTGTGGTTGTGGCTGTGGTCGTCTGCGCGCAGGCGCTCACGCGTAGACCACGCATCGGTTCCATCGCTGTCGTTCTCGCTTCGGCAGTCGTGCTTGGTGTCGTCATTCTGGATACTCAGGGAGGGGTCGGAACGGGTCGGTGGGAGAGACGGGAATCGCGTATGCGGTGGGTTCAGTTTCGATTCGATCCGTCGACGTATCGTTATAGTGATGGTAACCGCGTGACGGGAACGCATAGCATCCGCTATTCGTACTGGTGATTTATGCGTGGAAACGGCATCCGTCAGCGGGTTGGTGGAGGGCTGTAGCGCGTTCACGGGTGGTCGGTCGCAGGACGGTCAGTGAAGGGTGTCTCGTGCTGTCGTCACAGGGCGGGACAGTGCGGTCGGTCGTACACTTCAGTCCGTCGACACCCCCCGTATAAAACGCTTCGAAATGCGGTGCTACTGAACGGTGGTGTACTCGAGTAAACCTGACCGAACTGAGCGTCAGGGACACCGATATGACGTGACTAAACCGTTCCTGAGACAGAATTGATGAGCGGAGTGTGTGGATCCACCGGTCGGGAAGGCTGGGACCAGTGGGGTGTTGGAACTCGCGGTGTGGTTGCCCTGCCAGTGTCTTGGTGTCGTCAGTGTCGTAGTGCCGACGGTCTGCTGGAGCCGACAGCGGGCTGGAATCGACGGAGCAGAACACAACACCAATAGGCAAACCGGTACAAGCCGTGGCTATGACCGTCGCCGAGGAACGGATCGGTCGTCTTCACGATCTCGCTCGAGCGGCGGCAGCCGACGGCGAGGACGACCGTGCGCGATACTACGTTCGACTCGCTCGTCGAGTCGCAGAGCGAAACCGATTGCCCCTCCCGCGTGAGTTTCGGCGCTTCACCTGTGACGACTGCGACACCTATCTTCGTCCGGGCAAGAACGCACGAGTCAGGCTGCAGAACGGACACGTTGTGATCACCTGTGACTGTGGTGCACACGCTCGCTACCCCTACACGGAGCGCGAGGACAGTGTTGAGTCGGATACCGGACCGGAATCGTCCACTGACGGGCAGTAGCTGCGGATACTGGTGTCGTGGCAGCAATGACCGCGCAGCCCCGTCTTCGAGAGGATTAACCGCCTGGACCCGATACGTGTCGGTATGGATCAGCAGAAACTCAAACAGCGGGCCCACGACGTCGACGTCACCGTCTGGGTCGGCAAGAGCGGTGTCGACGCCGTCGTCGACGAACTCAACGACCAGCTCGCCGATCGAGACCTCGTGAAAGTGAAGTTCCTCCGCGCGGCCCGCGCCGGCAGTTCGACCGAGGAAAAGGCAGCGGGCCTCGCAGACAGCGTCAACGCACAGGTGATCGATACGCGCGGCCATACGGCAGTGTTCCACCGGTAGACTCCGGAAATCATCGGGCAGCACCGATCATCTCCGGAAATCATTGGTAGGTGCCGACAACCACCGGAAACCACAGACAACCATCGGAGATCACAGACAACCACCGACGACCACCAGTACGGTCGACACGCAGCGAAAAGACACACAGCGACTCTTGTAAACAACCTCGGGCGCGGTGGCCCGAGGCTTTTGTAGTTCCCTCAGCCGTGCGCTAGCACTCCCTGTTCCGCGAGGAAACGGGATGAGGTTGGGCGGCTTACGCGCCCCGACCCGGACAGACGCACCACCCGCACCTGCGGTTGGGTTTTGTGAGTCCGGTAATTCGTCGTATTACCGTCGAGCTTCGTCTTCTCGCGCCACGCGATGTTCACCGACGCATTCCGGTCAGCGTGATCTTGCGCCAGATTACACTTGTCGTTCGTACAGCGGAACCGCCGTCCTTGCCGATACCCACGCTCACCACAGCACGAACACGTCTTCGAGTTGTAGTAGGCATCAACCGTGTCCGTAGGAACCTCCCGCCATGTCGCCTTGTACGAGACGAACGTCTCGAACTTGTGAAACGGCAGTTTGTGCAATCGGCGGTTCATATACGCCCCGTACTTGATTTCGTCGCGGATGCCGCTCATATCCTCGAACACGATAACCGGATTCGAGAACTGCTCTGCGAACTCCACGACAGCACGGGAAAGTCGATGCAACACCCACTCGGTGAACCGCTCCTCCTTGTCACCGAGTCTATGGTGGATGCTCGTTTTGCCGTGTTCTTGACAGCGAGTGGTGATAGTGTGGTAGCGTTGGCGTTCCTGCTTGACTCGTCCGTAATCGAGGACGAGTGTACCTTTCGTCTGCATCGTCTCGCGGTCAAGGGCGGTGAGTGCGACGTTGCGCTCGTTGATGTCCACGCCGATCACAGTATCGGCGGTGTCGGGTTCGGGTACGTCGAACTCGCGTGTAACCGTGACGTGTAGGTAGTACACGCCATCGCGGTACAGGAGTTCGGCCTGTCCTATATCCACCTCATTCGACGTGAGGGCGTCTCGAAGTTCGTCCATTGCGTCCGGCTCACCGCGAAGATGGCCCTTCACCTTCTTGTAGGGTTTCGGGCTGATGCGGAACTGGACGCGGTTCGTGTTGTCGTTCACGGTGAGGCGGTAGCCTTCCGTGTGCGCCATCACAAGCGGGTAGGCACTAGATTTGTCCGTACTCGGCGGCGTCGGCTTCCCTCGGTCGGGGTCGTCTTGATTCTCCCACCAGTCTTTGAGTGATTGGTAGGAGTCCCATGTTTGGAGGGCTTTGCCGACGACCGCGCACTTGTTGTTCCGTAGGAAGTCGTCGCGGTCAACCTCCTTCTGTATCTCGGTGCGATTGTCCCCTTGTTGTTTGAGGCGGATGGTTTGGTTGAAGATCTCGCGTGAGGCGAGGCGGGCGTCGTGAAGCCACGATCGTTCACCAGACGCTATGTGGAGCCGCGTCTGGATCGTCTTCGTGGCTTCTTCACCCATGCATTGACAATCGTTCCAGATTATCATAAATGTAGGGATTAGGGATGGAAGAGTACCGCAGTCACGCACATTCGGTTAGTTCCTGTAAATATCATTTTGTCTGGTGTCCCAAGTACCGACACCCGGTTCTCAACGTGGTTGAAGACGATGTACGAGAGTTGTTTGATGAGACTTCCGACCACTTCGGGCACAAAATTCTGGCGTTGGAGATTGCAGACGACCACGTACACCTGTTCGTCCAGTGCGACCCAAAACACAGTCCAGCCGACCTCGCCCGGCAGTTCAAGTCGTACTCGGGTAAGCACTTGCTGGAGCGGTATCCCGAGATTCAGGAGTCGTATTTCTGGGGTGGCGGATTTTGGAAGGTTGGGTACTATGTGGGAACGACAGGTGCGGTGTCGGAGGAAGTGGTTGAACGGTATATCGAAGAGACGGAACACGTGCCGAAGTGACGCGCTTCACCCCCGCCCACGGTGTTGACGCAAATCAAAGATTTGCGAAAGCCGAAAACCTGCGGTTTTCGGAAGGGCGGGGAACTCGCGCTGCTTTTCGTTTAGAACAGACAGGCCACGCCGATCTAGGCCGCCGACTCCGTCGACACCAGATAGACGCCAACCGCCATCACGGCACCGCCCAACACAAACCGCGAGCCGAGCGACTCACCCAGCACCGCCGCTCCGAAAATCGCCCCGACGACCGGCTGGACGAAGAAGAACGCCGAGATGACGCTCGCGCCGACGTACTCGAGTCCCTTGTACCAGAGATACCACGCAGCGGCGGTGCCGAGGAGGCCGAGGTAGAGCACCGCGACGACGAGTTCCGGCGTCACCGGAATCGAGGACAGCGAGGCGTCAGTACGAGCGAGTTCGACCGGCACGAGGACGGCGAGCATCGGCACGGCGGCGACACAGGAGTACGTCGCCGTCTCGAGTGCGGAGTAGCGCTCGATCAGCGGCTTCCCGAGGACAGTGTACAGCGCCCACGTCGCGCTCGCGAGCAGGAGCATGAGGATGCCGGTCGTCGCGACGCCGGCGAGTTCGGCGAGGTGGTACTGCCCGGAGAGGACGATGACGGTGCCAGCGGTCGCGATGGTGATACCAGCGACGAGCCGCGGGGAGAGGTCCTCACCGAGCAGGGAGACACCGAGCAGGATCGTGAAGATCGGCGTCAGGACGGTGATGAGCGAGCCCTGGCTGGCGGTCGTCAGTGCGGTGCCGACGAACTGCGTCGCAAGCGAGGCGGCGACGACGGCTCCCAGAAGCGCGAAGCTGAGCAGGTCTCGGCGGGAAAAGCGCCGGCGTGGGTAGACCAGATTAACGACGGTAAGCAGTGCAATCGCGCCGACGGCGACCCGCAGAAACGCGAGCGTCAGCGGCGGGACGGCATCGAAGCCCCATTTGCTGACACCGTAGAGACCGCCCCAGAGTGCTGCGGCGGCGAGCGGGGCCAGTGCGAAGAGATACGGCGAGATCGACGGCAGTGAAACGGCTTTCCAGTACACATTCAGAGTAGGAACTGTCCGGGAATGGGTGCTATCGTTAGGATGTTAACCTCAGTCCGGCTGTGCGTTCAGCCGATCACGTCTGTTCGTCGTCGGAACAACCCAGTCGACCGACCTGTGACTCTGCAGTGGACTCGAGTACACCCACCATCGGAGCCAACAACTTCTGCTCGGCGCGTCGGAGCGTCTTCGAGACGGCGGCGTCCGAGACGCCGAGGTCGGTCGCGAGGTCGCCGAGCGTTGCGGTCCGCGGGACCGCATAGTAGCCCCCAGCGACGGCGCGGCGAATCGTCTCGCGCTCGGTTGCGGTGAGTTGCCGCGCGCCCTCGAGGACGGTGGTGCCGACCGCGTCGGCGCGGACATCCGCCAGCACCGTCTCGGGGTCGAGACGCTGGCGGTCGTGGACCTCGAACTCGTCGTCGTGGTCGCTGAGGACGGCCAGCGTATGCTCGGCGGCACGCTCGTCGTCGAAGCCGATCTGCCAGCGCTCGCGGCCGTCGACGTTCTCGAAGGGCGCAGTGAGGTAGCCGCCGTTAGCGACGACAGTGCCCATCGTCACGGTCGTTCCCATCGTTAGGTGGACACGCGCGGTTCCACTCTGCTTTGCGAGCAAATTGAAGGAGTCCGTCTCTGGGTGTGCACGGATCACGTCCAGCCCGCACTCGAGTGCGGGCCGGTCGGCGGCGTCTGCGAGGATGCGTAACTCGAGTTGGGAGCGGTCGTGGTCGTAGTGCCAGTGTGGGGTGACAAACGCGATGTCGTGGGCGTCGCTGGCCGCGCTCAGTGGGCAGTCGTCCTGCCGGATCGAAAGCGCGAGGCTGATCATATGTAGTGGCTGGTGGCCGATGGCCAATCGTGTTGTGGTCGCGGCTGGAACTGCGATGCTATAGTAACAACTGCAACGATTTACACACTGATCGCACAGCAGTCGTGCGATCAGGTGTGCATTGACTTGCAGTGGCTACTATAGGTGTGTCGGCCAACGCGATGATCGTGGCTGGTGCTGAACGAGTAGAACGCAGTATGAAGTATGAATGTGGAGGCCGCGATTGCCCGGCGTTCCGGCCGGGGGAATCCCGGTTGCCTTCTCCACCCCGCGACCCGTCGAGCGACAGGTGTCCGGCGGTCCACTGCTCGCTTCCGCGCCTGATGGGCTGTCGCCGGCTAACCACGATGGGACGTCCCTGCGGACGGCCACCGTAGACCGCTGTCCCCGACGGACGAGGCTTCCACGTTGGCTCCCGAGGCCCCGGTCGGTCTGACCGGACGCCCGCGGTGTTCGGTCCCCGCTAATGACCATAGCGCGGGTAGTGAGCAGGGCCAAACTGCCCGACCTATCCACCCGGATGTAGCGGCCGGCTACTTAAGGACCTTTCGCCTCGCCAACCGCACGACGGCAGTCTACTCAGACCACCCAGTCCACGACGATCACCTCCCAACGAATACACAACCCTCTCCACCTCACTGAGCACCGTCGCTGTCGCCATCAGTCCGCTCTCGACGCTGCCCGTACACTTCCCGAACCACCTCCAGCTGTCGATCCGTTCCCGACAGTATAAGCGAGTCATCCGACTCGAGTACCATCCCGTCCGGATCGCTGTAGAACGTCCCCTCTCGCTCAAGTGCGACGACGGCACAGCCGGTCTCGCGCTGAATGCGTGCCCGTGAGAGTTCTGTCCCACTGCGTGACGGGACCGCGACCTGTTCGATCACCACCCGATCGCCGAGTCGCATCGTCTCGTGTTCGAACACCCGAAGCATGATCATCCGGCCTGCAACGCTTGGCAGTGCGAGAACGTCAGACGCACCTGCCGTTCGTAACGCGTTCACATTGGCCGTCGTCTCCGCACCAGCAATGATCCGCACTGCTGGATTCAGCGCCCGCGCAGTCAACGTTGCGAGGATTGTCTCGGCATCCGACTCGAGTGCAACGAGAAACGCCTGTGCATCCCTGATCCCTGCCTCGATGAGGACTGCCTCCTCGGTCGCGTCACCAACCACGTCGCTTTGCGCTGCGGGATCGGTGTCGATCACCGTCGTTTCGACGCCCGCCCGTTCGAGCGTTCCACGGGTAGTCGCTCCGACCAGCCCCCGGCCAGCAACGACGACCCGACCACCGGTCTCTCGGTACTGCGTTCCCTGGGTACCCGTTCGCTCGGCGACCGCTGCCTGCTCTGATTCCGTGCCGACGACGACCAGTGTCGTATTCTCGTCGACACGGACGTGTTCGGAGAGCACAGTGACGAAATCGCCACGCACCCAGGCACCGAGCACCGTCGCCCCAGTTTGCTCGAGCCGTCGCATCGACGCGACCGTCTCTCCGAACAGCTCCGACTCGGGATCGACGTGGTACTCGAGTACGTCGTATGCTTCCTCGAAGGCGTCGCGATCGTCAACTGTGAGTGTGACGACAGCCCGGACGCGGTCACCGAGTGCCTTGCCGAGTCGGTGTTTCGGCAGCAGGACCTCGTCGACGCCGGCATACCGGAAGTACCGGGCCAACGAGAGTTCGCCGACGAAGGCGAAGACTGGGACTGTGGGTGTGGACGTTTCGATGGTGAGAGTGGCGCGCAGTACGTCGCGCTCTGTAGCGTCGACGACGACGGCACGGGCTTCGTCGAGTCGGGCAGCCTCGAGGCCGTCGGTGGTCGTCGGATCGCGGTGGAGGACGGTTAACGAGGATTCGTGGAGCGACTGGGCTCGTTCCGGATCATGTTCGATAATGAGGTGTGGCGTTCCGTTGGCCATCAGTTCGTCGACGAGTTGTTCGCAACTGGCAGTGTAGCCGACGATGACCACGTGATCCGTGAGCGCGTCGGTCTCTGTTGGCGGCGTCGGCTCCACCATCTGCTGAAGCCAAGGGATGACGAACTGCGGGATTGCGACGGCGATGTAGGCGATACCGGTTACCTGGATGAGCATCACCAAGACGGTCATCTCGAGGGTTTCCCAGGGTGCGTCCTGTCCGTAGCCGGTGGTGGTCATCGACTGGACGACGATTTCCAGCGCCTGGTGCCAGGTTCGCGACTCACCCTCCAAGACGGCCATTCCCCACTGGTACATGAGGGTGTAGACGGCGAGCAGGACGACGAACGATGCCAGATAGACCACCAGGCGTCGGGTCAGTGCAACCAACGTGGTACACCCCCGCCTTCTCCCCTCGGCCAGCGTCGGGACCGTTCCGACGGGTTCGGCTCGGTCATACCGGTCCCACACCGTGCGGGAGCATGATGTTTGGCGGGTTGGCGTTTGTTGTCGGTTGTCGGTTGTCGGTTATCCAGTGTCCGCTGTGGCCCCTGCCACCCATTCTGCCCCTGTCGTCCGTCCTGAGGAGAGGGAGACCGCTCGTTTCGCCATCCGACCGGAGGAAAAAGCCCATTAGCCAGCCGCTGTATGTCTGATACATGGGACTTGGCAGCACCGCAAAGAAGATTCAGGGCCTCTCCGACCGCGCCGAAGCGATGTACAAGCAGGTACAGCAGCTACAACAGCGCATCACCAACCTCGAAGGCGAGGTCGACGACACACACGACACCGTCAAGCGCATGGATCACCAGATCACAGAACAACGCCAGTTGCTGCTCGCAATCGCTGACGAGCACGGTATCGACGGCGAACAGATCCTCGCCGATGCAGCGATCGACGACGCCGACGACCTCGCTGCGGCTGAGGCAGACGACGAGACGGGTGACGACGATTCAGAGGACGGAGATACACCGAGCACTGACGCTGGCGAACAGCCCGCCGAGTAACTTCCGAATCGAGCACGGCCACTGTACCGTCTTCTCGCGATTCTCAGTGGACACTCCCGGGAGAAAGCAGCGCGACAAAAATCCCGCGTCCCTGTAGGGATCCTGATGCAATCCGTTACCTCACGGCGCGGTCTGATCGTTTGTAGTCGGAACGGTGAAATCGTCTAGATCCGCGTCAGCAACCGCTGGCAACTGTCGGAGTCGTGGACGAGCAAGAACGTACAGTCCGGCGAGTCCGAACCCAAGCGCAGCCACTGCCATGGTCGGCGTTGTCCCTATCACCGCAGCGACGACGCCCCCGACGAGTGAGCCCAGTGGGAGCGTCCCTCCCGAGGCCGTTCCCTTGAGCGAGGTGACCCGTCCGAGGAGTTCCGTCGGGAATACCGTCTGGTTCAGCGTCGCTGTGAGCACGCTGTTGACCCCCGGAGGGATCCAGGCGAGGCCGAACAGAACGATCGTGAGCGCGGTCGACGGGACGAACACGGCCACGAGCCAGACGCACGCGCTCGTCAGGTAGGTCACAAACGTAATGCGTCCGTATCCGACGTGCTCGAACCACGGCGCGATAACCGATCCGATGAGTCGACCGGTGCCGAGCGCACCGAGCAACAGCCCGTAGACGGCGGCACCGCTGAGTAGACTCCCGAACGAGGGCAGGATTGCAAGCGTCATTCCGGTTGCGAAGTTGACGATCGCCGTGAGAGCGACCAGTTCGACGAAGACGGTTCCACGGAGTGCGTCGAAACCGACTCGGAGGTCAGAGACGTATGTGGCGAGTAGTGGGTCTGTCGTCTCCGTTTCTCGCTCTTGCTTCGCGGTATCCGCGGAGAGTGCGGTAATCTTCCCGAACAGCAGTGCAGCGACTGCAAACGTGATCGAATCGAAAACAAAGAGCACTGTCACACCGAAGATGGCGATGACGATGCCACCCAGTGCATCGAACAGCATATCCAGACCCAGTGTAACCGTCGCCAGTGCGGAGTTCGCGCTGGAGAGTCGGTCCTCCACAACGATACGGGGGAGCACGGCGGACTGCATCGGTGACATGAGCGTCGCTGCGAGCGTGAGTACCGGAATGACCGCGAATAACACTCCGACACTCAGTCGACCAGTAATCGCCGCCAGTGGTAAGACGAGAACGACAGCTCCCTGCACGAGCTGTGCACTAACGAGGACGGGTTTGAGCGGAAGCCGATCGACGAGCGGCCCCGCGAACAGCTGGAGCAACCAGGGAAGCAACAGCAGGGAGCTCGCAACGCCCGACAGCACGGTCGACCCACTGAGGTCGTAAACGAGCCACAGCACGGCGACCGTGTAGAGACTGTCTCCGAGATTCGTCACGAACTGGCCGGCGAAGAATAGCCGGAAGTCCCAGTTGCGCCACACAGAGGCCGGCTCGGCGTCTGCACTCGAGGTCGCCATCTCACTGCTCACCCCGAAGCGGTGGTGCGGTATGATCGCGAGAAGCGGGCCGTGCTCGGATGAGCGGGCGGCTATCTGGCGATACGAGATCGATCGAACGACTAGCGTGTGCGACTGCTTCGATAGCGATTGACATGTACGTGCATCGGTGATGGGTGTACTGCGGCTACAGGCCGGAGCGAGGCAACGGATGGAGAATGCTGCAGCTACTCGGGCCGCCCGGAGGCAGGGGGCGCGAGCGGATCGTACACCGAACGCACTGCACGTCGGTCGGTCATGAAACGGTACACCGAAGGACGGACACGTCTGTTATAAACGTACTGGGGCTTTGTGATATAATCTATACCACAGTTCGACGTGGACGGGTTAGTTAGAGACAAACCCATCGACGATAGACTCACGGTCACCCCGTCGTGACTCGTGACCTATTCCATTGGACCGGTAGTAAGTCGAGAATTTTCGGACGGGGGACTCTTGGATAGGGACACGAAGAAAGGGAAGACCTAACAACAGTGGCAACATTTGCCAGAACGATGACGACCCACGAGCGACCGTTGGACTCGGTGCTCGAGACGATCGGGCAAACGCCCCTCGTACGGATTCGAGACGGCCCACAGGGCGTCCGAATCTACGCCAAACTCGAGTCGTTCAACCCAGGCGCGAGCGTCAAAGACAGGATCGGCCGCTACATGCTCGAGCGGATGCTCGAACGCGGCGACGTTCCGGCGGGCGGCACGGTCATCGAGCCGACCGCGGGTAACACCGGTATCGGCTTCGCGACGGCCGCCCAGCAGCTCGGGCTCGACGCCATCTTCGTCGTTCCCGAGCGCTTTAGCGTCGAGAAACAGCAGCTCATGGCCGCCCTCGGCGCAGAGGTCATCAACACGCCGACAGAGGACGGCATGGGCGGCGCGATCGACCGCGCCCACGAACTGGCCGACGAACTCGACGACGCCGTCGTCCCCCAGCAGTTCGCGAACCCGCTGAATACGGAGGCCCACTACGCCACCACCGGCCCCGAAATCTACGAGGCACTCGACGGCAACATCGGTGCCGTCGTCGCCGGCTGTGGCACCGCAGGCACACTGATGGGAATCGCCCGCTACGCACTCGAACAGGACCCGGACACCTACGTCGGCGCAGTCGAACCCGACGGCTCCGTCTACGGCGAACTCCTCGGCGAGGACCGCGAGGAAGGCGAGTACAAGATCGAAGGTATCGGCACCCACAACGTCGAGACGAACGAACTGTTCGACCCCGAACTCGTCGACGCGGTGTATCCGGTTGCGGACCGTGATGCGCACGCGGAACTCGAGCGCCTCGCACGCGAGGAAGGCCATCTCGTCGGCTCGAGTGCCGGTGCCGCCGGCGTCGCCGCGAAGCAGGTGGCCCGCGAGATCGCGTCCGGAGAGATCGAGACGCCCCACGACACCGTCGTTACCGTGTTCCCGGACTCGAGTGAGCGCTACCTCTCGAAGGGGATCTACCGCTCATTCGAGGAGTGGAGTTCCTGAGCACCGCATCGCCGGTGTCGCGGTTCAGTGTGGAGTACTCGAGTACTGGTTGTGTGACTGTGACTATGGCTATGGCTGTGGCTGTGGCTGTGACCGTAACTGAACCCGTGACCGTCGCCGTAACCATGTAACCGCAATCTCTCCTGTTCCACAGCTACAGCAGCCATCAAACACGCCAGCGTGTGTGCGTGTACGAGAACGAGTAACGACGAGTAGGGGTGCAAGCACCTGCTCTCACGGGAGAGACAGGCGTCGTGAGCCCAGGTCCTCGACAGTCTACGACGAAGGCCGGTTGCAGCAATCAGCCATTATCCGGCCGTCGAGGACTGCTGGAGCGTCGTCGCATCGACGACCTCGAATTCGTCATCGCGCTCGACCTCCCACACCCGGAGGACGAGATGTGCCTTGCAGTGGTGCTCGACGACATCCATGCCCGTCTGCCGGTTCCGCAAGACGAGCTGACAGACCCCGTCGTTGGAACAGTTCCCGGACCGGTCACACATAGGTACGTCTCTCGTGTAGTCCGCTGGTATGTAAGTCTCTGTCGGTGGTACCCCTCAGTGTTTGATCAATGGCCGTCTCCTCCCGCCACCAGGCCCACTACGCCTGTTTTCGGTCTCGGTCAAACAACGAGCCGGCGGTGATCGACCTTGAGACACCGATCCTGCACGACACGGTATCCTGCGTCCACAGCGCGCTCGGCCGCCTGATCGTCGCGGATCCCCTGCTGAAGCCAGATCACGTCGCCGACCGCGGAATCGAGTACCGACTCGATGACATCGGCGACCTCCTCGCTCGGGCGGAAGACACAGACGATGTCGACGTCGGCAACTGACTGCTCGGCGACCGCTGCGAGCGATTCAAACGCCTCCCGGCCGAAAATCTCGTCCGCGAACGGATTCACCGGAATCACCTCGTAGCCCTGCTCGAGCAGGTACGCCGGCACGTCGTGGGCCGCCTTCCCCGGCGTCCGCGAACAGCCGACGACCGCGATCGTCTCGGACTCGAGTACCTCCCGAAGCGCATCCGGATCGTCGATTCCGACGGTAAATGCCATGGTATCGTGTACCGACTGCAAACAGTTGTATGATTCGCCGTCACCTTCTCGCGCGGTTCGTGCATGACTGTGACCGGTCTGGTCTCTGTTGGATTCCACTCGCTCGCACTTCAGGTGGCTCAGAACACGTTGACCTCGAGCGCCGCCCGTCCCACGATAAACGCCAGCGCCGCGAGGAAGGTGCCGTACTTGAGGTGGGTTTGTCCAATCGTGGGATCCTCGAAACTCTCGTAGACCGCCACGATCATGATCGCGTTCGCCGGGAGTACGAGCAGGAGGTACTCGAGCTCGAAGTAACCGAGCACGTAGGGCAGCGGACTCGCGATCACGCCGATCACGAGCAGGGCAGTTGCGACGTACAGCGACTGGCGCTCGCCGATGGCGATCGGGAGGGGGTTCAGTCCCTCCTCGCGGTCGCCTTCGATGTCCTCGACGTCCTTGATGATCTCGCGGGTGAGCGTCGCGATCGCCGCGAGCGCGAAGAGGACGACTGCGGGGCCGATCTCGCCGACTGCCGCCGCGCCGAAGAGAAATGTGCTCCCGACGAGGTAGGCCACAAGCGCGTTTCCGAGGCCGGGGAGGCCCTTGAAGTACTCCGTGTAGGCCACCAGCGCGAGCAGGTTGATCCCGGCGACAGCGAGCGCTGCCAGGGGAAGGGTGAGTGCGAGCGCGACCGCGGCGGCGAACAGGACGACGCTGAACACCAGTGCGCCGCGCGGACTCACCGCACCGCGAGGGATCGCCCGATCGGGCTGGTTGATCCGATCGATCTCTCGATCGAAGTAGTCGTTAATCGCGTTCCCTGCACCGACTGCGAGCCCGGTTGCCGCGACTGCCGCGCTCGTCTGCAGTGGATACGAGCCAAGACCGCCAGCGACGAACGCGCCGATGAACGTCAACACGCTCGCGGCCAGCACGTTCACCGGTCGTGTCAGCTCGAGCAACCCGCGAATCGTCTCCCCCGCTGTCATTGCCGGGAGTGCTCAGGCAGGCCGGTTAAACCGTACGGTCCGCGTTCGACGGGCATCCGACTCAGCGTGCCCGCGACTACAGGTGTAGCAGTGGCGCTCCATTACAGCAACTGCATACTAACTTCACACCAACTGCACACCAACTGCACTCCCCCTACCGCCACCGCCCGAGTTCACAACACACCGACTCCGACACCGACAGCCACGCCTCCGCTCGCTCGACCTCACTCGCATCCGCCGGGATCAGGGTCACCGTTCCCGGCTCAGTGTGGTGCAACTCGAGTGCATCGGACGGAGGCGAATCCGGTTCGTCGGTAGCTGTGTACTCGCGTGCGGTCATTAGCGATGCCTTTGCCCTCCAGATAAAGACCGGTCACGGTAGTTTTCACAGGCTGGGAATGAGTGAGCGGGGTGCGAGTGAGCGGGTGGGGTTAGGGTATGGTGGTGCCTGTCTGAACCGGTGAAAATCGAGTGACTTATAGGAGGTCGACGGATACGGAAGGGTGCGGGCGCTTAGCTCAGTCTGGACAGAGTACTTGGCTTCGGACCAAGCTGTCACGGGTTCAAATCCTGTAGCGCCCATGTTTTTGTCGCGAACAACTTCGTGAGCGACAGATACTGGATCGCGAGGGATTTGAACGAGAGAACGCCGAGCGAAGCGAGGTGTTCGCGTGGTTCAAATCCTGTAGCGCCATCCGTCTTTTGAACGGTTCGAACACAACAGACAGCGGTGACTTGTTTCTAACGCGTAACGATGGAGCGGTTGGAGTCGTTCGGTTTCCAAATAGAGGTCGACGCCATCGTGTGGTTCGATAGGTGGATATGAGGGTGCCTCCGTAGTATCGTGTGTAACTGTGGCTTGCCGAAAAACTACCCGAAAGATGGCCCTCCAACACATCCGTCCCTTCTGCTATTTTAGACCCTGCTTTCACCGGTAGATTTTTGGCTCCTAGTGAGAGATCTAGTAATATGACCCTAGAAGACAACATCCGAGAATTAGAGGACCGTCTCGGAATGAGTCGGAGCGAAGAAGTGGAAGAGACCGGTCGGACCGTCGCTCGTCTTCAGGACTAATTTCACTCGAGTTCTTTTAGATCGTCCGCGAATTCGTGCTTTGTAAGGCCATCCATATCGACCAACCCGGTCATCTCCGCACGTCGAACGGCTTCCTCGGTGAAATCGATCCACAGGTCTTCGTGCCGTTTTGCATACCGTCTCCACCGCTCACCTCGCCGAAGATCTAACTCGTACTCCTCGAGAGGGATTTCGATATCGTGCTTTCGCACGAGCACATCGCAACCAAACTCCTCGAGATACTTGAACCGGCCACCTTTTCGTCGAACCGTCAGTAGTCTCTTTGACTCGTTGATGTAGTCGTTGACCCACTCCATCCAATCGTACTCGTCGGCCTCATCGAGTTGTGTCGACGTCTCTGGCATCGAAAAATCTGGATTCACTCGTCTGAGATAAAGTTGGCACATTCCGATAGCCGTTCGATGGTTCGCGTTGGGCAGCGCATGCTTGAGGATCAGGTTCGAGGTCAGGCGACCCGCTACCTCGACTGCCGTTCCGTTCCAGTCGATCTGATTGAGTGCTGGCTCGATCTCTTCGGCCGCGATGTCCTTGTACGCCTGCACTCGCTTCCCTTCCTCCTCGTAGTTCTCCGCAAGGACGTTCTTGAAGACATCAACTAATCTGGTCGCGATGACACCGTTCGCTGGCTCCATTGAGTCGATATATTCGACGAGATCGTAGTCGATTTCGTCCGCAGCTCCACTCGCACCGGACGCAGTATAAACGACGTAGACGGTTCGATCTAACTCGAACGACTCGACCTTGACCGAGTTGTGACTATCGTAGCCGACGACACGCTCTCCTACGTCCTCCAGCTCAGGGCTGACGAAGTCCACCGAGAACTGTTTATCCAGTTCGTGGTGGTAGGGGACGCGGTTTACCATATCGTTCCTAGCTATACATGCTCATTTGTAGTAATCACACCGGTTGGTGACTGTTTTGGACACTGCTGCCGAGCCGGTATTGATCGTCGTACCACGCACTGGAGTGGCCGAAAGGAGACCAGTGTGGGATTGTCTTCGAAGTGGATACATGTACCCAAATCGAGCGTCTGTTCCAGGGTTATTCCCACCATTCAGCGGTAGATATAAGTCACTACCAGTTAACAATTAGAACGGAAGCCGCGACGTTGGGGTATGGAAATGCCCCGGGTGTTGGAGCACCCAAGGCGTGGCTTCTACCGCTTGGCCTGAAGCCATGTTTGCGTACATTCTCACGGGATATAAACATCCCGCACGATTGACGCGTCGTCGCGTCCACCCAGTAGCGTCGCTCTCGTCCGGATTTAGCGATGGAGTTGCCGAAGGGATTACCAACACAGTCGTCGGCAACCCCACCGACGTTCCGAGGTGGTCCCAATGGACCTGAGTGACGACGACGGGCCCCGTGATCTCGATGGTCACGATGCCGGCCGAGGCGATGCTCGACGGAGTGGCGCGACCCAAGACGACCAAGACAGCCAAGCCAACCGAGGCAACCAAGGCAATCACAACGACAACCACACCACCAAACACACAGACACCGACGACCAGACGACCACCAACCACGAACTCAGACCGTGCCCGCGATGTAACACTCCCATCCACCGTACAACGATAATCGGCCCCACCGACGCCGTCGCCGGCCCCTGTGGCTGTCGCATCGCCCCACCCATCCCCGACCAGAAAACCCACACCGATCGGACCACGCAGGTCACCTCCCCCGATCGAGCTGACGGCACCTAACTCGAGTTCCCTCCGACTCTACACTCGTCCCTTGCCTGGCCCTCGGTCCCTCATTGGGGGCGAAACGGGGCCGCACGCAGTCGGATCACGGCGGAATATCGAGTGTCGGGCAGTGTGTGCGCGTGATGGGTGGGATTCACCGGAATCCAAGTCGGAACCACCACCAAAACCACAACCACCACCACCGACCACCCCATCACAACCGAGCGCATTGCGTGGCACTCGAGTCGAAATCGCGATCCGTCCTGCGGTCGCAGGGTATTACAGGGAGGCCCCACGGTGGCCACGGAAAAGTCCCACCAGAAGAGACCACGAGACCGAGACACGATATCATTCCCACAGGTGGACGTCTTCGCGTTGATTTCATCAGCCGCGTCAGCCGCCTTCGAGCCTGTGTGAGTCGCGCGTTCGAGAAGTCTGAGTCCATCCGGCTGTCGAGCACACCCTTATCAAGCGGGTGGCAGCAGTCAGAAGAAAGCGAACTGCTGGACATCGTCGCGTAACTGAACAAAAAACTTGGGCGGAGATGGATTACGCTTCTGGTGTGACAGACTCCCCGGTGTGTTCGTAGGCGTCGTCGGGTGTGTGCGCTTCGAACCAACTCGAGATCTCTGCATCGGAGTTCCAGTACATCTCGTAGAGATCGATGGAGTTGAACCAGCCGACGGCTCCTCGAATGCCAACTCCCTGAATTCTGAAGGGCTCTGGTGGCGCAATTCCCATCAACAGATAGCAATCCCGAACCTGGCAAATCAGGTGATTCGCCAATCGAATTTGGAGGTCAGTAACTGACTCAACCTCCAGGCGATCGAGTTGAATTCGTGCGTCGGGCTTACGGTCGATCTCCGGCTGGCGGCCGTACTGGATGGTTGGACCGTCGAACGAGCCGGTCTGGACGTGGATCCCCGAGATGTCGTCGATGAGCAAGCCCTCTCGGAGGCTCGGCAGCGAGTCTGGATTGACATCTGCAGCAGCCGCCAGCAACTCGTGGAACTTGGGGAGGTATTCACCTTCGATCGGTCGGTCACCGCTCACGTTGACGGTGGCTCCGACGAGATCCATCATGTCCGGGTCGCCCAGAATCGTAGCGGCCCCGGCGTCGAGGCCGCCGTCACCGATGCCGAGATATACGTCTTTGAGGTAGACGGGGTCTTTCGGGCCGACTCCGTCTGGCAAGTCGACGGTCGGCTCGGCGTCATCGTAGATGTGGCAGTACTGCTGGTAGAGGTCGCCGAAGTGTTGCTCGGCCATCTCGGGTGTGAGCGGGGCGATGGCGATTACCGACGCGAGGATTCGGTCGGGATTTCGGAGCGGATCAAGCGTGTCGTATCCGCGCTTACGGTACACCCAGTACTTGGCGAACCTACGGGCCTGATTCACGTGCTCGTTTTCTTCCTGCGTGCGCTCGGACGGGTCGTCCGGATAGCCGTCTTGAAGGTGGCCGCTAATGTCACCATCGTAGAGTACACCAACTTTGTGTTTTACACCGTTATTATCGAGGACAGTAACGCCAAATCCGTTATTCGTCTCCTTTTTTATCTCTGCTTCCATCAATAATCTACCTCCTGGGAGGACGCCCCAGTCGCATCTTCGACAGCCTGTCTGGCTTCCTCGACGAGCTCTTTTCTGAGGTCCTCTGGGAGTTCGAAGTCTTCGAGCAGTTCGTCTTTCCAGTTCTTTGGCAGTGCCGCCTCCTCGAGTTGCTCTTGGAAGGTGGGTTCACGTTGGTCCTGTCGTTGTTCTTTGGCGTTATTGACGGTTTCTTTGATGGCTTTGAGTCCGGGAAGTTCGGTAACCAGTTGAGGGATCCGCCCGGCGTCTTCTTTTACACCCTCGTAGGAGGCTTCAACCCAATCGATCTCCTCTCCGTTCTTGAGCAGGTCTTTGTGCTCTTCAAGATCCTCTTCAGCCTTCGGACCGTACACTTGCATAAGTGACGCTAGCTGCGGGGTGAGGTGGGGCGCGGCGGCGAGCAACGGTAAGATGGCATTGATGTCCATCTTCTGGATCTGGATATCGGTCCCTAACCGCTGGACGGTCGCCGGCTCCTCGCCCGACAGCACTTGCATTGCCGCCTCGTCGGCCTCTCGTTCTAACTGCGGATCCGGGTCGATCTGCAGTCCGCCCTCCTGGGGCATCATCGAAATCGCCGCCCCTGTCTGCTGTTTGACGTGAGCTAACTCGTGTGCCAGCAGGAACTGCCCTTCACCTGACTCGGGGTTGTACTCACCCGAATTAAACACGATATCGTTCCCACACGTGAACGCCTTCGCGCCAATCGCATCGGCCGCTTCAGCGGCTTTCGCACCCGTATGAATCCGCACGTTCGAGAAGTCCGCATCCATGCGCTCCTCGAGTGCTCGCTGAATCGGACCGTCTAACGGCTTCCCACCTTGGCCGAGCACGTCGAGGACTGTACCGGGGACCTCGTCTCGCGTGGTATCCGTGCCCTCGAGTGCACGCTGAATATGCGCGTCGGGACCAGTCGGAAGTGGCTCGAAGTCGGGCGTGTTTGACCCGGCCATCGCGTCGAATCCCTCGGGTTGACCGGTCAAGGCGTTGATATCGTTGCCGATACCCTGATCGAACGCTGCGGTTCCGTCCAGTGGGCCGCGTCGACGCTTCGATTGAGTCGAGCTTGAGGAGCGGCGCTTGGCTTCTGACTCTGACTTCGGCGACTTGTCGGAGTCGGTTGACTTTGATGCTCGCTTGCGTCTCCGTTTCCGTCCCATCTACCGACTCACCACGTTGGAGGTCGTGCATGCCCGGCGTTGGGAGCCAATCCAGCGACTCATTTTGTTAGAATTTGTAACAGTGTTCCTTAATAGTTACCATCAGATTTACTGGAAGAGTGGTTCAACCTCGTAAAGACGGTCATCTCGGTCAGAACGACAGTGCTCGCACAGGCTCGGTTCAAGGAGCGTGTTGTAGAAAACGCCTCATACCTTTACCAGGGGATTATACAGGTTCATGAAAGCGTGAAGAATAGCTGTTTTGGGCTATCGTATGACACGCTCAACTCACGTACTAGTCGGTGACAACCAGCTAGTTGCAGCCGTATTCCGCCCCTCCCACTCGAGTTCTCGACAGTCACCCACCGATCGTACGGGTCGCGGGCTCTGCCGTCGCGTGTGTCGAACTGACTGTTCGCGAGAGCGTTTCGGCGAACTCGAGATACTCCTCATCGAGCCGGGCCTGCCAGGCGGTTTCCCCAGTATCGGTCTGGAGCTGGATGTGAACCGTATCCTCGGGGGTGTTGAACGCTTCTGCGAACAGGACGAGACTCAGAACACCGACGCCGAGACCAACGAGTAGGAGGACCGTTGCGGGTCCCTCCGCGTCGATCGCGCCGAAGAGAGCGAGCGAGATGAGTGCGAGGACCAGTGAGACGATGGCTGAGAGGAGCTTGTCCTGATGGAAGTCGGGGGTCGTATTGTGCTCGATCGAGACACCGCCGAGCTGGTCGAGGTACGTTGTGTCGACCACTGTCGTGGAGTTCTCTCGGCCGCGTACTTCGAGACTGAGCAGTTGCCGGTCGGTGAGGACGCCGATTTCGTGGCTGGTGGAGTAGCCATCGATCGTCGTTTCGCCCTCGTCGATAAACGGCTTGAGTCTGTTGAGTGATTCCTGTGAGACCATCAATGGCTGAAACTCTCAGTGGAATGAATTTATTCTTTCGTTAGAATTGACGTTTGAGACCAAGACAAAATCGACGGTGGACAGACTGATGCCAGCAGCTTTAGGGTTCTGCTGACGAAGACAGTCAATTCAGACAATGGGTTGTCCAGGGGAGTTCGAACTCGAGTTGCACCAGACAGTCACACAGGCGGAACTGGAGGACGTATTCAGCACGAATTTCGGCTATCAGATCAAGGGAATCAATCTCCGCCGGGCGGGCGACCAGCGATACATAATTTTGCTGTCGAACGAGGGCGAGATCTACGACGACCGCATCGGGCATGGCGACCGGTTTCGCTACATTGGCGAGGGCGTCCCCGAGAAGGGCGACCAGCCGGAGACGGCCGCCAATCGTGCGCTGAAGGAGGCAACCCGCGACCTCATTCCGATCTACTTCTTCACCAGCGTGGAGGGCGTGGATGCGTACGAGTATGAGGGACTCGTCGACGTCATGGACCACACGTACGTGAACGACGGCGAGCGGATGGTCTACCGGTTTGAGATGCAAAAGCTCGGAATTGCAGGATGGGACGAATATACCGACGCCCAAGCGGCAGTTGTGGCGGCTGAAGACGACGATCCGCCGCTCACAGAAACAACGGAGCGCGAACAAACGACACGACTCGCACGGTCATCGGCGTTCGCCAAGCAGGTCAAACGTGCCTACGAGGACACGTGTGCGGCGTGCGGCGCAGCGCGGCGATCACCGGACGGCAAGCCAGAGGTTGAAGCGGCTCACATCTATCGGAAAGCGGAGGGCGGCGTAGACAGGATTCACAACGGACTTGCACTGTGCCGACTCCACCACTGGGCGTTCGATACAGGCTGGTTCGCAGTGACGGACGACCGTGAGATCATCCTGAACGACCGAACCGACGAGGCAGCCCCCGAGGAAATTCGGACACTCGAGGGAACACGACTCGCTGTGCCCGAAGACCCAGCGAAGCAGCCGTCTTCGGAGGCCTTCCAAAACCATCGAGAACTGCACGGGTTGGAGTGAGTCGAGTCGAAGGGCACGGACATCACATCACGCTGCAGTTACCCCCTCCAAAATGGAACGAGGGTATTTTCTCGATGAGAATACGCTAGTGGCGTTTTACACTCCCGGCGTCGAATGCTAGCCACAAGGAGAGTACAGGATGGAAGAAGCGACGCAAGAAGAGGTCAAGGAAGCAATTCAAGAGTGCGAGCAGGAAGAGTCTGAAGAGATTATTATCGCGGATGAGTAGCCGGCTTGGCGCTGCAGTATGGGCTCCACTCACGCCTCACAGGTAGCGAATCGGCGCAGATACTCCTCGTCGCAGGCCAACTATAGTAACAACTGAAACTGTTTACACGTCGATCGACGACCCGGCTGGCGATCAGGTGTGCACTGACTTTCAGTGGCTACTATAGCCAGTGCCATCGGTGCACTACAATCTCCGTTCGTACTACGTACCCGCTCGGAATCTGATCCGCTGGTTCAGAAGATCGGTACTCGAGTCCCCTCCCCCTCACCGACACGCACATTCGCCCTGCACACTGCCACATGACGCCCCCGATGCAGACTGAAGTTGCCGGCCGAAACGCATCTGGAGTGGGGTGTACTCGAGTCGAATTGGACTCGAGTACAGTCTGAGCACAGTGCCAGGTTCGAACTTGTCGGAGCGGACCGACGGCTGACGAGCAACGCAGTGCAAAGACCGGGCAGGGACAGTAGCGTTATCTACTATTGAATTGATGTCGTGACATGAATCGAGACGTATTTTGGATTCCGGCGGCCGGAATTGGTATCGAATCGCTTCATCTTCGTGAAGATTCGAGTGCTGTCAATGCAGAGAGCGTCGTCGTTGGTGTGGCCGACGGTGAGTCGTTTCGTGTCCGATACGAGGTCGACTGCGACCACCACTATCGCGTTCAGCGGGTGGAGATTGCGACTCTCGGCCGGGAATCCGAATCACTCTCGCTCCAGGCCGATGGGGAAGGTACCTGGACAGACGCTCGAGGAGAGGCGGTAGCGAAACTAGATGGCTGCACCGATGTCGATATCTCGGTGACGCCGTTTACGAACACGGTACCGATTCGACGACTGGAACTCGACCGAAGCGAATCGGCCGAGATCGGGACAGTCTATATTGGCGTACCTGAACTCCGCGTCGAGACTGCCAGGCAACGGTACACGTGTCTCGACCCGCTCGATGAGAACGGCGGGCGGTATCGCTACGAGAGCCTCTCCAGTGGTTTCACGGCTGAGCTACCGGTTGATTCCGATGGGCTCGTCACGACGTATCCGGAGCTATTCGAGCAAGTCTCGCCGACCGACCGCAGCAGGCGCAGTAGCCACGAATAGCGAACGATCTACCGTAAAATAGTGAACCCGTACTACCGCCCGCGCTCGCCGTCCGAACTGACCCAGCGGTCCCAGAACGACTCGAATTCCTCGTCGTCCTCGGTGAGTTGATTCAGTTCGGTAAGTCCGCGTTCCTCGCGGGTGCCCGGAATCGTGTTGTCGAGCAGTAGTGCGGCGAGCCCGCCGATGGCCATCCCGGTCGAACCGATGATGAACACCGTGTCGACGGCGACGGTAGCGGCAGCTTCGATCGCTGCACCGAGTCCGATCGCGGTGATGACGTCAGCAGTAACGAGCGGTGCGATCGTCGCTTCGATGCCAACGGCGTCGCGGAAGGCGAGGGTCGTCTCGAAGTTGGCCATGTACTCCGGAATCGCGAGGCCGATGAACAGTGCGAAGCCGATAACGAACACGTTGCGCGAGGATTCGAGATCGACGTGGCGGAGGTTGCCGATCCCGACGGCGACGATCTGGGCGAACATGGCGATGAACAGGCCGCCGATGATCGGGTCGGGAATCGTCGCGATGAGCTGGCCGAAGTAGCCGATGAAGCCGACGACCAGCATGACGAGCGCCCCGATCTGGACGACGTAACGTGAGGCGACGCCAGTGAGTCCGATCGCACCGACGTTCTCGGAGTAGGAGGTCGATCCGCCAGTGCCCATGATCCCCGAGAAGATGTTCATCAGGCCTTCCATCCCGATACCGTGGTTGATCCGCTTCTCGCTGGGTGCGGCGGCCCCGGTCAGGTTTGCG
The DNA here is from genome assembly GCF_000337575.1 of Natrialba hulunbeirensis JCM 10989. Lineage (GTDB taxonomy): Archaea > Halobacteriota > Halobacteria > Halobacteriales > Natrialbaceae > Natrialba > Natrialba hulunbeirensis. The sequence goes on along the minus strand of NZ_AOIM01000041.1, from coordinate 136,313 downwards.
ACGGCGTAGTAGTCGCCGATACTCTCGACGATCGAGGCGAGGACGCCGGCGAACATGCCGATGACGAACGCCGTCGTGAGTTCAGGGATTCCCCACTGGAACGGTGCAATCGGCAGGATAAGCGAGGTGTCAGTGACATCCCCGAGTGGAACGTGACCGGGGTGGTCGATTCCGAGCACGCCGGCCGCCGACAGCGCTGCGGCGACGATCCACGACAGCGCGATTGCCAGAATCACCGGATACAGTCGGAACGCCTTGTGCTTGAGGTCGAGGTACTGCGAGAACAGCAAGATTAGCCCCAGGGTGAGCCCGAGCAGCCACCAGCTCTGGTCCGGCGACGTGATCTGTCCCGCATCGAACAGCGCCAGTCCGATCAGTGCGATCGTCGGGGCGATGACGACTGGCGAGAGGAACCGCTGCAGTTTCCCGACCAGACCGAAGTATCCCATCGCGACCTGGACCACCGCGGCGACGATGATCGCACCCTGTAACTGTAAGAGTGCGGCCTGCCAGTCAGGCTGTCCCGCCACCCCGCCAGCCGTGACGACCGCGATGATCGCGAGTGCCGGCGCGAGCATCGAGAACGGTGCGCCCTGTACGATCGGGTACCGGTTCCCGAACGTCGTCTGGGCCAGGGTCGCGATCCCCGACACCACGAAGAAGGTACCGATGAACTGCGGCCACAGCTCCGTCGGCATTCCCATCGCCTCGGCCAAAATCAGTGGCACGGCGATGTTCGCTCCAACCATCGTCAGATAGTGCTGGATCCCGAGCACCGCCGACTCACCGAGCGGTGGTCTGTCGTCGACCCCGTACTCGATGTCGTCGGCGCGCGTCTCGGCCCCAGCGTCGTCCCCCGTCATCGTAGACTCACCGGATAACGCGCGAGGGGGCTCAAAGGCGTGTTGATCCTCGGTCGCAACGCGGCCGAATCATCACCACAGAGACACGCTATCCGTCCTGTTTGGGGTTCCCGTCTGTCTCGTGTTCTCGAAGCACGGTCGTGATCGTGCGCGCGACCTCCTCGAGTGCGACCGTGTGCGTCTTCCGGAGTTCACCGGTGTCGCGCGCGGCGTCGAGATGGCGAAGGGCCTCGCGGAGGTGGGCTTCGGGGCTGCCGTCGGCCGCTGTGGATTCGTTTGCGGGCGTCTCGTCGGGCGGTGTCTCGGTTGCTGGCTGGTCGTCAGTCATGGATGATCTGGATCCAGTGGTAGCCGATTGGTGCCGTTAAGTTCGTCGGCGATCCGACGGACGCCGTTCAGCGTCCAGCGTCAGCGTTCGGCGTTCAGCGTTCAGTGAGTGGCAAACGACGCGTTCCATAGCGTTGGTTCGGGGGTCGTGACTGCGTGGGTGCTCTCTCTGTGATGGTATTCAGGGCTCCGAGTCAAGAGCGTGGCCTTGGTCTTGATCTCGGTCTTTCTCTTGATCGTAGAGTACCCGTCCCAACCAGTCGTTGTACCGCATGAACAGTGGTAGCAACAGGATACAGAGCAGAATGCCAGCCATCCACCCGTGTAGATCACCGGATAGATCGGCCGCAATTTGTGAGATCGACATAGTTTCTACAACTTCCCCGATGGGGGCACCCAGCAGGAGCAAGAATATCGAGTGAAACAGGGCATTGCCGACCACCAAGGTGACAGCCACCGTCCCGAAAAGAACGAAAAGTCCGAGGGCTGCGAGCGGGATATGAAGCAACCGAGATCTGACAGCGCCGCGTGTAGCCATTAGTCAGTGTTCGTACCAGTGACGATTGAAAGTACCGAAGCGTATCTACGTGGTTCCAACCGCTTGGCTCTACCTGGGTTCGACCGTTCGACTTTGCTTCCAGATCTGCAGTTCCACTCGAGTTGGTCGCTGTGCATTTGCTCTCCGTCCACTCGTCTCACCGACGAATTCAAGTACAGTTGTGCGAAGACAAGTACAATGGCAAGCCGCAGGCCACCGTCGACCGGAACCGGACGACAAACTCGAGCGCGCAGAACTGACAGTAGGCGCGGGGGTATCCGATGAAAGGGCTCGTCCTCGGCGGCGTCAGCTCCGGCGTCGGCAAGACCGTCGCGACGCTCGCGACGATGCAGGCGCTCTCCGACGCGGGGCAAACCGTCCAGCCCGCGAAGGCCGGCCCGGACTTCATCGACCCGAGCCACCACGAGGCCATCGCCGGCCGCCCCTCCAGAACGCTCGATCTGTGGCTCTCCGGTGAGGATGGGATCCGGCGAAACTGTGCTCGCGCGGCGGAGACTGGTGGCGCCGACGCCGGCACCGACCCCGACATCTGCCTCGTCGAGGGCGTCATGGGCCTCTACGACGGCGACGCCTCGAGTACCGCCATGGTCGCCGCCGCACTCGACCTCCCCGTCGTCCTCGTCGTCGACGCCAAGGCGGGCATGGAGAGCGTCGCCGCGACGGCGTACGGTTTCCGCGAGTACGCCGCCGAAATCGGCCGTGACATCGACGTTGCGGGCATCATCGCCCAGCGAGCCCACGGCGGCCGCCACGAGCAGGGAATCAGGGACGCGCTTCCGGACGAACTCGAGTACTTCGGTCGAATCCCGCCGAACGCCGACCTCGAAATCCCCGACCGCCACCTCGGGCTCGAAATGGGATCGGAAGCCGCACTGCCGCGGTCGGCACTCAGGGAGGCCGCAGAAACGATCGACACCGACCGACTCCTCGCGGCCGCCCGTGAACCCGCTGCACCCGAGACGCCGGCCGAACCCGCAGCCCCGGTCGACGCGACCGTCGCCGTCGCCAGCGACGCAGCGTTCTGTTTCCGGTATCCTGCGACGATCGAGCGCCTTCGCGAGCGCGCTGAGCTCGTCACATTTTCGCCCGTCGCCGGCGACCCCGTTCCGGACTGCGACGGCGTCTACCTCCCCGGTGGCTACCCCGAACTGCACGCGGCTGCACTCGAGTCCGCCGGCACGCTCGCACAACTTGGCGACCGGGCGAGCGATGGACTGCCGGTGTTCGGCGAGTGTGGTGGGTTGATGGCGATGAGTCGGTCGTTGACCGCCACTGGAGGAGGCGGCGCCGGCACCGATACCGACACCGAACCCACAACCCACGACATGGCCGGCATCCTCCCCGCCGACATCACTATGCACGACCGCTACCAGGCCCTCGACCACATCGAACTCGAGGCCATCGACGATACCCTCACCGCCCGCGCCGGCGACACGATTCGTGGCCACGAGTTCCACTACTCGAGTGCCGACGTAGACTCGGACGCGCGGTTTGCGTTCGAGACGGTCCGCGGAAAGGGAATCGACGGCGAACACGATGGGCTGTTGGCGTACGACTCCCTGGGGACGTACGCACACGTCCATCCCGAGAGCGGCGCGTTCGATCGGTTCCTCGAGTCGCTGTGATGGCAGTGTCCCGACCGTCGGTGAGACTCTCCGCACTGGTAGTGTCTTGTATGCGGTAGCTTCGATAATTCGTGTTCCGGAGTAGTCGGGGATGGGCGCACACGCAAGGCAAATTACCACAGTACTGTTTGCCGTGCATGTTCTCGGATAATGACAGATGGGTCAAAGAGAGACGGTGATGGGTGGGACGACCCACCCGGACTCGAGAGGCCGTCGCCTCGCGCCCCCGTCGTAGAACGCTGTCGGCAGCGACTGGTGACCGACGGCGGTGAGACCGGCGAGGCAGAGGCAGACGGCGACGATGAGTCTGAAACAGGTGGTGATAGCGCGGAAACTGACGAAGGCGACACTGAAGACGAAGGCGGAGGTGGTGACGAAGACGGAGATGGCGACGAAGACGCGGATGAGGCAGAAAGCGCAGCTGACGATGGTGAGTCAGCGGATACCGCGGACGGCGATGAGGACGAGGAACCCGAGGAGAACGACGGTGGTGACGATGGCGAGAATGGCGGCGATACCGACGGTGACGACAACGACGACGGTGACGACGACACCGTCACGAGCGACCACGTCGAGGACGCAGAGGATGTCTATCAGGACGACGACGCAAGCGGCGTCCTCCACCTCGATCTCGACGGCCTGTTTCTCGACCTGCTCGGGCTCGAGGTCAACCTGAATCCAGTCACCCTCGACGTCTCGGCCCGGCCGGGACAGAACAACCTGCTCGGGAACCTGTTGTCGGCAGTCACCGGCTTACTGGACGGCCCCAGTGCACTGTTGGAGAAAGCCAAATCGCTAGCCGGGAGTGCGAAGTCGATGCTGAAAAAACCCGTATCGATGCTCCGCTCTGCGGTTTCGAAGCCGATCGAGGCGCTGAAATCCGCGCTCGGGAAGCCGGTGAGTTGGCTCAAATCGCTCCCGAGCAAGCTGGTACAGAAGCCGAAGTCGATGATTGGACGGCTTCGTGGAGGCGGACAGGATGAAGCGGAGGACGCGGAAGCTGCGGACGAAAGCGAAGGTGACGACGAAACTGACGAGGAGGAGGACGCAGACGAGGCAGACGAAACCGAGGACGAAGCCGAAAACGGCGACGACGAACCAGCCGACGACACTCCCGGCCCCATCTCCTCGGCCGCCAGCTCAGTCTCGGACTCGCTCTCCTCGGCGGGCGGAACGGCGAAACAGAAGGCTCGCAGCCTCGTCCCAAGCTTCCCGGTCGAGGAACTCGTCGCGATCGTCGTCCGCGAGGTACTCGAGCAACTCATCGAGCAGGTGGAGTCAAGCGGCGGCAACAGCGGATCGGACGAACAGAACGGTTCGGATAGTCAGGCGGAATCACAGCCGGAGGCCCAGTCATGAGCGACGATTCAGGTTCAGATTCAGACTCGAACTCGAGTACCGATACGACCGACGAGAGCGGATCGGTCGTGGATCGAATCGACTACGAAAAGATCGCCGAGAACATCAATTTGCAGGAACTACTGGAGGGGACCCAGTGGGAGGGCGAACTCGACGAGGAGAAGCCACTCGGCGAGTCGCTCGGTGGGTTGATCGGAGCGATTGTGGGCCGAAAGATCGGTGCGAGCCTCGGGCGGACGATTGGTGAGATGGCTCTGGAGGAGGTGCTCAGTCGTGGAGACGAGGAGTCGGAGGAAGATGTGGAGTCAGAGGAGAGTGACGAAACGGAAGCAGAAGCGGAAGCGGAAGACGAAGATAGTGAGGACGAAGCGGAGAGCGACGAAGATGACGGTGAGGGAGATGGAGACGACAGTGGAGATTCAGCCGGTGAAGACGAGGAGAGTGACGACGGTGAGAGCGAAGACGACGAAGAGAGCGAAGACGGCGAAGGTGATGACGAATCCGAGGGAGAGGACGAGGACGGAGACGAAGACGGCGACACCGAGAACGACGACTCCGAGGATGACTAACACCCACTGCCACGACCACCTCCGACGGGCACGACCGCACCGAGGGACCAGCTATGAGTGAAGACTCCAGCCTGAAGCAGCTCGTCGCCGACGAGGTGTCCGAACAGCTCGACGTCGCGGAGGTCATCAACGGCGGCTCACTCGAGGACGGCATCGACGCTGGCGAGATCGGCGCTGCAGTCGGTCGGCAGTTCGGCGAACAGCTCGGCCGGAACGTCGGCGCGTCAGTTGGTGGTGAGATTCACGAGGTGCTCTCGGATGCAGTCACAGAGCGCGGGGAGGAACGTGAGGAGGATACTGACGATAAAGCCGACTCTGAAGCAGAAGCCGAAGCCGAAGACAGCGGTCGACTCCCAACACAGTTGCTCACCGAACTCGCAGCAGCGATTCGACGCGGAGTCGCGACGGCACTCGAGGGTAGCGATGCGCGTGAGTCCGCCGAGTCGGTGGCCCAGAATCTTGCTGATGGGACGAGTCTCGAAGGCGTTGTCGATGAGGCGACGGGTGAGGATGCTGAGGCGGACGAGGCTGTTGCCAGCGACGAGGGTGGGGCTGAAAGCGAAGAAGATGAAGACGCAGGCGAAGGCGACGGTGACGGTGAAGACGAGGACGATGACAAACAGGAAGTCGACGAGTCAGACCTCGAACAGTCCGCGGAGGATCTCGAGAATCTCCGACGGGACACACTCGTGGACTTCCTCGGCGTGATGTCCTACGAGGACCTCCAGTCGGTTGCCAAGGACGTCGGCGTCAAGGCGAACCTCAGTCGCGAGGAGATGACGAACGAAATCGTCGACACGGTTACCGACGATGACGGCGAGACTGATGCAGACGAGGGTACCGATGGGGATGGTGACGAAGCCGATGGGGACGATGGAGGCGAGGCGGATAGTGAAGACGCCGAAGATTCCGAGGACGCCGAGGACACCGAAGACGACGACAGTGACGAGGACGAGTAACCCAAACCAACACCAAACCCAAACAACACAGTCCACAGCGTCACCCCCGAACCCGGAACTGGCCCGGCCAACGTTCACGGGACTGGCGACCGTTCGACGAACGAGAGCGCCCATGAGTGACACCGACGACTCCCAGGATCTCCAGGAACAGGTGACCGACCTGCTGGAGACGGCCGACGCCGAGGCTGGCGCGCTGGCCACGGCCACGGACACCGATAGCAGTACCGACACTGACACCGCTACCGCCACCGACACACCCAGCGGGTCGACGATGGCAACACTCTCGGAAACCGCCAGCGACCTTCTCGAGTCGGCCGAGCCACGCGACCTCCTCGAGGCGGTTGGCCTCGGAACGTTGCCGGACGGCTCCGAACCGGAGACGATTCCGGCGGCGATCGCACAGGGCGACCCGGAACACGTCGAGGATCTCGAGCGCCTCCTGCGGCTGGCGAGAGTCGGCGAGAGTACGGACGAGGAGGGACTCGAGGACGCCGTCGGCGGGTTACACGAGGCGATTCGTGAGCACCGGGACACGGCGGATGATGAGCCGGACAGTGGTGGCGACGCCACGACGGCGGATAGTGACGAGGGCGATACAGGAGCGGGAGCGGGAGAGAGAGTAGGTGAGGATGACAGCGACGGCGACAGTGCCAGCGATAGTGACAGTGACGACGATACCGAGAGTGACAGCGACAGCGACAGCGACAGCAGCACTGGCGACGACGTACTCGAGTTCGTCGAGGATGAACTGGGCGAGGCGTTGGGCGACCGGGTGTCGTCGTTCAGTGAGGATGTAGAGGGGCTTCGAGAGAAGGTGAGTTCGGTAGGTGGGGAGAGCGAAGCGGACGCGGACGATGAGAATGAGGGAGACGATGCAGATGCTGAGGCTGAGGCTGATGCTGCCGATGACGACGACGGCCTGCTGGACGAGGGTCTCGGTGCCGATCTCGAGCCCGACCTCGGTACTGACTCTGATGGCGGACAGACCTCACGTGGCGTCGTTCGCTACTCGACACTGGCTCCGTCCCCCTCGAAGCGGGCCGACATGCGGTCGCCGGCCCGGTTTTCGACGATGCCGAAGAAAGACGAGTAGTCAGTCCAACCGATAACGGAGAATGCGGGTCCACATCTTTCACCACGGACCGCATACGCGCCACCATGTACGACGCTGTGCTCGTGGCGACGGACGGGAGCGACGACGCGACGGCGGCGACGGCGCACGCGATTCGCCTCGCATCGGCTCTAGGTGCGGACCTCTATGGTGTCGCCGTCGTCGAATCTAGAACCGAGTACGATAACGCGATTGTCGACCCCGAGGAGCGTGAGCGAACACTCCGTGCGGCCGCGGAGGACTCGCTCGCTGCTCTCGAAGAACGTGCCCGAGTGGCAGATCTCACGGCAGAGACGACGGTTCGGGCTGGCGTTCCACACGAGGAGATTCTCGCAGTAGCCGACCGCTGGGATGTCGACGCGATCGTCGTCGGGGCGCGCGGGAGTTCGGAATTCAAGCGGGCGTTGCTCGGCAGCACGGTCGACGCGGTGGTTCGGCTCGCAGATCGGCCGGTGCTCGTGGTCGACGGGGACGAGACAGATTACAGAGACGCTGGCTGAGGGGGGAGTGGTCCGGTCGTGACTGCAGTCGTGAGCAGATACCGGCAAATCGCGTCGCCGTCTGCCTTTCCGACGGAGGAACGTTTATTCCGCTGACCGGCTTCGGTCCGAACGAGCATGGACGATCGGAACGGGTGGGGGCGAAACCGTCCCGGGCCCACCGGGCCGACGCTCGACCCGCCGGAAGCGTTCGTCGAACAGGCGAACGTCACAGTCACGGATACGGATGCGGGTATGGGCATGAGCATGGGCACAGACGCGGACGCGGACGCGATCGGGAACCAGCCACTCGGCGAGCAGGTCGAGCGCAACTGGCCCGACTGCTGGGAGCGGGCTGCCGACCTCCTCACCTGGAACGAATCGTACGACACCGTCCTCGCCGAGGAGAACGCGCCGTTCTACGAGTGGTTCACCGGTGGTGAGCTGAACGCCGCCTACAACTGCGTGGATCGACACCTCGAGGCCGGCCGGAAGAATCACGCGGCGATCCGCTGGGAGGGAAAGCAAGGCGAGCGCGAGACCTACACGTATCAGGACCTCGCGGTCGCGGTCAACGAGTTTGCCGCGGCCCTTCGAGACCTGGGCGTCGAGGAGGACGACGTGGTGACGATCTACCTCCCGATGATTCCGGAACTCCCCATCGCGATGCTGGCCTGTGCTCGCATCGGTGCGCCACACAGCGTCGTCTTCGCGGGGCTCTCGGCGGACGCGCTCGCGACGCGGCTGGACGCCGCCGACAGCGAGTATCTCGTTACCTGCGACGGCTACTACCGCCGCGGCGACGCGTTCAATCAGAAGAGCAAAGCGGACAACGCCCGCCTCTCGGTCGAACAGGACGTCGAAACCGTCGTCGTCGATCGACTGGGCGACGAACTGCCGCACGTCCTCGGCGACGGCGAGTCGGACTATCACGAACTCCGCAAGGCGTTTGCAGGCGCGTCAGTCGAACCGGTTTCACGAGACGCAGAGGACATGCTGTTCCTGATGTACACCTCGGGGACGACCGGCGACCCGAAGGGCGTCGTCCACTCGACGGGTGGCTACCTCGCGCAGGTCGCCTGGACCGCCCGAAGCGTCCTCGACATCCAGCCCGAGGACACCTACTGGTGTGCCGCAGACATCGGCTGGATCACGGGCCACTCCTACATCGTCTACGGCCCGCTTGCGCTCGGGACGACGACAGTAATGTACGAGGGAACACCGGACTACCCCGACCGTGATCGACTCTGGGAGATCATCGACCGGAACGCGGTGGACATCTTCTACACCGCGCCGACGGCGATCCGCGCGTTCATGAAGTGGGGCGAGGAGTACCCCCAGCGACACGACCTCTCGTCGCTACGCCTGCTCGGGACCGTCGGCGAACCGATCAGTCCGGGACCGTGGCGCTGGTACCACGAACACATTGGGAACGGCGAGTGCCCGATCGTCGACACCTGGTGGCAAACCGAGACCGGTGCAATCTTGATCTCGACACTCCCAGGAGTCGACGAGATGAAACCCGGCGCTGCGGGGCCGCCGCTGCCCGGTGTCGACGTAACAGTCGTCGACGAGGACGGCGATGCGGTCGACCCTGGTCAGACCGGCTACCTCACTATTTCGCGGCCGTGGCCTGCCATGGCCCGGACGCTGTACGACGGTGACGACCAGTTTCGGGCCGAGTACTGGGATCGGTTCTCCGACCCAGACACCGATTCTAGCCCCAGCCCCGACCCTGACGCCAACACCGGCGTCTGGCGCTACTTCAGCGGCGACACCGCCGCGGTCGACGAGGACGGCTACATCACCATGCTCGGCCGCGTCGACGACGTGATCAACGTCGCCAGCACGCGACTGAGCACGATGGAGATCGAGGGTGCGATCGCCGACGTCGACGGCGTCGCCGAGGCCGCCGTCGTCGGTCGCTCGGGTTCACAGGGGAACACGCAAATCTATGCCTACGTCTCGGCCGCTGGCGATCAGAACCCCGACGACGCGCTCCGCGAATCAATTCTCGAGCGCGTCGAGGCCGCGATCGGTCCGATCGCGACGCCCGAAGCGATCGTCTTCACGCCCGAACTCCCCAAGACTCGCTCCGGGAAGATCATGCGCCGCCTGCTGGAGGACATCGCGAACGGTGAGAAACTGGGCGATACGAGCGCGCTCCGAAATCCCGAAATCGTCGGTGAGATCCAGAGCGAGCGAGAACAACCGTAGCGCTTCGGGAATCCAACTGAAGCGAAATCAGCTAGCGGAACAGAGATGGTACTCCCTCGAAAATAGTGAGAAATAGTAGTGGGAAACAGGAGTGAGAGACAGTAGCAGGAGCGGTACTATTATATTCTCCGTAGCTGAAACTCCGAAACATGACTGCGGAGGCGGCGCTCTCGGCCCGCGAGTACGAAATTCTTCTCGACGCCGCCGAAACCTACCGTGAAGTCCTCGTCGTCCGCTGCTGTGGCGACGTGGGCCTGCGGCCCGCCGAACTCGCTTCTCTCACCGTCGGTGACGTCGAGCAAGTCCGCATCGATCCGCCGCGGTACGTCGTGCGCGTCCCTCCCGTCGGTGACCGCAACCACACGACCAACGCACAGCACCGAACCGCGTATCTTCCAACCGACGTCGAACAGGAAATCCGACGCTACGCCCGGAGCAACGGCCTCAGTGCTGACGACCAGCTCTTCGACGTCACGCCTCGTCGACTGCAGATGCTCGTTACCGAGGTCGCGACCCGCGCTGCGGACCGGTTCGACCGCCCCGCGCTTGCAGACACCTCCTCGAGTGACCTCCGGCAGTACTTCGCCCGTCGGTCGCTAGTCGACCACGACATCAACCCGCGCGCGGTCAAGGCCGCCGGGGGCTGGCAGAGCTTCGAGGCACTCGAGTCCTACCTGCCAGAGCCCTCGGATACGGCACTCGTCGACGCCTTCGAGGCCGTCGAACGGCCGTCGACGCCGCGACCCGCGGGTGCAGGCGGCTCCGGTCGGACCGGGCGACCGATGAGCGACGACAGCGTCGTCCGCCTGCTGCTGGCCGCGAGCGACCGCTACGCGCTCGTTCGGCTCGACGAGGAGGGCTACGTCGAACGCTGGAATCGGAGCGCCGCTGCGCTGTTCGGCTACCGAGCGGGCGAAATCGTCGGCACCCACGTCTCGGCGTTCTACACGGACGAGGCGGTCGACAGCGGCGTTCCCGAGCGGACGCTCTCGATGGCACTCGAGGAGTCGGGCACCGAACAGGAGGGCTGGCGCGTCCACAGTGATGGCTCGCGCTTTCGAGCGACGGAGGTCATCTCGCCTCTGCGGGACGACCGCGGCCGCCACGATGGCTACGCCGTCTTCGTCCGCGATAGCTCGGCACAGCACGAGGTACTCGAGTCCGTCCGCGCAGAGCGCGACGAGTTGCGCCGAGCGGTTTCGGTTGGCGAGCGGTATCGAGCGGTGACGGCGGCGGTGCTCGAGGCGACGGATCACGAGGCGGTCGAGGCGATGGTCTGTGAGGCGCTCGCGGCGGGTGCGGGGTACGCGTTCAGCTGGATCGATCGGACGACCGGAGCCGACCGTGAGGGACGACGAACGACAAGCGGCGACCACGGCGGGAGCGAGGTCGATGCGGCGACGATTGAGCGACTCGTTCCTGCGGAATGGGTGGATGGAGAGCGGGAGAGTCCGGACGATGACTCCGTGTCCGAGTCGGAATCAGCCGTCGCAGTCACGACGGTGATGGACGAACAGCACGGCGACGAACTCACTCTCGCCAGCGTCCCGCTCACTTACGGCGATACGACGTACGGGAGGCTGAGTGTTGCAACCGCCCGCCCGGACGCGTTCTCGGCAGACGAACAGCAGTGGCTCGCCACTGCCGGCCGACAGATCGGCTACGCGATCACCGCCGTTCGCCGGCGCAACCTCCTCCTCTCGGACCGCGTCGTCGAACTCGATGTCCGCTGTCAAGACGCAACCTCGTTCTTCGTCGATGTGTCTCAGCGCCTCGGCTGCCGGTTCGAACTCGAGTCCCTCGTTCCCATCTCGGAGTCGACGCAGTTGTACTACCTCCGACTCGAGGACGCGCCGCCGGCCGAGGTGTTCGATCTCGCGGCGGACGATCCGGGGATCGACGACTGCCGGCTACTCGAGACGGACCCCGACGGCTGGCGCATCGAGGTCGTCGTCGAAGGGTCGTCACCGGCGCGCACGCTGACGGAGTACGGGCTGACGGTTCTCGAGGCCATCACCGAGGACGGAGCGACGACGATCACGGCGGAGGCCGCAGCGGAGACGAACGTGCGGACGGTACTCGAGGGACTCCGGTCGGCGTTCCCGTCCTCGACGCTGCTCGGTAAGCGGGAGACAGAACGGACCGTCCAGACGGCCAGGGAGTTCCGTGACGGATTGGAAGAGCGGTTGACCGAGCGGCAGGTGACGGCGCTGCGGGCGGCGTACTTCGGCGGGTACTACGACTGGCCGCGCGAGAGTACGGCCGAGGAGGTGGCCGACGCGATGGGGATTTCTTCGCCGACGCTGCACAACCACCTGCGGAAGGGCCAACACGAGTTGTTGCGGACGTTTTTTGACGTGCCCTCCGAGGGCCAGACCCGCGAGAACGTCTCCGGTGAGCGCACGAGTGAGACCAGCAGTGGGTCGCCGTCGACGTAGCAGCCCTCATCCTGACACGATACGCTGTGGTGTGTCACGAGTGCCTAAACGTCTAGGTGCGGGTGTCAAATCCGGCGTAGAACGGTTGTGAATCCCATTCTGTCCGAACATCATCGCCATCCCTGACAGTCACGGAACGGGTACTCGAGTACACTCCTCAAATAACAAATACCAATCTCCCGTCTGCGTCCGGCTGCTGGTTTGTACAGCTAGAGGTTGCCTTTACTACCCTTGTACGTCATTGTGAGTGTGTATCATGACACAGGAGGAAGCCGACCTGGAGGCGCGACTCGAAGAGCAGGAGGCGTTTGAGCCGCCCGAATCGTTCGTCGAGCAGGCGAACGTCACCGATCCGGGGATCTACGAGGAGTTCGAGGAGAACTGGCCCGACTGTTGGGAGCGGGCCGCTGACCTTCTCTCGTGGGACGAAGCATACGACACCGTCCTCGACGACGGAGACGCGCCGTTCTACGAGTGGTTTACCGGCGGCGAGTTGAACGCCTCGTACAACTGTCTCGATCGCCACGTCGAGGACGGGCGGGCGGACGAGGAAGCAATCGAGTGGATCGGCGAACTCGGCGAGACCCGCAGCTACACCTACGACGAACTGCTCGCGGAGGTAAACGAGTTCGCGGCGACGCTGCGCGGTCTCGGTGTCGAGGAAGACGACGTCGTCACCCTCTACATGCCGATGATTCCGGAGCTCCCGATCGCGATGCTCGCCTGTGCTCGCATCGGCGCACCACACAGCGTCGTCTTCGCGGGCTTCTCCGCGGACGCACTCGCGACCCGAATGAACTCGGCCGACAGCGAGTATCTGGTCACCTGTGACGGCTACTACCGTCGTGGGGACGCGCTCGAACACATCTCGAAGACCAACGAGGGACTCGAAGGCGTCGAGCACGAGGTTTCCGACGTCGTCGTCGTGGACCGGCTGGGTGACGATCTCGAGCACTCGCTCGCGGACAACCAGCACGACTACGACGAGCTCGTCGCCGAGTACGAGGGCGAGACGGTCGAGCCAGTGTCGCGAGATGCGGAGGACATGCTGTTCCTGATGTACACCTCGGGAACGACGGGGCAGCCGAAGGGCGTGAAGCACACGACCGGCGGCTACCTCGCGTACACGGCCTGGACCAGCCGCGCCGTGCTCGACATCGAGGCCGACGACACCTACTGGTGTTCCGCGGACATCGGCTGGATTACGGGCCACTCCTACATCGTGTATGGACCGCTCGCGCTCGGGACAACCTCCGTAATGTACGAGGGGACGCCGGACTACCCTGAAAAGGATCGCCTCTGGCAGATCGTCGAGGACTACGAGGTCGACATCTTCTACACCGCGCCGACGGCGATCCGCGCGTTCATGAAGTGGGGGAAGGAGTATCCCGAAAAGCACGACCTCTCCTCGCTGCGACTGCTCGGTACCGTCGGCGAACCGATCAATCCGCGCGCCTGGAAGTGGTACTACAAACACATCGGCAACGAGGAGTGTCCGATCGTCGACACCTGGTGGCAGACCGAGACGGGTGGCATGATGATTACGACGCTCCCCGGCATCAACACGATGAAGCCCGGTTCTGCGGGGCCGCCCCTCCCTGGGATCGACGCACGCGTCGTCAATGCCAGCGGCGAGGAGGTCGACGCTGGACAGGCCGGCTACGTCACCGTCGACAAACCGTGGCCGGGCATGCTCCGGACGCTGTACAACAACGACGAGCGCTTCATCAACGAGTACTGGCAGGAGTACTCCGACGAGGAGACGGACGAGTGGGTCTACTTCCCGGAGGACGGTGCGAAGATCGACGACGACGGCTACATCACCATCCTCGGCCGCGTCGACGACGTAATCAATGTCTCCGGCCACCGCCTCGGCACGATGGAGATCGAATCCGCTGTCGTCGGTGTCGACGGCATCGCAGAAGCCGCCGTCGTCGGCGGCGACCACGAGGTCAAAGGCGAAGCCGTCTACGTCTATGCCATCCCCGAGGACGGCTACGACGTTGACGCCGAACTCGAGGAGCGCGCTATCGAGGGCGTCCTCGACTCGATCGGACCGATCGCGAAACCCGAAGACGTTGTCTTTACGCCAGAACTGCCCAAGACGCGGTCCGGGAAGATTATGCGCCGTCTGTTAGAGGACATCGCAAGCGGAAACGAACTCGGCAACACCTCGACGCTGCGCAATCCGGAGGTCGTCGACGATATCGCAGCGCAGGTTGAAGACGACTAGCGACTGCGCTTTTCACACTTTCACGAGCCCACAACACACGCCAGTCGTCCGAACACGAGACAATAATAACCAAAAACGACATCGAATGGACATAAGCCATGACTGATGACAACACACAATCTAGCGAAGACGCCCTGACTGACGGCGGCGTCACGACGGAATCGTACCTCGACAAGGAGATAAACATCTTCAAACCCGCGACACCGTTCATGCGAGATCATCTGCGGGTGATCTGGCTTTCGTTTGCAGCCTGGGTAGTCGTCGTCTTCGGCCCGACGACGGCGATTTTGATCGAATCCCTGTGGCTGGAAACGAGCGTGATGACCGAGACGACGATACTCGGCGGGTTCCCACTGCACTTCTTCCTGGCAGCAATCGTTACGCCGCTTGGTGCACTCGTGCTCTCGGTCGGCTACGCGATGCAACGAGACCGACTGGATACCAGATACGGGATTTCACACGAACACGCAGAGGCAGGTGGGACAGATACTGACACCGATACCGACGCTGACTCCGACTCAGACACCGTCGCCGCAGACGGGGGTGCAGAATGATCGAGCTACTCGAGCCGTTCGTGATGCAGGAGACCGCGCTCGACGTCGGCGAATTCAAACTCGTGCCGGCGCTGACCGTTGCGGCGATGCTGGCGCTGTTCCTCGGCGTCGGCTACTTCTTCCGGGTCGCGGCCGTCGACGACCTGTGGGTTGCCGGCCGATCGATCGGTGCAGTCGAGAACGGAATGGCGATCGGTGCGAACTGGATGAGTGCGGCGTCCTATCTGGGTGTCGCGTCGATTATTGCCCTCTCGGGCTACTTCGGGCTGGCGTACGTCGTCGGCTGGACGACGGGCTACTTCATCCTGCTCATCTTCCTGGCGGCACAGTTCCGTCGATTCGGGAAGTACACGGCACCCGACTTCGTCGGCGACCGGTTCTACTCCGACTGGGCGCGCGGTATCGCGGCGTTCACGACGCTCGCGATTGCGTTCACGTACGCGATCGGACAGGCAAGCGGCATGGGGCTGATGGCCCAGTACATCTTCGGCATCTCCTACGAGATGGGGGTGATCCTCTTGATGGGCGTCACCATCGGCTACGTCGCCCTCTCGGGAATGCTAGGGACGACGAAGAACATGGCGATCCAGTACGTGATCCTCATCATCGCCTTCACCGTCGGCCTCTACGCCGTCGGCTGGAGCCAGGGCTGGTCGACCGTTCTGCCGTACGTCGAGTTCGGCAGCGAGGTCGCGGCGGCAGCCGAGATCGAGGCCCACTTCATCGAGCCGTTCGCTGAAGGCTCCTACTACGCCTGGATTGCGCTGGCGTTCAGTCTGATCGTCGGCACCTGCGGACTGCCACACGTCCTCGTCCGGTTCTACACCGTCGAGAACGAGCGGACGGCCCGCTGGTCGACCGTCTGGGGACTGTTCTTCATCTGCCTGCTGTACTGGGGAACGGCCACCTACGCCGCGTGGGGCGGCCTGCTCTACGACGACGCCGTGACCGGCGGCGGATTCGCGGACATGCTCACCGTCGAAGCCGACGCGCTCGTCGTCCTGACCGCACAGCTCGCCGAACTGCCGACGTGGCTCGTCGGACTGGTTGCTGCCGGTGCCGTCGCCGCAGCACTCGCGACCACCGCGGGGCTGTTCATCACGGCCTCCTCGGCCGCTGCACACGACATCTACACGAATCTCTACAAGGAGAACGCGACCCAGCGCGAGCAGATGCTCGTCGGTCGCGTGACTATCCTGGGAATCGGTATCCTGGTGACGCTCATCGGCCTCAATCCGCCGGCGCTCATCGGCGAACTCGTCGCGATGTCGTTCGCCATCGCGGGCACCGTCTTCTTCCCCGTGTTCTTCCTCGGGCTCTGGTGGGAAAACACCACGAGAGAGGGTGCGATTGCCGGCATGCTCACCGGCATCGTGCTTTCGTTCGGTGCGATTCTCAACGACACGGCGATTCCGATGTACACAGGCGTCGAGGACGCCGTGATTCCCGCCGTCGCGACCTGGCTGCCGGGAACCTCCTCGGCACTGGTCGGCGTGCCCGTCGTCTTCACCGTCATCATCGTCGTCTCGGTCGCGACGGACAACCCGCCACAGCACGTCAAGCGACTCGTCCGGCAGTGTCACAGCCCGGAACCGATGAGTCAGACGGAGTCCGCCGAGGACGCTGCGAACGGTGGCACACCGGCTGACGACTGAGGACTGAACGCATTCACACCAGCAATCATGTACGACACCATACTCGTTCCAACCGACGGAAGCACCGTTGCCGAACACGCCGTTGACCACGCGATCGACCTCGCCGAAACGTACGACGCAGCCGTGCACGCCCTGTACGTCGTCGACACCAGCGCGGTCGATGTCGGACTCGGTACCGAACAGGTCGACCGTATCCGACAGGGGAAGTTCGGCGACATGCCGGAACTCGAACAGCGAGCCAGGGACGCGACAGGGGCCGTCGCATCGAAGGCTGCTGATCGCGGTCTCGCCGTCACTGAGGCCGTTATCGGCGGCCAGCCACACAGACAGATCGCGGACTACGCAGACGACCACGACGTCGACCTGATCGTCATGGGGTCAGCCGGCCGAAGCGGCGTCCGCCGAGCACTCCTCGGCAGCGTCGCCGAACGAACGCTACGGACGACCCGCCGGCCCGTCCTCGTCGTCGACGCCGAGACCGGAACGGGGTCGGACTGACGGCCGGGAGAGACGGGCGCGTTTCTCGGGTAACTCGAGTTCGGACTCGGACTCGAACTGAGTTCGGACTGGGTTGGTTTTGTCCTCGTTTCCCACCCGAATAGTAATAGTAGCAGTCCAGCCCGGTACTCAGCTCGGCGTTCAAAACCGAATCGGGCAGTTCGGCGACGATGTGTTACATCGAACGGAAACGGCCACAGAGCTATTTGACCGTCCCCAGCATTCATTGGCGGATTCCGCGATGGACTGTGTATGGACCGGCGAACGTTGCTCACAGCCGCCTCCGTGGGGACAATCTCGACGCTGAGCGGCTGCCTGGCCGATACGACGGACGATGCGGTATTGGAAACCGGTTCTGCGGATATCGAGTGGCCGAATGTGACCGTTTCGACAACGATTGGTGACGAAGAACTTGCTGCTGCGTTCGCCTTCGAGGGAAAGGTCACTCGCCAGCCCACGGCTGCGAATCCACCGCAGCTTACACTCGAAGTCAGGAACGACGGAGACGATCCGTACGAGGTGGAGATTCCGTACCCGTATCCATGGCGGCACTATGGTGGAATCCATGCGAACGAAGCGGCAGCGATTCACCTCATTCCAGACGACACGGAGAACCTTTCCGCTGACCCCGACCAAGACCAACCCGACGAGTGGGTCCCAGAAGCGCCAACGGACGGGTGCTGGACGGCGAAAACCGAGATCAGGCCGGTCTGGCCAGACGTGGGGTATCCCACGGTCGAACTGCACCCGGGAGAACAGAAGGGGGGAACGTTCACCGTTCTCAGTAGTCCGAGAAACAATATGTGCTTCCCGCGCGGAACGTACGAGTTCTCCGATGAACGGCTCACGATCGGTCACCCTGAAGACGCAGCACTCGACCTAACACTGCGTCTCAGCGTCACCGATTCGGAGTAGGCTGTCGAGAGTGGGCTAGCTCATTGATCCGATGCCCCTGAGCGGTTCCCCTCCATTGAACGAAACCGTCACGTCTCCCGCGGAACACAGGATTCGGAGTCATACACCACACACCACACACTACACTCACTCCTCACTCGGGCTCAGGTCGTGCGTACTCGAGACTCGTCACGAAACCGAAGTACGCGACGATGCCAGCGAGCATGAAGCCGTAGTAGGCCCAGTCAGGCCCCTCGAGGACGCGAAAGAGACCGTCGACCATCGTCACCCAGACGATTGCGAAGACCAGATCGAACAGCAGTCCCCAGCGCTCCTCGCGAGCGGTCCGGAGCCACTCGGCAAGTCCGCTCATCGACTCGTCACCTGCGGACGCAGGCCGCGACATCCTCTCATCGTGAGGAATATTCACAGAGCGCGTGAAAAAGCCTACCGACGAGCCGTTCACTCCGGCCAGTAGTCGGTGTCTGCGTCCAGGTCGTAGTAGCCGTGGAACGCCCGCTCACCACGCCCACCGGGCGGTGAGCCGACGAAGACGCCGAACTTGTTCATTTCGGGATAGATGGTCACGTCCGGTTCGTGCATCGTCGAGACCATCAGATACCGAAGCGGCTCCTCGCTGTCGTTGACGACTCTGTGGCCGCCGCGCTCGTCGGCCGGGAGGGCGACGTAGTCGCCCGCGGTAAGGGAGTCCTCGCCGTCAGCACAGCGGAGGAACCCCTTCCCTGCGAGCACGTACAGCGCCTCCTCGTTCGCCGTATGGTAGTGATACGGCCACGACTGCTTCCCGGCGGGTAGCTCGTAGAGACTACAGCCGATGTCGTCCGCACCGACCGCACTCGAGAGTTGCTTCCGTCGGAAGGTCGCATCTCCGTGGTCGTACTCGCGCCACTCGAGTGCGTCTGTGTTGACTTTCTCCATGCCCGGTATGCAGGGTGTCGAACAATGAACGTTTGTGTGAGATTCAGGGTGGTGAGTGAGCGACACTGATCGCAACAACTGCAATGGGTACACACTGCTCGCACGTTCGCGGTTCTCGCTCAGTTACTCGCTTGCGGGTCATGCTGTTCTCCGCTCCTCGTTCGCGATTCTCACTCACGTTCCTCGTACTCGGTACGGTGCTCGACTCGACCGGGCGACCGAGCGGACCTGGTCCGTCTCGAAAGCGAAACCCCCTAACCCGCTGCAGGACAGAGTGGGACCATGCACGACGACGCTGCGGCCGGTGCCGAGGTAGCTGTCCTCCGCCTCGGACACCGCCCCGGCCGGGACGAACGGATGACGACCCACGTGGGCCTGACGGCACGGGCGCTCGGGGCGGACCGCGTCTGGATTCCGGACAACGCCGGCCAGTCACGCGATACCGTCGCCGACATCACGGATCGCTTTGGCGGCCCGTTCGAGGTCGACCTGACCGACTCGCCGAAAGCCATCATCCGGAACTGGGAGGGGCAGGTCGTCCACCTGACGATGTACGGCGAGCGCGTCCAGGACGTCGAGGGCGAGATTCGCGAGCGCCACCGCGATGGCGAGTCCGTCCTCGTCGTCGTCGGCTCCGAGAAAGTCTCGTTCGACGTTTACGAGGAAGCGGAGTGGAACGTCGGCGTTACCAACCAGCCCCACTCCGAGGTTGCCGGCCTCGCGGTCTTTCTGGACCGGCTCTTCGAGGGCGAAGAACTCGAGTCCGACTGGGAAGACGCCGAGCAGCGGGTGGTACCGATGGAGACAGGGAAGCGAGTGATTTCGGCGGATTCAAACGACGAAGAGTCTGATTCGTGACGCATACGCGCCACCATCGGTGTCCGACGGGTTACGAGGATTTTGTCCTATCGAGTGTCTCGTCCAGCCAGTCGAACAGCCGCTGGTGGAACAGCGACTGTCCCATCCCCTCGCAGTGACCGCCCGCACCGTCGGCGTCCGTGAATTTCGTGTACTTCGTCGGTACCGCGAGACGGGTTGCGAAGTCGTGAGACTGAACCGCGAGCCGATCGGACTCGTTGTCCGCGACGAACGTCGGACAGTCGATCGAGTCGACTGCTGATTCGTACGTGTACGCCTGTAACTCGCGGACGTACTCGCCGAGCGAATCGAGCCCGTGGGCTGCCATTCGCGAGCCGAAGAACTCCAGCGCGTGCGGGTCTGTGAGTTGCTCGTCGAGCGCAGCGTCGGCATCGGGGTCGCCCTCGAGAACGGGCGTCCGAAGCTCCTCGGGGACCAGTTGCAACACGAGCGTGCCGAGGTCGTAGATCGCGGGATCGGCAGCGAGCGCGGCGAGGCGGTGCTCCGCGGTCGCCGCCCGCGGCGCGAGGTAGCCGCCGAAGCTTCGGCCGACCAGCGCGAGTCGGCTCTCGTCGACATCCTCACGACCAACGGCACCGTCGACGACCGGTGTGACGACGGCCTCGTAGTCCGGCCGGAAGAACAGACGCTTCTCGTACAGCGTCCCGCCCTGGCCCGGTCCCTCGAACAGCAGGCAGTTGTAGCCGCGAGTGAGGGCGGCCCGCGCAAGCATCGCGTACGACTCCTCAACTGGTGAATCGTAGCCTGGAAAGCCGATGACTGTCGGGCGAGCAGTCCCCGAGTCGTCCGGTGCCAGGAAGTAGGACTCGAGTACCGTCTCCTCGAACGGGATGTCGAGGACCTCGCAGGTGTGGTCTGCCATCTCCATTGCAGCCCGGAAACAGTCGCGCTGACGCTGCCAGGCTTCGTGCAAGTCCGGATCGTCGAGGTCGTGTCTGCGAAAGAAGTACGCCGAGCGGTAGTACTCGGTCGCCCGCAGGTACGCCTCGCGAGCGCTCACGTCGTGGCCCCGTTCGCGTGACTCGCGGGCGATAGCTTCAACTGCTTCGGCGGTCGCGAACCACTCGTCGTACCAGCTTTCGTAGTTGTCGTCCTCGATTCGGTCCGCCGTCGTGAGACACTCGCCGACATCGGCACAGCCGTAGTAGACCTTGCCCAGTGTGCGCTCGAGCTGTGCGGTGAATTCGTCGCTTTCGAAGCTCGAAACTGCCGTGGTCATGGGAGTCGAACGACGACGAACACGATAAAGCCGTCCTGCAACGGGACCGACGGGCCCCGTGGTGCTTCCCCTACCGACCCAGCCAGAGATGCCGTGAACGCGCCCTGCTGCTTCCCAGCCAACCTATTTGTGTCCATTCGGTGGACAAGTCGATATGGGTGAAACGACGACCTACGATGACGACGTCTCCCGCTCGGAAGCCGCCGATCTACTGGAAGCGATCGCCGCCGAAGTCGACGGCACCGGCACCGCCGACATCCAGGTGGGCAACAAACTCCTGACGCTCTCGCCCGACGACCGACTCGAGTACGGCATCGAAGTCGAGGAGCGCTCACCGATGCTCGGCGGCGAGCGCGAGGAAATTACGCTCACGCTGGGGTGGGAAGTGGCGACAGCGGATGCAAACGTCGATCAGGAGCGGGACCACCGGCCGGACGAGGAACGGGAAGAGGAAGACGACGGCGTGCTGTAGCGCTCGGTGTGCCAGCCGAGACGGACGAGCGCAGGTCGTCATCTATAGTAGCCACTGTAAGTCAGTGCACACCTGATCGCCAGATGGATCGGCGATCGGTGTGTAAACCGGTTCCGTTGTTACGATAGCCCACCGTCCGAGCGCCGTCCCTCAAAAGACTTAATGGCCACATGGCGTTACGCATAGGTAATGGCTTTTGAGGACCTGCTCGAGGATCCAGTCATCCAGAAGTACTTGCACGAGCTGGTCGGTCCCAAGGGAATGCCCGTTGCGGCGGCACCACCGGACGGGGAAGTGACCGACGAGGAGCTCGCGGAGGAGCTGGATCTCGAGTTGAACGACGTTCGGCGCGCGCTGTTTATCCTGTACGAGAACGATCTCGCCAGCTACCGACGGCTGCGCGACGAGGACTCGGGCTGGTTGACGTATCTCTGGACCTTCGAGTACGACAACATTCCCGAGAACTTAGAAGAGGAGATGTATCGCCTTCACGACGCACTCGAACAGCGCCAGGAGTACGAGCGCAATCACGAGTTCTACCTCTGTGAGATCTGCTCGATCCGCTTCGAGTTCGGTGAGGCGATGGACTTCGGCTTCGAGTGTCCCTGTCTCTTATACACATCTCTGATGGCGCGAGGNGTGACGCTCGCGAGCGATCGCTGGATTCCCTGCGCTCGCTTGTGAACAACGAAATCGGTGATCTCGAGGCCGACGTGGATGCGGACGCCTGAATAAATGGTCGTACTCGCAACCAAACTGTACGTCGAGGGTGACGCTCGCGAGCGATCGCTGGATTCCCTGCGCTCGCTTGTGAACAACGAAATCGGTGATCTCGAGGCCGAGTTCGACCTCGGGGTGCGCCACGACGACTTCCCGTCGGTCACCATTGAGGGTGCTGACGCCACCGTCGCGCGAAACGTTCTCCGCGAGGAGTTCGGCGAGATCGTTCCCGATCTCGAAGCCGGCGAGACCTACGTTGGGACGCTCAATTCGTGGGACGAGGACGGTATCGTGCTCGACGCCGGCCAGCCGGTTCGGATTCCAGCGGACGAACTCGGATTAGGACCGGGGTCGCCGACGCAGATCCGCGAGCGCTACGGACTGGTGCAGCATCTGCCGATGCAGTTCGTCTATGGCGGTGGTGCTGACGGTGAGGCTGACAGTGACGGTGAACCGTCCAGGCTCGCAGACGATGAACGCGACCGCCTCTACGAGTGGACGCGCGGCGACGGCCGCCTCAACGTCAACAGCGCAACACGCGCCGAAGTCCGCGCGACGCTCAACCGCGCCGGCCATGCCCAGGACTACGTCACCGTCGAGCGCCTCGGCCTGCTGGAGCAGAGCGTCATCTGCACCGAGAACACCGATCCGCCGGGACTGCTCGCAAGCGTCGGGCAGTACCTGCCAGCCGAACTCCGCTGTGTCGTCCCCTGACCTGTCATCACTATCATGAACAGACGGCTCGTTCTCGGCGCAGTTGCGGTCGTCCTGCTCATCGGTCTGGCAGGCTGTACGATGTTCTTCACCGGCATCTCCGACGACGAACTCGACCGCGAGCAGGAGTATGACGACCTTCGTGACAGCGACGCTGATATCCGCATCGATATCGAGGAAGGAGGCATTCTGAGCAGCGGCGAGTACCGGGCTGTGTACGACCTGAACGGTACCGAGGACTTCTCGTTCTCCCAGTCAACGTTCTACAGCGAGGAGCCCCTCGACATCCACAGCGTCCGCTACTGGTACCCGAACGGCACCGAAGTCACCGGCTCCGAACTCGACGTCGATCAGGACCGCTCGAGTACCGACCTCTCCGTTCCGGACGGAAACGGCACGCTCGCGTTCTCCGGACCGACGGGCGGGAGCACGTTCCAGTTGCCGACGTACGTTACGGGCTCCTACGAGGTGACGCTCCCCGAGGGAGAACGCACGTCGAACTTCCTGTTCGGTGACGCCAGTCCGAGCGGCTACGACCGCGAGGTTGTCGACGATCAGGAACGACTGTACTGGGACCACGCGGACGGCACGATTTCGCTGCGCTACTACAGCGCCGGGGGCGTGACGTTGTTCCTCGGTCTCGTCGGGGTGGTCGTCGTCGTCGGCGGCATCGGCGTCGCCTACTACTACCGGCAGGTGCAACAGTTGCAGGAACAACGCGAGGAACTCGGCCTCGACGTGGAAATCGAAGATGACGACGATGGACCGCCGCCGGGGCTGAAGTAGCGGTCGCAGTACAGCTGTCGTAGATCCGACGTAACTGCGCGCAGTTGGAAAGAGTGCTTCACAACTCATCTGAGAACGAAGACAGTTTGTACTTCTTGCAGGTTCTTTGAGGTATGGGGTACAATCGGCGAACAATACTGCAGTCTCTGCTTCCTGCGGTAGGTCTCCTGCTGGCTGCTCGTTCCGAAACGATGCGCATCTGTTCGAGGTGAGCGTTATCAACCACACAAACGACCCAATCGAAGCAGATGTGACCGTGTCCGATTCTGATGAGGAACTCTACCAGCAAACGCTTGATTTGCCTGCTGAAGATCAGGACGGATTAAATCCATCAGCAAGTACGACGATGAAACTCGGGAGGATATCGGAGGGGATGGAAGTGACGGCGACAATTGAGACTGACACTGGCGTAGCAGAAACGACTGCTGTTGCGTTAGATTGTACACCCGGCGAGGGAGACGCTATTGGCTTCAGAATCCACGAGGAGTATATCGATCCAAGAACTGGATGTGCTTCAGTGGATTAGTTCTGACCTCCTCCATCGCCCCACGGAGTTATCTAGCGGAACACCCTGCTCGTAACTGTACCCGTATCTGTCACCGGCACACACATACTCTCGAGTACTCCTCCGTTTCTGTAGTCGATACTCGAGTACCAGACTGGAGACGCGACGCTCTCGACAATCACAGAGCGAACGCGCCGAGGTCGTTTCAGTGAAAGATAGCCAGCAGCTCAGCGGTGCAGTGCAGTGTCGTCGAGGACGACGATATCAGTGTCGTCACCATCGACGCCACGTTCACCGTCGAGTTCGAGTCGGCCGACGACGAACTGTGTCGTCGTTTGTGTCGCCGCAATGTCCTCGAGCCGAATCGTCCGTGTCACATCGACGTCGTCGACGAGCCAGCCGTAGTGGGCCTCGTCCGTGTCGGTTTCGGCAAAGACGAGCAAGAGCGGATCGTCGAGACTGGCTGGATCGCGGGTCGTCCCCTCGAAAATCGAGTGTAGATCGACGACGCGAATCCGCGTCCCGTCTGCGGTGACGATGCCGGCGTTCCACGGATCGGTACTCGAGTCGAGGCCGCTGGCGTCGGCGATGGGGAGGACGGTGGCGACGGCGTCGGCGCGGACACAGTACTGCGATGTGCCGAGGTCGAAGGTAAGGACGCGCAGGGAACTCGTCGGATCGACGTCGATGTCGATGCCGGATCGTTCTGTGGTGGCGTGCTCGTGGTGGGCGGTCTCGTGGGTAGTGTTGTGTTCGTTATTGGAGGGGGTGGTTTTTCGTCCGTTTCCGTGTCCGTGTCCGTTTTCGTCTTCGTCTGCGTCTCTCGTTGCGTCTGCCTCGTTGTCTTCGTCCACGGCCGACGTCATCCTGTTTTAGCACACTTTGTGGCGATAATAAGTACTTTGCGCCGTCCGGCGTGGGGTCGTGTCTGCTGTCGAGTCATCAGTACCGTGAACAGACACAGGAGTCAACGTTTTATCGCTGGACTGGAATACACGAACAGGACCATGGCCCCGGAGTTGCCCGAGAAAGTACTCGGGATCGACATCAACAGGGAAAACGAGCGGCCGCGACCGTCGCGGTCAGAGCGCGAGGAAGAAGACCGCGTTCGGTTCGTCTTCTTCAGCGTCGGTACACATCGTCTCGCCGTACCGGTCAACGACGTTCGGACGACGACCGAAATACCGACGGATATGACGCAGGTGCCACGCTCGCCGGCTGCGATCGAAGGGGTGACTGATCTCCGTGGTGAGATTACGGCCGTTATCGATCCGACCGTTCACTTCCCGGCGGAGCTGTCGGATGGCGACCGCGAACAACTGCTCGTCTTCGAGCGCAACGCCGACGAACAGGCCGCTGCGATCCGCGTCAACGACGTCTACGGCGTCGATGCGATTCCGGAAAGCGACGTGTTCGACGACGAAACGATTACGGACAGCGTCTTCGACGGGGACGCACTCGAGCACCCGCTCGTGAGCGCACTCGTCAAGCAAGAACGAACGGCTGCCACCGAGTCGGCAGCAGGATCGGGACGTGGCGGTTCGCGACGCGGTGGCCGTGCCAGTGGTGCCAACAGTGGACCGGTAGGCGAACAGACGGCGGAAAGCGGCCTCGAGAGCCCCAGTGGTGCGGTCATCGAAGCCGTCGATGCGGCGTCGACGGAGACGCGACCGGCGAGTGCAGATGCTGAATCAGGACGCGACGTGACAGTAACTGATGACGCTGCTGGCGCTGTGTCACCCCGGACTGTCGTCGAGGCGACGCCAGTCGTCGATGTCGAGGCGATGTTACTCGCCTCCGGACAGGTCGAGAGTCACGTTTCCGTGCTCGAATCCTGAGCCGTCTCGACCCGTTCAGTGAACGCGAGATCCTGCTGTTATCGACACGCCCCTCATAGGACGTATCACTTATCACGACTGATAATCGAGAGACAGCATTTATGGTAGTTGTATCGGTACGAGAATGTGGTGTACTAGTGAATGTCGACAGGGGTGCTCATCGTAGACGACTCACATTTTATGCGGAATCTCCTTCGTCAGATCCTCGAGCAGGATCACCGCATTATCGGCGAGGCGTCTAACGGTGCTGAAGCAGTCAAACTGTACAAGGAACACGATCCCGATATCGTGATGATGGACATCGTGATGCCCAAGTGTAACGGGATCAAGGCTACCGCGGCCATCAAGAAGATCGATCCCGACGCACGTGTCATCATGTGTACAAGTGTCGGGCAGCGAGAGAAGATGAAACTGGCCGTCAAGGCCGGGGCCGACGGCTACGTCACGAAACCGTTCGAAGAGCCAAGCGTCAGGAAGGCGCTCACAGACGTCATTGCGGCATGACGCGAGTACTCGTTGTCGACGACTCCAGATTTATGCGAACAGTCATCGGCAACGCGCTCACCGAGGCCGGCTACGAGGTCAAAACGGCAACCAACGGTGTCGAAGCGGTCGACACCGCAGCCGAGTTCGACCCTGCCGTCGTGACGATGGACGTCGAGATGCCCGAAATGAACGGTATCGAGGCCGTCGAACGCATTATGGCGCAGAACCCAACGCTCATTCTCATGCTCAGCGCCTACACGGACGAGGGAACCGACGCCACGCTCGATGCACTCGAGCGCGGCGCGATCGAGTTCCTCCCGAAACCCGACGGCTCGGGGTCGCGAAACATCGCCCATCTCGCCGACGATGTCGTCGAGGCGGTCGATGAACTCGCAGACGCCGATATTTCCGCGCTCGCTCTCGCGCGAGCATCAGCGAGTGCGTACGCAACCTCGTCTGCACTCGAGTCGGCGACGGGATCCTCGGCGTCAGCGACGACGCCGGTGGGTGCGGGATCCGGATCGGTCTCGACGGCCGGGTCGACGAAAACTGCACGAAGTGGAGCGGCCGGGCCGACCGGTGCGGCCGCATCGACGCAGGGGCCGAGTTCGAATCCAGACACAGATGCAGGTGCAGGTACAAAGAACTGGTCGACATCGGCTCCTGCTGAGGACGACCGGACAGTGCCAGACGAGCTTGCCTCGACGACGGCACCGGTCATCGTTATCGGCGCGTCGACCGGCGGCCCGAAGATCGCAGAACGGCTGTTCGCTCAGTTACCTCGGACGCTTGAAGCGACGGTGCTGATCGTCCAGCACATGCCACCCGAGTTCACGGGTCGCTTCGCGACACGCCTCGACTCACACAGCGAGTACGCGGTTCGCGAGGCGACGGATGGCGACCACGTCGGTCCTGGCGAGGCACTCGTCGCCCCAGGCGGATTCCACATGCAGGTGACCGACGCCGCCGCAGCCGACTCGTCTGCCAGCGATGGCTGCGACGAGGGCGTCGGGACCACACTCGAGGTCACCCTCGACGATGGCCCCCGTCGTCACGGACTTCGGCCGGCAATCGACGAAACGATGGAAACCGCGGCAACACACGTCACCGGCGCGCTCTGTGGGGTCGTCCTCACGGGGATGGGCAGTGACGGTGCTGCCGGAATCGAGGCAATCGCCGACGCTGGGGGCTATACGATCGCCCAGAACGAGGCGACCAGCCCCGTCTTTGGAATCCCCTGTCAGGCAATCGAAACGGGTTGTGTTGAGACCGTCGCTCCGGACGATGTGATCGTCCCGACGATCGTCGACACGTTTGCAGAGACAACCGACCACAACGGCGGCGACACCGCCAGTGATACCCGATGACAGAGTACTGGACCGACTTCGTTCGCGAGAGCGAAGACCGCATCACGGAACTGAACAACGCGCTCCTGACACTCGAGCGCTCGCCCGACGACGCCGAGGCCATGGAGAACATCTTCCGCATCGCCCACACGCTCAAAGGCAACTGCGGCGCGGCGGGACTCGAGTCCGCGAGCGATCTCGCCCACGCGATCGAGGACGTGCTAGACGCCGTCCGCCGCGACAGACTCGAGGTCACGCCGGAGCTGATGGACGCCATCTTCGACGGCGTCGACGAACTCGAGAAGTTGATCGAAGAGGTCGCACTCGAGGGCGAGATCCAGACCGACCCCCAGCCGACGATCGACGCGCTCCGAGCGCAACTCGAGTCCGCAGCCGCTGTCGGTGACGCGGACGCGACGGTCGGTCTCACGGAACCGTCACAGGGTGAGATCGAGGACGTGCTTTCACGATTCGAGCCACCGGCGGACGCCAACCACAACGCCTACTTTGCGCGTATCGAGGTCGATACCGACGCGGCGGGCGACGGACGTGGCCCACACGGCCACGACGACCTCGACAACGGCTTGCTGGTCGTCGAAGCACTCATCGATGCGTTCGATCTGATCGGCACTGTACCAGACCGTCAGACGATCGCAGACGGTGCTTACGGCGCGACGTTCGATGCAATCTTCGGCAGCGCGGTCGGCGAGGAGTCGATTGCGTCGGGGCTCGACCCGGTTGGCGAGGTTGCCGAGTTCGAACTCGTCGATGTCTCCGAGGAGTTCGCCGCTGTCGCGACCGGTGACGGTTCCGAACCGGAACCCGCTCCGGGGGCTGCGTTGAGCGCGGACGAAGCACAGGACCTCGAGGTCGACGACCTGCTCGATGAGTTCACGGAGTTCGACGACCTCGATGAGAAGGTCGAAGAAGTCGACGACAGCGACCTCGACGTCTTCGACGACATGGGCGATGCAGGCTCGTTCGACGACCTGCTCGCCGACGCGGATGCCGACTTCGAGGAAGAAAATCTGGCGGACGCCACAGGTGCGGTCGACGCTGGTGGCGACAGTGCGGCCGAACCCGTCGGCGACGCCGCCACGGACGCAGTCGAGGACTCGCCTGATACGGCGAGAGCGGAGTCGCCGGCACCGGCAGTTGATCCCGGCTCACCGGACGACGAAGTCGACGACGCAGAGGCCGTCTTCGCCGAACTCAAATCCGAGGTCGACACCGTCGGCTTCGACGAACTCCAGGACGAACTCGACGAACTCGAGTTCGACGAGTTCGATCAGGAAGACGAAGTCAGCATGGACGAACTCCTCGGGGATGCAGCGGACCCGGACGAGCCGTTCCTGGCTGGAGCGGGTTCGGAGTCGGTTGACAGTGTGGAATCCGAGCCCGAGCCCGAGTCTGAGTCTGAGTTCGAGTCCGATCCCGAGTCCGAATCGGAACTCGAACCCGGGACCGACCCCCAGACCGACACCGCTACGGCGGTTTCAGACGAGGAACTCGACGACCTGTTGGTCAACGAGTCTGTGCCCGAAGAGACAGCGTCCGTCGTGGATGTGGCAGCTGATGAAGCATCTGGCGGCGAATCTCCGACGGCAGGTGCGGCCGAGACAGACGAGCGCATCGATTCCGAAACCGATGCGGGTGTGGTGGCTGAGACCGGTATCAGTGCGGATGAGCCGACTGACACCGTTACTGAGACCGAAACGGATACCGATGCCGAAGTCGAGGGTACCGAGTCAGTTGACACCGGTGTAGACGAGTCGGATGAGATAATTGCTGCTGGCGATAGCTCGGAAGTGACCGACGACGGCTCCAACGTATCGGAGCCGACCGAATCACCCGACGACAGCGCGTTCGACTTCGGCATCGACGTCGACGACGGCCAGACCGCGGCGGACGACAGCGACGACACAGCGTCCGACTCGACAACCACGACCACAACCACAACTACAACCACAGCCGCAGACGACGACCGTGGATCCGACGACGTCGCATCCTGGTTCGAAGATGCCGACACCGATACTGACACTGACACGGACTCGAGTACGACGCCGTTCGGTCACACGAGTGACACAGCAGCCGACGCTGCTGACGTGTTTGGTACCACGGACGCAACCGACACACCGGCGGACGAGACGTCGGTCTCGGTTACCGAAACCGACGAGTCAGTACCGCCAGCGGACTCCGAGACTGTCGATGACGGACTCGGCGAGGCAGTCGAAGACGAGGCTGCACTCGAGCCCGCGTCGGACATTGACTCTGAGTCTGAGTCTGACTCTGGGTCTGAGTCTGAGTCTGACTCCGAATTTACAGTCGACGCTGCCTCTGACTCCAAGTTCACCGATGATGGTGACTCTGACTCCGCCCCGACGGCCGACTCTGAGTCCCCGTCGCCGGTCGATGACGAGACGGACTCCGACTTCGACTCCGGACTCGAGGTTGACTCCAGCAGTGAGTCCGACTTTGCTGTCGACTCCAGCAACGACTCCGACCTCGATACTGAATTCGAGCCAGCGGAGTCGTCTGGCGAGGAGTCCGTGGACGTAGCGGACGACGGTGACGCAGACGTAAACGCGAACGTGGCTGCCGATGACGCCACGGACACGTCCGCAGATAACGGGACGGACACAACTGACTCTGAGTTCACAACCGTGGCTGACGACAGCGAGTTCGCGACCGCGGACACGCCGTTCAACCCGTCGATTCAGGACGATGTCGCCTTCGGTGACAGCGATAGCGACAGAGCGGATGCAACAGACGCTGACGCGTTCACGAGCGACGTGGACGCTGACGCAGGCAGCTTCTCCGAACCCGACTCGTTCGACGACTGGGAGAGCGATTCGGATGACGGAGACGACACCCTCGAGGACGACGCGTTCGCAGACCTCGATATCGACTTCGGTGACGACGCTGCCGACATCGACACCGATCCACAGCGTGGGTCGCTCGGCGAGGAGTACTCGAGTCCCGGCGGGTTCGACGAAACGGACACAGCCGAGTCCGAGTCCGAAGCCGACGCCACTGTCGACGCTACGGCCGGATTCGGCACCGAAGCCGACAGCGGGCCGGTCGTCGAGGAACCGAATCTCGAGATTCCCGACATCACGGTCCCGGAGACAGCAGCGCGTCCGGATACCGAACGAGAGGGGGACGAAACCCAGTCCGTCCGCGTCGATGTCGAGCAGATCGACGAGTTGCTGACGCTCGTTGAGGGGCTGGTGACGAGTCGCGTCCGCCTTCGTCACGAGGTCGAATCCGGTGAGTTCGCCGAGGCGGTGGCAGACGCCGGTGCAATCACAGCCGAACTCGACGATCTCGAATCGCTGACGACGGATCTCCAGGAGACGGTGATGGACGTCCGTCTCGTTCCACTGCGGACGGTCGCAAACCGACTGCCGCGGGTCGTCCGGGACATCGCACGCGAGCAGGAGAAGACCGTCGCCTTCGAGATGACCGGCGAAGACGTCGAACTCGACCGGAGTATTCTCGACCAGCTGCGCGATCCGCTGATCCACCTCGTGCGAAACGCGGTCGACCACGGTATCGAATCGCCGTCGGAACGGGCAGAGTCCGACAAACCCGAAGAGGGAACGGTCGAGGTGACGGCCGAACGGGAACGCGACCGAGTGACGATCTCGGTTTCGGACGACGGCAGTGGTCTCGATCCCGAACGGCTTCGATCCGAGGCGGCCGACGCAGACGTGCTCTCGGAAGCCGACGCCGCCGACCTCACCGACGAGGACGTTACCGAACTCATCTTCCATCCTGGGCTGTCGACCGCGAGCGAAGTTACCGACGTCAGCGGCCGCGGTGTCGGGATGGACGTCGTCAAGCGAACAATCGAAGACCTAGACGGGACGGTCGAAATCGACAGCGAGCCCGGTGAGGGAACGACCGTGACGATGACGGTTCCCGTCTCGATCGCGATCGACGACGTACTCTTCGTCGAAAGCGGTGGCGAAGAGTACGGTATTCCCACGAAAGCCGTCTCGGACATCGTACCGGTCGAACTGGTCGAAACCGAAGACGGCGACCCGGTGCTTCGCGACGACGAAGCACGTGCCGCCGACACCGACTCCGCAGTGGGTACCGATGTGGCTTCGGACGCGACTGCGGATGCCGCGGTCGGCTCAAACCGTGCTGACGTATCCGACACGGCTGACGAGACAGCCGACCATGCAGAGTCGAGTATCGGTACTGACACCGGCACAAACACCGAAACCGGCACCGGCACCGATACCGACACCAACACCAACACCAACACCGGCACCGGTACGCCGGTCCTCGATCTCGACAACGTACTCGCATCGGCGTCCGACGACGGAACGACGAACTCGAGTACGTTCGACGGCGACGAACAGGAACTTCGGACGCCCGCGCACGGAATGGTCGTCCGAATTCGAGAGGACGTGCGGCCGATCGCACTCCGCTGTGATGCCGTACACGGCCAGCAGGAAGTTGTCGTCAAACCCTTCGAGGGGTTCATGGCGAATCTGCCCGGGCTGAGCGGTGCGACGGTTCGTGGCCGTGGCAAGATCGTGAATATCCTGGATGTGACGACACTATGAACGCGAATACAACGGTATCGAGACACGGACAATTGGCTGCGGACGCGGATGCAGACGCGAACGTGGCAGTCGCAGACACAGAGACAGACGCAGATCGACGGAGGAATTCATGACGCTGATGGTCGACATTCGGAAACTGAGTTTCATCAATGAAATGGCAAAGGTCGGGACGAACGGCGTCGCCGACAACATGACCAAACTGACCGGGGAGGACGCCCAGATGGAGGTGATGAAGACGAACTTCATCGACGTGGACGACCTCGACTCCCAGCTCGAGCCCGGCAAGCGAGTTGGGGTTCGGGTTCGTCTACTCAACCCACCACACGGGCACATTCTCATCCTCTTCCCCGAGGAGAGTGCGAAGAAAATCACCGCGATCATGCTCAACGACGTCGTCGACGACATGTCCGACGTCTCCGGGAAGATGGCCCGAAGCGCCGTCGAGGAGATGGGGAACATGATGGCAAGTGGCTTCATCGACGGCTGGGCGGACGTGATGGGACGCATGATCGACACGGCGGCCCCACAACTCGTCTACGCGCCCGGTGAGGAAATCGTCACACGAACCGCGGGACTCGGGAACGACGATCTCGCCCTGTTCTTCGACTCGGACCTCACGGTTCCGAGCTACCAGATCGAGGCCGAGATCTACGCCTTCCCGGATCTCGAAGAGTTCGTCGAACTGGTCAACGGAATCGACGTCCAACCAGCATGAAACTCGACGTCAACGCACTCGGGACGTTCTACCGGATGGCCCGAGAGGGTGCCGGCCTCGCAGCGGGGCGGCTCACACACATGACTGATGTCGAAACCCGTGCCGGCGTCACGAAGCTCAACTTCATGCGCGGCCGGGAGATTCGTCGGGATTTCGAGGACTCGACCGCGAAAGTCGGTGTCCGGGTCGAACTCACCGGCGCAATCGATGGCTACTCCGTTATCGTCTTCGAGCGCGAGAACGCGCTTCGAATCGTCGAAACGCTTCTAGAGGAGTCGGCGACCGACGCCGAGGCCACCACCGACGACGGCGAACTCGAGGAGTTCGACGAAATGACAAAGAGTGCTGCCACTGAGGTCGGCAACATCATGAACAACGGGTTCATCGACGGCTGGGCGGACGTCCTCGAGACGGTGATCGACGTGTCGACGCCCGAATTCATCGAAGGTCACTCGGCAGAGACCTTCTTCGACGACGTCGAGGAAGCACCGGCCGGCGACGACCTCGCACTCCTCTTCCAGAGCCAGATCGAAACCATCGAAACGCAGGTCGGGTTCAGCCACTACCTCTTCCCCGAACGTGAGTCGATGGCCTCGCTCTTAGAGCAACTCCGAGCCAGCGACGGGATCGAGTACGACAAACTCGACGGCTTCGACCGCATGGCCGAACGCGGCGCAGAGGAGGTCGCAAAAACGGCAACGACGCTCACCGGCATCGATACGAGCGTCGAAATCCGTCGGCTCAACTTCGTCTCACTCGAGACGATTCCCGAGCAGGTGCCCGACGAACGACTCGTCGGCGTCGCCTTCGAGTTCGATGGCCTCCCAAGCGGATACTTGCTGTTCCTCTTCGACGAGGAGTCGGCGAACGAAATCGTCGACGCGATGGTCCCGATGGAGGTCGACGAAGACGGGTTCGGCCAGATGGGCCAGAGTGCGATCACAGAACTGGGGAACATCATGGCCAGTGGCTTCCTCGACGGCTGGGCCAACGTGCTGGATACAACAATCGACCACTCGACACCGGAGTTCATCCACGACATCGGCGCTGCAGCGGTCGATCCCGTCGTGATCCAGCTCGGCGAAGAACAGGAGTTCGCGTTCGTCTTCGACACGGTTATCGTCGCCGACGGACAGGAGTTCGACTGTGAGATCTACGCGATTCCGGACGAGTCGGACCTCGAACGCGCGTTGAACGATCTCGACGTCGACCGCATCGAACAGGCACCGACGACCGCCGAATTTCAGGAAGTTACTGACACATGAAGACTTACGGAACAGAACCGGGCGCGCCGACGCCGGTCCAGGTCGGTATCTCCGAACTGACCGTCAGCGACGGCGACGATACACTCAAATCCTACGGACTCGGCTCCTGTGTCGCAATTGCCCTCTACGATCCTGAGACGGAGATCGGTGGCCTCGCCCACACGATGCTCCCCGACGGCGACGAAGCCGAGAACAGCGACCGAAAACCGGGCAAGTACGCGGATACAGCCATCCGTGCACTCCTCCGTCGCATGGTCGAGCGCGGTGCGAGCTACACGTCTGTCGAGGCCAAACTCGCCGGCGGCAGCGACATGTTCGAGTTCGACAGCTTCGGTGACGGTGTCGGCCAGCGAAACATCGCCGCAGCCAAGGCCGAACTCGAGAAGCTTGGCGTTCCGCTGGTCGCCGCTGATCTGGGTGGTGACCGTGGCCGGACGGTCGAGTTCACCCCCGGAACGGGAGTGCTCATGGTGAAGAGTTCGAACGAGGATGGCACGCAGGAAGTGACGGAGCTGTGAGCGGACAGTCAGAGTCAACGCCCGATAGCGATTTGCGTACTGAATCAGACTCCGGCTCAGATACAGATACAGATACTGATTTAGACTCCGGCTCAGACACAGCCTCAGGCACAGACACAGCCTCAGACACAGCCTCAGGCACAGAACCTCCCGCAGAGACAGACGCAGACGCCTTCGACAACCTCCTCGCGTTCGTCGAAGCCGAACTCAACTTCGCGACGAGCCACTACAACGACAGCTATCTCGACCGGCGAATCTCCTCGCGAATGCGCCGGACACAGACTGACACCTACACCGAGTACGTCGACCTGCTTCACAGCGATCCCGACGAGCAGGCGTCCCTCCTCGAGTCCTTCAGCATCAACGTCACCGGCTTTTTCAGAAATCCTGAGGTCTGGGACGGTATCCGCCAGATTCTACGCCACTGTAGCGCTCGTCGGCAGGACACCGACGAACCGGTTCGGATCTGGAGTGCTGCCTGTGCAGACGGTCGCGAACCGTACTCGCTGTCGTTGCTCGCCCACCTCGACCCCGAAATCGATGCGGACACCGTCGAAATCCTCGGCACCGACATCAGCGAGCCAGCACTCGAGACCGCCCGTGACGGCGTCTACGAAGCGCCCCGCACCGTCGATCTGGACGATCAGCTCTCGTTCCTCGAGCCGTACGACGAACACTACGAACAGTACGTCGAACGCCAGGGCCGAACCTACAAACTCGATGACGACGTTCGACAGTCAGTGACGTTCGAACGCCACGACCTCATCAACGACGAGCCGAAATCGACCGCAGACTTCGACCTCGTCGTCTGCCGAAACCTGTTTATCTACATCGATAACGAGTTCAAGCGCCCAATACTGCAGACGATCGCCCGTTCGCTCACCGACGACGGCTTCCTCGTCATCGGCAAGGCGGAGACGATTCCTCCGTCACTCAAATCGGCCTTCGAGGTCCGCGACGCACGCCGCCGGATCTACCGGTGTGACAAGGACTAGTGTACAGAAACGCTTCTGCCAGCGAGAGCGGACTCGAGTACGAGAACAGAACAGCCCAGCGAGCGCCAGCCCAACACCCAGTAACCGACAGCCCCACGCCCGGCGGGCGATGAGCCAGCACCCACCGTCCGTCTTCGTCCCCTGAAAGTCAGCCGAGCGTTACATGACCCTTCGCCGAGTACCGCTGTTACATGACCGGTGCTGCGCTTCGCACGTTCGTCGCTCGATCACGCTCCGTGGTCGAGTCCGCCCCACCGGCCGTGCGCCCGGCGACGCGCACCTGGCTCGTCGATCCCTTCCTCGAGACGCTCGGCTGGGACGTCCACGCCAACTCGTGTACAGCCGAGACGACAGTCGACGAGACGGCACTCGAGTACGTCTTCGCCGTCGATACCGTTCCCGCTCTCCTCGTGGCCGTCGAACCCGCAACCGAGACACTCCAGAAGGATCGGGCGCGCTCCCTGCTCGAAGCCATGGCCTGGAGCGGGATCGACCGGGCGCTCTACACGAACGGCCGACAGTTCCTCTTTCTCGCCGGAACGGCAACGGGTGCGGGCGCTATCGACCGACTTGCCTGCTCGCTCGACGAACTCACCGACCACGAAGAGTCGATCGACCACTTCACGCGTGCCGCAGTCGGCCAGCGCCTCGATCCGACCAGTCGGCAGGCCGTCGCGAGACAGCTTGCACTCGAGCGCCCGCAACTGGTCGACGAACTCGTCGCGACGCTCACCGACGCGACCGGGGAGGCAGCGAGCGCGGCGGCACTCGAGACAGCGACGGCACGATTCGTCGATCAACTGCTCGTCTCGTTCGGATCCGACGACGGGATGCAACTACCGGGTGACGCTCCCAATGTTCACGAGGACGTGTCGCTCCAGTTTACGGAGTCGACGGCTGACGAGACCGCTGTCGCTGGCGATGGGACGACCGCAGAAGACGAGAGAGAGGGAGACGGGAGCGACACAGAACCAGCACCAGCGTCGGGGGCTAAACCGAACACGGAGACCGAATCAGCGGTGGGTCCGGACGATGGGGTCGACCAACGTAATTCTGGCAGGGATGAGGGGACAGATGGAACGGCCGAGACGCCAAAGTCCGAGGGAGCGACAGACACGGACGACAGCGCTGACGCTACGGCGGACACCGACGACGACGCAGCAACCGACTCCTACGTCGTCCGCTTTTTCAACGACCGCGGCTCGATCGGCGCGATCGGCCACTCCCAGTCGCACGAAGCACTCGTGCAGACTACGGAGTATCTCTTCGAACGCGGCCTCAGCGGGATTTCGGTCCCCTGGAGTCCAGCGGACGTGGAATCAGAGCAGGGTGTAGATACCGACCAGTCACGCAGTGGCACGGCTGGCGACAGCACCAACTCGAGTCCCCCGTCAACAACGGTTCTGAACGACACTCCTCATACCGCCGATGGGACGCCTATGGCCGAGCCACGCGAACTCTCGAACGGGCTCTACCTCGAAACGGCCGGTA
This sequence comes from Natrialba hulunbeirensis JCM 10989, assembly GCF_000337575.1. GTDB lineage: Archaea > Halobacteriota > Halobacteria > Halobacteriales > Natrialbaceae > Natrialba > Natrialba hulunbeirensis. The sequence continues at coordinate 98,505 of NZ_AOIM01000041.1, read as the reverse complement.
CGCTCGACGTGCATGGTACTCGAGTCGAGGCGCTCACGAAGCGAGCAGGATTACGGGCGATGTTGACGGGCGCGTGGAACGACGAATGAGGGGAGACGGAGTCGCGGTGACTGTGAGAGATCAGTAGTCGATGGAGACTTCGACGACTGTGACGAGGACTTCGTCTGCACTACACTCACCCTTGTCCCAGTTACCCCGCTCGAGGATGTGATCCTCCCAGGCAGTCTCGGCGGTAGGTGAATCGACCTGAATTTCGACATCGTCGCCAGAAGCAGGATATAGCTTTGATGTTCGGTTTTCGACAGCCATCGTGAAGCCAAGACCGTCGCTGCTCTGGATCGACCGCTCGTCGGCGTCAACCGTCACCAGCGAGATAATTGCGCGGTCGTCGCTGCATTTCAGGTGTGGTTGCCTGACGACGGCGCTCCCATATTCGCTTTCCCGAACAACGGCTCCGCCATCGTACGCGATGGTGTCCGAACCGGTGGTGTAGGCGAACTCACCGAGGTTGATGTAATCCGTGTTCTCTTCACCGATATCGAGGTCCTCCTTGACGACAGTGTCACCTACAGTGATATTGAGCCCTGTCCCGCTACTGCCGGTCGACACCGTCCCTTCTCGCAGGGACAGTTCAGCGTAGCGCTCTTCGATCGCGCTGTATTGTAACACGTCGTTGTAGTTCTCCGCGAGCGCATCCATCGCCCGCTCAGCATTTTGCAGCTGTTCGTTTTCCTGGTAGTTTTCCATCGCCTGAAAGCCAGTCATCGACAGCAGTGCGACCGATGAGAGGATGATCCCGAAGACGAGGACGAACGCAATGACCTCGGAGACACCACGATTATCACGACTGAAGCGCCCCGGTGGTTGTTCAGATCGCTTCATCGATTCCCTCCAGTGAGTGTGATTCCATCGTCGTCAACCTCGATTTCGATCGTTCCGCCAGCTACCTCAGTATCACCGAGCTCCCGATCTGTCGTGAACGGCACGTGAACCACGGTATCAGCGTTACTCGCCGTCAGTTCGACGCAGTCGGTCTCACCATCGAGTAACGGCGCTTCGCAGTTCTCACGCAACGCGACGGTGTAGCCGGAGTTCGCCACGGTCCGTGGATGGGCTGCCGTAATCGTTACGTCCGGGTCGTCCTCGTCGGCGAGCTGGTCTGCACTCTCAACCTCGCCAGCGATTCGTTCACCGATCGTCTCGAGTGATCGCTCCGCAGAGCGATCGGTCTCCGTCTCAAGTAGCCCGCCAGCGCTGGTGAGTAACATCGCGATCAGGATTGTTGTGATCCCGATTGTGAGGACGTGGGTGACTGCGATGGACATTCCTCGATCTGAACCAGGGTTCGTGCCAAGCGAGTGTTCGGTGCCGCGGGTTCGGGTCATGGCTCACCACCATAGACCGGAATATCGTGCGTCTGGTCGACCGAGACATCGTTCGAGTCGTATGTCACTGTAGCTTTGATAGCCCAGGACCCATCGGGTACTTCGTCCTCACTGAATCTCGAGTCAAGCGTTCCCTGACCGTTGGTTACAATCTCATAGCCTCCTTCAACGTCCTCATCAACATCGATTTGGACGCTGTCATAAGCCGTCTCCGGGTCGAACACCTGTAGTTCGGCGTTCGACGTTCCGTTTACTGTGCCAGCCACGAGATCGATCCGTGCGGGTTCTTGTTCGACCGTATCTGAATCAATCGTGACAGATTCCCCGAGGTACTCTATTGTAATTTCGCCGTTGAGTTCCTTTACCTCAAGAAGAAGGTGTCCGATCTGTGTTTCCTCGCCATTTTCCGAGATATTGTCTCCGTTGAATACGCTTAGATCAGTCTCATTAGTGGCCACTGTCGCATCGCTACTCGAGTCGTCTTCGACTTCAATACCGGTTATCATTGCTCCGCTATTCGTGACTACATCCTTATGCAATCCACTGTACTGTTCGGTTCCGTAGGTCTCACCATCCATATTTTGACGGTGGATGATCCCTGCAACACCCTTCTCGAGTTCGTGCTGCGTCACCGCTGCATCGGCAGCGCTCTGACTGGTTGCACTCGAGGAGATCGTCTCGGTGTAGAGCACGCCGTTGAAGACGACGACGATGCCGAGGATGATGAACGCGAGTGCGATCGCACCGATGAGGATGACTTGGCCGCGGTCGCGTTGTGGTTCGTCAGTTTCCCGAGGCGGGCGAGTAGAATCGCCTACCATACGACCAGTCGCACCTCCACGACGTTGTAGACAGGATCCTCGTCGCTCGTTGCGCGTGGGATCATTGGTTCGTCATCGTACGACTCGAGTGGCTCCTCCTCATCTGGTTTGACGTACTGATCCTCATATAGCATCACCATGTAGCTCGCAGTGATCGCATCCGACGGTGGACTACCCTGGTAGACCGCCGTTTTGTGATCGAACTCGCTTCCGTCAGTGTAGTGGAACTCGAGATTGTAGTTCCAGCCCTGTGCTGCAAAGCGCTCGTTCAGGACTTGCCCGAGGACGGACGCGTTCTCGAGATCGTTCTGACTGAAGGTATCATAGTCGTGGTCATCACCGGGGGCTGTCGAACCGTTCAGGTCGCCGAACGACTCGTCATCTCCCCAGTGGCGAACGAGTGCCGACAGATTGTCGTGCTGATCGCTGACTACCAGCGCGTCCTGTGCTTCCTGCTGGACCTGCGACTGGACCGACCGATCAGCAAGCCCACCCGATGTCGGCGTGATGACGACTGACTGGAGGGCAAAGAGCACTGCCATCAGGACAATCATCGCACCGATGAAACCCTCGAGTGTGTAGGCCTGACCGCGGTCGGTGTGTCGCTCCGTCTCCGTTCTCCGTGTACGTTCTCGATCCATTGTCACCACGTCCTCACAACGAGTCTACAGGCAGACTCACAGCCATCGACAGGCGTTCCATCCTTATCGACGACGGTGACGATTCGTGCCGCACTCGCCGCCGATTGGTTGTCGTACGTGTCTCCAGCGGCGGGTGAGTCGGTATCGATGTATCGACTTTCCGCATCTTGTGGGTTGAGCACCTCTATACTGATGTTCACATTGTCGTAGACAATCTCTTCATTCTCGTTTGCACGGAGTCCGATTTGCTTACTCAGTTTCGTTTCGTTTGCGTCCGTATACCGTTCTCCGAACTCGTCGCTCGTGATTTCGTTCGGCCGGTCGCCGTCGGCAAGGTCTGCGACGACCTGATCCGCAATCCGATCCGCCTGTGCTGTCTCTGCACCACCAGCCGGCGAGTCAAACGGCGTAATCAGCGACGGGAGAAACGAGAAGACGAACGCGATCGCCAGGATAAAAATCCCAATACCGACAGCGAAATCCTGGGTCGTCTGTCCGCGCTCCCAGTCCGGCGTTCCGACCGAAATCGTGCGTTCGTCGCGCATATTAGGCCACCAGCGTCCAGCCGAGAAGCGCGATTGTCGCGAGTATGATCGCGTACTTGAGTCCGCTCAGTACGTCTGCATCCCGAATATAGCCACAGATGAACCCGGAGATGATCCCCTGCAGGGTCACTGCGTGGAAGAACAACGCTGAGAGCATGTCGATATTGATGTTGTCACTCAGGTCTGCCTGGGCGAGTTCGCTGTCGGCACCGGCATCGCCACCGCCTGCTTCCAGTCCCGCCATCGTATCGATGAACTGGGTCTTGAGAATCGCGATCACGGCGAGCACCGTCAGGAACGTCATGATGATGATGACGACCTGCATCCGGGTTCGAGACTTGCGCTCGCGTTCGATATCGTCGTGATTCTCACTCGCGCTCGCAGCCGTTCGGAGCACGTCTGTAATCTGGTTGGACGCCTCCTGGGCTTCCGTAATGAGGCGGGTCGTCCGCGCGAGTCGCGGAATGTGGTACTTGTTGTTGAACTCGATGAGTGCTGCCTTCAGACTCGTTCCGTAGTTGACCTTCGTGTGCATCAACTCGAACTCGCGAGCCAGTTTACCGTTCGTCGTATCGGCGACAGATTTGAACGACTCGAGTAGGGTCAGTCCTGTGTCGTTCGCACTCGAGAGCTTTCGGAGGTCCTCCGAGAGGGTATTGACCACGGTGTTGCGGTGGCGAACGTTCCACTCCCGGAAAATCGAGAGCGGGATCGCGATGATGTAGAACGGGATGTAGACGTAGAGCACCGTTCCCCAGACGACGTTATCGAGCAGTGCGCTCCAGGAGAGTGGTGCTGCGCCGGTCATCATCGCGGTCGTCACGACGACGAGCGCCGTTGGGACCGTCACTGCGAGGGTGAACAGCGGATTGTCCCGGAAGAAGATGTGCGGGCGCTTGAGTACCTCGAGCGTTTCGTGGGTCCCCTCGCGGTTCTTGATGCGGTCGAAGACGCTGTGCTCGCCGGTGAACTGCTCGACGAGGCCGAGGTTGAGCAGGCCGCGTTCGGACTCGCTCTGGACGTGCTTGTCGCCGGTCGTGTTCGAGAGGAAGCCGTCCCCCGGTTCGTCGTGTTTGACCGTCGAAACGAGGACGAGGAAGCCGATGCCTGTGAGCGGAATCAGCCCGTAGACGGTCATGTACAGCATCTCGTTGGTAACCTCCGCCTGCGGAATCATCTGCATGACGACCATGATGATGATCAACAGGAGCGGAAACAACGAGAGCGTCATGTACATCTCGCCGAAGAGTTCGAGCGTCTCGAGGGTGATTTCCTGTTCCTGCTTGGCGGTTCGCATGTGCTTTTCTTTCTTGTCCTCGAGGAAGCTCTCCATGTCACCGCCGCTGTTGACGATCGAGAGCATATCCGTGAGGAACTGCGAGAGTTCGTCGCTCGGCGTCTCGACGGCCTGATTTCGGATTGCGGTTCGGTAGTCGACGTCGAAGTACTCGGTTTCCTTGACAATGCTCTGGAACTCCTTTGCGACCTCCCCGTAGGTGTCGTCGGCCTGGGCCATCGCCTCGATGATCTCGAGTTGGTTCAGACCACCGACCGACAGCGCGTACATGAACGAGACGGAGTCGGTGAGCAACATGTTGATCTCGCGCTTCCGTGCGGAGGCACGCGAGTAGGGTATCGCGACCAGCGAGCCAAAGCCGAGCGCGAACCCGATGGTCCCGAAGATGAGTCCGGTGACGAAGACCAACGCTGGGATTCGAAGTGCTTCGATGACTGCGAGCAGTGTCTCGTTACCGACGGGGAAACCGATGATGACGTCGACAGCGATCAGCCCGGTTGCAAACAACAGATAGCCAAGCGTCAGCCCGATCAGCCAGAGTGCGAGGCCGCTGATGAAGCCGATGCCGAGCGACCGTGAGAGGTACATCTCGACCGTATCCGTCATCCGAGCCTGGGCGAGTTTCGTCTCGACATCCTTGACGAACTGGCTGTCCTCACTGAACAGCAGGTCATAGAGCGGGTAGAACGTCTCTCCGAGGAGATCTGAGCCGCCACCGACGCTGCCGGTGGTAGAGGGGCCGTTGGTATCGGTTTTAAGGCTCATTCGTCGGTCTCCGTCGTAGTCGTGTCGGTGTCGGTGTCAGTATCAGTGTCGGTGCTTGTGGTGCGATCGTCGGTGCTCTCAGTGGCGTCGTCGCTGTCGGCGGCGCGCTCGGAGGTCGCACCGTCGTCGGTGTCCGCGTCTTCCGGTTCGTCGCTCACATCGTCAGCGTCGCCGTCGTCCGCAAAGATACTGGATTTCGGCCCGCTCTCTGCATCATCGAACAGTGAACCGCCGTCTGGGTCATCCTGTGCAGCGTGTGCGTCTGCATCCGGGTCGTCCCCAGCAAAGACCGGGTCAGACTGGTCGCCGAAGATCGAGGTCGACTCCTCGCCGGTCGTGTTCGCATCGGTTGCACCAGCATCTCCATCATCGACAGCAATATCCGCCTCATCGAACGACATCATGTTCTCCTCGGCCTGATTGTCTTTGTCTTCGTCTTCGTCTTCAGTTTCAGTTTCGTCTTCGCCGACCTCTGTGACCCCGTCGTCGCCGACATCCTCACCGTCACCCGTTGTCTCGCCTGCTGGACCGGCTCCGGGACCTGAGCCGGGACCAGCGCCGGCCCCAGGCCCACGCTCGTCGACGGGGGTTCCAGAACCAAGTTCGATGGATGGAACAGCGCTGTCAGGAACGGATGGTCCGTCGTCCGACGACTGCGACGTATCAGCAGGGTTGGTGTCCCCGTCGGCAGCACCCTCGTCCTCGGGGCTGGCGTCTGTCCGCTCAGTTGTACCGGCTTCGTCCGTGGTTTCCGGTGCTGTGGCTGGTGTCGACTCCGCTGTCTCTGTCGCCGTCTCTGTCTCGTCGTCGGTTGTCTTTTCGCCCGTCTCCTCGGGTTCTACCGGCGATTCTAACGATTCCGACGATTCCGGCGTGTCTCCCTCACCATCGTCCGCGATCGGCTCTGGATCCGGATCGAAAACATCCTCGAGTTCGTCACCCGAGAACATCGCGTCGCCGTCGGCCGTCGACACACGCTCTGTGTCACCGTCGACCGCCGACGACGCCGCGGCAGTGGACTCGAGTTCATCGAGTGTCTCGCCCATGTCGTCGAAGAGGCCGCCGAAGTCACTGTCATCGGGATCGTCCGATGGGAACACCGTGACATCGTCGTTCGACTCCCCTTTCGTCTCGGCCCCGGCCGTAGCCCCCGAGGTCGACGACTGATGCCCTGCTGCTGTCGACTGCTGGGAAGCGTCGGCCGCTGAATCGTCGAAGATGCTGTCGTCGCCGGCCGACTCGTCGACGTTCCATGCTGGTGGCTCGCCCGAACCGAACTCGTCGGCAGTGTCAGGTACGTCGGTTGTACCACCAGCCGTACCCTCCGCTGATGCCTCGGCGCTCAGTGGTTCAGTGTCGGTGTTCGCTGTCGAGTCGGCGGCTGGACCGGAAGCGGAGCCAGCGGCAGGGGCTGACCCCGTACTCGGTCCGGTTTCGGCGGCAGTCGCTTCAATGCCGAACCCGCTGTCGTCGGAGTCGTCGAACCAGTCCGGTTCGTCGTCGTCCGCACCAGCGGTCGCGGTTCCTGCCGTCGTCGCGAACTCTGCTGTCCCGTCGCCGAACGTCCACTCGTCTGCGAGGCCGTCGTCGATGTCTCCCGCGAAGTCGAACTCGTCGTCTCCGTTCTCGACCTCGATCGGCTCCTCGCTCTCGGTCTCACCGAGTGCGCTCGCGAGCCCGCTTGGGACCTTTCCGCGGTACTCCTCGAACAGCGACTCCTCGGCCCGTTCGAGTAAGTCCATCGAGAGGTTGTACGTCTCGCTCGTCGCGTCCGGGCGGGGAACGAGCTCCTCTTTCTCCTGGTCGACGTCGATCAGGACGCTCTCCATCTCGCGGAGGTCTTCCAGGCTGTCCTCGAGTTGTCCGTTCGCGATGAGCGTCAAGATCGTGTCCGGGTCGTTGATGAACGCCTGCACCGTCGCCGCGACCTCGGCGTAGGTGTTGAGCCCGTTCTTGATCAGGTAGGCGAGGATGACCTCGCGTTTGAACAGTTCGTTCTCGAGTTTCTCGGTGCTCCACCCGCGGTCGAACTGGATCTCCTCTAGAGTGTTCGAGTCACCCATCTTGAGGAACTCGTCCGTTTCTGCCTGCCACTGGTAGACGTCCTGGACGTTGATCTCGTCGTGTTCGGCCTCGTAGTGGTTGATCTCGGTGAGCGACTTGTTCCGGCGGACCTTCCGGCCCTGCACCCGGGTCTGGGTCTGGATCGAGACCAGGTCCAGCGCGGTGAACATCGTTTTCGAGACGTTGATCGGATCCGTCGTAAACCGCTTTAGCACCTCGTCGACGGAGTCCGCGTGGAACGTCGTGTAGGTCGTGTGACCCGTCGACATGACCTGGAACAGCGTTCGACCCTCCTCACCACGGATCTCACCCATCACGATATAGTCAGGGCGCTGTCGGAGCGCGGCTTCCAGCAGGTCGAATTCGTCGACGTCACCCTGCTCGTCGTCGGCGAACGAGGGTCGGGTGACGCTCGCGATCCAGTTTCGCTGTGGCAACTCGACCTCGCGGGTGTCCTCGATGGAGACGATCTTCGCGCTCGAGGGGATAAAGAGCGAGACCGCGTTCAGCGAGGTCGTCTTCCCGGACGCCGTACCGCCAGCGAAGATCAGGCTCTTGTGGTTCTCGATGGCGAGCCAGAGGAACGCCATCTCGTCTAAGCTGAAAGTATTCCAGTTGATGAGGTCGATCGGCGTGAACGGCACGTCCTTGAACTGACGGATGGTGTAGTTGGTCCCGTGGTCCGAGACCTCCTGGCCGAGCGTAAGCTGGGCACGCGAGCCGTCTGGCAGCGTCGCGTCCACCTGCGGCAGCCGTTTGCTGATCCCCTTCCCGGATCGCTGTGCGAGTTTGACGACGAAGTCGTCGAGTTCGTCCTCGCCGTGGTAGATGTTCGAGATGATCTGTTCGTACTCGGAGTGATAGACGAAGACGGGCGAGTTGTAGCCGTCGACGGAGATGTCCTCGACGTTGATGTCGTGTTTGATTCCGTCGATCCGCTCGTAGCCGATGAAGTTGCGCTTGAGGAAGTAGAGTAGCTTCTCGACCTGATACTCGTTCAGCGTGTCGGGATCCTCCGCGAGGATGATCGGCTCTGGACGTACCTCGATCCCCTCGAGTTGGGCTGGGCCGTCGTCCTCGTCGGCTTCTTCCTCGTCGTCAAGCAGCGTCTGAATCGTCTCGATAATCCCTGCCTTGTTGCTCCCCGAGGTCTTCTCGAAGAGGTCATACCGTTTTAACAGCTGGCGCGTCTCGTCCTCGATAACGATCCGTCGCCCGTCCTCGTCCGCTTTCTCCTTGACGCCGTCGTCGGAGTACTTGATCGCCTTCCTGAGTTTGCCCGAGAGAAAGTCCTGTAACTCGAGTTCGATCTCGTTCAGGTGCGGTTCGACCATGTAGTACTTCTTCTCGTTTTCCTTCTCGGAGTGGAAGATAACGACGTAGGCGTAGGGTTTGTTCACCCAGTAGCGCTCGATTTCGCGGAAGTGCGTCTTCTTCTCCATCGGCACCGTTTTCTCGAGATCGTAGCGGTTGCTGACGGTCGTGTTCCCGTCTGCGGTGGAGAAGAACTCGTCCTCGTCGATGTCGTCCTGAATGTTGACCGTCCGCTCCTCGACGACGTCGTCGAGTTCCATCGCGATGTCGTCAGCGATCGAGAGGCGATCCTCGAGCGTGTCCGGATCGAAACCGAGAGCGTCTTCTTTGTCGTGACGAACGATCTCGCCGTCGGTATCGCGCGGTCGACTGCCGTCCTCGTCGTAGTAGTACTCCCACTTGTAGTGCTCCCAGGTCCAGACGTCCTTGACGATCGGCGTCGTCTCCGGATCGACGTACTCGAGGAACGGCTCCTCGAGTGCATCGTAGTTCGACCCGGCCAGCGGAATGACCCGGTCGTGGAGGTCATCCGGCGTGTAGCCGAGATACGGCTCGGGGTCGAACGAGACGTCCGCGAAGTCCGTATCTGTCGGCACCGCCGGCTCGGGTGTCTCGTCGGTATCGAGTCCGAGCTGGTCCGTGGTCTCGTCGTCGTGCTCGAGCCCCGAGTACACCGTGTCGACCTCGTCCCTGTACCCATACTCCTCCATAAAATCCGCCCACGTATACTCGCCGACACGAACGCCGGATCCCGAACCGGCGTCCGACTCGTGGGAGCCTGCATCCCCCGACCCAGATGCCGACGCCTCACCCGTCGACGCGCCGTCAGCATCCGGTTGGTCGGCTTCGTCAATAGCCATTATACCGTCCCTCTCAGTCACCCTTCAAAAAATTCATCCGCTCATTACCATATCTGATAACTCGGGTAGTTAGCAAATCGACACGTACTGCCGTCTGGTGGTCTGCTGTCACGTACCGTGTCCACTGATAGCGGTTCGTATTCGAAGACAGACAGATCATTGGAAAGATAGGTTCAGCATTCGCTCCTCAGCGAGCGTACGTTAATGTGGCTGCCACACAGTGTGCCTACGTACCACGATGAGCACGACTCTGACGACTGCGTTCACACTCGAGGACACGGTTGCACTGGTCACCGGCGGCGGCCGCGGCATTGGCCGCGCCATCGCCTGTGAACTCGCGGCCGCAGGCGCTGCCGTCGTTCCTGTGGCTCGTTCAACTGACGAACTCGAGTCGGTCGTCACCGAGATCGAGGCCGACGGCGGTGAGGCGCTCGCGGTTCCGGCGGACGTTACGGACCCGAGTGCCGTCGCAGATGCGATCGACCGCACCGTCGAAGAGTTTGGGGGCCTCGACACCGTCGTCAACAACGCCGGCTTCAACCCGGACGACGCGCTCGGCCGGCCCGAGGACGTCGCGACCGAGAGTTTCGACCGAACACTCGCGGTCAATCTCAGCGGTGCCTACGAGGTGACGACCGCAGCAGCGCAACATCTCCACGACAACGGCGGCGGCTCGGTTGTCAACGTCGCCAGCGTCGGTGGGCTGGTCGGCCTCCCGCGCCAACACCCCTACGTCGCCTCCAAGCACGGCCTCGTCGGCCTCACCAAGAGCGTCGCGCTCGACTGGGCACCCGACGTCCGTGTGAATGCCGTTGCACCGGGGTACGTCTCGACCGAACTGACCGCGGCACTCGAGTCCAACGAGCAACTCCGCCAGTCGATTCTCGATCGGACACCACTCGAGCGCTTTGCCGACCCGGCCGAGATCGCTGGGCCAGTGGTGTTTCTGGCGAGCGATGCAGCAAATTACGTGACCGGGTCGTGTCTGGCGGTCGACGGTGGGTGGACGGCTCGGTAATTTCCTAGCGGTGGGGAGACAGATTGAAGCAACAGAACGGCTACCGACTGGAACAGACAGCAAGTAACAACGAATCGAACTTGGGGTGTACTCGAGTCCCGGTTTGCCTGGCGGCACTGCTGTCGTTGCTGTTGAAGTGCTGCGTACGCTGCGTACGGGGCGTAATACGTGGGTGAGAGAAGACGCGGCGGGATTCGAACAACGCGAAGACGCGCTCGCTGCGCTACGCGCGTCTTCTCTCGTTCAAATCCCGTGCCCGTCCGCTCCTCACATGCGTTCGTCGCGGACGGGCGTGGCGGGATTTGAACCCACGATCAGAAGGTTAGGAACCTCCTGCCCTCTCCGCTAGGCCACACGCCCCGGGAAAAACCGTTAGTTCGTGCTCGTTTCCGTTTCGGTCTCAGTCTCGGTCTCGTCGTCTTCGGACGTCACCGGTTCGGTGTCGACGAACTCGTCGTCTTCCTCGTCGAGGTCGCCCTCGAAGTCCCCGTCGCGCATCTCCTCGAGTTCTGTTTCGACCTTTTCACGCCCCTTCTGGAACTCGCCCATGGCCTCACCGGTCGACCGTGCCAGCTTCGGGATTTTGTTCGCCCCGAACAGCAGAATGGCGATGAAAAGGATGATCAATAGTTCCGGACCCCCGGGTGCACCAGGGATGAACAGCGGTGCGGTTTCGACTACCATCTCTATGCGTGGCTTACCCGCTGGCAATTATAACCTTTTTGGACCGCTCAGTTATCCAAGTACTGGAGACAGTTCACGAAGCGGATGCATTCGCTGACGAGTTGGGGGGGTGATCAGTCCCGGATAGCAGTCCGTTTCGTGGCGTATGCTCCCCGTACAATCCCCAGCACAACAACGTGTAAGGAAGCCGCTGTCGGCTACTGTCTGCGGGAAGACACCAAGTGAGGTCACGGTCCGAACCCACCGCCAAAGCACTGTTCTGGGGAGGCCATGGGTAGTATACACTTACCATATCTCGCGAGAGATTCGAGCTATGGACTTCGATCTCACGGACGAACAGCAACTCATCCGATCGGAGATTCGCGACCTCTGTGACGAGTTCGGCGACGACTACTGGCGCGAGCGCGACCTGAACCACGAGTACCCCGAGTCGTTCTTCGAGACGTTTGCGGAACACGGCTGGTGCGGGCTGACGATTCCCGAAGCGTACGGCGGTCAGGGGTACGGCGTCCAGGAAGCCGCGCTGGTCCAGCAGGAAATCGCGCGCTCGGGCGCTGCGATGGCCGGCACCTCGATCACCGCCCACCACACGTTTAGCTCCGAACCGCTCGTCGCGTTCGGCGACGAGGCGCACAAAGAACGCTATCTCCCGAAGATCGGCGGCGGCGACGTGCAGGTCTGTACCGGCGTCACCGAACCGAACGCGGGAACCGACACCTCGCGAATCGAGACGACCGCCGAACGCGACGATGAGGTGGGCGTCTACAGCGTCTCCGGGCAGAAAATCTGGACCTCGAAGGCCCAGAAGGCCGACGTGATCATGCTTCTCGCCCGAACGAAGCCGCGAGAAGAAGCCGACCGCTTCGGGGGACTCACGCTCTTTTTCACCGACTTTCACCGTGATCTGCCTGGCGTCGGCGTCACCGAAATCCCGAAAGCCGGCCGCGGTGCCTCCGACTCGAACGAAGTCTGGTTCGACGAGTACGAGATCCCCATCGAGGACCGCATCGCCGAAGAGGGCAAGGGATTCCGCTACCTGCTGCGCTTTGCGAATACGGAGCGAATCGCCCTCGCCGCGAACGCCGTCGGCATCGGCCAGGCCGCACTCGAGAAGGCCGCGGCCTACGCGGATGATCGCGTCGTCTTCGGAAACGAAATCGGGAGCTATCAGGGCATCCAGCACCCGCTCGCGGATTCGTGGTCGAAACTGGAACAGGACGAGTTGATGGTGCGAAAGGCGGCCTGGCTGTACGACAACGACCGGGACTGCGGCGCGGAGGCGAACGCGGTGAAACTCCGGGCGAGCGAGGACGCACTCGAGGCCTGCGAGCGCGCGGTTCGCGTCCACGGTGGGATGGGCTACGCGAGCGAGTACGACGTGGAGCGCTACTGGCGCGAGACGATGATCAACGTCATCGCGCCGATTTCGAACGAGATGGTGAAGAACTACATCGCAGAGCACGTGCTCGGGTTGCCAAAGTCCTACTAACTCCGTCTGTGTCGGGACCGACGATATTACCCGACGACGACTGGTCCGCGAACGAAACTGTCTTTCCCGCCTGGACGTAAGATGCAGGTGATGCCAGCAACTGGCGATTCCGCACCCGACTTCACGGCACCGCTCGCAAACGGCGACGTCGACGAGTTCAGCCTCTCGGACGCCCTCTCCGAGGATGCACCGGTCGTCCTCGCGTTCTTCCCGGCCGCGTTCACCGGCGTCTGCACGGACGAGATGTGCACGTTCCAGGACCGCCTCGCCGCGTTCGAGGACGTCGACGCGACGGTCTACGGCGTCAGCCGCGACTCGCCGTTCACGCTCAACGAGTTCCGTGACCAGAACGACCTCGACTTCGGCCTGATCAGCGACTTCAACAAGGAGATCATCGAGGCCTACGATGTCGAGATGGACTTCGAGGACCTCGGTGTCTACGGCGTCGCCAAGCGCTCTGTCTTCGTCGTCGATTCCGACGGCGAGATTACGTACTCGTGGGTCAGCGACGACCCCGGCGTCGAGCCAGAGTACGCAGAGGTTGAGGACGCTGTCGAAGCCGCAGCGTAAGGACGGTCCGAAACGACGACCCGTTTTACCACGTCGACTCCCGGCGCAGCGCTTTTTTAGTCCGCACCCGACGTGAACGGTATGACTGATACTGCGAGCCAGGACAGCGACGAGAGCCGCGAGAACGGCACCGACAACGGCAGTCGCATCTACGACCCCGACGCCGACCACAACTTTCCAGACGAAAAACTGAACGCCGTACTCGAGTACATCGACGCGGACGAGGAGATCCAGACCTATCTCGAGGCCCAGAACGTCAACGCCGTCGATCGGATGCGCTACAACGACCACGGCGAGAAACACATCGAGATCGTCCGCAACCGGGCGCTCTGTCTGTACGATCTGTTGAAGGCGGGTAACGTCGATTTCAACGGCGCGCGCCAGCAGGGACTCGCTGAGGAGGACGAGTCGGTGATCATCGCGCTCGCGGCGACGCTGCACGACGTGGGCCACGTGGTCCACCGCGACGAGCACGTCTACTACTCGATTCCACTCGCTGCGGACATTCTCGACCGCGTGCTCCCGGAGTTCTACGATCTTGCCGATCAGGTCCGCGTGAAGGGCGAGGTGCTCCACGCGATTCTCTGTCACCACACGGCCGAGACGCCGTTGACGACCGAAGCCGGTGTCATCCGCGTCTCGGATGCACTGGACATGGAAAGCGGGCGCTCGCGCATCCCCTACGAGCATGGCGGCCGCGGGATCAACACGCTCTCGAGTCAGGCGATCAAACGCGTCTCGCTTTACGAGGGAGAGAGCAGTCCGGTGATGGTCGAAATCGCGATGACCAACGCTGCGGGCGTCTATCAGGTGGACAACCTGCTAAAGGCGAAGCTTCGTGATTCGGGACTCGAAGACCACGTCCGGATCGTCGCGGTCAACACGAACGAGAATCACGAGCAGTTGGTCGAACGGATCGAGCTGTAGGCGCTGTCGCTGCTCAGGAGAGCCGATACCGCCCGTCGACTCGCTCGACGTAGCCCTGTTTTCGAAGCGTTCGAACGATCGAAAGCACCGTTCCCTTGTTGATTCCGAGCGCGCCGCAGAGATCGTCTGCCGTCGAGTCCGGCCAGACGTGCAGATAGAGGTAGACGACCTTTGCCTGCGCCGAGTCGAACTCGTCGGGAACCGTGACATCCGTCTGCGACTGTCCGTTGAGTTGCATACGAGGGTTCCTGTCTTCGACGATATTAAAACTGAGTATCGTCAGGTGTCGAAAATAGACGGACGGAACGCGATCCTTACGGCGCCGGCCGCACTCGAGTGGCGGTGTCGATCCGAGTCAGCGTTCTTTTGGCGGTGCCCGCACTCACACCGGTATGGACCTGCAGCTCATCGTCCTGGGACTGCTGACCGGCGCACTCACCGGCGCGTTCTTCGCGCTCGTCGACGTACCGATTCCGGCACCGCCTGAACTCCCCGGTCTTATGGGAATCGTGGGGCTCTTTCTGGGCTACAAACTCGTACAGGCGGCCGGACTCAGCCTCGATATTCTGGATTCGATCGGGTTCTGACGACAGTCACGTCGACTGTCGAACGCCCCTTTCGTCAAAATGAGCGGCCGCGTTCGATCGTACCGGATGACCGTTGCTGTCTTGATGTCAGGGTGCCACGTCGAGTTCAGCCGCAAATTCGCGCGCTCGTGACCGGATCTCGTCGGCATCGGCGACGAGCACTTCGCCCTCGCGCATGAGCACCTCGCCGTCAACCATCGTGAACTGCACGTCGTCGCCGTGGGCTGCGAACGTGAGATGCGAGAGTACGTCGTGCAACGGCGTCGCGCGGGTGATATCGGTTTCGAGGCCGATGATATCCGCCTTCCATCCCTCGCGGAGTTTGCCAACGCGCTCGAAGCCAGCCGCCTGCGCGCCGTTGACCGTCGCCATCTCGAACACCGTGTCGGCCGGCAGCGCCTCCGAATCGAGCTGGTCGACCTTCTGGAGCAGGCTCGCCTGACGCATCTCCGTAAACGGATCGAGCGTGTTGTTACACGGCGGCCCGTCGTTCCCCAGCGCGACGTTGATCCCGCGGTCCAGGTAGTCGAGCACCGGCGCGACCCCGCTCGCGAGCTTCATGTTCGAGGAGGGGCAGTAGGTCACGTTGGTCCCGGTCTCGGCGAGCACCTCGCGCTCGTCCTCGTCCGTCCAGACGCAGTGGGCCAGCACCACGTCCTCGCCCGTGAGGCCGACCTCGTCGAGCCAGTGGATATTCCGTTGGCCAGTTTCTTCCTCGACGGCCGCGATCTCGCCGCGGTTCTCGCTCGCGTGCGTGTGAATCGTCACTCCCTCGTAGGCGTCTGCGAGCTCCCGCGAGCCCCGCAGACACGCCTCGGTGCAGCTCACGGCAAAGCGCGGCGTAACCGCGTAGCGAATCCGGCCGTTTGCCGCGCCGTGGTACTCCTGGATGAGCCGCTCGCTCTCGGCCAGGGCCTCGTCCGTGTCCTCGAGTAGCCCCGGCGGCGACTCCTTGTCCATCAGTACCTTCCCGAGGCGACCGCGGATACCGAGTTCCTGAGCCGCTTCGAACGCCTCGTCGGCGTGTGCCACCGAGAGGTGGTCGATACAGGTCGTCGTCCCGCTCTCGATCAGTTCGAGATAGCCCAACTCCGCCGCAGTTCGCATACCCGCAGGAGAGAGGGAGGCCTCCATGGGGAGGACGTAGTCGGAGAGCCACTCGAGTAGCTCCGTGTCGTCGGCGATGCCGCGTCCGAGGCTCTGGACGGAGTGGACGTGGCCGCCGACGGTGCCGGGGGCGAGCACGTCACAGGAGTGGTGCTCGTGGTCTGGGTACTCCTCGAGACAGGTCGAACGATCACCGACGGCGACGATTTCGTCGTCCGCAACGACGACGGCACCGTCGGCGATGACGGTGTCGGCGTCGGCGACGACGGTTCCCGACAGCAACATACCGGCACAGGGTAGCGGGGGTGGTACCTTAGCTCTGGTGATCGAGGGGACGTGAGAGTCCAGTCTGAGAAACCGAACCAGAATACGAACCACGAGACTGGAAGCAAAACAGACCCGAAAATCGGGTCAAAGCCAGTAAGTCAGTAGCTGCGAACCTTCGGCTCGTAGGTCTTCTCCTCGCCCTCGAGAATCACCGGGCGGTAGAAAATCGACGGCTCGCCGTCGTCCCACGAGACGAGCGTGTGCTTGAGCCAGTTCTCGTCGTCACGAACCTGATTCTCCTGACGCCAGTGAGCGCCGCGGAACTCGTTGCGCACGAGTGCGCCGAGTGCGATGGTCTCGGCGACGTCGATCAGGTTGCGCGTCTCGATCGTCTGTTGGAGGTCCGTGTTGAACGTCTTCGATGGGTCGTCGACGTAGACGTCCTGATACTCCTCGCGGCACTCGCGGATGAGCTTCAGCGCCTTCTTGATGCCTTCCTCGTTGCGGAAGACGTTGACGTAGTCGGTCATCGCGTTCTGGAGCTTCGAGCGGATCTCGGCGTGCTGGACGCCGCTGTCCTTGTCCATCAGCCGTTCAACGCGAGCGCGTTCGCGTTCGACGGCCTGCTCGAGTGCGCCCGTCTCTGCGGCGACGCCACCGTCGGCGACGGCGTCCGTGGAGTCGAGGCCGGACGCACCGGGTGCGACCGGAAGCTCGGTGTCGTCGTCCTCGACATCGTCACCGTAGCCGGTTCGAATCTCGGGCTCGCCGAGGTCGTCACCAGCGGCGTGAGCGCCGGCGCGCTTGCCGAAGACGATGAGTTCGGGCAGTGCGTTCCCGCCGAGGCGGTTGCCACCGTGGACGGAGACGCAGGCACACTCGCCGGCCGCGTAGAGGCCGTCGATACAGGTCTGGCCGTTCTCGTCGACCTCGATGCCGCCCATCGCGTAGTGCTGACCGGGCTTGACCGGCATCGGTTCGACGAGGCCGTCAACGCCCTCGAAGTCCTCTGCGAGGTGGAGAATGTTCTCCAGGCGGTCGAGAATGCGGTCTTCGCCGAGGTGGCGCATGTCGAGGTGGACGTACTCGTCTTCGACACCGCGGCCTTCGGCAACTTCGTCGAGTTCGGCGCGGGCGACGACGTCGCGGGAGGCGAGTTCGCCGGAGTTGTTCGCGTAGCCGTACTCGAACATGAACCGTTCGCCGTCGTTGTTGTAGAGGATGCCACCTTCGCCACGGACACCCTCGGAGATCAGGACCCCCGTGGAGGGGAGCGAGGTCGGGTGGAACTGGATGAACTCCATGTCCTCGAGCGGTGCACCCGCACGATACGCCATCGCGTGACCGTCGCCAGTACAGGAGACGGCGTTGGTGGTGTGGTCGAACGCCTGTCCGGGGCCGCCGGTCGCGAGGATGACGCCCTGGTTGGCCTTGAAGCCTTCCACGTTGCCCGACTGAACGTCGTAGGCGACGATGCCCTCACACTGGCGGTCGTTTGGATCTTCCTCGTCGGTCGTCGCGAGGTTCATCACGTACCACTCGTCGTAGACCTGAATGCCACGCTTGACGACCTGCTCGTACATCGTGTGCAGCAGGTGGTGGCCGGTCTCTGCGCCGGCGTAGGTGGTTCGCGGGTAGGAAAGTCCACCGAACGGACGCTGGGAGACGCGACCGTCCTCCTCGCGGGAGAACGGCATCCCCCAGTGTTCGAGGCGCATCGTGTCTTCGGGGGCATCCTGGGCGAGGGTCTCGACTGCCGGCGCGTCGGCCAGGTAGTCAGAGCCCTTCATCGTGTCGTAGGCGTGCAGTTCCCAGTCGTCGCCCTCCTGCAGGGCGGCGTTAATTCCGCCCTCCGCTGCACCCGTGTGGCTGCGGACGGGGTGGAGTTTCGAGACGATCGCCGTATCGGCGCCCGCCTCGTGCGCTGCGATCGCGGCGCGGAGGCCGGCGCCGCCGGCGCCGACCACGAGAACGTCGTGTTCGTACATATTACCAGAACTTCAGGTTCTTCTTGACCGCTTCCCGCTTGAGCTCCTGAATGTGCTCGGTAAGCGGAATGTCCTTCGGACACACCTCGGTGCAGGAGAACTGGGTCTGGCAGCGCCAGACGCCGTGTTCTTGCTCTAAGATGCGGAGTCGGTGCTCTTTGATCTCCTCGCTCTCGCGGTCGTCCATCGCGAACTTGTAGGCCTTGTTGATCGCGGCCGGCCCGAGATACTGGTTGTCGCCGGCTGCGATGTTACACGAGGACATACAGGCACCACACCAGATACACCGCGAGGACATCTTGATCTTCTCACGGTTTTCTGGCGTCTGACGCTGTTCTTCCAGGTCGCTCGCGGCTGGCGTGTCTTCGTCCTGGAAGTACGGCTCGACGGCGTGCATCTGGTCGTAGAAGTGGTCCATGTCGACGACCAGGTCCTTGACGACCTCCTGGTGTGGCAGCGGCTCGATGCGAACCGGCTGCTCGAGGTCCGAAAGCTGCGTCTTGCAGCCGAGCATCTGCGAGCCGTTGACGAAGAAGGCGTCCGAACCACAGACTG
The DNA here is from genome assembly GCF_000337575.1 of Natrialba hulunbeirensis JCM 10989. Lineage (GTDB taxonomy): Archaea > Halobacteriota > Halobacteria > Halobacteriales > Natrialbaceae > Natrialba > Natrialba hulunbeirensis. The sequence continues at coordinate 79,621 of NZ_AOIM01000041.1, read as the reverse complement.
CCTGCCGGCAGGAGTGGCGGAACGTAAGCGAGGAGTCGAACTCGTCGCGGGCGTACATGACCGCGTCGAGGACCGTCATCCCCTTCTCGAAGGGAACGTGGAAGTCGTCGAAGCGCGGTTCCTGTTTGTCCGCGATCTCCGGGTCGTAGCGGAAGACCTTGATGTGGACCGTCTCGCCGGCCGCTTCGGCCTCCTCCTCTGCGTGTTCGTCGACCATTCCCTCCTCTTTTTCTCTGAGTCGCCGCTGCTGTGGCGACTCGGTCCCCTTCATCTCGGGGTCCTGGGGCGATTCCTGACTCTCTGGCTCCTGTTGTTGTGTACTCATATTAGATCATCCCCCGCATGACTAGGGCGACCCAGACACCTTGGACGATGAGTAGTCCGGCTGCGATCACTAGAACTGCGAGCACTACCTTCTTTGGGGTTCCACTGAGGCCCTGATTGACGAGCGCGTTGTAGACCCCGTTAACGCCGTGGAACGCGCCGGCGATGAGGAACAACACCATCGTCAGGAAGTAGCCGATATCCTGCATGCGGGCTTCTGTCCCCGCGAACGTGATTTCGGATGCGTGGTTGACGAAGTGCAAGAGGAAGAAGTGGAAAGCAAGCACGACGATCAGGAACGCTGCCGTCACACGCTGGAGGAACCAGGCGGTCCCGCCGGGCGTGAACGAAGAGTAACGTTCTGCCATTAGAGTCCCACCCCTGCCATGAAGGTCGGGACGCTCGCGACGGTGATAACGCCCGTCAGGACGAGCGAGGCGTAGAAACTCTTATCCTGTGCAGTGAGGCCAACCCCGAGGTCGACNCCCCTGCCATGAAGGTCGGGACGCTCGCGACGGTGATAACGCCCGTCAGGACGAGCGAGGCGTAGAAACTCTTATCCTGTGCAGTGAGGCCAACCCCGAGGTCGACCATCAGCAGCCGAATGCCGTTCAGAATGTGGAAGACGGCGACTGCCAGTAGTCCGACTTCGAGCACCCGAACGACGAAGAGACTCTCGAGTCCCTGCAGCGTCCCGGTGTATGCATTGACTTCTTCTCCGGCGAGCATCATCGTTTGACCGTCCGCCGCTGCGATGGCGCTACTCAGCACGGCAATGTGGGTGAACAGATACCCGATCAACATCCACCCGGTGAACTTGTGGAAGATCCACGCCCACATGCCGGCCGAGAACTCCTTCCAGCGACTGAAGTCCTCGATGAGGCCGCGATTGTAAGACTGACTCATACGCTCATCTTGACCGTTAGACCGTGGGGGTATAGAAGTTACTTTTATCGCTCTCGTTGCCCCATTCGGTCGGCGTCGTGATTCGTCAGTGACCAATCACACACCTTCTACTCGAGTGGGACTCGAGTATCCCCCGTCTGTGACCGACTGCATCCACATCGTCCCCTACTCGCAGTCACCTTATCGCAGTTCAGACCGTGAGCGCTCCGTCCCGCGTTCGCGCTCTAGGGCCACGCGCGTCTCGTGTTTCAGCCCGACCAGATGGCAGAGCGGATTGCCCGGATAGACGACGGGGTTCTCAAGTATCCCGACGATGAGCCCGGTGAAGGGAGCCTCGACGTTGAGGATGTCGTCTTCTTCTTTGAACGGGTTCGTGATCGTACAGATTATCTCTCCTTCTTCGACGAGAGCACCGCGACCACGTTTCATGTCGACGATACCGCCCGCGTCGGCGCGGAGCCAGGTTTTCTCGTCGTCGCTGTCGATGACGACGCGCCAGCCGGGCCAGTGGACTGACGAGTTACGGTGACAGCCGAACTCGGCGAGGACGCTCGCGACGCCGGTGAGCGCGCGGTCGATCAGTCGTCGCTGGAATCGATGGGCTTCGCCCATCTCGACGGTGATCGTCGGAACGCCCGCTTCAGTCGCCTCGCGACGAAGGGTGCCGGAGGGGCCCTCGCCGCCGATGATGACGTTCGAACTGAAGGCGTTCGCGAGTCGGAGAACCGTTTCGTCGTCCATGTTCGCCCGGACGTGAAGCATGTTGGTTCGCCCGCGCGTCGACGTGTGAAAGTCGACGCCTAAGTCACAGGGTTCGATGAAGTTCGTGAAGATCCGGTGGGCCATCCGGCGCGCGCTCGTCGAACCCTGTCGGCCGGGGAACGATCGGTTCAGGTCGCGGTCGTAGATCGGCAGGTATCGCTCCTGTGCGAGAAAGCCGGGGACGTTCATCACTGGCAGGCAAACGAGCGTGCCGTGGAGATCGGCGTGATCCCAGTCGTGTGCGACCTCCCGAACCACCTCGATGCCGTTGAGTTCGTCGCCGTGGGCCGCCGCCGAGAGAAAGACCGTTGGCCCTGGCTGTTCGCCGTTGATGATCGTCACCGGAATCCTGACCGGATCGCCCAGATACGTCTCGCTGATGCCGTAGCGGATGTTTGCGGACTCACCGGGTGCGACGCTGCCGCCGTCGTAGGTGAACGGCTCAGCGGCCGCATCACCGCCGGCGGCCGTCGTCTCTGTACTGGCGTCGCTCGTCTCGCTTGCAGCCGATGAACCGGTCGACGGTGTCGCCGTCTCGTCCTGTGACGACTCGTCGACCGGGGTCTCTCCGCCCATAGGTCCTCCTCGATAGGCAGCACCGTGAATCTTCGTCTCGGGTTCGGTCGCTCTCCCCAGTCAGTTATCGACCAGCAGCCACGATACCCGGTGAACTGCGGTTCAACCAACAGATCACGTCACCACGACACCACGACAATCCACGAGGCAGCGGCAAGCGTCGTCTCGTGGGCATACGTTTTATACGAGGTCATGTTACACCAGCGCATGGAACTCCGTGAAGCGACCACCGACGACGTCGAGACGATCCGCGATATCGCAGCGAACTCACTCAACTCGACGTATACTGACTTTCTCGATGCTGACGTGATCGACGACGCGATCGAGCAGTGGTACGGCGAGGAGTTCGACGAGGAACTTCGGGTCGACCACTCGCTCGTCCTCGTCGTCGAGGAGGGCGACGAGGTCGTCGCCTTCTCTCAGAGCGATCTCGTCGGCCAGCAACACGGCACCGGTCGCATTCTCTGGCTGCACGTCGCTCCGGACGCACGCGGCAGCGGTATCGGCGTCCGGCTACTGGTCAGAACGCGCGAGCGCCTCCTCGACGAGGGTGCAGACCAGATTCAGTGTTTCGTGCTCGCGGACAACGAGCGCGGCAACGAGTTCTACGCAGAACAGGGATTCGAGCAGGCAGGCCAGCGTGAGGTCGAAATCGGCGAGGAGACGTACACGGAGAACGTCTACGTCGAGCAAGAGATCGGCGACGAGGAGTGGGCGACGCTCGATGAACTCGAGACTGACGGCGAGACGATCTACGTGAACTACGGCGAGGCGACCCGCGGCTCGAAGTCGCCGTTCTACGTGGCCTACGAGAGCCAGGAGCGAGACTCGCAGTACGGCTGGTTCTGTGGCAACTGTGACTCACTCGAGAACGCGATGGATTCGATGGGCCGAATCGAGTGTAACGTCTGTGGGAATCAGCGGAAGGCAACGCGGTGGGATGCGTCGTATCTGTAGTGCGTCGTGAGTCGGTGTAGCCAGCCCACTCTTTGTACGCTAGACGGTCGTTTCGCTGGGGGGAGACGTGCGGTACGCCGACCATACAACTGTTGTCTGTGCATTACAATTGGGGACGCTCACTTTCGAGCGAGTAGCACGACGGAGGCGGCTCGCTCCGGTGTTCGGCTGACGAAGCTGCCAGTCGGAGATACCCGACAGCACGACTCACAGCATACCCCGTTAGCCCCTTCGCTATCCCCCTCGCCTCCCCTCCACCTAACACATGAGTACGACACAGGACCACATCCTCCGCGGGTTCAAGGCAACGCTCGTCTCTCGAGCCATCTACATGGTCTCGAGTGCGCTGTTGATGTTCGTTCTCGCTCGCTTCCTCCTCGATCCCGACGGCTACGGGACGCTCTACTGGGTGATCGGCATTCTCGCCGTCGTTCAGTTGCTCGCAGACGTCGGTCTCGGAAAGTCGACCGCGCGATACATCTCCGAATACAACGAGACGGACCCCGGCCAGATCCCGTACCTCCTGCGGACGACCATCGCCTACAAGCTGATCGTCATCAGCGTCGTCGGCTCTACGCTCTTTCTCTTCCACGAGGAACTCGCGGCACTGCTTGGCGATACCACGGCAGCCCCCTTCCTCGCCGTCGGCGTCATCTACATCGTCGTCAACTCCTTCAACGGCTTCTCGCAGATCGCCTTCCAGGGCTTCAACAAACTCGGCTACAGCGCCGCGATCCAGGCGATTTCCGGCGTCGCCCGCCTCGTCTTTGTCATCGCACTCGTCCTCGCCGGCTTTGGCGCACTCGGCGCGCTCTTTGGCTACATCGTCGGCTACACCATCGCCGCCGCAGTCGGCATCACTATCCTCTACGAACGCTTTTACCGCCAGTACGAACCCGCCGAGGAATACGAGGCCGGACTTTCGCGGCGGCTACTCGAGTACAGCGTGCCGCTGACGGCGACCCGGAGCGCGAACGTGGTCGACAAGCAGATCGACACGGTGCTGGTGGGGGTCTTCCTGACGCCGGCGGCGGTCGCGTTCTACACGCTGGGCAAGCAGATCACGGATTTCGTGCTCGCGCCGGCGGAGGCGCTCGGCTTTACGATCTCGCCGAACTTCGGCGAGCAGAAGGCGGCGGACCAACTCGAGCAGGCGCGCGAAATTTACGAGACATCGCTCGTGCAGACGATGTTGCTGTACATTCCTGCCGCAGTCGGGCTGATACTCGTCGCAGAGCCGTTCATTACGATGATCTTCGGGGGCGATTACGCTGGTGCCGTCCCGGTTCTCCAGATCCTTGCGGGCTTCATCGTCCTGCAGGCGATTACGAACCTGACCAGCGACAGTCTGGATTACCTCGGCCGCGCACGATCCCGAGCGATCGCGAAGGGCGGAACCTCGATCGCGAACTTCGGGCTGAACATCCTCCTCATCCCGCTGATCGGCGTCATCGGGGCAGCGATTGCAACAGTCATCACGCACACGGTGTACGTCGCGGTGAACCTCTACATCGTTCACTCCGAACTCTCGCTTCGACTCGAGTCGCTCGGTCGTTCGATCGCGATGATCTGTGGGATTACGGGCGTGATGGCGGTCGCGGTCTTGCTGGTCACGCCGATGGTCTCGAACCTGTTCATGCTCTTTGCCGCGGTCGGACTCGGCGGGTTTACGTGGGCAGTCCTTGCCGTTGTCAGCGGGCTCATCGATCCGAACGACGTGCGAGCAGTGATTTCGTGAATCGGCCAGAGGATAGCGTTCGTCCCGGTCGCCTCGCGGTGTCGTCTGCGGGCTGGTCCCTAATCTGTCGATCAATTGATGAACACCGGCAGGCAGCGACCGCCGTTCCCGACCGGGAATCGCTGACGACAGCACAGTGACCTGTCGGCCGCAGGCGAACCAATACTTTTCCCTCCGGTCGGTGTGAAGGACCTATGGCCGTTGCCGATCCCGTCAGCGTCGGGGTACTGAGTCTGCACACAAGCAAAGAGACAAAAGCGATACTCAACGCGGTCGAGGAACTCGGCCACGAGACGGAGTGGTTGCGACACGAAAACACGTCGATCAGCGTCGCCGATGGCCAGGTGGTACTCGAGCCGGACGTCGATGTGATCGCCAATCGGATGTTGCTCTCGAACACCGAACAGCCCGCCGAGGAGCTCGGACTCGCGAACACCTTCGCTCGCGTCGTCCCGATGCTCAACGAGCCGGCGACGGTGCTGACGGCGATGCACAAGCTCTCGACGGCGACGACGCTCGCGATGGCCGACGTGCGGACGCCGGATGTGGTTCTCGCACTCAGTAGCGACGAGCTGAACGCGGTTCGCGACCAGTATGGCGAGGAGGCGGTCTACAAGACGGCGATTGGCACCCACGGCGGCGGAACGTGGAAGGTTGGCCCGGAGGACCCGATCAACGCCAAGGTTGGCAATCGCTACGCCTTCTTGCAGGAACTCATCGACCGCGACGACGAGCGCCACCGCGACGTGCGAATTTACGTCGTCGACGACGAGATCATCGGCGCGATGTACCGCTATGCGCCGGACAACGACTGGCGGACAAATGTCGCTCTCGGTGGCAGCGTCGAGGATGCAACCGACGATCTGCCACCAGATGCCCGAGAACTGGCGACACGGGCAGCCGACGCCATCGGGTTGGACTACGCCGGCGTCGACCTCGTCGAGAGCGATGAGGGCTGGTTCGTCCTCGAGGTGAATCCGACAGCCGGCTTCAAGGGGCTCTACGAGGCCACCGAGATCAGCCCGGCACCGTACATTGCCAAGCTCGCAATCGAGCGGGCGGGTGGAAGCGTCGACGAGGGCCGCGTTCAGGAGCTTTCGACACAGCTCGACGATTCGACACCGACGGCTCAGCCGGTCGCCCGAACCGTTACGGAGGCAGAGCCAACGATCATTGGCTACACTGAGGAGGTCGTTCTCTCCGGGACGAGCGGATCGACGTCTGTGCTGGCAAAATCGGACACCGGGGCAACCAGAACGAGCATCGACACCGGGCTCGCAGCGGAGATCGGAGCCGGCCCGATCAAATCGATCACACGGGTCAAATCCGGCAGCAGGAAGACGGCACGCAGCCGTCCGGTCGTCGACGTCGTGGTTGGCGTTGGCGGCAATCAACACACCGTGACCGCGAGTATCGAGGACCGGGATCACATGGATTACCCCGTTCTGCTCGGCCGGGACATTCTCTCGAACTACCGGGTCGACGTTGGTCGGCGCGCAGATCGCGACGCAGAAGACCTCCCGGAGGAAGAAGAGTAGGGAGCGCGCCACTGCCTATCCAGTTCGGGACACGGAATCTGGAACCGTCAAAACACGATCCTCACCGACGAGATCGATATTCTCATCGTCGTACGACACTGGCGGGAAGCACTGACGAGACGTTTTCCAAAAGTTCCCAAGTCGACAAAATTGTTTGGGATGGAGAAAAGACTTCATCACCGAAGTAGGAAATCTTAATAGGCAAAAGTAGCAACTGTCCGTTGATGACCAAGTCAAACCAAGACTGGTGGCCAAACCGGTTGAATCTCGATATCCTCGACCAGAACGTCCCCACGTCCAGCCCGATGGACGAGGACTTCGACTACGCCGAGGCGTTCGAGAGCCTCGACTACGAGGAGGTAAAGGCGGACATCGAGGACGTCATGACCGACTCCCAGGACTGGTGGCCCGCCGACTACGGCCACTACGGACCGCTCTTTATCCGCATGGCCTGGCACAGCGCCGGCACGTACCGTACCAGCGACGGGCGCGGTGGCGCTTCCGGCGGCCGACAGCGCTTCGCGCCGCTCAACAGCTGGCCCGACAACGCGAACCTCGACAAGGCCCGCCGACTGCTCTGGCCGGTCAAACAGAAGTACGGCCGCAAGCTCTCGTGGGCCGACCTGATCGTCCTGGCCGGAAACGTCGCACTCGAGTCCATGGGATTCGAGACGTACGGCTTCGCCGGCGGGCGTGAAGACGAGTACCAGCCCGACGAGGCCGTCGACTGGGGTCCAGAGGACGAGTGGGAAGCATCCGAGCGATTCAACGAGGAGGGTGAACTCGAGGGAGCCCTCGCCGCGACCGTCATGGGACTGATCTACGTGAACCCGGAGGGACCAGACGGTGAGCCGGACCCAGAGGCGTCCGCAGAGCGGATTCGCGAGTCGTTCGGCCTGATGGCCATGGAGGACGATGAGATCGCCGCGCTCATCGCTGGCGGTCACACGTTCGGGAAGGTTCACGGTGCCGACGATCCAGACGAGCACGTCGGACCGGAGCCAGAAGCAGCCCCGATCGATCAGCAGGGCCTCGGCTGGGAGAGCAGTCACGGCTCGGGCAAGGGAAGCGACACGATCACAAGCGGCATCGAGGGGCCGTGGAACACCACGCCGACCCAGTGGGACACGAGCTACATCGACAACCTTCTCGAGTACGAGTGGGAGCTCGAGGAGGGTCCCGGCGGTGCCTGGCAGTGGACCACCAAGAACGGCGAACTCGACGAGGCCGCACCGGGTGCGGAAGACCCAGCCGAGAAAGAGGACGTGATGATGCTCACGACGGACGTCGCGCTCAAGCGCGACCCAGGCTTCCGTGAGATCATCGAGCGCTTCCAGGAGAACCCACGGGAGTTCCAGGAAGCGTTCGCGAAGGCCTGGTACAAGCTGCTCCACCGCGACATGGGCCCAACGGAGCGACTCGTCGGTCCGGAAGTGCCAGACGAGGAGATGCTCTGGCAGGACCCGATTCCAGACGCCGACTACGACCTGATCGGCGACGAGGAGATCGCGGATCTCAAAGCCGAGCTTCTCGACTCCGAGCTGTCGGTCTCACAGCTCGTCAAGACCGCCTGGGCCGCCGCCTCGACTTACCGCGACAGCGACAAGCGCGGCGGTGCCAACGGCGCTCGCCTCCGCCTCGAACCACAGAAGAGCTGGGAGGTCAACGAGCCCGAGGCACTCGAGTCGGCACTCGAAGTCTACGAGACGATCCAGGAGGAGTTCAACGGCTCTCGCTCCGACGACGTGCGCGTCTCGCTCGCGGATCTGATCGTGCTAGGCGGCAACGCGGCCGTCGAACAGGCCGCTGCAGACGCCGGCTACGATGTCGAGGTGCCGTTCGAACCTGGCCGAACCGACGCATCCCAGGACCAGACCGACGTCGACTCCTTCGAGGCGCTCAAGCCCACGGCTGACGGCTTCCGGAACTACTACAGCGACGAGGCCGACGAGTCCCAGGAAGAACTGCTGGTCGACAAGGCAGACCTGCTGGACCTGACGGCACCCGAGATGACGGTGCTCGTCGGTGGCCTGCGCACACTGGACGTGACCTACCAGGACTCCGGACTCGGTGTCCTCACCGACCAGCCGGAGACGCTGACGAACGACTTCTTCGTGAACCTGCTCGACATGGACTACGAGTGGGAGGCGTCCGACGACTCGCAGGACGTCGTTGGCTGGGAAGCGTCCGCCGACACGGAGGCCGACCAGGTCTTCGAACTGCGCAACCGCGAGACGGGCGACGTCGAGTGGACCGCGACCCGTGCGGACCTGATCTTCGGCTCGAACTCCCGTCTGCGCTCCATCGCGGACGTCTACGCGTCCGCCGACGCCGAAGAGAAGTTCGTGCAGGACTTCGTCGACACGTGGAGCCACGTGATGCAACTCGACCGCTTCGATCTCGAGTAATCACAGGCTCACAGGCTCACAAGCTGCGCGCCAGCCACTCACCGCAGACAGCTACTCACTGCTGTCTCAGGCGGTCGTCGACGAGGACGAACCGGAACCGACGAGGGTGCGAGGTGACGAGGCCGTCCGCCTCGCTACTCGCTTCTGACGACGACTTCGTCGTCGGTAACTGATTTTATTTGCGAGGGTTCGACCGGATACTCGTCGCTGCTGTGTGAGCCCCAGTCGAGACGAGCCCTGAGTCGATCGGTGAGTCCCGGCTCCGGATCGACGTAGGCCGTCCCCTCCTCGACGGCCGAGATAATCCCGATCTGATTGCCCGTCTCATCGACGACGTTCTTCCCCTGATCGTCCGTCGTCACGGTCGCTGCGGCCTCCTCGCCAACGGTCGGCCGCTCGTCGTCATCAACTGCGGCCTCACCGCCGGCAACACCCGACACGGGTTCGCTGTCTCCTTCGGTTGCGGCCATCTCGTCGTCTGCAACCATCTCGTCATCCGCTGCCATTCCCTCATCGCCCGGCTCTTCCCCCGCCATTCCTCCACTGTCCGGTTCACCGCCCGCCATCGCCTCATCACTCATCTCACCCGTCTCACGCATCTCACTCGTCTCATGCATTTCCCCCTGCTGTGCTTCGACACCCGCACCCTCCATCCCGCTCGTCTCCGTAGTCGTCTCCCGACCCGCACGCATCGTCTCGTACTCCTCGCTGTCGATGATCTCACCCTCCAGCAACTCGCTGCTGACCAATTCCGACTCGATGATCTCGCTGTCCTCGAGTGTAAACCGCATCAGCGTCCGCTCGTCTACCTGCTCTTCGACTGTTCGGCGTTCGATCAGATCACTCCGAACCGTATCCCCCTCGCCGCGTTGGCTCTCGATCACCTCCTGTTCGATCACCTCCTCAGCTTCGACGTCCGTCCGAACGATGTCGCTCTCGAGTATCGACTGCTGAACGGACTCGAGTGCCACGTCCGTCTCGATTTCATCCCGTGAGATCGCCTCGCTGTGGTCGATGTCGACGTCGACGACGCGGCTCTCGACGGTGTAGCGTTCGATCTCTTCGATCGTCTCGAGTCGTGTTTCGTCGGTCGTGACCTCGATGTAATCGGCGTCGATGAATTCGATGTCGACCACGTCCCGGTCGACGAGTTCGGAGTCGACGATGTCGCGCTCGACAATTTCAGTGTTGATGACTTCGCTTTCGATCGTGTCGCGTTCGGTGATTTCGCGCTCAATGACCTGCGTTTCGACGAGTTCGGTGGTGACGCGTTGGCCCTGGCGAAGCTGGTCTTCGAGGTCGCTGCCGCCGAGTTCGGCGCGGTCGAAGGCCTCGGTGCGGTTGATGAGTTCGAAGGTTCCGAGACCGCCACGGCCGGCGTCGCCTCGGCGGTGGTCCGTCTCTCCCTCTGGAGCGGCGTCACCCACCACGTCGGCGTCCGCCTCCCGCTCTATCTCCCCTTCCATTCCCGCTTCGGCCCGCTCGTACTCCTCGTAGACGAACACCAGATCCTCGTTTCTGAAGGTCTCCGTAAACTCGTCCCAGGATTGCTCCTCGTGCTCGTCACCGAGTTCCTCCTGTCGAACGAAGGAGTGACCGTGGCCCTCGCCGCCATGTGTCGAGACCGGAACAGCATCGCGTGACTCCGCCCACTCGCGAATGTGATCCGGGTCCGTCGTCATCCGGCGGTGTGCATCGCGGCCGCCCGCTCGCTGCTCGTCCATCGTCTCAGTCGGATCGTTGTTGGGTTCCTCCTCGGACATACGCCCATCTGCACCCGAACCGTACTTTAGTCGGCGGGGCCGTCTCTGCGAATCAGTCGTTGATTTCTGCCCCTAACGGAACGCGCAGGGGACTCGAGTCCACTGGCTGAAACGTAATCACGGATTGGGTTGCTGCCTGCGTCACACCACCGGGTGACGACTGCGTGACAGTCCGATTTCGACGGAGTCAACGCATCACGATTCATCACCGCCGAACGTGGTCAATGGCTCTCCGGAAGGCACGGACAGTCACGGATTACCGACCGGCCAGTGATTCAGTCCGCAGGTTCTCCGCAGCGCTCACTCAGTCGCCGCGTGCGTCCACGTCGGCGAGGTCGATACTCGAGTCCGCCTCGTACTCGGCCCAGATGTAGCGGGTTGCGACGCTACGGTAGGGCCGCCAGTCCTCGGCGATGTCGCGCATTTCGGCTCGCGTCAGTTCCTCGCCGTTGCCATAGAGCTGTTCGATGCCGCGCCGAACGGCGAGGTCACCGAGTGGCAGAATATCAGGTCGCTCCAGGACGAACAGGAGGTACATTCGGGCGGTCCACTCGCCGATGCCCTTGATTTCAGTCAGCCGGTCGACGACCTCGTCGTTGTCGACATCGGCCAGCCCTGCTCGTGTGAAGTCCTGCTCCTGAAAGGCGCGAGCAGCGTTGCGGATATAGTCAACTTTGCTCCGGGAGAGGCCGGCATCACGGAGCGCCTGGTCGTCCGCCGCGAGGACGGTCTCGGGGCTGACCTCATCCTCGAGCACGTCGAAGACGCGTTCGCGGACGGCCGCCGCGCTCGCGGTCGAGAGTTGTTGGTTGATAATCGAGATACAGAGACGCTCGTACTCGGTCCAGTCGGGTTCGACGTAGGGGTCGTGTGCGTCGACTAGTTGGTCCATGACCGGGTCCGCTCGCAGCACGGGTTCTGCCTCGTCTAACATACGAAAGTACCGTAATACGGGTCTGAGAAGGGAAAGGCGTCTCGGTTCGGGCCAGGTGACTCTGGTTTGATCCGGCCCAGCTCTGATCGGAACACCACCACGTCATGGCCACACCGACATTTTTCGCCACCGGCGACGTATCTGCCGTCTGTGCAACCCGTCGTTCACCTCGCAGTGGGGTACAGCTGCTACGCGCTGTACACCCGCTGGCGTACCGGGCGTATCCCAACCGAGACGGCGGCGCTCGTCGCCATTGCGGGCGCGGCGCTCCCCGACCTGCTCGATAAACCGATCTGGCTCGCCGGCCTCGTCGATGTCGGACGAACGATCGGGCACTCACTACTGTTTGCGATTCCGGTCGTCGTCGCCGTCTGGCTTCTCTCTCGAGTACGGGGCCAGCAAGCGCTCGGGGTTGCCTTCGCCATCGGCTACGGCTCGCACGTCGCGACGGATATCCCGTGGCACGTGCTCTCGGGCGACTTCCACGAACTCGGGTTTCTGCTCTGGCCGCTCACGCCGATGCCCGAGTACACGGGGACGAAGCCGCTCGGGACCGTGCCGGGACTCGAGATAACGGTCACGACGCTGTGGCTCGAGGCGGTGATCCTCGTCGCCGGAATCGCGCTCTGGCGGGCCGACGGCTATCCGGGAACGGAACCGATCGTTCGGGCCGTCCGCCGCGAGTGAGCAGCACAAGAGAAAGACCCTTTCTGCCCGGCCGTGTTCACCGAGGCGAGGGACCGAACGCGCATGGACAAAGACGACTACTTGGAGTACTACCTGAGCCGCGAGTTCTTTCGAGACCGACTGCTCGTACTCTGTCTCGTCATCGGGGGATTTGCCGTCGTTCAGTGGATCGGCATTGAACTCGCGGTGCTGGATTCCTCTGTCGAGCATCCCCGAGCCGTTGTCGTTCAGGTCCTTGCCGTACTCATTATTGGGATGTGGCTCGTTCTCGCCGTGCTCGGCATGATTGGACTCGTTCGATGGGTCAGAAGCCGTTCGTTCTATAATAACAACTGAAACTGTTCACACATCAATCGCACTTTCGCGGTTCTCACTCAGTTCACTGTTCGCAGGTTACAGTGTTCTCCGCTCACGGTCCGCGGTTTGGAGCGAATAAAGTGAGCGAGAACCGCGCTGCCTTCGTGCGATTGGATGTGCACTGACTGTCAGTGGCTACTATAGTTCGGTCTTTCTGTGTGCTTTGATGCAGCTCAGAGCGGATGGATTAAGCTCATGGATGAACCAGTAGAAGTAATGATCTATCTACAGGCCATCTCATTGTCTGCATTGGTAACAGTATTGCTTATCCTTGCCGCGGATAGGTATACGAAATTTGATTTTCTCCCTCCGGAATGGGCAACAACACCCGTCTTTGTTATCGGGATTACCGGCACAGGATTTTCTTTTTATATCCTCCCTGTGGAACAGATCATATTCGTGGCCTCTGCAGTCATCTGCTTTTATATCGGTCTGTTATGGCCGTATGAGTGGTGAGCACGTGGGGAAATCTACAGAGATACAGCGAGAGTGCCTCGGGGTCGTACGGAAATCGAAGATTTCCGTGACTGAGCGGAGCGAAGCTCCGCGATGTCCGCGAGACCTTCGGTCTCGCTTGATGACGAGACGCTTGCGTCTCGAACCACTTTATCACGAGTGCCAATTGGATAAGATTTATTACTAGTTCCAGAATATCGAGTGATACAGTTGCGACGTGGGTTAAAGACCGTAATCCGAAGCAACTGCGCGCAGTTGCGAGGAATGCGACACCTCTCAAAACCCGCGCCCTTGGCGTGGTGAGACGGGTGTTGTCGGGTCGTGGTGGGGCGACCGACCCTCACGGACACAACGGGTGTTCGGGTGTTAATTCCAGCTGACCCTTTTCGGGGAGGCCGAGGGGAATTAAATTCGCCTGCGTCCATCCGTTCGTTTTGGACGGCATGGACAAAACGGTGAAGCCTCGGGGCTTGTCCCCGAGGTACTTCACTGTAACACTGCCTCGTGGGAACTACGTGACCAGGCCAGCGACGACCGCACCAGTTGTTCCAGTCTTCTAACCCAGTTCCATCCCAACTCAGAACGGTCTCCGATGAGATCCTGCTTCACTCCGTCACGAAAGAGAACGATGGTTTGCAACAGTGCGCGGGAGTGATGTACTCGAGTAACCCGGACCAACGGTATACCCGAACCAACGTCACTCGGCTACCGTGTTTCCTTCGATCGCAGAGCCAGTAGGATCAGCGGGAGCCAGTGGGACTTACGGAACCTGCGGAATCAGCGGATCTAGCCGGCGATTTTAACTCCGCGTCAGCCGGCGTCTCCGGCTCCACGTTCGCCAGTCGCATCGCGTTCCCCGTCACGCCGAGACTCATCCCCATGTCGCCGATGACGACCGCGTGGATCACCGTGACGATACCGAACGGCGCTCCGGCGGCGAGCACCGCCTTCACGGCCAGACTCGACCAGATATTCTGCCGGATGACGCCGTTTGCCTTCCCCGAGAGTTCGTAGAGGTAGGGCAGGCGCGTGAGGTCGTCACCCATCAGCGCCACGTCCGCCGTCTCGAGTGCGGTGTCTGTTCCAGCCGCGCCCATGGCGATGCCGACGGTCGCGGTGGCCATCGCGGGCGCGTCGTTGATGCCGTCGCCGACCATGGCGACGTGGCCGGTACTGTCGCCGACCACACTGTCCTCGCTTCCGCCGGCCTCTCGCTCGAGTCGCTCGATCCACTCGAGTTTCTCCTCGGGGAGCAACTCCGCGTGGAACTCGTCGATGCCGACGTCGTCTGCGATTGCGCGGGCAGTGCCCTCGTTGTCGCCGGTGAGCATCACGACGCGCACGCCCTGGTCTTGCAGCTGTGAGACGGCCCAGGCGGCCTCCGGGCGGACCTGATCTGCGACGGCGATAACGCCGAGCGGGCCGTCTTCGGTGCCGACGATAACGATCGTCTTGCCCTCCGCCTCCAGCTTGGGGACGACGTCTTCGAGCACGTCGAGACAGTTTTCGCGCTCGCACTGGTGCTGTCGCTGTCCCTGCGGACTCGTCGCACCGGCGACGTTGACGCCGCCGTCAGTCGTCGCGTGGACATGTTCCAGATCCGCCAGTCCGTCGAAGAGGCCCGGCTTCCCGACGTAGTGTGTCTCGCCGTCGAGATCCGCGCGAACGCCCTTGCCGGTCAGCGCCTCGAACGCCGAAATGTCGGGCTCATCGACGCCGATGCCCTGCTCCTCGGCGTAGCCGACGATCGACTGGCCGATCGGGTGTTCACTGCGCCGTTCGACTGCGCCGGCACGGCGGAGCACGTCTTCCTCGGTCGCGCCCTCGAGTGGGATCACGTCCGTCACGGAGAGGTCCCCCTGGGTCAGCGTCCCGGTCTTGTCGACCGCGAGCACGTCACTCTCGCCGGTTGCCTCGAGATGTCGGCCGCCCTTGATCAGGACGCCATTTCGGGCGGCGCTCGTGATTCCCGAGACGACGCTGACCGGCGTCGAGATGACGAACGCGCAGGGACACGCGATGACCAGCAGCGTGAGCCCGCGCAGGAACCAAGTGTTCCAGGACGCGCCGGCGACGAGCGGTGGGGCAATCGCGACGGTAAGCGCGAGCACGACGACGATCGGCGTGTAGACGTTCGCGAACCGATCGACGAACTGCTCGCGTTTGGTCTGTTCGCGTTCTGCATCCTCAACGATTCGGACGATGCGCGCGATGGTCGACTCGCTGGCCTCACTCTCGACACCGACCTCGAGGTAGCCGGATTCGAGGATCGTGCCGGCGAAGACCTCGTCACCCGCCGTCTTGTCGACCGGGACGCTCTCGCCGGTGATAGGCGACTGGTCGACCGCGCTCTCGCCCTCGCGGACGACGCCGTCGGCCGGGATCTTCTCGCCCGGACGGACGACGACCACGTCGCCGACCTCGAGTTCGTCCGCAGGTACCGTCTCCTCGGTGCCATCCTCACGGCGGACAGTCGCCGTCTCCGGCGAGAGGTCCATCAATTCTCGCAGCGAGTCACGCGCACGGTCCATCGAGAAGCGCTCCAACAGCTCTGCAACCGAGAAGAGCACCGCGAGCATCGCCCCCTCGAAGGGATGGTGGGCCGCAACGCTGGCGAGGATACCGGCGCTCATCAGGAAGTCGATGTCTAGACTCCGGTTTCGCGCCGAGTAGTAGCCGTTCCGGATGATCGGCGTCCCCGCAACCACGACCGCCGCGATGAACAGCAAGTGCGAGAGTTCGTAGGTCCGACCCGCGACGGTTCCGAGCGCCGGATCGAGCGCTGGGAGGAGGAACTCGAGTACCATCCCGACCGTGACGAGGACACCACCAACTACGGTGCCGACGGCGCGGCGGCTCTTCCAGACGGCCTGTTTGTCGCCCATCCGCTTGCTGCCGTCGTCGATGGGTGTGGCGTCGTAGCCGGCTGACTCGATGGCGGCGACGACGGTTGCGGTGTCGGTGTCGCCGTCGGTCGAGACGCTGACACGGCCCGACGTCGGCTGCGTCTCGATTTCACTCACGCCGTCGGTGGACTCGAGTGCGTTCTCGACCTTGGATGCACACGAGGCACAGTCCATTTCGGGAACCGAGAACGAGCGCTCGCCTGCCGATGCGGTTCCGGCGGCTCCAGCGGTTCCAGCGGTTCCGGTAGCTCCGTCAGCACTGACATTGCTGCCACCGCCACCACGCTCGCCAACGATTTCGTATCCCGCCGCACGAACGCGGTCTCGAATCTCCGACTCACTCGTCGCTACCTCGTCGTAGGACACCAGCAGACGGCCGCTTGTCACCTGTGCTTCGATCTCGTCGATCCCATCGAGTCGGTCGACGCTGTTGGTCACCTTGCCAGCACAGGAGGGACAGTCCATCTCGGGGACGCGTAACTCGAGTGTGCGTGTGGTACTCGAGTTCGAGTCCAAGTCCGAGCAGCAGTCGTCCTCACACTGATTTGCATCCGTCGTAGTCGTCGAGCCCGCCGAATCCGCCGAATCGGGCGGCACACCGGGGGTGGAATCTCTCATTACCAGTGTCTACTGGCCGGGATAGTATACAGGTTATTTGGCGTGCGCCAACTCGGGAGTCGGGAGACGCCAACTACACATTTGTCACAGCGGAGTATGCTGCGAGACACAGCCGCTGACGGGCAGCAAACGATTGCTATCGCTGATACCGACGGTTATCCGCCTGCAAGCGCTCGATGCGCGACTCGGTCGACGGGTGCGTCGGTGGTCGCCACGTGAGCACTCGCCGAATGCCTGCTCGAATCGGGGACACGATCGTTCGCCGAATCCACGCCTTGATTCGTCCGACTTGTCGATCAATGTATCCCGACGATTCGCCCTCGCTCGAGTCGTCTGCGTCAACTGTCTCCACCTGGAACTGGGCGACGAACCAGCGATCGAACCAGTGTTCGTCCTCGTCAGCATCATCATCGTCGGCTGAACGCTCGAGCGGGAGCGGCTGGGGAACGATTCCGAGCGTCGCGCTCGCGTGGAGTCGTGCATCCTGCGTTGGAATGGTGCACTCGTCGTCGAGCACCGCGAGCGCGCTCGCGACCGCGGCCGGATCCCCGGTGAGTTGACTCGCGCCACGGTCAGCGGCGTACTCGCGCGTCTTCGAAAACAACCCGAGCGCGATCGCGTTCATCGCGAGCACCACGCGCGCAACCGCACTTACGACGAGGAATACCACCGCGAGCACGAGAATTGGAATCGCAAAAAGGATCGCACCGATTCCCGTGAAAATAGCGATTACTACCAATCCCTCAAGTACACCACGGAGTTTTCGTTCGCGTTCGAGCAATCGGTCGCCAATTGCGACTGCTGCGGCGACGGCCGTGACGACCGGGAGGTCACGGTTTGCAATGTGGGCAATCTCGTGTGCGAGCGCGGCGTCGAGTTCGTCGTCGTCGAGTTGGTCGAGCAGCCCTGTGGTGACCACGATCGTCGGCGAGCGCTGGGTGCCGACGGTCAGACAGGCGGGTTCGTCCCGGTCGGAGACAGCGACCGACGGGAGCGGGACATCCGCCTGTGCGGCCAGTCGTCGAACGCGTCCGCCGACGGTTCGGGGACCATCGCCCTCTATTTCGGTCATGTCGAGACCCGAGACGACGGTTCGCGTGCCGTAGCGGGCCTGCATTGCGACGAGCGCCACGGCACTCACGAGGACGAGTGCGACCGCCACAGGAAGTCCACCATCGAACGACACCGACCAGCCACCCGCCCCGAGGATGGCGACGGCGCTCCAAGCCAGCGCCGCGAGAAGGACGCCATTGACAGCGATCACCAGCGCAAGTGCACCAGCGATTCGAATCTGCAGTTGTCGGTTCGGTGTCAGCGGCACGTTTGAGAATTGGTTGGCAACAGTAACAGTGTTGTGGACTGGTCAGTAGCGCGAGAGATTGCCTTCTCTCACACGTTCTTTCTCTCAGCTGTACTCGAGTAGCATAGCGACACCGGACCCGCGCTCAGGCTGTTCCCAGGACAGCGCTGTCGAGCGGCTGGACACGCCAGAGAGAGGGATTAGAGGCCAGCGGCTAGCTGCTCGATCGAGTCTGCCTCGCTGACGAACGTGGTCGCGAGCGTCGCCTCAGCCCGACGAAGCCGATAGGAGAGCGTCGAGCGCGGCACGTCGAGTTCCTCGGCGAGTTCCGAGAGGTCGATCCGGCGGGGCGTCTCGTAGTACCCGCGGTCGACCGCCGCCTGCAGGGCCTCGCGCTGTTCCATCGGAAGGGAGTCAGCGAGAGAGCCGTTGGCGACACCGCCGGTTTCGGCACCGGCAGCCGCGCCGTTCCCGCCGTGTTCCGGATCGAGTTCCGTCAGTCGGAGCATCTCCATGCCGGTACACTCGCCGACCTCCTCGCCGAGTGCGTCGAAGAACGCGTGAATCGGTGCGTCGCTTGCGAGGACGATCCGCCAGCGGTAGCGTCGGCCCTCGCGGTAGGTCTCGAACAGCATCCCGTCGCCGAGGTACTCGCGAGCGACGTGGGGGACCGACGTGCAGACGTCGGTTCGGTCCCAGTAGGTGTAGACGACGAGCGTATCACTCGAGCGGTCGAGAACCTGGACTTCGCAGTCTGCACCGCAGTCGTCCTTCACGAGGCAGTCGGCGAAGTAGTCCGCCGTCTCGTAGGCGGCCTCGAGTTCGGCGAGGGCGGTCTCGGAGCCAGTCGCGAGGTCGACGCGCCAGAGGCTGTCGGCGCTGACGTGACACGACAGGGAGCGGATCGACGCGTCGGGGTGGTCCGCGAGGACGTCGGCGACCGGGTTGGTCCCCGGTTCGTACTCCAGGGCGAAGACGAACTCTCTCATCGGCTGTGTGTAGGGGCTCGCGCGACAAATGGTTTCCCGCTCGGTCGCGTACGGTTCGCATGGGGCAGACAGCAGGCTCGCGTACGGCGACGGCGCTCGGTGATTTCTGGGCGTTCTACCGCCAGTACACGAAGACGGCTGCACACGCAGCTGCCACAGCGGGACTCGCGATTTTCGGGCTTCTCGTCTTTCTCGACCCGTGGTTTGCCGCGCTCGCGGTCGCCAGCTACGTCATCCCGCCGGTCGCGTTGTATCTGCTGGTACCGGATCAGATTCGAGAACGTGCAGCCGCCGCTAATGGCGACCACAGCAAAGAGCGGGTACCCAGTGACAGAGGCCGTAGAGAGGAGAGTGTCGGAGCTGAGACAGACACTGAAACGGAACCAGCGGACACGGAGACCGCGCTGATGCACCCGCCCGGAAAGCATGGCTCGGCTTCGGACTCAGACACGGATTCCGATTCGGATAACAGCGATGGAGACACCGATACAGACACTGACTCGGGTAACGACGGCGATACCGACGCGGATAGCGATAGCGACACAGATTCAGACAGCGACTCGAACACCGACAGCGGTGACACTGATTCGGACACGGACTCAGACCGCACGAATGGCGACACCGACTCGGACTCCGACAACGGCGACACCGACTCGGACTCCGACAACGGCGACANCAGCGGTGACACTGATTCGGACACGGACTCAGACCGCACGAATGGCGACACCGACTCGGACTCCGACAACGGCGACACCGACTCGGACTCCGACAACGGCGACACCGATTCAGACTCCGACAACGGCGACACCGATTCAGACTCCGACGGGTAACCAGGGATGGCGCCGGTATCCCCGACGCCCCAGCCACCCGAGTGACCCGTCCTCAACCGACGCCGAGAACGAACCCCTTTTGCCACGATTTCCCCAACCCACTCCATGGACCGACTCCTCGAGTCGCTCGACGACGCGCCGATCATCGACAAGGACGGCTACGAGTACCTCGTCCACCCGATCAGCAACGGCGTCCCGATGCTCGACCCCGCACTGTTGCGCGAGGTCGTCGTCGAAGTCATGCAAACCGCCGATCTGAACGTCGACAAGATCGTCGCCCCCGAAGCGATGGGCATCCACCTCGCAACCGCCGTCTCGCTCCAGACGGACATCCCGCTCGTCGTCATCCGCAAGCGCGAGTACGGCCTCGAGGGAGAAGTCTCGCTCCACCAGGAAACCGGCTACTCCGAATCGGAGATGTACATCAACGACGTCGAACCCAGCGACCGCGTCGTCATCATCGACGACATGCTCTCGACCGGCGGCACCCTGGCCTCGATCTGTACCGCCCTGGACGACATCGGTGCCGACATCTCCGACATCGTCGTCGTCATGCGGAAAGTTGGCCCCTCCGCCCTCGACGACACCGAGTTCGACGCGACGAGCCTCATCGACATTACGGTCGAGGACGGCGAGGTCGTCGTTCACTGATTGCGATTTTGGAACCGAATTGGACTCGAGTACGCAGCACACTCACCCGCAATACCACAAACTGATGAGCGCATGCTGTGTTCCACGGAACCCGAGTTGTATACACGATAGTGTATATTCAGGTGCGTACAAGACACTGTTCTGAGCGCATATACGAGATTTTTTACGCCTCGATCGTCAGACCCCAGTCATAGATGACGAACGAACCAGGGGACGGCATCGAACTCGAGTACGGACTCGACGAGAAGCCGCCGATGGCGAAGTCGATCCTGCTCGGGTTGCAACACGTCGCGGTGATGATCGTGCCGGCGACGGCGGTGGCGTACATCGTCGCTGGCAACGTCGGACTCGATGGGGCCGACACGGCATACATCGTCCAGATGGTGTTGCTCTTTTCCGGGCTGGCGACGATAATCCAGGCGTACACGATCGGTCCCATCGGTGCGAAACTGCCGATCGTCATGGGATCGAGTTTTACGTTCGTCGGTGCGGCGACGACGATCGGCATCGAGTTCGGCATGGCAACTGTCTTCGGCGCGATTCTCGTCACCGGGTTCGTCGTCGAGGGCCTCATCGGCTGGCAGTTCAAGCGCATCAAACCCTTCTTCCCGCCGCTCGTGACCGGACTCGTCGTGGTGATTATCGGACTCTACCTGATTCCGACGGGCATGGACTACGCCGCCGGAGGGTCCGCAGCACAGGAGGCAGGCGAGTTCGGCGCTGTGCATCACATCGGTCTAGCGGCGCTCGTGCTGGCTATCGCAGTCGGACTCAACATGCTCACGCGTGGGGTTACTCGACTGTTGAGTATTCTCGCTTCGATCGCCATTGGCTACGCCGCCGCGCTCGCACTGGATCTGGTCTACGGCTTCGGACTCGTCGACTTCTCGTCGGTGGGGAGTGCGGATGCAATCGCGTTCCCGTCGCCGACCCACTTCGGATTCGAGTTCGAACCGATCGCGATCCTCGTCTTCGCGTTCCTCTTTCTGGTCTCCGCGATGGAGACCGTGGGCGACATGTCCGGCGTCACCGCCGCAGAGGGACGAAACCCCGACGACCGCGAGTTCCGCGGTGCGCTGTTCAACGACGGCTCGCTGAGCTCGCTCGGCTCGATCTTCGGTACGTTCCCGGTGACCTCGTTCTCCCAGAACGTCGGTATCGTTACCTTCACGGGCGTGATGAGCCGCCACGTCGTCGGTATCAGCGGCGTCATTCTCGCGATACTCGGCCTCAGCCCGGTAACGGGTGCCCTGGTCACGACCATTCCGAGCGCCGTCTTCGGCGGCGCAGTCCTCCTGATGGTCGGCATGGTCGCCGCCAGCGGCTTCCGGCTGATCGTCCTGCACACTGAACTCAACCGCCGCAATATGGTCATCGTCGCCGTCTCGCTCGGCCTCGGACTCGGGATCGCGACGACCCCCGAAGCCATCAGCGGGCTGCCGAACGCGGCCCAGACGTTCTTCGGCGAGCCGGTGATCCTGACCGCGCTCTCGGCGCTGATTCTCAACACCATCGTCCCCGGTGAGCAGAGTCCGCTGTTCGACGCCGAGGACGCCGCTCCCGTGGACGACAAACCAAATCCTGCTCCTGATCCCAGCGACGACTAGCGTCGTCTCACGAGGACAACTCCTTCTACATCCTCTCCACGGGATCGTCTCGAAGCGGAAACTCGCCACACGGTCGAAGAGTGAGGTGCGAGAAAGAGTAGCGCCGCGAGCAAGGAACAGCCCTCCTTTTGAAGGAGCCATCTCTCGGCGAACGAGCGGTTCGAAGAACCCGAGTGACGCCGTTCTCCGAGCGCTGCGCGCCGCGCAGCGCTCGGGCCGACGAGCGACTCCGGAAGCGAGGAGTGCTTTTGATCAACCTTTTACCGAGGGACAGCGGGCTCACGACAGGTTCTATCGTGAGCCCGAAAGACCGCAGAGTAAAAGGTTGTTAGAAGCCCTTGCCGAGCATCTCGCGCGCGATAACGTTCTTCTGAATCTCCGAGGTCCCCTCGTAGATCTGCGTAATCTTCGCGTCGCGGTAGAGTCGCTCGACCGGGAAGTCGTTGACGTAGCCAGCGCCGCCGTGGATCTGGACAGCCTCGTCAGCAACGTCGACGGCGATACGGGAGGCGTACTCCTTCGCCATCGACGCCAGCTTCGTGATGTCGTTGCCTTGGTCGACGTTCCAAGCCGCCTTGTACGTCAGGTTGCGGGCTGCCTCGGTGTCCGTCGCCATCTCAGCAAGCTTGTGCTGGATCGCCTGGAACTCCGAAATCGACTGCCCGAACTGCTCGCGGTCCTGGGCGTACTCGAGTGCCGCGCGCGTGGCACCCTTCGCGATGCCGACGCCCTGTGCGGCGACGGCGGTCCGGGTCTCGTCGAAGAACTGCATCTGCTGCATGAACGCGGCGTCCTTGGTACCGACGAGGTTCTCTTCGGGGACGCGGACATCGTCGAAGACGAGTTCGGCGGTGTCGGAGGCGCGGATACCCAGTTTGCCGGTGATCTTCTCGGCGGAGAAGCCGTCGCGGTCGGATTCGACGACGATCTGGCTGAAGCCGTTGTAGCGACCCTGTGCGTCGGGGTTGGTCTTACAGAGGACGACGAAGAAGTCGCCGACGGTCCCGTTGGTGATCCACATCTTGTTGCCGTTGATCACCCACTCGTCGCCGTCCTTCTCGGCGCGCGTCGAGACGGAGGAGACGTCAGAGCCGGTGTCGGGTTCGGAGATTGCTGCGCCGGAGATTTTCTCGCCCATCGCGACGGGTTCGAGGAAGCGCTCCTTCTGGTCTTCTGTCCCGAAGTTCATGATCGCCTCACAGCCGAAGGAGGTCGAGACGATCGACAGCGCGATACCCGGGTCGTAGGAGAACAGTTCCTCGGTAATGATCGCGGTGTCGAGGATGGAGTAGCCGGCACCGCCGTAGTCGATCGGGATGTACGAGCCAGTCAGGCCCATCTCGGCGGCCTTGTCGATGACGTCGTGTGGGTACTTCTCCTCGGTGTCGTACTCCTCGGCGACGGGAACGATTTCGTTCTCGGCGAACCGCTGTACCTCTTCGCGGATCTGTTGTTGCTCTTCGGAGAGACCGAATTCCATGCACAATCATTACTATCCGAGCGATAAAGAGCTTTGTAACCGGCTGTAAACTCAAAGAGAGTTTCCTTCCGCGAAGAGGGAAACGTTCAAACGGGTTCCCATTGCACACTGACCCATGGAACTGGAAGATATCAACACCGTCGCAGTTCTCGGTGCAGGGAACATGGGACACGGCATCGCGGAGGTCGCCGCGATGGCCGGCTACGACGTCGCACTGCGCGACATCAAGGAAGAATTCGTCCAGAACGGCTACGAGCAGATCGAGTGGTCGCTCAACAAGCTCGCCGAAAAGGACCAGCTCAGCCAGGACGAAGCCGACGCCGCGCTCGAGCGCGTCACGCCGATCGTCGACGTCGAGGAAGCCGTTGGCAACGCCGATGTCGTCATCGAGGCCGTCCCGGAGAAGATGGAGATCAAGAAGGACGTCTACGGTGAGGTCGAAGAGTACGCGCCCGACCACACCATCTTCGCGACGAACACCTCGAGCCTCTCGATCACGGACCTCGCCGACGTGACCGAGCGCCCCGAGCAGTTCTGTGGCATGCACTTCTTCAACCCGCCGGTCCGCATGCAGCTCGTCGAGGTCATCTCCGGTGCGGAGAGTTCCGACGACACGCTCGACGTCATCGAGGAGCTTGCCGACGACTTCGGCAAGACGCCAGTGCGCGTCCACAAGGACTCGCCCGGCTTCATCGTCAACCGCATCCTCGTCCCCCTGATGAACGAAGCCTCCTGGCTCGTCAGCGAGGACGAAGCCACCATCTCGGAGGTCGACTCGACCACGAAGTACGACATGGGTCTCCCGATGGGCAGCTTCGAACTCGGCGACCAGGTCGGCAACGACGTGAGCTTCCACGTCCTCGAGTACATGCACGACGTGCTCGGTGAGGCCTACGAGCCAGCGCCGCTTCTCGAGGAGAAGGTGGAGAACGAAGAACTCGGCAAGAAGACGGGCAAGGGCTTCTACGACTACGAGGACGGTCCCGGTGCCGAGATTCCGACCGACGAGCAGTCGGAGTTCGTCAAGGAGCGCCTGCTCGCGACGATGGCCAACGAGGCCGCGAAGCTGATCGGCAACGACGTTGCGCCGCCGGCCTCGATCGACGAGGCAGTGCAGCTCGGTGCTGGCTTCCCGGACGGGCCGGTCAAGCTGGTCGACGAGTACGGCCTCGACACTCTCCTCGAGACGCTCGAGGAGGCCTACGACGAGACCGGTCACGAGCGATACGCGCCGGCTGACTTCCTCGCAGAGCGCGCCGACGAGGGCGGCTTCTACGAGAGCGAGGAGGACGAGGACGGCGTCGACTTCGACGCCATCCGCGTCGAGTACCCCGGCGAGATGGTCGGCCACATCGTGCTCGACCGACCACACCGCATGAACACGATCAGCGACGACCTGCTCGCCGAACTCTCCGAGGCCATCGACCTGCTCGAAGAGGACGACGAGGTCCGCGCGATTCTCATCACCGGCGAGGGCGAGAAGGCCTTCTCGGCCGGTGCCGACGTCCAGAGCATGGCCGCCGGCGGTGCGGACTCCCTCGGGGCGATCGAACTCTCGAAGAACGGCCAGTCCACCTTCGGCGAACTCGAGTCCTGTGACCTGCCGGTCGTCGCCGGTATCGACGGCTTCTGTCTCGGTGGCGGGATGGAACTCGCAACCTGTGCCGACCTGCGCGTTGCAAGCGAACGCTCGGAGTTCGGCCAGCCCGAACTCAACCTCGGCCTGATCCCCGGCTGGGGCGGCACCCAGCGCCTCTCCCAGATCGTCGGCGAGGGCCGCGCGAAGGAGATTATCTTCACCGCAGAGCGCTACGAGGCCGACGTGATGGCAGACTACGGCTTCGTCAACGACGTCGTCGAGAACGACGACCTCGAGGACGCTGCGTTCGACCTCGCTGCAAAACTCGCCGGCGGCCCACCGATCGCCCAGAAGTTCACCAAGCGCGCGATGCTCGCAGGTCGCGACGACACTGAGGCGGGACTCGAGTACGAGGCTTCCGCGTTCGGTCACCTGATGGCGACGGACGACCTGATGGAGGGTATTACGGCGTTCATGGGTGACGGCGAGCCGAACTTCGAGGGGAAGTAAGAGCGAACTGGAGTTGAACTGGAACTGAAGCTGGAACTGGAACTGGGACTGAACACCGTACCAGATTCCGGTCGTGGCCAGCAGACAGGGCCAGCGACCGACGCGGTATTTTTTGACGACTGTAACGCCCGAGCCGTTGCTGTCTGACAGTATTACTGCTCGGCGTCCCCAGTCACGAACTCAAATCGTGCGCCACCAGCCTCGCTCTCACGCGCACGCACGTGCCAGTCGTGACCCGTCGCTACCTCTCGAACGATCCAGAGGCCAATCCCCAGACTGTCCGTCTCGGACGAAATCGAGGGATCGAACAGGTCGTCGTTTGCCGCCAGATCGTCCGGCAATCCGGACCCGTTGTCCGCGACGAAAAAGCCACACGGCCCGCCCACCTGCTCGTCGTCTCCGCTGTCGCCGTCCGTGATCGGAGTCCGTCGCTGGTCGTCGGACTCGTACTCGAGTACCCCCACACGAACGGCCAGTTCGTCGACCTGCTCGTCGGGACAGCCGTGTTCGATCGCGTTCCGAAACAGGTTCTCGAAGACGCGCAGGAGTCGGGAGCGGTCGGCCATGAACGTTGTCGTCCCGGTCAGCGTGAGTGTCGCCTCGCCCGTCGAGACGTGCTCCCAGGCCTCGCTGGCGACGGTTTCGAGGTCGACGCGCCCAGTGTCGCTCGCCCACGTTCCGTCGCGAGCGATGGCGAGCACGTCGTGGATGATCGCCTCCATGCGATCGAGACTCCGCTGGGCCGTTGGGAGGTGCTCGAGTGAGCCGGTTTCGTCGATGAGGTCGAGATAGCCCTGGGCGATGCCGAGCGGGTTGCGCAGATCGTGGCTGACGATGCGGGCGAAGGCGTCGAGGCGCTCGTTCTGTTTGCGCAGGCGGCGCTCGTTTCGTTTGCGCTCGGTGATGTCGCGGAGAACGCCGACGGTGCCACCGAAGGTGGTGTTGGTGGTGGTAGCGCCGTTAGGTTCGCTGTGTCCGTTGCTGTCGGTGGGTGTGTCGACATCGACACCGCTGCTATCGGCGCCGCCTGCATCGGTAGTACGATCGAGGACAGCAATCTGTGCCTCGCAGGTGACGTACGAGCCGGCTTTCGTCTCCAGTGGCACTTCGATCGTCGCCGAGCGGCCATCGGACTCGATGAGCGATCGGACCGTCTCGGTCGCGTGCTCGATCGTCTGGTTGTCAAAGAGCAAGGAGATGTGCTCGCCGAGGAGCCACTCGCGGCTGTAGCCCGTCATCTCGACGAACGCGTCGTTCACGGTCATCACGTGGCCCGAGCCATCGAGAACGAAGATGCCGTCACCCGCGGTCTTGACGAGGCGTTCATACCGGTGTAGCGTTCGCTCCTGTTGCTCGAGTTGGCCGCGAATCGCGATCGTCTCGAGGACGTGTGAAGCGACGTCGGCGACGGCACGGACTGTCCGGCGGGTGTCGGCTGTGAACGGTGTCGGTGCGTAGACGACGAGGACGCCGTACCGATCTGTGTCCGTCGCGAGCGGCGCGACGGCGATCGATCGGGCACCGTGCTCGCGCGCCCGGTCGTGAAACGGTGCGGGGGTGAACGCACCGCCCATGATAGTCAGGTCTGGCTGGGAGGCAAGATCCTGCGTCTGGAGGCGCTGGGAGTACAGCGCTCGCTCGAGCAGCGGATTCACACCGCTTCCGACGCGGAACGTGCGGTGGATGGGCCACTCGGTCGCCTCCGGATCTGTCGCCCAGGGGACGACCGAGTGTTCGCCACGGTCGTACTCGCCAACCCAGGCGAAAACAAACGCGTCGCGCTCGGTGAACACGGTTCGGAGCACTTGCTCGACGGTCTGTGGTGCGGTCGTGTCGGCCAGCTCACGCCGAACGGTCGCGACGAGTTCGGGGTGGGACACGTCGACTGCGTCGCCATCGTCGTCCGTTCCGGTGACGGATCTACCGCCCGTCCGCTCGAGTTCGGGGAACCCAGCCCCGCCGTTCGGTGTTCCCGCATCGACGCTCGACAGGACGGTCGCGGCGATGTCGCCAGATTCTGCCAGCGTGTTCGTCTCCCGTTCGCGGGGTGTAGACGAACGTTCCCGTGTTCCACCCGCAGTTTTCGGCGTGTCCGGAATCGAGAGTTCGGCGAGTACCGGCAGCGACGATGCGGAGTCAGTGTCCCCAGAGACGAGAGCGTTGGAGTCGGTGGGCAACTCGTTGGAACGTTCGCCGCTGGCTGCAGTCTCCTCACCAGTGCTTTCTTTCCTACTGCCATTTCCAGCCCCACCTTCCCCCCAGTAGGCGAACACCGAGGGTGGTGCGGACGCGACGCTCTCGAGTTCGGTTACAAACGCCGACACGGAGTCGATGGTGTCGACGTCGATGATGATCGCATCGATGCGTTCGCGGTGCGCGTGGTGTGCATGGTGTTCGTGCTGCTCGTGGCCGGCCCGCTCGCCACCCCGACCAGCACCCGGCTGTGCGTCGTTCCCGCGCTCGCTCCGGGGGAACTCCTGCTCTCGCCTGGACTCGAGTTGGTCGAGAACCAGTTCGGGTTTCGGGACGACGCTGACGCTTGCAGGGGCGTCGGTGAACGCGAGTGTGAGCGCTGCTCGCGTCGATGGATCGCGGCTGACACAAAGAATGTGTGCGCGACTCATCGTGGGACACTCACAGCTGACGGTGGGGTGCAGACGGCTGCAATGGACTGGTTAGGCCCAGCAGGGAGAGCGGACCCAACAGGGAGAGCAACTCTCTGTCTCAACTCACGCATCATATGACGGGCGAACACGGCTTCCAGTATCTGGACAGTTCTGCCATCGGTTTTCTGCCATCGGTTGGTGACCGTCGGCGGTGTGAGTGCACAGTGTGGCACTTACGCTAGCGTTTCTCTACCCGGCGAATCCGGAGAGGAGCCACTCGCCGTTCCCGCTCCCATCACCGCCACCGCCACCGTCACCGTTGCCGTCGCCGTCGTCGTCTCGCAGACTCGGCGCGCTCACGAGGACGAACGCGCTCTCGGTGTCACCGTTGCGGATCTGCCGCGTGGATTCGGGCGGGATCCACAGCGCGTCGCCGGCCTCCATTGTGACCGGATCGTCGTCGACCACGACCGTCGCCTCGCCCTCGATAAGGACGTAGACCTCTTCGTGGTCGTTGTCCGTGTGATCGTGGGGTTTGCTCTTCCAGTCCGGATCGCAGCGGGCGACCGTCACCCCAACCTGCTCCGTCTCGAGTGGGTCGCTCAGGACGTGCATCGCACTCGAGACCTGATCGACCTCCTCGTAGTTCACCTTCCGGTAGGACATGGCTGACTCTTGGCGCGGATCACAGTAAAGGTACGCGTTCAGTTCGATTTGTGCGCTCATACGGATCGTTGTAGCGTTTTATCGGTGATCTCCGCCCGCGGGGTCGCAGATTACCGGTACAGAACTACAACGGGCCGTATCAGTGATCCTGGCTGAGTGGGTCGAAACTGTCGACCGGCGTCACGGAGTAGTCGACCGTCAGCGCGTCCTTGGTCGCGCGGATCTTCCCGACGAACGTCGAGATTTCCTCGAGTTCACCCTCGAGAACGAACAGTTCCATGCAGTAGTGATCGCCGACGTGGCTGTGGAAGTTCGAGGCGACGAGGCCCTCGTGTTCGTGGCGCAGGTGCATCATGCGCTCCTCGACGGCGGTCGTCTCGTAGTCGAAGAGGACCGTAACGATCGCCATGAGTTCGCGGTCCTCGAGACGCGTGTCTTCGAACTCGCCGAGGAGGTTACGAGAGGCTTCTCGGACGACTTCACTGCGGCCAGTGTAGCCGTGTTCATCTGCAAACTGATCGAGTCGCTCGAGAAGTTCGTCCGGCATCGAGACGCTGACGACTGCCATATAATAACTCAGCGGTAGAAATCTATTAAGGTTTATCATCACGGCTGGCGTCGTCGCTCAGCCTGGAGGAGTTCTTGCTAAAACTGTATCGCGACAGGCACAGTTTTGCGGATTCAGTGCGATACTCCACTACCGAATGTATCTTCCAGCCCAGACCTGGCCCGACCTCGCGGACTACGTCGAGTCGGAGTCAGAATCGCTCGCGGTCGTTCCGCTTGGCTCGACCGAGCAACACGGCCCACACCTGCCCGAAGGAACGGACCACATGATCGCCGAGGCGCTGGCGCGCGCTGCAACGGAGCGGACCGGCCATCTTTGCACCCCGCCGATTTCGATCGGTGTCAGCTCCCACCACCGGCAGTTTCACGGCACGATGTGGGTCGACGCACCGGTCTTTCGCGACTACGTCGAGAACCTCTCGCGGAACCTTACCTACCACGGTATCGACCGCATCGTCTACGTCAACGCCCACGGCGGCAACGTCGCTCACCTCCGAGAGGTCGGCCGCCGGCTTCACGAGGACGAGACCGCCTACGCCATCGAGTGGATGTGGGACGAATCCATCCCCGGCCTGATCGAGGAGGTCTTCGAAACGCCCGGCCCCCACGGCGGCCCCAAGGAGACCGCGATGATCATGCACATCGCGAACGAACTCGTCCGCGAGGACCAACTCGAGAACGCCCGCGACGGCGGCGTCGCCTTCGACGGCGACACTGCGCGCGTCCACGGCGCGACGACGTTCTACGATGCCATCGAGAACAGTCCAAACGGCGTCTTCGGCGACCAGACCGACGCCACGCCCGAAGTAGGTGAACAACTGTTCGATGCCGCGGCCGAGCAACTGGTGGCACTACTCGAGTGGCTCGACGACCAGTCCTTCGAGGCGCTCATGCCCGAGTCACACGTCGATCCGCAGCCGGGGAGCGGTCGGGGAGGCCTGTAACGGCGACGGGCGGCAGCGGAGGAACCCTCCCTTAGACGGATATGATACCCGCGCTGTCCGTCACGAACACGTACCCGAGCCAACAGCTATATATTCGGCCGGATATACGTGCCAGCAACGCGGTGCACGACGTGATTCCGACAACACTCCGTTCGGATCGATACCTGCTCGCCGTCTCGTTTGCCTGCTTTGGCGTCGCGGGCGCTGCCGGGGCGACCGCCGACGAACTTGGTCTTACATTCGGAGCGACGGTGCTCGCCGTCGTCGGCGTCTATACCGGCGCACGCTATGCGAATCTGGTTTCCCGCCGGTCGCTTGCCATCCACGCGTTTGCGCTCTGGAGTGCCTTCCTCGCCATCTCCGCCACGCATCTCGTCGGTCTGGGAACCGTCGGTGCGGTAACACCCGGGCCGGACGGCGCGGTCGCGCTCGGGCTCACGGCGCTCACCTGGGCAACCCTGCTCACCGCCTGTGCGGCGACGACGTTCCTCGGCTTCCGCGAATACGGTGCGACGGTCAGTGCCGATACGCCAGAAGAACAGGTGCTCGAGGGCGACACCTCGGATTACTCGACACGATAACTCACTGCGATTCCTTCTCCGAGCGGGGTGACCACCGTCTCGAACGCCGGATCTGCCGAGACGCGCTCGAGATAGTCGGCGATGCCGCGCGTGTGTTCGTTACTCTCGGCCTCGATGACCCGTCGTGCTGCATCGTCGTCAGCCTGTGCGGCTTCGACCATATCGAGGAGTTTCTCGAATTCGATGACGCTCGCCGAGATGGCGTTGTCGGCGACGATAACGCCGCCGACCGGTACCTTCGATCGAATCGCTTCGAAGGCATCCTTGTACTGGTGTTTCTGGATGTCGATCAACACCACGTCGAAGGGGCCGTCGTACCGTTCCGCGGTCTCGACCGCATCGCCGAGTTCGTACTGCGCAAGAGCATCGTAGCCGCCTGCGGCCATGTACTCGCGGGCTTGCTCGAGTTCGTCCTCGTCGACCTCGGTGAGGACGATCTCGCCGCCATCGTCCGGGAGCGCGTCGGCGAACCAGTAGGCGGAATACCCGTAGCCCGAACCGAACTCGAAGATGCGCTCGGCGTCGCTCAGTCGGGCGACAAAGCGGAGGAACGCACCGACCTCCGGCCCGACGTGTGGAAACCCGTGTTCCTCGGCGAAGCGGTCCATTTCCACCAGCGTCTCGTCGGGTTCGGGACCGACCGCGCGAACGAAGCGACTGATCTCAGCTGCGAGAACGTCGACCATAGCTGACCCCTCCCGCCGAGCCCATATCAAGGTCAGGGCGCAGTGTACTCAGTCCGACGCTGCGCCGGCGAGCTGTCCGACCGCCTTGGCGAGCACCCGCGTCGCCGTCGCGCAGTCGTCCCAGTCCGTCCACTCGAGTGGCGTGTGCGAGAGCCCGTCGCGGGACGGCGCAAAGAGCATCCCGGCATCGGTCACTCGTGAGACGCACATCGCGTCGTGGGCCGCGCCCGAGTGCAGCGTGCGCGCGTCGACTGCCGTGGCATCGGCACCGGACTCGAGTGCGTCCCGACAGCGCTCGCTCATCGGTGCGGGTGAAACATCGAGTTCGAGTTCGAAGGTGGTTTCGACCGGTCGCTCGGACTCGATCCGCGCCAGGATTTGCTCCGCACGCTCGAGCAGTCCGGCCATCGTCTCGCCGTCGACGTCGCGGATGTCGACGCCGAGTTCGACGCGGCCGGGGACGACGTTCGTCGCGTTCGGGGTGACGTTGCACTTGCCGACGGTTGCGACTGCTGTACCTCCGACGGGTTTGTCTATACCGTCAGCGTCAGCATCAGCGTCGCCATTGCCAGCGCTCTCACTCGCTCCCGCAACCGCCGCCTCCATCCCGGTCTCCTCGAGTGCCAGCGCGAACTCGCTCGCGGCTGTGAACGCGTCCGCCCGCTCAGCCATTCCCGTCGTCCCCGCGTGGTTCGTCTCGCCGGTGAACGTCGCGGTGACGTGGGCGATGCCGGTGATCGTCGAGACGACGCCGACGGGAACGCCCGCGTCCTCGAGTCGGGTGTCCTGCTCGACGTGCAACTCGAGAAATGAATCCCAGTCAGCGGGCTCGAGTACACCCTCGCCGCGGTAGCCGATATCTGCGAGTGAATCCCCCAACTGCACGCCGTCGGCGTCCGTTGCGGCCAGCGCCTCCTCGACTGCAAGCTGACCGGTCGCAACCGACGAGCCAAGCAGTCCACCGCCGAAACGGGTGCCCTCCTCCTCGGTGAAGCAGACGACGGTGATCGGGCGCTCCGGCTCGGCCTTGGCGTCCTGCAGCGCGCGGACGGACTCGAGTGCAGCGTAGACACCGAGCGGGCCGTCGAAGATGCCGCCCTCGGGAACGGAATCGAGGTGGCTCCCGGCCGCGACGGGGGCGGCGTCGGGCTCCGCGCTCTCCGGCGTCCATGTGCCGGTGATGTTGCCGACGGCGTCGATCTCGACTGCAAGCCCGGCGTCCTCGAACCGTTCGACGAGGTGGTCTCTGGCCCGCCGGTTCGCCTCGGTTCCGGTGAGGACGGTTCGGCCGTGTTTCTGCCTCTGTTGCTGTGCCTGTCCCTCGCCGTCATCATCGTTCGGGGGCTTCGAATCGTCGTACTCGAGTGCACCGAAGGCCGCGTTTGCCTCGATGTCGGCCCGCAGCCGTTCCTGACTTACGTCCATAGAACGTCGTTTCGAGCCCAGGCTGATACAAGTTCAGCCGCCGGCGCAGTTTGCGCCTACTCGGGGTACTCGACTGACTGGAGCGCCATCTTTTTGCTCGTCTCTGCGGTCAGTCTTCCCCGAGATGTCAATCGACTCCGATCCAGACGCCGATGCGACTGCAGACGAATCGCTCGCTGCGGCCGTCGAAAACCTGGTGCACGAGCCGACGCAGGTCCACGACGCTGGCGTCGATCTAACGGTGAGCGCGATCTACGAGGTCGCCGGCCCTGGCCAACTCGATTTCGGCGGTGACGAGCTCGAAGATGCCGATCTCGATCCGGTGCCGACGGAGCTGCGAGCGTCGGACGACGAGTTCGGCTGGTGGGACCTCGACGGCGGTCAGTACGTCATCCAGCACAACGAGTTTCTGGGCGATCTCGAGGAACCGCTCCAGCTGCAGCCGCGAAACGAGTTGCTGGCTCGCGGCGGCTCGCATCCGACGGTGCAGGTTCGCTCGCACCTGCCGCTGGTGCCGCTGTCGGTCGCCGACGGTGGGATACAGATAAAGGAGAACGCGCGCGTTTCGACGCTGGTTCGGTGACGAGCGGGCAGCCCACGAGGGCCGCGTCCGGTTAACGACCCTCGTACTCGGGCTCTCGGTCCTCGAAGAAGGCGCTTACGCCCTCTGCGTGGTCGTCGGTCTGGAAGACGATTCCCTGTGCCGTCGCCTCGTCGGTCAGCGCCTGCTCGAGTGACTTATCCAGTCCCTCGCCGACGAGCCGTTTCATGTGACGCATCGCGACCGGCGGCCCGGAGACGATCTTCTCGACGAACTCGTCGGCGCGCTCGTCGAACTCATCGCTCGGATAGACGTGATTGACCAGGCCGAAGTCGGCGGCGCGATCCGCGCCGATGATGTCTCCGGTCAGGACGAGTTCCTGTGCGACGTTCTCGCCGACGATTCGCGGGAGCAGGTACGACGTGCCGGCGTCGATGCTCAGCCCGACCTGCCGGAAGACGAAGCCAAAGGCGGCGTCTGCGGTCGCGAGTTGCATGTCACACGCGATGGCCAGGTTTGCCCCGGCACCCACGGCGGGGCCGTCGACCAGCGCAATCGTCGGCAGCGGGAACGAGACGAGTCGCGCCATGAGCTGATTCGTCCGGCGCTCGAGTGCCCGCACGCGCTCGTCGAGGGGCATGTCTCCCTCCAGCCCCTCGATCATGGCCTCGATATCGCCGCCGGCGGAGAACGAACCACCCGAGCCCTCGATGACGACACAGCGGGCGTCCGCGTACGCCTCGTCGTCTTCGATCACGTCGAGCGCCTCGGTGATTCCAGCGTTAATCTCGCGTGAGAGCGCGTTGCGACGGTCTGGCTGGTCGAGCGTGATTGTCGCGACGTGTCCGTCGTCGCCGGACTCGAGATGGACGGCGTCGCCGAGAGTCATTCTTCGGCCTCCGTCTCTGCGTCGGCATCGTCGTCGGCGTCTCCATCAGCCGCTTCAGCGTCCTCCTCGCGCTCGCGGAGCTTGAACTTCTGAACCTTGCCGGTCGTCGTTCGGGGCAGTTCCTCCACGAACTCGACCTCGCGTGGGTGTTTGTACTCCGCGAGGTTGGTCAAGCAGTACTCCTTGAGATCTTCGGGGGTCGCCTCGGCGTCGGGCGTTGGCACAATGTACGCCTTTACCGTCTCACCGCGCCGGTCGTCCGGAATTCCCGCGACGGCGGCGTCGGCCACGTCCTCGTGCTCGAAGAGCAACTCCTCGACCTCGCGCGGGTAGACGTTGTAGCCGCCGGTCACGATCATGTGCTTCTCGCGGTCGACGACGTAGAAAAAGCCATCCTCATCCTGATAGCCGATGTCGCCGGTGTGGAACCAGGTTCGCCCGTCGGCTTCCGTGAACGCCTCCTCGTTGGCTTCGGGCAGGCCGTAGTAGCCCTTCATCACGTTCGGTCCGGCGACGACGATCTCGCCCGTAATCTCCGTCAGATCGACTTCTTCCTCGTCGACCGGGCCTTCCTCGACCGGCGAGACCTCCGCGAAGTCGCGATCGACGACCTTGGAGTCGACGCCGGGGACAGTCTTCCCGATGCTGCCGACGCGCCGACCCTCGATCGGGCTGTTGAAGTGCGTGATCGGTGCCGTCTCCGTGAGCCCGTACCCCTCGTACACGTTCGGCTCGTAGAGTTCTTCGAAGCGGCGCAGCACTTCGGTCGGGATGCCGGAGCCGCCGACGCCACAGAGCCGGACTGAAGAGAAATCGAACTCCTCGGCGTTTGGCTGGTTGATCACGTCGTTGTACATCGCCGGCACGCCGTGGAAAATCGTGATTCCCGCGTCCGCAACGAGTGAGACCGCGTCCTGGGCGTCCCACTCGGGCATCGGGTAGTAGCTCGCGCCGTTGAACAGCGCCGCGTTCATCGTGACGGTCATTCCGTAGATGTGGAACAGTGGGAGCACACCGAGTTGCTTGTCGTCCGGACGGATGCCATCGGGAACGAGCTTCGCTGCTGCCTTCGCGTTCGAGGCGAGGTTGCCGTGGGTGAGCTGGACGCCCTTCGGCTGGCCCGTCGTCCCCGACGTGTAGGGCTGGACCGCCACGTCGTCGTCCCCGCGGTCGACGATGTCCGGCGCACCGCGCTCGAGGAACACCGTGAACTCCGTTGCACCCTCCGCCTCGCCACCAACGCTGACGACGTGCTCGACGCTCGTCTCGTCCTGTACTTCCGTGACAAATGGGACGAGATCGGCCAGCGTGACCACCACCTTCGCCTCGCTGTCGCTCAACAGGTGGCTGATCTCGCGGGCCTTGTACTGCGGATTCATCGGCACGACGACCCCGCCGGCGCGCAGCGTCCCGTGGAACCCGATCAGGAACGGCGGCACGTTCGGCAGGTAGAGCGCGACTCGATCACCCTCGCCCACGCCGTGGGACTCGAGTGCGGTCGCGAACGCCCCGGTCTGTGCCCAGAACTCCTCGTAGCTGGTGTCGTCCCCCTGAAACCCGATGGCGGTGTTCGATCCGTGCTCCTCGACGGCCGCCGCGACGTTCGTGACGAGATTTGTCATATACCGAGCGATACGTTGTCGCGTGGCATAAAAAATATTTACATTGTTTAAACTGTATGCGTAACTCCCTTCCGACGTAATCGACAGCAGTGCTGGAGCCAGCGGTGGCCTGAATGCGATTGGCCAACAGTCCACAACCATGCTTATTTCAGTCGTCGAAAATGTCGAGCTGTAATGTCGGATTCGACGGACGCGCTCGAGGAAACGCAGGCGTTCTACGACGAGTACGGAACCGACGAGTGGGACCGACTTGCGACGGGAATCGATGGGGAACTCGAGTTCGGTGAGACCCTCGACACGCTCGCGTCGGCCCTGCCGTCGTCGGGACGGGTGCTCGATGCCGGCGGTGGTGCGGGAAGGTACAGCCAGTGGCTCGCAGCGCGGGGCCACGACGTGACGCTGCTCGACCTCAGTCGCGGCCAGCTATCGGTCGCGGTTGATCGGCTCAATGATGCTGACACCGACGGTGACAGCGACGGCGGTGTCGATGCTGATAGTGCTAGCGCTGACACTGTATCCACCGTTTCACCCGTTCAGGGATCGATCACCGACCTCGGATTGCCAGCGAACGCGTTCGACGCGGTGTGCTGTCTCGGTGGACCGCTTTCTCACCTGCTGGACGAGGCTGACCGAGTGCAGGCCGTTCGCGAACTGCGCCGCGTGGCGAAGCCAAACGCGCCGGTCGTCGTCTCCGTCATGGGACTCCTCGGTGCCGTCCAACTCTACCTCCTGACGGGTCACAACGTCGCGGCGCTGCCGGAACTGCTCGAGCACGGCGACTACGATTCGGCGCTCCTCGACCGCCACGGCTACGAGAACGAGTTCACCGCGACGCACTTCTTTCGTCGGGACGAACTCGAGTCCCTGCTCGCGACAGCGGGGATCGACATCGAGACCGTCCGCGGACTCGAGGGACTCGCCTCGCCATTTCACGCGGACCACATCCAGCAGGTTGGCGGTGAGCTAACCGACGACGAGCGCCAGGCACTCGAGAGGGTCGTGACACGAACCAACGACGATCCGATCGTCGCCGATCTCTCGATTCACATGCTCGCTGTCGGTCGAGCCTGAACGTGACAATGCCGACGTCACAACCGGGGCTGACGCCGACGGCGGAACGATCGTTTTTACGTCAGTACGCCTAACGACACCTATCCAGCCAATGTATCAGGACGTCCTCATTCCAACGGACGGGAGCGACGGAACTCGCCGCTCGATCGCACACGGACTCACCATCGCCGAACAGTTCGACGCACGAGTCCACGCACTATCGGTCGTCCCTGAGGGACCACTCGGCACACTCGAGAGCGAGGAAGCGACACCGACCGCGCACCACGCGGTCGACCACGTCGCAGCCAAAGCCGCACACGCCGGCATCGAGGCGACGACCAGCGTCGAAAACGGTGTCCCACACGAGGTGATACTCGAGTACGCCGACGAGCACGGTATCGACATGATCGTGATGGGAACCCAGGGCCGAACGGGACTCGATCGGGTGCTGGTCGGCAGCGTTACGGAGCGAGTCGTCCGCATGGCGGAGATGCCGATCGTTACGGTTCGCGCGACCGACGACCTCCAGCTCGAGACTGCCGAAGAGGCCGAAGCGCTCGCACGCGAACACGCCACAGAAGCGGGCTACGATGTTAACGAACTCGCCGCCGAACCCCGCCGAACCAGTGCGACCTGGTACTACCAGTTCGAAACGACGGAGACGGACGACCCCGTTCGACTCAGCGTCGACGCCGTTTCGGGTGACGTTCGACCGGTTCCGGAGCCAGCGCCGTAGCTGCGTGGGTGAGACGTCCAACCTACCAGCGGATACCGCTAGGACTCCACCACCAAGACGAGTGTTCACCCGCAGCCGAACATGTTCGGATACAGTTGCTTCAGCCGCGACGGCGTCTACTCGAGTATGACTGCCGACGCACCCACCGGCGACAGCGCTGGTTCCAGTCCGCTGCAGGTCGACGGCGACGCACAGTCAGACACAACCACCGTCACCGTCCGCTGCACCGGCCACGTCAGAACCGCCCTCGGCACGCACGAACTCGAGTACACCTTCCCGGGAACGCGGCTCCGCGAGTTCCTCGAATCGTTCTTTGACGAATTCGCAGCACACGACTTAGAGGAGATGCTGATCGCCGAAACGGAAGCCGACGCCACCGCACGCGGTTGGGCACCGGTCCCCGATGAACTGCCGGGAACCTGGCGAAAGAACCCCGAAGGCGAGCAGACGCGGCCCTACGCGCGCGTCTGCATCAACGGTCGGTTCAACGAACACGACGCGGGATTCGATACG
This sequence comes from Natrialba hulunbeirensis JCM 10989, assembly GCF_000337575.1. Classification (GTDB taxonomy): domain Archaea; phylum Halobacteriota; class Halobacteria; order Halobacteriales; family Natrialbaceae; genus Natrialba; species Natrialba hulunbeirensis. The sequence goes on along the minus strand of NZ_AOIM01000041.1, from coordinate 40,919 downwards.
GAACTCGAAAACGGCGACCGGGTCGCGCTCGTCTATCCGTTTATGTTCTGTTGCTGACCGGTACGGTGACGGTGTCCGCCGTCCGGCGTTAGTGTCCTCGGGCGCTACTCCAGAACGACCAGCACGTCGCCCATGTCAACGCTCTGTTCTTCCTTGACGGCAATCTCGGTGACGGTGCCGCCGCGGGAGGCAACGATATCGTTCTCCATCTTCATCGCCTCGAGCACGACTAGCACGTCGCCCGCCGCGACTTCGTCGCCTTCCTCGACGGCGACGTCCAGAATCGTTCCCTGCATTTCGGCGTCGACTGTCTCGCCGTCGCCGGCGATATCGTCCTCACCGCCGCTGTCGCCGCCGGCTGGCTGTGGCGGGCCGGACGCGCCGCTTGCTTCGACGTCACCGACTGGAACCGCCGGCGCGCCGTGTTCTTCGAGTTCGACCTCGAAGCGCTTGCCGTTGACCTCGACGGTGAACTCGCGCTCGACGGTCTCCTCGTCGTCGCTGGCACCGCTACCGATGTCGCCGCCCCACTGCTCCTGGGCCTCCTCGATCCGGCTCTCGTCGAGTTCGTTGTCGAGGTACTTCGTCGTGTGCGTACTCGCAACGAACTCCTCGTCGGTGAGCATCAGCCGGTGGAACGGGATGATCGTCGGAATCCCTTCGATTTCGTACTCGCCCAGGGCGCGCAGTGAGCGGTCGATACACTCCTCACGGTCCTCACCCCAGACGATCAGCTTCGCGATCATCGAGTCGTAGTCCGTGACGAGTTCGTCGCCCTGCCGGAGCGCGTCGTCCATGCGGACGCCGACCCCACCCGGCGGATCGTACGTCTCGAGTGTGCCGCCGGTCGCGGGGGCGAAGTCCTCTGCTGCGTTCTCGGCGTTGATTCGGAACTCCATCGCGTGGCCGTCGATATCCACCTCCTCCTGTGTGAAGTCGACCTCCTCGCCCGCTGCGATCTGAATCTGGCGCTTGACGATGTCGATGCCAGTGATCTCCTCGGTAACCGTGTGCTCGACCTGGATCCGCGTGTTGACCTCGAGGAAGTAGAAGTTCGCGTCCGGCCCGAGGGGTTCGTCGGGGCCGCGTCCGGGCTCTTCCTCGACGAGGAACTCGACGGTGCCGGCGTTGGTGTAGTCCGCAGCGGCGACCCCGCGGCGGGCGGCCTCGCCGATCTCCTCGCGCAGTTCGTCGGAGAGAGCTGCGGATGGGCCTTCCTCGATGACCTTCTGATGACGACGCTGGAGCGAACAGTCGCGTTCACCGAGGTGGCGGACGTTGCCGTGTTCGTCCGCGAGGATCTGGACCTCGATGTGGCGGGGTTGCTCAAGGTAGCGCTCCAGATAGACCGAATCGTTGTCGAAGTACGCTTCGCCCTCGCGCTTTGCGCTCTCGAGTTGGTCTTCGATCTCGCTTTCGTCCCAGACGACTTTCATGCCGCGGCCGCCGCCGCCACCTTCGGCCTTGATGGCGATCGGGTAGCCGTGTTCCTCGCCGAAGGCTGCGACCTCGTCGGGGTCGGTGACGGGGTCCGTGGTTCCGGGGACGATCGGCACCGCCGCCTCGTCCATGATCTGGCGGGCCTTCGTCTTCTCGCCGAGTGATTCCATGGCGTCGCTGGATGGGCCGATCCAGGTGATCCCATCGGCCGCCTCGACCTTGCTCGCGAACTCCGCGTTCTCCGCGAGGAAGCCGTAGCCGGGGTGGATCGCGTCGGCGTCTGCTTTCTGTGCGGCCTCGATAACGGCCTCGTGATCGAGATACGAATCCGCCGCGCGAGCGGGGCCGACATTGTACGCCTCGTCGGCGTACCGGACGTGTCCCGAGTCCTTGTCTGCCTCAGAGTAGATCGCGACAGTCCCAACGTTCAACTCCTCGCACGCCCGCATCACGCGGACCGCAATCTCGCCGCGGTTCGCCACGAGAACCTTCCTGAACATTCCTGTGGGAACGGTTGCGGGGGCACTACCTTACTTTTTCGCAACGAGGCGAGAATCAGTTCGCCGTCGCCGAAATGCGCGTGAAGATGTGTGTCGCAAGTAGCTGGATTCAGAACCGATCCGTCCGACCCGCTGCCGCCCACGCGTTCGTCGGTGCCGACTTCGGAACACGAACGTCGTCTCCCTGCTGGGCCCGCACACGGCCCGCGAACGACCAGCGCTTGTCCTCCCACGTCTCCTCCGTCTGGGCTGCCGCCGCAGCGGCCGCTCGCGCCTGATCGTGGAGGTGTGCCCCGATCGCAGCGACGATGGCCGCCGCCTCCTCGTCGTCCGCATTGGCCGGTAACTCGAGTGCAACACCAGACGGGAGTGGGCCGTCACTCGCCGACGGCGACGGGGAGTCGGTTTCGGACGAGCCGTCCTCCGCCGGAGCCTGTGCGACGGCGTCGCTGGTTTCGGTTTCGGCGTCGGAGTGCTGTGCGGTCATGCTAGAGCGGGATATTGCCGTGTTTCTTGTCTGGGTTCTGTTCGCGCTTGGTTTCTAACATCTCGAGGTCGGCGATCAGTCGCGGACGGGTTTCGGTCGGGACGATCACGTCGTCGAGGAAGCCCTTGTCCGTCGCGGTGTAGGGGTTCGCGAACTCCTCGCGGTACTCGTCGATGAGTTCCTCGCGGAGTTCGTCGGGGTTGTCGGCTTCGGCGAGTTCCTCGCGGTAGAGGATGTTGACTGCACCCTTTGGTCCCATGACGGCGATTTCGGCGGTCGGCCAGGCGTAGTTGACGTCCGCGCCGAGGTTCTTCGAGGCCATGACACAGTAGGCGCCGCCGTACGCTTTCCGGGTGATGACTGTCAGGAGCGGGACGGTGGCTTCCGCGTACGCGTAGAGGAGCTTCGCGCCGTGGCGGATGATCCCGCGGTGTTCCTGTTCGGTCCCGGGCATGTAGCCGGGCACGTCGACGAACGTGACGATTGGGATGTTAAAGGAGTCACAGAAGCGGACGAACCGTGAGCCCTTCATCGAGGCGTCGACGGTGAGCGTGCCGGCGTTGACTCGCGGCTGGTTCGCTACGAGACCGACGGAGCGGCCGTCGAGACGGCCGAAGCCGACGACGATGTTCTGGGCGAAGTTTTCGGCGACCTCGAAGAACGAGCCCTCGTCGACGACCGAGTCGATCACGTTCGTCATATCGTAGGGCTTCTGCGGGTTGTCCGGCACAATCGAGGTCAGCGCGTCATCGCGTCGGTCCGGGTCGTCCCACGGATCCACTCGAGGCGGGTCCTCGACGTTGTTCTGCGGGAGGTAAGACAAAAGTCGCTTGATGTCGTCCAGCGCCTGTTCTTCGGACTCGCAGGCGAACTGAGCGACGCCGGTCTTGTCGGCGTGAGTCATCGCGCCACCGAGTTCCTCGTGGGTGACGTCCTCACCGGTGACGGTCTTTGTGACGCCGGGCCCGGTGATGTACATGTGGCTCGTGTCCTTCACCATGAAGATGAAGTCGGTGATGGCTGGGGAGTACACCGCACCGCCAGCGCATGGCCCCATCGTCGCGGAGATTTGGGGGATGACACCGCTCGCTTCCTGATTCCGGCGGAAGATTTCGGTGTAGCCGGCGAGGCTCTTGACACCCTCCTGAATGCGAGCCCCGGCGGAGTCGTTGAGGCCGATAACGGGCGCACCGACTTCCATCGCCATGTCCATGACCTTACAGACCTTCTCGGCGAAAACCTCGCCGAGTGAGCCGCCGAAAACGGTGAAGTCGTGTGCGAAGACGAAGACGGTGCGGCCGTTTACCTCACCGTAACCAGTCACGACGCCGTCGCCCCGGATTTTCTTTTCGTCCATGCCGAACTGGCGAGTCTGGTGGGTCCGAAGCTGATCGAACTCGGTGAACGAGCCCTCGTCGAGGAAGTAGTCGATCCGCTCGCGGGCAGTCATCTTCCCCTTGTCGTGTTGCTTCTCGATCCGTTCCTGGCCACCGCCGAGGCGTGCCTCCTCGCGCAACTCCTCGAGTTCGTCGATCCGCTCGTCCATCGTCATGCAGGAAACACCCCGCTCAGATTCATACGCCGTTGTGCGAGGACCAATAGGAAAAGGATTCCGTAACTCCATCACGATTAATAGACACTAGAGTGACAAATAAGAACAGCCACGGAAAGTTATATATAAGTCCTATTTAAACAGCGTAGTCATGGCACAACGTGAGACATGGGCAACGAGAACAGGGTTTATTCTCGCTGCCGTCGGTAGCGCAGTTGGCCTTGGTAATATCTGGAGATTCCCCTTCGTCACGGGCGAAGGCGGCGGTGCAGCGTTCTTACTGGTGTACCTGCTGTTCGTTGCACTGATCGGATTCCCCGCAATCTTGGCCGAGTTCGTCGTCGGTCGGCACACCGATCGGAATCCGGTCGGCGCACTCAGAGCATACGGTGGCGACGCCTGGAAGTACGTCGGTGGCATCTTCATCGCAACCGGTTTCATCATCCTCTCGTACTACAGCGTCATCGGTGGCTGGTTCATCCGGTACGCAATCGAAGGTCTCCGCGGTGACTACGCTAGCCACATCGCGGCCTACGAGGGCGATCCGGAGATCATGTTCGGCGCACTGTCGACCGGACTCGACGCCTTCATCCTGCACACCGTCTTCATGGCGATTACGGTCGGCATCGTCGCCCTCGGTATCCGCCGGGGTATCGAACTCGCCGTGAAGGTGATGGTCCCCGCGATCGTCCTCCTGCTGGCCGGACTCGCCGTCTGGGCGTTCACCCTGTCTGGAGCGAGCGGTGGCTACGAGTACTACCTCTCGCCCGACTTCAGCGTCATCGCCGCAAACTGGACCGAGCTCCTGCCGGCCGCCGCCGGACAGGCGTTCTTCACCCTCTCGCTCGGGATGGGTGTAATGATCACCTACGCATCCTACCTGGGCGAGGATCGAAACCTCGCAAAGGACGGCACTGCAATCATTGGCTTCGACACCGGGATCGCGTTCCTCACCGGTCTCGTCGTCTTCCCCATCATGTGGGCAGGTGAGATGACCGAACCAGGCTCTGGTGGCCCCGGCGAAATCTTCGTCGCGATGACCCAGGCGTTCGCCGATATCGATGGCGGCCAGTTCCTTGGCCTCATCTTCTTCGCGACGGTCGCAATCGCAGCCATCTCGAGTGCAATCTCGCTACTCGAGGTCGTCACCTCCTACGCGATCGACGAGGTCGGTATCGAACGCTGGAAGGCTGCAGTCGGAATGGGGGGCCTCATCTACCTCCTTGGTGTGCCGGTCACCTTCGACCTGATCTTCCTCGACCTCCTCGACTACTTCGCCGACGCAATCCTGCTCGTCTTCGGTGCGCTCGTGCTGACGATCCTCGTCGGCTGGATCGCCCCGCAGGTTGCGGTCGACGAACTCGAGAAGGGCATCGGCAACCTCGGCATGCTCGGCCAGATCTGGATCTGGGCGCTTCGGATCCCGATTGTCATCGTGCTGGTCGTCTCGCTGTACCTGGGTATCGTCGAGTACGTCGACTTCCTCACTGGAATGGAAGAGGGACAGCTCGGTTGGTGGATCGAAGAAAACCTGTAGCAGCGCAATAACAGTTCGCTGACGACTTTTTTGTTGACCGGTTGGATGACACTGCTCCAGGTGGCGGAGAGCACCGGCCGAGTCACGACCGCGTGAAACCACCCGCCGGCAGCGGAGACTCATCGTGTCGACCACCTAAACTCTTTTATATGATGGCTGTGATCATGTACCATGGTTCGGGAACTCAACCGAAGACGGGTGCTCAGTGGTATTGGTGCAGCAGGTATTGCAGGATTTGCCGGCTGTATCGGCGATGAAGAGGAAGTTACAGAGGGCGGGCCGGATGTGCTAAACATCATCGGCTACCCCGAGAGTGGTATTCAGATCTTCCGTGACTACTACTCGAACTTCGACGATGGGACCGACATTATCGTTCCGGACGGCCTCCAGGACGGCGATCTGCCGGGAGAGGTCGGCAACGACATGGACAACGTTCTCGGGACCGCACCTGCCTCAGAGGGGCCAAACGAGGCCGCCTTCGAGGAGATGTACGAAGACGAGTACGACTCCTCACCAGGTGTTTTCAACTCCCACACGTTCGACGCAGTCGCGGTCTGTATCCTCGCGAACATCGCCGCTGGCGACAACGACGGTGAGGCGATCCGCGACCAGATGCGCCGCGTCGCAAACCCCGGCGGCGACGAGTACGGACCCGGTGACCTACAGGAGGCCGCCGAGGCCGCTGCCGATGGCGAGGAAATTTCCTACCAGGGTGCCTCGAGTGGCGTCAACTTCGACGACGTCGGAGATCCCGCGGACGCAGGGTATGACGTCTGGGAGTTCGAGGACGGTGGCACCGAGACGATCGATACGATCGCCTTCGAGGGCGACGACCCGGACGGCGAGATGGCAGACGACTCACCAGGTGGGACGGACCGCGAAGTGATGGTCGCGATGTTGCTGCCGGAGACGGGTGACCTCGGTGAACTCGGTAGTCCGATGATTCAGGCCGGCGAACTCGCAGCCGACCAGTTCGAGGGAACAGGCTTTGAGATCGACCTCGCAATCGAGGACACTGAAACCGACGAGGACGCGACGATTTCGAACGGTGGCGCACTCATCGACGCTGGCTACCCAGCCATCATCGGCGCCGCCTCCTCCGGGAACTCCGTCCCGCTTGTCGGCGAAACCAGCAGCGCGAACGTCGTCCAGTGCTCACCTGCGAGTACGGCACTCTCGTTGTCGAACGTCGAAGACGACGGCTACTTCTTCCGGACCGCACCGAGTGACCTCCTGCAGGGACAGGTCATGGCCGAAGTGGCCGCCGACCGACTCGATGGTGAAACCGCTGCGACGCTGTACGTCAACAACGACTACGGCCAGCAGCTCTCGGAACAGTTCATCGACTCGTTCGTCGACGACCAGGGCGGCGAGGAACTCAACACGGTCTCGTTCGAAGCCGAGCAGGGATCGTACACCGGTGAACTCGAGTCCGCGCTCGCAGAGTGAAACGGCAGCAACCGGTCGATCGGGTAGTGCCGAGACGACACTTTTTCGCGGCGAATTTTCACAACAAGAGAGGAGAGACGAGACTCGCCAGTCATCAGTACTTTTCGTGCACAGGGACACAGGTACACAACCACACAACTGCATAACTGCACAACAACACAACTACACAGTCGCACAACCGCAAAAATCGAGTTCGTGACGTACTCGGCGGCTCAGCCACCGAGGAACTGCTGGCGAACCTCCTCGTCGTGTAACAGCGCATCACCGTCATCGACGTATCGGTTCTGTCCCTGAACGAGTACGTAGCCCCGGTCACAGCGTCGAAGTGCTTCCTTCGCGTTCTGTTCGACGACGAGCACCGCCGTTCCAGCGTCGTTGATCGCGTCGACGTGGTCGAACATCTCGTCGACCAGATCGGGGGCCAGCCCAGCACTTGGCTCGTCGAGCAACAGCAGATCCGGATCGAGCATGAGTGCGCGGCCCATCGCAACCATCTGTTGTTGCCCGCCGCTCATCGATCCCGCCTTCTGATCGCGGCGCTCGCGCAAAATCGGGAACTGATCGAAGACGTCCTGCAGCGCTTCCTCGGGAACCTCGTCGAGGATGTACGCGCCCATCTCGAGGTTCTCTTGCACCGTCAGCGACGGAAAGACGTTCTCCGTCTGGGGGACGTAGCCAATCCCCTTGTGGATGATCTCGTCCGGTGAGCGACCCGTGATATCCTCGCCGCCGAACTCCACGGCACCGCCCATGTACGTCGTCAACCCGAAGACCGACTTCATCGCCGTCGACTTGCCAGCCCCGTTGGGGCCGACGATGACGACGTACTCATCGTCCTCGACCGCGAGATCCACATCGCTCAGGATCTGCAAATCACCGTAGCCCGCATCGAGTCCCGCTACGTTGAGCATCGCCATCAGACCTCACCTCCGAGGTAGGCCTCGATCACCTGCTCGTTCGATGTCACCTGTCCGGGCACGCCCTCCGCCAGCACCGACCCCTGGTGCATAACGATCACGTGCTCGCAGTGTTCCATGATCAGATCCATATCGTGTTCGACGATCAAGAACGTGTACCCCTCCGCTCGCAATTCGTGGATGTGCTCGAGTAGCTTCCGTTCGAGCGTCGGGTTGACCCCCGCAAACGGCTCGTCGAGTAACAACATCTCCGGCTCGGTCATCAGCGCCCGCGCCATCTCGAGGAGCTTTCGCTGGCCACCCGAGAGATTGCCTGCCTTTTCCTCTGCGATGTGCTCAATTTCGAAGAACTCGAGTGTGTCCCAGACGCGCTCTAAGAGGTCGCGCTCCTGGGCCTCGACCTCGCGTCTGGCGAGTGGCATGACGGAGCGCCAGAGGGCTTCGCCCTGTTGGTGTTTCGCCGGGAGCATGAGGTTCTCGAGGACAGTCATGTTCGCCATTTCGCGAGCGATCTGGAAGGTGCGGACGAGGCCGTAGTCAGCGCACTCGTAGGGGGCGATACCGGTGATGTCCTGTCCCTGGAACGCGACGGTGCCTTCGTCCGGCTGGTGGATGCCGGTGATACAGTGGAACGTGGTCGACTTGCCGGCGCCGTTGGGGCCGATGAGCCCGGTGATCGAGCCGGATTCGACCTCGAAGGACGCGCCGTCGACCGCCGTGATGCCGCCAAAGCGCTTGACGAGACCGTCGACGGCGAGTTCGATTTCGCCGGTGCGGTCGACTGCGGATGGAGAGACGGCGTTTGCGTCGGTTGGTGTGTCGGGAGACGTGTTTGCCGTGTCAGTTGTTGGCTCCGCCTCGGTCGACTGGACATCGGTCGAGCGATCACTCATTGGGTCTCACCGTCGGTCGTTGAGTCATCTGTTTGATAGGTGTTGTCGCTGCTCTCGCTGCCCTGACTGCTCTCGCTGTCCTCACTACGATCATTGGTGTCAGCCTGCGTTCCAACTGTCTCGGCATCGATACCGCCGTCAGTCTGCTGATCGGAGTCGTCGTTCTGGTCGCGGGTTTGGCTGTGGGCGAATCCGCCACCGGAGACGCTGTCGCTGCCACCGCCGCCACCGCTCCCGCCACCAGCCGCGCTCGGGCGTGCCCCAAGCGGGATAGCGGCCGCTGTTTCCTCACGATGGCCAAGTAACCCGTCCGGCCGACGTTGCATCAGGAGAATCAACGCAACCCCCATGATGACGAACTGTAGCGTCAGGAACTCGGCGAATGTGTACCGGACCAGTGGAACCGGATTCGCAGAGAGCAGCGGGCCGACAGCACCTGCAAACGTGTTCGGTGCGTCTCCGATTGCCACGAGCTGGTCGATCACCCGGCGGAGGTACTGTGGTCCCTCGAAGAGGACGGCCACGAACAGGCCCGAACCGAGGATGCTGCCGGTGTTCGATCCGGCACCACCGATGATCAGTGCGATCCAGATGTAGAAGGTGACGTGCGGGCGGAACGCCTCGGGGGTCACGCCAGTGCGGCGGAACCGCCAGAGAATGCCAGCGAGTCCCATCAGCGCACAGCCGAGCACGAACACCTTGATCTTGAACATATTCGTGTCCTTCCCGAGCGACTGGGCTGCCTCCTCGTCCTCACGGATCGCCTTCAGCACGCGGCCAAACGGCGACCGGCTCGTCCGCTGGATGAGCCAGTAGATGCCGGCGAGCACGATCACGAGCACGATTGAGTACGCGAGCGCCCGCGCCTGCGTCGGCCCGAAGCCGAACAGGCTGTTCGTCAGGTCGACGAACGAGGAGAAGATTTCGAGCTGGAAGATGACGTTCATCGGGTCGTCGTAGTTCCGGATGAGTCCGCGACCCCCTCCGGTACCGAGTTCGGCGCCGAGAATCGTAAACTGCTGGAGAGCATCCGACGTGATTCCCAGCCGGACGATCTCGGCGAACGCGATCGTCGTGATCGCGAAGTAGTCGGCGCGCAACCGCAATGCGGGCAGTGCGACGACGAGCCCGGCTAGCCCGGCTGCGACGACGCCGCCGATGATCGCGATCGGCATCGGCAACCCGAGACCGGCGTACTGGGCTGCTCCACCCGGATCGGCTGGCTTTGCCAGCATCATGGTGACGTACAGCCCGATCGCCATGAAGCCGGCAACGCCGATGTTGAACAGGCCGGTGTACCCCCAGTGGAGGTTCAACGCGAGCGTGACCATCCCGTAGACCGCGATCAGGTACGTCATCCGTCGGAGCGTGTTGACGATCCCGTCGAGCGAGTAGCCGAGAATCAGCCCGATCAGGGCGTAGACGATGTAGATCGCGCCGATGACGGCGATGATCTTGACCGCGTCGTGTTCCCACAGCGATTCCAGTTGTGTGCGTCTGTCTGCGTTTGCTGTCGAACTCATGCTGTCGTCTTCCCTCCAAAGAGCCCGGCTGGCCTGATCAGCAGGACCAGGATCATCATCAGGAACGCTGTGATAGTCGTAAAGTCACCGCCGGGGAGCCAGATCATCGACATGTGCATGCTGATACCGATGACGAGGCCGCCGACGATCGCACCGTAGATCGAGCCGATCCCGCCGAGGATCACCGCGGCGAAGATCAACAACAGGAGCAGCCAGCCGAACTGCCAGTCGATCGTCCCCGTCCACAGCACCATCAGATAGCCTGCACTGCCGGCGAGTCCGCCGCCGATCATCCAGGTCCAGCGGATCACGCGCTCGGTCGGAATGCCCGTCACGAGCGCCAGATCCTTGTTATCGGACATCGCTCGCATCGCCTTCCCGAGTTTCGTCCGCTGGAGCATCAGGTGCACACCGAGCATCAACACCACGGCCGCCGCGATCAGCGTCCCATCGTGGGCGTCGAGCGACACGTAGCCGTCGACGAGTAACAAGTCGGCCGAGGGCACACTCGCCGTCGTCCCACGGGACTGACTCGAGTAGACGAACGTGATGAGGTATCGGAGCGCGAACGCGACACCGATACTGGTGATCAACAGCGGGATGCCACCGGCCCCGCGCATTGGTTTGTACGCGAGGCGGTCGATCAACACTGCAAACAGCGCGGTACCGACCCCGGCGAGCAAGAGCCCGGCGAAGATCGCGACCGGTGTCGAGGTGATCGAGATTCCCAGTTGTGGGCCGCCAAGGCCTCGCTGTGGGCCGACAAGCGCCAGGTGACCGAGGCCCGCCGCACCCCAGCCTGCGATGAGGTAGGTGCCGCCCCAGCCGATGAACGCGCCCGCGGTGATGGTGTCACCGTGGGCGAAGTTGGCAAAGTTGAGGATGCTGTAGGTCATCGAGAGCCCGATGCCTGCAAGTCCCATAATCAGTCCGTAGAGAACTCCTTCCGTCACGTATCTGCCGATACGTGAGATGCTGTACGAGCCGTCAAGGACGCCGAGGATGAGATCTCCCACCAGGAGTACGACACCGATGCCAACGGCGATCAGCAACAGCTGCTCCGTTGACAGGCTCCTTCCCCGTGTAACGACGTCATCTACAGTCGACATTCATACCCTCCGTTATGGCAGTGTTTCCCATGATACCATGATATATGTTATGGTGCACCATCCGACGCGTGCTAGCAGTCGATGCTGTTAGGGTATTTAAATTTTGTATGTTCGGCTCGGGACAGAGATGGATAGGAATGCTCGCTGCGGGACGAACACACGATCGTTGGACAAGGTTGACTTCCGGTACGATGCCGCCAACCGGGAGTAGAGTCACGGAGAGACAGCGACTACGGACGAGATCACATCAGTTTGTAAGGCCTCACCCAATCGATGGTTCCAGTCCCAGTCCCAGTTCCAGTTCCAGTCCTGGTCCCGCCTACGCGACTTCCTCCGTTTCGTCAGCGAGTCGTACCGTTGCAACCTCGTCTCGATCCCCAAGGACTCGAAAAACGAGTGTCGCGCCATCGTGGACGTACTGCAGGTCAATCGTCGTTACGTCCGCCGTGAATGATGTCTCTGCGTCGGAAACATCCACTGACGACGGTTCGAAATCGTACTCGTCGGGGGCGACACGCGTGGACGCAACGATCGCTTCGTCCTCGTCGTAGACCGTCGCATCGAGTCCACGCTCCTCGCCGTCCGTCACGGAGACTGCAAGCCTGTATGTCTGAAGTGGCATAGTCGGCCTTCGCCAAATCGTCTGATGGGACTGGGGCCTGCGCACGCATGCGCTGAACGTGTTTCGAGTCCGCACCATCAGACCGACTCGTACGGCCCGAGCCGCGTCCCATCGAGCAGATACGCCTCACCGTCGACAACACCATCAGGCAGGAACGGCGACAGAAACGACTGGCCCGCAATGTTCACCCAGGTCCCCCCGACTAGCTCGTTGAACGCCGGCACTACGATCAGTTGCGGCGCTTCAGCATCGTCGTCTCTCACCCACGCTGGCAGCGTGTCACGATCGAGTCCCGGATGCTCTCGAAACACCGTCGGATCTGCCCGTCCACGCAACCAGACCCGTTCGACGCGACTCCCGCCGACCTCGTCCTCGACGCGTACACACGGATGTTCGTGGCCAAGACAGAGCACGTCGGACTCGAGTACCGCCGGTGACGGCCAAGTGTGGCCGTGACAGACGCCGACCGAGCCGTCGCCGAGTGAGATTCCGTCGCCGGGGGTGATAGTGAGTGAGGTCGGCGACGGTTCCGCCGCTGACGACGCCTCCGCATCTGCACCCAGCCACGTCTCGATCGCTCCATCGTGATTCCCCTTGACCACCGTCACGTCCAGTGACTGGAGTGGCTCGGATTCGAAGAGGTACTCGAGTTCACCCCGCTCTGCACCGCCGGGGTCGCCGATGGAGTGCATGAGGTCGCCGAGGACGACCAGGTGGTCGGGGGTAGTGCGTTCGATGAGGGAGAAGAGGCGCTCGCGGCGCTCGGTGGCGTTGCTGGGGACATCGACGCCGCGTTCGTAGCGGAGGGCGGCCTCGTAGCCGGCGTGGTAGTCGGCGATGAGGAGGGCGCGTTCGGGTGTCTGCAGAGATTCCGACGTGTCCCCGGATCCGAGGTCGAGCGTCGCAATTGCGGCCGGTTCGCCGGGTACGGGTTCGACGTGTGGGCCGGTGGTGGAACCGGAGTCGGAGCGGGGAACGGGCATCGGAGTCGATTAAATCGCTTTCAGTGTCTCGTCGTCCGGTTCGTAACACTGACCGCCCATGAGCGCGTCCTGAATGGCGTCTTCGACGTCGGCCTCGGACGCCCCCGTATCGGCAGCGACGGTGTCGACGAGTTCTGCGCGGTCGGCGCCGGTACCGTCGTCGAGTTCCTGCATGGTGTCGACGACGTACTCCTGCAGGTCGATGTCTTCGGCGGGTTCGTCCGCCTGCTCGTCGGCTGCGTCGTCGCTGGCAGGCTCGGCCTGGTCGCCATCGGACTCGACATCTGTTGTTTCGTCAGGCTCGTCTGCTTCGTCTGTCTCGTCATCCGCATCGAGGTCTGCTGCGTCTTCGGTAGTATCCTCGTCCTCGTCTGCGCCATCGTCAACCGTCGACGCTGGCGGCTCACCGAGTTCGTCGTCTACAGCGGCCGACTCCTCGCCAGCCGGCGCCTCGTCCGATGCTGGTTCCGCCTCGTCGCTTTCGTCGTCCGCATCCGACTCTGACGGCATGTCGATATCCGCCTCGCCGGGCTCGTCAACTTCGGCACCCGTCGTGAATTCGGTGCCGAACTCGTCTTCGATCTGCTCGCGTTCCTCCTCGTCCATCTCGTACATGCCGGGGTCGCCGCCGTCGAAGTCTCCGAGTGCGTCGTCCGAATCAGCCGCAGCTTCGGCTTCTGTCTCTGTCTCGGTCTCTATCTCCGGCTCAGAATCCAGCTCAGGCTCCGACTCCACCGCCGATTCCGGCTCCGGCACAGACTCGGACTCTGGCTCTGGCTCCGGCTCCGGCTCTGATTCTAACTCGCTCGTCGACTCAGCTTCCACCTCTGGCTCGGCCTCAGTTCCAGACTCGGATTCGGATCCGGAGTCAGAGTTGGAGTCAAAGTCAGAACGAGACGTACTCGAGTCCCCTTCGGACTCGTCGAACTCGACGGCAGTCGTCTCCGGCTCGCTCGTCGTCGCGGTGCCTGCTGCGGCTGCGGTTTCGTCGCTCGCGTCGGCCGTTGCTGCGATCGGTTCTGGCTCGGGGTCCTGTTCGCCAGCCTCATCGGGTGCTCCCGTCTCGGCTGCAGCCGTGGGTGTGTGAGCCTCGAGGTCGAGGTTCTGACCGTCGACAGCCGCGAGCGAGGCGAGGTGGTCGAACGTCGTGTCGTCGTCGCCTATCCCATCGGGCTGAATCGAAACGCCGCTGACCTCGTCGCGCTCGTCTGCGACGACCTCGACCGCCTCGGTCGCACAGTCGCGAAGCGCCGCGAGGTAGCTTGGCGTCGTGCCGTAGTGGTCCTGTGCGAGCGGAACGCCGGCTGCGAGCCCGGATTCGACGCCGGCCTCGCGGAGTGCATCCGTCAGCGCGTCGCCGTGGGCGTCGACCGTGGCTGCCTCGGCGTAGGTGCTGATCCGGTCGAGTGTCTGCTCGGCCGTGCTGACGACCCAGCGGTCGCGAGTCGCGGCGTCGACTTCGGCGATGCTCTCCGGTCGGATCGAGGTGTAGACACGGTCGCCGTCCTCGGGTTCGAACGTTCGAGCCTTCCCCGAGACCGCGACGAACGCGGGCGGGGAAAGTTGTTCCAGGAACGCCAGCGCTTCGGGCTGGTACTGGCCGGCGTAGACGACGAATGCGCCGGTCGGGTCGACGATTCGGGCACGAAGCATCTCATCGTTGACCGAGGTGATCTCGGTGAGCGTCCCGACGGCGAACATGCGGTTGAGCCGTGCGCCGGTGGGTGACACGACGTAGTTCGGTGCGCGCTCTTCGTCGCTTTCAGCGTAGGAGAACTCCGCATCGTCGTACTCCGCCGCAAAGAGTCGGTAGGCAATCTCTCGGCCTGGAATCTCCTCGTCATCGGACCCGTTCGCGCTCATGCGTTCACCTCCTCGTCCGCGACGATACCATCGTCTGTCCCGCTATCGACGTCCGCGAGGAACGCACTTGCACGCGCCTGCGGATCGTCGTCGCTCTCGCCGAACTGCTCTGCGTCCAGATTCGCACCGTACTCGTCGACCGAGAGATGACCGCGGACGGTGTACTCGTAGCCGACGATGTTGTCGCGAATCGTGTCGGCGACGACAGACTGGTCCATCGCCTCGCGGGCCTGCTCGAGTGCATCGTCCAGCGTGCCGCCGTAGACATCCTCGGTGATTTCGTCGTCGAGGACGACCGTCACGGAGCCCGTGCCGTCGTCGAGGATCGCCTTCACGCGAAGGTCGTCGATGCCGTCGACATCGCCGTGGGTCCGGCACTGGCCCTTCTGGATGACGCGGTAGCACTCCGGACAGCGCTGGATCAGTCCGGAGCCGTCGCGCACTTCGATCACGTTCCCTGCGACCTCGACGTCGTAGATGCCGCCCGTGCGGACGGCCTCGCCGACGTCCATCGAGGTGGTATCAGCGCCGACATCGATCTCGCGGTCGATCGCGCTCACGGTCGAGAACTCCGAGACGTTGACCTCGGGAACCCCACGGAACTCCTGGACGTAGGCGTTCTCGATGCGAATCGGCCCTCCTTCCTCGATTTCGGGGGCAGGATCCCAGTTCGTGAACGGAAGCCGGCCACTCTCGTCGCCGAAAACACCGCTCAGGATCTCCGTTTCGCCGTCGCGGCCGTCGATCGTTCGACGTTCGCACTCGACCACGGCGACCTCGACAGAGACGGCACGGTCGCCAGTCTGCAGGTCGGCAAGGGTTGCGTTACCGCCGATCGTCGCGTCGATCTCGATCGGGTCGTCGACGAACGAGAGCGAGGTGCTCTCGCCGAGGTTGAGTTCGGGTTCGCCGTCCCACTCGCGGACGCCGGCGTTGCCGGCAGTGATCGTGTCGCCCGCCGAGAGGCCGAAGTCCTCCCAGGCGGTGTAATCGATCGTCCCGGTTTCGTCCGCGAGTTCGCCCTCCACGATGACGTGGTCGGAGCCCTGATAGCGAATCGAGCGCTTGCCCGCGGTCAGAACGACACCGGTGACGGTGACGTTGCCGTCGTCGGGCGTGATCTCGCCGACGTTCTTACTCGAGGGCGCGCCGCCCCCACCACTCGAGCCGTCGCCGTACTTGCGGCGAAGGCTCTGGGTGGCTTCGTCGATCGGAACGCTGTACTCCACGAGGTTCTGCAGGTCGGATTTGACCTCCTCTTTGTCAACACCGAGGTCGGAGGCGAGATCCTCGGCATGATCGTCGAGTTCCATCACTTGTCTTTCGTGTGGGGGCTTCAAAAGCGTTCCCGCAGCGGGGTGAAAGTGGTGTGCTGGCTGACGAGAGCAGCCGGTGTAACTATCGGACGTTACTGGTCGACGATCTGGGTAACCGTCCCGACGTCGTCTGCGACCGCGGCCTCGTAGACGACGGAGCCGACTGCGGTGTCCTGAATCGCGAGACCGGTGGAGTCGAAGATCGTGACTGCTTCAGCGTCCGGGCGACCCTGCTCGCTGTCGACGAGATCGCCGAGGAGGCCGTAGACGTCGTCGCGCTCGAAGTCGCCTGCAGCGGTTGGGACGTTGATTTCGCCGGAGTGTGAGCACTGTTCCCAGTCGTCGATGACAACGTCGGCCGAGAGAAGCAGATCGGTCGCCAGCTCCTGCTTGCCCTCGGCGTCCGCGCCCATCGCGTTGATGTGCGTTCCTGGCTCGACCCACTCCTCGCGGAGGATCGGCTCGCGGGATGGGGTCGTCGTCGAGATAACGTCACAGCCGGCGACCTCCTCGGGGGAGCCGCCGCGAACGGTGAGGTCTCGGTCGGACTCCGCCTCGATGAACCGCTCGATGGCCTCGTCGTCGAGGTCAGCGACGACGACTTCCGAGAGGTCTCGTACGGCCGCAATCGCCGCAAGCTGGGTGTGAGACTGCTGGCCGGCACCGAGCAGGCCGAGCGTCTCCGCGTCCTCGCGGGCGAGGTGGTCCGTCGCGACGCCGGCTGCGGCACCGGTGCGGATGCGGGTGAGGTTCGTACCGTCGATGACGGCGAGCGGGTAGCCGGAAGCCGGGTCGCTGTAGACGACGAGTCCCATGACGGTCGGAAGGCCGAAGCGCTCGGGGTTGTCCGGGTGGACGTTGACCCACTTTACGCCGGCACCCTCGCCGACGGCGGCCGGCATGGAACGGAAGTCGCCGTTCTCCTCGGGGATGTCGATGTAGGACTTCGCCGGCATCTGTGCGTCGCCCGTCGCGTGGGCCTGAAACGCCGCTTCGACGGCGTCGATCGCTTCCTCGTGGTCGACGAGTTCAGTGACTGCGTCGCTGTCGATAATTCGGGTTCCCGTGGGTGCGTCTGCCATGGAGTATCGGAGACACGGACATCACTTAGTCTTTCTTCCTACGATATCTGAGATAGTTGTACAAAAATTCAACTCTATGTCCTCCTACCGATCTGGAATTGAAGGATACTGCAAGAACAACAGATCGCGTAAATCCTCCGAGCGTCCGCGAGCTCCGCCAGATGTATGGAAAGCAGACCGCTTGCAAAAATGGCTGCCAGCAGCCAGTTAGAGAATACTCTAACACAACCGGAGCGTTTGTGGGGCTAGACGGCGAGGACCGCGTATGGACGTCGACAGGAAGGATCTCCGCATTCTGAAGGCCATCGCGGACGAGGAGACGCGCAGCCCAGAGCGTATCGCCGAATTGACGGACGTTCCGCTCTCGACCGTACACTACCGGATTGACTCCCTCCGGGAGCGGGGCATCATCCGAAACGACCACTACGACATCGACATGGCCGCACTCGGCTTTCCGATCACCTTCATCGTCGAAGTTATCGCCGAACACGGCGAGGGCTACCGCGAGGACGTGGGCGACCGCCTCCTCGAGATCGACGGCGTGACGCAGGTCTACTTCGCGGCCGGGGATACGGATTTCATCGCCATCTCGCAGCTCTCGGATCGCTCGATGGTCGAGTCGTTGGTGAGCGAGTTCGAGTCGATGGATGGCGTTGTGCGCACGAAATCGACGTTTACGATCAGCACCCTTCGGGACGGCCACGAACCGCTGCAACAGTACTCGATGGAGACGCTGGTAGACGAGCTACTCGATCAGGAGCGGTAGGCTGTTTCCACTCACTGAATCGCTCCAAGCTGAAACACTGTTTTGAGTGGTGACAACGTTCATGTATACTACTGTGTAAAAAAACGCCCATGAAGCGTCGCCATATTCTCACGACAATCGGAACGTCTCTGCCGTTCGTGACAACCGGCTGTCTACAGGGTAGCTCTTCCAACAATGAAGGCGCAGCCACGGCTGGAAGCGATGTCGGCTATGATACCCACCAGCTGGGGGCAGTGCTCGCTACGCATTCCCCCGCTCTTCGCTTCGATACCGATTCATCGGTTGGGGCAGTAGAAGTGTACGAGTCATCGAAGGAGGCATATCGTAGCGTACCGCTGGATCTGGGTCCGATCGCTGATCACCGTTCGACGAACGAAGCGTTCATCGACGCGACTGACTTCGAGTCCGAACTTCTGATCTACGTCGTAACGGAATGGCCACTGACCAACCAGTCTGAAATCGAGGTGGAGAATCTAACGCTGTCTGGGGATACACTCGTTGGGACGGTGAGAGCAATCGGGGACAACGCAGAAGAGGGCGACCAGGCACCGATGTTCCCGGCAGGACTCGTTCGAGTCTCTGTCGACGACGCTCACCTGACTGCGGTCGAGATAACCGTCGTCGATGGACGGGACAACGAGGGTGTGTTCGAAGAAGCGTACAACGGCTGATACGGTTTACTGTAAGTCAGTTCCGGTGCAACTGCGACCCGTGCGGCGGTTGCGCCGGTACATCGTTACAGCAATCCGTATGAGTCTCCCTGTCGGCCGAAACACACCATCTTCTTGGGGATCCCCGCCACAGCGGACGTATGCACGTCGTCGTCAACGCCGCCATGAGCGCGGACGGGAAACTCTCCTCGCGCCGGCGCGAACAGATCGCCATCAGCGGTGCCGCAGACTTCGAGCGCGTCGACCGACTCCGCGCCGACAGCGACGCCGTCGTCGTCGGCGTCGGCACCGTTCTCGCGGACGACCCTCACCTCACCATCAAGGACGAAAATCTTCGTGACGAGCGCCGAACCAACGGCGAGCCAGCGAACCCCGCTCGTGTCGTCGTGGACTCGAGTGCACGCACGCCGTCCGCCGCCGAAGTCCTCGACGACGCCGCGATGACGTACGTCTGCGTGAGTGACGCAGCGCCCGTCGAGCAGCGTGCGGCGCTCGCCGAGCACGCCGACCTCATCACTGCGGGCGACGAACGAGTCGACCTCCTGCGGGCGTTCGCCGCACTGCAGGAGCAGGGCCTCGAACAGGTTATGGTCGAGGGCGGCGGCGAACTCATCTTCTCGCTGTTCGAGGCGGGCCTGGTCGACGACCTTTCGGTGTTCGTCGGCCCCAAAGTGATCGGCGGGCGGGACGCGCCGACGCTGGCCGACGGCGATGGCTTCGTCGAGAACTTTCCCGAACTCGAGTTGGCCGAGGTCGAGCGCCTCGATGGTGGCGTGTTGTTGACGTGGCGCGTCGCGGAGTAGGGAACTGCTCGCATCGCGACCTCGGTTCCGTCTATTGTCGTCCCACCTCGCTTCTACCGCCGTCCAGTTTCCGTCTCTCGTCCATTGCCGTCCCGCTCCTGCCTCCGATCTACTGCCGTCCCACTCCCGTCTATCATCATCCTGGTCCCGTCACACCTTTCCTCACGCATCACGTACCCCAGCGCATGGAACGAGCTACGTTCGGCGGCGGTTGCTTCTGGTGTGTCGAAGCCGCGTTCAAGGCCCTCGACGGCATCGAGGCCGTCACCTCCGGCTACGCTGGCGGCCACACCGAGAATCCCACCTACGAGGCAGTCTGCTCCGGCGAGACTGGTCACGCGGAAGTCGTCCAACTCGAGTACGACCCAAACCAGATCGCCTACGAGGACCTGCTCGAGGTCTTCTTCACGATTCACAACCCGACGACGAAGGATCGGGAGGGTCCGGATATCGGCTCGCAGTACCGCTCTGCGATCTACGCCCACGACGAAGCACAACTCGAGACGGCCGACGCGTTTGCAGCGGCACTCGAGGACGAAGGGTTGTACGAGGGGATCGTCACTGAAATCGAGCCACTCGAGACGTTCTACGAGGCCGCAGAGTACCACCAGGATTACTTCGAGAAGAATCCGAACGACGCCTACTGTTCGATGCACGCGGCACCGAAGGTCGAGAAGGTGCGCGAGCAGTTCGGGGCGGATGCGACGGCGACGCAGTAGGACGAACACGGACCGAGGGAGTGTGTCGCCGTGACAGCTTCTGAAGATTTGTTTCCTGTTATGGCACGGCACCCCCTGAAGCCTGCTGAGACGCTCTGTTATACTCAATGACAATCACAACCGACGTCCTCGTCATCGGCGGCGGCGCAACCGGCACCGGAATCGCTCGCGACCTCGCCCTCCGCGGCGTCGACGTCACACTCGCCGAACGCGGCGGCCTCTCGGCCGGTACCTCCGGACGCTCACATGGCCTCCTCCACAGCGGCGCCCGCTACGCCGAAGCTGACGCCGAGGGTGCACTCGAGTGCCTCGAGGAGAACCGAATCCTGCGGGAGATTGCAGGTGAGTGCATCCGGGAAACCCGCGGCCTCTTCGTGCAGGTAGCCGGGGACGACCCGGCGTACTTCGACGAGAAACGTGCGGCCTGCGAGGAACTTGGCATTCCGGTCGACGTCGTCGACGGCGACGACGCGCGGGAGACGGTGCCCGGACTCGCCGCGGATATCGAACGCGCGATGTGGGTACCGGACGCGGTCGTCCTCCCCTCGCGGCTGGTCGCGGCCACCGCCGCCGACGCTCGCGAGCACGGCGCTCGTATCCTGACACACGCGCCGGTCGAGTCGATGGTACTCGAGGGCGACCACATCGACTCGGTTTCACTCGGCGGCGCAGCAGAGACTGCCGTCGAACCCGAATTCGTCGTCAACGCGACGGGACCACACGCTGGCACAGCCGCGGAGATGGCCGGCGTGACCGTGGAAATGCGCCCGACACGAGGCGTGATGGTCTCTGTCGACCACGACAGTCTCGAACCGGTGCTCAATCGCTGTCGAGAGCCGGCGGACGGCGATATCATCGTCCCGCACGACGACGAGGTCGTACTTGGGACGACGAGCGTGCCGGTCGACGACCCCAACGAGTTCGAACGCGACGAGCGAGAGATCGAGCGGACGATCCGCGAGTGCGCGGCGATGCTCCCCGCCGTGGCCGACGCTACGAAGATTCGGACGTGGTGGGGCGTCCGCCCGCTGTACGAACCCGACGAAGCGGCTCGCGGCGGCCGCGGCATCTCGCGCGGGTTCGTCCAGCTCGATCACGCCGAGGACGGCGTCGCCAACTTCGTCAGTATCGTCGGCGGCAAACTCACCACGTACCGGCGGATGGCTGAATCCGTTTCCGATCTGGTTGCAGACCGGCTTGGGGTGGGGGACTCGAGTACGACGGCCGAGCGAGAACTGATCGGTGCGTCCTCGGCGAGCAAACTCGATGCGTTTGTCGACGAGTTCGACGGCCGGGGGCCGACGGATGCCGATCTGGTCGGTCAGGATGGGTAAGGAGTGAGTAAGTGGCCGGACGCGCTTGTCGCCGAGACACCTGGATTACTGGTTGCGAAGCCACTCGCGTGCGTCGTCTCGGTTGTCGAAGATGCGTGAGGTCGTGTTTTCGCCGACTTCGGTGACCATTTCCTCGACGGACATGTTGCTGACGACGCTTGCGGGCTGGACGATCGCCATATTCTGAAGCGAAGACTCGAACGCGCGCGGATGCCAGTCGTCGTGTGTCCAGTCGCGGTCGTCCTGAGTGACCGTTCCCAGATCGCGGAGGTCGGCGAGCCAGTTCTCGGCACCGCGCTCGATCGCGAGCTCGAGGCCGGCGTCGAGGCCGTCACGGTAATCGTCACCCTTCGCGAATGTGTGCCAGTTCATGAGGACGGCCTCGAGGTCGCCGTCCCACTCGATCGTGAGGTGGTCGCGTTCGTAGTGTGCCATTACAGGAATATTGAGAAATGTTGTAAATAAGTATTCTTGCCAAGTATAACAGAAATGGTAATTGGGTGTAACTCTGTATCTTGGCCCATGGGTGTCTGTGGCGTGTCTTGTCGTCGGTTACCATAGCACCCAAAACACCTATTTGTCGATACTGTGAATTAACAGTCTATGACTCTCGTTGACGACCGCGTTGCAGTCATCACAGGCGCTGGCTCCGGAATCGGACGAACGACGGCGACGACGTTCGCCGACCACGGCGCGTCCATCGTCGTCGCAGACGTGGACGCTGAGGGCGGACGGGCGACCGTCGAGGCGATCACGGACGACGGCGGCGAGGCGACGTTCGTCGAGGCGGACGTTTCTGGCCCCGACGACGCCCAGGCGATGATCGACACCGCCGTCGACGAGTACGGCGGTCTCGACGTACTGTTCAACAACGCCGCGATCGAGGGCCCGGTCGCGCGACTCGACGAGTACGAGAACGACGCCTTCGAGCAGGTCATCGACGTCAATCTGAAAGGCGTCTGGTACGGGATGAAGTACGGCATCAAGGCGATGCTCGAGGACGGCGGCGGCTCGATCATCAGCGCCTCCTCGATCGGCGGCGAGGTCGCCGTGCCCCAGTACAGCGGCTACGGCGCGGCGAAGGCCGCAGTCGGCCAGCTGACCCGGTACGCGGCCATCGAGTACGCAGAAGAGGGGATCCGCGCGAACGCTGTCGCACCCGGCATCGTCCGCACTGAGATGATCGAGCGAACGATCGAGGAACACCCCGACATGGAAGCACAGTTCGAGGAAACCGAACCGATGCCCGGCCTCGCAGACCCCAAGGAAATCGCGAACGCCGTGCTCTTCCTCGGCTCGGATCTCTCCTCGCGCGTCACCGGCGTGACGCTCCCCGTGGAAGGTGGCTACCTCGCCCAGTAACGGACGGGCTACGCACTTCCACTCCCTCCCAGTCCTTCTCACCCCCTCTCACCCTCTCATTTTCAGGGGACGAATTCGAACCACTGGAATCCCCTCTGCAGAAATCCCGACTGCTGTAACCTCAAACCTCGAACGACGCCCGCCGAGGAGTAACTACATGTACACCCGCGCCGACGACTGGCGTATGAGTGAGGAGCAGTCGCCAAGCGAATCGGTACTCGAGAACACCCCCGGCCAGGGACGGACGCCCGAAGCCGAGCGGATCGAGCCCGACGCCCCCGAGGAGTTCGGACTCGTGCAGGTCTGGTGGGGCGACGGCAAGGGGAAGACGACGGCGACGCTCGGGATGGGGATGCGCGCTGCGGGCCACGGCTACCGCGTGCACGTCCTCCAGTTCATGAAGGGCGGCGCATCGAGCGTCGACGCCGTCCGCGGCGAGTACAACGCCATCGACGCCCTGCCGGGGATCAGCTACGAGAATCTGGGTCACTACGGCTGGCACGGGATGGCCGACGGCAGCGACGAAGCCCAGCACGAGGCCGAAGCACAGGCCGGCCTCGAGCGCGCCCGCAAGGTCATCGACGCGGCGGCCGAGGCCGACCTCAGCGCACCGCTCGCACTCGAGGGCGACCCGGCCGACGGCGTCCACATGCTGATTCTGGACGAAGTGCTCTACGCTGCCGAACGCGGCCTGATCAGTGAAGCCGACGTACACGAGTTACTGGATGCGAAACCGGACGGACTCGAGTTGGTTCTCTCCGGCGGCCACGAGGAGCCGGCGTATCTGGCCGAGCGAGTGGATCTGATTACGAACGTTCGCAAGCAGAAGCATCCGATCGAGGATGGTCAGCGGGCTCGTCGCGGGACGGAGTTCTAACTGAATCAGCGCTGTCGATTTGTGCGACTGTGGCAGAATCTCGTTTGTGAGACGGAGAGGCCAGAGTTTGTAGCAACAGGGGCAGGGTCACATAGCGAGGGTCCGAAAACGGTATACTCCGCTGTGTCGCTGGGGAAACTGTACGAGAACACCTCGAAGTGGCTTTTCCCGTTCCTGCTGGCGAGACGACGTAGTACGCTGTACTCCTCAGCCATCGGTTGGATTCGAGTCGACAGAGCGGCGGACAAGCTGTCCGAGGAATAGGAGGAAGCCAACCGATCCGATGATCCCGACGAGGATGAGGACTGCCCGACTCACGCCGGCCATGACGAAATACGGCGTCCCGAGAGCCAACAGCAAGAGACCGATTCCGAACCCGGAGACACGGACGGTTGTTCGTGTCGAGGGGTGCGTTCTCACAGCGAACGCGCCGAGACCGAGCGCTGGAAGAAACAGCGTCAGCGTTGGAACGAAGCCCTCGAACCAGTCATCGAAGTGCCACGGTGTTCCGGAGTCCTGTGACGCGTCGTACGTCAGCAAGAGGAACGCCTCGTCGCCGTCTTCGACCAGAACCGTCCCATTTTCGGTGTCGTGATACTCGAACGCCGACGGAGGCGCTTCGTAGCCGTCGGCGCAGTAGATCACGACATCCGTACAGACGTTCGGTTCCCAGTAGGGAACCTCCCCCTGTGTTGCCCCGCTGTTGGTCCCCTCCTCGAGTGTCCGTTCGATGAACTCCTGGGCCAGTGGGGAGAACTCGTCGACGGGAATCGGTTCGTCCCGGTCGGCGTCGTCGACGTGCGTTTCGAACGTTGCCGTCGATTCGGGTGCGATGTAGTGTGGGTACTCGCTCGGGTCCTCGTACGGTGGGGCATAGGCGCTGTCAGACAGCCCGACGCCGACGAGCGCGAGACTGATACCGAGAAGGAGGAGGATGGACCAACGGACAGTCATACATGACGAATAGTATGCATTACCAAGTATTTTCGGGATGTCCTACAGCGTACAAAACTCGGATGTCTCCGTCTAGGAGGGATGGCACAAAACCAAAACGGGATGACAGAAACTGGTGCCAGCACAGTTATTACCAGTCACTGTGAACGATCGGTCAGCTGATACTGATGGGAGTCCTTCGAGTCGACGAGTTGCGCAAGTCGTACGGCGACGTTCGGGCTGTCGACGGCATGTCGTTCGACGTCGAGCGCGGAGAACTGTTCGGCTTTCTCGGCCCCAACGGTGCCGGGAAGACGACCACGATCCGCTCGCTGACCGGTCAGATCGTCCCCGATGAGGGCACGATCGACGTGCTCGGAACCGATCCGACGACAGCACCGATCGAAACGCGAACGCGCGTCGGCATCCTCCCCGAACAGGCGACGCCGCCGAGCTTTCTCACGCCACGGGAGTATCTCGAGTTCGTCGGCGACGTGCGCGACCTCGACGCGGTGGTCGTCGCGGACGGCATCGACCGCTGGGCCGAACGGCTCGGCTTCGAGAGCAAACTCGAGACGCTACACACCGACCTCTCGCGGGGCCAGCAACAGAAGGTGATGATCGCCCAGGCGTTCCTCCACGAGCCGGAACTGGTGCTCATCGACGAGCCGCTGGCGAATCTGGACCCGCTCGTCCAGGAGCAGGTCAAGCAGTTCCTCACGAGCTACGCCGCAGCGGACAACGCCGTCTTCGTTTCGACGCACAACATCGACGTCGCGGCGGATATCTGCACCCGCGTCGGCATCGTCGCCGACGGCAAAATCGTCGCCGAACGCTCGGTTGCGGACGAGACGAGCGACGACCTTCTCGAGACGTTCCTCGACCACGTCGACGATGCAAACGCGCGTGACCTCCCGTCACTTGAGCGGGACGCGATCCAGACATGAGCGGGGCCGGTACTGAGGTGTCACGGTCCACGCAGTCCTCGAAGTCCTCGAGTGTGCCGGGCCAGCGAGGCGGACCCGGCCGCCAACGGGGCGGTTCGAGTCTCGCTGGCGACGGGACGAACCGGCTGCTGTTCGCCGCACTGCTGCGCGAGGAGTGGCGGCTACACACCCAGCTGTTCGGCGGCGAGCGCTTTCTTACCTTCCCGCTGTTGATCGCCGTGCTCGCCGCCGGTGCGACGGTTGCACTCGTGGAGACGGGAACCGCTGCCTCGACGGTCGTGCTTGGCCTGCACGTCCTCGCGCTCGGTTTCGGACTCTACAGCGGGACCGCCGGTTTCGCGGGCTCGAGCATGCTCGAGAACGTCTTCGGCGGCCTCTCGCTCGTTCTCGGCACGGCCGCGACACTCCCGCTCTCGCGGCGGCGGCTGCTCGGCATCTTCCTCGTGAAGGACGCGTTGTTCTACGCCATCGTCTTCGTCCTGCCGATGGCGACCGCGGCGATTCCCCTCGGCGGCGTATCGGCGACGACGCCGGTCGACGTCGCGACGCTGTGGCTCTCGCTCTCGCTCGTCTTCGCCGCCGGGATGACCGTGACGGTCGCACTGATCGCGTTGCGAACGCGTGGCGTTCCGACGTGGTCGCTGCTGGCCCTCGTCGCCGTTGCCGCCCTCGCAAGCGGCGTCCTCGGCTCCGCGTCGGCGACGCTCGCGGCGGCTCAGACGCTAGTCGTTCCACAGTCCGCGTCGCTCCCGGCAGGAGTCGGAATTGCGGGCGCAACCGCGCTCGTCGCCGCCGCGTCGCTCGCAGTGTACGATCCGACGTACGGCAAGCCGACCCGGACAGCGGCCGACCAGTTTGCGCGCCTTCGCAGACTCGGCGACACCGTCCCCGACGCGACCGGCGTGAACGACCCGCTGGTCGTCAAGACGTTGCTCGACCTCTCGCGCTCCGCCGGCGGCGTCTGGAAACCGTTCGTCTCCGCTGGCATCCTGCTCGCGCTCGTCGCCGCGCTCGTCGGCGTTGTCCACGAAATCACGGGGATCGAGCCCGCGCCCGGCATCTTCTTCGGCGGCGTGCTCGGCCTCTCGGCGTTTACCACCTACAACTGGCTGACGCAGTTCGACGCACTCGAGTCCTACCTCGCGTATCCGGTGACGATCGCCGACGTGTTCCGGGCCAAGCGGACGGCCTTCGTCCTCGTCGGCGCGCCGGCGGTGGCCGTGCCCTACCTCGCCGCAGTACTCTGGTTTGAGGCGACGCTCACCGATGCGCTCGTCGGCGCAGTGTTGCTCGCCGGCTTCGGGCTCTACTACTACGGACTGACGGTCTATATCGCCGGCTTCGACCCGAACGAGTTCCTCTTCGATTCGGTCCGGTTTGGGCAGTTCACTGTTGGTGTCGCGGTCGCACTCGTTCCGGCGCTGGTTGCGGGCTTCGTCGTCGTGCCGCCGACGCCGGAAGTTGCACTCGCGCTTGCCGGTATCGGGATCGGGTTCGGTGCGATTGGCGCAGTGCTCTCGAGTCGTGCAGGGCCGAAGTGGGACGAGAAGTATCGCCACGAATAGGCGATACCAGATGAGGCGAGTAGCTCTCATGTGTGCCGTTCAGCGCTTCGTCGGCGGCGAGTCCCATCAACACGAGAACCGGTCGGGCAGGTGGAACTACCTTTCATCTGCAAGGAGTGCGGAAAACCGGTCGGACGGAGTGGGGTGAGATATGAAAGTCGTCTACAAACCGGGCAACGCGTACGAGGAGATTAACTGCTACGACTTTCGCGAGTACGACCAGGGAATCGTCCTGCACAACGAGGAGGGGTACAACATCGGCTACGTCCCTCACGAGATTCTGAGTCACATCGAACCACATCCCGAGGAGAAGGTCGTGTTCGGGAGCGAGGAGACTCTCGAAGTTCGCGGGAGCAGCGGGGAAGACGGTGCTGGTGAGGAAAGCGACAGCGACGACGAGTAACGCTACCAGCGGGAGTCAACGGACCAGTTTGGAGGTAGGTCAGCCGACGCCGGCAGCAAGTAGCTGGCACTGACAGCCCAGTCGGAACCGACAGGCCGATAGCCCACGCCGGAACACGTGGGTGTGAATGACGCGGACGCTTCTCGTCGCCGGAACTGCCAGCCACGTCGGCAAATCGACCGTCGTCGCGGGCCTCTGTCGCCTGCTCGCGGATCGCGGCGTCTCCGTCGCGCCGTTCAAGGCGCAGAATATGAGCAACAACGCCCGGGTCGTCGTTCGCGCGCAGGACGTGGACAGCCACAGTCAGCAGTCGCCTCCGACTGGCGACGATGCAGCAACGAAGCCGACCGACCGGTGGGGCGAGATCGGCGTCTCCCAGTTCACCCAGGCCCGCGCGGCCCGGCTCACGCCGACGACGGATCTCAACCCCGTCCTGCTGAAACCGCGTGGCGACGGCGAGAGTCAACTCGTCATCCAGGGCGAGGCCCGCGAGCACGTCCCCGCAGGCAGCTACTACGAAGACTACTGGGACGACGCCCGCGCCGCCGCCGAGCAGTCCTACCGCCGGCTGGCCGCCGACCACGACGTGATCGTCGCCGAAGGTGCGGGCAGTATCGCCGAAATCAACCTCCACGATCGGGACCTCGCGAACGTCGAAACGGCCCGCTTTGCCGACGCTGAGATCATCCTGCTCGTCGACATCGAACGCGGGGGCGCGTTCGCCAGCCTCTACGGCACGATCGAACTCCTGCCCGACGACATCCGCGAGCGCGTCAGCGGCGCACTCATCACGAAGTTCCGTGGTGACCCGACGCTACTCGAGCCCGGTATCACTGAGATCGAATCCCGAACCGGCGTTCCGATTCTGGGTGTGCTGCCGTACGATGATCCAGGATTACCCGAGGAGGACAGCGTTGGCCTCCCGGGTGTGGATTCACGGGGGGTGCGCGGCGACGACGACGGTGTCCCCGACGAGCAGCGCCTCCGAATTGCGGTACCACGACTTCCGCGGATTTCGAACGCGACCGATCTCGAGGCGCTCGCCGCGGAACCAGGTGTTTCGGTGGTCTACCTGCCGGTCGACGCTGCGGACGCGAACACCGACGTCAACGCCGATCACGACGTCGATGCCGACGCCATCGTCATCCCCGGCACCAAAAACACCGTCGACGACTGTCGTGCGCTCCACGCCGCCGGCCTCTCCGACGCGCTGCGTTCGTTCAACGGCCCCATCGTCGGCATCTGTGGCGGCTACCAGCTGCTCGGCGAGCGGCTGACGAACGCCGCACTGGAGGGGACCAGCCAGCGCGACACCATCCCAGGACTCGGCCTCCTCCCCGTCGAAACCCGCTTCGACGAGACGAAACAACTCGAACAGACGACAGTCCCCGTCGACGGCGCGGCGAGTCCCCTGCTCGACGGCGCGGACGGCACCGCGTCGGGCTACGAGATTCACGCCGGGCGGACGCGCGTACTCGAGCACGAGTCCGTCGCCAGACCGCTCGGCGAGTCGAGCGCGGCGCGCGGACTGGTGCTCGGGACGTACCTCCACGGGCTGTTCGACAACGAGGGGGTGCGGACGGCGTTTCTCGGGGCCGTTGCGAGTCAGGCGGGACTCGAGTGGCCGCCGGTGAGCAAGACAGGGTCACAGACAGACCGTGCTGATGAACGGGATGGACAGACGCCGTTCGACCGAGCGGCGTCGTTGCTACGGGAGAACGTCGATGCGGAAGGAGTCGAACGGCTGGCCGCTGGTGCGACGAGCTAGCGGACCGGAGCCGAGAATTGAGGGAGCGGTTACGCGCTATTCGCCCCGTCTCGGTACGTTCCGAGCAGTTCCTCGAGGATAATGCACTCCTGATCGGTTGGATCGTAGTGTGTATCGATGAAGCGCTCTGCGGCCTCGTAGTTGCCACGCAGTCCCTGTTTTCGGACGGTAATCACAGCGTCCAAGAAGAACGTGCCGCCGTCCGTGCCGAGGGCCTTCGCGTGGTCAGCATCGCTGATGTCGAGTTCGGATTTGATCTCGTCGAAGTTGAACGTCTTGACGTCGTGGTCGGGGTCGACCAGCGTGAGGACGTACTCCGCGGAGAACCGATAGAACTCGGATTTGCTCTCGAACATACCGTCGTCGACGAGTTCGTCGATCTCTTCGACGACCTCGTCCGGGTACCTGACGGTATCTTTCGCCATGTCCGCAACGTGCACGCTGAGGCATAATTACTGTTTCGGGAACGTGTTTCTCGACCGGACGGTGATGACCCCTGGTTCAGAGTGAAAGAGAATGTCTATCGCTCTAACGAGAGTCCAAGAGTCGACAGCGAACGGCAATCTCAGTCTCGAGGGGCTGAACGCAACTACCTACAAATTTATTATTTATCGGACGCAACAGGGAGACGCAATGGCAAACGAAGACGAAATCCGTGAGCAGA
The DNA here is from genome assembly GCF_000337575.1 of Natrialba hulunbeirensis JCM 10989. Classification (GTDB taxonomy): domain Archaea; phylum Halobacteriota; class Halobacteria; order Halobacteriales; family Natrialbaceae; genus Natrialba; species Natrialba hulunbeirensis. Next base: position 10,834 of record NZ_AOIM01000041.1, on the reverse strand, counting down.
TGATCGACGCGTTCGAAGGTGCTGACTACCCCATCTCGAGTCCAATGGACCTCGTCCCCGCGCTCCCGAACGGCCCGGGAACGAAGTTCGAGTCGGGCGACTTCTCGATGACCGCGATGGAGTTGAACACGAAGACGTCTGGCGGGGACTTCCCGTACGACGACGCGGAGACGTTCGTCGACGACATCATCGACGACCTCAAAGACCAGGGCGAACTGTAAGACGCGGTACGTGTGGCCCAAGCGCCACCAACTCACACTGGGGAGTCTGAAACAGCTACCACAACGGAGACGGTACGGAGTCGAGGGTGGACAGAGACGGACCCCGGACCGAGTATCCGTCTCCCGTTCCGTCTGACTACCCGTCCGGAAGCCTGTCACGGGTGGTAGAGTCTCTCGCGGCAGACGCTCCGTTCTCTCGGACTGGCGGAGACGCGCCGAGCGTAGCGCTGACCCCCACGTTTTATTGCATATCGCAGCGTTAGGTAGAAAGAACGACGTGGCGGCGGTGGTATCGGGTACGGAGTGACAGTCGCGTCGAGAGTGAAAATCGGAGTGAGATGGACGGATCGAAGCAGCGATACGCACTCATCTGTATCACGGAGTCGGCGGACAAACAGCACCGGCTGTCTGTCGCGCTTTCGGAAGCGCCCGTCGATTCCGACACTGACACTGACACTGCGTCTGGCACTACATCTGATACTGTATCTGACACTGCATCAGACTCAGCCACCAGCACCGAGGCCAACTCAACCACAGACACCAGTTCCAACCCCGACGCCACCACTCCGATCGAAATCGAGCACGATCACCTGACACTCGTCGAACGGACGCTCACGGATCTCGAGCGCACCGACGGCGGCGCGGCAAACGATCTGCCAGACGTCGTTGACGCCGTCGTCATCGATGTCGACGAACCGACTGCACTCGAGACGGCCATCGGCTGGGTCAACGGCCATCAGCATTCCGCACTCGAGACCGCACCGTGTGTTGTTGCGCCACAGGAGGGGAGCGAGGAACTCGCGGCGACGGCGCTTCGCCAAGATGTCGAGCAGTACGTCCCGGCCGATGACGATGTGCTCGACCGGGTACTCGAGACGGTTGCCAAACCAGCCCTCTCGACACCCAACGACGAGTACCACAGAATCATCGCCAACGAACTCCCCGACGAGGCGTTCGTGATCGACGAGGACGGGGTCTACCTGGAAGCGAAGCTTCGGCCAGTCTCTGCGGAGCTGTACACCTCGGCGGCGACAGACCTCATTGGCACCTCGCTGGACGACGTCTTCCCCGAGGAGACTGCGGCATCGCTTTCTGAGTGTCTGAACCACGCCATCGAGACCGAAGCCGTTCAGACAGTCGAGTACGCTGCTGAGACGACTGACGGGGAACGCCTCTTTGAGGCACGCGTCGTGCCGATCGACGAGCGAATCAACGGGAAACGGGCGGTGATCTGGCTCGCCCGGGACATCACGGAGCGAGCACAGCGCGAAGCCAAACTCCGGGCGCGCCAGTCCCAACTCGAGACGCTCAACCGGATCAATGCGGTCGTCCGCCAGGTGATCGAGACGCTGGTCGACGCACCAACGCGCGACGCGATCGAACGGGAAGTCTGTGCCGAACTCGTCGACTCGGAGCTGTACTGTGGCTGCTGGATCGCCGAGCGGACGGGAGCCGGTGAGTTCAACTACCGCACAGGAGCGGGCGAGGCGACGACCTACCTTGACGAGATCCGCAAGCTGGAGGACGATGAAGGTACGCTGCCGCCGGCGATGGTGTATGAGGGAGCAAGCGCCGATTCTGACAGCGACAGCCACATCGCCATCGATAGTGACAGCGACAGTGACAGCGACAGCGACAGCACAGACCGCCCACGACGGCCAACCGAACACACAGGCATCACCGGTGAAATCACCTCCGCCAACCATATTCTCAAAACCGAACCACTCCCTGAGCCGCTACAGGACGCCGCCCACGCCGACAACGTCCGCGCTGCGATAACGGTCCCGATCGTCCACGAACAGACGACCTACGGCGTCCTGACCGTCCTCGCCAGCCGTGCCGAAGCGTTCTCTGACACCGAACAGGAAGAGTTCAGACTGCTCGGCGAAACGATGGGGTTCTCGATCATGGCCGTCAAGAACCGCCAGCTCCTGTTCGCCGACACCGTCGTCGAACTCGAGTTCCAGATCGATGGCGGCGAAACCTTCTCGTTCGATCTGTCGTCGACCTACGACTGCACCTGTGTACTCGAGTGGTCGGGGACGACCTCGGACGGGCAGCCGATCCAGTACGTCCGCATCGATGGGCTCGACGGCGAGACGGTGATGGACGAAGCCGAGGCCCACGAGTCGGTGGAGTCGTGTCGGCTCATCCACGACGGACACGACCACTGTACGATCGAGATGCGCCTGACCAAATCGGGTGTGCGGACACTCGCGAATCACGGTGCGACGATCAGGGACGTCCGCGTCGAGGACGGCGTCGGGACCTGTGTCGTCGAGGTGCCACAGCACGGTGATGTCCGGGACGTTGCAGAGGCGCTCTCGGTCGTCTACGAAAATACGGAACTAACCGCTCGCCGCGAGGTCGACCGGCCGGTGCATACCGCCGTCGAGCGCCGAAACCGGATTCTGGGAGAACTCACGGATCGGCAGTTGACGACCCTCCGTCTGGCGTACTTCGGCGGCTTCTTCGAGTGGCCACGCTCGAGTACGGGCGAAGATATCGCCGAAGCGCTGGGGGTGACACCACCAACGATGCACCAGCATCTCCGGAAGGCGCTCAAGACGGTTCTCTCGGAGTTCTTTGCGGGAGGGAACGCTGCGACGGGTGTCGATGAGAACGGTGATGTCAGCGATGTCGGTGGGGCAAACACACAGCGCTGACCGACCGGCTGACAGTCTCGGCAGTACTCGAGTCCAGTCTGCGTGCGTTCTGAGGCGATTTCGTTGTGACCAGTGTCAACGCAACACTTGCTGTGTGAGTCAGGAAAGACAGACACTCATAATCTCATAAAGGTCGTCCATGTAAACCCAAGCGGGGATGGAGATGCCACGACTGTATTCGATCGATGGTGACGCTGACGTGGCTGGCTCGTTCGGGTCGGGTGGGAGGGTATCGGCTGATGGACTGCTGGCACCCTGCTGGAGACGGACAGCGACGAGCACGAGACGGCTGTCGAGAGGTGGCCAAGCGAGGCCAACCGGGAGATGGCGACCGTAAACGGGGATCGGAGCGTGGACACCCGTGGTAGGAACATCACCGCTCGAAACAGTGCTCGCTGGCTCGAACGGGCGCTACTACACGGCGAAGCAAGTCCAGGCGAAACTCGAATGTGGTCCCTGGCGACTGTGTTTGCGCGAGCGCCGGTCGGAACGGTGGCTCGTGGAACTGCCGGGTGAGACGCTGCTGTTACTGACTGCCGTCGAGCCCGATTCGCTGCCCCGATGGGCCGAAATCAGAGTTGAGGGAGAGACGACGCGTGTCGTGGATACGCGCCGGCGTGGCTCTCCTGGCCGCGCTGGTCGTAACTGAGAGTCAGTTAGAAATTGGTTAGAAGTCGGTTAGAAACCGAACCCCGTCGCAACCGCTGTCGGCATCACGACGGTGAAACAGTGACCGGGGAGTGATCCCCCGATCCCCACAGCCCCCTTCGACCAGTTATTCGTCGTCGGCCTCGAGGTCGCCCTCGATGTCGTCGTCCTCACCACGAACGAACGCAGCCTGTGTGTCCGATTCCGCCTCGACATCGATGTCGCCGGCGCTTGGTCCTTCGATCAGTTCCTCGAAGTCGTCGACTTCGTCGTACTGATCCTGGTAGACCAGCGCTGCCTTGCCCATCGACGTGATCTCGTAGAGACCGGAGCGCTCTGCTGGTCCAATCTTCTCGACGAGTCCGTAATCCTCGAGGACTGGCAGTCTCGTGTTGATGTTCTTTCGGCTCTTGCCGGTGTGTGCAGCCAGGTTCGTCGCGACATTTCGACCCTTGTCCTCGAGTGCTTCGAGGATCAGGAAGTCAGTTGGTTGGCGTAGCTTCACTCTCAGTCACTCTCGTACTATACCTTGATTTCCACTGGTAACTAAGACTTTCGGCTCTCTCTCATATGAATCCAACGGTAATTTGAATCGGAAAGTGTATATGAGGTGGCGAGCGTTCGTAACAAAGGGGAAGCGAACGCCGCGTGTGAATTACAATCACCCACTCACACCGGGGTTCGTCGTGCGGTACTCCACCATGCCGTTTCCCCAGCACACCTAGTCATTCGCCACCGACGCCGACCACTGCTTCGGAACCCCATCGAAGCCCCGGTCGTCGTCGGATTGCAACTCCGGATCAGTTCTCAGAGAAGCGTCTCCGTAGCCACCGGTGTCGCTGCCGGTCCCAACGAGTGACACCCCGGACGCACTGAGCCACTCGAGTACCCGCGCGACGTCGTCGGGTGAGTCGACGCGGTAGCTGGCGGCGGATGGGGCGGTGCTACCGACGCAGATCCCGATTCCGGCAGGTTCGACGGCACGGAAGGCAGATTCGTCGGTGACGTCGTCGCCGATGTAGATAGGGACGGTGTCGTCCGGGAGTTCGGCGCGAATGAGGTCGACTGCGTCGCCTTTACCCCAGTTGACATCCGGACCGATTTCGAGGATCCGCTTGCCGGGTGAGAGTTCGAGGTCGCCATCACCGAATCGGTCGACGACGGTACGAGTCAGCCGGCGAACGACGGGGCGCGCGCCAGCGGGAACGGTTCTGACGTGGACGGTGCCGGTGAGTCGCTTGTTTTCGACGCGTGCGTTCGGGATCGGGTCGAGGACCGTCTCGAGGGTTTCACAGACGGTTTCGACGCGAGTCGCGCGCTCGGAGGCGGCGGGATGGATGCCGATCGAATCGTCCCAGGCGAGTTCGAGGCCGTGGTTGCCCGCATAGATCCGCGGGTCATCGACGCGCGTGCGAACGTCTGCGAGGCTGCGGCCGCTGACGATTGCGGTGGTGACGGGGGCTGCTGCGGCCAGTGATGCCACCGCGGCGTCGTTGGCGGCCGTCAGCGCTGCAGCATCGGGCTCGTCGACGATCGGCGCGAGCGTGCCGTCGAAATCGAGGCAGACGAGCAGATGGCTGGCGTCCGCGAGCGTCGCGCGAAGGTGGGGCAGCTGCTCGCCGGTGAGTGGGGATGGGACCGATGGCTCGGTAGTTCCATCCGATGACTGTGGCTCCTCGTCGTGATACTCGGTGGTCGGTTCGGTCGTGGAGTACTGCTTAGACATGGCTCTCTACCTCGAAACTGGTGATCGGTAGCGCTCGATATGGTCGTCACTCGAGTTGTCGGGAGCGCCGAGCGACGGGCTGGCGGGCAGGGTGTGAAACACGGATCGTTACATCGGGGAGGGCCGTTCGCGTGACTCGACACCTGCGTCGGGGCCGTCGTGGACACGGCGCAACAGGTCGAACTGGGTCGCCATCCAGTTGTGGATATCGCCGTCGAAGACGCTCGACCGGAGGGCGTTCATCCGTGCGGTTCGCTCCTGTGGCGCCATCGAAAGCGCGTCATCGATCGCGGTTGCGAAGCCGCTCACGTCGGTCGGATCGATACTCACCGCGTGGGAACACAGGCGCTCGTGTGCGCCCGCGCGATCGCTCAACAGCAGCGTGCCGTCAGTGTCGACACACGCGGCGACGTACTCCTGGGCGACCAGATTCATGCCGTCGATCAGCGGGCTGACGATCATCACGTCGGCGTGGCGATACAGCGCACAGAGGTCGTCGTGTTCGACGTACTCCTCCGTGTAGACGATCGGTTGCCAGTCGTCGGTGCCGAACCGACGGTTGATCCGGTCGACTTCGCTACGGACGAGGTCGCCGTGGCGTGCGTAGGCCGGAATCTCCGTTCGCGACGGCGTTGCCTTCTGGATGAACGTAAAGTCACCGTGCCAGCTCGGGTTCTCGGCGAAGAACCGCTCGAGTGCGGTCAGTCGCTCGGGGATCCCCTTCGTGTAGTCGAGTCGGTCGACGCCGAGTCCGATCGCCGAATTGCGCGGGATGTCGTACCGGTCGAACAGCGAGAGCAACTGCGCCGCGTCGGTCTCACGGGCCTGCCGGTCGTACGATTCGGCGTCGACGCCCATCGCCGTTGCGACAACGCGAGTCGTTTGGCCGTTGTACTGGACCGTTCCCTGCTCGTGGTCGACCGTGGCGTCCGGCAAAAACCGGCGGACACAGTCGAGAAACGCGTTCGCGTAGCGCTCGACGTGGAAGCCGAGCAGGTCGTTACCGAGGAGTCCCTCGAGTACCTCCTCGCCGGCGGGACAGTAGTCAAAGGTTGCGGGCGACGGCCAGGGAATGTGCCAGAACTGCGCGATGCTGGCCGAGTCGGGAATCGCCTGGCGGATCATGCGAGGTGCAAGCGCGAAGTGGTAGTCTTGCAGCCAGACGACCGACTCCTCGGTTGCGTGGTCGGCGACCGCTGCGGCGAAGCGCTCGTTGACGGTTCGGTACCACTCGAGATCGTCGGACCGTTCCTCGACGAGTTCGGCGAAGCCGTGACAGAGCGGCCAGAGGACGCGGTTGCTGAACCCGCGATAGTAGGCATCGACGGCCTCCTCGGAGAGGTCGATGCGTCGGAGTGTGTAGGCCTCGTCGTCCGGCGGAACGCGGACGCAGTCGCGTTTGTCCGTGACCTCGAAGTCGGCGTCGCCGTCGCCCCAGGCGATCCAGGTACCGTTGGCCTCTCGCAGGACTGGGTCGATCCCCGCAGTCAGCCCGCCGGTGGGTTCGTCGACGGAGATCGACGGAGGCGGGGATCCCGCTGTTTCGGACGTGTCTGTCGTGTCTGTATCGTGTTCATCTTCGGTTTCGATGGTCGTTCCATCGTCGACACCCGTCTCGTCGTCGTACGTGTGTCGGTACGGCTGTCGGTTCGAGACAACGATGAGAGAGTCAGGACAGTCGGTGTTGGCAGACTGCATCGTGTGATCGGTGGCTGTCGCACTCTCGGACTCCGAATCGTCGTCCGAGTCGCGCTCGGAGTTGGATTCGGACTCGGACTCGGACTCAGAGACAGATTCGAACTCGAACGCAGCGTCAGTCGCTTGTTCTCGGTCGTGATCTCGCCCAGATCCGTCAGCTCGAAGATTATACGTGTGCGTCGACGACTGCTCGTCGGGAACTCGCATTCGCTGAAACAGAACAGCGTCGCCACTGGTTGATTCGTGGCCTGCAGCCGCAGGTAGCCTAATACTCTCCCGATACTGTGTCCCCTGAAAAGACCGTCTACACGGACTGAGCATCCACTACAGCGATAAACGCCACTAGCTACCATACAACATTCACTCCACACCACACCACGAGAGCACCCACCCCACTCGAGTACAGTCGCCAGCTGACTCAGTAAAAGTACAACTCGAGTTCGTGTCCGCAGTTTCGACAGGTTGTTTCCGTGCCGCGCAGTCGGGTTGGTTCGCGGTCGGCGACGAGGCCGGGACCTGGCGGAACGGCGGCAGTGATGGTTGCATCGCACTCCGGGCAGCCAATCGGCATGGTCGAAGATTCTGATCGAGACATGCCACACCGATACTGCTGGATGGGGGTTAGTTATCACCGCCGTACCGTGACGGTTTTCGACCGTTTGTCACTGTTCTGCCGGATATGGTGTGGTTTACGCGCTCGGAACGCTGGCACAGCCGTGTCAAGTACACCAATCGCCAGTCCTGGACATACTAGTTCAGTTTCACGCGGAAATCGCGGACTGACAGTGGGCGCTGTTGGTGGAATGGATATTGTTGGTGGAGTGTATACGAGTGAGGAGTGCGTGCGGACACTGGTGTTCGCGATGTGGCTCCACGCCTTGTGACGCCGTAGCTGTCCGCTGACCACAACCGCAGCCACCCAGTCGTTCGAGCGTATATGTTCGGGAAATCCCCTCTGATTTTCGGGAAGAGAACCAACGAACCTTTGCTCACGCCGTCCACAGAGACAGGTATGGACCGACGTACGTATCTCGGCTCGCTTGGGGTGGCGGGCGCTGCTGGCCTCTCGGGTCTTGCCGGCTGTCTCGACGAGTTGAACGTCACCGGCGGCGAGGACCAAGAGGTGGTGCATGGCGAGTACGCGGATCAGACCGTTCTTGATGCCCAGACGCTACCGGGAGATCCGAGCCAATACTCACACCCAGTCTACGGCGACCGGTTCCCAGCAATCTCGGTGCCGGACCCGCTGACCGGCGAGACCATCTCGACTGAGGATTTCGTCGGGGAGCGTGCGTTCATGATCACGTTCTTCTTTACATCCTGTCCGGACGGTGCCTGCCCTGCGCTGCTCTTGCGCTTGCGGCGCGTCCAGGAAGACGCCGCCGAAGCGGGCTACAGCGACGACATTAGTCTCCTTGGGCTGACGTTCGATCCCGAACGCGACACCGGGGACGTACTTGAGGAGTACGGCTACCAGCAGGGAGCGGATCTCGACGCGGGGAACTGGCATTTCCTTCGGCCGGAGACGTACGAGGAGGCAGAAGAACTGGTCAACGACGAAATCGGGATGCGTATTCAGCGGGTCGAAGACGAAGACGAGGTCGCGGAGGCACACGAGGGGCACGGTGAGAACGGCGAGCACGAGACTGACGACGGCGATCACGATGCGGACGACGAGCATGATGATGGTGCGGGGCACGACGAGGATGGCGACCACGACGATCACGACGATCACGACCACGGCGAGTACACCTTCAACCACATCAACCTGGTCGTGCTGGTCAACAAGGATGGCATCGTCGAACGCGCGTATCCGCAAGTGCTTAATGAGGAGCGCGGAACGAGCATCGAACAGATCGTCGACGACGCCCGGACCGTCGCACAACACTGATCATGCAGCGCCGAGACGTCCTCGCCGGGATTGGCAGTGCAGGCGTCCTCGCAGGAGCCGGTGCAGTCGCTGTTTACGGCGTTCCCTCGCCAGAGACGCTCCTTGAGGAAGACGGCGAGCGCCACGATCCGCTCGCGGTCGAAACCGTCGAAGCACGGGGGAGCGAGGCTGGTGAGGTGCTGATACCCGCACAGGACCAGCCGACGTTTATCGATCTCTTCGGCACCTGGTGTCCGCCCTGTGTCGAACAAATGCCCGAACTCGCGATAGCCAACGAGCGGATCGGCGATCAGGTGCTGTTCATCTCGGTCACGAGCGAAGGCGTCGGTGAGAACCGGTCGATCACCGAGGACGAACTCGTCGACTGGTGGGCCGAACACGACGGCAACTGGCTGTTGGGTCTCGATCACAACGCGGAAGTGACCGAGCGCTATCTCGACGGCGGCTTTCCGACCGCAGCCGTTATCGATGCCTCAGGACGCATCCAGTGGTCTGACAATGGCGTCCACTCGGCCGACGAAATCGTTGCGACGATTGAAGGGGAAACTGACGCGGAAGAGACCAGCTAACAATGGCTCCCATCGAACTCCTCTCTGCGGCTACATTCGCCCTGACCGCAGGCGTCGCAACCTTCTTCTCCCCGTGTGCGTACCCGCTGTTGCCCGGCTACGTCGGCTTCTATGTGAGTCAGACTGAACAACAGGAGGCCTCTCTCGGCGGGGCCCTGAGTCGAGGGCTGATCGCCGGTTTCGGCGTCCTCGCCACGTTCGTCGTACTGCTCGGCGCGGCGTTCTGGATCGGTCACTCGATGCTGTCGAACGTGGTGCTTTTCGAACCGATCGTCGGTGCCGTGCTCGTCGTCTTCGGCGTGCTCGTCCTGCTCGATCGTGCCCCGTCGCTGTCGATCGCACTGCCGAAGCGCCGCTCCGGCGTCGGTGGCTTTCTGATCTTCGGTGTCGGCTATGCGCTGGCAGCAGCAGGCTGTGTCGCACCGCTTTTCGGCGCGGTGATCGCGAACGCACTCACGTTCGAACCGATGTCTGCGGCGGTGGTGCTTGGCACCTACGTCGGCAGCGTTGTCGTCCTGATGATCGCGCTGACGGTCGCAACGGGGATGGGGCTCGTCGCAGGTGCCGGGTCGCTGGCGGCCTACAGCGGGCTGCTCAAGCGCGTGGCCGGCGGGGTCATGATCCTGGCCGGACTGGGACAGTTGTATCTCGCAATCTTCGTTCTGGACGTACTCTGAGCGGCTCACCACGATGCGTTCGTCCGTCGTTGTCGGCAATTTCGAGGCGGAGCCCCCGGCCTCAAGGAGTGAGGGCTTCCGACTGGTCGGAAGCACGAAGCGAGTAGGCCGGGGAGGAAGCCGACACTCCACGACATAACCCACGAGACCATAGCCGACTGACTCCCGAACTATTACGTATCGTCGAAGCAACATCTGAAACATGGAGGTCAGACGCACCGCGCCGGTCAAACTCGTTGTTCCCGACGAGTACCACGACGACCTCCACGAAACCGCCGNCAACATCTGAAACATGGAGGTCAGACGCACCGCGCCGGTCAAACTCGTTGTTCCCGACGAGTACCACGACGACCTCCACGAAACCGCCGAGCAATTCCTGTACTGCGCGAACGAAGCCAGTGACTACTGCTGGGACAACACTGACTACGAAGACTGCGTAACGTCCAACAGCAAAGCCAGAGATGCGCTGTACGACCGTCTCCGCGAGGAAACAGACCTCACGGCAAACCTCGTCCAAGAAGCCATNCAACAGCAAAGCCAGAGATGCGCTGTACGACCGTCTCCGCGAGGAAACAGACCTCACGGCAAACCTCGTCCAAGAAGCCATCCGGCGTGCCGTCCACGCCGTCGATAGCGGCGTTGATCGCTGGAAGAAGGGCAAACGGACGAACAAACCAGAATTCACCTCGTGGAGTATGGTCTACGACAAGCGCAGTGCCACCTTCTACCGGAACAAAA
>NZ_AOIM01000040.1 GCF_000337575.1 Natrialba hulunbeirensis JCM 10989 | reverse complement strand
CTACAACGGCGCGAAAAACGTCGGACTACGATACATGCGAAAGCGACAACACAGACTGCGTTCCTCGCCCACGTCGGGGAGCGCAGACGCACCAGTAGACGTGCGTATAAATGGTGGGATGGTGAACGGCGACGGCTATCGGCTAACTGCCGAGAGTTGATCGCTGGGAGTCCACATCAAAGCCCCACCCTCAACCAGCGAACCGCGTATGCGGTGAGCGAAGTAGGGTGGGGTCGTTTACTATACCGGGTCGTGCAACGAGAACAGTGTCCAAACTGCCTCGAAGGTGCTGCTGTCGAGCACAGTCGCGAAGTAACGGAATCCGGCCTCAAACGGATATTCGAGTGTCAACACTGCGGAAACGACTGGGTCGTCGTCTTTTGAGTGCGCTCGCCGTCTCGCTGTCTGCTGGGGGAGAACGCCAGCGGCCGGCAACGGCAAGTCAGACACGTATGCCGTTCTCTCTCGAAATGAACGGACGATGTATCAGGACTTGCTACTCGCAACCGACGGCAGCGAGGGCGCGACACAGGCAACCAAACACGCGATCGAACTCGCCTACCGACTCGAGAGCACGCTGCATATTCTCTCGGTCTCCGAAGAAGGCCCACACAGCAGCGAAAAACGCGACGAAATGCGGTCTGATCCGCAATCGGAAGCCGAATCGGCAGTCGCCGACGCAGAACACGCAGCCACCGACGCGGGTATCGAGACGACGACGACTGTCCGACAGGGTGTCCCGCAGGAGGAAATCGTCGACTTCGCCGACCAGCAGGGGATGGACATGATCATCGTCGGCACCGTCGGCCGCTCGGGACTCGACAAACTGGTCGTCGGCAGCGTCGCCGAGGAGGTCGTCCAGAACGCGACGGTTCCGGTCATCACTGTCAGAGAGACGGACGCAGAGTAAGCCGCTCTTACTCGAGCATACGGAAGTGATAATTAACGTGCCCGAGGCGAACGCTCCGGTGTGACCGTGCGCGCGGGTCGCTCGTGCCCACACGACGGTCGCCGCCGTCCAACCCGGCACGCGCGGCCAGTTCGTCCTCCCAACGCAACGCCACGCCCGGTGGTGAGTCGGCGATGAGCGACCGCAACCGCGACCGCAACCGACCAGCTGCAGCCACCACCGACGGCCCCACGATTCTCGTCGTCGGCGACTCCCATCGACTCGACCGCACGGCGGACACGCTCGCCTCGGTACTCGAGTCCACTGCAATGAGACAGGCCCCGCGTACCGACGTGGCACGCGAGTATCTCGCGACCACGACCGGCGCGCAGGCGGCGGCCGACCCGCCCAGCCCGGTCCACTGTCTCGTCTGCGAGTTCAGCACCGACGCGACCGAGGAGTCGCGGCTTGCCGAACTCACTGCACTCGAGAGCGACGACGCGGGGGACGGATTCGTGACCGACCTGCCGCCGATCGTTGCGCTCGCGGCTCCCGACGACGCGGAGGCGGCGCTCGACGCCGGTGCGACCGACGTGTTCACGCCGGCCGATCCGGCGGCGGTGGTCGCAGCTCGCGTGAAGTCCGTGGCCGATCGGCAGCGCGCCGTCTGGGAGGCGGAGCGAACGCGGCGAGAGCAGCGCTCACGCAGTGAACGCACACAGACGATTCTCCAAAACACGACCGCACCGATCCTGGTCCTCACGGAGACCGGCGAGATTCGAACGGCGACGCCAGCTATCGAATCACAGACCGGCCACGCGCCGCCGGTACTCGAGGGCGAACGACTCAGCGCGTTCGTCCACCCCGATGATCGCGAGCGGCTTCGCCACGCTGTCGCGGCTGTCGCCGACGGCTCGGTGGGTGCAACTGAGCGCGTCCGGCTCCGGCTCAGAACCGCTGGCGGCACCTGGCGCGTCGTGGAACTGGTCTGCGTCTCCCGCCTGTCGGACCCGACACTCGAGGGTATCGTCGCCACGGTCGAGCCGGCGCGGCTGGCACACGACGGTGACGACCCTGCCGAAACAGACGAGCGCACAGCACTCGATGGCCTCCCGGTCGCCTGCTGCTCGCTCGGCCCCGACTGGGAACTCCAGTGGGCGAACGACGCCGCCCGGCGGTTCCTCCGCGGCGCTGGGAACGAGCAATCAGACGGGGTACGAGCGCGGGGGGCACTCGAGGACACGGTCATCTGGGACCTCCTCCCTGCGGCGCTCCGGGAGACGTTCTACGAACGGTTGCACGAAGCCAGCGCGACCGAGACGCCGGTGCAGTTCGAGACGCCGTCTCCGGCCGAGTCGTCGGTGGTGGACCCCGCGCCAGCGTCGACCGAGGCAGACAATCAGTCCAACGACACCGGTCGACTTCTCGTGACCGCGGCTCCAGACCGGAACGGAGTCACACTCAGTATACACGAGTCGCGTAGCGATACTCTGGGTGAGACGACCGCGCCACCGCTTCCCGCTGCGGACCGCGAGCGGCTCGCACTCCTCTCGGAACTCGTCGACGCGCTTCAGGACGGAGTCGCCGTTCTCGACGATGACACGGTCGAGTTCGCGAACACGGCGCTGTGCGAACTCGCGGACACGGACTCGCTGGCGGGCACCGCAGTCGAAGCCCTGTTCGATGACGACCTTGCCGCAGCAGTTCTCGAGCGGGCGAACGCGCCGGTTATCCGGTGGATGGACGCGGTCGAGGGCGAACTGCTCGGATCTCGCGGCGACCGCCAACCGGTCGACGTGCTCGTGACGCCGCTTTCGGCGGCGGACCGGACGCTCTGTGTCGTTCGTGACCGCCGCCAGTCGGCCGCTGGCTCCCTCTCGCGCCTCGCGGCAATGCTCGACTCGCTCGACGCGGTCGACTCACGAACGGCGGTGTACCAGACGGTCGTCGACGGCGTTCGGGCAGAAGCAGGCGGCGAGTTCGCTGGCTGGTATCGACTCGAGAGGGCCGAGGAAGCCGAGGAGGCCGCGGAGGCCGCGGAATCGGCGGGTGCTGACACTCCGGACGATCCACGGTTTCGGCCCGTTGCAATCGCGACCGGTCCCAACGTGCCCCGGATCGATCCACCGCCAGTTGAGCGGGATGCGCTGGCGTTCGTGAACGACGAGGGCGACGAGAGCGACGAGGATGGCGAGGGTGACGAGGGTAGCGAGGACGACGATGAGAATGAAGGCAGAGAGGACGATGAAAACGACGAGAGCAGCGAACCCACCGACCCACCCACCGTTCGACTCGTCGACGACACCACCGCATCGTCCTTTCTCTCCCGGTCCGGACTCCGCGCGGCACGCGTCCTCGCCGTCCCGATCACCGACGAGGATGTCGTGGTAGTGACCGGCAGCGACCCGCTCGCGTTCGACGCGCTCGACACCGAACCCGTCGCCTCCCTGGCCGCCGCCGGGAGCGTCGCACTCGAGTCCACCCTCGCGCGCGAACGCAGTCGGGAGTCTCACCGCGAGCGCGAGCGACTCGCGGGCGCGCTGTCGGTCGCCGACGCGGTCATGGCAGCAGAACGGGAACTGCTCGCGGCTGAGAGTCGAGATGCCGTGGAGCAGCGGCTTTGTGAGGTGGTGGGCAAGTTGCCAACGGCGGGTGAAGTAGGTGTGGGAGAGGTGGGAGAGATGGGGAAGATTGGCGAGAGAGCTGAGATGAGCGAGGAAGATGAGTCAGACAAGGTGAGCGAAGCGAACAATATCACGCCTGCGTCCACGCCGGCACCAGTATCCGAATTCACTGCTCCGACCACGACCCCGTCTCTCGTCTGGTTCGGTCGCATCGATGCCGGCTCCGAAACCGTCACCCCGCAGGCCTGGGCCGGCGACCGCGCCGCCGTCCTCGACGCCGGCGGCGACGCAGACCGGCCGTCGCTCACCGTCGACTCGAGTACCGTGCTTCCAGCCGCGCGGACGGGTGCGACCCAAACGCCAACCGTCGTCGATGATTACACGGCGCTCGCCGATTCCGAACTCGACTCGACGGGGCGGGCGTGGTACCGGACGCTTCGTGACGCCGGTGTCCGCTCGGTAGTGAGTGTCCCGGTGGAGTACGGTGGGATCAGCTACGGCACGCTCACGGTCTACGCCGACCGGCCGGACGCATTCGACGAACGCACACGCCGCGCGTACAGCCATCTAGGCGACGTTGCGGGCTACGCCATCGGCGCACTCGCGCGAACGCAGGCGCTACTGACGGATCGCGTCACCGAACTCGAGGTCGTCCTGCGCGAGTCGAACGATCCGCTGGCACAGGTTGCCTCGCGGCTGGGGCGTGGACTCGACGTACGGGCGGTCGTCCCACGGTCCGGTGGTGGATCGACCGTCTACTGCACGACCCGGAACACGGACGCCGACGGCGAGACGGATGCAGCGCCGACCGGGGATAGTGACAGTGTGGACGTGGCCGAAGACGGGGACGCGAACAGGCGTGTGAACGCGGACGAGCCGCTCTCACCGCGTCTCGAGTCGGCTACCGACCTCGAGGGCGTCGCGAGCGCGCGCCTCGTTGGCGACGAACCAGACCAGACCGACCACGGTGACGACAGTGTCCAACCCGGCTCGCCGCTCGAAGTCGTACTCGAGTCGGAGTCGCTCGCGGACGTGCTCGCGGCACACGGTGGTGTCCTCCACTCGGTGATGCCGCTCGACGGCCGGACGCGGCTGGTGCTTACGGTTCCGGGGTCCGATTCGGCGACGACACCGGTCAGATCGATCGTCGAGCGCCTCGAACGGGAGGCTGTGAGTGCGCGATTGCTCGCCCGGCGCGAGCGAGATGCACGGCCGCGGTCGGTGCGTGCGTTCGATGCCGAACTGCGAGAGCGACTCTCCGACCGGCAGTGGCGGACACTCGAGGCGGCGTACTACGGCGGCTTCTTTGCGTGGCCGCGCGAGAGCACCGGCGAGGAGATCGCAGACTCGCTTGCCGTCTCCCAGCCGACGTTTAGTCGTCATCTTCGAGCGGCACAGCGAAAGCTGTTCGAACTGTTGTTCGATCAGTCGGCGTGACGGTCACGCGGGCGTCCGCATAGGCTGGGAGAGACCGCGCGAGAGTCTCCATTTTCGAGGTGTAATACTATATTACCGGGTATAATCCCTGGTATCGCCCGTCTCAGACAGGATCGTGTCGCGGATAATTTCCTGTTTCTTTCACCGGCGAACAGTCACGGTAATCGACGGCTGAATAGGTATAGCATCGGAATTCTGGTCGATGTGGGTATCTAGCTCCCACGTCCATATTGGTCGCGTCGAATTTCGTAGCCAATGAGTGAGCGTCCGGTAACGACAACTTACGGCAATCATCCACACGGATGGGGGAGTGATGCGTGAGCCTCGATCTCACCGACACCGAGCCGTCGGCTGAGACCGAGTCGGAACCGAAGACGACGACCGACAGCCCCACGTCGCCGCCGGACGAGAACCGACGCAGCGTCCTCCGGTCGCAGGCGGACGGCGGTGTCGTGGCACAGCTTCGCCTCGAGCACGCCGACCTCGTCCTCCGGCCGACGCTCCGGCGGGCACTCGAGAACACCGTCGAACCGGAGTACTGGACGACGACGGACCGCACGGTCCTCTTCGTCACCGTCTACGGGTCGGAGTTCGACGGCTTCGAGGGCGCGCTCGCGGAGGATCCGACGATTACGGATCCCGTACTGGTCGATCGCTACCCCGACAGGCGAGTCTACCGGGTCACGCTGACCGAGCGCGCGCTGACGTTCATGCCGATCGCGACCGAGACGAACGGCCGGGTACTCGAGATCACTAGCACGCGCGATGGCTGGCTCGTCCAGTTGCGATTCCCCGACCGCGAGTCGCTCGTCGCGTTCAACGACGAGTGTCGCACGCGCGGTATTTCCGTCTCGGTCGAGCACCTTCGCGTCTCGGACGACGAGGACGACGGCGTCGTGGCACTCACGGAGAAACAGCAGGAACTCCTGCTGGTCGCCTACCAGGAGGGGTACTTCGACGTGCCGCGCGGGATCTCACAGGACGAACTCGCAGACCGGCTGGGTGTCTCGAAATCTGCGGTTTCACAGCGCCTTCGCCGTGCGATCGGCGAACTCTGTGGCGCGACAATCGCGTAGCGACGCTGCGTGTCGGTGGGTGTTCGTACGGATACGCTCCTTGTTGGTGATCAGCAGTCAGCGGTTAGTGGTCAGCGGTCAGCGGTCAGCGATCAGCCATTAGTGACGACCATCGACGAGCGAGTGCGGAAACAGGAACAGGTGGTACTCGAGTACGAAAGTGCGACGATGCGACGATACAACGATGTGATGATCTGACGATGCGACGGTACGGCGGTGAGAAGGCCGTTACTCGTCGTCGTCGCCGTCGTCTCGCATCTCGCCGAGCTGGGAGACGAGCTCGTCGGTGGAAACGTCAGACTCGAAGGACATCTGACCGTCGTGGTCGTTCTGATGGACGTTGACTGCTTCAACGTCTTCGTCGTCGTCGGTCGTCTGTTGCTGCTGCTCGGATTCGTCGTAGCTACCAAAACCCATAGGATACCTGGGTCGGGAGCGCCCATAGGTGTGGCGGTTCGAACCTGCTCTGCAACGGGTTCGCACGTGCTTTTCGGCTGAATTGTTGGCTCACTTCAGTCGGAGGTACTGGCGGTCATACTCCGGTTCGCCCTGCCGTGGGTGGATCGTGATGAACGACTCTGGCGGTAACTCGGCGAGACGCGCGGGCAGGTTCTCGAGTTCGGAGTGCCAGCCGACGTCGCCGCGGCGCGGGGCGATGGAGATGATCAGGTCGTCGTCTTCGGTCTGGCTCTCGAGTCGCGGCAGGAGTCGCCCCCAGTTATCGATCTCGTCGAACTCGGCAGGGGTATCCTCCTCGACGAGGCCGAACAGCTGTTCGTACTGGTGGGCAGCGCCCTCGACGACGATCACGTTCAGTTCGGCACCGAGAGTGGAGGCAAGCCGCTTGACGATGTGGACCGCCTCGTAGAAGCCCTCGTGGTGGTCCGCACCGAGCGGGACGACGACGAAGAGCCGACGTGTCGTGTTGATCGGATGGCCGAGTCGAGAGATCAGGACCGGAAGCGTCGTCTGCTCTAAAACCTGGTCGATGATACTGCCGAAGATTCGGTGGCGGAAGCTCTCGCCTGCGTCCCAACCCATGAGGATCTGATTCGCCTGCACCTCGACGGCCCCCTGGACGACACCGGAGGCGACGTTGTGGTTGACACGGGTCTCGGTCTCGACGGGGACCTCCGCGGCGCTGCCGGCGGCCGCGAGCTCGTCGAGTTCGGACTGGACCTCGGCAACCTGTTGCTCCGTCGGTGACGAGCCGTCCGGCTGGACGACGGTCATCACGTTGACCGGTTCGGTCCCGCGGTCTCCCTTGAGTACGAACGCGAGTTCGAGGAGCCGTTGCTGGAGGTCAGCGTGGTGTGAGAGCGGCAACAGGATCGAGGGATCGCGGCCGTCGTCACCGTCCTCGCCGACCTCGCTCTCGTAGGCGAGACTCGTCGCGGCGCGTTCGGTGATCCACGGGCTCAGAATCGCCGTCACGAGCAACAACAACACGACGGCGTTGAGAATCTCGGAGGTAAACAGCCCCATATCGAAGCCGATGAGAGTAATCGCGAGCGCGGCCGCGGCCTGGCCGGTCGACAGTCCGAAGATGACGTTTCGCTCGTTTGGCGTGTAGCCCTGGATCGTCGAGACGAGCAGTGCCGCTGCCCCCTTCGTGGCGACCATGATCCCGACGATCAGGGCCGTGATCTGTAGCGTTTCGGGACCGGCCAGAATCACGGTCGGGTCAACGAGCATCCCGACGTGAAGCAGGAAGAAGGGGATAAAGAAGGCGTTCCCGACGAACTCGATCCGGTTCATCAACGTTCCGCCCTGTGGAATGAGCTGGTTGATTGCGATCCCGGCGACGAACGCGCCGAGGATGGCGTCCAGTCCGAGAATCTCCGCGAGCGTCGCCGCGGCGAAGATGGCGACCATGACGAAGAGGAACTCGAAGTAGCTCTCCTGACTGAAGTTCTGGAAGAACCACCGCGAGACCGGTGGAACGACGAGCCAGGCACTCCCGAACAGGAGGACGATAGAGAGAGCGACCTCACCGAACAGCAGGAACGAGAAACCGTCCTCGACAGCGCCAGTCACAACCGCAAGGACCACGAGCGCAAGCGTGTCGGTGAAGAGAATACCGCCGAAGACGGCCGCAACGGCCCGGTTTTTCGTCACACCGAGCCGGTTGACGATCGGGTACGCAAGCAGCGTGTGCGAGGCGAACACTGCCGACAGCAACAGTGCACCTTCGAGATCGAGTCCGAGAATCGTATGCGTCGCGAACGTGCCGACAGTAAACGGGATGAAGAAACTCGCCAGCCCGAACAGTGTCGCGTTCTCCGGCGCCTCCTTGAACGTCCGAATATCGAGTTCCAATCCGACAGTAAACAGGAGATAGACGAGACCGACCTCACCGAGCAGTTCGATCGCGTCCGAGTGTTCGACGATCTCGAGTGCATCCGGTCCGATGAGGGCACCGAAGAGAACGATGCCGACGATGCCGGGCTGGCCGAGTCGTTTGATAAGCAGCGGGCCGACGAGGAACACGATCATCGCGGCCGTGAACACGAAGATCGGCTCCTCGAAGGGAATCGACACCGGTTCGACGACGAGTGGTGAGAGCATCGATAGATCGACTGGGTAGCGTGGGGCGACAGCGACTGCTCGGTAGTTCCGGCAAGTTATGCAACTTTTGTCGGCGTTCGGCGGGAAACGGCGTACTCACTGCGACAAACTGGTGGGGAAGCTAATAAAATGCAGGATTCCGTTCGAAGAATATCGATACGTGACCAGTTTTCGGACTGGATACGGATTCGAAACTGGATAGTCGACATATTTCGTCGACGATACCGCCCTAATCGTCTCTTTTTTCAGGCAGTTACGGCTGGTACGTAGCGGTGTGTGGTCCGGGACGGGCCACCAACTGACACCGTCTCGAGACGGTCTGTGGGCACTCCATACCGTCGGTTGGGCAACGGATACAGCGTCGTTCGGCGCGCCATACTCGAGTCGCCCGCCCGCGTTTGGTTGACATACTCCCGAGAGTGGATGAATTTGATGTGGATTATCGCAGTGATCAGCAGCGAAGAGAACGATTCTCAGGAAGTCGTTCACGAACGTAGAACAATCGGTGGTGAGCCGCTGTGAACGGTGTAGTGGGGAAGTGATAGCAACCGTCTCAGGGGGCTCGTTCAGTAGTCAATCTATAGTAATGGGTTCGGCTTGCTTGAGAAGCAACCATGTCCGCGCACCGTTTCAACGCCCGCCAGGCCGGGACGGGTGGTCGCCCGATCCGCCGTCGGTTGTCCGTCCAGCCTCGGTCCTGTGTCCGGTCCGACTCCCGGTCTCAGTCCCGCGCTGTCTGCACTGCTCACGAGAGACGAGACAGTCAGGAACCGCTCGACGCAGCCACGCACTCGCTGACGATGAACAAGGTGATCGACTAATGTGTGGAATTATTGGTCACGTCGGCACCGACGACGCACTGGATACGCTCCTGACCGGCCTCGAGAATCTCGAGTATCGCGGCTACGACTCCGCCGGTATCGCCGTCCAGAACGGTGCTGGTATCGCCGTCCAGAAACGCTCTGGCAAGGTCGAGGAGCTCAAGGACTCGATCGGTGACAGACACATCGAGGGCAACGTCGGCATCGGCCACACCCGCTGGTCCACCCACGGACCGCCGACCGACGAGAACGCCCATCCACACACAGACGGCACCGAAGACGTCGCCGTCGTCCACAACGGCATCATCGAAAACTATGCCGACCTCAAAGCGTGGCTCCGCGAGCGCGGCCACGAGTTTACGAGCGACACCGACACCGAGGTCATCCCCCACCTCATCCAGTACTATCTCGACGAGGGCATGGAGAGCGAGGCCGCCTTCCGGCGCGCCATCGACGAACTCGAGGGCAGCTACGCCGTGACCGCGATGCTCGACGGCGAACACGTCCTCTACGCGGCCCGCAAGGGCTCTCCGCTCGTCGTCGGCGTCGAGGACGAGGAGTTCTTCCTCGCCAGCGACGTGCCGGCGTTCCTCGAGTACACCGACACCGTCGTCTACCTGGAGGATGGCGACGTGGCGATTATCGACGAAGCGGGCGTCGAGTTCACCGACCTCGCGGGCGACCCGATCTCGCGCGACCTCGAGACGGTCGAGTGGGATCCCGAGCAGGCCGGCAAGGGTGAGTACGACCACTTCATGCTCAAAGAGATCCACGAGCAGCCGACCGCGCTCGCCCAGGCCATCGAGGGGCGAATCGATCCCACCAACGGGCGAATCGCGCTGGAAGACTTCCCGCCGGGAACGTTCGACGGCGTCGAAAACGTCCAACTCATCGCCTGTGGCACGTCCTACCACGCAGCCCTGTACGGCTCGCTCGCGCTGAATCAAGCCGGAATCCGTGCGACGGCGCTGCTCGCGAACGAGTACAGCGTGACGGCACCGCCGGTCGACGACGAGACACTCGTGATCGCGGTCACCCAGAGCGGCGAGACGGCCGACACCCTGAGCGCGCTCCGACAGGCGACCGACGCGGGTGCCGATACGCTCACCGTCACGAACGTCGTCGGCTCGACCGCTGCCCGCGAAGCCGATGACACCCTGTTCATCCGTGCCGGCCCCGAGATCGGCGTCGCAGCGACCAAGACGTTCTCCTCGCAGGCCGTCATGCTCACGCTGCTCGCCCAGCGGATCGCCGCCGACTCACGTGGTGCGCCCCCAGCAGACCTGCAGTCGTTGCTCCCCGACCTGGCCCAGATGCCAGGCCAACTCGAGGACCTGCTCGCTACCGACGACGCCGCCACCATCGCACGCCAGTATCAGGGCAGCCAGTCGTACTTCTTCATCGGCCGCGGCCTCGGCTATCCGGTTGCACTCGAGGGCGCGCTCAAATTCAAGGAGATTACCTACGAGCACGCGGAGGGCTTTGCCTCGGGCGAACTCAAGCACGGTCCGCTCGCGCTGGTGACGCCCGATACGCCGGTGTTCGCGGTCTTCACCGGCGAGGAGGACGAGAAGACGCTGAAAAACGCCGAGGAAGCCCAGACCCGCGGTGCGCCGGTCATCGCGGTCTGTCCGGAGGGACACCGCGCGGTCGAGGTCGCAGACGAGCACCTCGAAATTCCCGCGAGTGACGCCGAACTGGCTGGACTGCTCGCGAACGTGCAGCTCCAGTTGGTTTCCTACCACGCGGCGGCCTTGCTCGATCGGCCGATCGACAAGCCGCGGAACCTCGCCAAGAGCGTCACCGTCGAGTAGGCGGGGCGCTGGTTAGTGCGCTTTTAGCTGACGGACGGCGCTACGGGACCGTAGAAACCGATCGCCACCGGAGCCGAGGCCACCCCCGTAGCCCCCGCTCCGTGCAGCGCCGGGTGATCGTGACCCGCACTCGAACGATGTCGAACTCGAGTCGGCTGGAAGAGCGACGATCGAGCAACGGTGTGGTACTGACCGACACTCCTCCACAGTGACTAGCCGGAGCGGATTACATAAAATCGGTCCCTGGGAACGTCGGCTTCGGTGGTTTCAGGGGTTTCGGTGATGTTGGCGGAAGAACAGGTCCGCGTTCGCCTTACCGATCTCGCTCGACCACTTCACCCGGCCTCGACGTCGCACCGGCGTCGAGTTTCAGGCCAGGCGTCAGACTCGTGTTGATACCGGTCTTGACCTCGTCGCCGGCGACGACGCCGAACTTCCGGCGTCCCGTCGAGAGTCGCTCGCCCTTGACGGTGAACTTGATCGCCTCGTCGTCGTGGCGGAGGTTGGCGACCGTCGTCCCCGCACCGAAGTTGACGTTGCGGCCGAGCACGCTGTCGCCAACGTAAGAGAGGTGGCTAACGGACGTGCCACGCGAGAGCACGCTGTTTTTGATCTCGACCGCGTTGCCGACCGACGCCCCCTCGTCGACGAGCGTCGCCCCACGAACGTACGCGTTCGGTCCAACCGTCGCACCCGAGCGGATCAGCGCCGGTCCCTCGATCACGACCCCCGGCTTCACCGTTGCACCTTCTTCGACGACGACATCGCCCTCGAGTTGGGCTGCATCACTGACCTCGCCCTCGATGCGCCGGTTGAGGTCGCCGAGCTTCCACTCGTTGGCCTCGAGGAGTTCCCACGGGCGGCCGACGTCCATCCAGCGGTCGGTCGTAACCGGCGTGACCGCGAACTCGTCGATGACGCGGGCGAGTACGTCCGTGATCTCGTGTTCGCCGCGTTCGCTGGCGGGGACCTCGAGCCACTCGCGGGCGCGCTCGGGGAAGGCGTACGCGCCGGCGTTGGCGAGGTTCGTCGGTGGATCGGCGGGTTTTTCGACGATATCGACGATGGTGTCGTCCTCGGTGCTCAGTACGCCGTAGTTGCTCGGGTTTTCGACCTCGACGGCACAAACGGCCGGGCAGGCGTCGAAGAGCGCGTCGATCGCGGCGGGGTCGTAGAGGTTGTCTCCGTTGAGAACCGCGAAGGAGCCGTCGAGATGTTCGCTGGCAGCGTTGACGGCGTCCGCGGTGCCGTCCTGGCCCTCCTGGACGGCGTAGGTGATCGGGACGCCGCGGTAGCTGTCCTCGAAGTGCTCTCTGACGGTGTCGGCCTCGTATCCCACGACGAGGACGATTTCCTCGGCCCCGGCGTCGATCGCGGCGTCGACAGTGTGGGCGACGAGCGGTCGGTCGGCGACTGGTAACATCGGTTTCGGGACGGATCCGGAAAGTGGCCGAATCCTGGTGCCCTCTCCCGCTGCGAGAACGACTGCTTTCATGACCCTGACCTACGGCGATGCGGGGGATAAATATACAGCATCTAATCGACCGGCTGGGGC
Organism: Natrialba hulunbeirensis JCM 10989; assembly: GCF_000337575.1. Lineage (GTDB taxonomy): Archaea > Halobacteriota > Halobacteria > Halobacteriales > Natrialbaceae > Natrialba > Natrialba hulunbeirensis. The sequence goes on along the minus strand of NZ_AOIM01000040.1, from coordinate 38,371 downwards.
GCGAGAAAAACCGTTCACGTGAGGCGGAGACGGTCAATACGCCCGTCGTTGCCGTCGTTGTACTGACCGCAAGTCGTTCCGATTGGGTGGTGGAGTCGTTTTCGTCGAGTGTCGTGTGCGACCATTGTGGCCCTGACGGTGATTCGGTCAGCGGGTGGATCCGACGAACGCCTCCCGGTCGAGAAATTCCGCCAAAATCACCCGGTAAAACGAGCCATTACGTTCAGGAAATATTGAATTTCGCGACGTAGAACCGGTTACAGTGTCGATTTCCACAACCAGATGGAGCCGGGTAAATTCGGCATAAACGCCGGTGTTACCGTCCAGAAATCGAGTTATGCAGTCTATATTAAATACCGTTCTGTGGCTACGGCCTGATGATGTCGACGGAACCAACTGATGCGAAGTGGACGCCGATGACGTCTCGCCAGCAAACGAGCGCCCCCCGCTGTGTCAACTGCGGCAACCAGGTCACCCGTCAGTTCGCTCGTGTCTTCGGAGACAATCGCGATGTCGTCCACGCCTGCCCAGACTGTGCGACGTATCGCGAGATGAAGACCTCCGATTTCATCCCCGAAGAGGAGCGGTAGACGTACACATCGGTCGAAAGACCTAACAGACGCCAGAAGACGCGGCTCCGTGGCAGGATCGCCCGTCTGCGTTCCCGTCCCATCACCCGGCTGGGAAACTCGTGCTCATCGACTTACCCATTCCGTCTGATGGACGGTCACTGCCCCTTCACCGTTCTCGCTTCCTCCTCTCCCGTCCTCCACTGCTCTCGTTCTCAGTTCACACGCTCGACTCCCACCGCCGCTGCACAGTTCCACTCACACCCCAAGACGAGTCGGCAGGCCGAGCGAGGCAGAGACCACGAGGATCAAGAAGAGCTACCAGCCAAGAAACCGGCCGAACACACCGCTGTCCCGCTACTGCTCGGCTACCCCGACCGCGTCGATCGCCTCCTCGACCAGTGCTTGTGCCTCGTCGAAGACGCGCTCTGCGGCCGCTGCAGAGCGGGCTTCGGCCGTCACCCGAACGAGCGGCTCCGTCCCGCTCGCACGGAGCAAGAACCAGCCCTCGTCCGTTTCCACCCGGACTCCGTCCAACGTGTCCACATCGTCGTAGGCCTCGGTCACGCGCTCTTGTACGGCTGCCATCACCGCTTCCTTCTCCGCTACCTCGATCGACGTGCGCCGGATCGGATACTGCTCGATTTCGCCCGCAAGCTCGGAGAGTGGCCCCGCTGTGTCGACGAACTCCACCAGCTTACAGGCCGCGAGCGGACCATCCGGACAGAGCGTCTCGTCCGGCCAGATCCAGGCCCCGCTGGGCTCGCCGCCGAAGGTCACGTCGTCCTCGGTCGCGCGCTCTGCCACGTAGACGTCACCGACCTGCGTCCGCGTGACTGACGCACCAACGGCCGCGAGCACGTCGTCAACCGCGAGACTCGTATCGACCGGCGCGGCGACCCGGTCGCCGTCGCTCGCCGCCTTACGCGCGAACAGCGCGAGCAATGCGTCCTTCGGGACGAACGTCCCCGTCTCGTCGACCGCCATCATCCGATCCGCGTCGCCGTCGTGGCCAATCCCGAGATCCGCGTCGGTGTGTTCGACCATCGCGGCAAGGGACTCGAGTGTCTCTGCGTTTGGTTCGCTCGGCCGACCGGGGAACGAGCCGTCGGGCTGGCCGTTCAGCGTTTCGACGGTACAGCCGAGGTCCGCGAGGACGGACGCAGTAATTCCGCCGGCTCCGTTGCCGACGTCGACGATGACGTGTGGAGTGCCCTCGATAGTGACCGCCTCTGCGAGCTGTGCTGCGTGGAGTTCGGTCGCGTCCTCGTACTGGCGGCGCGTGCCGAGTTCGTCCCAGGCGGCGAGATCGTAGTCAGACTCCTGGATTCGGCGTTCGATTTCGTCGCGCTGGTTGGGGCCGAACGCCTTCCCGGAGGGCGTCCAGAGCTTGAGGCCGTTGTCCGTCTTCGGGTTGTGCGAGGCCGTCACGACGATGCCGGCGTCCGCGTCGAGGTGCTCGATCGCGCGGGCGACAGTTGGCGTCGCCGCAACCCCAACCTCGATCACGTCCGCGCCACACTCTCGCAGGCCGGCCGCGACCGCGTCGACCAACAGTCTGCCACTCTCACGGGCGTCTCGTCCGAGGACGACCGTCTCGTACCCATCCGAGGCAACCGCTCGACCGACGGCGAGTGCGAGGTCTGCCGTGACCTCCTCGCCGACCGTTCCACGGATGCCACTCGTTCCGAACATACCGGTCGTGACGCGATCCAGCGCCTTACTATGTTGTGGTTAACAGCGCTCGCTCACACAAACTACCGGTATCAACCGTTTGGCTGTGAAGAACGGAGAGCCAACTTTCGGTTAGCACACCCCTATGATTCTGAACCGTCGAAACGGTATAGAAGCGCCACGAGGTACGCCGAGGCAGTTGACTATGAGTGCCACTGACTCCGAGCCCGACGCCGAACCAGACCGAGACCCAGAGCCGGAACTCGAAGCAGCAGCTGACTCCGAATCAGAGTCCGAACCGAACACCCCCCTCACCGACCTCCCTCCAAGCGCCAAACTCGTCTACAAGGTACTCGAGTACGAGGGCTCGCTCACCCAGGAGGAACTCGCCGCGGAGTCGCGGCTGTGCTCGCGGACGGTTCGGTACGCGCTCGGCAAGCTAGAAACTGCGGGGCAGGTCGATAGTCGGGTCTGTTTGCAGGATGCGCGGCAGTCGAAGTACCGGATCGTCGAGCAGTAGGTGTGTGGGACGTCGAACAGTCGCGTCGAACGGGTCACCGATACTTTCGGTACCGATCCACCACCAGATCGAACCCGAACGCCCCCGACGTGATCACGTAGTTCGTCACCAGCCGGGGGTTGAACTTCGCCTTGTAGCGGTTGATACTCGGTACACCTGCCCCGACGAGGTCGTAGTACTCGAGTCCGTCCCGGAGGCCGTCGCGCATGACGTGCCAGTCGAGGAGGTCGTTGATGGCGAGGTCGGTGCTGACGGTGGTGTCCGCATCGGGTCTGACGCCGCCCTGCCACCGGTAACGGGTCGTCTCTGATTCGACGACGAGGATACCGCCGAGAAACTCGCCGTCGACGCGACAGACGTAGGGACGAATCGAGCCGTCGGGAAGCGTCCGGTGTAGTGACCGGGCGAAGTCGGGGCTGAGGTGGAACGCGCGTCCCTGATTCTCGTAGCGGGCGGCGACCTGGTCGACGATCCGTTCGACGTCGTCGGTGTCGCCCTCCGCGATGGTGTAGGCGTCCGCGTCGGCGTTTCGGATGTTGCTCCGTGCATCGCTGCTGAAGCGGTCGAGGAGGTCGTTCTCTGTCCCCTCGAGGTCGACAATGTACGTGTACTCCGGCTCTACGTCGTACTCGTTCCAGACGAACGGGCGAACGTCGGCGAACTCGGCCGCGACGAACCGTGTGTACAGCGGCGAGAGTTCGGTCTCGAGCCAGTCAAAGCAGCCCTCGAGGAAGCGCTCGATCCGCCGGTCAGCCTTGCGCTGTTTGAGCTTGTCGACGTTCAACAGCGCGGGGCCGAGGTAACACGACCACGACTGCGGGGCAGGCGAGAACGCGCCCGTAACCGGTCCCCTGGTGAACTCGAAGATCGGAAAGATGCCAACCGCCTCCTGGCCCTTGAAGCCGACGAGGAGGTGCGGCGTCGTCCCCGTATCCTGCGCCTGCAGCCGGATCGCAGCTGCGCGAAAGAACGGGTTCGTCCCGTCCGAGCGCTCGACGTACCGGTCCCACTCGTCGGCGTCCTGCCACGGGTCGAGTTCGGTGACCTCGATACTCATAGATACCCCAGGTCAGAGAGGCGGTCCTCGACCGCCCGGTCGTCAGTTACGGTGATCTGGCCGGGTTCGTAGGCCGGATACTCCGTGCGCGAACTCTCCTCGATCACCGGGAGCGTGGTCCCGTCCATCCCGGCGTCGACGGGCACGTCGAACAGCGAGCAGATCGTCGGCGCGATATCGAAGATCGTCGCACCCGCGACGCCGGCGCGTTCGTCGAAGGCCTCGCCCGTCGCCGCGACCACGCCCGTCTGCTTGTGGTTCCACGGCTCCATCGGCTCGCCGAACTGCGCCTGACCGAGGTCGGCGACGACGGCCGTATCGAAGTCGGCCGGGACGGTGACGATGTCTGGCGCGTGCTCGACGTATGGGCCGTCGAAGTAGGCCTCCCGCGGCGCGACGGCGTCGAACACCGGCTCGCCGTCCGGCGTTCGCACGTCCGCCAGCGCGTCGATCACCTCGTCTCGCACCCGCTCGTACTCGTCAGCCGGCACCTGCCCGTTCGGCTCGCGCCCCTCGAGGTTGATCCGTAACCCGAGCTCGCTCTTCGAGCGCATGTAGACCATCGAACTCGGGAAGTCGACCTGCTCGCTCGCCGCCCGAATCATGTCGTTTGGCACCCGCTTCCCGATCGGTTCCTTGAGGCCAACGTACTCGAGTGCACTCGCGACCCGCTGGGTCGTGATCCCCACCTTGGCCGCGGCGTTCATCGCCCGTTCTACCGCGCCCGCCTCGTGGTCGCCGGCGTCCTCGCCCTCGAGAAGGTCGTTCTCCCAGGCGGTCGACCAGTTTGGCATTCCCTCGCCGCCCTTCTGACCGGACAGATAACCCTGATCGCGCAGGAACTCGTTGACCCGGAACTCGGGGCCGGAGACGGGACCCATCCCGTGGTCGCTGACGACCAGAATGTTGTCGGGGTCGGTCTCCTCGAGTGTCTCGGCGAGCTGTCTGTCGACCTCGCGATAGACTGCTTCGATCGCCTTCTTGTCGCCCGGACGCTCGTGGAAGACGGAGTCAGTGAGCTGGAACTGGAGAAAGCCGAATCCGGGCTCAAACCGTCGACAGAGGTAGCGAAACGCCTTCCCGCGGAGTTCGAGGGTCCGTTCGTAACCCTCGATTGACCGATCCGGTTCGGGACCGCTCTGAGGGTAGATCTGATACTCACCGCAGGCGAGTTTGACGTCCTCGAGTATCCCTTCCGGATGGCAGTCGGGGTCTTCGGGTGCGGTCATCCCCGGAATCAACGCGCCGTCGAACTCCCGCGCGGGGTGGGTGACCGGCACGTTGACGACGACACTCGAGATGCCGTGGTCGGAGAGCAGTTCCCAGACGGGGCGTTCCCGGACGTGCGTCGAGTTCACCACGTCCCAGTCGTAGCCATCGAAGGAGAGGAAGTCGAAGACGCCGTGTTTGCCGGGATTCTTCCCGGTGTACATCGACGGCCAGGCGCTTGCCGTCCACGGCGGAATCTGAGACTCGAGTGGCCCGCTGGCGCTGTCTTCGAACAGTTGCTGGAGCGTCGGAACCTCGCCCTCCTCGAACAGTCGGTGAAGAATCGGTCGGCAGCCGGCGTCGAGACCGACGACCAGCAATCGAAGCCCAAGTTCGTCTGTCGAATCGTCCATGGGTGACATGTTTCGGGAGTCGGGCTTTGTTATGCGAGCGCTTGGCCGGCTGTAAGCCCGGTCTGCAGCAGCCAACGGTCGACAGTCAACGGGCCGATCCAGCGCCGTAAGTTCTGCTTTCGCGACCACTGTCGGCTGTATCGGCCGCATCACTAAGGCCCTCATCGGCGACCATGTGTGCGTGATGTGTGTATCGGTGACAAGGGCTGCGAGCTGGCTTCCGAACCGATGATTAGCGGCACGCCATCGCTGCTCGTGGCGTCGCTGCCGACCCAGCAGCCAACCGGCATCGAACCGTTCGTCGGTCGCTACGCCGACGACTTTCACTTCTACGGCTCCGGGAAGGTCGCGCTGCGCGACGGTCTCGCCGGACTCGTCGACGCCACCCGACAGCAGAACGTCCTCGTCCCGGCGTACCTGCCGGATGGTGTCGTCGAACCACTTCGTGAACTCGGACTCGAACCGCGCTACTACGCCGTCGAACCGACACTCGCTCCCGATTTCGTCGATCTGGAACGGCGACTCGACGACGATACCCTCGCCGTCATGTCGGTGAACTACTTCGGCTTTCCCCAGCCCGGACTCGCGGAACTCGAGTCCATCGCCGCCGACGCCGGCTGCTATCACATCGACGACAACGCCCACGCGCCGTTGAGCGTCGACCACGGGACGCTGCTCGGTACTCGCGGCGACATCGGCATTACCAGTCTCTGGAAGCTCTTGCCGATTCCGAACGGCGCGGTGCTCTACTGCAACGACGACTCGGTTAGCAACCGGTACGAGCCCTCGTCACTCGCGGGCATCCGCGGGAACGTCGACACCGCGGACTGCCGATACATCCTCAAATCGGTACTTCAGGAGTTCCTCGACACCGCACCGCCCGTTCGCCACTCGGTCGACGCGCTGCTCGCCAGACGGCGCGACGACTCCGACACACCGGCCGTCGGCACCCCTGCTGAGCGGTACGAGGCGTGGAAAACACCGATGTCGAAGCTCGCAGCCTACCTTGCAAGCGATATCGACCCGACCGAGATTCGGCAGACGAGACGGGAAAACTTCCGTACCTGGCGGCGCGTTCTCGACGGATACGACTCCCTCGAACCCGTCTTCGGCTCGCTTCCCGACGGCATCTGTCCGCAGGCACTTCCGGTTCGAACCGACGACGCCCGCGCGTTCATCGCCGAACTCGAGCGCGTCGGCGTCGACGGCGTCCACACCTGGCCGCGACTCGCCGGCAACGTCCTCGACAACCCCGAATACGGGACCGCAACGCGACTCTCGCGCGAAATCGTGACACTGCCGGTTCACCAGCACGTCGATCCGGCGGAACTCGAGTCGGTCGGTGGCGCGCTTCGCTGGGAGTGAGTGGGGTACGGTGGGTAGCGGGTAATCCGCAGTGGGTGGTGGATGATGGATTAGGCGCGGTGGGGTTCCTGTTCGTGCTCGCGCTCCGTCTCCGACTCTGTCTGGCCACTCTCTCCCCTCGTCTCACCCTCATCTGTCGCCAACGCGTGCAACTTCGCCCGCACCGGACCCGCGAGTTCGTACGACCGCACGTCCGTTCGATCGAGAATCGACTCCGTCCGCAGTTCCGAAAGCAGGCTCTGGACCGCCACCGTCGACCGGTCGACCCTGCTCGCGATCTGTTCCGTCTCGAGTGCCCCTTCGCGCGCGAGCACCTCCAGCACGTGGGCGGCGGTTTCGACGGTGCAGCGCGAACCCTCGCTGGCACGGTGGAGCCGGTCGCCGATCCAGGTAGTCTCGAAGAGAGTGACGACATCGCGCAGATCGTACTCGTCCTGATCGTTGGCGACGATGAAGCGAGTGTGGGCGTTGTCACTGGCGTCGCCCTCCGCCTCGTCCTCGCCGTCGACGGTCACGTAGCCGAGTTCGACCGGCGTGCCGCCCGCCTGCACGATTGTGTCAGTCGACGACTCCGCTTCAGCGGCGGCGTCGGTGTCTGAATCAGCAGCGATACCGTCAGAAGCAGCCCCAGCAGCAGTCGCGTCGCGCTCTAGCGCTCGTACTCGCGACCGCAACCGATCCCGCTGGGACCGCAAACTCGCGACCGTCTCCGAACGCGACTCGAGTGTCCCCTCGAGCGACTCGATGCGTTCCTCGCGGGACTCGAGTTGCTCGCGTAGCTCGTCGCGCTCGGTCTCCAGCGCATCTCGCTCGTCCGCCAGTTCGTCCCGTTCATCCTCCAGTTCGACCACCTCCTCGTGCAGCCGCCGCAACTCCTCATCGCTTCCGCCGCCGAGCTGCGTCTGCACCGTACTCCGACCGCTCAGCGCGTCGGCCATCTGCTTTGCCGCACTCGAAACGTCGCGGGCCGACTCGAGTTCGTCCTCCAACGTCTCGATTCGTTTCTCCTTCTTCTCGAGTTCGGTCTCGAGTTCGTGGATGCGGTCCTGTTCGCGGTCCTTGCGCTCCGAGATATCCTGTAAGTCGCCGACGAGCGCGTCGGAGACGGACTTGAGTTCGGGGCGCTCGAAGTCGTCGAGTCCGGGTGTCGCACCGGCGTCGAAGGTGCGTTTGCGGCGGAACTGAACCTTGCGGACATCGATATCGGTCCAGTCGGTCTGGACGAACGCCTGGCCGTCGTCGAGGTCGGAGACCATCTCCGAGTACTCGGTGTCGATAATCCGGCCGACGACCTTGGTGTCGTTGTCCCAGGTCAAGCGGTGCCAGACGAGCCAGTTCGCCTGCGTGATGAAGTCCTTCTTGACGTCGGCGGGGCGCTGGCTGATGCCGAGGATGCCGAGGCCGTGTTTGCGCCCGCGCTTGCTGATCTTGATCAGGAGGTTGCCGGTCTCGCCGACGCCGCCGCCCTCGGGGATGTACTCGTGGACCTCCTCGACCACGAGGAGGAACGGCTTCTTGAGTTTCTTTTCCTTGACGAACAGCTGGCGTGCGATCTTGCGCAACAGCTCGTTTGCAACGTCCTCGTCCAGATAGCCCGAAACGTCGAGAATGACGGGGACGTTCTCCTCCAAGGCGAGGGTCGCCATTTGTTCGGCGTGTTCGGGCCCGATCTGGATGTCACACTCCTCGTCGGCTCCGGCGTGGAGCATCTCGTACTCCTCCTTGAGGCCGTAGTACTCCCCGTCGGTGTCGACGATGAGGAGAGGGAAGCCAGCCTCGAGCAGTTCCTCCGCGATGACGGAGGCGGTGTTCGACTTCCCGGACCCGGACTTGCCGGTGACGAACCCGCGGCCGGTCAGCAGTTCGACGACCGGCAGGTGTAGATCCGTGCCGTCGGCCGTTTCGCCCACGAGCACCTCGCGTTGCTCGCTCACCGCCATCCCACCCCGACTGCGCGCGACTCGGTCATTATCAGTACAGTCCGAACACGCGACCTTGAATATTGGCCTCTCCGTGACAGTCCGTCTGGACGACCGATTCTCGCCACGCTGGCACCCCGAATCGTGGTGTGTTCATACACAACACACCTGAGAAAGGATTATGTCACTGCCGCTCAACGTATCGATCGTTCCGATGATCCCGACCACGCCACCGTGCACTCGCCATCCGGCAGCCGTCGCTGTCGGCAAGGCAGTGCTTGCGTCCATCTCCAGTGTCTATCTCACTGGAAATGGATCTCTTGGTGGTCGTGGACGGGACCGCTGACGGCACCACGCCGTCGATTCGACCCCGTCCGCACCGCGCACGTGTTCGCCGGTCGGGGTCGCCGCGACTGTTTCTGTGTCTCCTTGGATGGAGACCGTCGGTCTCCGTGACGCCGACCAGCGACACTGCGCGGGGCACACCGCTCCCGCAGCATACTGGGCTAGCACCGATCGTCGCAGGGACTCGGCAGCGACGATCCAACTCGAGTTCGACTCTCGACGGGAGCCTCATGAACAGTACCCAGACTGCAGTCGTGGCAACGCTCACCGTTCGCGTGCCGATCAACGCGGCCGGCAGCCTCGCCGACGGCGCAACTGCCGTCGTCGAGCGAATCGACGCCGTCGACCGACTCGAAGAGGCGACCGTTCGGGGACTCAATCCGGCGCTGAACGAGACGACGGTCGACCTCCGTGTTCGCCTCGTCCTGGCACCGACGCCCGTCGACGAGCGTCCCGACGCCACAACCGTGCGAACCGAACTCGAAGATGGCGTTGGTATCAAAGCAGTCGAAGACGTGCGGACGGAAATCGTCGAGACGGCAGACGCGGATAGACCGCCAACACAGACCGCTTCGGTGGTTGATTAGCCGTCAGTGGCGGTGTCCGAGCCGCCAGCGGTATCGCTATCGACAGCAGCATCAGACTCTCCACTGCCATCGTCGGCAGAACGATCTCCGCCGCCAGCATCGACATCCCGCTCGACAGTCTCCTCACGCACCGTCATCCCCTTTCGGCCGAGATGCTGCAACTGCCGCCGAGCGAAATCTTCCTCGCGCGTCCCGCGCGTCGCGAGCACGTAGACGAGCGCGCCACCTGCCGGCCGCATCGTCCGCCCCGCGCGTTGCGTTCCCTGCCGGCGTGAGCCGCCCAGTCCGGAGGCGACAATCGCCAGATCCGCCGTCGGCAAGTCGATCCCCTCGTCACCCACGCGCGAAACGATCAGCAGGTCGCGCTCGTCGCGACGGAACTCCTCGAGTAGCCGCCGGCGTTCGTGGTGGGGAGTCTCCCCACTGAGGAAGGGGACGTCGAGCGCGTCGGCGAGGTCGCGGCCCTGGTCGAGGTAGTCAACGAAGACGAGCGCCTTCGAGTCGGCGTGTGCCGACAGGAGATACCGCACTTCGTCGACCTTCCCGCGATTTCGGGCGGCGATCCGGTATCTCTCGCGGCCGTCGGCGGAGGCGTAGGCGTTCGACTGCTCGTCGTCCCCCCACGGCACGTAGCGGATCTCGAGTTCCGGTTCGGCGACGAAGCCGGCCTCGAACAGGGCCTGCCAGTCGGTGCCGATCGGCGGCCCGACGAGCGTGAAGATCTCGGTCTGGCGGTCGTCCTCCCGGATGGGGCTGGCCGAGAGGCCGAGTCGGTGCCGGGACTGCAGATGCGTACTCCGCCGGTAGACGTCCGAGGGCACGTGCTGACACTCGTCGAACACGACGAGACCCCACTCGCGGTCGTCGAACAGCGACCGGTGGCGGTCCATCCCCGCAATCTGGTAGGTCGCGATCGTGACGGGGCGGACGTTCTTCTGTCCGCCGTGGTACTGACCGATCTGGTGCGGCCCGAGCGAGGTGTACTCCTCGATGGCTTCGGCCCACTGGCGCGCGAGGTCGCGGCTCGGAACCAACACCAGTGTTTCGCCGCCAACGTGGGCCATCGCTCCCATCGCGGCTACTGTCTTCCCGCTTCCCGGCGGGCCGACGAAGACGCCCTCGCCGCCCTCTGCGAAGCGGTCGACCCACGTCTGCTGGTAGTCGCGCAGCGAGACACCGAGTTCGATGTCCAGTTGCTCACCGGATGCCAACTCGCGGTGGTCCTGTACCGGATAGCCCGCCTCGTAGAGAACCCGCTTGATCGCCGCCTCCGAACCCTCTCGGACCCAGTCCTCGGTCTCGGAGATAGGGGCGTGGACGTGTTCTTCGTCGAGTTTCTGGCGGGCGACGTTGCCCATCACTTCGGGACTCTTGGCCTCCAGTACGGTATAGCCCTCCTCGTGCGTCGTCAGGCGGAACTGGTGGGCCCGGTCCCACTGGCTCTCGACCCAGTCCTCGAGTGCCCCCGAGCGCTGGCCAAGCGCCTGGCGCATGGTTCGGGCGAGTTCGTCGAAGGAGTCGTGTGGGGCCTGCCAGACGTCCTCGGGCCTGACAACGTAGCGATAGCCCTCCTCGCCGTTGCCGTCCGCGAGGTGAGCGAACTGCGCGAGTTGAGCGCGGGTGAACTGATCGGGGCGGTCGACGATAATCTCCCGGCGCTTCGGGAAGACGACCACGCGCTCGCGATCGGTCAGGTCCTCGAGTTCGCTCGGATACCAGACGACGGGGTCGGTCGAGACGGAGAGACGCTCGAGTGCACCCTGCGCTGAGAGCGCGTCGAGTTCCTCGCTAATCGCCTCGTGGGGCCGGTCGAGCGCGCGGGCGACGGCGCCGGCGGTGAGGACGGGACGGCCGGCTTGCTGGCAGGCGTCGTGAAAGGACTCGAGTGAGAGCGACTGGCTGGTCGTCCCATCGGCTGGGGGTGACTCGCCGGTGCCCCCGTCGTCGGAGGAGGTGTTTGACGGGGTGTCGGAGGAGTCATCAGGGAGATGCTCGCCGCTTCGTGTCGCTGACGAACGTTCGTCGGTCACTGCAGGGCCGTAACGGTGGTGGGAGTAAACCGATTTCGCCTTGCCTCGCCTCGCCTCGCCTCGGATCGTCGAGTCGATGCCGTGAACGCACGCTGGTAGCAATCCGTGACAGTGCAACACTATATGCTTCGCGGCGTCGTATTTTCCCGCATGTTCCGTGCGATCCTCCCCGAGGGACAGATCATGTGCGAGGACTACGACCGAACGGACGACGGGCTCAGGTTGTACGACGGAGAGGGCGAGTTCATCGCGTTCGTCCCGTACGCGAACCTCCACGCGTTGCTCAACGAGGACGTCTACAACGAAAGCGAGCGGTCGATCATGTAACCGGCGACTGATCGATCGCATCGAGCTGTTCCCGGTAGCGGTTTCTGACGGTCACCACGGTCGTCTGCGCTGTGTCAGCGACCGCGCGCTGCGGGATGGTTTCGTCACAGAGCAAGCCGGCGGCGTAGATCGCTGCCGCGGCGAATCCGGTCGGTGACTTTCCGGAGTGGAGTCCCAGATCGGTCGTCTGGTCGATGATCTCGACCGCTCTGGTTTCGACCTCCTTGCTCACGTCGAGTTCCGAACAGAACCGCGGCACGAACTGGCGGGGGTTCGTCGGTTCGAGATTGATGTCGAGTTCGTCCGCGATGTAGCGGTAGGTGCGGCCGATCTCGCGCTGATCGACCCGCGAAACGGAGGTGACCTCCTCAAGACTGCGCGGAATGCCTTCCTTCCGGCAGGCGGTGTAGAGCGCACTGGTCGCGACGCCCTCGATAGAGCGCCCGCGAATGAGGTCCTGCTCGAGTGCCCGTCGGTAGATCACGCTCGCGGTCTCCTTGACCGGCTTCGGGACGCCGAGGGCGCTGACCATGCGATCGATCTCAGAGAGTGCGTACTTGAGGTTGCGTTCGCCCGCGTTCTTCGTGCGAATGCGTTCCTGCCAGACGCGCAGACGGTGGAGTTGGCCGTGCTTATCCGCCGACATTGAGTGGCCGTTTGCGTCCTTGTTGCGCCAGTCGATCGTTGTCGTCAGCCCCCGGTCGTGCATGGACTGCGTAAGGGGTGCACCGACGCGGGAGAGTTCGTCGTGTTCCTGGGCGTTGAACGCGCGCCACTCCGGACCGTAGTCGATGGGGTCCTCGGTCAGTACGAGCCCGCACTCACCACAGACGCGCTCGCCTCGATCCGGATCGTGTATGACGGTATCCGTTTCGCAGTCTGGACATAATCCAGGCTCCGATTCCTGGACCTCGCTTCTGGTGTGGTCGATGATGGACTGCGTCATCAGTAGTGGACGGAAGCCGTGCAGCCACTGTAAGGGGTTCACATGGTTTCGAGAGAAACCCCGACTTACTGCGTCTCACATCGTGTCCCGGCGACGGCAGGGGCGAGGATAAAGCCACTCCACGCACGCCGTCGCAGCGACCGGGCGACAGCGACGAAAACGGATCGCTGCCTGAGCAGCGAGGGTCCCCGCTCGGGTCGGGTCACTCATTGGCGATCCGGCGAGCACTCGAGTGTACAGACAGACCATCGGAACGGTACCAAGGTGAGAAACGGAGCCGAGACGCTTGCTCGCACGCGATCAGGTCTGCGAGTAAGACAACTGTTCTCCGTGTAAAGGTCGCTTTCGGGACCAAACCGTCAGGAGAATTTATGTCGCTCGAGCCAAACGTTTCGTAGCAGTGCTGTGTCGACGATCCGCATACCGACATCGTCCTGTGAATCGCCAGCGGCGTCGTAGCAACGGCCGTACGCTATCGGTACACGCGCCCAATCTCTCGATACTACCGGGGTCGCCGCGTGCCGTTGCGCACCGAAACACCCAGCAACAGCGACGCGACGGCCGCCGTGCGGGAAGTCTGTCCGTACCTACTTTGCAGCCGGTGCGAAACGTGGCCGTGCTTAAGAGTGTCTCTGTTGGTGTACAACTTGGTGTGTCAATCGTGACTGCGAATCGCCGTCTGAGCGTACAGGGGTCGCTGTCGGTTCGACAGCCTGGTGGTGGTTTCACCACCCAAAGCTGGCTCCCCGAAACCAGGGCTGTTCCGCCGGGTCGAACAGCCGGAGGGACACGATAATGTCCTCCGTCGATACCTCGCTTCCGGACGAACTCTCTTCTTCCGTAAGCGATACCGAGACCGATGATCAGCTGTCGAAAGACGTCATTTTCGAACTCCTGAAGAACCGCCGTCGCCGGGAAGTACTGACGTACTTACTCGAGGCCGACGAGACTGTCACCCTCGGCGAACTCGCCGAGCAAATCGCTGCCTGGGAGAACGATACCAGTGTCAACGCGTTGAGCTCTGATCAGCGAAAGCGCGTCTACGTCGCCCTCTACCAGACCCATCTCCCGAAGATGGACGATGCCGGAATCGTCGAGTACGATCAGGATCGTGGGCTGATCTCGCTGTCGGACAATGCCGACCTGCTGATGATGTATCTCGATACGGATGCACATCGACAGGACCGCTGGGACCGGTGGTATGCCGGCCTGAGCATTGTTGGCGGCGTCCTCATTGCTGCGGCACTACTCGGTGTCCCCGGACTCACTGCCCTCCCGACGCTCGCACTCGCGGGCGGTGTCGTACTCGCCTTTTTCGCGCTCTCGCTGGCTCACGCCGTGACGAACCGCGAGCACGAGCGGACTGTCGACGGGAAACTCTCGCGCATCGATTGACGGTTTCATCCACACGGCTGCCGCCGTGGGCTTTCGCCTCCTGATTCTGTCCGACGGCAGCGTTCAGTTCGACAATGAGCGTGCTGACTGTCACAACTGCTGATCTGTTCCGTCGACGGGTGTTCTCAGATTCGAACAGGATCAAGAAGGACTTTTATTCACCCCGCTCATAGCATGAGCTGGCTCCCGGCGACCGTCATCCAGTACCGGGACAGTTCGCGTGCCAGCTTGCTGTTCCACGCGCGGGAGCCATCTTCTCACGAGGTCGGTACGTCGGCGCTGTCTCTCTGTGACGGTGAGTTACAGCAAGAGCTGTATCGGTTGCCCGAACTGCACCGGCTCAACGAGCGCCATCAACTCACCGAACTGCATTCACTGAATCGAACTCGAGAGCGATGCGTCAGAGACGCCACGCTCACCCGTTACCGTTCCCGTTCAAAAAATACGCAAACCGCAGTTGAGCGCTGTTCGAACTGCTGTCGGCTATTTACTGGTTACGCGCGTTGTACTGCACGTCGACGGTTGCAGTCCCACACAGCGTGAAGTCGTCGATCGGCCCTTCGAACCAGTAGGCGTCGAGTTCGTCGTCGACGACGCCACGGACGAAACGGTCGTCGATGATATCATCATCGTCGATCGTCGCCGACTGGTAGTCCGACTTGACGACCGTTCCATCGATGCGGAACGAGTACGTGCTCGGTTCGTCGCTGTCACCGCCGTCGATGACGAGTGCGTGTGGCAGGAGTTCGGTCTCGCCGTACTCCGACGGGTCGATCTCCTCACCGTCGAGGAAGACCGCCGCCTCGCCGTCGGTAAACGTCACGTCCGTCAGCGCACCCGAGAAGCGGAACGTCTGCGTGGAGTCCGTCACCGAACTCTGGACTGTCGAACCGGAGACCGTGGTTGCTTGGTCGTCCGGATCCTCGTCTCCGTCGAACTCGATCGTGCCGTCGACCGTGATCTCGTAACTCGTTGGTGCGCCACGGCCCTCGATCTCGAGTACGTGCGGGAGATCCTCACCGTACTCGGACGGATCGACTTCCTCACCGTTGACGAAGACCGTTCCTGGCCCGTCGACGGTCAGCGTGAGCAGGTCACCGTCGAACCGGAAGGCGTCCTTCCAGTCGGCGACGACGCCGTATGCCACGCCGTCCTCGATACCCGCAGCCGCATCGATCGTCGCTCCCTCTGCCGTCGATGGCTCGACGTCGCCCTCGGCTTCGAACTCGTAGCGCGTGACATCCGAATCGTCACCCTCGACGAGCAGGAGGTTCTCGAGTGCGGGTTCATCGTCGTCCTCGTCCGCATCGTTGCCGTTCACTCCATCTCCCGTCTCGCTCGTCTCACCCGATGCGGCGTCGACGGCCGACGTCGGGGTCCCCTCGGGGACCGAGAGGTCGGGGGAACTCGAGACGTTCGAGCGATTGAGGCCGCCGCCCTGAACGCTGCCGCTGATTGCACCGCCGGACATCTGGGCGGTTGCGTTACCGCGCAGGATGATCGCGTGCGGGTAGCCCCCGCTTGCGAAGTGTGAATCCTCAATCGAGACGGTGCTGCCGGGCCAGACCCAGACTGGCCGGCCGCTGTCTTCGGTGTACCCACCCCAGCCGGGACCGTAATCGGTGTTGTCGTTGTACGCGACCGAGTCGACGATGGCGTCGTTGCCGCCGGCGACGCGGTAGGTGCTGACGCCGTTGTTCTTGCCGTAACAGTGTTCGAAGCGCGCGGAGCCGCCCGAAGCTGTGTTTGAACAGTAGAAGCCATTGTTTGGCCACCCCTGGACGTTGCAGTGGCGGAATGTGACGTCACAGGAGGCGTCGCGGTGGTAGAACACCGCGCCGGGTCCGTGGACGAAACTTTCGCCTTCCTTGGTCGACCCATCGCCGAGGTAGACGTTCTCGATCAGGACATCCCCACTCGGTGCCGTGATCGAGATCATGAACCCGTCCCCACGGTGGAGTCCCTCGAATCCAACGTTGCGGATTACGGAGTTGCCACCCTCGACGAGGAGGACGACGCTGTTTCCGTTGGTCAGGTCGATCAGTTTGTTCTCGAAGCTTTCACCCTGTCCGATACGGATGACCTGTCCGTTGGCGGTGATCGTCTCGTAGTCGTCACTGTTTGCCGCGCCGGCGGTTGCGCCGAACGCAGTCGCTGCAGTCGTTGCCCCGGCCAGTTTCATATACGAACGACGGTCGAGTAATCCACTATTACTCTCGGTCGTCGCGTTGTTCCCGGATGAACCGTCATCCGGTACCGAACGTTCACGTGCCATGTACTACGGGTAATACAGAACTACCGCAATAAACTTTCCCTTTCCCAGGATCTAAAATTTACAGACAGTAGCTATGATCTGATTATTCGTTCACAAAACTATCTATGTTCGCGACCGGAACGAGACCGTATACGGGTATCTCTGGCAAGTAATAGGCTATTACCCGAAATCGCCGTGAATCTAGCAGCAACATTTGACGGGTAAATCAGTATTACCCTCAAATCCTAACACGTTCTGCACAATCAACTACCGTCTCGGTCGCGCGACCGACACACCCCATTCAGACAGTAGACGAGGTGGAGGAAGCAACCACGGTGTGAGATTGATGTACTCATTTGGAGTCCGATACCTCAGCGAGAGGCCCAGCGCGTGCAGAGGACGGAGCCCAGCTCCCGGTATTGATCAGGGGCAGGACCGGGGTCAGGACCAGGTCCAAGTCCAGCGTCACGGGGAAACGACCCAGTCGCTCGTACAGCCGTGTGAAAATGGAACGCAAAAGTGGACCGCAGCGTCGGGAGGGCCGTCGGTCAGCGGTGTATCGATCGGCGGTCGACACCGGGCAGCTATCGACAGACGCCAGCCCGGAGCGACCCGCCGTGGAGGGTCGCCGTCAGCGGGTTCCAGACGGTGAGCCACTCACCTCATCCCACAGCGGGCGAGTGGTTCGGAATCGTCGGAACCGCGGGGCCGGCCATCGCCGCCACATCCCCTTGGCAGCGGTGGCCAACTACCTGTCGCGCGTTACTCGTTTTCGTCTCTCGTCTCAGTTGGCGTCGCCGGCAGCCGCTTCCTCAGCACTCGTCGGCGTTCCATCCGGAATGAACGCGGACGGATCGGTGCCAACGTCGTCACCGAGCTGAACCGTCGAACCAGCGTTTTCGCCAACGCCGGCCTGCTCGTCGTAGTCGGTGTCGGTCACGACGACATCGGTCGGGTTGCCGTTCGCACCGGCGTCGATCGCGACGTTCTGCCCGTTCATCTCGAGTTGGCAGTTGTCGACTTCGATCGTCCCGGGTGCCCAGGCCCAGATCCCACGGCCCTGGTAGCCCTCCTCGTTGATGTAGACACTCGAGTTCGTGACTTTGCTTCCCGCCGTCGCGAGACGGAAGTGGGAGACATAACAGTTCGCAGCGAAACAGCGGTCGATGTGGACCGTGCCGCCGCCGGCATTTCCGGGTGCGGACGCGTAGATTGCGTTGTCCGCGAAGCCCTGAATGTTGACGTTCTGGAAGTCGATGTGACCAGCGTGGTCGGGATCAACCCAGAAGGCGGTCTGACCGTGACCGCTGGAACTGCCGTTGCGGTCGTCGGAGCCATCACCGAGGTAGACGTTTTCGATGGTACTCGAGCCACCGGAGTCGGAGATACCGAACGTCGCGGAGCCGGAACCGGAGGTGTTCTCTCCGGTGAAGCCGACGTTCCGGACGGTCCAGTCCTCACCGTGTGCGGTGACGATGATGTCCTGACCGGTCGTCATGTCGATAAGCTTGTTCTCCCAGGTCTCACCGGAACCGATCGTAATCGTCTGGTTTTCGGCTTCGATGAGTTCGTAGTCCGTCTGGCCCGTTGCCGTACCGGCTACGCCAAGGGTCGTCGCTGCGGTTGCGACCGCTGCGATGGATTGGACGTAATTGCGGCGGGTTAAGCCTGAATTACGGCCGGTAGTCGGAGTATTCTCCGTATCGGACGGACGGGAATTCTGCGCCATACACTACCGTAACATCACCTTATACTCATAAACCTTTCCTTGGAGTTGGGAGTTAAATTTATAGATAGTATTACGAACAGTACTGTATCGATCACAATGAAAGACGATTCGCTCACGAAAATACGAACGAAAAACGGTACAAACGGTTCCCGTAATCCCCTGTTTCCGAATAAATAGCTGTTTAATCGAGGAGTGACGGCCGCTATCGGCTGTATTGGTGGCTGCTGTCGACTGCCGTTCGAATCGGGATGGGCAATCGTTTATCGCCGAAACGGTCGGTCCAGTTCCTGGTTACCCACACCACATCGGATCAATATGGGAACTCTCTCACTCGAGACGCGAGTGAATGGTGATTACAGACGACAGTGAATCGAAGACGAGAGTGTCAGCCGCTCCAACGCGACCTATGCTGGCGCGTCGCTCCCGCCCGATGCGTCCACGGCGTACATCTCGAACTCGCTGTTCGAGATTACTTTGTTCACGCCCGGCTGCTGTGAGGCGTCCTCGAGTGCGGCCTCACTGTAGTGCAGTTCCTGATAGACGTCAACCTCTCTGGTGACGTCGTACTCAGTGACGATGAAGTAGTAGTCGAGATCGTTGTAGGCGCCGGTGTAGTTCCCGGCCTCCCACAGTTCGGGATCGACCTCACCGCTTGCCGTGCCTGCGCCCGAGAGTGGCGCATCACGTTCGAGTCCGTACAGTCCGTGGTCGTACCGGAACGGATCGTAGCCGAGTCCGACGTGTGGGCGGTCCTCCGCGCCGTGGTCGAAGGCGGTTTCGTAGCCGCTGAACTTCTGGTCGGTCACGTGTTGGCCTGGGTTGTAGATGATCGGAGACGCGTACACCGTCATCAGCCCGAGAACGAGACACGCACCGAGTGCGACCGCAGCGATTGCGTTCGAACCCGGCATCGTGATGTATCGCGAAAGACCACCAATCGCGTGTGCGATGGCAATCGCCCCGAGGATGGTCAACAGGACGTAGATGAACCCGACCTGCCGGAACGCCATCGTCGGCGTCCCGACGAAGTAGACGAGGAAGATCCCGCCGAGCGGGACGAGTGCGAGCGCGAAGTAGGTGACGAGCGTCGACGTGTCGCGATCGGTAGTGGTCCAGCCGAGCCACATAACCAGCACGAAGAGACCGGCGGCGAGACCGATTACGGCGGCGTCAAGAAAGAGCAGGACGAACATTTCCCCGAGGCTGCCACCAATCTCCGTGAGCGAGCCACCGCGCTGGTCGACCGTCTCACCACCGCCGATATCGGCGGAGAACATACCGTAGACGAGTCCGGAGACGGCGCTCTGGAACCGTTCGTTCGTCACCGCCCAGAGTGTGAAGATCGCACCGAGGACGACCGCGTGCGTGTATGTCGTCGGGTGCTCAACGACGGGGTGGTCCTCGTAGCGCCAGCGAGCGAGGTACTGCAGGCCCGCAACCGTCCCGACGAGGACGACGACGTTGATCATCTGCTGTGGGTGGACGAGCAGGAGTACGATCCCCGAAAAGTAGATGAGCAGACTGAACGGCGAGAGGCCGAACGGCAACTGTTCGATCGTCGACCGGCGGTGTAAGTAGGCGACGAACGCGAAGATGACAACCGGCACCAGAAACAGCGCGTTCGAGTTCGTGTGTACGCCCATGTGCGTCGCGATGTTGTTGATCGGCAACACCATCCAGGAGACGATCGCGGCGACGCCAACCGCGAGTCCGTTGCCGGTCATATCCCGAACCACGAGCGGGACGAACACCAGGAACGGGATAAACAGGATGACGACACTGAGCAACAGTGCCCGTTCGATTGGAATGCCTGCGAGGAAGTGAATTACCGTCGCAATCGAGTGAACCCCCGGATAAAACAGCTCGTGGGGCTGTAACCCACCATCGACGATGTCCCGCGTCCAGCCGAGGTGTGTAAGCGCATCACCCATGCCGGAGAACCGATAGTCTCGGATCAACGGCAGGCTCACGATTGCCGTCACCGTCGTCGCACCGAGCGCGATCGCAACACCCTGCTGGCGGCCACGACAGACGAGTGCCAACACGACCGCAATCGCGAGCGCGATCGCGAACCCGATCCAGGTCGCAGTTGGCGTTCCCGCAAAGATCGACGGCTCGTACCCTGTCGCCGGGTTCGCGCGTGCGATGACGAGTCCAACGGCGAGAGCGAGAAAGCCGCCCGCGAACGTGGTGTTGAGAACCGATCTGTTCATCGTATCACACCCAGAACAGGTTGATGCCGCGTATCGATACGCATCTCTTGGCGTTCCCACACCGAATTGGCGGTTTGTTATACGGAACTTATCAACGACAGTGGGTAAGAGACGATCAGGTCCGCATATCGAGAATTGTACCGTGGGGAGAACCCGTGAGCGTACTCGGTTCAGACGCCGGGTACGACGCTCATACAGTCCTCTTGGCGACAGAGACACGCACAAAACCGAACGGCGAGAGCGCCACCAGCCGAACAGGACTGCCGATCGAACTGACACTGTACGACCTCGTTGTCCCAACCCAGAGGGTCGGCTATGCATCGATTTCACAGTTGGCGACCGATCAACGGTTCTGATGGTTTTTGTAGCCGCTCGTGGTCGGTCGACGCGATACACTGCTATGTCAGCCATCACCGTCGATCCCCCAACCGTCTCCGGCTCGACACTCGAGTGCGACGTGCAACCGTCGTCGGATCTGCGGCGTTTTTTCACGGACGAACCGTTCCGCGTGAGCTACGATCGGTCGCTCGAGAGCGTCCCGGAGGGAATTCTCGTGATTCCCGTCCTGGCGCAGGTCTGTCCCGTCGCCTGGGCAAACGGCGCGGACGTCTACGTCGAGGAGGTGGACGCGACGTTCGCGCGCGCACTCGAGGACGTCCAGGAGTCACTGTGTGCGATGCACGACTTTCTCGAGGGCGGGGAGCTGTACGCGAAACGAGTAACGGAACAGGAGCCTTCGGCAGCCGAACCCGGTGTTTCGAACGCCGACAGCGCCCTCCTCTTCACTGGCGGCGTCGACTCCACCTGTTCGTACGTCCGCCACCGCGAGGAGACTCCAACCCTCGTCAGCATCCGCGGCTGGACCATCACCATGGACCCCGCCGACGATCAGGACTGGAATCACCTGCGCGACCGTGTCAGCGACTTCGCCGCCGAGCGCGACCTCGACACTGCGTTCATCGAAACCAACGCTCTCTCCGCGCTCGACCACGCCATGCTGCTCGCCCACTACAAGCGCTACGTCGACGGCGCCTGGTACAGCTCCGTCGGCCACGGGCTGGGCCTCCTCGGCCTCTGTGCCCCCATGGCGTACGCCCGCACCATCGACGACCTCTACGTCGCCGCCACCCACTGGGACGGCATCGAACTCGAGTGGGGCTCGCGCCCAGATATCGACGACAACGTCCGCTGGACGGGGACGCAGTGCCACCACGACGCCTACGAACTCACGCGACAGGAACGCCTCGACGCGATTGCGGAGTACGTCGCAAGCGACGCGCCCGCACTGGAACTGCAGACCTGTAACACGCGGATGGACGGCAACTGCGGGCGCTGCGAAAAGTGCTATCGGACTGCTGTCGGCTTGCGGCTGTCGGGACTCGAGCCGACGGCGCACGGCTACCCGTTCGATGAGTCGGACTACCGCGAGCTGCGGACGGCACTCGAGCAGGGGCAGTGGGTGTTGGGCCAGGACGAGCGGTATATGTGGGAGGATATCCGCGAGCGGGTTCGTGAGACCGACCGCGAACCCGAGTCGGCGGCCGAGCGCGAGTTTGTCGAGTGGCTCGAGACGGCGGATTTGAACGCACTCGTCTCGGAGTCGGGGCCGCCGCTCTCACATCGGGTACTACGCGCGGGCGCGAGGAATGCGCCGACGCCGGTCTACAATGCAGCGTATCCGGCCTGGAAGGCGATGAAAACGGGGTTGCATCGAGTTCGAATGGGGCGATAGGGGGAGAGGGGAGCCGGCGCGTAGAATTTTATTCCAGACGGTCATAGCATACCCATGGAGTCTCCGCCCGAGAACTCGGCAGGTTCGACTCAGAACGAGATGCTCGATCTCGTGTTGTTGGCCATCTTCTGGCTACTCTTCGCGCTGCTTACGGCGACCGTTGCAGTCGTCGTCCTCTCGATAGCCGGCGTGGACGGAGATGCCTACTTCGCGGAAGTGTACGTTGGGATGGTGCTTCTCGGACTGGGCTGGTACGTTCTCGCCGGCAGACCGATCCGTGCGTGAGGGAGTACGCGCTACACACGGGCTCCGCCCGGCCTAAACCGGAGAAAAAGGGTTGTTACCTGTCCAGTTCCTCGTCAGGATCATCGTCTCGGTTGACCTCACCGGGCGTGATTTCGATGGGGTGTACCCCGCTTTCACCCTCCCTTGCCGGGTCGCGCTCGCCGCGGCCGCCTTCCTTGTCTCCGCCAACCGGAATCTTCGTCCGCAGCGAGGAGGCGAACGACTGCACCTGATCCGCGACCGTCTGGACCTCCGACTGGAACTCCTCGACGGAGCGCTCGACGTAGTGCACGCGATTGGACGGAATCCGGCGAACGATGTCGTTCCCTTCGTCGTCCTCGTCCGTCTTGATGATCCAGTGATCCTGGAAGTACGCAATGTGCTCGTTCGGGACCGTCTTGTTGACCGCGTCTTCGTCCGGTTCGTCGTAGACGATCGTTGCCTCACCGAGGTCGCGCTCGAGTTCGAGATCCTCGTCGACCATAGCGGATGAAGGGACTCGAGTAGGGTAGCCGCTGTGCTTGCAAGGCGCTGTCCCTAGAGAATCCGGACAGTTGCGTCGTGAGGGTGGAACGGAGCGTGGAGAGAACAGTACGGTGACAACCAGCGCCCTTACTCTGTTTCCTCCCGTTCCGCAGAACACCCAAAGCTTCGCCAGATGCTGAGTGTCGATCCAAGGTCCATCCGCGGGTCGCCGATTAGCCCCCGCATCTCGACACAGTCATGCTCGTACTCACGCAGGTCTATCGTCCGACCCTCATCTCGGGACTGCGTGTCTAACCAGGTACGGATCATGTACGCACCAGCCTCGGTTGGGTAGTCTTCGAACGCGCCGTCGGACCAGGTGTCGTTCCCCCAACCGGCCGTGTCTTCATCGGCTGACGGAACTTCGACTGAGTCGTGGTACACACGCTCATCATCGTCGGTGATCTCTACGGAGACTGTATGGGATTTCTGAACGTAGTTCACAACCTGAAGCTGTTCCAGTCGCATCTCGTTCGGTGAGCGCTCACCAGTGAGACAGCCAGCAAGTACCAGCGGCGAACAGACACCAACTGCTCGAAGCGCCTGCCGTCTGGTGTGCGGGGACATACAGGAAAAATAATCGATCGGAGGTATAAATTTCCCCGTCACCAGGTGGGTAATGGGCGACGAGACCGCAGGTAGCAGTGATCGAGAGACGAGTGTGCTACTCCATGTACCCAAGCCCCTTCAGCCGGTCCTCGACGTCGGTGAAGTCCTCGTCGACCGAATCGGCTGTCTGGGGCTGGTCGACCGACGTTCGCTCGACTTTCGTCTTCGACGGCGTCGCCGACGCGTCGAACGCGTCGAACAATACCCGCCCGTCGACGTTCTGGGGAACCGGCTCGCCGATTCCGTGTAAGAGCGTCGGCGCAACGTCAACCACGCGCGCGCCGCGGAGCGTG
Source organism: Natrialba hulunbeirensis JCM 10989 (assembly GCF_000337575.1). GTDB lineage: Archaea > Halobacteriota > Halobacteria > Halobacteriales > Natrialbaceae > Natrialba > Natrialba hulunbeirensis. The sequence goes on along the minus strand of NZ_AOIM01000040.1, from coordinate 14,375 downwards.
GCCCCGGGTTCGATCGACGGCCCGCGGCAGAGGATGATCCCCTCGTTTCGGTGGCTCGCGGCGTACGTTCCGGTATCACCGAACGGCTGGTCCGTGATCGCGTTACGACAGTCGTAGCCGTCGACGCCGTTGACGACGAGATCCGGCGAGTTCGGATCGGTCGGGAACAGTTCGTCGCCGTCGTCGACTCTGAGCACCGGCTCGCCGTCCTCGTCGGTGATCGACTCGAAGAGGTCCACCAGCTCCGACTTGACCCGCGGCACCTCCGACGGCGAGACGATACCGTTCACGAAGCGCTCGCTGTCGTTGATGTAACAGTTTCCGGCACCGTGGACGAACGCCGTCGTCTCCTCGTAGTTCACGTCGTAGAGGGCGTGGTCGCCCGGAATCTGCTCGGCCACCGAGTCCACCAGCTTCCGTGGCAGCGTCGAGACGAGCAACTCCTCGGAGATGCCGACCTTTCCGAGGAGATCCGTAATGCGGTCCCGGGAAATTCCCAGGCTCGCGAGCGCACCCCGCGTCCCCTCGTCCTCGCGTCGCACCAGGTAGCCCTCACGCTCCAGAATGTGATTGACGTAGACGAGTTCGTGAATCGGCCCGAAGCCGTGGTCCGAGACGACATAAAGGTCCGCCTCGTGTCGGTCGGTGTACTCGAGTACCTCGCCGAGGATCTCGTCGAGTTTCTGGTAGTGGGCGAGGATCCGGTCCATATCCCAGATGAGGTGCTGGAACCGGTCGGGGGCGGTGTAGACGAAGAAGAACAGCCGCCAGTCGTCGCCGGCGCGGTCCATCTGGAGGTCCATGAGTTCGCGCCGCGTCGCGAGCATGTCGTCGACGGCGACCTCGAAGTCGTCGAGCCGGTCGGCGTACTCGGGGTAGTCGAGACTGATCTCGTAGTCGGGGATCTGGGATTCGATCTCAGATTGGAGGTCGGTGGGGGCGGCGAACTGCTGGTCAGTCGAGGGCGTCATCATGCCGGTGACCATGCTCCCGCCGTCCTCGGGATCGCGTGCGGGGTAGGTCATCGGCACGTTGCCGACGTGGGCCGGCGAGAGCAGTTCCCAGAGTGTCGGTTGCTTGATGTCGTGGCTCGTGTACATCTCGTGTGAGTACTCACTCGAGAGGTTCTGGAAGCCGTAGACGCCGTGTTTGTCCGCCCAGACACCGGTCGCGATAGAGGGCCAGGCGAGTGGCGTCGTCGGTGGGCGGGTGCTCTCGAGTGTGCCGCTTGCACCGTCCTCGCGCAGTTTGGCGAAGTTGGGCAGTTTGCCCTCGTCGCTCCATTGTTCGATCAGTCGCCACGGGACGCCGTCGAGTCCGAGCACGAACGCTTGCCCGGAGGGGTGAGTAGATCCGCTCATGATTGTCGAGAAGCCTGCTGTCGTGGAGGTGGCCCGATGAGCGCTTTGTTATAGGGAACGTTCACGGACCGATCAGACGAAAATAACGTTGTTCGGTGACGTTACCGGCCTCGAATCGGGACCGTGCGACGACGTCGAGCAACGCAGACGGGACAGGTGTGTAGGCGAGTGTGGACGGTGTTTGCCCTCCATACCGGCCGTAGCCTGCCGACAGCACGACAAAAGCAACCAATAACAAAACCGGCAGGTCGAATCCGTCCGGCGTATGATACGATCGCGTGGTCGTGGTGGCACAGATGGGTAGCGTCGTCTGCTCGCTGGATGCGGAACTCGGGTGGGGGTTTCACGATCTCGAGCCACTCCCCACAGAACGCGTCGAGGCCGGACGGCGCGGCTGGTCGACGATGCTCGAACTGTGTGAGGAATTCGATATTCCGGCGACCTGGGCCGTCGTCGGCCACCTCATGCTCGAGGGTTGTGACGGCGTCCACGAGGACCACCCCGCACCCGACGGCTGGTTCGAGCGCGAACGAACGGACTGGTGGGACCGGCCCGACCTCCGCTTCGGCCGTGATCTCGTCGACGACCTCCTCCAGTCCAGTGTCGACCACGAGTTTGCCAGCCACTCCTTCTCGCACGTACTCTTCGGTGCACCCTCGACCGACCGCGAACTCGCCGTTGCCGAACTCGAGTGCAGTCTCGAGATCGCCGACCAGTGGGGCCAACACGTCGACTCGTTCATCTACCCGCGAAACGACGTTGGTCACCGGGACGTGCTCGCCGAGTTCGGCCTCAACGCCTACCGCGGCACATCACCGACGTACGACGGCGTCCGCGGGCTGTTCGACTCGACTGTCCGCGACCAGACCATGCTCGTCGAGCCAACCGTCGACGAATACGGCCTGGTGAACGTCCCCGCCTCGATGTTTCTCTTCGGCTTCGAAGGCCCCGCACGAACCGTCGCCGAATCCATCTGGCAGGACCCGATGGTCCTCCAGGCCAAACGCGGCATCGACGAGGCCGTCCGAAACGACGGGCTCTTCCACATGTGGCTCCACCCGAACAACCTCACCCACCCCCGTGACGACCACCGAATGCGGGCCATACTCGAGTACCTGTCCCGGCGGCGAGCGGAGACAGATCTTACGGTGGAAACCATGGGCGACGTTGCTCGGCGGGTGCGCGTTCCGCGCGGCGTCGACGGCGGGACGGTTGCCGCAGACGGTGGAATCATGGGAGACAATTGATGCGGCCAGTTTGATAGCGCGTTCGCGCTCTCGGCCATCTGGTATCCAGTGCGTGCAGAGAGTACGACGGCGATAACAAAGCCCGCATACGGCCGGGTATTGGCTACGATGCTCTCGTCAACAATTGGCCGACTGACCGGCTCCGACGACCTCGCGCTCGGGGTACTCGGCGTCGGCAACATCGGCATGGTCCATCTGAAGTCTGCGCACTCGATGCCCGGCGTCGAGGTTCGCGCGGTCGCCGACGCACTTCCCGAGAACCGCGCCCGAGCAGAGCGCGCCGGCGTCCCCCAGACGTACGACGACTATACGACGCTCCTCGAGCGCGAGGAGCTCGACGCTGCCGTGATCGCACTGCCGCCATTTCTCCACGCCGACGCAGTCGAGCGAGCCGCCGTAGCTGGCGTCGACGTCTTCGTCGAAAAGCCCCTCGCGCGCTCGACCGAGGAGGCAGACCGCATGCTCGACACCGCGCGCGAGGCCGGCATCGCCGTCGGCGTCGACCACACGCTTCGCTACCAGCCCGACATGATCGGCGTCAAGTCCGAGTTCGAGGACGGCACCGTCGGCCACGTCCCGTACGCCTCGATTACCCGGCTCAACGACGGTCCCCTGGGACGCCCGCCCGTCGAGAACGCACCCCCTTCGTGGCCGCTTGACCCCGACGCCGCCGGTGGCGGCTCGCTGCTCGAACTCGGCATTCACTGTTTCGACGTACTCGAGTGGCTCTTCGGCGAGCTCGAGGTGCAGGATGCATCGACCGATTCGACGCTCGACATTCCGGTCGAGGACGCGGCGACGGTACTCCTGCGAGCCCCCGAGACGGAGACGTCGATCACGCTGCACTGTGGCTCCTACCAGTGGGAGCAACTCCCCGAAGTGAACACCAGGCTCCGGCTCGAGGGGATCACCGGGACGATCAGCAACCAGGATCACCTCCCGCAGAACTTCTACGCGGGTGCGGCGAAATCAGCGCTGACCAACGTCCTGCGCCGGTTCACCGACGACGAGCCCGACGTTTTCGGCCCTACGTTCTATCTGCAGGCCCACTACGAGGCGCTCTCGGCGTTCTGTGAGGCGATTCGCGAGGGTGAGCGGCCACCAATTGACGGCGAGGACGGCCGGCGCAGCCTCGAACTCGCCGAAACTGCCGCCGAGTTGGCCGCCGAAAAGAACACTGCAGAACTCGATCCAGTGGAGGTGACCCGGTAATGGATCGGTCGAACACCGTCCGTGCCACACTCGTCGACGCGAGCGACCACCGTGGCGGCTGGACCCCCACCCTCGACGCACGCCTGTCCGCACTCGAGTCCCCCGTCGGCGAGGCACTCGGTCCGGTACTCGAGTCCGTCGCGGACGAGCCCGACCGGATCACCATCGTTCCCGACGCGCACTACCCGTTTCACCCCTCGTCGGGGATGGTCACGGACCCCGCCGTGGTCGGCGCGGTGCTCGAGCAGCTCTCCTGGCGGACCGACGCCACTCTCGCCGTGGCCGGCGCGAGCACGGAATACATGCCGTTCGAGCGAACGGCAGCGTATCTCGGCTATCCCGATCTCTGCGAGCGAACCGGCGCGGAACTCGTCGACCTCGCGCCGGAGAGCGGTGACGGGGACACCACGAGACACGTCTTCCCGGTCGACGACCGCTCGGTCGCGGTCTCGGTTCCGGAACGACTCCGCGAGGATACCGTGCTGGTAGTTCCGTCGCTGCGGCCGACCGACGAAGGGCACGTCGCCGGTGGGATGCGAACGCTCGGCGGCTTCGCGGACGCGGTCGCCGAGCCGGCAGCGACCGCCGTCGCCGCGACACGCGCGATCGAACCCGCCTGTTGTCTGCTCGACGCGACGACGGTCTACGGTGACGAACCCTACGCGGCCAACGCGCTGTTCGCGGGCCCGACGCCCCTTGTCGACGCGCTCGGCGCGTCGCTGTTCGACACCGGATTCGACGACCGCGCGATCGAACTCGCCCCCGATGCGACCGAGACGGCGACCGGCGTGGAACCCGACTCAGGCTCGGCACCCCAGATTCGCGTCGACCCTGTCGGCCGCGCGGCGACCGATCCCACGGTCGATTTCGAGGCCCAGCTCGACACACTCCGAACGCGCCTTCAGGGAGGGACGCTGCCGTCGTCGGACGACACACACCCCGCCGTCTCGATCGCCTACCGACTGTACGCTGCCGTCGGCGGCGACGCAGTTCCGCCCCAACTCGAGTTGCGGGGTGGTAGCTAATGGCGACGGAGACCCCATCCGGGCCAGACACTGGCTCCGAAACGGGACGGGCGAGCACGGCGAGCGCGACGAGCACCGACGACAGCGGGCGTGTCGCAGCCGTCACCGGCGCGACTGGCTTTCTCGGCACCGCGCTCTGCGAGCGTCTGCTCGCCGAGGGCTGGACCGTTCGCGGTCTCTCCCGCCCGACATCGGATCGCGGCGATCTCGACGACGTCGAGTGGTACGTCGGCGATCTCTTCGAGCCGGAAACGCTGCGCTCGCTGGTCGACGGAGCCGACGCGGTCTTTCACCTCGCGGGGATCGGCCTCTGGAGCGCCGACGCCGAGACCGTCGAGCGAGTCAACCGCGAGGGCACCGGGAACGTGCTCGACGCCTGTCGTGCCGGTGACGTGGGCCGACTGGTCTTCACCAGCACGGCCGGCACACGGCGGGCTGTCGAGGACGATGAGTTCGCAACTGAGACAGATATCGCCGAACCGATCGGAGCCTACCAGCGCTCGAAGGCGACCGCCGAGCGCTTCGTCGACCGGTACGCCGCCGACAGTAACGGTTGCGATGACAGTGGCGGTGACGGCGACGCCGTCACCGTCCACCCGACCTCGATTTTCGGCCCGGGCGACGCCGATTTCACGGCCCAGCTGCTCTCGATGGGGCTCGATCGAACCATGCCGGCGTATCTCCCCGGCGGGCTGAGCATCGTCGGCCTCGAGGACGTGATCGACGGCATTCTCGCCGCCTACGAACACGGCGGGAACGGCGAACACTACATCCTCGGCGGCGAAAACCTCACCTACGACCGCGCCGTCGACCGGATCGCCACCTTCGCCGGTGGCTCACCCGCCCGCCTACCCGTTCCGGCGGCTGCCATCCACGCTGCAGGCCCGGTCGCCGAAGTCGTCGGCACCGTTACTGATCGGCAGGGGTTCCCCTTCGACCGCCAGATGGCCAGACTCGCGACCGACCGAATGTTCTACAGTTCCCGCAAGGCCCACGAGGAACTGGGCTACGAGTACCAGCCGCTGGAAGCGCATCTGCCCGCTGCACTCGAGTGGTATCGAACCGAGTGCCAGTGACGGCCCACTGGCGCTCCCGGTGGGACGGTCAGTGCGAACATGAACGGGCATAGAAAGCGGTGTTTGGCGGGGTAGTGGCGTTCTACGGACGGACCAGTACCCTTTTCGTTGGCGTCTCACAACCGTCTACTATACGATGGTCGTGCGCGAGTACTTCGACTCCGACATCCGGTTCTACTACGCGGTGGGAGTGTTCATTATTCTCGTCTACTGTCTCGCGATCGCCGGCGCGGCACTGTTGGACCTCGCGATCGTCGACCGACGGCTGCTGCCGCTCACCGCCGGCTTCTTCATGTTCATGTTCGTCTACTTCATCTCGATCAGCATCCAGTTGCTCGAACCGGATGACGTGTAGTCGAAAACGGTCGCTTCACTCAGTATCCTCCCCGCCTCACGCAACCCGCTCGTACACCTCGAGCAACCGGTCTGCCGTCCGATCCACACTGATCTCCCTTGCCGCCTCTCGCCCGTCCGAGCGCTCGCCGGACTCGAGTACCCCCCGAAGTCCGTTGATCAGCGCTTCGTCACTGTCCGCGACGACGGAGTTCGAGACGCCATCGAGACGCTCGCGAACGTCACCCACGTCGACGGCAACGACGGGGAGGTTACATGCGAGAGCTTCTTTCACCGAGTTCGGCGACCCCTCACTGTGAGAGGTCAACAGCAGGGCGTCGGCGGCGTTCATGTAGTCCGGCACCGTCTCGTGGGGCACGTCGTAGACCGTGTGCAGGTGTACTGGATCGTCGAACAGGCCGTTGACCGCGTTGACGACCCGTCGCGCACGTGGGTAGTTCTTCACCTCGCGCTCGGGGGTGTAGGGAAAGAGCACGTGGTAGGCGTCGGGGTCCCAGCCAACCGCCTCCTGGGCCGCCTCCTGGGGCACGGGCTGGAACTTCTCGAGGTCGATGCCGTCCGGAATCACGGCACACTCTCGGCCGAGGTGGGTTCGCATTGCCTCGGACATGACGACCAGTTCGTCACAGAACGGCGCACAGGCGCGACTAACGGGTTCAACCGGCCCATACACGTCAGACCCCCAGAGAGAGAGCACGACGGGTGTGCGCCGCTGTGCGACCGCCATCGGCCCCGTCAGGCCGTAGTGGGCGTGGATCAGATCGTAGCCGTTGCCCGACTCCTTCAGGACCGAGGGGAAAAATTTCAGGTACTCGAGTGGGCTTCGGGACGTCCCGCCGTCGACCTCGCCGGCGACCGAGAGCGTCGAGAAGGTGACGCCGCGACGTTCGAGCGCGCGCATCTGCTCGGTCATGAACGGCGCCTCGGCGTTCGTCGTCAGCGTGAGGACGTGCATCTCGGGAGTAGAGAAAGGCGCCCTCGGCGTTTTGTTATCCGCAACTTTTTCTGAACGGTCGGTTTGAGTGAAATGTGCAGAAATCGGCAACGACAGACGTCCTACTGTACTTGTACGATTACAAAGCAGCACAAGCGTCTACCTCTGTGCGATGCGAATTCTCGTCTTTGCGAACACCCCTGCGCACGTGCACCTGTACCGTCACGCCGTCGATCGGCTCGAGGCGGCCGGCCACGACGTGCTCGTGTTGACCCGGGAGTACGCCTGTACGACCGACCTACTCGAGTTCTTTGGGCTCCCCTATCGCCGCTACGGTACCCACGAGACACGCGCGCCGTCGAAGCCGGAACTGGCCCGCGAACTGGGCGAGCAGTTCGGCCGAATCATCTGGGAATCGCGACGGTTCGATCCCGATGTCGTCTTCGGCCGCGGCCCCTACGCCGCGCTGGCGGGGACAGTCACCCGCACGCCGACTGTCCTCGTACTGGACGACGAACCGGGCGATTTCAACCACACCGTCTCGCGGCCGTTCGCCGACTGCATCATTTCGCCGGACGTCACGCGCCGCGATCTCGGCGACGACCACTACACCTTCGAGGGGTTCAAGGAGTGTGCCTATCTCCACCCCGACGTTTTCGAGGCGGATCGGGGGATTCACGAGTACCTCGCGATCGATCCCGACGAGCCGTACGCGCTGGTCCGATTCAACGCGATGGACGCGCTCCACGACGCCGGGATCGAGGGCTTCTCGCGGGCACAGCGGCGGGACCTCCTCGAGCATCTGAGCGAGCACGCGACCATCTTCGTCTCGGACGAGAGCGGAACAATGGACTTCAGCGATCTTCCGGCCCGTCCGTATGACCTCCATCCGGCGCTGATCCACGACGCGATGGCGGGTGCGGACCTGCTCGTGGCCGATACGGGGACGATGGTCAACGAAGCCGGGCTGCTCGGAACACCCGCGCTGCGCTTCCAGGGCACCGACGACCACGAGTACGGTGAGTTCGCCGAACTCGAGCGCGCGGGTCTCGCAGAGCAGTTCGACGACTACGCGGCTGTCCGCGATCGGGCTGTTGAGCTAGTGACGACGGACGCAGCCGCCGGCGAACGCTGGCAGCAACGGCGAGCGGAGTACGTCGGCGACCTCGTCAACCTGACCGACCTCATCGTCGCCGTCGCCGAGGCCCGCGGTGAGGTGGGGGTACTCGAGCCCGACGTGCGCGAGGCGTTGCAGCCGCGGGCACCGATGCAGTAGCACGGTGTAGAGACGGAGCTGAACGGTGGGCGGTTGCCAAAGAACGAATCCACGAGCCCAACGACGGGGGAGAAAACGAGTTACTCGAAGGAGCGTGCCGGACTCGGTTCGGCAGGCTGTTCGATGCTGGTGTCGGTTTCGGTTTCGGATTCTGTGTTGCTGTCGCTGCCACTGTCAGTGGTATCGGCAGTGTCTGTGCCTGCTGCGTCTGTGCCTGCGTCTGCATCAGCTGCAACACCGTCGACATCAGCCGCAGCCACCGACTCGGACCCAGACCCGGACCCGGACTCGGACTCAGTCGTCTCCGCCTGCGCCGACTGCGCGACCGCCTCCGAACGAGCCTGCTCCCGACCCGCGCTGTCCTCGTACCAGGTACACTGCAGGTCCTCGTTCTCCTCGGCGTCCATCGCGATCGCGACGCCGAGCGAGACGAGGCCCACGAGGATCGTCAGGATCGACGCGAGCGCGCCCGTGAAGCCACCGCGACCACGGGCGGCCTGCGCGATCGAGCCCGCGAGACCGCTGCTCCCGACGGCAAGCCCTGCCGTTCCAGTGCTATAGAACAGCGCCGCCGGATGGAACCGTTCGATCACGTACTGGCGCTTGAGCCGCCAGTAGAAGCTCCCCAGCAGGAGCAACGAGACGTACCGGATGAACGGCACGTACCGGATGCTGCTCTCCTCGTCGCCGTAGATTGCGGACATCGAGACGTCCGCAACCCGGCAGTCGTTGACGTTGAGGTGCGTGAGGATGTGGTTGAGGAAGCCGTACTCGTCGGTAATCTCGTCCAGGTCGAGTTCCTCGATCGTCTCTCGGGAAATCGCGGTGTAGCCGTTCTGCGGGTCGCTGATCGTCCAGTAGCCCGAGGCGAACTTCGAGAGCCCCGAGAGAATTGCGTTACCGACGAAGCGGAACGTCGACATCCCCTCGCGGTCGTCACGATAGAGCAAGCGGTTGCCCTTCGCGTAGTCCGCCTCGCCCGTGACGACGGGGTCGATGATCCGATCGAGGATCGTGGGATCCATCTGGCCGTCGCCGTTCATCACGGCGACCACGTCGATCCCGTCGGCCGCGGCGCGCTCGTAGCCGGTCTTGACCGCGCCGCCGTAGCCACGGTTCTCCTCGTGACGGATCGGGACGACGCGGCGGTTGTCGCCGCCGTCGGCGACCGCGTGGGCTGGTTCCGATTCTGATTCGGACTCCATCTCAGCAGTACCATCACGCTCGCCGTCGGCGTTCAGACGCTTTGCAACCCGCTGAATTTCCGCCCAGCTTCCGTCCGGCGAGGCGTCGTCGACCGCGTAGATCCGATCCACGTACGACGGCACCGTCTCGATGACCTCACCGACGAACGGCTCCTCGTTGTAGGACGTGACGACGACGCCGATCGAGTTCCCGTTATACATCGGTCCCACCGTCGGTTCGATTCACCGCAGCGTCGGTCGTCTGTTCGCTCGCTCCATCACCATCACCATCACCGTCACCCTCGACCGCCTCGATAACAGCCTCCGTACGGCCGTCGTCCTTCTCACTGCTCCCGTTGCGGCTGCCGGTGTCACCCGTCGTGAACGCGTCGGTGCCTGCTGCCGGGGGCTGCCCATCCACCGACCCCGCGAGCGTGTAGACCCGATGACCGGCCGACTCGAGTACACCCCGATCCAGCGCGTCCCGGCCGTCGATCACGACGGTCGGCTCCAGCGCACTCCAGTCGATGTCGTCGAACTCCTCGTGTGGCGTGACGACGACCGCGGCGTCGACCGACGCGGATTCGAACGCGTCGATCGAACACGGCTGTGCGCCGTATTCGGCCGGGTCGACCAGCGGATCGACGCCCGAAACGTCGGCACCGCGGTCGCGTAGCTGCTCGATAACACCGATCGCGGGCGACGCGCGCGTCTCCTCGACGCCAGGGCGGTAGGTGATCCCGAGGACTGCGACCGACGCGTCCGCCAGCTCGGTCCCGGTCTCGGTCGCAGTCAGTTCGGACTCGAGTCGGTCGACGACGACCGACGGCATGGTCTGGTTGACCCGCCGAGCAGTTCGCGTGAGGTCCATCGGTTCGTCCATCCGCGAGAGCAGAAAGTGCGGGTAGTAGGGGATGCAGTGCCCGCCGACGCCGGGGCCGGGGTCGTGTAGCTGGCACATCGGCAGGTCGTTTGCCGTCTCGATGGCCTCGCGGACCGAGATGTCGAGTTCGTCCGCCAGGCGGCCGAGTTCGTTCGCCAGCCCGATGTTGACGTCGCGGTAGATCCCCTCGAAGACCTTGACGGCTTCTGCGGTCGTCGCGTCAGCGACGGGGTGGACCTCGTTCTCGGAGAGTTCGTCGTAGAGTACCGTCGCGGCGCGGGTGCTCTCGTCGTCGACGCCGCCGACGACCTTGGGATACGCGCCGCGGATATCCTGCAGCGCGCGCCCGCTCGAGGTTCGTTCCGGGCAGAACGCGAGCCCGAACTCGTCGGTGTCGAGGCCGCTCTCGGCGGCCAGGAACGGCTGGAGTACATCCCGGCAGGTGCCCGGCGGCAGGGTCGACTCGGCGATCACCAGATCGCCCGGCGAGAGGCCGGCCGCGATATCTGCGGCGACGGATTCGACGGTCGTCAGGTCCGGTTCGTTGTCGTCGTCGAGTAGCGTCGGAACGATGATGACGTGGATCCGCGCCTGTGCGGCCGCAGCGGGACCGTCCGTTGTCGCTTCAAACCGTCCCTGGCCGACCTGTTCGGCGACGAGGTCGGCGAGTCCCGGTTCACCGATGACGTGGCTCTCGCCGGCATTGATCGTCTCGACGACATCTGGATCGACGTCGACGCCGGTTACGTTCCCGGTCGTCTCGGCGTAGACGGCCGCGAGCGGCAGCCCCATCTTCCCGAGACCGTAGACGGCGACTGGGACGTCGCCGCCGGTTAGCGCCGCTCGCTGGTCCGTTTCGGTTATCTCTGTGCGGTAGAGCGCAGTGGTGCGTTCTGCCGCTGGTGACGTGTCGTCCACACGCATCAGGCTTCCACCTCCCGTTCGCGCTCCCGGCGCGGCGTCTCATCGTCCGCGAGCGCAGCGATATCCTGCACCGTCTGGAGCGCCATGACACCGTCTTCTGCCGTGACTGCCGGTTCGACGCCGGTCTGGACCGTCTTGACGAACGACTCGAGTTCGTGTCGCAGCGGCTCGCCGTTGTCGACGCGCGCGTTCTCGACGACGCTCTCGTGGCGATACCGGTTCGGGCCGTCGTCCGTGAGATACTCGGGGTAGGAGTCGCGGTAGATCAGCACGGACTGCTCGAGGTAGTCGACCTCGACGAGACACTCCCGCGCCGTGACGGTGAGTTTACGCACCTTCTTCTGGGTGACGCGGCTGGCCGTCAGCGAGGCGACCACGTCGTCGTACTGCATCGTCGCAGTCGCGTACTGGCCGTCGTCAGTACCGATCGCGTTGATCGTCGACGGCGGCCCGTCGAGAATCGAGCCGACGATATCGACGTCGTGGACCATCAGATCGAAGATGACGTCGTCTCGCGCGGTTCGGTCGACCGGCGGTCCGAGCCGTTCGGCCTCGAGGCTGATCACGTCCAGATCGTCGATCAGTTCCATCACCGTCTGTACCGCCGGGTTGAACCGCTCGATGTGGCCAACCTGTAGGACGAGGCCGGCCTCTCGGGCCTGTTCGGCCAGCTCCCGGCCCTCTTCGACGGTCTGGGCGATCGGTTTTTCGACCAGCACGTGGACGCCAGCGTCGAGACAGGTCGAGACCGTCTCGTAGTGGGCGTGCGTCGGCACGGCGACCGTGACGACATCACACTCGCTGAGCAGCGCGTCGAACTCGAGTGCGGCCGTACCGTACTCGGTGGCGACCTGCTGGGCGACGCTCGCGTCGTGGTCGGTGACGCCGACGAGGTCGACGCCGGGGAGTTCGTTGTAGACGCGCGCGTGATTCTGTCCCATGGAGCCGACGCCGATGACGCCGGCGCGAACCGGCGTTGGTGACGTGGCAGCGGTCGTGTGTCGCGTTCGTTCCGTACTCATAGATTGTAGTGGTCGTGGACGGCTTCGACGACGGTGCGGCGCTCCTGTTCTGAGAGGGAGGGGTGCACGGGCAGCGAGAGCACCGTCTCGGCGGCGTGCTCGGCGTCGGGGAACGAGGCAGCCGCGGTGCTCACCGTCTCGTAGGCCGGCTGGCGGTGGATCGGCGGATCGTAGTAGACGGCCGAGTCCACGTTCCGCGCCGCGAGTGTCTCCGCGAGCGCGTCGCGCTCGTCGGGCTCTTCGACCTGCACCGTGTACTGGTGGTAGACGTGACCGGAGCCGTCCGGGACGGTCGGCGTCTCGAGTGGCACCGCCTCAAGGTGCTCGTCGTAGTAGGCCGCGTTCGCCTGGCGTGCGTCATTGAACTCGAGTAGTCGCTGGAGTTGGACGCGGCCGATGGCGGCGGCGAGGCTTGTCAGTCGGTAGTTGTGCCCGAGGTCGACGTGGTCGTAGCCGCCTTCACCGGGGTCGCGGCCGTGGTTGACGTATCGCCTGACGCCGTCGGCGATGTCGTCGCGGTCGGTCGTGACGATGCCGCCCTCGCCGGTCGTCATGTTCTTCGTCGGGTAGAACGAGAAGCAGGCGGCGTCGCCGAGGCCGCCGACGCGTTTGCCGTCGACGGTCGCGCCGTGGGCCTGGCAGGCGTCCTCGAGCACGAACAGGTCGTGGTCGTCGGCGATGGCACAGAGTTCGGGCATGCGCGCCGGCAGGCCGTAGAGGTGGACCGGAAGCAGACCGACGATGTCGTCGCGCTCGTCGAGGACGCGCTCGACGGCGGCCGGGTCGAGCGTGTACGTTTCGGGGTCGATATCCGCGAAGACGGGCGTCGCACCCGCGAGGCGGATCGCGTTCGCGCTCGCGACGAACGAGAACGGCGAGGTGATGATAGCGTCGCCCTCCTCGACGCCGAAGGACTCGAGTGCGGCGTGGAGCGCGGTCGTCCCGTTGGAGGTTGCGACCGCGTGCTGGGTGCGACAGAAGCCGGCGAACTCGCCCTCGAAGGCCCTGACTTCCGGGCCGTCGGCGAGCATGCCGTCCTCGAGGACGGCCTCGACGCGCTCGAGTACGGTGTCGCTCAGGGAGGGGTCAGCGATGGGGACGTGCTCGACCGGCTCGGCGGCCTGCTGACTGTCGCTCGTTTCGGTTCCGGCGGGAGCACTGGCGTTGGCTTCGGTGTCGACGCTGGTGCCAGTCTCGGGGCCGGTTCCGGTTCCGGTTCCGGCTCCGGTTCCGCCGTCGGTTGCCCGTTCCGTCGGCTGCGTCCGGTCGTGCTCGCGGTTGCGGTCGCGATCCGTGTGATTCGTCGAGTCCGTGGAAGATGGAGGTGATCGGTCTGTCATTCGAGCTGATTCGGTCCCTCGAGTGGGGCAGGAAGCGGTCTGATCGTCGCCGGTGCGCCGAGTGCGAGGCTGTTCGCCGGTACGTCGTCCGTGACGACCGCGCCGGCCGCGACGAAGGCGTTCTCACCGATCGTGACGCCGGGCAACAGCGTCGCGTTCGCGCCGATCGAGGCCCCGTCTTCGATCGTCGGGCCCTCGAGTCCGGCGTCGGTACGGACTGGATACTCGTCGTTGGTCATCACCGCAGCCGGGCCGACGAACACGTTCGAGCCGATCTGCGTGTCGGTCGGCACGTAGACGTTCGTCTGGAGGCTGACGTTGGAGCCGATGGTCGTCCGGCCGTCGATGACGGTCTTCGTGCCGACGAGCACGTCGTCGCCGATGTCGGTCGACTCGCGGACCAGAATATCGTGGCCCGTCGTGAAGCCGTCGCCGACGGTCACGTCGCCGTAGACGATCGAACCGGCCCTGATCGTCGCGTCGTCGCCGAGCAGCGTCGGCTCGTCGAAGTCGCCGTAGCCGACCGTCGCCTCGGGG
>NZ_AOIM01000039.1 GCF_000337575.1 Natrialba hulunbeirensis JCM 10989 | reverse complement strand
ATGTGTATAAGAGACAGGAACGATCGTCGTACTGCTGTCGGTCGGTCCGGGACTGGTGGGGCCGTGACGCGACGGGATCGGCGCGCTCGCAGCCGAGAAGCCCCGTCGTACACGGCCATACCCCGGACCGTCGTCGGTTCTGTCGTGTCATTGGTTACTCGATACCCGCGTGGGAATCGTCCAGATACAGCCGGTAACGAGGTTTTGTTATCCCCGTCTTGACGGGTCCGTAGCCACGAACTACAGCAACGAGAACCGATCAGTCTCCCCGTACGGGGGCGGGAGTTCGACCCAGGGCGGACACGCGCCGGCCCGTTCAAGAACGCCAGAATCGTTGGATTTGCCGTCTTTCACGAGCGCTAACGGGTACAATCGGCTTTCGACAGGGTAGCCGTGCGATAGTAAAGGGTGAGTCTGTGGCAGTCCATCCTGTGAGGTATTCGAACACCCCCGATCGCCAGCCGATTCGGGAACGTGAGGGCACCCATGTCCATGTCTGAGGACGAGTTTACCCAGGCCGAGCTGTTCGACGTGTTCAGCAACGCCAGACGACGACGTACAGTGCAGTTTCTCAAACGACAGGGGAGTTCCTGCGACCTGGCTCCACTCGTCGAACAGGTCGCCGCCTGGGAGAACGATACTGATCCCGACGATGTCACGCGCACCCAGCGCCGGCGCGTCTACATCTCGCTGTACCAGACGCACCTGCCGATGCTCGAAGACCACGGCATCGTCGACTGGGATCCGGACAGCCACACCATCACGCTCTTGCCAAACGACGACCTGTTCGAACCGTACCTCGATCGCCAACTCGGCGCACAGCGGCCGTGGCATCGGTTCTACGCCGTCGTCGCCACCGTCGGTCTCGTCGCGTTCGCACTCGCGGCACTCGCCGTCGGCCCGGTGACGACCGCCGCAGCCCCCGTCGTCGCACTCGCCGTCTGCGTCGCCATCCTTGCGATTTCGATCGCCCAGCACGTCTCGCGCCGACCGGAACTCGAGTTCCCGTTCGGGCTCGCGAGCATGTAACGTGGCTTACGAGAACTTGTGCGTGAGTCTGCGAGCCGCGTGTGACCGAGAGGCAGACGGAGACGTGAACGTGATCGTCAGCGACTAGCGAGCCAGGCCACCAGAATACGACACCGCCCTCGACGCCGTTCGAACACCGGTTTTTCCAGTCGCAGTCGTCAGCGACGATCACGATTGTCGCGCAGCGACGGCCACGATACCGTCTGCGAACACCTGTGGTACCACGCTCGCGACTGCCGTGAGCGCGGCCCCGAGCGCACCTACACGATGACTCCGGCCACTACCCACGGCCACCGTTCTCGAGTCCCTCCAGGAGTCAGTGATCGGTCAGGAGTCCGGCTCAGTTTCTGTCAGCTGTGCTCGACTCGAGTTGGACGGGACAGCGTCGCCCGCTGTAGCTGAGTTCGCGTCGCGATCGGTGCTGGTGGTCTCACGATCGGTCCTGTTCGAGTTATCGTCGTCGACAGGCGTGCCGGCATCGTTACTGCCAGCATTGGCATCTGTATCGGCATCGGCATTGACATCGGAACCACCACGACCGGTATCGACACTCTCAGCGTCGTCGCTCCTTGATAGCGACCGCCGCTTCGAAATGTAGGCGGGGACGACGAGAATTCCACCCATCGGAACGAGGATCCCGAGTTCGTACATCTCGGGGTTGTCGAACCCCTGGCGGCGAGCGTCGACCCGGACGAGGAGCGCGATCGGGACCTGGATGAGCAGGGCGGCCATCAGGAGGACGATGACGAGCGAGTCCATTTGGTGTCGTGTTCGTGGCGCTTGCAGAAGAACATTCATTGCACGTCGGACAGGTTTTGACCAGGAACCGTGTCTCTGCGGTGGCGCTCCCTACTGTGACGCTGCCTGCGGTGGCGCTACTTATGTGGCGCTGCCTGTGATGGCACTGCAGACGATCGGTACGGTTCTGACGCTGATACCGACACCGGCGCTAACACCGAAAACCAACGCTGACGCTACCACCGAACCGACACCGACTCCCCACCCACCAATTCACGAATGCAGCGATAGCGTTCTAGCCACCGAAATCAGTCATCTTCCTCCACAGCCGGCTCAGTAACCGTCACCCAGAAGTTCGTATCTGCAACCGCACCCTCGGCCGTCGGTTCACCCGTCGGCTCCTCATCGTACAACAACACCGCAATTCGGACCGTCTCATCCGGCTCCGCGGCCGGCACCACGTCGAACTCTTCGAGTTCCTGTTCACCATCCGCCACCGACACCGTCCGCGTCTCGAGTGCTGCCCGTTCCGTGACGGCACCGTTCTCGAGTACCTGCTGCTGAACGACGACGGTGTAGGTCACGTCCTCACCCTCCTGGTTCTCGATCTCGATCGTGGCCGGAACGGGTTCGCCGGGGTCGACCTCGTTCTCGAGTTCGCCGGCGACCAGTTCGCCACCGCCGTCGTCGGAGTACAGAGCGAGTTGCGTGAAGCCGCCGGCTGAAAGCGGAGCGATGAGTCCGATGAGCAATGCTCCAACGGCGGCGACGATAGCCACGGCCAGGATAGCAGAGGTCACCGTTCCAGCGGCGGTGTTATCCCTGCGAAAGCGTGACAGCGCTGCGAGCGGTGCGACGGAGAACCGTTTGGCTTTGGGGACTCGGAGTCGACGGACTGCGCCGAGCTGTGCGAATCCAACGGTGAGCACCGCGAGCGTGGCGGCGATCGGGTCGGTCGCCAGTCCCCAGTCGGTAACGGCTAACACGAGCGCAACGACCGGAGCGATACCGAGCGAAAGCGCAAACGCCAGTCCGAGACGTTCTGTGAGGTCGATTCCACGGGGATAGGTCTCGACATCGAGCGCCGTTGCGGTCGTCTCCTGTGCAGTGCGTTCACGCGCCGGAAACAGTGTGGAGACGAGCGCGTATCCCGGTAGGAACAGAACGAGTGGAAGCGTCGCGAGCAATCTGAGGACGCTTCCCTCGGCAATTCCCGTCACGACGAGGTAGGCAACAACGGCCAGTACCGAAACCGTCGCGAGATCGCTGGGATACTGCCGAACAGTCCCCAATCGGGTCTGTGTGTCCGTTCGCAAACTCATCGCAACGACACCACCGATTGGCTGCCGAACCCGTCGGTTGACGGCGTTCTCAGAACCATTTGGACAGAGACACCGGCCGTGGCCGCTTTGTTATGTCCGCGATATTCTCGATGGATGACCTGCTGGGTGCGAGTATGGGCGCCTAACGGCCCAACGTGAGAAAATCGGGCAGCACGATGGTGATAGACGACTGTATGCATCCATGAACGGTGACCGACAGCTGTCACGACAGCACGAGGTGTGAACGCTGTGTGAAGGAACTCGAGACGACGAGACGATTACACGTGATTGTCGGTAGCCACGGCCACGGCCACGGCTGTCAGCATACGATCACAGTCACCAGACTCACAACAGATCCACTTTCGACGGTTGGCGGATACCCTCACGAACTCCCGTCGCTGACGATCCCACTCAGAAATCCACGTACTGACCTTCCCACTTTCGACGGTCGTCGATCTGCTGACGCCCGTCGTCCGTGATCGCATAATAGTTCGTTCGCCTGTCGAGTTGTCCCTTCTCGACGAGCTCTTTGTTCACAAGCGTATCCAGATTCGGATACAACCGACCGTGATTTATCTCCGAACTATAGTACTGTTCCACTTCGTCTTTGACTGTTTGTCCAGATGGCTGGTCAGCCCCTGCGATTACGTACAACAAATCTCGCTGGAAGCCGGTCAGATCGTGCATTGCTCAATCACAGTGACCGTACCATTGAGTAGATATTTGTTATCCGTATCATACAGGGCTGTTAGTACTTCTTTCAGTATGTTTCAAACTGTCTAAACCGATTGTTCTCGTGACAACGGTTTCGTCGTGACTGTTCAATCCCCCGTACAGTCACTTGTAGCGGTCGACGGCGGCAAACGCGTGTGAGTTTCTATCACGATCCCGCCAGGAACGCCAACCCCTCACTCGTCCATCGCTGACAGTGCCACGTCGATGCCGTCGGCGTCGATCTGTACCTCGACGTGTTCGACGGTCGCCTCGTAGGCGGTCGTATGCGAACCGTCGCTCTCGAATCGAACACACTCTGCGAGCAGGTTGCTCTCGAGTAGGTTGTTGATTCGGCGATAGACGGTTGCCGAGGAGCTGTCGGTTCGGTCGGTTAGTTCCTTGGCTGTTTTCGGTCCTGCACTCGTTGCGACGAGTATTGTTCGCGCACACTCGTCGCCGAGGACGTCGAGCTGAATTGTTGGGTCGGTCGTCGGGGTCGTCTGAGAGTTGGTCGCTTTCGTGGACATCGGTCTCACCTGTCTGCGGAGGTTACGCTGGTTCGCTCTCGGTGTCGAGAGGTGGCAGTCGGGAACGATCGGATCGGTGGTGCCGCGCCGTCGCGGCGACCGGGAGTACGTTCCAACAATACAACCGGTAAGCGAGAGTGGTATTTTATAACGATGTGCCTTCTCGCTGGAAAGTCACGCATTCCGTTGCGAAATATCTTATTTCGAGCGGGTAATATCGTGTTTCGGGCGCTCGAACGGAGCGCTGCGGTCGGGACCGCGTGGCGAACGAGGAGCAATCGAACCAAATCCAGCTTGATGATTTGTGAACGTATCGCCAGTTATTCCCCTCCATATGGCCCCTGAGTCGGGTATAACCGGTGGAAATTCGGTATTTCCGGTACTGTCTGGTGGCCAGCACAGTGAACGGACGCCGTCCTTTATTCGGATCTATCCCCCTCGGTCGTAGTGATGCCGAGTCACACGCTGTCGCTGCCGCGAGTCGGCCCCAGTCGTGACGGGTCGAGCAGTCGGTTCGGTGGTCGAGTGAACCGCCACGGTGTCGCCGACTGCAGAGACTGGAGCCCCCGCTGGCAGGCGAATTGCGGTGTGTGCTCGGATACACTGACACCCACCCCTGGTTGGCTGGCGAACTGTGCGCAGTTGCGATTGTGGCGACAGCGACAGTTGCAGTGTCTCCCTACTCCCACGTCACGACACTGCAGTCACCCGATGACGACGACGACCGCCACCAGCCACGAGCATCGACTGACAAGTACACTCGAGACACCAACTGTCCGCATCGGTATTCACGACGACACCCACCCTACACCAGTACGTTCACCATGAAATCATCCCAACAGAACTGGCGTCCGATGGAATCGTCGACAGCAGGCGCTCGCTGTCGAAACTGTGACACCCACGTCACCCAGCAGTTTGCCCGCGTCTTCGGTGACAACGGCGACATCGTCCACGGCTGTCCGGCCTGTACGACGTATCGTGAGATGCAATCCGGTGGCCATCTGCCGGGCGACGAACGTGAGTGACTCCCACTCTCCGTCGCTCGGAGGCGCGTTTTAGTTAGAATCCGTACTCGAGAACCCTTCAGAATCAAGACGGAAGACAGCGTCCCGATCCGGCTCCGCACCCAGCTATCGACTGTCATTTACAGTCAACGACGCAACACCCTCATCGCGACAAACCAGTCGCCGACCGTACCGTAGCCAGCTAGTTTCTACACCGTTATGCAGGGACAAAATACCGCAGGTTAAAGTCAGTGGTTCGCAAAACAGATGACGTGTATGAGGGCCGACGACGAACTGCTCGCCGAGATGAGACCACTGACGTCACGCTAAGCAATGTCTGTGCAGAGGACCAGATCTGAGGCGCTCGCGGAAAGTGAGGTGTTTCACATCCTCGGGAACGACAGACGGCGTGCCATCGTCCAGCTGCTTGCACGCCAGTCCGGACACGTCGACGTCTCGGACGTCGCAACGGAGATTGCCGCAACGGAATCCGATACGACACCCGTTCCGAACAATCTCTACAAGAGCGTCTACGTCTCCCTCCAGCAGACACATCTTCCCCAACTCGAGGAGGATGCCGTCATCGAGTACGACTCCGATGCGAAAACCATCCAACCTGGCCCGAACTTCGAAACCGTCGTCGGCTACATCGACGGCCACGACGGCGACCGCTCGACCGTCCTGCAGTTCCACCTCGCCGCCTGTTTTCTCGGCCTCGGACTGATCGCGCTGGCCGGTCTCGATCTGCCGGTGTTCTCGAGTGTCGATCCGGTTCTCTGGAGTGTGCTCATTTTGCTCGCGGTTGCGGTGAGTAGTCTGTACCGGCTGTTTTACTGACTCGGACCCAGATCTGTCCATCTGTCACTGACCCGCGTTCTGTTACTGCTTCTGTTACTATCTCCCCCTCTCTCTCAACCCCAGTAGCGCCCACTATCGCGGTTCACCACCGGGCCAAGACATTAGACAGGCCGATCTCGAGCGGGAGGGCACCGATCGATGCGGGTTGTACTCAAAAGAACAGTTGTCCGTATTGCAACGGCAGTTGTCTGTACTGCAAGAGAGCCAGTGAGACAGCGTCAGTGACAGGAGTGTCGAAGTCGTGCTACCGACTGCGAAAAAATATGTGTCGAAGCGACGCGTGGCGTGCTTAGGCGAGTACAGCAGTTGCGTCGTCAGCTGTCTCGGTCCCGTTCGATGGCGGACAGTCGCCGTTGGTGTCAGTCTCGTCTTCGTCCTCGTCACCGTTGACGTACTCGTCTTCGTCACCGTTCACATCAACACCGTTCTCCGACTCGTCGATCACGTCATCAATCGCGTCGTGGTCCACGAGAATGACCATGATCGTCGCCTGGTCGATGGTCACGTCGAACGTGTCGGTCGCTGACTCTTCGTCAGTGTCGGCAGGGTCGTCGGTATCTGCCTCGTCAGGGCCAGGACAGTCCGTTTCGGTTTCGGTGTCCGTGTCGGTCTCGTCGTCAGCGCCCGTCTCGGTCTCCGTCTCCGTTGTCTCGTCCATCACACCGTGGTCGTCGAGCACGACGAAGACGGTCGCCTGTTCGATCGTCACCTCGAGTGCGTCGTGTTCGTCGGTGTCCGTGTCATCCATTTCGTCGTCAGCGTCGCCATCGTCGTACTCATCAGCATCGTCTGCGCGGTCGTCGTCGGCTTCGTCGTACCCGTCAGTTTCGTCATCACCGTCGTACTCCTCGTCAGTGTCTGCTGGCTCATCGTGGTCAGCAGCCGAGCCACAGCAGACACCCGCATCGGTCTCAGCCGTTTCTTCGTCGTCGGTCACGTCGTCAGTTTCTGTCTCAGTCTCGGTTTCTGTCTCCTCATCGTGGTCGACAGCACCAGTGTCCTCACCATCGACATCGGCAACGCCGTGAGCAACCACGATAATCGTCGCGGACTCGAGTGTGAGTTCATCGTGCTCGTCGGTCATCGCTGCCTCGCCTGGGAGGTCGTCGTCCTCGACGACGACGAGGATCGATGCGCTGTGGATATCGTTGGTGTCGGCGGGTTCGTCACCAGCTTCGTCGAGACCGGTTATCGTTGGTTCTTCGATGGTGACCTCGAGCTGGTGGTCACTCATAGCTCCGTTGTGGCCCTGGTGGTCCTGGTGGTTGTGTTCGTATTCCTGATCGTGGTCTTGATCGTGTTCGTGTTCCTGGTCGTGTTCGTGTTCCTGGTCGTTGTCGTGCCCGTCCTCGTAGTCCCCGTAGTCCTCGTGCAGATCGTGCACGACGAGGAGCGCGCTGTCAATGGTGACGGTTAGTTCGCCGTCGTATGGTGTTTCGGCTGGCTCCTCATCGTCGACAGGAGGTTCCGTGTCGTCAACGGGTTCATCATCGATTTCGTCAGTTTCGTCGGGTTTGTCGTGATCGTCAGGTTTCTCGTCTTTTTTGTCTTTCTCGTCCTCTTTGTCGCCCTTGTCGTCTACTGCGTCCTCATCTCCTTTCTCGTCGTCCGTCTCATCGAGATCATCATCTTTCTTGTCGTCTTTGTCATCTATCTCGTCTTCATCCGCTTTCTCGTCGTCCGTCTTCTCATCCGGCTTTTCGTCCTTGTCATCCGGTTTCTCCTCGTCTGGCTCGTCAACCGGTTTCTCATCATCGACCGGCTCCTCGTCATCGACTGGCGGTTCATCGTCAACCGGCTCCTCATCGTCGACTGGCGGTTCCTCATCAACCGGTTCGTCCTCCTCAGGAACGTCGTCCTCAACCGTTACAACCGCCTCGTCGGTCACCGGCTCATCATCCGCCGTCAGGTACGGGCCATCTTCTGCACCCTCTGTCTCGACGAAATCGTACTCCTGGTTATCGTTCGTATCCAGGTGTGGCATCGCGATCAGTGTCTCGTCCGCCTCGAGTGGCTCCTCGAATTCGATCTCAATCTGCTCGTGGGTGCCTGCCTCGAGGTAGTCGGAGGTGCCGATCACGCTGTCGAAGGTTTCGCCGATGAGAAGGCTGCTGTCGTGAATTGTGACGAAGCCGCCCTCGGGGAGTGTCGCCTCGTCGACGACGACGGAGTCACCGGCGGTCGACTGGTCTTCGAACGTGACCGTTGCGGTCTCGGCTTCATCGTCGGGGTCAGGTTCGAGCCCCTGATCGTCGGCGTCGGCTCCATCACCGTTGTCGGTCTCGTCGGTGGCTGTGCTGTCCGATTCTGTCTCCGGTTCGGCGTCTGTTTCAGTGTCACCCTCGTCCTGGCCGCTGACACTCGCGCTTGGTGTCGCCCCAGCGACCATCGCTGCGCCCGATGTCACGAGCAATGCCGTGACGAGGAGTACAAGTAGCTGATTGCGTGCGATCATAATCTGCCGTGAAGGCAGTGACCCATCGCCAGTTTCGCGCTTAAACCGGCACAACCATTTCGAGAGAAACTACTCACTTCGCACGCGGGGTGTACGTGGAAGTCAGTGCTGCCCGTCGAAAGCGGTCATTGGTCCCGTCGATGACTATGAGATGGCTCCCAAAAAGGAATGATCGCATGTGAGCCTACGCTACCGACTCCGGTAGCACCCTACTCACTCGACTGATCCGGCGATTTCGATGCCGTCGGCTCGTGACCCGGCAAACAGACGAGATTCTCCCGCCCCAATCGAAGCTTCGTGACCTGGCCGTCCTCCTCGAGTTCGGCCAGCAGTCGGCTGACCTTGGCTTTCGACCAGTCGACCGAGTCGACGATTCGTGACTGTTTCATTCGCCCGCCGTTCTCGCTGATGAGTTGATGGACCTTCTCCTGGTCCGTCATGAACTCCTCGTGTTGGGTGTTGTAGTCGTTCCCAAGCGAGTTGCGTTCGGCGAGTCGATCACGGAGTGCGAGCACCGACCCGAGAACGGCGAGCACGATCATCCCGAGCAAGGCAGCGATGTGTGCGAGGCCGCTCGCCTGGAGCGGTGTGGGGTCAATGTACTGCGGAACGTTCGAAACGGAACTCAGGGAGAACTCGAGTGCGAGTCCCGGCACAGCGAGTAGTGTTGAGAGGAGAGCCAGAACTCCGAGTCCGACACCGAGCCCAACGCCGAGCCCAAGCAACGGAATCGTCGTAATCTCGGCCTCGCCCGACCCGCAGGCACTACAGACTCGGCAGAGCGTACTTCCACAGGGAACGGCAGTGTTTGCGAACTCCGTAGCTGGTGCTCCGACCCCAGACCGGATAGCCGGACTGAATTGTGCGATGATCGACCCGCTGTCGAGAGTCGTGACCGACGGAAGTACTGGCGGAGATGCGTGCATGCTCGTGCGCAAGGTCGAAATCATGGTGTCGACGAACGGCAGTTCACTCGTTTCTGTACCGTCGTGACGGCCCCTCAAAGTATTTTTTATGGGTCATGTATTGTTATTGGATTATCTGTATGTCTCGCGTGAGTGTCTCTCTGAGACGCCGACGTGACGACGATGGCTACCGCCCGTGATTCTGTCGGCCCCGGAGACAGTGCCTGGTGAGCCTCCTGCGAGACCGATCGGTGGGGACTGAGTCGATGACCTGCCCCCGTCAGACTGGTTGATCGTCGTTGTTTCGCTTCGCGGTTGATACTGTGGCTGCTCGACACCGCGGTGGATAAACGCGTACGGACGTTCGACGTGCCTAGCCCGAATTTGGATCGGGTTTCTGCGATAATCGTCAGTTACGCCGAACTGACGACGCCCGGCTGAACGGCCCGGACTCGCTGTCCAACCGTCGCTGTCCCGCTCCCGTCGGCGGTTACGTTCCCGGGACACCGGCTGCCTCGAATCCAGTAACGCCCAGGAACGCAAGGACGTACAACACGACCAGGACCGAGACCCACGCGACGATCGTGATCGCGACTGCGTCCACCCAGCCACCGGGGTAGCGAGCGTTGATCACACCCAGGTAGGCGACGAACACCAGCAGCGGGCCGAGCAGCGGGATCCATCCGAGGAAGAACCCCACGAGCGCCCAGACAACCGCGCCGATCAGTGCTGTGACGAACGCGTACGTGTAGTCCTCTGTATCGACGATGATCCTTGCACCCAGGAAGATGCCAAGGGCACCGATGAGCAGGCTAACCGCGAACACAATGAGGCTCTCGATCATACCTATCGGTGAGGCCGTGCATACCGATAGTTATCTCTCACCTACACAAACCAGAGCCCGCAGTTAATCCGCCATCTGTTGAGAACACAGTCGAACGCTTTCACCCGTTTGTGTGGGAAATTACGACGTACCCCCGTAACGAAGGCCGACCGTTATCGGTGAGAACTGGTCGATTTCCAACCGAACCAAAACAGGTCATCGCGGTCGAAAGATGGCGTTCGCTGCCGCAACTGAGAGACTGTATCTAGTCCTGTGACTGTCGGTCCGGTCTGGCGGCCAGCGGCCGTTCCTGTTGATGTTGTTGCTGGTGTTGCCGTCGCTCCCGCCCCTGATTCTCCCGCTGCTGAGTCGACGAACTCGAGGACGCCTGCTCACCACCAGCCGCAGTCACGAGCGACCGAATCCCGGATTCGAGACCGACCCGGGTCTCGAAGCCGAGTTCGCGGCTCGCTTTCGACGCGTCTGCGCGACTGTGTCGAATGTCTCCGGAACGGGGCTCTCGGTGGACGATCGGTGAGGACGAACCGACGGCATCGCGGATCAGTTCGGCGAGTTCGCGGATCGAGGTGCGCTCGCCGGTGCCGACGTTGTAGGCCTCGCCGACGGCGTCAGTCGTCGCCGCGTGGAGGTTTGCACGGACGACATCTGAAACGTGGACGAAATCCCGCGTCTGCTCGCCGTCGCCCTCAATTGTGATCGGTTCGTCGGCGCGGGCTTGCTCAAGAAACGTCGAGATGACGCCGCTGTAGGGTCCCTGCTGGCGTGGTCCGTACGCGTTGAAGTAGCGTAGCGCGACGGTCGGTAGGTCGTACAGGTCGTGATAGCGCCGAGCGTACTGGTCGAGTGCGAGTTTCTGGATACCGTAGGGTGAGGTCGGCTCCGTCGTCGCCGTCTCGGAGACGGGCAGTTCGTCGGGGTGGCCGTAGACGGCTGCACTCGAGGCGAGGACGACGCGGGCGTCCTCCTGGCGGGCCTGATCGAGGACGAGCAGGCTGGCGTCGAGATTGGTCTCGTTGCTGCGGCGTGGCGCGTCGACGCTCTCGGTGACGCTGACGAGGGCAGCCTGGTGGAAGATGAGGTCGACGCCGCGAGCGGCGCGTTGCAGAGCCATCGGGTCGGAAATGTCCCCGTCGACGATGGTGAGTGAGCCGTTGGAGTCGTCGCCCTCGCCGTCGGTTCCATCGGCATCACTCTCGGTATCGTCGGTCCCGCCGTCCGTGCTCGCGAGTGTGTCCTCGGCCCACTGCGAGCCGGTCGCCGACGGGGACGCGAACGAGAGGTTGTCTCGCGAACCGGTCGAGAAGTTATCCAGCACGCGGACATCGTTGTACGGTGCCAGCGCCTCGACGAGGTGGCTCCCGATGAAGCCGCCACCGCCGGTGACGAGTACTGTCCTGTCGCGAATCGCCGGCGAGGTCATGGCTCACTCCAGCATCCCGCACCGGTTTAGTATAGCACGCGTACCTGAACTGTACACCGAACCTACCGGTCAGCGAGCGGACTGGCGTGATCCCGTTGTGTACAACACGACCAGCACCACCACCAGTATCAGTATCAGCACCAGTACCAGTATCAGCACCAACACCAGCGACCAGTGAGCTCCTGCCAACCCAACAGAAGCTATATGCGCCCACCTCGGCAACGCTACGCCAACGCCAATGAGTGCCAGTGAGAGTGAGAGCGAGACTGAAAGCAAAAGCAAAAGCGAAAGCGAGAGCGCCACCGTCGACCTCGTCGTGCGAAACTGCACCGCCGTCACCCCCGCCGGCCGCACCCCCGACGCCGGCGTCGCCGTCGAGGACGGAACCATCGCCGCCGTCGGCCGCAGCGACCGCCTCCCCGACGCCGACCGCGTCATCGACGCCGACGGACAGGTCCTCGTCCCCGGTATCGTCGACGGCCACATCCACAATCGCGAGCCCGGACTCGAGTACAAAGAAGACTGGGAGTCCGCAACTCGCGCGGCCGCGGCGGGCGGCGTCACGACCGTCGTCGGCATGCCGAACACGGATCCGGTGATCGACCGCCCCGAGCATCTCGAACTGAAGTTCGAGCGCGGCGAGGCGTCGGCGCACGTTGACTTCCAGAGCTACGTGGTCGTCACGAGCGAGAATCTCGATCAGATTCCAGCACTGGACGAAGCCGGTGCGCTGGGATACAAGATTTTCCTCGGGTCGACGGTCGGCGACGTGCCGCCGCCGAACGATGGCGAGATCCTCGAGGCCATGGCAAAAATCCGAGAGACGGGCAAACGCCTCGGCTTCCACGAGGAGAACGGCGAGATCATCGACCACTACACGCAAAAATTCAAAGAAGACGGCAAGAATGAGCCGATCGATCACTCTCACTCTCGACCAGTCATCGCCGAACAGGAGGCCGTCGAACGAATGCTCACCTTCGCCGAGGAGACCGGTACGAAGATCCACATGTTCCACGTCTCCTCGGGGTCGGCCGCCGAGGCCGTCGCTCGCGGGAAAGAGCGCGGCGTCGACGTCACGGCCGAAACGACGCCGCACTACCTCTGGTTCACCGAGGAAGTCATGCGCGAGGTCGGCAATCCGGCACGCATTCAGCCACCGATTCGCGACGCCGACGAGCGCGACCTGCTCTGGGAGGTCGGCATCGACGACGGCGCGATCGACTGCATCGCGACGGACCACGCACCCCACACCCCCGAGGAGAAGAAAGTCGACGACCCGTTCGGCAACACCTGGGACGCCATCTCGGGCTTCGTCGGCCTCGAAACCGAAGTGCCGACGATGCTCACCTTCGTCGATCAGGGACGACTCACACTCGAGGAGTGGGTCCGTCGCCACTCCACCCGGCCGGCACAGGTCTGGGGAATGTACCCCCAGAAGGGGTCGCTCCAGGTCGGAACGGACGCGGACTTCACGATCGTCGACCCCGAGCACGAGTGGACACTCGAGAGCGGTGACGAACTGCACTCGAAAAACTGCGTCACGCCGTTCGTGGGCGAGACGTTCACCGGGAAAGCCACCACGACGGTCGTCCGCGGCGAAGTCGTCTACGAGGACGGGTCGGTCGTCGGCGAGTCGGGGTACGGCACGCGGGTCGACGTCGATGCGGATACGAACGCGGACGCGAACGAATAACTGGTAGGTTCGCTCTCCCTCTCTGTTACTCTCGCTGTCCGTATTTTTCGGTAACTGAGCAGCAACAGCGCCGGGTTCGCGCACAACAGCGACCAGCCGGTCGCTCCCAGCCGCCGGGAGAAACACAAACGTATTGTACTGTCTGACCGTTCAGTCAGGATGCGAGCCATGACCAAGACACAGCCAGAAGCGACGGGAGAAGCGGCCGAATCAGGCACTGAAACCGCACAACACGCCGAATCTGACCGTTCAGCGGGCGACACCATGGATGCAGATACAGCCCCAGATGCAGCCCCAGCGGAAGACGCCGAACCCACCGCAACCGACCGCCTCACCGAAGTCTACCTCTCAATCACCGACGGCGAAGCCGAATCCGTCGTCGAAACCCAGCGCTCCGATCCAGCCGACCGGGAACTCGAGTTCGACCGCGCCGAGGAGGCGCTCGGCCCGGCGGCCCTTCACGGACTGGATGACGCGATTGGAGACCCGGACGGGTCGATTTCGTAGGGTTGGGTCGTTGTGTGTTGGTCCGGTAGTCGGGAGTCAGGAGTCGGCGTTCAGTGTTCAAGACTGAGCCGGAACCCGAAACCGACATTACCGAACCGACCACATCACTCGACAGTGACGCGCGTTTGTCTCATCGGGGCCGACGACTACACTCTCCAGTACGAGCTGCTCTCGCGCGAGACGGCTCGCGAGGCACTCTCGACGTACGATCTGCGCCGGCCGTTCGAGAACACGATCGCCTTGCGAACCGTCAGCGTCGGCGCAGCCATCTCGCTGTTGAACGATCTCGACTGGTATCTCACCCGCTTCGTCGACGAGGCGCTGGTACAGGAACCGAGCGTGAGCGACGAAGAGTGGCTCTCGCGCGAACTCGCGACACAACTGCGAAACAGCGCAGTCGGACCCGACGAGACGGACGAGTTCTGCAAGATCTACGGCGTGGAACGTGTCGGTCCCGACGCTTCTGCCACACCAGCCGCCGGAGCGGACACCGAACACGAGAGCGAACACGAGCTCGAGGGAACGGGAAGCGGCGAGAGCGACGAGAAGCAGGGCGGTGGAGCACAATCAGCAGGAGGGACGCAGGCACAGAGAGGGACACAACAAACTGAAACCGAAACCGAAACGGCGACAGCGACTGCACGCCGTCGCCTCGTCGAACCGCTGTACGTCCGCCGGACAGACGGCGAGCTACCCGAATACGACCTCAGAGATGTCGACTCGACACTCGTCGTTCGAATAACTGAAACAGAGCACTCGCCGTGAGAAGCGTCAGGGGGACCAGCCCGTCAGTGCCGTTCTCTATCGGAGCCACTGAAAGTCAGTACACACCTGATCGCCAGACAGATCGGCGATCAGAGTGTAAACCATTTCAGTTGTTGCTATCGGCGTCTGACCCGGTCGAATCAGACGCAGAATCGCTCGCACTGTCGCTCGCCGTAGCCATTCCATGTTCTTTCCCGTCACGGTCGGTGAGCGCCACCGACACGTCCGTCACCGGATCGTCGTCGAACGTCGCTCGAACCACTGCACCGACGGTCACCTCCTGCTCACCGCAGGCGGTCTCCGGTGTTGATTCGTCTACAGCCGCGGCCTCGACGACGACAGTGTCGTCCTCGACTTCGGCGCGCTCGACGGCCAGTTCGTAACACAGGTTCGGACCACCGGCCTCGAGTGCAACGAGTACCGACTCGTCGAAGTCGGTTTCGTCCACGAACTCGGTGGTGTCGTCGTCGATGTCGTCGCGGTCTGCGAGCCAGTCCTCGACATCGTCGGACGACCGCAGGTGTTCCATCGATGGTTTGTCACTAACTGCGGGGCGCTGGTACTGGTGGTCATCGATGGAGACGTCGTCGCTTCCGGTGTTGCCGTCATCGTCATCGTCGCCGTTGCCGTCGCCGTCGTCCTCACCGTTGTCGTTCTCGTCTTCCTCACCGTTCTCTGTGCTGTTTTCGTCACCGTTGCCGTTCTCGTCGCCGCTGTTATTGCCGGATCCAGAGCCCGGATCCGGATCGTCATCGTCTTCGTCGGCGATACAGCCTGCCGTCAGTGCAAGCAGTCCCGCCGTACTCCCGAGGAGCGTGCGTCTGGAGGGGTGTGTCATCGTACCCAGACATACACGGGGATGAATAAAGACGGTTGCTCTAGGTGAAAGAGGTCTTTTTGCTACCTTAGTTGTCGAACAGCCCAGCTTACTTGTCGAACAGCCCAGTCGACATATAGCGCTCGCCGCTATCCCAGAAGACGGTGACGACGAGCGGACAGTCTTCGATTCGCTGGCCGCCATCCGGCTCCGGAGCGGCGAGTTCCTGACGCTCGAAGGCGTCCGGAATCTCCGGACAGTCGCGCTCCGGTTCGGCGATTTCGCGTGCGATTCTGTTCGCAACCAGACTCGTTGCACCGCTGGACTGGCCGACCAGAATCCCTTCCTCGCGCGCAAGCCGGCGACACTCGTCCTCGGCGTTCTCAATTGCAACCGTTTCGACGCGATCGATCAGGTCTCGATCTAGGTTGTCACTGACGAAGCCCGGTCCCATTCCCTGGAACTCGTCCTCGCCGGATTCACCCGTCGAGAGGACGGCGTTTCGTTCGGGTTCGACGGCGATGATGTCCATCTCGGGGAACTCCTCACGGAGGCGGCGGCCGGTGCCCGAGAGGGTGCCGCCGGTACCGACGCCGGCCACGAAGGCGTCGATTTCTCGGTCGCCGATCTGTTCGATGATTTCCTTCCCGGTCGTTTTGTAGTGAGCTTCGGGGTTGGCCGGGTTTTCGAACTGGCCCAGCTGGACCGCACCCTCGGCCTCGAGTTCGTCCGCGCGCTCGCGAGCGTCTTCCATCTCGCCGTCGACGAGTTCGAGATCCGCGCCGTAGGCGGCCATGACGCGGCGGCGCTCCTCGGATTTCGAGGCGGGCATGACGATGGTGAGGTCGTAGCCGCGGGCGGCGGCGACGAGCGCGAGCCCGATCCCGGTGTTGCCGCTGGTCGGTTCGACGAGCCAGTCGCCGGGTTCGATCGTGCCCTCACGTTCGGCGGTGCGGATCATCTCGAGGGCCGGCCGGTCCTTGGCCGACCCGCCAGGATTGAAGGATTCGACCTTCGCGGCGACGGTCGCCCCCTCCGGTGAGTCGACCTGGACGAGCGGTGAGCCGATGGTGTCCAGGATGCTTCCCTTCATTGACCCAGGCTATGGAGTCGAGACGTAAACCCGTGCTGGACACAGGCAGGACGTGCCGGTGGTGATGACGGCGATTACAAAGAAACGTGGGGGAGGTCAAAACGGATAGAACAGGCGATAGTAGCCACTGAGCGTGAACAAAATAATCTCGAACAAAGTCAGTGTACACCCAATCGCACAGCCTTCGTGCGATTGGTGTGTGAACAGTTTCAGTTGTTACTATCGTTCGACGGCAGCGCCGGCGTCACCGTCTCGGACTCGTCGATTCGCTCCTGTGCGTAGGCCTCCGCTGCGTCGAGAACCGTTGTTCCCTCGTCCTCCGCGCGTTCGATCATCTCGGTCAGTCGGTCGCCAATCTTCTCGGACTCCTCGTAGGCCTCTTCGTACGTTCCGCCGAGGTACTCCTTGCCGACGGTGACGAGGCCGCCTGCATTGATCACGTAGTCCGGCGCATAGAGGATGTCGCGCTCTGCGAGCGCGTCGGCGTGTCGACGCTCGGCGAGAACGTTGTTCGCCGACCCGGCGACGATGTCACACTGCAACTGGTCGATCGTCTCGTCGTTGACGACGCCACCGATCGCACACGGCGCGAAGACATCACAGGGTTCCTCGTAGACCGCATCCGGCGCAACGATGTCGACGTCGTACGCCGCGCTGAACTCGTCGACCGCCTCCTGGTTCACGTCCGAAATCGTCACGGACGCGCCGTGCTCGAGTAGCTCCTCGGCGAGCAGTCGGCCGACCTTTCCGAGCCCTTGGACGACGACATCGAGGTCGCTGACGGTGCTGGTGCCGTAGGTGTGTTCCGCACAGGCGCGAATACCCGAAAAGACGCCGTGTGCCGTGACTTCAGACGGGTTCCCCAGCCCGTCCGTTCCGCCGACGACGTGGTCCGTCTCGCGCGCGACGATGTCCATCTCCTCGGCACCGGAGTTGATGTCGACCGAGGTAATGTACCGGCCCGCGAGGCAGTCGACCGCGCGGCCGTAGGCCTCGAGTGCGTCTTCGGTTTTGACCTCCTCGGGGTCGCCGATGATGACCGCTTTCCCGCCACCAAGCGGGAGATCGGTTGCGGCCGCCTTGTAGGTCATCGCCTCCGAGAGGCGAAGGACGTCCGTCAGCGCGGCCTCTTCGGACTCGTAGTCGCGGATGCGTGTCCCGCCGAGACTCGGTCCGAGGCTCGTGTCGTGAATCGCGACGATAGCCGTCAGTCCCGTCTCCGGGTCGGAGAAGTACGAGATCTGTTCGTGCCCTGGCTCGGCGATCGAGTCGAATACCATGCTGATAACTCTTGGGTTTGGTGTAAAAATGCTACCGACTCGCGGCCAGTAGCACTGGAAAGACAATCCAAATGACCGACACCTGCAACGACTGTCAAGAACACGCCGGTTAAGCCGCTCGACTCACAATGACCGCGCATGAGTCTCGAAACCATGCAGCCGAATCCCGCGTGGGACGCGGCTTCCTACGAGGATGCCGTCGACACGCTCGAAGCACACAACGACGAGGTCGTCTACAAGGTCTGGGGCGGCGACTGGTGCAAGGACTGCCGAAAGCTCCTCCCCGACTTCGGCGCTGCACTCGACGCCGCTTCCGTCCCCGACGACCGCATCGAGGAAATCGCCGTCGACCAGGATAAGGAGGGTCCCGGCGTCGACGAGTACGGGATCGAATACATCCCGACGATTGTGGTCGAGACGGATGACGGCGAAGAAGTCACCCGCTTCGTCGAGGAAGAGAACGTTCCGCCGGCAATCTGGCTCGCCGACCAACTCGAGCGCGACCGATAAATTGTAACTACGCCGAACGATTCTTTATCACTAGCGTCCAAGAGGGCTTGTATGGAGAGCCGTCTCGAACGGTTCGTCGCGGAGGACCTCTGGCTCCTGATCGCGATCGTAACCTTCGGCATCATCAGCATCCTGAGTCTCATCGGACTCGAGTTCGTCGTCGCCGTACTCGCGGTGATCGGCTGGTTCGTCCTGACGCCGGTCTTTCTGTTCTGGGGAGAGGATATTGCGGCGCTCATGGCCGAGCGAAGGCAGTCGGCTGGGTCGACGTGGTCTGAATCGTCCGCAGCCTCCACCAGCAACGACATCGACACCGACACCGACAGCGATGCGTTCGCACAACTCAAACACCGGTACGCGAGCGGCGAACTCAGCGAAGCAGAGTTCGAACACCGACTCGACCGCCTGCTACAGGCCGACGAGGCGTTTGACCGCGAGGCCGCAAACCGGTCGCGGGCAGCGCGGGGTGGGCGACCGCAGTCACCGAACGGGCAGCAGGATCCCGAACGCGAACTCGAGTGACGTCGGCAGCGAGCAGCGCTACCTGCCTAGAACGGACTCTCTGTCTGTTCCGCACCCGCGAGCCACTCGAGTGCATCGTCTACATCGTGTGTCGGCGGCGAGCACGTCCGGTCGCGACAGACGTACAGCGTCGGCTCGCCGTCCCTGGCTTCGCGGCCGGCCCAGATCGGCGGCGCATCTGCGAGGTCGAGTTCAGTGAGCCACGACTCGAGTTCGTCGTCCGTCGCCGGTCGCCGCGCGAACAGCCGATCCGGCAGATACCGGCCGGCGAACGCCTCGCGCCACGCCGCGGGCAGGTCGTCCGCGGCGACCGTGATCTCGAGTGCACCCGACTCGAGTCGATCCGCGGCGAGACAGAGCGTCGCGTGCTCGAGCGAGTTCGTCTCGATCCGGTTGGCGTGGGTTTCGAGCACCGTTGTGGCGATTTCCTCGAACTCGTCGTCTTGATCCGCGAAGCCCTCGAGCGCGAGCAGCGTCTCCACCGCGACGCCCGCCGCCGAGGGAGTTGACTGATCGCCCAGTTCTTGCGGACGAGTGACGAGCGATTCGCCGCTCTCGGGTGTGAAGTACAGCGTTCCACGGTCTGCGTCCCAGAACTCGTCTTCGATGATCCGCGCGAGGTCGAGCGCGAACGCCAGGTGGTCGACCTCGCCAGTTGCCTCGTAACAGCCCAGTGCGGCGCGCGCGAGGAACGCGTAATCTTCGAGGTAGCCGTCGATGGCCACATCCCCGTCTTTGTACCGCCGCGAAAGTCGCTGCTCGTCTTCGTCCCAGAGCCGATCACGAACGAACTCGAGTGCGTCGACGGCCATGGTGGCGTACTCGTCCCCATCCTCGCTCCCGCCGAGAACCAGAGCAGCCTCGGCGCAGGTCGCAATCATCAGGCCGTTCCAGCCGGCGAGCACCTTCTCGTCGCGGTTCGGGCGAGGGCGCTGCTCGCGAGCCGCGAACAGTTTTTCCCGGGCGGACTCGAGTCGGGCCCGCACGTCGGCCGCTTCGAGATCGTACTCGGCCGCGAGATCAGACACTGAGCGCACGCGGTTCGGCT
This sequence comes from Natrialba hulunbeirensis JCM 10989, assembly GCF_000337575.1. Taxonomy (GTDB): domain Archaea; phylum Halobacteriota; class Halobacteria; order Halobacteriales; family Natrialbaceae; genus Natrialba; species Natrialba hulunbeirensis. The sequence continues at coordinate 121,457 of NZ_AOIM01000039.1, read as the reverse complement.
GGGTCGAGCCCTCGAAGTTGCCCGATTCAGTGATATCGTACCGGTCACAGAATAGGTCGGCTGTCGTCTCGTTCTCGAGTACGTCGTGAATCTCGTCGGGCGTCCAGACGTAGAACGCGCCCTCCTCGCGCTCGCCGGTTTCGGGCTCCTCGCTCTGGGCATCGAGCGTGCTGAAGAAACCGCCCTCCTCGTGGGTCAGTTCGCGCGCGACGAACGCCAGGGTCTCGGCGACCACCTCGGCGTAGCGCTCGTCGCCGGTCTGCTGGTAGCCGATGAGGAACGCGCGCGGAATCTCGGCGTTGTCGTACAGCATCTTCTCGAAGTGCGGAACGGTCCAGTCCCGGTCGACGCAGTAGCGGTGGAAGCCACCGCCGACGTGGTCGTAGAGCCCGCCCGCAGCCATCGCGTCGAGTGTCTCGACGAGCACGTCCTGGAACTCGTCGCGTCCGGTCCGGTCTGCGGCGCGGGCGAGCACGCGGAGCCGCGAGGGCTGTGGGAACTTGGGCCCATCGGAGCCGAAGCCGCCGAACTGGCGGTCCGCGCTCCGAAGCGAAGCGTTCGCGGCCGCCTCGAGGACGTCACTCGACGGCGGCTGTGAGGCGCTGACGGCGTCCGGGGTCTCCTCGAGTCGGTCCTTCGCGGCGTCGGTCCATTGCTCGGCGCGGTTCTCGATTTCGTCGCGGTCTCCTGCCCACGAGTTCGTTAGGTTCTCGAGAATGTCGAGAAAGCCGGGCTGGCCGCGTTTTGCGTTCTTGGGGAAGTACGTGCCGACGTAGAACGGCTTCCCTTCGGGGGTGAGCCACGCCGAGAGGGGCCAGCCGCCGCGGCCGGTGACCAGCTGACAGACGGTCATGTAGATGCTGTCGACGTCCGGGCGCTCCTCGCGGTCGACCTTGATCGGGACGAAGTTCTCGTTCAGGACCTCGGCGACCTGCTCGTCCGCGAAGCTCTCGTCTTCCATGACGTGACACCAGTGACACGCCGAGTAGCCGATCGAGAGAAAGATCGGCACGTCGTGCTCGCGGGCCGTCTCGAGGGCCTGCTCGTCCCAGGGCTGCCAGTTGACGGGGTTGTCCGCGTGCTGGCGCAGGTAGGGACTCTCCTCCTCGTCGAGCCGATTGCGATCGGTCGGCGTGGATGTAGTCATACCCAGGCCTACGGCTGGCGGTTGTAAAAGACCGACGTACGTGCGCCGGCATCGCAGTACGTACACCCGTCGAGTACGTCGTCGCGCTACGCAATGCCGAGCAGTGAGACCCCGAACGCGGATGCAGCCGTCAGAATCACCGTCCAGATGGCGATACCGACCGTCATCCACCCCGCGACGAGTCGCTCCCGGCTCCCCGCGAGCAGCGCGACGAGCGCGGCGATGTGAACGCCCGTGAGAATCGGTCCACCAAAGGAGATCCCAGGCAGGCCGTACCTGTCCCAGAGGGTTCGTGCTCGCGCGTAGCGATCGGTTGGCTCCGATTCGTCGTCATCGTCGTTCCCGCGCCAGTTCGCCCACCAGGCCGAGAGCCGCCCGTGAAACAGGATCAAGGCGTATACGGAGAGAACGTTGCCTGCGAAGGCGATGATCCCCGTCAGAATCGGATCGAGCCCGAGTCCAATCGCAATCGGGATCACGACGAGAATCTCGAACACCGGAATCGCAGCGAAGATGAATACCAGCAGGTACTGAACGAACCCGGTAGCGTCCTCGAGTGTCGTTCCAACGTCAACCAGGAGCGGAGTGAGTGACATGCGATTGTGTGGCCAGTCGGTATGGGATTCTGCGGGCAGTACGGGGTTGTGCGGGCAGTCGGTACGCGATCGGGTGGGGTGAGTGACAGTCGGTGGGGAGCGGGCAGGTCGGAGCCAGTAGAGCGTTGCCGACTGCAACGGCTGGCGTCAGTTACACGTACGGCGCGTCGGCGTCAAATACGTGACGTTAGCGGCTACGAGACCGCCAGAAGGTGTGCGCTCGAAGGTCGCCCGCTTGGGCTCAAACCCCTCGAAGAGCGCGGTCGATCAGTTCAGTTCCTCGGTGAGCAGCCGTCGCAGCACGAGGTGGAGCACGCCGCCGTTCTCGACGTACTCGACGGCCATCGGCGTGTCGACCTGTGCGGTCACCGAGAACTCAGCGGTCTCACCGTCGTCAGTCTCGGCGGTGACGTCCAGTTCGGCGTTCGGTTCGAGGCCATCCTCCAGACCGTCGATCTCGAAGTACTCGTCGCCGTCGAGGCCGAGTTCTTCCCAGCCCTCGCCGTCTTCGAACTGCAGGGGCAGGACGCCCATACCGATGAGGTTGTCGCGGTAGATCCGCTCGTAGCTCTTGCCGATCGTCGCGCGGATACCGAGCAGGTCGGTCCCCTTCGCGGCCCAGTCGCGGCTCGAGCCGGTGCCGAGTTCGTCGCCAGCCATGACGATGAGCGGGGTGTCGTCCTCGCGGTAGCGTTCGCTGGCTTCGAACACTGAGGTCTCCTCGTCGGTTGGGTGGTGGACGGTGTAGCCGCCTTCCTTGCCGTCGAGCAGTTCGTTTTTGATGCGGACGTTCGCGAACGTGCCGCGCATCATGACCTCGTGGTTCCCGCGGCGGGAGCCGTAGGTGTTGAACTCGTGGACCGGCACGTCGCGCTCGGTGAGCCACTGACCGGCCGGCAGGTCCTCGCCGAACAGACCGGCGGGGCTGATGTGATCGGTCGTGACCGTGTCACCGAGCGTCAACAGTGCGCGGGCGTCCTCGACGTTGTCCACGCCGGGCTTCTCGAGTGGGAAGTCCTGGAAGAACGGCGGCTCGCGGATGTAGGTGGACTCGTCGTCCCAGTCGTAGACCTCTCCCGTCGGTGCGTCGAGGGCCTCCCAGCGCTCGTCGCCCTCGTAGACGCTCGCGTACTTCTCTGCGAACATCTCGGGGGAGACGCTGTCGTGGATCGTCTGGCGGATTTCCTCAGTGTCCGGCCAGATGTCCTCGAGGTAGACCTCCTCGCCCTCGTTGTTCGTCCCGATCGGCTCGTTCTCGAGGTCGATGTCCATCTTGCCGGCGAGACCGTAGGCGACGACCAGTGGCGGACTGGCAAGGTAGTTGGCCTGGATCTTCGGGTGGATCCGGGCCTCGAAGTTGCGGTTGCCCGAGAGGACGCTCGTCGTCCAGAGGTCGTGCTCGTCGATGGCGTTCTCGATCGGCTCTGGGAGCGGCCCGGAGTTGCCGATACAGGTCGTACAGCCGTAGCCGACGACGTGGTAGCCCAGTTCCTCGAGATCGTCGAGCAGCTCCGCGCGTTCGAGGTACTCGGTGACGACGCGGCTACCCGGCGCGAGGCTGGTCTTGACGTACTCGGGTACCTCGAGTCCCTGTTCGGCCGCGTTGCGGGCCAGCAGCCCGGCACCGACCATCACGGACGGGTTCGAGGTGTTCGTACAGGACGTGATCGCGCTGACGAGGACGTCGCCGTGGCCGATCTCGACCTCGGTGCCGTCCTCGAGTTCGACGGGAACCTTCTCGTCGAGCGGGAGACCCGGCCCGGAGCCGGTCGAGTCAGCAGCGGCCGCGCCACTGCCATCACCGATTGCGGGCTCGCCGCCCGCGCCGATGACGCCCTGCTCCTCGAGGAGGGCCGGGAAGTGCTCGTCCAAGTCGCCCATCGGGATGCGCTGGTGGGGCTTCTTGTGGCCCGCGAGGCTCGGTTCGACCTCGTTGAGGTCGAAATCGACGGTTTCCGTGTACTCGGGCTCCTGCTCGCCGAAGAGACCCTGGGCTTCGAGGTACTCGCGGACGAGTTCGATGTGGTCCTCGTCGCGACCCGTGAGTTCGAGATATTCCAGCGTCTTCTCGTCGACGGGGAACATGCTGATGGTCGAGCCCTGTTCTGGGGCCATGTTCGAGATGGTCGCGCGGTCCGCGACCGAAAGCTGGGAGACGCCGGGACCGTAGAACTCGACGAATTTGTCGACGACGCCGACCTGGCGGAGCTTTTCGGTGATATGGAGCACGAGGTCGGTCGCCGTCGCGCCTTCGGGAAGGTCACCAGAGAGGCGAACGCCGACGACTTCCGGCAGGGACATGTTGATCGGCTGGCCGAGCAGTGCGGCTTCTGCTTCGATCCCGCCGACACCCCAGCCGACGACGCCGATACCGCCGATCATCGGGGTGTGGCTGTCGGTGCCGACGAGCGTGTCGGGGACGAGCCACTGTTCACCATCCACTTCGCGCTCGTGGACGACACGGCCGAGGTGCTCTAAGTTGACCTGGTGGACGATCCCGGTTCCCGGCGGCACGACGTTGAACTCGTCGAAGGCCTGCTGGGCCCACTTGATCGCACGATATCGTTCCTCATTGCGCTCGTACTCGATTTCGACGTTCTTCTCGTAGGCGTCGTCGGTGCCAAAGTGGTCGACCTGCACACTGTGGTCGATCACGAGGTCACACGGGACTTCGGGCTCGACGACCGTCGGATCGACGCCCTTGCGGTCTGCGGCCGAGCGAAGCGCCGCGAGGTCAACGACCGCGGGAACGCCGGTCAGGTCCTGTAGCACGACCCGCGAAACCGTGAAGGGGACCTCGGCGTCCGGCACGTCGGGCTCCCACGAGGCCGCGGCGCGAACCGAGTCCGCGTCGATCTGATCGCCGTCAGCGTTTCGGAGGACGGACTCGAGTAGAATGCGAATGCTCACCGGCAGTTTGTCGAGGTCACAAAGGCCCTGCTCCTCGAGAACCGTGAGGTCGGCCATCTTGTACGTCTCGCCGTCGTGTTCGAATTCCCGGATCGCGTCCGAGAACGTATCGGTTGCCATAGCTAGACTTCGGACCGGGGTGTTTTGAATCCCTCGAGAATCGTCCAGAGAGCAAGTCAGCTCCTATGTTCGGCTGATTTATATACTCGCTCGCGTCTGGATCGGCTACGACGATCGAGCGTACTCGACGAACGCGAAGCCGTCGCGCTCGTCGCACTCGAGTTCGTCGAAGTCGGCTCGATCCCAGTCGGGGAACCGCGTGTCACCGTCCGGCTCCTCGTGCACTTCGGTCACGATCAGTCGGTCGAGCGCGGGCAGGAACTGCTCGTAGACGGTTGCGCCACCCGCAACGAACACCCGATCGGCCCCGTCGTGGCGCTCGTCGGCCGCAGTTTCTGCCTTCTCGACAGCCGACTGCAGGTCGTGGGCGACGACTGCGTTCTCGGGCGTCTCGAGGTCCCGGCTCGTCAACACGACCGTGGTTCGCCCGGGGAGCGGTTCCCCGAGCGCGTCGACGATGCTCTCGTAGGTGATCCGGCCCATAATGACCGGATGGCCCATTGTGGTCTCTTTGAAATGTTGCAGGTCCGCGGGGATGTGCCAGGGCATGTCGCCGTCCTTGCCGATGACGCCGTTGTCGGCGACGGCGACGATACCGACGAGTTCCCGAGCGCTGGTTGGAGTTGGGGTTGGGGTTGGAGTGGGGGATTCGCCGTCGGTCATTCGGCGACTCCGAACGTGAGCCCGTCGTGGGACTCGTACTCTCGCAGCGTGACGTCCTCGTAGGACAGGTCGTCGATCGTGGCCGCGTCCACCTCGAGCGTCGGTCGGTCGAGCGGCTCGCGCGAGAGCTGTTCGAGCAGTCCCGGCACGTGGTCGAGGCGCTCGTCACCCTCGGCCTCGGCGGGTGCTTCGGACTCGAGCCATTCGCGGATCTCGCGGTACTCATCGCGTGCCTCGACATCGGCGAGTCGAGTCTGCAGCTCTTCGAGGTTGTCCGCGTACCACTCCCCGCGATCGCCGCGGCCGCAGTAGACGTGGGCATCGACGACGGTGTGGGCGAACGTGCCGGGTTCGAAGCCGGTCTGCTGAGCGACGATTTTCGTCAGGAGCGCGTAGGCCGCGATATTGAACGGAATGCCGAGCGCGATGTCACCCGAGCGCTGGGTAAGGTGGCAGTTCAGCCGGTCGCCCTGGACGTTGAAGACGAACGAGTAGTGACACGGCGGCAGCGTCGAGACGGCCGCGTTCGCGGGATGCCAGGCGTTGACGACGAGTCGACGGGAGTTCGGCGAGTCCGAGAGCGTGTCGACGACGTACTGCAGTTGGTCGAACGTCCGTCGCGTCTCGCCGTCGGCGCTCTCCTCTACGGTGACCCACTGGTGGCTCTCGTCGGGCCAGGACTCGCCCGGCAGCTGTGCGGACTCCTCGGGAACCGGAAACCGCCGCCAGAAGCGGCCGTAGGCGGTGTCGAGGTGGCCCTCCTCGTCGGCCCAGGCGTCCCAGATCTTGGTCTCCTCGCGGAGGTCGCGGATGTGCTCCTCACCCGAGAGATACCAGCAGACCTCGTGGAGCATCGAACTCCAGCGGTAGCCGTCCATTTGCTTGGTCGTCAGCAGGGGGTAGCCCTCCTGCAGGTCGACCTCGTAGTGCTCGCTGAACGAGGAAATCGTGTCGACGCCGGTGCGGTTGGGCTTGTACGCCCCCTCGCTGAGTGCCGCGTCGACGAGGTCCTGATACTGTTGCATTGTCGCGGTATTCGTAGCGGTAGCGTAAAATGGGTTTGCGTTTCTGCCGGCGGTCCACTTTCACTCCGCTGTCCAAACCGTCTTTAGCCCCGCGTCCTTGCCACCGACTACGACGACACCATGGCAGGTCCCACCGGTACTCGAGTACTCGCCCTCCCGCCGACCACGGTACTCGAGCGATCGGTTGCGACGCTCGAAGATATCGCGGCGACGGTCGAGCCGGATGCGGTCTGGCTGTTCGGCTATGCGCGCGAGCCGACGGCGGCGGCCCGCGCGCGCCACGTCATTGGACGCGCCGGTGATTCACCCGCCGCTCGAGACGGGCGGCGGTGGGGCGCTCCCTCGGCACAGGATTGGTGACGAACTCGAGTTCGCCGTGGCGCAGCATCCGCGGGCGCTCGGTGTTGGTGCTGATGCTGATGCTGGTGCTAGTGCTAGTGCTGATACTGGAACCAGTGCTGATGACGGCGACAGCGACGGTAACAGTGGCGGTGACGGTAATGATAACGGAAGCGAAACTGGACCCACGAGTGCCGACGTCCTCATCTGCGACCAGATCACGACCACGACGCGACCCACCGCACTCGAGACGACCCTCGATCACGCGGCCGAACTCGCGGCCGCGCTCCCGACCGGCCAGGAGACGACCGTGCTGACCGGCGGGCTGCCCGCGGGCTACGACGAACGGTGGCACCTCGATGCCGAGACGGGAGCCGCCCGAACCGTCGAGCACAACCCGCTGCGTTCCGCCGAGCCAGTCGCCGACGACGCCGTTGCGGTCCGCGTCCGGGGAGCCGGCCCCATCGACGGCTACGGCGGCGCGAAATCAGTGGTGGCACTCGAGTACAGCGCCGACGGAACACTCTCGAGTACAGCCTACGCACCGGGTGATTTCGGACTCGAATCGGTTACCGGAGTCGGCCAGAAGACAGCGAACCGCCTCGAATCGCAGGGAGTAACGACTCGGTCAGAGCTACTCGAGTTGTCCGTCGCCGCGCTCTCGGATATCGAGGGCATCGGGCCGAAGAGCGCGCGCCGAATGCACGAGCACGCGCGGGTACTCGAGTCGGGCGAGCCGCGGCGACTCACGGACGAGCCACTCCCCGGCGAAGCGTGGGGACGGCCGCCGCTCTGTCTCGACATCGAAACCGATGGGCTCTCGCCGACGATCATCTGGCAGATCGGGGTCTACGATCCCGAATCGGACACCCATCGGGCGTTCGTCGAGCGCGACGACCCGACCGACCGGGCATCGGTCCTGCGGGAGTTCTGCGACTGGTTGCTCGGCGTCCACCCGAATCGGGCGCTGCTCACCTGGAACGGCTGGGGGTTCGACTACCGGCATCTGGGCGCGTTTATCGCCCGCCACTGCCCCGAGTACGTTGATGACTGGGAGTCAATCCTGAAGTTCGACCTCTACCGCTGGGCAACCGATCGCGAGGAGACCGGGAACGCGCTCCTCCCCGGTCGGACGAACGAGCTCGACATCGTTGCCGCCGAACTCGGCTACGGGGGTCAGGAAACTGGACTCGACGGCGCGCGAACGGCGGCAGCGTACCAGCGGTTTATGCGAACGGGTGAGTCGGGTGTACTCGAGTGGGACCGTCACAAGGCCTACTGCGAGGACGACTGTCGGGCACTGTGGCACGTGTACGAGCGGCTTCGGGATGCGCCGCGAGCGTCGGGTGTGGTGGGGTCGGTTGGCTCAGCGAGAGCAACGGGATCGACGGGGTCGTCCCCAGACGAAGGCAGCTCACACGCCGACAGCACTGGCGGTTCGACCAGCGAGCAGACCGGACTTGGTGATTTCTGAATGGCAACGAACGAGGACGGAGATGGGGGAGATGAGGGAGAACAGGGCGATCAGGATGACCAGGGCGACCAGCAAGCGATCCCGATCACTGGCGAGGAGTTACGAGAGACGTTCCCGCGCGCAGGCGCTCGCGAGTCTGGTGACATCTCCGTCCTCGAACTGCCCGGGCGGGACGCAGCGACGGTTCCGAACTCGGACGTCCTCCGCCCGGAACTCGCCGAGCAGTTGGAACACGACCTCTACACACACCAGGCCGAAGCGCTCGAGGCACTCGAGTGTGGAGAGAACGTCTGCGTCGCGACGAGCACTGCTTCGGGGAAGACGCGAATCTATGCGCTCCAGATTGCGAGACACTATCTGGACGCACGCGGGCGGGCCGCAGAGACCGGCGGGAAAAAGGGGAAACCGAACGGAGGCGAGAAGACGGGGGCAGGTGCAGGTGCAGCGGCGGCCCCAACACCGACCGCCTACGTCTGCTACCCCACGAAAGCCCTCTCGCGCGACCAGGAGCGCGAACTGAACGACTTCTACGACGACCTCGGTCTCGACATCACCGTCCGGGTCTACGACGGCGACACCGAACGCGGGGAGACGCGCCGCCAGATCCGCGAGGAAGCCGACGTCATCATCACCAATTTCGCCGGCGTGAACACGTACCTGCATGACCACGACCGCTGGGCGCGCTTCTTCTCCGCCTGCGACCTCGTGGTCATCGACGAATCCCACACCTACACCGGCGTCCACGGCATGCACGTCGCCTGGATTATCCGCCGACTGAAGCGCGTGCTCGCGTACTACGACGCCGACCCGCAGTTCGTCCTCACCAGTGCGACCATCGGAAATCCGGGCGCGCACTCGAGTACCCTGATCGACGACCAGGTAACGGTGATCGACGAGGACGGCTCCCCGACGGGACCACGGGAGTTGGTACTGTGGAACCCGCCGCCGCTGCCGAGCGAGGAAGACGGTAACGGGGCCGGTGGCAAAGACGCCGTCACCGACCGCGTCCCTGCCACCGTCGAAGCACCGCGGTTACTCTCGCATCTGACCTACCACGACGCCCAGACGCTGCTGTTTACCCCATCCCGAAAGCTCGCCGAACTCTCGGTCAAGCGCGCGGCGAAACACCGCCGCGATCGGTCGCAATACTACACGAATCCCGACCGAGGAAGCGCCATCGAGCCCTACCACGCGGGCCACTCCCGACGGAACCGCCACGGCACGGAACACCAGCTCAAGACCGGTGTGCTCGACGGCGTCGCCTCGACGAACGCACTCGAGTTGGGGATCAACGTCGGCGAGATGGACGCCACCGTCCAGCTGGGCTACCCTGGCCAGCGCCAGTCGTTCTGGCAGCAGATCGGTCGCGCGGGACGCGGGGCCAAACGCGCGCTCTCGGTGCTCGTCGCTGGCCACCGCACGCTGGACCAGTACGTCGTGAACAACTCGGAGTACCTCCTCGAGAACGACGTCGAGGACGCCGTTGTCGACACCGAGAACGACGCGGTCTTCGCACAGCACCTGCTCTGTGCGGCGGCCGAACTCGCACTCGACGAGAGCGACGCCGGCGCGGACGGACTCGCCGATCGCGAGCGACTCGAGCGGGCGATCGAGATGTGGCGACGCGCAGGGAAGCTCACGGGCCACCTCGAAACCGGCGTCTCCTACACCGGCCCACCCAGACCGCAGCGATCGATTTCGCTGTACGCCACGACCGGCGAGGAGTACACGGTCGAACTCGCCGATGGCGTCGACGAGCGCCACGACCCCGAGATGGAACCGCTCGCCGAAGAGCGCGTGCTGCGGGACTTTCACGAGGGCGCGGTCAGGCTCCACGAGGGCCAGCAGTACGAGGTCTGTGCGGTCGACCACACGACGCCGCGGCCGTCGGTGACGCTTCGGCCGACGGACGTAGCGTACTACACGCGGACGCGCACGGACGTGACGGTTCTCGACGCCGTCTCGGAGGAGTCGCGCGAGATTGGATCCTTTACGCTCCACTTCGGCCGCGGGCGAGTGCTCGTCTACCACGACGCCTACGACGAAGTCGCGATCCACGGCGGGAAAAAGCAAGCACAGCAACTCCCCACCGGAAACCCGCCGCTCTCGATGGAGACGCAACTGTGCTGGCTCGAGGTCCCCGAGCGCGTCGAGTCCGCGCTGGTCGAGCGATACCGCGACTTTTCGGTGCCGGAACTGGACAGCGACCTCGCAGACACCGCTCACCTTGGTTACGCGGGTGGCCTCCACGCTGCCGAACACGCCACGATCGGTGTCGCCCCACTCGAGTTGATGGTCGACAAGCGCGACCTGGGTGGGCTGGCGACGCTGTCGATCGACTCGCATCTGGCCAGCGCCGCAGCAGACGAGAACGGTGACGACGAGACGAACACTGGCAAAGATCCCGCCCCGCAGAACATCGCCGCCGCCGAGGCGACCGTCAGAGAACTCGCGATGGGACTCGAGCGCAAACCCGCGAGCGGGTGGTTCATCTACGACGGGATCGACGGCGGCCTCGGTTTCTCGCGGGCGATCTACGAGAACTTCGAGGCCGTCGCCCGGCGGGCGCGTGACCTGATCGAAAACTGTGACTGCGGCCGCATCGATGGCTGTCCCGCGTGCGTGATGGACGACCAGTGCGGGAACGACAACCAACCGCTACACCGTGATGCGGCCGTTGACGTGCTGGATCACCTTCTGGCGAGTTCGGGTGATGAAAGGAATGTACTCGAGTCCGATCTGCTGGCAAACAACGGTGGGAACGGAGACGGAAGTGGAGATGGCGGCAAACATGACGCTCGCGACGGCGACGACAGACGACCGCCGTTGTTCTACGCCTGATGGTCTACGTCTGAGGGTGAGATGACGCAGCAGCAACTGAGACACCGAGCAGGAAGGTGTAGAATCTAAGCATATCGAGCAGCGGAACGTGACAGCAAACCGCCGCGACCAGGTGTCCGGTCGCTGTGTCAGCACGGCACCGACGGTCAACCCACCGTTCGAGCCGCCCGAAATCGACAGGCGCTCGCTCGACGTGTAGTTCTCGCCGATCAGGTACTCTGTAGCGGCGGTCATGTGTTCTCGCACTTTGAGTGTGGGGGACCAGCAACCATGCTGAGGGGGTACAAACGCTAGATGCTCGAATACATGAATTCAGCCACAGACAGTCCGGGACAGTGCTGTCGTTGCTCAGTTCCACACATTTGCATCCAAAAGAGTCAATGGTTCTACCTGTGACAGAGGAGTATGACCGATTCGACGGATGCAGAACTGTTCGGTGCCATCGCCGATTGGATGGCCAGTGAACTGGCGCTCGACGCCAGCGGGCACGACATTCACCACGCCTGGCGCGTGTTCTCGCTCGGACGACGACTCGCCGACAAAGAGGGAGCCGACGGCCTCGTCGTCGGAGCGGCGGCGCTCACTCACGATCTCCATCGCGTCGTCGGTGGCGACGAGTTCGTCCATCCGCGAGACACACTGCCGACGGTCCGCGACATTCTCGAGAGTGTCGGCTTCCCGACCGAACGAATCGAGGCCGTCTGCCACTGCGTCGCCGTTCACGAAGAGTACGACTTTGACTACGGCCACGGCGACGAACGAGGTGCCGACACCATCGAGGCCGCCGTCGTTCAAGACGCGGACAACCTCGACGCGATCGGTGCCGTTGGAATCGCCCGTGCGTTCGCTTACGGTGGTGCACGCGACAACCCGATGTGGACCGCCGATCCGTCGCCCGACTGGGTCGCGTGGTCGGCGGACGAAACTGACGGCTCGACACTCGAGCACCTTGAGGAGAAACTCGTCCACCTCCAGGAGAACATGAACACCGACACCGGCCGCCGGCTGGCCGCCGAGCGCCACGCGTTTCTCCTCGAATTTCGCGAGCGATTCGAACGCGAGTGGGTCGGTGAGGCGTAGTGCTCCGAAACGACTGCCCTGCGCGAAACGGCGAAGATCCACTGCGAAGTTCACGTGACGGTGACTAGATGTCCGCCCTCCGAACCGCACTTCTCGAGTGGGACACGGATCGCATTGTCGCTGTCGTTGCGGCTGGCGTGGCGGTGTACGCCTCAATGCAACTGGCGGACGGCTTGCTTACCGGGCTTGGACTGACCGTCTGTCTCGCGGCTGTACTCAGCGGTTCGTGGTGGGGNTACGCCTCAATGCAACTGGCGGACGGCTTGCTTACCGGGCTTGGACTGACCGTCTGTCTCGCGGCTGTACTCAGCGGTTCGTGGTGGGGTGTGACGCGGTTCGTCGAACACGTCCGGCAGCGGTACTAGCCCTGCATTCAGTATCAGCACACTGGCTGGAGTAGCGGACCATATACACGGATGTGCGTACTTCTTGCTCGTGGAAAGAGCAACACTTACAGGTTCGTGCGTTTCGGTATCGACCATGTCAGAGACCGTGCTCCTGATCGGCGGCGGCGGTCGCGAACACGCCATCGCCCGCGCGCTCGAAACCAGTGAGGCCGACCTCTACGCCTGCGCCGGCAACCGAAACCCCGGCATCGCCCGCATCACAGACGGCTTCGAGACACTCGAGACGACCAACCCGAAGGCCGTCGTCGAGTTCGCCGAGGAGGTCGACGCGACGATCGCCGTCGTCGGCCCCGAAGCACCCCTCCAGGCCGGCGTCGCGGACGAACTCGAGTCCGCCGGCATCTACGCCTTCGGACCGAAGGAGGCCGAAGCCCGCATCGAGACGGACAAGGCCTTCCAGCGACGGTTCATGGCCGAACACGACATTCCGGGCTGTCCAGACTTCGAGACGTTCGACGACATGGACGCCGCGTGTGACTTCGTCGACGAGTACGACGGCGACCTGGCGATCAAGCCCGCGGGACTCACCGGCGGCAAGGGCGTCAAGGTCATCGGCGACCAGGTCACCGCCGAAGAGGGCAAAGAGTACATCCGTGACTCAGACTACGACCGGATCGTCCTCGAGGAGCGCCTGATCGGCGAGGAGTTCACGGTCCAGGCGTTCGTCGCCAACGGCGACGTGCGCACGGCACCCGCCGTCCAGGACCACAAGCGCGCCTACGAGGGCGACGAAGGCCCGAACACGGGCGGGATGGGCAGCTACTCCGACGCGACCACCGCGCTGCCGTTCATGACCGACGCAGACTACGACGACGCCGTCTCGATCATCGAGGCGACTGTGGACGCACTCGAGGACTACCGCGGGATTCTGTACGGCCAGTTCATGCTCACGAGCGAGGGGCCGAAGGTCATCGAGTTCAACGCCCGCTTTGGCGACCCCGAAGCGATGAACACGCTCCCGGTCCTCGAGACAGACTTTTTCGACATCCTGACGGCTGCACGGGACGGCGACGCGCTGCCGGTACTCGAGTTCGCCTCGCAGGCGACGGTCTGTAAGTACGCGGTTCCGGAGGGGTACCCAACGGAGCCGGACGCGGGTGCGAAAGTGCAGGTGGACGAGGAGAGTGCCGGCGATGCACTCCTCTACTACGCGAGCGTGGACGAGCGTGACGACGGTATCTACACCACAACCTCGCGCTCGTTCGCCGTGGTTGGTCGTGCAGATTCGATTACTGAAGCCGAACAGATTGCCGAGGCCGCACTCGAAGTCGCCGGCGAAGAAGGACTGCACATGCGCCACGACATCGGGAAGCCGGAACTGGTACAGCAGCGAATCGATCACGTCGAAGAGCTGCGCGGCGAGTAGTTGCAGTCGCGACTGCTGCTGTGGCGGTAGCGGCGTTTTCAGTGGTGTACCGCGATGAGTAGCAGTGTTACTGCGTCGAGTCCGACTCGTCATCGTCGAACTCGATCGACTGTGCGTCGCCGCCTCGGATCGCGTCGCCCACATTCCCGGGGTTGACCGCCTCGCCGAGCGTACCAGGGTCGGCGACCGCGCCGACGCCCTGGTCGTCGACGGCCGACTGGATTGTCTCGACATCGACCGCGGTGGCGACGCGCTCCGAATCTGCGGCTCTGTCGAGCGCCCGACGCAGGAGGACGTAGCCAACGACTGTGAGAACGCCCATCGCCAACGCGCCCCGTACGCCGTAGCGCCGGTAGCCGACAGTCATCGCCTTCTTCCCGACGGTAAGCAAGCCGATCATAGTGCTCGTCGTAGGACGAGTACGGGCAAGAGCTTGGGCCCTTCGTGTGGAGGCCGCCAGCAACGCGCTGCTGTGACGGACCCACTTACACAACGACGACGAGCACCGCCGCCGCACCACCAAGCAACAGCAGCGCGCTGTACGCAGCAACCTGATTCCGGAAGTTCTTGTTCGTCGACGTCGCCGCCAGCATCGCCTTCACGACGATACTCGAGACGGTCGCGAGCAAGATCGCGATCGTCGCCTCCGGGGCGCCGAGCTGGCCGCCCCGATAGAGCACCACGGCGGACGTAGTCGCGCCCGCACTCGAGACGAAGCCGCTCGCGACGGCGGTCGCGTAGAAGCCGAGGGTGCCGAACCAGGTTTCGGCGAGCGACCCGAAAACGAGCACGACGAGGAAGACGGCGCCGAACGCGAGTGCGTTCTTCATCGAGAAGGGGCTCTCGAGTTCCATCGAGCCGGACTCGCGCCAGTCGGCGGTGAGGCCGGCAATTGCGAACGCGATCACGATGACAGCGCCGAGAGGAAGGATGGCCTCGACGAGGATGCCGGTGTTTGCGCCTGCATCGGCATCGGTGCCGGTTCCGGTACCGGCACCGGCACCCATCGTGAAACCAACCGCAATCGCCAGATTGCGGGTAGCCATGGCCGCGTTCGCGAGTAAGATAGCGGCGACGGCGTACGAGGCGGCTTCGGGTCGCTGGCGGACGTGGTCGAGCATCGTCCCGACGACGGCCGTCGAGGACGCGAGACCGCCAAAAAAGCCCGTGACGGCGATACCGCGTCCGCCGTAGGTGGAGACGATCGCGTAGTTGACGATGCCGATACCGGCGACGGCGACGACCATGAGCCAGATTATCTGTGGCTCGAGTGGAATCGTCACCGCGCCGAGGTCGAGGGCGGCTTCGGCGGGCAAGAGCGGGTAGATGACGAACGCGAGGATGGCGAACTCGGTCGTCGAACGCATCTCCTCGCGGGTGAGTCCCCACGCGAACTCGTGGAGTTCGCGTTTGAGGACGAGCAGGAGCGACGAGAGGACGGCGACGGTGACGCCCTCGATGATGAAGCCGGCTGCGACGAGCGAGCCGACACCGTAAGCGACGAGCATCGACACCGACGTCGTCAGCGAGAGGCCGGCGTCCTCGTCACCGAGCAGTCCCTGCACCGCGAGCAAGACACCCTGAACGATGACGAGCAGTCCGCCGAGGATGAGCAGACTCTCCCCAATGTCTGTCTGAAGGACGAGAATCGTGAATACCGCAGCGAGCAGGCTAATCAGCGAGAACGTCCGAATGCCCGCGGACTTCTGTGACCACTCGCGCTCGAGCCCGAGGAACATGCCGAGCGCACCGGCGAGTGCGATCCGGACGACCGTCTCGTCGAGTGGCGCATCAGCGATCTGCAATACGGCCTCGTTCACTGCTGGCTGTTCTCCACGACTGCATATAAGCGCCGT
The DNA here is from genome assembly GCF_000337575.1 of Natrialba hulunbeirensis JCM 10989. Taxonomy (GTDB): domain Archaea; phylum Halobacteriota; class Halobacteria; order Halobacteriales; family Natrialbaceae; genus Natrialba; species Natrialba hulunbeirensis. The sequence continues at coordinate 105,633 of NZ_AOIM01000039.1, read as the reverse complement.
GGCGCCTGTGGCGAGAGGAGACCGGTGCCGAGCGTAGTCGGCCTGGGATGGACGACTGCACAAGACAGAGAACGCAGCGGAGCAGTAGTGTGAGGAGGAATCGTCGAGTGACGGTAACAGTCTGGTGCTTGGAACAGTCCGGCAATCCGATCAATTACAGACAGTGGGAGGCAGTACAGACGGTGGCAGCGAACGCTATAGTTCGACGTACTGTCCTTCCCAGTCCCGGCGCGCCTCGAGTTCCCGCCGGCCACGTCGAGTGAGCGTGTAGAAGTTCGTCCGCCGGTCGCGGTGTCCCTTCTCGACGAGGCCCTTGTCGACGAGTGTGTCCAGATTCGGATAGAGACGGCCGTGGTGAATCTCTTTCTCGTAGTACTGCTCGAGTTCCTCCTTGATTGCCAGTCCGTGGGGTTCCTCCTCACCAGCGATGACGTACAGCAAATCCCGCTGGAATCCTGTCAGGTCGTACATTGGGAAAGTACCACCTGCACTTACTGTCGAATTTTAATAAGGGTGTCGGGTTGTTTCGAACGAAACTGGGGTATTACCACTGAATATAGTCGTTTCATTGAATTTCGAATGATAACACCCATGACTGATTCGGTGTGGCAACACACATAATGAGCCATTCATGTTTACAGTTCGTCGTTTCCAGAAGCGAATATTTGCTTGTGGTTCGACACTGCCCAGCGGTGAATACAGGCCGACCTCAAGACGGTCTATAGATCGCTCGCGACAGCCGGCACAGTCGCTCAGGAATGTAGTAAACAGGAAAGCAGATCGCGTGACGGGAAAAACGTCACGCGATCGCTTGCCGCCCTGAATTGGTCCCCGCTGACGCTTCGGCCCTCCAAGCGAAGCGTCACCAGAAAGATTCTGCTGGGACCACTTAAATGTGACGACACACTCCCGATTTGTGATGTGTTTGTCTCGGCCCTAGCGGGCCGTGAGGGTTCACATGTGCTCTTCCTCGAGTACCCAACCGAGGGCACGCTTATAATAGGTAAACATCTGTTCGACGCCGTCGTGGTTCATCTCGTCGCTCTCGAGGTGCTCCGTCAGAAACTCGTACTGCTCTCGGATCTCATCTTCATCACGCATATGAAGGTGTACCACCGACAGACAAAAAAGGTCGCCGGGATAGCAACTGGCCAGTGAGCGAGTGCGTGCTCCGTCAGTGACTCGATCGGACACAGCGGCTGAGAGAGAAATACCCTGGTCTCGTTCTCGGTGTCCACGACGGGTACCCGGTAACACGTTGTTGGCATCGCCGTAGCACATTCCGCTCGGGCGTCGCTGTCGTTTCACGCAGTAGTCGTCCGTTTGGTTCCACAACAGTCAGAAACGGTGATGGATGACTCGACGGGGGTCGGCACAGGACGGCTGTTTGCTGATCAGTGCGGGGAGCTATCGATGTGGTGAGACTATTCGCAACTTAATTGTAGTTTCAATGCAATGTTCGTCTGTGAACCGCCGGATCGCCCTTGGTTTCGTCCTCGCCCTCCTCCTCCTGGGCGTCCTGATTCGCGTCGTCGGCGGCCAGGCCGTCGCCGGGGAGTTCTCGAGTGCCGACTATCGGTTTCTTGGACTCGCCGTCGGATCGGGACTCCTCGCATTGACCTTTCGAGCACTCGTCTGGGAGCAGTTCCTCTCGCTTGTCGACGACACACTGCCCCGTATACGGATCGTCGCGCTCTTTCTGAGTGCGATGTTCCTCAAGTACATCACACCCTACGGCCAGCTCGCGACCGAGCCGTTCGTGGCCTATCTGGTCTCACAGCACGGCGAGATGGCCTTCGAAGACGGACTCGCTGGCGTGCTCTCCGCGGATCTGCTGAACTACGTGCCCTACTACACCTACGGGTTCGTCGCGCTCGGCGTGATCGTCGTTACCGGCGCGCTCGGAACGGACCTCTCCCTGCAGTTGCTCGCATTTACCGGCCTGTTCTCCGTCGTCGTTGGCGTCGTCTTCGTCACGATTCGGCGTCCATCCGTCGTCTACGGGCTGGTTCTATGGGTAACCGCGGGACTCCGGTGCGTCCTCTGTCGGTTCTCGACCCGGTTTGAAGATCGATTTGCGAAACAGACCGTCCGATCGCGACTCGACGGGTTCTACGGGACTATCGACACGATTTCGGCGGACCGAATGGCACTCGTCGCCGCCATCGTCTTCGCCCACCTCGGCATGCTCTTTCTCATGCTACCGGTTTACCTCGGCGCGCTCGCACTCGGCTACCGGCTCGCACTCCCCATCGTCGCACTCGCCGTCGCGTTCGGAAAACTCGGCGCGGTCGTCCCCGCCCCCGGCGGGACCGGCGGCGTCGAAACGATGGTAACCGGCGTCCTCGCGACGCTCGGCGGCCTCGAACTCGCTACCGCACTCACAGTCGCACTCATCTACCGGCTCAGCACCTACTGGCTCACCGTCGGCATCGGTGGACTCTCTGCTGCCGCAATGTTCCTCCGCGGCCCACAGCCGGAAGCGAACCCCGATTCGTAGGTCGTCCCACAGCCGGGACGGCAACACGCTCCGCAACTTCGGTTCTGCCCCCGACTCCGTGAGGACTTTTTGTGCCCCCATCGTAGACGCCTGCATGAAGATTCGGGGCGAGCGCGAGTGTACGGAGTGTGGCACCCGGTGGTCGTACTACGAAACCGGCAGCATCGACTGTCCCGGCTGTGGCAGCCTCCGCAGCGTCGGCACCGACGACCGAACCGAACACACCGACCTGCAGGTCCCGTTCGACCTCACGCCCATCCGCTCCGACATCGACGACACGTCGACCGGCGACCTCGCCGACCGCGCCCGCGACCGTTGTCGCGAATACGTCCGCCAGCGCGGCTTCATCAACGCCGGCGATCTTCGTGACCTCGACGACACCTACCTCGCCGCCATCGAACTCAGACACGTCGCCGACGTCGTCGCTCGGGAACTCGAGTATAACGCCTCGCTCGACGACCGCGATGAACTGTACTTCCTCTCCTTGCTCCGCGATGCAGACGGTGGCGAGCGTCCACCGGCCGACGAGGTCCCACCCGGACTACAGGCAGCGCGGGGACTCGCCGTCGCGAACGCCATTCGAGAGTATCGCCGCGACGTTCGCACGTGGCTCGAGGAGGGAAAAACGGGACGAACACAGGCGGAACTGACGAAACCGGACCGGCAGGTACTCGAGTCCCTCGGTGAGCACGTCAAACGGATTCGACTCTTAGATGGTGATATCGACGCGGAAACCGCGGATCGGCTGGTCGAAGCGACCCGCGACCTGGGGGACGGGCTTCGCGGCGACGAGGTGGCGCTGGGGCGGGCGCAGGATCGGTTGGAGCGACTCGAAACAGAGATCTGAAACTGATTACCCTGTCTCAGGGCAGCGAAACGTCGATATCTTCCTGCAGACTCGCAGCCGTGACGGTGTTGTACAGCAACATCGCACGCGTCATCGGACCGACGCCGCCCGGCACCGGCGTGATCGCACTCGCCTGTTCCTTCGCGGTCTCGAACTCGACGTCGCCGACGAGTTCGTACCCCTTCTCGGTATCGGCATCCACGCGATTGACGCCGACGTCGATGACGACCGCGTCGTCGCCGATCATCGACCCGTCGATCAGTTCCGGCACGCCGACCGCTGCGACGACAATGTCTGCACTGCGGGTCTTTTCGGCTAGATCATCCGTCCGGGAGTGACAGACCGTCACCGTCGCGTTGCCGTCGTCGGCCTTCTGGATCAACAGATTCGCGAGCGGTTTGCCGACGATATCCGAGCGGCCGACGATCGTCACGTCTGTGCCCTCGATCTCGACGCCAGCGGACTCGAGTAGCTTCTGGACGCCGTGGGGTGTGCAGGGACGGAAGCGGGCGTCGCCGGCGACGAGGCGACCGACGTTCTCGGGGTGGAAGCCGTCGACGTCCTTGGCGGGGTCGACGCGACGGATGACCTCGCGGTAGTCGACGTGGTCGGGGACGGGAGCCTGGACGATGTAGCCGTGAACGTCGTCGTTCTCGTTGAGCGCGGCGATTTCGTCGTACAGCGTCTCCGGGGAGGCGTCGCCGTCGACGTCGACGTGGTAGCTCTCGATGCCGACCTCCTCGCAGTCGCGCTGTTTCATGTTCACGTAGGTTTCGCTGGCGGGGTCGTCACCCATCAACACCGTCGCCAGCCCGGGACGCGCGCCCGCGTCGGCAAGCGTCTCGATGGCGTCGGTCAAGTCCTCGCGAATCTCGCTCGCGACGGCGTTGCCGTCGATGATCTCGGTCATTACTCGAGTTGCCGGCTGGGATGCTCATTAATGCTCGGGTTTGTGCCCAATATGGCACCTGTTCCGATCCAATATATGCAAGTTCGTGTGATACAACTGCGTCGGGAGCCCCGGTACAGACACAAGTACGCGGAGCCGGCAACCGGCTCACGTCGCCCCATCTGTTTTGGCACCCGGGAAAATACGTGCAGACGAGTATGGAGTACACGACACTCGGCAACACCGGCACGACCGTCTCGAAGCTCTGTTATGGCACCTGGCGCTTCGGCAAGAAGCACGGAGACACCGTCGAAACTGACCGCGAGGAGGCCCACGAGCTACTCGATGCGGCCTGGGAGAACGGCATCAACTTCATCGACACGGCGAACGTCTACGGCGACCCCGACGGTACCAGCGAGGAGTGGATCGGCGAGTGGCTCACAGACCACGACCGCGAGGACTTCGTCATCGCTTCCAAGGTCTACTTCTCATTCGACGGCTGGGGCGAACCCGGCCCCAACGACTCCGGACTCGGGCGAAAGCACATCCGCGCCCAGATCGAGGGCACCCTCGACCGACTCGGCACCGACTATCTCGACCTCTACTACATCCACCGCTGGGACGAGAACACCCCGATTCGAGAGACCATGTCCGTCCTCACCGAACTCGTCCGCGAGGGGAAGGTTCACTACCTCGGTGCCTCGACGATGGCCGCCTGGCAACTGACCAAGGCGCTCTGGACCAGCGACGTGGAGGGGCTCGAACGCTTCGACGTTACCCAGCCGATGGTCAACGCCGCACACTACGACGCCGTCGGCGACTACCTCGACGTCTGTGCCGACCAGGAGCTGGCGGTCTGTCCGTACTCGCCGCTCGCCGGCGGCTTCCTCACCGGCAAGTACGAACGGACCGCGGACGGCAGCGTCGAGGCTCCCGACGGCTCCAGAGGCAGTCTCGACGACCTGTTCGAAGACCGCTACGCGACCGACCGCGCGTGGGACGTGCTCGATGCCGTCGAATCCGTCGCAAGCGAGGTCGACGCCACGCCAGCACAGGTCTCGCTGCGCTGGCTCATCGAACAGGATCGGTTCACGTGCGTCCCAATCGTCGGCGCGCGCTCGCCCGACCAACTCGAGGAGAACGCCGGCGCGGTCGAGATAGATCTCACGGACGAGCAGTTCGAGCGGATCGACGAGGCTCGTGGTGGGGTGCAGTAGCCGGCTCGAGGGCTGAAACGGAAACCTAGAACAGCGGCGTCGTCACCACGAGCGCGTCGACGAGAATCGCGACGAGCACAGCGCCGAGGAAGGCGTTCGAAGCGTGGAACGCGCGAAAGGCCGCAGCCTCGGTCTGCTCGAAGTGGAGGACGATGGCGGCCCAGAGGAAGATGCCGCCGAAGAGGACGACCGTCCCGGCGTAGAGCGCGCCGAGGTCGGTGATCCAGGCGAGTGCGACTGTGCTAACGAGCGTCGCCGCGAGGTAGTAGATGATGTGCTTTCGCGTCTCCGTCTCGCCGCGGACAACGGGCATCATCGGGAAGCCGCCGCGGGCGTAGTCGTCCTTGTACGCGAGCGCGAGGTTGTAGAAGTGCGCCGGCGTCCAGAGGAAGATCACACCAGCGAGCGCGAGCCCTGGAAGTCCAATCTCGTTCGTCACGGCGGCCCAGCCGATCAGCGCCGGCAGTGCGCCCGCCGCGCCGCCGATGACCGTGTTCTGGACCGTGTTCGGCTTGAGCAACAGCGTGTAGACGACGCTGTAGAACAGGATCGCGGCGAGTCCGAGCGCGGCCGCGAGCATATTGATCGTCAGGAAAACCGACAGCGACGCTGCCGTCAGGAACAGGCCGAACAGCATTGCGTTGCGAACCGGAATCAGTTCGGTCGCGAGCGGCCGGTCCGCGGTCCGGGACATACGCTTGTCCACGTCACGCTCGAGGACGTGGTTGAACGTCCCCGATGCGCCGATTGCGAGCACCCCGCCGCCGAGCGTGGCGAGGATGACGTCGGGCGTCAGCGCAGGGCCAGCCGCGAGCGCCATCCCCGCCGCTGCGACGAGACACAGCAGCCACATCAGCCGTGGCTTCATCATTTTGAAGTACGCAAAGGCGGTGAGTCGAGCGCGAGCGAGGCGGCTCTCGGGCAGGGACAGTCCAGCCGTCGCGTCATCAGCGGCCGGTGCTGGCTCCGGCTCCGAACTCGCAGTCGAAGCCGAAGCCGAAGCCGAAACCGATGGCCCGTCCGCTGGCGTTCCGAACTCGAGTCCATCGTCGTCTGCGGAGCCAGTTGCGAGTTCGAGATCCCAGGCGAGTGCGAGGACGATTGCCGTAAAGATCACGAGACCGAGTCCGAGGTGCAGTCCCGGGACGACCGCAGCGGGGCCGAGCACTGCCGTTGCAGCACCGACGCCGATCTGGACGGCGTACAGCACCGTTCCGACGAGGATGGCCGCCTGCACGCGGCGGGAAACGTCGCCGAACAGGGCCGCAAGGGCCGTCACGGCGACGAGCAGGCCGACGAGCACGGCCGCCAGCCGGTGACCCCAGGCGACAACGAGCTGGGTCTGGTTCAGCGGATCGGCCGGCGCGTGACAGGTCGGCCAGGTCGAACAGGCCGCGGCAGCGTCCGTCAGCGAGGTCGTCGCGCCGACGATCAACAGGAGGTAGACGCCGAGCGCGGTCGCTGCGAGCAGTCCTGAAAAGCGCCGGCGCGTCCCGATCGGGCGGGGAAATGACTCGGATTCGGTTGCCACGGCTACTCTCGTCTAGAGCCTTCCACTCCGCGTATTTATGGCTCCCGTTTTCCGCGGCCGCTTCGTCGGTTCTCACGGGGTCTCGGGCGAACGTGTTCGAAAGGAGGTGTCGGTCTCGAGTGTCAGTTACATCCCCATGTCGTCGGCCGCCTCGGGAATCGGCAGGTCGTGTTGTGAGACGCCGAGCAGTTCCGCCGCGTGATCGAGCGCCATATCGAAGCCGTAGTAGCGCTCGAGTTCGTCGCCGTCCGCGGTCGGTCGCACCTTGAGCATGGCGTAGCCCTCGATGTTCTGAGCGATGGCCGCGGTGCCGGTCCCGCGTGGTGTTGCAGTCGCGCCCGAATCTTCGTCCTCGACGCCAGCGACGAACTCGAGTCGGCGCTCGGTCTCGGTTTCGTCGTAGGTGGCGCGGATGCCGTTGGCGGTGGCGGTAGTGGTAGCGGTGGTGGTCGCACTCGTGCTCTCGGGCGCGGCGTCCGTGTCAGCGTCCTCGGTCATACTCCCTACTCGGAGGGCAGCCACCGGGAAAGTATCGGTTCGCTTGCGACGGGGTGGCGCGACTGGAACCGATATTCCTTTTTCGTCCCCGGCGGACGGTTTGCGCGTGACGCGAGCCGAATCACGGCCGGCCTCCTCGCCCTCCCAGCCCGTCACCGAGTTCCGGCTGACGCGGCTCGTCGCCCTCCAGTGGCTCACCGTCTCGGTCGTCGGCTTCTTCGCGCTCGTCTACTACGGTGTTCACCTGCACGCGCGCTTCCGCGGAGAACAGCTCGCTCAGGTCGCGATCCCCGTGCTTCCGTCAGGGACGCTGCTGTTCTGGCTCGGACTCGCAGCGGTTGTCCTCGGTGTGGTTGTCGTGCTCCACGAGGCCTGTCACGGTCTCTTTATGGCCTACTATGGCAGTGCTCCATCCTTCGGAGTCGGGCTCTCCTACGCGCTCTTTCCGTACGCCTACGCAGCCGTCGGCGGCGACCGATTTACTCGCAACCAGTTGCTCGTCATTCTCGTCTCCCCGTTCGTCCTGCTCACCGCGAGCGGACTCCTGCTCATGGCAGCCATGCCGGAACACCTGTTCGCCGTGCTTCTCGTGTTCGCACTCGCGGTGAACGGTGCCGGCTCCGTCGGGGACCTCTGGATGGCCGCCGTCTTGCTCCAGTATCCGAGCCGTGTCCGGGTCGATGCGCTGCCGGACGACGACATTCAGGGGTTCGCGATTTACGATCCCGAATCAGATTGCCGCTCCGGCGACGAAACACTACGACTCGCCGGAATGCAGACGCTCTCGCGGATCGCCACCGGTACCGTCGCAACGCTCGCTCTTTTCGGAACTACCGTCATCGCTCTCGTTCTCGCCTCACTCGCCGCCGGCTCCGGCACTGTCGAACTCGCCACCGACCGGCTGCTGCTGTTCAGACACGCGGTGGACTCGAGTGGCGTCGCGCGATTCGAGGTGGGTGAGGTTGCGGTGGGTGCCGTGAGTTTGGCGGGCGGACTGTGCTGGGCGGTGCTTGGCTGGCTTTCGGAGTGGGTGGTACGGGATCCATGAGTTGGTTTCGAGGACGACTAGCACCCGACCAGAACCTAACCAGGACCCAACCAGAACCAGAACCAGAACAGAACCAGAACCGTAACGCTCGTGCGCCGGACGAACCGAAACTGCGTATGACCAAGTGGCTCCAGAGCGGGCGGCGACGGGACATCTGTGTGCTGCTGGCGGCGGCCAGCGGTTCGGATACCGAGGATACTGTGGATGCGACGGACGACACAGCGAGCCAGGCCGCCCACCGCGGCGAACTCCGCGGCCAGCAGCTCAAGTCCCAACTCGAGTCCCACTACGACGACCGAATCGAGCCGAAGTCGTTCTACGGCACGCTGTCGGCACTCGTTGACACGGGGTTTGTCGAGAAGCGAACAGAGGGACTGCACGACGTGTACGCGCTCACCGAGGCGGGCGAGCGGCGGCTGTACGACCACTACGAGTGGATGAGTGCGTGTCTTGACGTTGATCGCTGAACGGTGCTAAACCGCTGGCTACGAGCGCCGATCCTGCCCGATCAGGAATCCGAGCGCCCCTCCCGGCAGCGTGAACGGCCACGTGACCGCCACCAACGCGAGGACCGAGAGGAGTTCACCCGTCCCGCCGACGCCAGACCGCCACCGCTCGCGCCGGAAGCCGACGCCGAGGACGAACCCAACCGCCGGCAGGACCCAGACGACTGTTCCGAGGAAATTACCGGCAACTGTAGAGAGGTCGATCCCGACGAGCGGAATTTCGTGGACAGTCGTAAGAGCAACACCCGCGAAACTTCCGTCGTAGGCGGCCGTCACAAGGAGAACGCCGGTCCAGACGCCGACGACGACCCACGCGGCGCGAGTGGTCAGTTGTACCGTCCCGCGAGCGGCAAGCAACCCACCGAACGCGAGCGCCAGCGCGCCGGTGAAGCCAATCGGAACGCGAAACTGCTCGGGCAGGACGGGTGGTGAGCGCTCGACCGCAACGGTCGTCAGCAGATACTCCGTTTCCTCGACCGTGACAGTCGGTGGACCGGTCTCGGCCAGCCCAGTCATCGGGACCGCCGCCTCGCTCTCGTATCGCGGCCAGTCGTGGCCACCACCCTGATCGCTGTGGTACCAGCCGACGGGTAGGTCCGCGGCCGACTCGAGTGTCTCGACTGCGGACTCCACGGCAGTTTTCGTCTCCGGTGGCAGGTCATCCACCGGAACGGCCGTCGCAGCATCCGCCGTGATCGTCGTCTCACTCGCACGCAGTTCGTGTGCGTCGCCAGCGTGGTGCGGCCAGAGGTAGAACGGGTTGCATAACAGCCCGATTCCAAGGAGGAGCAGGAGGGCGACTCGAGTACGCGTTGACATCGCTCGTTTTCTGCAGGGCGTTCGTGTAAGATATATGCATCGAACAGGCCGCGTCAGCGACGATTGTGGACTCGAGTACGGAACGGACTAGCCGAGTGGGAAAGAGGGACGACAACCGCAACGACTCGGAGTCGCTCAGTTATCGAGCAACTGATCGCCGATCGTGTTCCGCAGCACTTCGCTCGTGCCCTCGTAGATCTCGTTCAGCTTGGCGTCGCGGTAGAACCGCTCTGCGGGGAAGTCCTTCGTGTAGCCGTAGCCGCCGTGGATCTGGATCCCCTCGTTTGCGACCTCGCGGGAGATTTCGCTGGCGTAGAGCTTCGCCTGCGCGGAGTCCTTGATGAAGTTCTCGCCGCGGATCTTCTTGTCTGCGGCCTTGTGCATCAGCATCCGGGCCGCCTGGATCTTCGTGTCCATATCCGCGAGCTTGTGTTTGATCGACTGGAACTCGCCGATCGGCTGGCCGAACTGTTCGCGCTCGCCGGCGTAGTCCCGGGCCTCGTCGAACGCAGCGCGAGCGATACCGATGCTCCGGGCGGCGATGGTGATCCGGCCGCCGTTCAGGGTCTTCAGCGCCTGCACGAAGCCGTCGCCCTCGGCACCGAGGAGGCGGTCCTCGGGAATCCGGAGGTCGTCGAATCGGAGTTCGGCCGTCGGACAGCCCTTGTCGCCGAGTTTCTCCTCCGTGTTCTCGACGATGAAGCCGTCGTCCTCCTCGGGGCGGACGACGAACGAGGAGATGCCCTTGTTGCCGGCTTCGGGGTCCGTCTTCGCGAAGACCGTGACGGTGTCCGCGACGGAGCCGTTGGAGATCCAGAGCTTGCCGCCGTTGATCACGTACTCGTCGCCATCCTTTTCAGCCATCGTTTCCATCGCCGGCACGTCACTGCCTGCGCCCGCCTCGGAGAGCGCGAACGCGCCAACGTCCTCCCCTGCTGCAAGCGGTGTCAGGTACTCCTCCAGCTGGGCGTCGTCACCGAACTCGTAGAGCATGTTCCCCGCGAGCGAGGTGTGGGCGGCGACGACGGTCCCGAGGCCGCCGGAGCCACGCGAAATCTCCTCGAGTCCGATCGCGTAGGAGTGGTAGTCGAGACCGGCCCCACCGTACTCCTCGGGGAACGGCATCCCCATCAGTCCGAGGTCGGCCATCTCGTCGACGAGGTCCTGCGGGAACTCGTCCTCGTGGTCGATTTCGTCCGCGACGGGAACGATCTCCTCGTCGACGAACTCCGAAACCATGTCCCGAATCTGTTGCTGCTCGGCCGAGAGCGCAAAGTCCATACTTTCGCTATGGCGGGTCGATTCTTTACTGTTACCTCTCGGATTCCGGTTCACGGATGGCTGATTGTTTCGCGTTTATTCAGAGTCGTACACGAATGCCCGCCAGATTCGTGGTGAACCGTTGGGAATCAGTCAGGCAGCGTCCGTCCCTGCCCCGGCCAGCGATTCGAGTGCTGCATCGATCGGATCGTCACCCGAGAGCAACTCGAACGTCTCGCCAATGAGACCGTCGTACTCGAGTACACCCACGAGCACAGTAGCCACGTCTTCGCGCGGAATGTCGCCGTCGCCGAGGTCGAAGTCGGTGCCGACCCGGATCTCGCCGGTGCCGGACTCGGTCGTCAGTTCGCCGGGACGGGCGATGGTGTGTGAGAGCCCGCTTTCGCGGAGGTACTCGTCGGCTTCGGCTTTCGCAATCAGGTAGTCCTGGAGTGGCTCTGGACCGGATTCGGGATCGTCCGCCCCCATCGAACTGAGCATGACGAAGCGGTCGATCCCCTGGTCTGCTGCGGCGTCGACGAGCCGGATCGCGCCGTCGCGGTCGACGCCGTAGACGTCCTCGCCGCCGGAGCCCGCGGCGAAGATGATTGCATCACAGCCGTCGACAGCGTGCTCGACGGAGTCGGTCAGGTCGGCGACGACGGCGTCAATGTCTGCCCCCATCGATTCCATTTCCTCGACCTGGCTGTCGTCACGGACCATCGCGCGGACGTGATACCCCTCGTGTGCGGCGAGTGTTTCCGTTACGTGTTGGCCGACCTGGCCGTGTGAGCCGGCGACGAGGACGGTTTCGGTCGCGGTCGGATCGTCGGTATCGGACATACGTGCTCAGTCGAGACGAAGGCAGAAAGTGATGGTCCCGTGACGTGCCGGGATGCCGGTCTGGCCCCTCAGTATCGCCGAATTCCGTTCTATAGCCCCCAACAGAATAGAATGTTACGACCGCGGCGCTTTTCCGGGATGGGGACGAAAGAGAAGCCAGTAGATGACCACGGCCCAGCACGAACTCACAACCGACGCCGACCTGGAGTGGTGTTACGACGCGGTACATGGCGTTTCGCGGACGTTCTCGATCACGATCGACCGGCTCGAGGAGCCGATGTCGAAACACATCTGTCTGGGATACCTCCTTTGTCGAATTGCAGACACGATCGAGGACGCGGGCCACATTCCGCCTGCCGAACAGACCGAGTTGCTCACCGAGTACGATCGTCTCCTCGACCCCGATACGGACCAGTCCGTCGAGGCGTTCATGGCCGACGTTGAGCCCTGGATTCCCGAGCCAGCGGACCGATCGAACGACTGGGATGTCGTGGCCGAAACGCCGCGCGTGCTGCAGACGTTCGAATCGCTCGATGAGGAGCCCCGCGAGATCATGCGCGAACCCGTCCGCGAACTCGTCGACGGGATGGCCATGTTCACCGATCGGTACGCCGACGAAGGCGGCCTCCGACTGCAGACACTCGAGGAACTCGAGGAGTACTGCTGGTATGCCGCCGGCACGGTCGGAACGCTGATCACCGGGCTCGTCGCCCGCGGCGCATCGCAAGAGCGCGCCGCAGAGATGCGTGATAACGCCCGCTCGTTCGCGTTGCTCTTGCAACTCGTCAACATCGCCAAGGACGTCGAGTCGGACTACCACGAGGAGAACAACGTCTACCTGCCTGCAGAGTGGCTCGCAGAGGAGGACGTCGACCTCGACGCCGTCACCGACGAGGAGAACCACAACGGCGTGACGAACGTGGTCGAACGTGTCACCGGGCGTGCGGAAACCTACCTCGACGACGCCCAGCGCTACCTCGAGGTCGTGCCGGAACAACACGGCAACCGACTCTCGGCGTGGGCGATTCCGTATCTCCTCGCCGTCGGCACGATGCGCGAACTCCGCGAGCGACCCGAAGATGTCGTCGAAGAGGGCGACGTGAAGGTTCCGCGCGCGGAAGTGTATGCGTTGCTGCAGCAGTTCGAGGAGGGTATGTCCCGCTCTCGACTCGACGAGCTACGGGCCACGATGGCAGAACAGCCGCTTCACCAGTAGCGTCGTCCGGTACGAGACAGGCGGTACGGTGAATCGCTGGCTCGGCTCAGGGTCGCCCGTCGGCGCTGGTCTGTCTACGTTGTGTTTCTCGCTGCTTTGTGTCTCCTGCCAGTGCAATCTCTCGGCCGACCAGCGACAACACGTACCCGAGCACGGCCGCCGCTCCCGCAATCGGGAGGAAGACGAACAGACTGAGGACGAAGATCGTGCCAGACGTCGGAAACGGTGCTAGCACAGCGACGGCACCAAGCGGTGCCAGCAGACAGGCCACGCCATACAGCCACGCACGCCGCTCTCCCCGTGTGAGTGCATGTCCGAACGGGAAAAACAGGACGACCGACAGGCCGAACGCACCGATCAGAAGCGCCTCGAACAGGAATCCAAGCAGCCAACTCGCCCCGGCGAGCAGCCCCACTGTAGCCAGCCCGAGCAGCGTCAGCGTTCGCCGGGAGTGATACACACCGAGGCGGCGACAGAGCGCGACACAGCCAGTTCGTCCGACGGTTCCAACCCATCGGCTGCGGCCAGCCAGCTCTCGTGATCGGCCAGCACCGACAGTACTGGTCGCGACTGCCGCGAACCCTACCACTACCACCGGGACGACGCCAGCCAGCACGGTGTGCTCGAGTACCACCGGTCCGAACGCGACTGCCGCCGCAGTCCAGGAGGCGGCGGTGTTCGTGAGCCCCGACTGGGCGTAGGTGACGTAGGTTCGGCTGTGGAAGTCGCCACCCGCTCCATCCTCGTCTTCCCCGGACCCACCGCTCGTCCACGTCAGTGTTCCATCCTCGATACTCCCCGCTTCCGGGCTGTTGGTTACCGCGTAGTCGTCCGGCAGGTGAATCGACACCCGGTCGGCGACGAGTTCGTACCGCACCGGGCTGTCGCCAGCGTAGAAGTACTCGAGTACCCATCCATTGCCAACCCCAACCTGACTCGCGACGTTGGGAACGGTGTACTCGACGTGGACGGCCTGGTCCTCGATCGTGGCGGTAACGGGTTGGGCATCGGTGCCGACGGCGCGGTATCGATGTTGACTGTCGTCGACGGCTGTTTCGAGCGCGCGGGTATCGTTTTGATAGGTGTTCGCAGCCGTTTCGGTGACGGGGACCTGTTCGACCCACTGGGAGTCACCGCTCTCGTCGACGTAGATGTCAAGTGTCCCCGCCTCGGTTGCGCCGTCGAGCGTGTCGGTGCCACAGACCCCACAGATGGGTGACGGTGGTGGCGCACCAGCAGCGAGTGCGACGACTGCGAGACAGAGGACCGAGAGGGCGACGGCGGCCGTGGCGACGCGGGGAGGTGAACGCATACGAGACAGTCAGCGGCAGCAACAATAGTAGTTCGGTCGACAGGATGTGCATCAATGTGAGGACAAGTTTCAAGACTCGACAGTGAGAGCTACGGACGGGCGGTGACTCGCGTGAGTAAGGAACAGTTCGTAACCGAACCGAACGAGGCAGGTTCGGCGAACGAGTGGGACGGGGAGCCGAGTGGGCAAACAGACCGCGATTACGAGGAGCGCCCGCCAGCGGTGCGGACGGCGATCGAAGAGCGGGCTGGTGAGAGCGAGGGCGAGGACGAGGGCGATGAAAGCGACGGGATCGATTCCGACGACGAGACTGGCGAGACTGACGAGATTACCGAGACTAACGAAACCGTTGAAAACGACGAATCGGAAACGATCAGCCTCGGCATCGGACTCGGCATCGAACTCCCCGTCATCGATGAACCCGACGAGGTCTTCGTAGTCGACCCCACCGATCAGTCGCCTACCGATCACGACTCTAACTCTCGGCTCGACGACAACCAGCGCGAGCAGCTAACAGCAGTGGATCTAGACCCCGAGGCAGTCGCCAACAAGGAGTACTCCTACCAGCAGCTCCTCGAAACCGACCTCGACGAGGCGTTCGCGGCCGAACTCCGCCGCCGACTCTCGCTCCCGTGGTCGTTCCAGACCGACAGCGAACTGGGCCTCGACCGCCGCTCCGACGAAGTCCGCGGCCTCGGTGCGGCCGAACGTGCGTGGATCGCAGCCAGCGACAGCGAAGAATGGCAGCGCTTCGAGGCACAGCCACCGACTGCGCACGCAGGGGACTCGAGTACGGTTCCCGACTCGGACTGTCGGCCAGACGCAAACGATACTGACGGACTTGATACCGACGGCGACGATAAGAGCGGCGACGAGCGGCCGTACCCACGGCCAACACCGCTGACCGCCGTCACGGGCGTCGGTCCGGACGATGCGGCGGTGCTCGCCGAGGCGGGAATCGTCTCGGCAGAGCGGTTAGCGACGATTCGAGCGGTAACGATCGCCCGCCTGCTGGAACTGGACGTGCTTCACGTTCGGTCGTGGCGCCACAACGCGCGTGAGTTGCTTTCGCCCTGACACCTGTCCCTTGCTGGTGGTCGACGTCTATCACACTGTTTCTGAGCAATGGTTACTACTCAAATGAGTAATATCGATAATACGGACCATCAGAGATTTATAGCGGCCTGTTGGACCATCTAACAGATGATTCCGATCGACGATTCCCCAATCGTTCGTGACGGTAAGACACTGATCCTCGCGATGGACCACGGCCTCGAACACGGCCCGGTCGACTTCGAAGACGTGCCCGAAAAACTCGATCCGTCGACGGTCTTCGAGACGGCGACCCACGACGCCGTCAGCGCGATGGCCGTCCAGAAGGGGATCGCCGAGGGCTACTACCCAAGCTACGAGGATGACGTCAACCTCCTGTTGAAGGTCAACGGGACCTCGAACCTCTGGATGGGCGAGTACGACTCGGCGGTCAACTGCTCGGTCGACTACGCCGCCGAACTCGGCGCTGACGCCATCGGCTTCACCCTCTATGGCGGCTCGAACCACGAGGTCGAGATGGCAGAAGAGTTCCGCGACGTCCAAGAAGACGCCCGCGAACACGACCTCCCTGTCGTCATGTGGTCGTACCCGCGCGGCCAGGGACTCAAGAACGACACCAAGCCGAGCACCATCTCCTATGCGACCCGCCTCGGACTCGAGCTCGGTGCCGACATCGCGAAGGTCAAGTACCCCGGCAACCCCGACGCGATGGCACACGCCTGCAAGGCCGCCGGCGACATGAGCGTCGTCATGAGCGGTGGCTCGAAGACCTCCGACTACGACTTCCTCTCGACTGTCGAAGCCGCCATCAACGCCGGCTGTACCGGCCTCGCCGTCGGCCGCAACGTCTGGCAGCGCGAGAACCCAACCCGCATTCTCGACGCACTCGAGAAAGTCATCTACGAGGAGGAGACGGCAGACGCTGCACTCGAGGCAACCGAATAGGATGACGGTTTCCGATCCGGTCGTCGAGGCCGTCGTGGCGACACTGAGTCGGTCGGCGACGGAGATTCGACAGGGGCTGGTCGGTCGCCGCGGCGCCGTCGACGAGGAGAATCCAAGCGGCGAGACGCAGGTCGAAGCCGACATCTGGGCGGACGAGTTGCTCGCCGAGCGGCTCTTGGCAATCGACGGGATTAGCCAGTATGCCAGCGAGGAGCGCGAAGCGATCGTCGACTGTGGAGACACAGCTTCGGCGGCCGGCTACACCGTCGCCGTCGACCCACTCGACGGCTCCTCGAATCTCACCTCCAACAACGCGATGGGGACCATCGTCGGCGTCTACGACGCACCGCTGCCAGCCCGCGGCGAGGACCTCGTCGCGGCCGCGTACGTGCTCTACGGCCCGATCACGACGATGCTCCTCGCAACCGAGGACACCGTCTCGGAGTACGAGTTAACTGGCGGCGAGCGACGCCGCATCCGCGAGGACGTCACGCTTCCCGACGACCCGGTCGTCTACGGCTTTGGCGGTCGCGTCCCCGACTGGACCGACGCGTTCACGCAGTACGCCCGCGAGATCGAAACCGAACTCAAACTGCGCTACGGCGGCGCGATGATCGGTGACGTCAATCAGGTCGTCACCTACGGCGGTATCTTCGGCTACCCGGGACTCGAGTCCCGTCCTGAAGGAAAGCTCCGCCTTCAGTTCGAGGGGAACCCGATTGGGTACATCATCGAACGAGCAGGTGGCCGCTCCTCGAACGGCGAGCAATCGCTGCTGACCGTCGAGCCAAGCGAGGGCATTCACGAGCGGACACCGGTGTTCGTCGGCAACGAGCCGCTGATTGACCGACTCGAGACGCAGTTGTCCTGAGCAGCGGGCGAGCTGAAATCGGAACTGAACTCAAACCAGAACCGGACCGCGATTTTCACCCTCGTTATTGACTGACGACGTGTCACAGTCGACTCTGTCACCACGGCCGCGTAATCGACACGTAGCCTGCAACACCGAGAAACAGCACCACATAAAACGCCCAGCGCGGCCAGCCGGTCTGCAAGAACAGCAGTGTCACCAACAGGACGAACGCGGCAACGATGATCGCGTCGGCGACAACCCGGCCGATCCCGCCAAGGATCGTGCCGGCACTGGTGGTGGAAGTCGAAGCCGACCCGGTACTCGAGTGCGGTGAGCCGTCGCTCACTGTTGCCACCTCGTGGACAGTGACGCGTTGGTCACTGGGATCGGTCGTCGTCGTTGTCGTCGTTGTCGTCGCCGTTGTCGTTGGCCGCGTTCAAAAGTGATAGCCATAACGTTCGGTTATCCTGTACGCACCGACGCCCCAGACGTAGCTCTGGCCGGGCCACCAGGTGCGAGCATTGTTGAAGCCAGCGATGAGGACGTCGTCATCGTCGCCCTCCGGATCAGCGTGAAAGCTCACCGATCCGCTGTCACCGTCAGTTAAATCCATCTCTCCTCCCCACCGGATCTGACCGTATCGGCAGAAGTCGTCCGTAAAGCAGGTCACTGCATCAATCCCCTGGATCGCACCCGTTGTATGGCCAGTCATTGCGCCGACCTTCTCGAGTCGTTCGTCGCGAGCCATGAGGTCTGCGAGGCCAAACTTGGTGTACTGGCCGCGCACTCGCAGCGACGGCTGCGTATCGATCAAACTGGCCGGTTCGATGTCGCCCGTCGGTTCGATCGTGGCGAAGTCCTCGGCCGGGTGGGCACTTGCAACGGTGCCGAGTGAGACGTGGTCTGAGTCCTGGATGGGAAGTGAGACAGGTTCGCCAACCGGATCGGGTCCACTGTTGAAGGCGTGTTCTGCTGTGACAAAGAACGATTGTTCCGTATCAGGGTTGTATAGTGCCGGCCCGAGCGTTGCCAGACTCGTCGGTGTCTCGCAGGCGACACCGCTCGGGGCGTATCCGTTGTGAACGTGTTCGAGGATACGCGGCTCGAACGAGTCACGACCGGCCTCGATGTTCTCGACGCTCTCGAGATCCTCCGCGTCTTCGATGTCGCCGACGTCTTCCAGGTCGTTGATCCCGTCGTTGTCGAAAAGTGCCTCAATATCGACTGGAATGCCGGCGACGAGCTGGTCGAGGAGGTCCCGAACGGAGTCCCAGTCGCGCGAGATCCCGACCGAGACTGTTGCCGTCTCGCTCTGGTAGGAGCCGGGAACGACCGCACTCCCGAGATAGCCGGTGAACGCGAGCCGTGCCAGCCGTTCGTTCAGTTCGATCGCAGACTCGACTGCAGCGTACCAGTCCGCAGGGACGTATCGCGTTCGCTCTGTCAACGACCAGGGGTCGTTCGGATCGTCCCTGACGAGTGCGGTAACGATCGGTACGTCGCCGTCGTCGGCACGCAAGAAGTCCTCGACGCCGAGGAACTGTGCCATGCCAACGGCGTAGCCACCGGTCACGAGCGTCCGGACGAACTCACGACGGTCCATCCCCGAATCGAGTCGATCCCGAATCGTCGCGAGTCGTCGGGTAGAACGTTCTATCGTCTCATCTGACATGTATTTGAGAGTCGATACCGTCTTCGGTTTCACCTCGTCACGTCAAAGCTAATATTCACGTACACGGGTTATTGCAGCTGTATCTGCAGGATAGGCAGAATTATGGATAGGCGTTGTGCCTGCAGTTGTCACCAGTAAACACCCTATTTCAACGGCCCGCTGACACATGTCTGGACACGAATACACTCGGCCTGAATACTCACTCGCGATATAATGACTGGACGACTGAACGCAAACGTTCCTCACGCCATCGGCAATACGTTGCAATGTCTCCGTGCTGGTGACCGCGGAGACAACCGCCGAACCGACACACCTCCAACCGGGTCGTGACACCCACGTCGCACATTCCCCCCAACTCGTCCGCTCGTGGCGTGTACCGCCCTGCCGCGTCGCTGGGTGTTCGATACCGGTGTTCCTCTCACTCTCCGTTACCCGCCTGCTGAGCACGGACGCTGTCGAGAGACACGGCACCTCGCTGTCAGCGAGTTTGGGTTTGGCACTTGTTACTGACTGGTAACCACTCGTAGGACGAGGATACGGCTCGCATAACAATACCCATAATTGGGATAGTACCGACTGAACTCCGGTTGCTCCCGGTGGGCGACGGCGAACGGTCGGTACTGTGTTGTGGATACCGGTGGGAGATCCGACATCCGACATCCGACCCACTCGCTGCTCTTGGCCACAGACTGGCTATCCGGTTCGATTCCGGGTGGGAGTGTATGCAATCCGACGCCGTCTACTCGGTACCGCGGCTAACTGTTACTGTCACAACGAGTGATCTCGACCGGCTTCTCTGGGTACTTGTCGCCGTCTCGCTCGTCGGCGATGTCGTGACGACGTTTCTCGGCCTCCACCTCGGGTTGACCGAGTCGAATCCGATCGCCCGGAGCGCGATCGATGGCTACGGACTCGTCGGAATGCTCGTTCTGAAAGCCGCAGCTGTCGGCGTCGGCCTCTGTTGTCGGCCGCTCCTCCCCAGAGTGTACCAGCCGATCGTCCCAGCCGGACTGGCCCTTCCGTGGCTCATCGCGAGCGGGATCAACGTCTACATGATTTCGACGGTCCTCTGAGGCCGGAAGCGCGCCGAAAGTCACCGTTTCGCCCGATGCGATCACTGATAGGGGATATCTGTTCGCCCCGGTTCGACGATCACTCGTCGTCGACGAACTCCCGTTTCAGCGAAAGTGCAGTCCGGTCGAACTCACACACCAGTTCGTCGTCCTGATTGAACACTTCAACGTGCATCGTGACGACACCGCGTTCGCCGTCGCTGGTCTCGCGCTTGTCGGTGATAGTCGACTGGACGCGGAGAGTATCGCCGTGGAATACGGGATGGGGGTGTTCGACGTTGTCGTACGAGAGATTCGCGACGATGGTCCCGTCGGTCGTCTCGGGGATCGAAATGCCGACGGCGAGACTCATCGTGTAGAGGCCGTTGACCAGCCGTTCACCGAAGTCGGTGTCGGCTGCAAACTCGTCGTCTAAGTGCAGCGGTTGCTGATTCATCGTCATATCGCAGAACCGCTGGTTGTCGCTCTCGGAAACCGTTCGCCTCCGTTCGTGTTCGATCGTTTCGCCGACCGTGAACTCCTCGTAGTACAAACCGGTCATACGTGCGACGTGGCGGGGTCGCCTCAAAAAGATAGTGTAGTGGCGGCGCTCAACTACGGTGTTGTGCCGTCACCGTAGCTGACACACCGGTCCGGCGAGAACGCGTGTGGGACTGCAGTGTGTCGCCCGTCACCCGCAGCGTCCTCAGTCCACCAGTTCCGACTCCTCGCCAGCGTCCTGTTGCACCCAGATCGTCTTCGTGTTGGTAAACTCATGGATCCCGTCGCGGGCGAGTTCGCGACCGTAGCCCGAGTCCTTGACGCCGCCGAAGGGCAACCGCGGATCGGATTTGACGAGTTCGTTCACGAACGCGAGTCCGGAGTCGAACTCGCGGGCAACGCGCTCACCGCGTTCCAGATCGTCAGTCCAGACACTCGCGCCGAGACCGAATCGGGTGTCGTTGGCCTTTTCGATCGCAGCCGCCTCGTCGGGAACCCGAAACACCGTCGCGACGGGACCGAACAGTTCCTCCTGGTCGGCGGGTGCGTCCTCGGGAACGTTGGTCAGCACGGTTGGCGGGTAAAACGCACCCTCACGATCCATCGGCTCGCCGCCCAGCCGGACCTCGCCACCCTGTTCGACGGTCTCCTGTACCTGCTCGTGCAGTTGATCGAGCAGATCCGGCCGCGCCTGCGGACCGATATCCGTCTCCTCGTCAAGCGGGTCACCGACGACCTGTGCGTCCATCTCCGCGACGAAGCGATCGACGAACTCGTCGTAGACGTCCTCGACGACGATGAACCGCTTCGCCGCAATACAGGACTGTCCCGAGTTCAGGAGTCGCGCCTGAACTGCCGTCTCGACCGTCTCGTCCAACGGGGCGTCCTCGAGTACCACGAACGGATCGCTGCCGCCGAGTTCGAGGACGGTCTTTTTGAGTTCGCTGCCGGCGGTTTCGGCGACTGCACGGCCTGCACCGTCGCTTCCAGTAAGCGTCACGCCCTGAACGCGGTCGTCCTGGATCACCGCTTCGATTTCACTGGAGTCGATTAGCAGCGTCGTGAAAACGTCCGCCGGGAAGCCGGCTTCGTGGAAAATATCTTCTATCGCGCGTGCGCAACCGGGGACGTTCGAGGCGTGTTTCAGCAGGCCGACGTTCCCCGCAACGAGATTCGGTGCGGCGAATCGGAACACCTGCCAGAACGGGAAATTCCACGGCATGATCGCGAGGATCGGTCCAAGCGGCTGATGTGCGACCACCGTTCGGGCGTTCGGATCACCTGCAACGACTTCGTCCTGCAGGAACTCGGCTGCGTGCTCGCCGTAATAGTCACAGACCCAGGCACACTTCTCGACCTCGGCGCGGGCCTGCTCGATCGGTTTCCCCATCTCTCGTGTCATCAGTTCGGCGTACTCCTCGGTGTTCTCTCGAAGAATGTCGCCCGCATCCACGAGCAACCGCTGGCGCGTCTCGATCGGTACGTCGCGCCACTCCTCGAACGCAGCCTGTGCGCGGTCGAGTCGATTCTCGCGTTCGCTCGCATCCGTTTCGTCGTACGTTTCGATCACGTCACCGGTTGCTGGGTTTGTACTCTCGATAGACATACGAAAGCCGACCACGAGGAACTGCTTCAAACGAACGGGCAGTTCTCTCATGCCGAACTGGTTCCGTATTGCTGGCGGTGCTAGCAGGTAGAACTCGGCAATGGCCACTCGTTTGAGCAAGTATTGCATGAATCACGAGGGAGTAACAAGGGTTATGGCGATGGGTCGGAAACCCACACATCTACACCCGCCGGCGGTTTCAGTACGCCGACACGACGTGGTATGACCACGTTCAGTCGAGGTGTCGTCTGATCGTCGTCTTGTGCGGGCACAGCCTTCACCACTCTCACTATGACCGCAGCCGAACCGACAACGGAACCCGACGAAGAGGAAAGCGCAGTCGAAACAGCCCGTCGCCAACTCGAGCGCGCGGCCGCCCACCTGGATGTCGACGAGGGCATCGTCGAGCGGCTTCGTCACCCGACCAGCGTCTACCGAGTTACGATTCCACTCGAACGCGACGACGGCACGCGCGAGATGTTCACCGGCTACCGCGCCCACCACGACAGCGTTCGTGGCCCCTACAAGGGAGGGCTGCGCTATCACCCTGCCGTCAACGAGGAGGAGTGTGTCGGTCTCTCGATGTGGATGACCTGGAAGTGTGCCGTGATGGATCTCCCCTTCGGCGGCGCGAAAGGTGGCGTCGTCGTTGACCCGAAGGATCTCAGCACGGACGAGAAAGAGCGGCTCACCCGTCGGTTCGCCGAGGAGCTTCGACCCGTTATCGGCCCGATGAAAGACATCCCGGCACCGGATATGGGGACCGACCCCGAGACGATGGCCTGGTTCATGGACGCCTACTCGATGCAGGAAGGTGAAACCACGCCGGGCGTCGTGACCGGGAAGCCGCCAGTTATCGGTGGCTCCCAGGGCCGTGAAAAGTCGCCTGGCCGGAGTGTTGGTATCATCACTGCGGAAGCGGTCGACTACTACGACTGGAATCTCGACGAAACGACTGTTGCCGTACAAGGGTTCGGTAGCGTTGGCGCAAACGCCGCCCGCTATCTGGACGAACGCGGTGCCTCCATCGTTGCCGTCTCCGACATCGACGGCGCGATTTACGACCCTGACGGCCTCGATACGAACGACGTGGAAGATCACGACGAAACACCCGGCATGGTCTCGGGCTACAATGCTCCGCAGTCGCTCACCAACGCGGAACTGCTCGAACTCGACGTCGACGTGCTCATCCCCGCCGCGATTGGAAACGTACTCACCGGCGATAACGCGCGCAACGTCAACGCCGACATGATCGTCGAGGGGGCGAACGGTCCAACGACCTCGACGGCCGACCAGATCTTCGAGAACCGAGACATTCCGGTTATCCCGGACATTCTCGCGAACGCGGGCGGCGTCACCGTCTCGTACTTCGAGTGGCTCCAGGACATCAACCGCCGCGCCTGGAGTTTAGAACGCGTCCACGAGGAACTCGAAACGGAGATGCTCCGCGCCTGGGGCGCGGTCTGTGACGAGTACGGACGCAACGACGTGACCTGGCGCGATGCGGCGTACATCGTCGCACTACAGCGCATCGCAGAAGCACACGAGGCACGCGGGCTCTGGCCATAATTATCCACACCCAGGCACAGACCTACACCCAGGCCCAGGCTCAGGCACAGACCTACGCCCAGGCTCAGGCTCAGGCACAGACCTACGCCCAGGCTCAGACACAAACCCAGACCCCCAATTCAGACTGAAAGCGTCACACAGACACTCACCGATTTGTACCGTCCCCACACCGCACGACGGAGCAACCGGCTCACACAGTCTGTGTAGCAACCCCCCCACGTTTCTCCCCCACCCCCGTCGTTCAGACTGTACTCGAGTACGAACGACAGTGCGAGACAAGCGTGACCGAAAAACTACGAGAACGAGGACAGGTCCGTCACGAGAACGAAGACAGATCCGTCTCCACCTCGTGCTCTCGCGAGGAGTCGCCACCATTTGCGAGTTGCTCGTAGGACGGTAGGTCCTCGAGCGAGGAGTCGCGTTTGACCGCCTTGACGATGTGCTTTGGGTCCGTCACAAGTCGATGAAGCAGGTAACTCCCCTGTGAGCGGCCGCCGCCGGTCTTTTCAGACTCGATGACGCCGAGGAACGCCTGTTCCTTGAGTTGGCGATAGAGTCCGTTCTCCGTGATCGGATCGTTTGCGACCAGTTCGCAGATACCGACGTAGCGCTGGTAGATCTCTCGGGTCTTGTACGTCTCGCGGTCGCCAGTGATGATGCGACTCGCGAGCGAGTACAGTGCGAGTTTGGCGTGGACCGTCGCTCCACTGGTCAACTCCTCGATGCGGTTGATCTCGGCTACCTCCTGGGCCTGCTGGATGTGTTCCTCCGAGACGGACTCCGACCCGGTTCGCCGCGCCAGCTCGCCCGCTTCCTTCAGAATCTCGATCGCCTTGCGTGCGTCTCCGTGTTTCTTCGCCGCGAGTGCAGCACAGAGTTCGATCGTTCCGTCCTCGAGTACGTCCGGCTGGAAGGCGTCCTCGCGGTTGCGCATGATTTCGCGAAGCTGGGAAGCATCGTAGGGGTGGAAGAACAGTTCGCGGTGGCCGAAGCTGCTGTCGATGCGCTCGTCTAAGGTTTCGCGGTACTGGACCTTGTTACTGATGCCGATGACGCCGATGTAGGCGTCCGTCTTGCGCGCTTCGCGAGCGCGGGAGAGTTGCATCAGGATATTACTGTTATCGAGTTTGTCGATTTCGTCTAAAATGACGATGACGGCGTCAAAGAAGGACTCCAGAATACGCCAGATGTGCTGGTAGTACTCCATGGTCCCGACGCCACGAAGCGGGATGTGGTCCTGGTAGGCGGTCTGTTCTTTGAGACTCAGGGCGAGTTGGCGGGTCGCACGCGTTTCCGTGTTCGCTTCAGAGCAGTCAACGTAGAGAACGCCACAGTCGATTTCGTTGCTGCTGGCAGCATCCTGGGCTCGCGTGGCGACGTGGCGGGAGATGAGACTCTTCCCGGTTCCGGTTTTGCCGTAGATCATCACGTTGTTCGGTGGATCGCCGCGCGTGATCGCGCCGACTTCGGCGGCAACGGACTGGATTTCGTTGTCCCGACCGACGATCCGGTCCTCATCGGGGACGTGCCCGACGTGGAGGAGTTCCTTCCGATTGAAGATCGGATCGTGGGATTGGAAGAGCGGGTCCCCACCGGCCGTATCAGCCATGCTTCCATTCTGGAAGACCGGTATTATAAAACCATGGGAAAGAATGCAGACTGATAATGAATCACGACTGGGCTCTATTTGACTGCAGTAGCGCTGGAAACGGCTGAAATACAAGATGTGAACGAACGAATCAGTGGTGAACAGGCCCACCCCTGATTCAGAGTGAAAGGCAGCGATGAATAGGGGGTGAGGTGGGAGAAGAAGAGAGGGAGATGGGAAGAGAAGTAAGTGGGAGAGAAGAGCGAGTGAGAGTGGTGAGAGAAGAGCTGAGAGCGGGTGAATATGGAGAGGGGAGAGAGAAGAGTGAATGGAGGAGATAACAGGGGTGAGCTGAGAGCGGGTGATGATGGTGAGGGGTGAGAGAAGAGTGAATGGAGGAGATTGGAGGGAAAATAAGGGTGAGTGAAGGAGGTAAGAGACGTGAGAAAGAGCGGTATCAACTAGTACCGCTGGAGGGAGGTGGCTCTCCAGCGACCGATCCCTCACTGTTATCCCCGATAGGTCATCGGCACGTCATTGACACACCATCGGCGGTTCCACTGTAGATTATCGATTCAACAACAAATCTTCAGTATGTATTCTAGTCTAGAACCGTTTCTAGTTATGGTTTGAATGTTGTGGTTCCAGCAACAGATTCCGAATACTAGAAACTCATACCAAACGTTGG
The DNA here is from genome assembly GCF_000337575.1 of Natrialba hulunbeirensis JCM 10989. Classification (GTDB taxonomy): domain Archaea; phylum Halobacteriota; class Halobacteria; order Halobacteriales; family Natrialbaceae; genus Natrialba; species Natrialba hulunbeirensis. The sequence continues at coordinate 79,620 of NZ_AOIM01000039.1, read as the reverse complement.
CAGAGACCCGAAGCGATCAGCAACTCCCCCTCGCTCTCTCCACCCCCACCCTCCCACAGAAAGGATACACTCTGAATGAGGGGTCCCTGGGGGTAAATCCTGTTTCGCCTGTCGGATTTCGACGCTTCCACTCTTTCTTACTCACTCTCTTACTCGCTTTCCATCTCTGTTTTCTCCTCGCTCACGCCTGTTGCTCTTACTTCTACCCCGCTTTTACTCCCACCCTATACTTCCTCCTTCTCTCCAATCTTGTCCTACTCTCCCTCTTCCCACTCTTATCCTACTCTCTGTCGGATCTTTTCGAGTCTCGTATTTAGCCTCCTCCATGACTCGAGAGTGACACTGTCCGTCAATCGTCCACCCCCAATTCAGAGTGAAAACCGCCACACAACCCATTCAGTTCTCTCCCATCCAATTTCACTTTGAATGAGGGGTGTCTCCTCAGAGAGGGGCCCGCTTTCTACACTTCTTGCTCCCCCATCCAACGTCCTCACCTACCCCATCCCTTCCCCAATGTGTCTTTATCAATATCTCCGTCCTCAACACTCCCAACCCCGATCCGCTTTCCTCACCCATGTCCCATACATTGACAGTAGTGGTACGCACACAGTCGGTTATGGTACGACGCAGTATCCTCTTTACACCCGGTGACCAGCCGGATATGCTCCGCAAGGCACCCAGCGCAGGTGCTGACACCATCGTCTTCGACCTCGAAGATGCAGTTGCACCGACCGAGAAAGAATCGGCACGAGAAACCGTTCGTGAAGTTCTGACTGACCCGAGGTTCGATCCCGACTGTGAGGTCTGTGTTCGGGTGAACGCCCCCGTCAACGAGCTGGCGGCCGACCTTGCGGTTATCGCGGGCGGTGGTACCGATATCGACACCGGCACCAACACTGACACTGATACCGACACCGGCTCCAACACTGCCACTGACACCGACACCGATACCGCCAGCTCGCCAACCGACTTCCGCCTCGATAGCGTCATGCTCCCTAAAACCGGCTCCGCGGATGACGTCCACACGCTTGCGGCGGAACTCGAGTCCCACGCACTCGAGATCCCCATCCTGGCACTGATAGAAAACGCACGGGGCGTGCTCGCAGCACCGGAAATCGCGGCCGTTCCCGAAACCGACGCCCTCCTGTTCGGTGCCGAAGACCTCTCGGCGGATCTGGGCGCGACGCGGACCGACGAGGGAACGGAAGTCCTCTACGCACGCGAGCGCGTCGTCGTGGCGGCCGCCGCACACGACTGCCAGGCGATCGATACGGTCTTCACCGATTTCGGCGACGAAGACGGACTTATCGAGGAAACTGAGTTCGCAATTCAACTCGGCTACGACGGCAAGTTGGCGATCCATCCCGCTCAAGTCGCCCCGATCAACGAGGCGTTCACGCCGACAGCCGAGGAACTCGAGTGGGCGACGGCTGTACTCGAGGCGAAGCGAGAGGCGGACGGTGAGGGACGGGGTGTCTTCGAGGTCGATGGGGAGATGATCGATGCGCCGTTGATTGCACAGGCGGAACGGATTCGTGAGCGGGCGGACGCGGCCGATTCGTAAGTCGGCGGTACCGGGAGGTGTGTTGTGGATATTTCGTCCCTAAGTCGGAGACGATCTCCGTCTCGGAGTCAAAGACAAGACCCCATTGCAGGCTCGGCGGCAACACCTGTATCAGATATTAACACGACTATAATCCTTATATTGTGTTTTACTTACTATGGGTGATGTTCGCCACGCTTATTTTCGGTTCTGCGAAATACTGACCTATGGCAGCAGAGACAAACCCGTTCGAGAGCCTGCAGTCGCAGATCGACGACGCGGCAGCACATCTCGACATCGGTGATGACGTAATCGAGCGGCTCAAGCACCCTGAGCGCGTGCTCGAGACGAATCTCACGGTCGAACTCGACAACGGCGACCTCGAACGGTTCAAAGCCTTCCGCTCGCAGTTCAACGGCGACCGCGGGCCGTACAAGGGCGGCATCCGCTACCACCCGGGTGTTTCCCGCGACGAAGTCAAGGCGCTCTCAGGCTGGATGGTCTACAAGTGTGCGACCGTCGGAATCCCCTACGGCGGTGGCAAGGGTGGGATCATCGTCGATCCCGCAGAATACTCGGAGAGCGAACTCGAGCGCCTCACTCGCGCGTTCGCGACCGAACTGCGTCCCCTGATCGGCGTCGACCGCGACATTCCCGCACCCGACGTGAACACCGGCCAGCGGGAGATGAACTGGATCAAAGACACCTACGAGACACTCGAGAACACCACCGAACCCGGCGTCATCACGGGCAAAAACATCGCCAGCGGCGGCAGCAAAGGCCGCGTCGAGGCAACCGGCCGTTCGACCGTGCTCGCAGCCCGCGAGGCGTTCGACTACCTCAACAAGGATCTCGACGGCGCAACCGTCGCCGTGCAGGGATACGGCAATGCCGGCTGGATTGCCGCCAAACTGATCGACGAGATGGGTGCCACCGTCGTCGCCGCGAGCGACTCGAGTGGCGGCATCTACAACCCGGATGGGTTCGACCCGGTCGCTGCGAAAAAGCACAAGAACGAGGCCGGAAGTATTGTCGGCTACGAGGAGAGCGAGGAAGAGATCACCAACAAGGAGGCCCTCACGCTGGATGTCGACCTGCTCATTCCGGCCGCACTGGAGAACGCAATCGACGGCAAACTCGCCGAGGAGGTCTCTGCCGACGTCATTTCGGAGGCCGCGAACGGACCGCTGACGCCCGAAGCCGACGCAGTGATGGAGGAGAAGGACGTCTTTGTCATTCCGGATATTCTCGCGAACGCGGGCGGTGTCACTGTCTCGTACTTCGAGTGGGTTCAGAATCGCCAGCGATTTTCCTGGTCGGAAGAGCGCGTGAACGACGAACTCGAGACGATCATCGTCGAGGCGTTCGATGCGCTCGTCGAAACCTACGAGGAACACGATCTGGATAACCCACGGACCGCTGCGTACGTCGTTGCGCTGCAGCGCGTCGCCGACGCGTACGACGAAGCGGGCTCGTTCCCATAACGACCGTCCGACACCACTGCTATCGTTCACATCCGTCGTCGCTCGTGAGGCGTAGCCAGTGTCCGAAACATGGTTCGAATTTGACGGGTCGTGGGTGTTTATCTTGACTCTCGGTAGCTTTTTGCACGTTGGGTCGAACGAGGGAGACGGATAGATATACGTGAATCTCCGGGATCGCTTGGGCCACTATCGTGCCACTGCTCGCGCAAAGCTTCGACAGGCGTTCGAAGAAGAGCATACGCCACATCAGGTCGCAGCCAGTTTCGCACTCGGCATCTTCGTCACGGCGATGCCGACTGGCGGCCTCGGACTCGGACTCTTCGTCGTCTTTGGTCGTCTTTGGTCGTGGATCTCGACACCGGCGCTGTTCGCCTCCGCAGCAGTGCTCAACCCGTTCGTCAAACCGGCAGTGTACGTCTCGAGTATCACGCTTGGTGGGTTCATCCTTGGAACTGATCCGGTTGTCTCGTATGAGACGGCGGCTGAGTCGGCCGGGGTAGCCATCCGTCAGCTACTCGTCGGAAATCTGCTCATCGCAGTGGCCCTCACTGGGGTGAGTTACGTCGTCGTCCGTTGGTTGACGCGTGCCCAGCACGCACGGCAAGGTCGACTGACCAATCTGTCGGTGGGCTCATTGGTTCTTCGCGCGTTCAAACGGAAGTAGCCCGGTTCGTGACCTGTCAGACCCAGCGGAGACCGTTTGCCGATATGCGTATTGGTCCGTTGCGTGACAGTCTCGAATCCAATAAACACTTATGAACCAACGTGAGATTTCCCCCATGGATCTGAATCGTCGAACCATGCTGGGTGGTATCGGCACCGCCAGCCTCGCCGGACTCGCTGGGTGTCTCACTCTCGTCGGACTCGCGACCCACGAGGCATCACCAGCAGGTGTCGACGAATCCGTCCGGGCAGAGACGGGATACGAACAGACGCGGATCGACGACCTCGTCGTCCGCGAGGAGGTTGGTGCCAGCATCGCGACCGAAGAGGTCGTGGTGACGAACTACATGACCGAACACGAGAAGGCAGTCGATATGGGGCCGCTCGGCCGTCAGCGCGGTGCCGTCTTCATCGTGCTCTCGACACCACAGGTTTCCGTCCTGGGTCAGCAAGTCAACCCGGTCTCTGACATGTCCACGGGCGACCTCGTCGAACTGGTTGTGAGCAACTACGACGATCTCAGTAACGTCGAACTCGAGGAAGAGTCCGCGGCGACTGTCGCCGACCAGTCCACTACGCAGTCTCGCTTCTCAGCAAACGCGTCGTTCGACGGGACCGACGTCGATGTTGCGCTCCATATCACCGAGGCAGTCGAGGCGGGTGAGGACCTGCTCGTGACGATCGGCGTCTATCCACGGGACCTCGACTGGCAAGAAGAGGAGAACATCTTCTCGCTTATGGACGGCGTCGTTCCTGCCATCGACGAGGAGGCGGGCGAAGGTGATGGTGGGAACGGTGATGAGGGCGATGAGGCGACTGATGATGGTGACGACGACAGTGACGGCGACGGCGATGCAGACGACGGTGACAGCCAGGACGATACAGCTGGCGACAGCGACGACGAGACAGGCGACGATGAAGACGATAGCGGGGACGATGAGGATGACGATGATGATGACGACGACGGCATTCTCTCCACGATCAGCTAACAGCGCTCCTCAAACGACGCCACTCGCATAACCGACGAGCACCACTCCGACGACCAAAAAAACCACGCTCGTCCCTTTCGTCACACGAATCCGATCCGTCTCCTCGAGGTGTTCGTCCTCGACTGGCGTCATTCCTTCTCTCGCTTGCGCACGGACAATCGCCGGCGCGTATCGAACGCCGACGACACCGAGCAGGATCAGACAACATCCGACGACAAACACACTCCATCGGAATCCGTCACCGCCATCAGCCAGACCACTCCTGGCGAATACACTACCCCCACTCCTCCCACCAATCCCGCCACCCGATCCGATTTGGCGGACGGGTTCGAGGCTGGGCGTGGTCCAGTTGGTACTCGAGTCCAGTCCGATCAACGTGACCTCGAGTGTCGGTGGTCCCATCGGTTCTCGGGATACGTCACCGACTGATGAAATAAACGGGATGGCGGGGTTGCAATAGATGAGAGTGGTCTGTAGTGGTCACCAGCCGCGACCGTCGTCACTGTCTGTGTCCGTATCGGTGTCGCCGGTTTCGCCGTCCGTCCTGTTGTCGTCTCCCTCGGCACTGTCTGCACTGCTCTCCGTATCCGTTTGATCGGATTCACTCTCGTCTGTGGCGTCCCAGTTGCTGGTTGGCTCGCTGTCGCCCCAGAAGCCGGCATCGTCGGCGGACCGTCGGTCGTCAGTGTCGGAACTGGTGTTCGGATCCTGCACGCCGCGCGTTTCTGTTTCTGTTTCTGTTTCCGTCCCGGTCGTTGTATCCGTACTCGTTCCGGTGTTTGTGCCCGTTTCGTTGCTCGTTCGCTCGCTGTCGGTTGACGAGCCAGTCAGTTCCCATCCGTCGGTTGGGGAGACGGTCTCGCCGGCACCAGTAACGCCGTTTTTGCCCGTTCGTGCAACGCGGCGCTGGTCCGGGATCAGATCGAGTTCGGGGTTGGTGTCACCCAGGACGAGCAGCGCGTAGTACTGGAAGTAGGTCCGGATGGGTAACTGGATGAGCGCGAATACTGCGATCACACCCACGAGTCCGAGGAGACCGATCGCGACGGCGAGGTAGACGCCGGCACCGCCCAGAACATACGCAAGTACGGCGAGCACAACGAACGGGATCGCCACGATAAGCGCGCTGATCACGACGACGAAGCCGACGACGATGTTGAGAACGAACTGCAGGACCCACACCAGCGCCAAATAGACGGCGTAGTTCCCCCAGTTCGAGGAGATGGTCGGCCAGAATCGTCGCCACCCGCTCACTACCCCTCGCTGCTCGAGGAGCATGACAGGCGCGACAAACTCGGACGTAAAGCGCATTACAACCGCGTAGACGAGGTACAGCGGAATCGCGAGGACGCCGGCAAGTGCGAGTGAACTCGTGTCTGGAACGCCGCCAAATGTGGCCAGTACTGCGACCCCGAAAACACTACTCAACAGGAGCACTGCAACAGCTCTGAAGGCGAACAGCCGCAACCCGCGCCCGATGTTTGCTCGGGTATAGCGCCTGACGTGGACCGCATTCGACCGAAGCGATTCGATGAAGACGAATTCCATAATCGCACCGACCACCGCGTATGCGATCCAGAGGAGAACGCCAGCTACGATCAACAGCCCGAGGACGGCGATCACCTCGTCTGGAACGGGGTCGACATCCGTTTCGACTGTCGGCATCGGCTGATCAAGCAGGGGTTCAACGTCTCCGACCGGCACGCCGCCGCTTGCACCAAGGCCGCCGCCGACGAAGAGGACGACGAACGCCAGTTTGAGCCAGCGGCCGACCCGAACCGGCACCAACAACTCTCGCGTCACGTCGATCGCATCACCGAGGTCATCCACAGCGTCCATGCTAGGTCTAGGTCGTACTCTCAGAGCAACGATGAAAACAGTACTGCTTAGATGCGCCCGCACGGTGCTGTATGCTCCGATATAGTCGTTCACACCTCTGTTTCCGTGACGATCGAACGTTCGAACGAGTGGTGTGAGTGACACGTCTCGGTAGAGACACTTCGAGACGCATTTAACTCCGAGCCCACACCATCTCTAGTAATGGATCTCCGCCAGCTCGCACGCGGCACGGTCGAGTGGGGACGCATCGAGCGCGTCATCCGCACGCTGGCGGAACGACACGACCGCGACGCCGTCCGCGTCGAGTTCCTCGAAGCCGACAACTGGCTCTCGACCCCCTGCGTCATCGATGAGAAGTGGTTCGTCAAAATCGTCACCCGCCAGAACGCGCTCGTCCACGCGCTCCTGACGACCGGCCGCAACGTCGGTGCCGTCTCCTCCGGCACCGAAGGCTTCTTCGACCGCTTCGACACCCCCCGCGAGATGGTCGAACACGAGTACGAAGCCACCCAGCGCATGCGCGCTATCGGCATCAACGCTCCCCGCCCAATCGAGGCCTTCGAAGTCAACGGTCTCGGTGTGCTGGTACTCGAGTACCTCCCGGAGTTCGAATCGCTGCGAACGGTTTCGGACCGGGAGGTCGCCGCCCGCGCGCCGGAACTGTTCGAGATGCTCGCGACGCTACACGAACACGGACTCGCTCACGGCGACCTCCGCGACGAGAACATCCTGCTGTGTGACGGCGACCTGTACTTCATCGATGCGACCAGCGTCCACGAAGACCGTGTTGCGGAGACGACGGCCTACGACCTCGCCTGTGCGCTCGCGATCTTGGAGCCCCGAATCGGCGCTCGCGAGGCCGTCCTCGCCGCCTCCTCGGTCTATCAACCGTCGGAACTGCTCTCGGCGCGTCGCTTCCTGGACTTCGTTCGGCTCCGTCCGGATCACGAGTTTGACTCGACCTTGCTCCGGAGTGAACTCGAGAAGGCGGCGGATCTGAGCGAACAGTAGGGACGCCGCGACCGCGTTACGATCCACAGCCAGTATCTCGTCGAAAGTTTTTCACGTTCACCACTCGAAACTTGACCAATGGACAACGGGACGGCAGCCGCCCTCTTCGCACTCGTTCTCGGATTTCCGCTGGTCGTCGTTGCTGCTCTCACTGCAGGTGTTCCTGGCTCACTCGCCGTGTTCGGTCTTCTTGGTACCCTCGCCCTCGCGTTCGTCGTCGCCGGACAGTTTGCCGACGACAACACACAGCCGGCAACTACGGCGGCTAACGCCGCGACTCTCGATAGTACTGCCAGTGCGGCAGCGACATCGACCGAACCCGAACTCGAGTCCCTGCGCGAACAGTATGCCCGCGGCGATCTTACCGAGCGTGAACTGGACCGCGAACTCGAGCACGTATTCGACTCCGAGTCGGCCGAGACAGATACCGTCGACTCCGAGTCAGTCGAGGCAGATAACTCGGCGCGGGAACTCGAACGGAACTGAGCGGGAATACACACGGAAGCCGGACTCGGAAACTTGAAACCAGACATCCTCGAAATCGACGCAGAACAATGCCACCGACTATAGTAACAACTGCAACTATTTACACACTGATCGCACTTCCGCGGTTCGGAGCGAGTGGAACGAGTGAGAACCGCGCTGCCGTCGTGCGATCAGGTGTGCATTGACTTGCAGTGGCTACTATAGCTCTGAGACACCACCACCAGCAGCGTTTTTACGTCGCTCGTTGTCCACTCGAGTATGAGCCAGCAAGCAACAGAGCAGGTGAACCAACACTACATCGGCGGCGAGTGGACCGATGGCAGCGGCTCGGAAACGTTCGAGAGCGGTAATCCGGCGACGGGGGAGGCGCTGGCGACGTTCCAGCGCGGCACCGAAGACGATGTCGACGCCGCTCTCGCTGCAGCGAACGACGCGTTCGAAGAGTGGCGAGAGCTGTCCCACATCGACCGTGCGGAGTACCTCTGGGATATCTACCACGAACTGCGCGAGCGCCACGACGAGTTGGGAGAGATCATCTCCAAGGAGTGTGGCAAGGAGATTTCCGAAGGGAAAGCAGACGTCGCCGAGGCCTGGCACATGGTCGAGTGGGCGGCGGGCAACGCACGCCACCCACACGGGGACGTGGTACCGAGCGAAGTCGGCTCGAAAGATGCGTACATGCGTCGCAAGCCACGCGGTGTCATCGGCTGTATTACGCCGTGGAACTTCCCGGTCGCAATTCCGTTCTGGCACATGGCCATCGCGCTGGTCGAGGGGAACACGGTCGTTTGGAAGCCAGCCGAACAGACACCGTGGTGCGGTCAGATCATCGCCGAGATGTTCGAGGACGCCGGTATTCCGGAGGGCGTCTTCAACATGGTCCAGGGCTTCGGTGATGCCGGCGCGGCCATCACGGACGATGAGCGTGTCAACACCGTGCTGTTCACGGGATCGGCGGAAGTCGGCCAGGAAATCGCCAGCAAGGTCGGCGGCGAGCCGGGCAAGCTCGCAGCCTGTGAGATGGGCGGTAAGAACGGGATCATCGTCACCGAGGAAGCCGACCTCGATATCGCCGTCCACTCGGCGATCATGTCGAGCTTCAAGACGACCGGCCAGCGCTGCGTTTCGAGTGAGCGCCTGATCGTCCACACGGATGTCTACGACGAGTTCAAAGAGCGCTACGTCGACATCGCCGAAGACGTTGCTGTCGGCGACCCGCTCCAGGAAAACACCTTCATGGGGCCGGCGATCGAGCCCGAGCACGTCGAGAAGATCAAGAAGCACAACGAGTTGGCAGAACAGGAAGGCGCAGACGTCCTCGTCGATCGCTTCGAACTCGAGGACGACGAAATCCCAGCCGGCCACGAGGACGGCAACTGGGTTGGTCCGTTCGTCTACGAAATCGAGTACGACACCGACCTGCGCTGTCTGAAAGAGGAGTGTTTCGGTCCGCACGTCGCGCTGCTGGAGTACGANGTCTACGAAATCGAGTACGACACCGACCTGCGCTGTCTGAAAGAGGAGTGTTTCGGTCCGCACGTCGCGCTGCTGGAGTACGACGGCGACATTGAGGACGCCGTCGAAATCCACAACGACACGCCGTACGGCCTCGCCGGGGCGATCATCTCCGAAGACTACCGCCAGATAAACTACTTCCGCGACCGCGCGGAGATCGGCCTGGCGTACGCGAACCTGCCGTGTATCGGCGCGGAGGTCCAGCTTCCCTTCGGCGGCGTGAAGAAGTCGGGCAACGGCTACCCATCGGCTCGTGAGGCTATCGAGGCCGTTACCGAGCGGACCGCCTGGACGATGAACAACTCCAAAGAAATCGAGATGGCACAGGGCCTCTCGGCTGACATCGTCACCCGGGACGACTGAGTAGGTCTGCGCTGGGTCGACACAGTCGACTCATAGTTTCGGTCCGGAACGGACCCGACTCGAGTACCATGTACCACCGTCGTGAGCGGCGGGTGGACGACCGCTATCGAGTGGTGATAGGCTGACGTGCTCGGAGAACGGACACGGACGTACGGAGAGCGTGAAAGGCAAGGCGAAGGGGCGAAAGGAAGGATGCGGACGAGGGGGAAGAGACGAGGAGACGGGAGTGGAGTGCTCGTCCCGGGAACGAGCAGTGTCGGGCCGGAGACGCGCTTGCCGGCGATGACGTGAAAAGCGCCAGTACCGGCATCCGCTATTTGGCTCGCTACCACAAAAAGTCAGCGGTCAGCCGCGCGGAATGATGTCTGACTCTCTCTACCATGGGCATGGAATCGAGCCACGGCGCTACGGTGTTCACGCGAGGGGACTCGAGTACCCGACTCGTCTCGACCTGGCTTCTGTAGTAGCCACTGCAAGTCACTGCACACCTGATCGTGCGATAGCAGTGCGGTTCTCGCTCATTTCACTCGCTCCGAACCGCGGACGTGCGATCAGTGTGTGAATAGTTGCAGGTGGTACTGTAACAGTTCGGTTCGCTGTTCACTGTCTCCCGCTCACTGGGTCGTCTGCAGGTCTCGCTCGAGTTCGTACCGGAGGTTCTCGAGTTCGTCGTCGAGATTGCGTTTGAAGAACTGTTCGACGCCGGGCAGTTTGCCGTCGACGATGAAGTGGTTATCCAGACGCGTTCCGGTCTCGGTTTCGACGATTTCGTGCTCGCCGGTGACGTGCAGAACAGAAGAGTCACCGACGAACTTCACGTATTCGGGGGGCTTTCGGGTGACGTCTTCGGTTTCGACGCGAACGGTGCGACGGACAAGTGGAATCGGGAGTTCGACGTGCCAGGTGACGTGTCGCCCGGCGCTGTCGGTTACGGTGTACTCGTCGACGACGCTGATCGACTGAGCGCGATTCGCCGGGTCGGCGATAAAGTCCCAGACGCGCTCGGGGGGTGCCGAGAGTTCGAACGACCGATCGACCCGTACAGTCATGCCACTAGCTGCGTGCGTTGTGGGTAAAAAGACCGTGGGCGGGCGCTGTCGGTTCGTGTTCGAAGCGACCACCAGACAGGGTGGGTACCGTGGTGCAATCTGTTGTGCTGCTCGAACCAGTGAACAGATCGGGGGCAACTGCGGTGTGGCGACCCAAATCAGGCTGTCGAGGAGCGAACCGTTACTTTCCACGTGGTCGACCGGGCCCGCCCCCACTTCTCGATATCGACATCGTCGGATTTCTCCGCGAGGTGGGGCAGGCGTGCGCCGACCTGTTTCGACGAAAGTCCGATCGCATCAGCGATGTTTTTCGCCCGGAAGTACCGTTCGCCACGGGCAGCGCTCTCGCGTAGATACGAGATGATCCGCTGTTCTTCGTCGGAGTAATCGGTCATCGTCCGTGCCTTCCTCTAGGCGGTCGTCGCTCTTAACTCTTGACGGCCGAACCGGCGAGTAAGTCCGCTACTGTCCAAGAATAGCACCATCGATGAGGATAGATTGACGTGTCGTTGCGTCCCGGCGGCTGTCGATCACTCCCAGTAGAGGTGGATCGCGACGACCGCGAGCGAGCTAAAGAGGACGGCACCAGCAAAGCCCCAGGCTGCTTCGATGTCAGTGACCATCAACAGTGCGCCAAGCACCGCAACCGCGCTGAGTGCGAGCGCCAGTCCAACGCCCTTGTCCGTCGTCGACTCCGTGTGCGTAGCCATGCTCGACAGGTTGTCGATGGGGTCTCTTAATTGCACTTATTCCGGCCAGCGAGAACGAGTGACACGACCTGGGAGGCTGTCCGCCGTGGTGATCCCGTTCGGTGCGCTCATCCGGTTTCCTGTAAGTCATTTCCGGCACAATCGCGACTCGGCCGCGGTTGCGCCGGTAAATCGGTACAGTCGTCCGTATCAGTTGATCGTCGTGTGCTCGGACTCTTCGTTCAGCGCGAGATTCGCCGCAATCTCGGCGTTTCGCATCGCGTACTGGGCCGTCTGCTGGAGGCTGACGAGCACCTCGCGAACGCGCAGCAGTTCCTCGTTTGGCATCTCGGGCAACTCGTCGAGGATCTCCTGTTCGCGGTCTGCAATCTCGTGGAACAGTGCCCGAACCTCGTTCGACTTGTCGTAATCGCGTTCGACCGCCGACTCGACGGCCAGCGAGGTGATCTCGTCGACCAGTTCGTTCAGTTCGCGGATATCCCGCATGACCGAGCCGTCGACGTCGAGCGTGTGGCCGTTCGTCTCGATGACGATTTCCGCGATGTCCTCGCCGTTGTCCGCCGTCAGTTCGAGGTTCTTCGCGATCGAGCGGTAGCCGATCAGCGGGAAGCCGCTGTTGAGGTCGACCGCACGCGCGAGGTTCGGGTTCTGGTACGCCGTAAAGATCAGCCGCAAGAGAAGGACGAAGATCTTGTTCGCCTGTCGCTCCCGGTTGAGCGCCCGCTGGGCGAGATCCGGATTCCCGTGGGCCAGCGCCTTGATTCCCTCACCGCGCATCGTCTGTCCGGTCCGCTCGAGTCGCTCGAGGAGGTTGTCCAGCGTGAAGTCGTCCGGATCGACCGAACACCGAATCGAGATACTCTCCGGGGTCTCCTCGATCACACCAAGTCCCATCAACTGGGTTTCGGCCTGGTAGACCGCGTTGATGTGAGCCGACTCGAGTGCACCCTCCTCGCGCTCGATGCGAATCACGCGCCGGCCGAGGACGTACTGCGCGACGATGGCGCGCTCGACGGCCCCGGCATCGAGGTTGTCGGCGTGGATGATCGCTTCGGTCTCTTCGGAGCTTGCGGACTCGGGCATCACTGTCAGTGTCCCCTTTCCGCTGGTTCGCAGCGACACCTCGTCGCCCTTTTCGACGCCGTGTTCGGACGCCCACTCGGCGGGGAGCGTCATCGCCAGCGTGGACGGCCCGAGCCGTTGTACTTTCCGCGTTTCCATGCGCAGTCCGTAGGACCGAGCCGACCTTAATATTGACTATACACCCATTATGTGCAACAGTCGTCGTTATATGCTTCACCGCGACCGACCACCTCGCCTGGTTCCTTAAACAACCTTCACGAGCCGGGTGGTGAACCGCCCCGTCCGCACGCGCTGCCAGCCTCGAAGCTCCTCGTTGATCGCCTCATCGTCCGTATCAACGCGTAGGGCAGGGATTTCGGCCAGTTTCTCCTCGTCGGCGACGACGACGATCTCGTCGACCTGCTCGAGTACGGCCGGCGAAATCTGGTGGTTGCCCCGACCGAAGATGACCCCCTGGCCGCCGATCGGCGAGACGACGACGGTAACGGGTGACTCGAGTACGTCGAGGATGTCGGCTTCGGCGGCGTCGGTTGCGAGGAGTTGGCCGTCGTCCAGGTTCCCGTCGCCGTCGATTTCACCGTCAGTAGCAGTGTTTCTGTCACCGCCGCCCTCGCTGTCCGCACTCCCAGCCCGCCAGACATCCACCCCCAGCGGCGACGGTTCGATTCCGAGTTCGGACTCGATCGCTCCGACCGTGCCACCCGGCCCGAAGACGTACGTCCGCCCCGGTTCGACCTCGCGCGCGAATCCTGCTGCCAGCGCGTCGACGGAGCCACTCGAGAGCTGCTTGCTCGATTGGACGTCCGGCGCGACAGGAACTGGGACGACGGCCTTCAGCTCCGAGCGCACTTCTCCCTCGCGGTAGGCCTCCTCGTCAATGTCGTTGACCTCGCGGGACTCGACGCGCTCGAACTCGGCCGCGATTCGGCCGGCGTCCCGCGGCGTGACCGCGAAGACGGAGGAGTAGATCTTGACGCCGGCGGGAACGCCGAGCATCGGCGTCTGTCCATCCGGTTCGTTCTCGAGTACCCCCGCCACATCGACGGCCGTCCCATCCCCGCCGACGAGCAGGACGAGATCCACGCCGGACTCGAGGAGCGCGCGGACGGCGCGTCGCGTATCGGCCGCGGTGGTCTCGGCGTCGGCGGGGTCGACGGTCGGGTCGGGTGGCGTGTCGGCCGACTCCCCAGCGCGTTCGGACTCGTCGCGGGGGTCGTAGACGACCCGTGGCTCGAGACCAGCATCGCGCGCGGCGAACTCGCCCATGATGCCGGCGGCGGTGTAGACCGGAACGTCCGACGCGTGCCGGGAGAAGGAGGTGAGTGCCTCTCGCGCCCGCTCGGGAGCGCGTGGCTCGGCACCGCGCTCGCGTGCCTCGGTGAGTTTGCCGTCGGTTCCCTTGAGTCCGACCCGTCCGCCCATTCCCGCGATGGGGTTGACGACGACGCCGAGTGCGTCCATACGCCGGCTACGGCGGGTTGCTCAAAAAGCCGTCCGATCGGTTCCCCGCGAGCAGCCGCTGGTCCGCCCATTCCGGCCGCTTCGACAGCCATTGTAGTAACCGGCAAAACCGGCGTCGCTGCGTCGTTTCTCAAAAATTAAGAGGGATCGGGATAGAACGCCGTCTATGAACGAATTGACCTACGTCCTCGACGCCGAACCAGCGATGCCGATGAGCGGCTGGGTGGCCCTGATTCTGAGCCTCCTGATCACCGTCGGCTGGGTGGTCTACTTCTACAGATAGCTGGCCTCGGCCAACGCAGGCCCGACTGCGCTCATCCGTATCCGTAGTACTGTCACTCGGGTATCCGGGAGTGACGCAGCCTACTCTTGGCTTTCGACCCGCTCGCGGAGCCACGCGGCTGCCTTCTGAGAAACTGTCTCGTCAGTACTCTCGATCGCAACCCGTACCGACTCGCCCGGATAACTCCCCACCGACACGTCGAATGTCGCCCGAAGTTCCTCAATTCGATCGAGTAGCGCACTCTCCGGTTCGTCCGCTACGACAACCTCGCGATACGTCGGCGTGCCCGTAAACTCGTCGGCCACCGTCTCGAACATCGCCTTCATTTCCGCAGGGACACCCGGAAGGACGTAGACGGACTCGAGTACCGCGCCCGGTGCGACGCCAACCTCGTTGTGTAGGGCCCGCGCGCCAGCGGGGAGGTCGGTGGTCCCATCGGTGAGGTCTTCCCGAGAGTAGCCCGCGTCCGCGAGCCAGGCGCGCGCCTGTTCGTGGTCCGCGAGGTCGCGCCCGAGCGCCGCTGCGACCCCGGTCATCGTTACGTCGTCGTGCGTCGGGCCGAGGCCACCGGTGACGATGACGGCGTCGTAGGTCGCTCGATACTCGTTGACGACGCGGGCGATGTCTGCAATGCGATCGGGGAGCGTTGTAACGCGCTCGACGCTGACGCCGCGCTCGGCGAACTGTTCACAGAGCCAGGTCGCGTTCGAGTTGACCGTTCGTCCGGCGAGCAATTCGTCACCGACTGTGACGACCGCGACGTTCATGCCGGGGAGTTAGAGCCGCTGACTCAAATGTATCCTGCGACCTGTCTCGAAATCGCCATATCGACGTACCGACCAGTCAGTTTCTCGGTCACTCCGGATAACCACAAGATTCAATTCTGATAATTAGCAATGGTGGGACAATGTCTCGTCGGACGGAACGAACGGAAGGCAATTCGACTGCGGTTCTGTCGGCACTCGGGAGCAAGTACAGTGCCGAAATTCTCTGCGCGGCGGGGACCCCGAAGTCGGCACAAGCGTTGAGCGACGATATCGAGATTCCGATTGCAACCTGCTATCGGCGTATCGAGGAACTCGTCGATGCGGGCCTACTCACCTGCGAGGGCCGACAGCTCTCGGAGGAGGGGCGGCGAACGAACATCTATCGGCGGACGGTCGACGAACTGGAGGTCGACTTCTCCGACGAGCAGCCGTCGTTCTCCCAGAAGCGACGGACCGAGGCGAAAAACAGGTTACAGGACAAACTCGAGAACTGACGGGTCTGCGGTTCTCAACTGCTCTCATCGTCGTCGCGAGTTGCGCCCCTGGCTTTCGCGTGGTGTCTGCGTGCACCAGTCACGACCGTCCCAACCAGCCATCCGTTCGACCAGACTTAAGTATTCTCTCGGGAATACTCGTGTGTGACTGAACGCGCATCGAACCGCGACCGCGACGGGGCGGCTACCGGGACACACGACATCGTCGGCCGCACGCGAACCCTCCACGTCGGTCGTGACCGTCCAATCAGAATCAGTACTGGCCATCGTATTCTGCATCACGATGGCAAATGCGCCCGACCCCACGGCCACAACTACGAGGTGTCAGTGACCGTCGAGGGGACCCTCACCGAGGAAGGCTGGGTCGCGGACAAGGGAGATATTACTGCAGTAATAGACGAGTGGGATCACAAGTTTCTGCTCCAGGCGGGCGACCCCCTCGTCGAGGCCTTCGAAACCGCCGGCGACGAAGACGGACTCGTCGTCCTCGACCACCCGCCGACCGCCGAGGTAATGAGCGTCCTTCTCGAGGAGAAGCTGCGCACCGAACTCGGCGAGAATGTTACTGACGTCGCCGTTCGGGTGAACGAAACGCACGAACTCTGTGGCGGGAGCCATCTCTGAGTGATCATGCCGGTCTCTAACGCAGTCGATCGAGAGACGCCCGCTGACACGGACGGCGAGTCGGCGGGCGAGGGCCTCCCCATCAATGAACTGTTCTACTCGCTACAGGGCGAGGGCATCCTCGCGGGCGTCCCGTCGGTCTTCGTCCGCACCAGCGGCTGTAACCTCCGCTGCTGGTTCTGTGACTCCTATCACACCTCCTGGGAACCCACGCACGCCTGGATGGAACTCGACGCGATTCTCGACGAAATCGAGTCCCACGACGCGGACCACGTCGTCCTCACCGGCGGGGAACCCCTGTTGCACGACGCCAGCGTTTCGCTCCTCGAGGCACTCGACGAACGCGGCTACCACACGACCGTCGAAACGAACGGGACGATCCACCGCGACGCACCGATCGATCTCGCCTCGATCAGCCCGAAACTCGCGAGCAGTACGCCGACGCCGGAGCGCGATCCGCGAAACGAGATGCCGGCGGACTCTCAGAACGGTGAGCGGCAATCGCGAGGAGCCGCGAACCAAGATGATGGCGAGTGGGAGGACCGCCACGAGGCAAACCGCATCGACATGGCTGCACTCGCCGCACTCGTCGAAGCGTTCGAATTCCAGTTGAAGTTCGTCGTCACCGACGCGGACGATATGCCCGAAATTCTCGACCTGCTTGCCGACCTCCGGGAGGCGGCCGACGTGCCGATTCGCGACGACGACGTGCTCCTGATGCCGGAGGGAGCGACCCGCGACCGCCTCGCTGAAACCCGCACGCGCGTCGCTGACCTCGCGATGGAGTACGGCTTCCGGTACACGCCGCGACTGCACGTCGACCTCTGGAACGACGCCCCCGAGACGTGACTGAAATGAACGAGAGTGTACATATGACCACTGAGACACCACAGACTGACGCACGCAACGAAGACGAGACCGACGCAACAGACGCGAACAAACGCGCCGTCGTCCTCCTCTCCGGCGGCATGGACAGCGCTACCGCCGCCGCCGAGGCTCGCGACCAGGGCTACGACATCTACGCCCTGCACACATCCTACGGCCAGCGAACTGAGAACCGGGAACTCGAGTGCGCCCGCCAGTTGGCCGACGAGTTCGAGGCGAGCGACTTCCTCCAGATCGAGACGGGTCACCTCTCGGCGATCGGGGCCTCGAGCCTGACCGACGACGAAATGGCCGTCGCGGATGCGGATATGGACAGCGACGAGATTCCGTCCTCGTACGTTCCCTTCCGGAACGCGAACCTGCTCGCGATGGCGGTCTCCTACGCGGAGGCGAACGACTGTGAGGCGGTCTTCATCGGCGCGCACAGCGAGGATTTCTCGGGGTATCCCGACTGCCGGCCCGAGTTCTTCGAGGCGTTCGAGCGGGTCGCCGACGTGGGAACGAAACCGGAGACCGAGATCTCGATCGAAGCGCCGTTCGTCGAGTGGTCGAAGACGGATATCGCAGCCCACGGCACCGAACTCGAGGTCCCCTACGGACACACCTGGAGCTGTTACCGAGATGACCAGCCGGCGTGTGGAACCTGCGACGCCTGTGCGTACCGCCTGCAGGCGTTCCAGCGAATCGGCGTTCGCGATCCGATCGAGTACGCCGAGCGGCCATCCTATGCCGAAGGTAGTGGGGAGTAAGTGGAGAGTGGGTGAAGAGTGACGAGTCACAACGGCCGGTGCGGCCGGAGAACCAGCCGTGATGCGGGCTCTGTCGGAAGGAAAACGTTCTTTCCCTGACCCGTTGTAGAGCTGTTTCACTGTATGACTGCGACCCTCCCGTTCGTTGCGTGGTTTCGCGACGACGACGGCGACGGTGGCTGGACGCTTCCCGAGGGTCGCCACCGCGAGTTCGTCGGTCTCGCACTCGGTCTCCCGGTGTTTGCCTGGTTCGTCTCGAGTGACACTGGCTCAATCGCACCGACGGCACACTGGCTCCCCGTACTGGTCGGCGTCTGCTGTGGCTTTCTCTACGCCGTTCACGTCCGTGATGTGGTGATCAGCGCAATTCCCGATGGCCTCAGCGGCTGGACCGCGTTATCGCTATTCGGCGGTGGCGCTGGCCTCTCACTGCTCGAGGTGTTTCACATCGCGACACCGACGGTCGTGTTCGTCCTCGTAGCCGGCGGAACGATTCTCGCGATTTACTCACTGAGACTCGTCTCGCCGCTTCACGAGGGACTCCAGCCGGCGCGCCGTGGCGTCGATCCACCGCCCGCACTGGAGTGATGTGCGGTTGGGACTCGAGTACGTCCCGTCTGCGCCCTCACTGCTGTTCGCTCCGCCACTCCCACATAGCCATTCTTATACGAAATCAGAACAGTCAGTAGCTATGAACAGTTCTGGGATGGAGCGACGAGCCGTGCTCACTGCAACGGCAGTATCGGGATGCAGCCTCGTTCTCGCGGGCTGTACCGAAATCGGTGCCTCTCGGTCCAGATACGGAGCGGCCTACGGGCGCGAGTACGGCGGGGGCTCGTAACGAGGCCCGAGTACCGATGGCTGATCACACACCGCGACTCGACCTCGGGATCTTCGAGGAGGGAGACGAGTGGGACCACACAGACACCGTCGAGGCGGTCGATAGACGCTCGATCGTACACGGCCCGATCGAAGACCGGCCGGGCGAGGGCGAGTACGACGACGAACTCTACCATGCGACCGATCAGGGGATCACCTGGCGCTGGGACGACGCGAGTCGGGACTGGGCCGTCTTCGGCGGCCGCGGAAGCGCTACCAAACCGGTCCCCGGGACGAGCCACCTGGAGGCAGCACAAATCGGAGACGTTCGCTCGAAGCGAACTCCCGTCTGGAACGTCGAGGGCCACGGAATCGAGGGCGACGGCGAAACCCCGGTCGGCCAGTCCGTCCACGAGCTACTCGCGTCCGTCGCCCAGGCCGGCGGCGGTGTCGTCTACTTCCCGCCGGTCGCTACCGCTTCGAACGGACGCCGCTGGTCGGCGACGACACGCTCGTCGTCGGCGCGGGTCGCGCGACCGTCTTCGAGGGTGTGCGTGCCGACGGCGAGGAGGGACAGGCGCTCCTCTCCAACCAGGGGTACGATACGCCGGACTACGGCGGTGCATCGAACTGGGGCGTCTGTAACGTTCGAATCGACTCGCCGCACTCGAACGGAATCATGCCCGCACACGCAGACGGCGTCCGCCTCGAGAACATCTACGGCGACGCGACCTACCACCATCACGTCGACGTCGTCTCGTCGCGAAACGTTTCCATCGACGGCTACTGGGCGACACGCGGCGGCAAGGGCGACTCGAACGCACCGATCCAGTTCGACAACCAGACCGCGGGAACGGCCTCGAACTACGTGTGGGACGGCGAGAAACGCACGGCTGCGAGAGACGATGGAACGCCGACCAGCCGCTGCTCGCTCTCGAACTTCGAGATCGACGCCGCGAACGATCCCGACTACGGCGTTCACATCCACCGCGACGGAACCGAGTCCCTCTCCATCACTGACGGCACGATCACCGGCTGCCAGCACTCGGCCATCCGCGCAGACACGGGTGCCAAACTCGAGTCCTTGACCGTAGACCGAGTGAATTGCCTCGAAAATGCGCGCGGGATTTCGCTGGGGCAACTCGAGTCCGGCCGGCGCGAGTTGACGATCAGTAACGTCACGATCAGAACGGAGGACGACGGCCTCGCAGCGGGCTCAGCGCTCTACGCGAGCGGCTTCGACGGTGTTACGATTTCGAATCTGACTGTCGATGGCGCGTTCACGAACACAGTCCTGTTCGACGATATGGACGACCTGAAACTGATCAACGTTACTGCAACGGGCGCAACCAGCCAGGCGTTCCGTTTCCGCGAGAACGTCGACGCGACGCTGACGACCGCCCGCGCCGCAGAGTGTGGAAGCGCAGGTGTCTACGTCGGATCAGATAGCCAGGTCGCCTACGGCGGCGTCACGTTCGCCAACGTTGGTAGCGAGGTCGTCGTCGACGGCGACCTGCGAGTGTGGGGTTCGTCGTCGTAGCACCGTATTCGGTCCCGTTCGACTACTCGGTTGTCCGTTCTCTGTTACTCTACCTCAAGCAAAAACTCGGTGACTGCACCGAGAACGCGCTGTCGCTTCAGTACGATTTGTTCCTGATGAAAGTGTAGGTAAGGACGAGTAGGCGGATAGCTGACGGGTGCGCTCACCACGCCGACTCGAGTACCTCCACGATCTCATCAACGGAGGGTTCGAGTCCCGGCGGCGCGTTCGCCATGAAACGATCCGCGAGAACCGCCTCCGCGACGGCCTCGAACTCGTCGGATTCGGGGCCGTCCACGTCCCGCAAGCGGGTCGGCAGCGAGAGCGCATCTCGAACCTCGCGCACCTGCTCGACCACCGCCGCACCCGGAGCGGCGGCGTCACCAACCCCAAACGCGTCCGCCAACTGCCGCGCCCGCGCGTCGACGCCGTCCTGTTCGAACAGGTACTCGAGTACGTGCGGGACGACGACGGCGTGGGCCGCCCCCTGCTGGACGGGATAGGTGCGCGTCAGCCCGTGGCCGAAGGCGTGAACGATCGAGAGCGTCGTTCCCTCGGGCCGCGAGATACCGTACTGCACCAGCAGGATCCCCTCGAGAATCCCCTCGAACGTCTCGGTGTCGCGCTCGCCCTGACCGTACGCGCGCAGGCCGGACTCGAGTGCACCGAGGCCGCGGGCGGCCGTCGCGTCGGTGATCGGCGTCGCGTTGGCGGCGTAGACCGTCTCCAGTCCCTTGTCGAAGCCGTTCATGGCGGAGCCGGCGAGTACGGACTCGGGCGTGGTTGCGACGATATCGGGGTCGTAGACCGCCGTTGCGGGCATCAGTTCGGGTGCGGAGATGCCGCCGCCGATCTCTTCGTCGATTTCTCCGGTGCCGTCCGACTCCGGGGCCGCCGTCACGCCGGCGACCTGCGAGAGCTCCGCCCCGGCGAGCGTCGTCGGAATCGTGACGACCGGGACCAGCCCCGACTCGGGGACGGTGATCGTGCCCGTCTCGGCGAACTCCCCTGCGATCTCCTCGTGCGAGCGGTCGTCCGCCGCGAGCGCCCCGATTACTGTCGCGACGTCGAGACTGCTGCCGCCGCCCAGCGCGACGAGTGCGTCAGCCTCCGTCTCACGCAGGCGCTCGAGTCCGTCGAACGCGGTCGAGAGTCGCTTCTCCGGCGTCGTCTCGTCGAAGACACCGGCGAGTCGCTCTCCGAGGCCGTTCCGGACGGGGTCGATCGCGTCGGGCGTGCTCCCGACCGTCGAACCGCAGACGACCAGCCCCCGCTCGCAGCCGAGGGACTCGAGTTCGCTCGCCAGTTCGCCCACACTTCCCTGCCCGAAGCGGATGGTCGGCGGGGAGTACTCGAAGCGGAACGGGTCGGGTGCTGGTGATGTTTCTGCTGTGTACGTATTTGAACCGCCAGCCTCCGAGTCGTCGCCGGACGGCGAGCGCTCACTCATCGGCCGACGTCACCCCTGGCTCGTCGAACGGCGGCAGTTGCGATTCGATTCGGTCGCGTTCGTCCTCGAGTCGGTCGGGCAATACGAGCGACGTTCCGAGCTCTTCGCGGTCCTCGTCGGCCGTGAATCCCGGACCGGTGGTCGCCATCTCGAAGAGGACGCCGCCGGGTTCGCGGGTGTAGACCGACTGGAAGTACTTCCGGTCGATGACCTCGCTTGGGGTGAGCCCCTGCTCGGCGTAGGCTTCGCGCCACTGCTCCTGTTCGTCGAGGTCGGCTGCCTCGAACGCAACGTGGTGGACCGTGCCGACGCCCATCCGGCCGCGGCCGGCGTCGGTCTCGACCAGGTCGACGACCGAGGCGGGGCCGCCCGCTGCGCTGCGGTAGCGTCGTCGTTCGTTCGCGTTGGAGGTGGCGTCAGCGTCAGTCTCAGCCTCCAGTTCGTAGCCGAGCACGTCGGTCAGAATCGTCTCCGTCGGCCCGAACCCACTCACCGCGAGTGTCACGCTGTGAAAGCCGCGAAGCTGGTGTTCGGTGGGAACAGGGCCGTCCGTCCACGGCGTCGCGTCACTCTCGGCGACCGCGTCGTCGCCGGCTGCGATGAGCTCGAGTCGGATACCGTCGGGGTCCGAAAACCCGAGCACCGGATCGCCGAACCGGTTGGTTCGGTCGACGTCGAGGCCTGCGCTCTCGAGTTGGTCCTGCCAGTAGTCGACCGAGTCGGTCGGGATGAGGTACGCCGTCGCCTGCGTCTGCCCGGCACCGAACTTGCCCTGTCGCCCGCGGTCGCTCCAAGGGAAGAAGGTGATGTTCGTCCCGGGCGTACCGCCCTCGTCGCCGAAGTAGAAGTGGTACGTGCCCGTATCGTCGTGGTTGACGGTTCGTTTGACGAATCGAAGGCCGAGCGTGCCGACGTAGAAGTCGGCGTTTTCCTGCGGATCGCCGGCGATTGCGGTCACGTGGTGGAGGCCAGGTGTGGTCGGTGACATACTGTCCGTAGGACCCCGACCCTTGAGACGTTTGTCCACGGTTGTGTCACCTGGTTACGCCGGTGTCACCGGCGCTTTCGTCCGTCTCGTCACTGCGCTGAAAGTAGTGCGAATAGTTAACATCGCGTGTCCGAAACAGCGTGGCATGACCTGTCCGTTTCTGGAGTATCGGAGTGAAGCGAACAACCGCCAGTTCGACGAGCCACGCGCCTACTGCGGGGCCGCAGAGCAGTTCGTCCAGCCGATGCGCGCCGACATCTGCAACAACCGCTACGACCTTGCCCACGACGAGCACTGTGAGATCTATCTGGAGCACGCAGACGAGGTGTCGGCTGGGAACGAGAACGGGAACGAAACTGAGAACACAGGGCAGTCCGCCGGTGATGGCGCATGAGCTACGAGAACTACCTCGCCGGCGAACCGGTTATCATCACCGCCGCGCTCACCGGCGGCGTGCAGGGCAAGGAGGCGACGCCACACCTCCCAGAGACGCCCGAGGAGATCGGCAAAGCGGCAGCGGAGGCCGAAGAAGCCGGTGCCTCCGTCGTCCACGTCCACGCGCGAAAAGACAACGGTGAGCGCACGTTCGCGACCGAGCGCTTCCAGGAAATCGACGACGAAATCCGCCGACAGGCGGACGACGTGATCATCCAGCACTCGACGGGTGGGACCGGCGCATCGGACGAGGACCGTCACCTCCCGCTTCGGACCGATCCCGCACCGGAGATGGCCTCGCTCGATATGGGACCCATGAACCGGTACGACCACCTCACCAGCGAGAACACCCGCGGTCTCGTCGACTCGCTCCACGAAGAGATGGTCGAGCGCGGAATCAAACCCGAACTCGAAATCTTCAACGACGGCCACATGAACGAGACCTACGGGCTACTCGAGCGGCGCGACCTCGCGGAGCCCGTCTACGGGACGCTCATCTTCGGTCCCGGGACGCTCACGCCTCCAAAACCGCGAAATTTCATCAATGCGATCGATAACCTCCCCGAGGGCGCACAGTTCAACACGCTCGGCTTCGGCCGCCACCAGCTTCCGTTCGTGACGATGGGCATCCTCTTCGGCGGCCACGTCCGGGTCGGCTTGGAGGACAACATCTACTACGAGCGCGGCGAACTCGCGACGAGCAACGCACAGCTCGTCGAGCGGGTCGCCCGGATTGCCGACGAACTCGGCCGCGAGGTCGCGACACCGTCGCAGGCACGCGATATTCTGAACCTGTAGGGGTTCTCGCCTCCCGTCTCCCGTCCACCACTACAGACACTCCGTCGCCGCCTCCAACTCCGCCCGCGTGTTCACGTTCGCGAACGACTCGAGTACCGTCCGCTCGCGAACCTCGCTCTCGTCGAGGACGGTGTACTCGAGTTCGGCCAGCGCATCCTGTACACGGGAGTCGCCACGGGACAGGGCGCGTTCGCAGGCGTCGATCATCGGCTGGGTTCGGTAGACGGCCTGGGTGGGTTGCAGGTGACGCGACTCGAGTTGGGGAACGATCGCTTCCGGCTCTGCGGTGCCGTCGGCGTTCGACAGTTGTGCGAACAGCGACGAGACGAAGTCCGGATCGACGAACGGCATATCGCAGGCGACGACGGCGGCGACATCGGTGTGGGTCGCCCGGAGCCCGGTCAGGATGCCTGCCATCGGCCCGCAGTCCGGGACGGGATCGACGGCGAACGTCGGGTCGCCACTGTCTGCGAGCGCCTCACGGATCGCTGGCTGCTGTTTCGCTCGGCAGTTGATGACCACCGTCTCGACGACGGGTGTTAGCCGGTCGACGACGCGCCGGATCATCGGCGTGCCTGCGAGTTCGGCGACGACTTTGTCCGCGTCACCGAAGCGACGCGAGTAGCCGCCTGCGAGGATCAGGGCGCTCCGGCCGGTCGGACTGGACGCCCACTCACGCTGTGACTCGAATTCGGATGGGGGCTCGGGCTCGGACTCGGACTGACTCTCACCCCTATCGGCAGCCATAATTGGCGGTTGGACGACTGCCGCCAAAAGCACCGACGCGCAATCCAGCCGAGCGAGAACGGAGGTCACGGCTGGCTCCCCGCCGCAGCGACACTTATGCCCCAGAAAACCCAAGAGACGAAACGAGACGAGAGCACCGATGAACCTAGTACTACTCGACACCGAACTCGAGTTCGACGAGTCGGTCGTCGCCGAGTCGCCCGATGAGATCCGCACGCAGGTCCGGGAGTACGAGCGCGGCGATCGGCGCACGTTCGACCTCGACGTGACGTATCTCGACGGACTCACCGGCGACGTGATGGCCGCGATGGCGGCGATCCCCTACGGCGAGACGCGGACGTACGGTGACCTCGCAGCCGACCTCGAGACGAGCCCCGTCGCCGTCGGCCAGGCCTGCGGGCGCAACCCCGCCCCGATCGTCGTCCCCTGCCACCGCGTTGTCGGCAGCGACGGCGCGCTCACCGGCTACTCGGCGGCCGACGGTGTCACGACGAAACGGCGGTTACTCGAGTTCGAGGCGCGCGAGAGTGGGCGGGCGGTGCAGACGCGATTGCCGACGGAGCGATTCTAGACTTCCAGTACTGCCTCTTCGGGCAGGTGTGAGAAGGCTACCACGATCACAATACCTGTCACAAATACTATATTATCCCGATATGGGACTAAAATCATATAATAGGAACCTATGCGGCTAATTCTAAAACATTAACGACAAACCAAATCTTAATGGCACATGTAAATTGTACTCAACACACTTCATTTTAAGTATTAAACTGAACAAAATATTTATTATTGCTAGATACGACTATAGAATATGGTGAATAAAAATAGCCAACAAGAGAGCAGCTCTCGACCAACTGCGTCACGACGACGCCTTTGCCTGTCAGCAATCGTATCAGGATTGGGAATCTCTGGATTTTCACAGACAGTGGCGGCCGACAAAAATAGTCCTGAATCTGAGGACAGAAATCCGATCGCTCCACCACCGGGTGGCGGAGGAGGTAGCGACTTTGTGAATAACTGGGTGCTTAACGACGATGTCACTTATGCAGGCGGTGCCCAAGGATATTCGTCTCTCTCAGTTGGAGAATTAGAAGCAGAGGGTGCAGCATTGTTTGATTGGGATGAAATACCAATACGCACCTCTGGCCATGCTGTGACTTTTAATACTAATGATGAGATTGTAGACAATATCACATATACTGAACAAGGGATAACGTGGGATGAGGACTCTGCAGATGGTGCCAATTCTTTAGTATATGCTGAAGATGATAATGTCTTTATTGGAGCATACTATGAATATATTGATGGAGAAAGAATTGACCCGGTAACTAGTCTTATTTCCGCAGGAATTGGTGGTCTTCCACAAAGTAAGACACTCTCATTTTCAACATCTGTAATTGTTGATTCTCTTATTGGCTATATAGACACCGCATCTGGAAGTTCCGGACAATATTCTCGTGAGTGGGATTGGGGAGGACAAGAGCAAACAACTTGGTGGACAAACTACTTAGTTCGACTTGAACCTGGAGAGCAATTTACCTTCAACTTAAGTGATTCAATCAGTTTACTGGGCAATCCAAGTTCTATGCTTACTGGCGGCCAGTTTGAAGTGGAGATGCCAGACGAGATCGATTCCATCGGTGAAAAGATCGGGAAAGAGACAACGATTGAGGATCTTGATGAGGCAGGAGTAAAAGGACTTGATCTCCCAGAGATTTATGAAGGGCTTACGGCATATTCTGGAGGAGTCATTAAGGAAAACCCGGAGATGGTTCAAATGAGTTCAGAGAAAATAGCGCAACTCTCAGAGGAAGATGTTGTATATAGGTACCCAGCGAACATATCAAAGGTTAAAACATTGAAAAAACCATCTTGGGAGCAGTGATTTGCTATATGAATTATATGAGTGATATAAACCGACGTCAGTATTTCGCTACTGGATTAACTTGTGTCTTCGTTAGTGGGTCCGGATGTCTTAATCTACTTACTGATAATAGAGTTAAACCGACAAATGTCGTTGAGAAAATCTTTGATGCGCTAAATGAAGGGGATAAACGCACAGCGGAAAAATACATACATCCTATGTCAAATATCAGATTGGAGAGTATAGATGAAATGTTCTACGAGGAGAACGATGTATCTGTCATAAGCGCACTGGAAGGTGATGAAAATCATCTTCCCGAAGAGATCGTATCAGATGCGGATCGAACATGGATTGAGACATCCTTTCGAGTGAATAGCGAACGGGAGAGAGATGTATATGAACTCCACAGAGAGGAGAATACATGGCTGATGTATGAAGAGATAATGGAGAATTCGAAGGCATTTTCTCCCACACCTTTTCCCGACATTTGACAAATTATTGATATTAATGGAGGTATAAACAGAATATGGATATGTGTGGAAATATAGTATACTGCCCACTCAATTAATGCTATCATGTGTAAGCAATGGCCGCTCGCGCTCGCCCGCTGGCGACTCGTCGGTGATCACCTCGAGTAAGTTCCCGTCCGGATCGAGAAAGTAGAACCCCTCGAACTCGTCCCAGTCGTAGGGTCCTTGCTTCGGGAACTGCGTGCCGAGTTCACCCATTATCCGCTCGTACTCCTCGCGGTTGGTCTCGAAGGCGATATGGGCCTTATCGAGCGGGTGGTCCAGTCCGCGCTCGTCCCAGCCGTCGGCGCGGCCGGTTTCGGCCAGCGTGACGACGGTGTCGCCGACCTGGAACATGGCGTGGTCGCCTTTGAAATCCGAGGGCGGACGGCGAACCTCGAGTCCGAGTTCGTCGCGGTAGAACTCGTAGCAGGGGGTGAGATCGTCGACGTCGATGTTGATGTGGTCGACTGCGTGCATAGGTGGAGTCAGGTCCGCGGCTCTGCTTCCGTCTCTGTTGCCTTGCCGACACGCTCCGCGTAGTTTCCGATCACGTTGTCCTCGGTGTCGATGAACTCGTTCGTCCAGACCGCGTCGGGATCGATCTCGCCCTCGAGAAGGTCCGTCTCCGCGAGCGTCCGCCCGAGCGTCTGCCAGCGCTCGCCGTCGTGCAGTCCCCAGCCCTGTTCTCGAGTACGGTCGGTGAACTGAAGCTCGGTCGCCGCCGTTTCGAACTTGCGCTGCTCGACCGGGCGATTCCGCTCGAGTGTCGCGTTTCGTTCGACCAACACGTCGATCGCTCCGTCGGGGTCCGTCGTCGCAGCCGCCCAGCCGCGGGCCGTCGCCCGCAAGAACGAGCGGACCGTCTCGGGCTCCTCGCTGGCGAACTCGGGACTCGTGACGAGCATCATGCCGTAGACGCCGAGGTGGTCCCCGATCGGGAGTTCGTCGGCCTGCCGGTCGTGTTCGGCCTCGAGTTCGTAGCCGTTCGTCACGACGCCGACGGCGGCGTCGACGCGCCCGTCGAGTAGTTTGTGCTGGACTCGGTGGTGGGTGTGGTCGTCGACGCCGAGCAGGTCGACCTCGTCGCTGATGTCCTCGTCCTCGAGTAGCTGTGCGGTCAGAATTCTCGTCTTGGTCGCCGAGGGCGCGATGGTACAGCCCGCGAGCTGTGCGGGATCGGTCAGCGGCTCGCCGAACGCGTCCCGGAAGGTGTAGATCGCGGCCGGCGTCTTCCCGGTGACGGCGGCGACGGCAAGTGGATCGAGGCCACGACTCTGGATCGAGAGCACGGCGCTTGCGCCCGCGAGGGCGAACTCGGCGCGTCCCTTCGCGGCCTGCTCGGCGGCAAAGGGTGAGCCGTGACCCTCGACGAACCGCACGTCGAGCCCTTCGTCCTCGTAGAAGCCGCGGTCACGTGCGAGGAAGTAGGGGGCCTGGAAGCCGTTCGGTTCCCAGTTGAGCTGGAAGTCCACAGTCGTAGTTGTGGCGTCAGCCTGGTTTTTGTTTGCAGCCGTCATCGCGAGGACACCTCGAGTTGGAACAGATCGTCCGGAATGTGATCGACGCCGAGCGCCTCGGGTCCGGCGACGTCGAGCAGGTGGTCGAACAGCCGCTCCATCGCGTCGACCGTCTCGGCGTCCCAGTCGGTGACGACCATCTCGCGCCAGTGGTCCCGAATGCCCCGGACGACGGTCGGATCGTTCTCGTACATCAGTTGGTCGCCGAGTTCGTCCCAGAGGTCGTCGTCCGTCTGGAGTCGTTCGACGGCGTCCGCGTAGGCGCGCTTGAACCCCTGAATAGCCTCGGGATTTGCGGCCAGGTAGTCCTCGCTCGTGAGGAACGTCGAGATCGGTAGCGTCTGCTCGACACCCGACAGCTGCTGGACGAGATCGGCCATCGGCACCGCCTCGCGGTAGGGGCCGGTCTCGACGATTTCGGGGATGATCTGCCAGAACTGGAGGGCCGCGTCGACGTCGCCGTCGCGCAGCATTTGGGTCAGTCCCACCTTCGAGCCAGCCTCGACCGACGTGGCCTCGTCCTCAGGGTCGAAGCCGTGGAACTCGCGGCAGGCAGCCCGCGTGAGAATCCAGTTTTTGTCGAGACGGCGGACGACGCCGACCCGGTGGCCGGGAAGGTCCGAAATATCCTCGATCGGCGACTCCTCCGGGACGACGAGTCCGCCGACGGTCCGTCCGTAGGGATGGAACGCGACGATCGGTGCACCGTTCGCCCGCTCGCGTGCCGTCGAGATGTAGTCGATGTCGATCAGGTCCGCATCCCCGCCGTGGAGTTTGGCCTCGACGGTTTCTAAGCCGTCCTCGAGTTCGTCCGAGACGAGTTCGACGTCTAAGTGGAAGCCGTGGTCGTGGTCGAAGCCGAACCGCTTGATGGTGTAGAGCATGTAGCGGGGGCTTCCGTTGTGTTCGAAGCGGGCGCGGAGGACGGGGCGGCCGTCGCGGTCACGGTCACGGTCACGGTCACGGTCACCGTCGGTGTCTGCACGGTCCGCGCGCTCCGAACTATCGTGTAACTCGTCCAGCGCCGCTTGCTGGGTCTCGATGTCCATTGCTGTGCCTGCATCGGTATCAGTATCGGTATCGGTGTCGGTACTCATTGCTTCGAAGGTGCCACCATCGTCCCAATCTCCGCCTCGCTGTCGATCAACTCCCGATCCTTCATCCACTCGAGTTCCCCGTCCAGTTCGGACGGCTCCGCGAACTCGGGCACCTCGTACTCGGGCACCCGAACTGACTCGCGGATCGCCTCGAGGTCCACGTCTGCGAAGAGGTCCGGCGCGACCTCCGCGTCGGACTCGAGCATCGCGAGATACTCGTCCCGAAACGCCTGCGGGTCGTCGTTGATCGCATCCACGGCACGCTCGTAGGCGCGCATGAACGCGTCGAGGTCGTCTTCGGCGAGGCTGTCGCCAGCCACGACGCCGATGTGATTCTCGAACTCGAGTACCCGCTGGAAGCCGAGGTGTTCGGCGAGCGTGCTGTGGGGGTCGAGCAGCGTTACAGCGTCCACCTCGCCGTCTCGAAGCGCCTGCAGGCGATCGGTCGGCATCCCGTGGTGGGCGAGTTCTATTTCGTCCGGATCGAGGTGCTCCTCGAGTGCTTTGACGGCGGTGTACTCCTGACCGGTGCGGCGGTTGACGCCGACGGGGACGCCGGCGAGGTCGGTCGGTGACTCGATGTCAGTTTCTGGTCGCGTATAGAGCGTGTAGGGCAGGTCGGCGAACGCCCCGTGGGCGACGATTGTCCCGTCGTCGAGCGACCAGGTTCGGCGTAGACTCTCCCATTTACAGACCGGGTAGAGGTCCACATCGCCGTCACCAGTTAGGGTCCAGTCTGCCGGCACGTACTTCCAGTCTACCTGCCGCCGGTCTCGTTCGAAGAGGTCGACCGTGAGTCCTTCCGCCTCGAAGTAGCCCCGCTCGGCTGCCACCCGCTGTGGCAGCATGAACGAGAAGGGCAGGTGAAAGACCCGGATCCCGTCACATGTGTCACTCTGTGCCATGCAATACACTGCACGATAACGGTCGGCATAAAACGTTTCTAGGAATCCTTTATACGCCCGTTGGCGGCGGATACAGTCATCAGATCCTGAAACAAGATTCACGTATCGGACCGGTGAAGTGACGGTACTGGTGACTGGTGACATGGACCATAGACAGACGGGCGACGTTGTCACCGAGGAGGTCGCAGACGGCGTCTTTCTCGGGACGCTCTCGATGGGCGAGCGCGCGAGCATGAAGTACTGGCAAATCGACCCGGGCGCGTCGTTGCCGACGCACGAACACGAGCACGAACAGATCGGCTACGTCCTCTCGGGAACACTGACAGCGATCCTCGAGGACGAGGAGATCCTCCTCGAGGAAGGCGACGCCTACAGGTTCCCGAGCAACGAGTATCACGGGGCTGAAAATCGAAGTGACGAGCCGGCGGTTGGGTTGGGCGTGCTCGCACCGCCGCGGGATCGGCCGGAGTGGCGAGACCGGTAGGAACGGGCAGGTTCTGAGATCTGCAAACTCAGTCAGTCTCCGGCCGTCGCCGTCGCTCGCGCTCGATCGTCGTCACGTAGATCCCCGCGAGCACGATCAGGCCGCCAACAACCGTAATCGCGTCCGGAACCTCCCGTAGCAGCGCCAACGCGAGCAGCGTCGCTCCGACGGGTTCGCCGAGCCAGGCCACGCTGACGACGACCGACTCGAGATGCTTGAGCACCCAGTTGACGATCGTGTGGCCGAAGATGCCGGGGCCGATCGCCATCCCGAGGAAGAGCAGCCACTCCCGCGGCGGGTAGGCGACGATATCGTGGCCCTGCGCGCCGACGAGGAGCAAGAGTGTCACCGCACAGGCGGTGTAGACGACGGTGACGTAGGGAAACAGCGAGACGCGCTGGCGGATCGACCGCCCGGCGAGTACGTAGCCCGCGACGGTGATCGCACCCAGAATGGCGAGTGCGTTGCCGTACATCGTCGCATCCGAAATCGGGGCCTCACCCGCGTCGCCGAGCGACATCGCGGCCGCGCCGATCATCGCGATGACGATGCCGATCACCGTCTCCCGGTTGACCCGTTCGCCGAGGACGAGCGCCGCACCGATGGCGACGAAGATCGGTTGGGTCTGAACCAACGTCACGCTCGCGGCGACACTCGTGTGATTCAGACTCTCGAACCAGGCCGCAAAGTGGACCGCGAGCGCGATTCCGGCGATGATCGCGAAGCCGAGATCGTTCCGCGAGAGGCGGCCGAACTCGTCGCGATACCAGTAGAGGGCGATGGGCGCGACGATCACGGTAGTAAAGAGCACGCGGTAGAAGGCCGCGACCGAACTGGGTGCGTGGCTCCAGCGGACCAGAATGGCGCTGGTACTCGCGGCGAAGATAGCGAACGCGAGCGCGGCGTACGGCGTCACCTCGAGGTCCGACCTGTTCACGTCGTCCACTCATCCGCACGAAGGCACTAAACCAGTTGTGAAAGCTGAACGGGCTGCCGGTTACGCCTCGCCGCGTTGTGCTACGGTGCGTTAGGAGTCGCCGGCGTCCTCGTCCGGAACGGTCCGGTAAATTTCAGCAACGTCCCGGTCGATGTCGGGAAACTCGATGATGTCGTCCTCGGAAAGTTCCTCGCCATCCCACTCGTCCAGGTAGTCGACCGCATCTTCGTGGTCTGCGAACGGCCGCGGGTTGAGTCCCATCGTCTCGCCGCTCACCGCGTCCTCGTTGGTGACGACGACGAAGTGAGCCTCGGTCGCGTCGATCAGGTCACCGGTTTCGAAATCCGTCGTCCAGGCTCCCTCGACCGGCGAATCGACCGGCGGTGCGGCAACGTAGGCAGCCATACAGCCGGGCGTATCGAACACCGCGCCCTCTCCGTTCTCGTGGGCTAGCTGGCTCTGCCAGGCCGGGTAATCCGCCGGCGTCATGTTACACACCGCGCAGTTCTGGTCGTCCGTGAACTCGAGCGGCTCGCCGCCGCCGTGCTCGATCACTCGCGCCTCGTAGGGGTGGCGGTCGTTGCCGTTTTCGTCCGGCTCGTCGGCATCACCGAAGCCGCCAAGACAGCCGGCGAGACCCACGGAAGCGCCCGTACCTAGCGATCCGAGCACCGTCCGCCGTGCGAACGCGTCGTCTACACGGTCCGCGCGATCAGTCATGTACGGGCGTACTCGGTGGGCGCTCAAAACGACCGTGGTTCGATTCTCGATTTCCGAGTTCTGACTCTTGGATCGCTGACCCATGGATCCGGACTACCAGCTCCCTCTCCTCTACTAAACCACGCACGCCGATCTCACACTTGCCTCCGTTCTACCATCTCGTTCCGGTGATCGCTCTCGAGTACCCGTCTCGTCTCACGATGGCGCTGGCGAAACATCCCCTCGAAGCCGACGACCGAAACCGGCGTCGCGAGCGTTCCGAGCGGGCCGAACGGGAGCCGGTAGTCCACGCGGTCGATGATCGTCGTCTCCTCGTCATTGCCGGCGAACGTGTGGCTGTGCTCCCAGTGCTCGACCGGGCCGTCGACCATCGTATCTCGGAACCGTGCAATGTCGTCCCCGCGCGTTCGCTCGATGATCCGCGAAGTCCAGTGCTGGCGCGGTCCGTGTCCGAACGGCTGGAGTGACAGGGCAATCTCGGTGCCGGCCTCGAGGATCACTGAGTGTGGATCTTTCCGCCGCTCGCCGTCCGAACCGATCACCGCCTCGACGCGCAGTCCGAGCCAGTCCGGCGTCAACGCCTCGAGCCCCGCGACGGTGCTGTGGAATTTCCAGACGGACTCGAGTGGTGCCTGGACAGTCGTTCGGCGCTCGTAGGTGGCCATGGCAGTCGGTACGTCGTCCAGCACGAAACCGCTGTGGGCGACCGGCGGGCTTGAGTGACGGACCTACAGCCGCGAACACACCCTACACCTGCGGACATCTACAGCCACGAACACCCTACACCCGCGACGGCCGCGGCGCCGCCTTCTGCAACGCCGTCTCCGCAATATTCCCACCGTAATCCGCACTCCGCGAGAGCGAATCCAGAATCAGTCCCAGCGACTGCGCCTGTACCGGCTCGAGTTCCCGCAGCATATCGTCGATCGTTCGCGTATGCTCGTCGATCGCCAGCACCGACTCGAGTGCAGCGTGGCCCAGTTCGGTCGCCGTCTCACTCTCGTCGGCGAACAGGGCATCCATCGCCTGCTCCAGAATCGTCGCCGCATCCTCGTGGAGCGCACACAGTGCATCCGCCACGTCCGCCGGAATTTCGTCGAGCTTGCGTGCGAGCTGCGCAATCTTCACCGCGTGGTCGGCCACCCGCTCGAGCTGGCGGGCACTCGAGTGGAAGTCGAAGCAGTCCTCGCGGGAGACGCCGAGGCCCTCGGCCGCGCGAGGAGAGCGAAGCGTCGCGCGGAAGATACGTGCGACGACGAGAAAGAGGCGGTCGATGTCGTCGTCGCGTTCGATCACGTCGGTAGCCATCTCGTCGTCGTTTTCGACGAGGGCGGTGACCGCATCCGCGAGCATGGAGGTGGCGATGAGACGCATGCGCGAGATTGCGTTGCTGATCGACAGCTCCGCGGAGTCGAGCAGATCCTGGACGACGACGCAACCGGCTTCTTCTTCGACGACTTCGACGCCGACGAGTCCCTGGACCGCGGTCCGAATGGCGCGGCGCTGGTCCGTCGTGATCCGGCCGGCCTCGAGTCTGATGATGTCGAAACCGCTGACGTACATCGACAGCACGGCCCGAGTCAGCCGCTCGCCCTCGAGTGTAGCGATATCGAGTGTTCCTTCCTGATGGTCGGCCGCCCGCTGGGGCGTGACCAGCAACGTATCTGCATCCGAGTAGAGTTCGACGACCGCTCCGCTGCTGATCTCGTTCTCGAGTGCCCACCCTTTGGGTAGCGACACCGTGTACGTGGATCCGCCGGTCACCTGCACCTTCCGAGTCTCCATACTGGCCGCTTCTGACGCGAGACCATAAACCTGACCTTGTCTATATAGATATTGCAATTGTTGGCTACAGAGAACGCTGTTGAGAGTATAGAGAACTATAGAATATGGAGCTGTCCATAGATGTACGTTCGGCAACCGAGACAGCGGTACTGATCTGTGCCTGACTGAGATACGTCGGATGGATGGGTCAATAGCCTCTGCAAAGACCCTAACAATCCACAGTGTCCTGATTCTGGACCGTTCGTTTCTGTCCCATTGGTCGGCAGAGAGTCGGCGTGTTCGCCACGTCTGCGTCACTGTCTCCGTTTCGCCCGCGGTCTATAGTCCGGTACATAGGTGACTAATTAGATACTGTCTGGAGTATATAGCAATTAGCATCGTCTTTATACAGCTATTGCGACGATTCAGGTGATGACGGACAAAACGTCCGAAACCGGTCGCACAGGGGTTCTATCACGACGGCACGTTCTCGCAGGCGCGGGGATCGGTGCCGTTGCGGGACTCGCTGGCTGTCTAGGGAGCGGCGAAGCGGGCGAACTGTCGGGGACGATCGACGCCTCCGGTTCGAACACGGTGGCACCGATCACCGCCTGGGCGGGCGAACAGTTCACGAACGAGTACCGAGACGTACTCGTCGACGTCGCACCGGAGGGAACGGGTGCCGGATTCCAGGAGTTCTGTCAGCAGAATTCCGACATACAGAGTGCGAGCCGGCAGATTACCGAAGAGGAAGTCGATCTCTGTGACGACAACGACGTCGAGTACGGCTTCCTCGAGGTCGGCCTCGATGGCCTCGCAGTCGTGAAAAACAGCGAGAACGACTGGGTCGACGAGATCACGCTCGACGAACTCCAGCAGGTCTGGGCGTTCGAGTCCGACGTCGACACCTGGAGTGACATTCGGTCTGAGTGGCCGGACGAGGAAATCGACCTGCACGCCCGAGACAGCGCCTCCGGGACGTTCGACTACTTCACGCGCGAAATCAACGGCACAATGGGCGACATCCGGGACGGCTATTCCGCGACCAGCCAGACGAACGAGATCATGAACGCGGTCGCGGGCACCACACACGCCTTCGGGTGGGGTGGACTCGGATACCTGCGAGACATCGAAGACGAGCAGCCGATCGAGGCCGTGCCGGTCGAAAGCGACGCCGACGGCGAGTTCTACCTGCCCACGCAGGAGAACATCGAAGAGGGGCTGTACTCGCCGCTCGCCCGTCCGCTCTTCGTGTTCGTCAACCTCGAAAGCTTAGACGAGCGTCCCGACGTGATCGGCTCGTTCGCCCGCTTTTTCGTCAACAACCAGCACGAGTTCGCTCGCGAGGCTGGCTACTACGCGACCACGGACGACGTGCAGTCGGCAAACCACGAGAAGATCGACGACTGGCTGGATCAAGCCGGCAGTTCGCCGGACGACCTCACCGTCCAGCGCGACTAACACGGGTCACTGCCAGACACAATGCGCACTGACACCAACACCGACACATCGTCACCGTTCACCGGCGGTGGACAGACGCGACAGGATCAGACGGCAAACCGACGTGCCCGGCGGGCGCTTTTCGGCTGTGCCCTCGTGACGATCCTGACGACGCTCGCGATTTTCGTCGTGCTGATCGACAACGCGGCGAGTTACTTCTTCGGTGCCCGTATCACCGAGCTGCTCGCCGGCGCGTCGCTCTCACAGGAGGTCACGTTCACCGAGTTCTTCACCGGCACCCGCTGGGCACCCGACCACGCGACGCCGGCCCACGGCATCGTCCCGATCGTCTACGGCACCCTCGTCATCACGGTCGGCGCGGCGTTCGTCTCGATCCCGATCGGCACCGCGACCGCGATCTACCTCTCGGAGTACGCCTCCGACGGCGTCCGCGCGAAACTCAAACCGACGCTCGAGATCCTCGCCGGCATCCCGACGATCGTCTACGGCTACTTCGCGGTCGCGTTCATCAACCCAGTCGTCCTGGATCCGCTCGCAGACGCCGTGTTCGGCGTCTCCCTCGGCCACTACAGCATGCTCTCGGGTATGCTCGTCGTCGGCATCATGACGATCCCGATGGTCTCCTCGATCAGCGAGGACTCCATGTCGGCGGTCCCCGACTCGCTTCGCAACGGCGCGTACGCCCTCGGCGCGACTCGCCTCGACGTCTCGACGCGGATCGTGCTCCCGGCCTCGATCTCGGGCATCCTCGCGTCCTACATCCTCGCCGTCTCTCGCGCCATCGGCGAGACGATGGCCGTCACGCTGGCCGCCGGCGCGAACGCCCAGCTCACCGCCAACCCGTTCGACGAGATCATGACGATGACCGCGTACATGGTGAAGATGGCCCAGGGAACCTCTGCCGTCGGCACCGTCGAGTACCAGAGCCTGTTCGCCGTCGGCCTGGTGCTGTTCCTCATGACTCTCGCGATGAACCTGCTCAACGACTGGTTCAAACGCCGCTTCCAGGAGGAGTACCGATGAGCAGCGACACAGGGACTGAGACTGAGACGAGCCGCCCGTCACGTTCTGGCTTGAGCGACTCAGCGTCTTCCGGTCCCGGCCCGACCCCTCCCGACACACCAACCGGCCTCCTCACCGGCTCCGACCTCGAGTACGAACACCTGAAGAACCGCCTCTTTCACGGCGTGCTCGTCGCCGCATCGCTGTTCGGCGTCGTCATGCTGGCGCTGCTGGTGCTCGACGTCGCGACCGACTTCTACGTCGGGCTCACGACCTACGAGGTCAGCCTCGTCGACTTCGTCACGCGGGACGGCTCCCAGCAGGCGGAGCTGGCCGGCTTCAGGGGCGCGATCGTCGCCTCCGTCATCCTGATGCTCCTGACGACGATTCTCTCGTTCGTTGTCGGCGTCGGAACGGCGATCTATCTCGAGGAGTACGCACCGGACAACCGCATCACGCGGCTCATCGAGGCGAACCTGGCGAACCTCGCGGGCGTTCCATCGATCGTCTACGGCCTGCTCGCGCTGGCTGCGTTCGTCAACGGCATCGGGTTGGGTCCGATCCTGCTCGCCGGTTCGATCGGCCTCGGCCTGCTGGTCATGCCGATCATCATCGTCTCGAGTCAGGAGGCGCTGCGGGCGGTTCCCGACGGCGTTAGAAACGGTTCCTACGCGACCGGGGCGACGGAGTGGCAGACGATTCGGCAGGTGGTGCTTCCGGCTGCGATGCCAGGGATTCTGACGGGCACAATCCTGGCGCTGGCTCGCGCGATCGGTGAGACGGCCCCGCTGATCATGGTCGGTGCGCTGTTCACCAACCGACTCCCGCTCGGCCCGTTCGACCGGTTCAGCGCCATGCCGACTCAGATCTACATCTGGGCACAGCAACCGAGTCAACACTTCGTGCATCTCGCGGCCGTCGGCATCGTGGTTCTGCTCGCGTTTATGCTGACGATGAACGCGATTGCGCTCGTGTTGCGCTCGCGCTACGAAACGGAGTATTGAGCACGGAATTGCGAGCGGTAGTGCGGAGAACCACACACCGTACCATACCAACACCACACGACCACACTACGTCACACCCACACCAACCATCCACACAATGTCCAGACACACCTACCAGGAGCAACTCGAGTCCCTTCGCGCTGACGTGCTCGCGATGAGCGACCTCGTCTGCGATCGACTCGAGCAGGCACTCGAGGCGTACGAGACGAAAGACGGGAAACTCGCCGAGCGAGTAATCACAGGCGACCACGAGATCAACCAGTTGTACCTCGATCTCGAACGAGACTGCATCGACCTGTTCGCCCTGCAACAGCCCGTTGCGAGCGACCTCCGGTTCGTCGCGGCCTCGTTCAAAATCATCACGGATCTCGAGCGGATCGCCGACCTCGCGACGAACCTCGGTACCTATACCCGGCAGGCTGTCCGCGATCGCTACTCCGACATCGACATCGGCTACATCGGCGAACGCGTCATCGAGTTGGTCTCGGACGCGATGGACGCCTACGCGAGCGACGACGCGGCTGCAACCCACGACATTGCTGCCCGCGATGACGGGATCGACGAGCTCTGCGAAGGCGCGAGCGAGATCGTCGTCCGAAGCCTACTCGATACTGAAGCAGGTGACGACGCGCTACTCGAGGACGTCTCTCGGATGTTGCTCACGATCCGCGATCTGGAACGGATCGGCGACCACGCGGTCAATATCGCCGCACGGACGCTGTATATGGTCGAAAACGACGACGAACTGATCTACTGACGCGACTGCTCGTAGTCGTCGTTTCGCTCTCGTTTTTCGCTTCCGTTCTTTATACTCCGGACCTATCCTCACTCTCGCACCCACTCTCACTTCCAGCACCCACACTCCGATCTCGTTCCTTCCGTCACCCACTGCCGAACGAACACTCCGTTTGGTCCGACCTCTACCGCTACCCAGTGCTCAATAGTCGCCACGAACCCACAATACACCAACTAGAAGCGGCTTTGAGCCGCGTCGGCATCCATCACTCTGTCTGCATCGACACGAACCGCGACACGAACCGCAATACGAGAGACAAACCACCAAACGCCACCATGACAAACAGTCACCGCGAGCGAAACGGCGAGCGCATCACCGACACTGATACTGAACCTGGCACCGACTCAGCGTCCAAATCCACATCTACAACCAATCCCAGACTCAATCCCGAACACGACGAGAGCCACAATCGACAACGATCAAACGCCCGCGTCCTCACCGGCTCCCCACCATCAGCAGCTTCCACTGCACACACGTCCTCGACCGACGATGCACTCGAGTCCAATCCCAGCGCAGCACTGGAGCGAATCGTCGTCCAGTACGAAGACGAGCCGAACCGGTGGACGCTCGTACCACAGGAGCGGACAGCTGACGAGCGACTGACGGCGTGGCTCTCGGCGGACGAGGACGTCTTCATCGATCGCTCGGCAATGCGGTAGTCCTGGACGTTCCCACTCCACAGGGGTCGTACCGCTCAGCGACTCGGCGATCTGAGAACGGGTGCAGGTCGAGGCCAAAACCGAGACCGAGGCCGAGGTCAACGTCGAAACCGAGTACCCTGCGGTCGGTATCGTCCGCTCGTCGCGTTCGGGGTGACCCAGACGTGAGACTTACTTGAGTCGCTCCTGCAAGAACGATGGGTGTGCTGCCGTCACACCGTCGATTTCGAGCATCTCCTCTGAGATAAACTCGCCGAGTTCGTCGCCGTCCGCGGCGCGCACCTCCGCCATCAGCATGTGGTCACCACTCGAGCTGTACAGCGCTTCGATCTCCGGCAGCCCCTTGAGCGCCTTCGTCGCCTCGACGTAGCGTTCGCTCGCCACATCGAGTCCAACCAGCGCGATGGTCTTACTCGAGAGCTTCTTCGGATCGATGTCGGCCGAGTAGCCGACGATGACGCCGTCGTCCTCGAGTTGGTTGATGTACTTTCTAACCGTTGGTTTCGAGACGTCAGCCCGGTCGGCAATCTCGGCGTAGGACGCCTGGGCGTCCTGCTCGAGAACCTCCAGGATTCGATCTTCCGTCGCCTGGGTACTCATGTGCGATACTTTTGCTCGGATGGGAAAATATCTTTTGTATACGAAAAAGGTCGGATAGGCTAGCGATAGGGGGGTCAGAGCGGGCGCTCAGACGGCGTATCGTCGGGTTTATTCGGGTGCTGTTCGGACCCTCACCAACGAATGGTCGATCCGAACGTCATCGCCGCTGCGGTCTGGTACGTCTGCGGAGGGTTGATCCTGTATCTCGGCTACCTCATCGCGGTCCGTGGCCGTGCCGACCTCCACGCAGAGTACGACGAGTCGGTCGATCCGGCGTACGTCTCCCGCTGGGCTGGCGGCACTGCGCTCGTGATGGGCGGCCTCGTCGTCGCCTACGCGACCCACCAGTTGCTGTACGGCTTCGACCCGTTCATGCTCGGGGCCCTCATCGTTGCGCTGCTCGTGTTGAGTTACGTCACGAAACTGTTCGCACGCGGGTACGGGTATCGCGGTGAGTAAGTGCGTGCGGTGATCCATCGGTGCGCTAATAGGTGACGCGCTTCAACGAACGTGTATGTCCCCTCCAGCAGACGGTCGGGTACCTACTCGCCACTATCTGGTGGTCGTTCTCGTTCCGCTTCTGGTTCTTCTCGCAGGCTGTACGGGGCCGCTCGCTGACGAGCTCTCCGCGAGTGATCTCGAAACGGAGTTCGAGGAGACCGACCCACCTGCCGAGGTGAGTGCAACCGTCGAAATCCGCGAAGAAATCGACGGCGACGTTCGCGAACGCACAGAGGAGGTCTGGCTGCGCGACGATGGTGCCGTCCGAATCGATCCGGTCAGCGATTCGACCGACGATCCGGGTACGCTCACCGTCAGCGACGGCGAAACCCGTTGGTACTACGACAACGCCACCGGTTCGACGACGGCAATCGAAGTCGACCCCGACGCGTCGTCGTGGCTCGAGGGTCTCTACGACCAACAGGAGCGCTACCTCGCGGCGTACGACGTCGCCGACGCGGTGGAGACAACTGTCGAGGACCGCGACAGCTACCACCTCACGTTCGAGCCACCGGCGAACGAAACCGTCGACCAGTCCGTCTCTATTCTCGTCGGCGAAACCGCCTACGAACTCCCGCTCTCGACCACTGAGGAGCCATCGGAACTGGGCGTCGACCGCGTCGAGGTCTGGCTCGACCAGGAGACGTTGTTCCCGGTCAAACACCAGATCGCAGGCGACGACCTGCTTCTCGAGACGACCTACACGGATCTCACCGTCGACGAGGAATTCGACGACGACCTGTTCGAGTTTACGCCGCCCGCTGAAAGCGATGATGAGAGCGGCCCTCAGAGCGAGGGTGAGACCGAGCCGTCGCCTACCTGTCTCTTATACACATCTCTGAGCGGNAGATGTGTATAAGAGACAGATGCCGAGGAGACCGTTCCGTTCGCAGTCGCAGAACCCCGTCCGAGTACACTCCCCGACGACGTCGTCTTCGACGGCGTCACGAGTTACGAGTTCCCCGACGAAGACCGCACGCAGGTCTCTCTCTTCTACCGAAGCGAGACCGAGGGCACAGTGTCGGTCACGACGAGCGATGGTCCGCGAGAATTCGCGACGAACGGACACGAGGTCCCCGTCGGAGACGCCACCGGCTCACTCGAACAGACTCCACAGGGAACGGAACTGCAGTGGTCCTGTGACGAGCAGTACTACTCTATCTACGCCGATCACGAATTCGGTGACGACACTGCATTCGAGATCGGCCAGCAACTCGGCTGTCCCTGACACAACTGTTTAGGTTTGTGCCTTGTACGACCTACTCTCCTTGTACGGCATCTCCGACTGACTGGACTCGCGTACTCGAGTAGCCTGTCGTCTCGCGCACCTGAACAGCTGTTGCTCGGTGGTGTACGGTGGATACGAAAAAAC
Source organism: Natrialba hulunbeirensis JCM 10989 (assembly GCF_000337575.1). GTDB lineage: Archaea > Halobacteriota > Halobacteria > Halobacteriales > Natrialbaceae > Natrialba > Natrialba hulunbeirensis. Next base: position 37,650 of record NZ_AOIM01000039.1, on the reverse strand, counting down.
GAACTTGAGTACCTCTCTGCTGTCCGAATCAAAACCCGACCAGACGGCTCGCTTAGTTGCCGGGTTATTTGTGCCGGTCGAGCAGGTCGTAGCTGCGTTCCCACTCGGTGTCGTCGTCGAAGTACCGCTCTGCGAGCGGCTGGTCGGGCAGTTCGCCGACTGCCTTCTTCTCCTGCGTGTAGGATGGGCGGTCTTCCTCGACGTAGTACCGGCCGGTGAGGACAGTGCCCTCGTTGAGCACGTCTTCGGTCTCGCGCATCATTTCAGCGGCTTCGGCTCGGTCGTGGATGTCGAAGTCGTAGTCGTCGGACTCCTGGACGTCGATGTAGGGGACGTACTGACGTGCGTCCTTGTTCCAGGTCGGACACTGGGTCAGGAAGTCGATGTGGGCGAAACCGTCGTGTTCGATGGCCTCCTTGATGATCTCCTTGGCCTGGTTCGGGTTGACTGCGGCCGTGCGGGCGACGTAGCTCGCGCCGGCGTTGAGCGACATCGATAGCGGGCGAAGCGGCGTCTTCGCGCTGCCGGATGGCTGGGTCTTCGACTTGTGGCCCTTGGGGCTGGTCGGGGAGGTCTGGCCCTTCGTCAGCCCGAAGATCTCGTTGTTGAACACGATGTAGGTCATGTCGTGGTTCTCGCGGGCCGAGTGGATGAAGTGGTTGCCACCGATCCCGTAGCCGTCGCCGTCTCCGCCGGCGGCGACGACCTCGAGGTCGGGGTTGGCCAGTTTGGCGGCGCGAGCGACGGGCAGCGAACGGCCGTGAATCGTGTGGAAGCCGTACGTATCGAGGTAGCTGTTCAGTTTGCCCGAACAGCCGATCCCGGTGACGGTCAGCACTTCCTCGGGGGTCTTGCCGACCTCCGGGAGGGCCTGCTTCAGCGCCTTCAGGACGCCGAAGTCGCCACAGCCCGGACACCAGGTCGGCTGCGGTTCGACACCGGGGGTGTACTCGTCCCGGTCGATCTCTCGTTCGTCTCCGATTGCGTTGAAAGCACTCATGGGTCTGTGTTAGTCACCTGCAGCGGGTTCGATTCGGACCTGTGCGGTCGGTTCGCGCTCTTCCTCGGCAACGTTGACCTCGTAGCCCTCGACGATCTCGGCGGGCTCGAACGGGTTGCCGTTGTACTTGAGGAGGCTGGTGAGCTTCTCGCCGAAGCGGCCCAGTTCCTTCTGCAGCAGGCCGCGGAACTGCGCGCTGGCGTTCATTTCGACGACCATCGCCTCGTCGACGCTCTCCAGGAACGCCGTCACTTCCTGTTCTGGGAACGGCATCATGTCCGAGACGCTGAGGCCGCGGACGGAGTGACCGTCCGCGTTCAGACGATCGACGGCTTCCTCGACGGCACCCTGGCTCGATCCCCAGGTGATGATACCGTACTCGGCATCTTCCTCGCCGAAGTAGGTCTGTGTCGAGTCGCGTTCCTCGTTGAGTTCGGTCCGGATCGCCTCGAGCTTCTCGAGACGCCGGTCCATCTGGGCGACGCGGTTGTCTGGGTCCTCGCTGATGTGGCCGACTGGACTGTGCTCGTTCCCGGTTGCGAGGTAGCGCCCGTTCTTCTGGCCGGGCAGCGAGCGCGGTGCAACGCCGTCCTCGGCGTCCTCGTAGTTGAAGCGCTTGAACTTCCCGGAGTTGTCGTGTGCGGCCTCCTTCAGCTCTTCCTCGGTCAGCGTCGAGCCGAGGTCAGGCGACGGCTCGCGGTCGAAGAACTCGACGTCGACGTTCTTGTTCTCGCCGGAGAGCTTCTGGTCGTAGATGAGCATGACTGGGATCTGGTAGTCCCACGCGATGTCGAACGCGAGACGGGTCTGCTCGTAGGCCTCCTCGATGTTCCCTGGCGCGAAGACGACGCGCTGGGAGTCGCCCTGGCTGGTGTAGAGGACGTGTTCGAGGTCGGCCTGCTCTGGCTTCGTCGGCATCCCGGTCGACGGACCGGCACGCATCGACTCGACGAGCACCAGCGGCGTCTCGGTCATCTCGGCGAGACCGAGCGGTTCGCTCATCAGCGCGAAGCCACCGCCCGAGGAACCGGACATGGCCTTCACGCCGGCGTGGCTGGCACCGACGGCCAGCGCAGCGGCAGCGATCTCGTCTTCGACCTGCTCGGAGATCCCGCCCATATCTGGGAAGTTCTGGCTGAGGATGGTAAACACGTCCGTCCACGGCGTCATCGGGTAGCCGGCGATGAAGCGACAGCCGGCGTCGATCGCACCGTAGGCGATCGCGTTCGAGCCCGACAGCAGCGCTTGCTCAGTGTCGTGTTCGCCCGTTGGGACGCGAAGGTCGTGTTCGAACTCGTACTCCTCGTTGACGTCCTCGTAGGCCTCGTGGAGAATGTCCAGGTTCGCCTCGAGTACGTCGCCGCCCATGGCGTCCGACATGAGGTCCTCGATGTGCTCGAGGTCCATATCGAGCAGCGCGGCGGTCGCGCCGACGCCGGCGGTGTTGCGCATGACTTCGCGGCCGTGTTCCTTGGCGAGGCCGCGCAGGTCGAGCGGGAAGACGTGCCAGTCGTTTTCCTCGGCGCGTTCGTCCAGGTTGAGCGCCTCGACGTCGTCCTCGCTGACGAGACCCTCGTCGTAGATGATGACACCGCCCTCGCGGAGTTCGTCCAGGTTCTCCGAGAGGGGCTTGATCTCCTCGTTGCCGTAGTAGGCCTCTTCCTGCGGGTTGCGGGCGAAGGAGTCACCCAGCGCGAGCAGGAAGTTGTAGCCATCCCCACGTGACTGTACCTCGTGTTCTGCGGCTCGGATCTCGACGTACGTGTGGCCGCCCCGGATCCGCGATGGATAGTGGCGGTGGGTAAATACGTTGAGCCCCGAACGCATCAGCGCTTTTGCGAAGTTCTGACTCGTCGAGTCGATCCCGTCACCGGAACCCCCTGCGATTCGCCAGATAAGTTCGTCGTCGCTCATAGTAAATCAGTGGCCGGTGGGCCAACCGTAGCGGAGATTTGCCCCACTTGCCCTAAAGCCTTTGCTATAGATTACCAAGGATCTATCGTGAAGAATCCATACTCGGCCGGCTAACCCCTACGAACAATCATTACTAAGTGGGCGTAACTGTGCAGAATTGTCCACATTTTTGCCCCCTATACAGTCCGGTATTTGTCACGATTTGCGCTGAAAACGAGCGCGCGTGAGACACTCATCGGAGCAGCCTGTATACTCCATACCCGAGACCCGCTGCCACCACGAGTCCGGCAAGTGACCCAAGACGGACGCCATCGTCCTGCCCGACCATCCGAACGACCACAACGAGGGTCCACGCGTATCCGACCGTCGCAGTCCCGAGTATCAGTCTGAACTGCAGGTCCGTCACAGCGATTCGCTCGAAGAGGCCCCATTAGTCGTGATGTCTCAACACCAACATAAACATACTGCCATTTTCTTTGACGCGTCTTCCCCTCATTGCTCACCGGGGCGTTCATTGGTTGACAGTTCGACGCAATGAACGCGCATGGACACCGAACACACCGCACCCGACCACGCCACACCCGAATACGCCGGCCAACTCCACCACGTCGAACTCTGCACCACGGACCTCGAGTTGGCGGTCGACTTCTGGGACTGGCTGCTCGGTGCACTCGAGTACGAACCCAAAAACGAGTGGGCGGGTGGCCGCTCCTGGATCAACGGTCCGACCTACATCGTCCTCAAAGAGACCGACACCGACGACACGTTCGACCGACACGCGCCGGGACTGGACCACCTCGCGTTCCACGCCGCGTCCCGAGCGCAGGTCGACGAACTCACCGCAGGCATCCGCGAACGGGTGGATTCGACCGTTCTCTACGATGACCAACACCCGTACGCCGGCGGCTACTACGCGCTCTACTGCGAGGACCCGATTGGGATCACTGTCGAAGTCGTCGGTCCGGAGCAATAGCGGAGCCAGCGCGCGGCCTCTTCGTAGTGCCCACGAACCGGACTCCCTTCCCCCAGGTTCCGACCGCAGTCGAGACTACGACTCGAGTACCGTCGCTGGCGCGACCGGCTCCAGACCTAGTTCGGCGGCGTACTCCTCGAGGAACGTCGCCCGCTCGCCAATCTCTCCGGGGCGGTGTGAGTCGGAGCCCACCGTGAACGGCACGTCGTACTCCCGCAGCGTCGACAGAAACGTCGACGACGGGTGGACAATTTCGGCATCCGTGAGCGCCCGACCCGCGTTGAGTTCTGGGATGGTACTCGAGTCCGCGAACGCCTGGGCGATCCGGCGGTAGTGGTCTGTGGTTGCGCGGCCCCGAAGTGGCGGAGTGCGTTCGATCAGGTCGACGTGGGCGGCGATGTCGAACAGCTCGGATTCGATGAGCGAGACGAGGGTGTCGAAGTAGTCGTCGACGACAGTGTTCAGTTCAGCATCGGTAGCATCGGCGAACGCTGAGGGTATCTGAACGTTTTCGCCGGCGACGGTGTGGACGCTGCCGATACTGTAGTCGAACCCAGCGTCGTCGAGAAAGGCCTTGATTTCGGCCTCGTCGCGCGGGTTGTAGTCCATTTCGACGGCGTCGTAGACCGGAATCGACGTTTCTTCGCGGACGCGCTCGATGCCCTCGCGGCGGCGTTCGTAGGTGAGATCGAGATTGAAGCCGTACAGTGTGCGCATGCCGTTTGCACCGGTTCGGTCGGCGACGTTACAGTGGTCTGCGAAGCCGATACCATCGAGGCCGGCGGATTCGGCGGCGCGGACCATGCCTCGAAGAAAGCTCCCGTCCGAGTAGTTCGAGTGGACGTGGAAGTCGTGCATATCGGAGACACGGCGAACGATGGGTTAGGTGTTGTGACCGACGTACGTACTCGTTTTGTGAATCGTCATCGTCCAGAAAAGACTGCAAACGGCCCGGGACTACTCGTTCTGCGGGTTGCTCGGGTGGTAGTCGGTATCGTACTCGCCGGGCTGGTCGTCGACGCGGTCGGGGTTGAGCCGGCCCGAGAGCAGCATGAAGTCGACCAGCGTCAGCGCGAGCATCGCCTCGACGACCGGCACGCCGCGGGGCGGGAGAACGGGGTCGTGGCGGCCGATGACCTTCTCCTCTTTCAGTTCGCCGGTCTCCCAGTCGGCGGTCTGCTGGCTCTTCGGGATCGAAGTCGGTGCGTGGAGCGTCACCTCGCCGTAGATCGGCTCGCCCGAACTGATGCCACCTTGGATCCCGCCGTGGTCGTTCTCGACGGGCGTCGGGTTTCCTTCTTCATCGAACTCCCAGTCATCGTTTCGGTCCTTGCCGGTCCACTCCGCGGCCTCCGTTCCGAGGCCGAACTCGAACGCCGTCGTCGCCGGCACCGCCATCATCGCCTGTCCGAGTCGCGCCGAGAGCGAATCGAAACGCGGTGCGCCGAGTCCGACGGGAACGCCCTGTGCCTCGAAGTAAATCGAACCGCCGATCGAGTCGCCTTCCTCCTGGTACTCCTCGATCAGTGCCTGCATTTCGTCGGCCGTTTCGGGGTGGACACAGCGCACGTCGTTCTCCTCGGAGTGCTCCAGCATCTCCTCGAAGCTCACCTCGGGCGCTTCGACGTCGCCAATCTGGTTCACGTGGGCCTTGAGTTCGACCCCCTCACGTGCGAGCAGTTTCTTCGCGATTGCGCCCGCCGCAACCCAGTTGACCGTCTCCCGTGCCGAGGAGCGACCGCCGCCGCCCCAGTTTCGCGTCCCGAACTTGGCCGAGTAGGTAAAGTCCCCGTGAGAGGGCCGCGGCGCGGTGATGAAGGGCTCGTACTTGCCCGAGCGCGCGTCCTTGTTCTGGATCACGAGTCCGATCGGTGTGCCGGTGGTGTAGCCGTCCTGGATCCCGGACTTGATCGAAACGTCGTCGGGTTCGCCGCGGCTGGTCGTGATCATCGACTGGCCCGGCTTGCGCCGGTCCAGATCGGCCTGAATATCCTCCTCGGAGAGCTCGAGACCGGCGGGGCAGCCGGAAATGGTACACCCCATCGCCTCGCCGTGGCTCTCGCCGAACGTGGTCACCTGAAAGAGGCGACCGAACCGATTGCCGTTCATTGGCTCCCCCTCGGAGACGCGGACACTTAGCCCTGCAGGATCCCTGCGAATTTTCGCCGCTGCCGGTGGTCGGTGGTACTCGAGTCGAGTCCCATTCCAGACAGTTACCACTCACCACCCAGAATCTACCACCCACCACCTACCACCTACCACCCACCACCCTACCCGCGAAGCGAATCCAGTCGCACCGCCGCGAGCGGGACGAGCATCTCCTCGCGCGTGAGCCCGCCGTGCAGGCCGATCTGGTCCCCAACCGCACTCTCGTCGGTGCCCGGCAGCGGCCACGACAGCCCGCGATTGCGGTGGATGACGAGCAGGTCACCGCAGCGCGAGTCGAACAGCGACGACGGCGTGCTGGGACCGAACAGGTCGCGCTCCAGTGCCTCCTCACGAGTAACGATCATCGCCTCGTCCCCGAGGTGGGCCGCGAGTCGTTCCCGAACGTCTGCGACTCGATCAGGCTGCACGTGGAAGTGGGCGTTTCGCGGACTGCCGGTCGGCAGCCGCGGCTCGCCGTGCTCGTCGCGCCGGAACGACTCACGAATGGCCGGCCAGTCCTCCCAGGCCTCCATCTCGATGTTCTCCGACGGTACGGTATCGACGAGTCCGTGATCTGCCGTCACTAGCAGGAGCGTCCGCTCGGCGACCGAGGACTCGAGTGCCGCCACAAATTCCTGCTGGAGCTGCGTCGTAATCGTGCCGAGCTCGTCCTGGTACCGGTCGGCTGTCGTCCCTTCGACGTGAGACACCGCGTCGATGGTCGGTTCGTAGGCGTAGACGTAGGTCGGCGTCCGCGCCGATGTCGCCGACGACTCTGATCCCGACCCAGACGACTCACACACTTCCCGGATAGTCGCCGCGAGCTCGGCCGGATCGCCGTAGCCGATCCGCTCTGCGCCGGCCGTACTTACGCGGCTGTAACCCGACTCCGCATATGCCTCGGGTTGAATCGCGTAGCTGTCGATTCCCTCGTCGGCCGCCCGGGAGTACACCGGCTCGGCGTCGAACAGATCGTCTGGATCCGCGGCTGGCGCGGCCGACTCGAGTGGCTCGCCGCTCGTCGTCAGGAACGGGAGCGTCGTGATTACCTGGTCGGCGGATGCGAGGTACTGGAACCAGCCGAGAAGGCCGTGTTCGACGGGCAGCGCACCGGTCTGGAGGGTCGTGATCGCTGCGGCGGTTTCGGAGGGATAGATCGAGGTGAGCGGCGTGACGGTTCCCTGGTCAGTAATCCGGGCGAGCAGCTCGTGGTCGCGATAGTCGCGCGTCCAGTGTTCGTAGCCGAAGCCGTCGAGGAGGAACAGGACGACGGTGTCGATGCCGTCGAGGTCGACGCCGTCGAAGACGGATTCCGGGAGTCGGTGCTCGAAGGCGTCCGAACTCGAGTGTGAAAGTAGCGAGAGCGCGGTTTCGGGGACGTTGGCGACGCAGTAGCTGTCGTATGCAGGGAACCAGTATCCTCCCTCGCCAGCCTCTCTGCCCTCGTCAGCGTCTTCACCGTCGCCAGCGCCACCACCACTGCCGGCTCCCTCACTGACGTTCCCGTCGCCACTGGTGGGATGACCGCGCTCCCGTTGTGTTTCGAGCAGTCGTCGTTCTACCGACTCCTGGAGCATAACCTGGTATTCGTCATCCCGACAATAAGTCCTGCCGGTGGTCTGGTTTGAAGTCGCATGACACAAGCGGCCATCGCTGTCGCGAGTGTTCTCGATCGCGCTGTACCCCCGATAGACGGGGTGAGATCCGATATACCACTGGTCAGCCACGTTGCCGATTATCGCCACTCGCCCGCCAGCAGCACGGACATGACGAGACTGATGAGGCTGAACGCGACGATAATCGTGAGCACGCTCGGATTCGAAAAGCTCGCCGTCGCGATCAGGAGCGCGATGGCCGCATTTCGCGCCGCGGTCGTCGTCGCGAGCACCTCCCGCGTAGTGCGCGCCGGGCCGCCGAATGCGTACCCGAGCAGCAGCGAACTCCCCACGACGACGACCGAGACGAACAGCGTCCCGGTCCCGACCAGCCCCAGGAGTTCCTCGCCGTTGACGGCCACCAGCAACGCGATCAGGAGGATCAGGGAAACGGTCGAGAGCCGCTGGACCGGCGGATACAGCCGCGTTGCGAGACCTGCCGAGCGCGCGTTAATACCCAGCCCAAGCAGGAGCGGCACGAGCTGGGCCACGACCACCAGCTCCGCGATGGCGATCGGATCGACGGCGACGCCCGCGGGCATGAGCACGCTCACGGAGAGCGGAATCGAGACGACCGACACGATGCCCAGCACGGCCATGAGCCCGCTGGCGAACGCGATATCACTCCGCGAGAGTTCGGCGAGTTTCGGCCCGAACGGCGCGCCCGGGGCGATCGCGATCAGCACCAGGCCGATCGCGTACTCGGTCCGCATCGGCACGGCGAGGACGAGTCCGAACGCGAGCAGCGGCACGAGCACCAGATTCGCAACGAGCGCCCGCGCGAGCAGCCGCCGCTGCTCAAGCGACGCCCGAATCTCCTCGAGCGTCAACTCGAGTCCCATCGACAGCATCGTCGTGAGCACGAAGAAAATCGTCAGAGAATCGATAGCGGCGCCGATCGGAACGGTCTCCATTCAGTCGTCGAGTACTCGGTCGCTCGGTGTGAAAGAGCCCTCGATTTACAGGCGGTTCACGCCCGGTTGATGCTCGCACCGAGCTCCGCCAGCATGTCGAAGAAGCCAGGGAACGAGACATCGACGTGGTCCGCGCCGCGAATCGTCGTTTCGCCCTCCGCGACCAGCCCCGCCAGCGCGAGCGCCATGATGATCCGGTGGTCGCCCCGGCCCTCGACGGTTGCGCCCTCGAGTACCGACTCGTCGCCGTGGACCGTCAGCGAGTCCTGTTCTTCGGTCGTCTCGACGCCCAGCTTCCCGAGTTCCTCCGCCATCGCGCTCACGCGGTCGGTCTCCTTGTAGCGGACGTGCTCGGCGTTCGTGATGTGTGTCTCTCCGTCGGCGACGGCTCCGAGCGTCGCGATAGTCGGCAGCAGATCCGGCGTGTCCTCCACCGAGACCTCGACGCCCTCGAGTGCACCCGTTCGCACGTCGATCGTTCCGCCCGCTCGATCCCAGTCGACAGTTGCGCCCATTCGGTCGACGATGTCGACGATGGCGGTGTCACCCTGTGCGCTCGGGTGTGCCCCCTCGATGCGAACGCCGTCGTCGCCCGCGATAGCGCCCGCCGCGAGCGGGTAGGAGATCGACGAGAAGTCGCCCGGAACGGCGTACTCGCCGCCGGTTGCGTCGTAGGTCTGGCCGCCTTCGACCGCAAACCCAGTGTCCGTTTTGCGCGCCTCGACGCCGAACGCCTCGAGCACTTCGAGCGTGATGTCGACATAGGGTGCGGATTTGAGTGCCGTCTCGAGTTCGATTGCGAGTCCCTCTTCGGTTACCGCACCAGCCATCAGCAAGGCCGTGATGTACTGCGAGGAAACGTCGCCCGGAATCGAGACCTCGCCACCCGAGAGCGGACCGGTGACGACGAGCGGTGCCTGGCCGTTGCCGCGGGTGCTCGCCGCCTCGCCGCCGAGATCGGCGACGGCCTCGAGCAGCGGTCCCTGTGGACGTGAGCGAAGCGACTCGTCGCCAGTGAGCACCGACGTCCCGTCTGCGAGTGCGGCCGCGGCGGTGACGAGGCGCATCGTCGTCCCGCTGTTGTCACAGTCGATGACGTCCGCGGGGACGCCGGGGCGGCCGCCGAAGCCGTCGATCTCGAGCGTGCCGTCCTGGCGCTCGACGCTGCCGCCGAACAGGTCGACGGCACGGGCGGTCGCCTGCGTGTCGGCGCTCCAGAGGGCGTCTTGGACGGTCGTCTTGTCGGCGTAGCCGGCGGCGAGAATCGCCCGGTGCGTGTAGCTCTTCGAGGGGGGCGCTCGCGCAGTTCCCGCGACGCGCGAGGGCGTGATCGTGACGTTCGTACCGTTCATGCTCGGGGTGTGGGCCGGCCGGCCTATACCGGTACCGGTCGCGCCAGTATCTGTGCTCGTGCTGTCGGTTGGTGGCAATACACCGCACCACAGCGCACCACACCACTTCGTGTCTCCGCCATGGTCCAGCAGCTACGGACAGCCAACCGACGACGCGACCTCGGTAAGCGACTCCTCGCCAGTCGCACTCGAGACCTCGTAACTCAGCGCCGAACAGGTCCAGAACAGGCTGTCGATTCGACCTTCTCGACGGTAGGCCGTGTGGCCGTTCACCGCAGTCTCCTCGAGTGCGTCCGGATTGAACCGGGGATCGGTTCGGACGGCGACGTAGAGTTCGCGCTCCGGTCGTTCGGGGTCGAGATACCACAGCATCGTTGTGGGGCCGCTCTGTCGCTCCTTCTCGACGAGGGTGACCCGGTCGAGTTCATACGGTGCTGGCACGTCGGGGTCGGGGAGGTCGTAGGGTGCGTCCGCCGCGGCCGCCTCGAGCGAGTCGTAGATTCCGCTCGGCTCGAGTCCGATCGTGACGACTTCGGCGTCCTCGGGCGGTTCGTAGACGAACGTCTCGGGATCGAGACCAGCGTCGATCTCGAGCCCCTCGTAGGTCACCGTCAGCCGATGGAGTAACTCACCATCGCCGCTTCGGACGTCATCGCGCTCCTTGATCGGATACCGGCGTTCGTCGTCGATCCAGACCGTCCGCGAGACGGTGGCCTCGTCCAACTCCGACTCGGAGACCGTCTCGAGTGGAATCCGATACACCGTTTCGCCGACCAGCAGGTCGATGGAACGCCCGGCATCGTCGCCCGCAGGGTCGATCGGACTCGCTTCGATCCGGTGAACGTCGCGGTCGTCGACGGTATCCAGACCGTCGTAGCTGAGGTCGTAGTTTTCACGGAGGCTCTCGAGTGCGAGTCGCGGCCCGTCGGCAACGACCCGGTTCGGGTGGTGGCGTTTCATCACGAGATTCTCTTCGGGATAATAGTCCCAGGTGATCTCTCGGTTCGTGACTGACACCGTTCCCGCGGCCGGGTCATCGTCGTCAGACCGACGAACTGCGCGTCGCTTCTCGGCCGGCGGCTTGCGGTAGATCTCCTCGACCTGTGTCGTCGTCTCGTCGGGTGTCTCCACGGTCACCCGTCGTCGTGCCTGAAGATCGGTGAGCGCGATACGGGTCTCGATCGCGTCTGTGATGTACTTCTCGCCGGTCTGCTCGTCGGTTTCGTCTTCGTCCGCAGGGACTGCGACACAGCCTGCGAGCGCGACAACAACACCCGTCGAAAGGAGCCGGCGGCGGCGCATACTCGTGGGTTGGAACCATCGGGTATAAGTCTATGGTTCCGTGAAGGTCGGTAGTGAATATATCGGGGGACCCACGGGCAGCGGCGACCCCAGCCGAGACCCTCGCCATTATGTACGGGCCGATCACACGAGAACGTATGAACGACCCCGTTGACCTCACCCCGCTGCGGGCCGCACTCGAGACCGACGACCTGGACGGCTACCTCATCGACGCCGACGCATCCGATTCTGACCAGCGCTACGTCTCCGGCTTCACCGCGCCGGATCCCTACCAGACGCTCGTCACACAGGACGGCGTCCACCTGCTGGTGTCGGGACTCGAGTACGGCCGCGCGGAGTCGGAGGCCGCCGCGGAGTCGGTGTCCCGGCTGTCGGCGTACGATTATCACGACCACCGCGCCGAGCACGGCCCATACGGCGGGAAACTGCACACGCTCGCGGCGTTTCTGGCGGACCACGACGTCGAGTCCGTCGCGGTTCCGCGCTCGTTCCCGACCGGGACCGCGGACGGCCTGCGCGAGCAGGGCCTAACGGTGACGGTCGAGAGCGAGGGTATCGTCGAGGAGATTCGCGCGACCAAGACACCCTGGGAGGTCAACCAGATTCGGGCGACCCAGCAGGCGAACGAGGCCGCGATGGCGACCGCGGAGCGACTCATCGCGAGCGCGGAGGTCGATGACGACGGCGGACTCGTCCTGGACGGCACGCCGCTCACCAGCGAGCGCGTCACTGAGGAGATCGAGGTAACACTGCTGCGCCACGGCTGCGGACTCGACGAGACGATCGTCGCCTGTGCCGCAGACGGTGCGGACCCCCACGACCGCGGCAGCGGTCAGCTGACGGCAAACGATCTCATCGTGATCGACATTTTCCCGCGGGACAAGGAGACCGGCTACTTCGGCGACATGACCCGCACGTTCGTCCGCGGCGAGCCGAGCGAGGAAATGACGCGACGCTACGAGGTTACGCGAGAAGCCTACGAGGCAGGGCTCGAAGCGGTCGAGCCGGGTGTTACCGGCGAGGCTGTCCACGACGTGGTCTGTGACGTGATCGAGGACGCGGGCTACGAGACGCTGCGCAGCGATCCGAACACTGAGACCGGCTTCATCCACAGCACCGGCCATGGCGTCGGACTGGACATTCACGAGGAACCGCGCGTCTCTCCGAGCGGCGGGGAACTCGAGCCAGGCCACGTCATCTCGATCGAGCCGGGTATCTACGACCCTGCCGTCGGCGGCGTCCGCATCGAGGACCTCGTTGTGGTCACCGAGGACGGCTACGAGAACCTGACTGAGTATCGGGTCGGACTCGAGCCGGTCGCCGAGTAGTCCTGGCGGACGGCGAGGCGGCGGTGAGGGTGGCGGTGGTGGTGGCGGTGAGAGCAGAGCTACTGGCGCGCGTGACACTCACACGAACTGATCGATCGAACGGCTTTTGCAACGGCAGACGGTAGGAGCCACCGATGGACGTCTTGATCGTCGGCGCTGGCTCGATGGGGATCTGGCTTGGGACCGCCATCGGGAGCGACGCGACGATCACCTACGCCGACGTCGACCGGGAGGCGGCGGCTGCAGCGGCGGAGGCGACTGGCGGTTCCGTAACGACGCTCGACGGTGACGATACCGGCCGCGACGACACTGTCGCCGGCGAGGACACCCAGAAGGAACAGGACACCTACGACGCCGTCTGTCTCGCCGTCCCGATGGCCCACGTCACCGAGGCAATCGCCGAGCAGGCCTCGCGAGCCGACCACGCCGTCATCGACGTCTCCGGCGTCATGGCTCCGCCGCTCGCAGCGATGCGCGAACACGCACCCGACCGCGAACGCGTGAGTCTCCACCCGCTGTTCGCCCCCGAACGCGCCCCCGGCTCGATCGCCGTCGTTCGCGACGCCGAGGGACCGGTCACCGACGACCTGCTCGCAGCGCTCGCCGCCCGCGGGAACGCACTCGTCGAAACGACGGCGGCCGAGCACGACGACGCCATGGAAACCGTCCAGGCGATGACCCACGCAACCGTGCTCTCGTTCGCTCTCGCTGCCGAATCAGTTCCTGACGGCTTTGAAACCCCGATCTACGAGCAGCTGCAAACGCTCGCCGAACAGATGACCGGCGGCACGCCCCGCGTCTACGCCGATATTCAGGCCACCTTCGACGGTGCCGAGGCGATCGCCGACGCTGCACGCACGATTGCCGACGCCGACCCAGCCGAACTCGAGTCCCTCTACCAGAAGGCGGGGGCCCGATGGCACGACGATAGCGAGACCGCGGCCGACAGCCCGGCGACTGCCGACCAGCCCGCAGAGGGAGCAGACCAATGACCGACCAACGAGAAGCCATCCGATCCAACGCGAAGTATCTGCGCAATGTCCGGCCGATCGACCCCGACGAGATCTCTGAATACGTTACCGGCACGCCACATCCGGCCGTCGTTCGCCAGCATCTCCGCGAGGAGGCGCTGGATCTCAGACTGATCGAGCGCGACGATGGCACGTTCGTCCCCGTCTCGGACGATCAAATTCCACCGAACCGGGGGCCAGTTCAGGCGTTCCCGGACCGCTACGCGCGAGCACTCGAGGACCTCCTCGTCGAGCGCTACGGTGTGAACTGGCACACGGACAGCGTGGGCGACCTCCTCCGGTCGACGATCCGCCGATTCAAAGCCCAGTACCTCGAACGCCGAGCAGTGACGTACGACGAGGACGTGGCATCGGGCTACGCGATCTACCACCTGCCGGGCTACTACGCCGCGATCCAGTACGCACTCGATGACCTGGCCGAACGCGGACTGCTCGACCGCACCCTCCGCGTCCTCGACGTCGGTGCAGGCGTCGGCGGCCCCGCGCTCGGACTCTGTGATTACCTCCCCGACGACGCGCTCGTCGAGTACCACGCCGTCGAGCCGAGCGCCGCCGCCGATGTACTCGAGTCCCTGCTCGCAGAGACGGGGCAGAACATTCATACGACGATTCACCGCGAAGCGATCGAAGACGTAGATCCGGCAGCGCTCGGCACTACTACGCAGGGTGACGATGAACCGTTCGACCTCATCCTCGCTTGCAACGTCCTCAACGAGCTCGCAGATCCCACGACTGTCGCTCGCTCGCTGCTCGACGCACTCGCCCCCGATGGCACCGTCCTCGCGATGGAGCCGGCCGACAAGAACACGAGCGTCGGCCTGCGCGAACTCGAGCGGACACTCGAGGACGAGCGGATTCGAGACGCGAGCGAGTTCTCGGAGGAGTCGGATGAGGGCGACGGCAACGGTGACGGTGACGGTGACGGTGACGGTGATAATGACGATGAGAGTGCGACCGCCGCCGGCCGAGACGACCGCCACGGGCTCGTCACCGTCTACGGCCCGACCGTTCGCCTCTGGCCCGACGAGCGGCCCACGGATCGCGGCTGGTCGTTCGACGTCCGCCCCGACCTCGAGGTTCCCGAGTTTCAGCGCCAACTGGACGAAGCGACCCCTGCGGACGACGAGGAGCACGCACCCGGCGAGTTCATCAACGTCGACGTGCAGTTCTCACACTCGCTATTGCGCCTGGACGGCACTCGCCGGATCGACCTCGAACTCGACGACGGTGACTGGGCAAAGATGGCCGATATGGAGCGCCACGTTCCGAACCGGATCGACCTCGTCGCGGCGAAGCTGAGCCACTCGCTGAGTTCGGACGAGGACGCCGAGTACGGCAGTTCGTCGAACCCGCTGTTCAAGATCAGCGACGGCAGCGAGGCGACCGACCACTACGCCGTCCTCACGAAGGAGACCTCGCTCAACCGACCCCTACTCGAGGCCGAGTACGGCGAGGTCTGTTCGTTCGAACAGATTCTCGCGCTCTGGAACGACGACGAGGAGGCGTACAATCTGGTGGTCGACGAGGAGACGATCGTCGACCGAATCGGCTGAGCGGTCCAGAATCAGGCTCTCGTCGCTGGTGTTCAGCCGGAACCGAGCGAGCGAATCTCCGAAACCAGAGTGCTTTTCGCGCCGGCCTCCAACCCACCGATATGAGCGACTCCCTCGAGATCCTGCTGACCAACGACGACGGGATCGACAGCGTCGGTATCCGCGCGATTCACGACGCACTCGTCGACCACGTGAACGCGAACGTCACCGTCGTCGCGCCCGCGAGCGACCAGAGCGCCTGTGGCCGCTCGCTCTCTCACAACGGCGAGATCGGACTCGTTGACCACGAACTCGGCTACGCCGTCGAGGGGACCCCGGCGGACTGTGTCGTCGCCGGTCTCGCAGAACTCGGCCCCGACCCGGACCTCGTCGTTGCTGGCTGCAACCGGGGTGCGAACCTCGGCGAGTACGTCCTCGGTCGTTCGGGGACGATCAGCGCCGCCGTCGAGGCCGCGTTCTTCGACGTTCCTGCAATTGCGACCTCGATGTACGTCCCAGTCAACGACGTGCCACTCGGTGAGATCGAACTTACGGTCGACGACTTCCGCGAGGCCCAGCGCGTGACGACCTATCTCGCCGAGCACGCTCTCGCTGCCGGTGCGTTCGAGCACGCGGCGTATCTCAACGTCAACGTCCCGATGGCAGACGCCAACGACGGCCCTGCACCGATCGAGATCACGCGACCCTCGAAGCGCTACGAGATGGACGCCGAGTCGGATGGTGACCAGGTCACCCTCTACGACCGCGTCTGGGAGTCGATGGATCCCGAGACGATTCCGGACCCCGAGGGAACCGACCGCCGCACGGTCGCCGAAGGCCGCATCAGTATCTCTCCGCTCACTGCGCCCCACTCGACGAACCACCACGAGGTGCTCACTGACCTCGCCGAGACCTACCACGACCGCGTTGCGACGGCTGGTGACTGAGGGGTTTCCCGATGACTTCCGTCTGAACACGACTCTCACGGGCGTAGCCCACAATCGTATCAGATACCGTACTTATCGTGGGAGTGGCGTCGGTGTTCAACCACCGCAGCGGCGAAAACCACCGGACGCTACACGCGGCCGACAGACAGCCGCGTTGCTCGGGCAGAGCACAGATATATAACCGATAGGACAGAAGAAGAGAGTACCGACAACGGTGCGCGACACGCAGCTCCGAAACCTACGAAATGGGTGATCGACAATGGTATTCAGTACACTTTGGGCTCGCCTCTCGTCTCTCTGGCAGGGGGACTCGACGGACGAGAGCGACGCACGCGAGTCCACATCGACATCGACTGCGACCGACGAATCGACAGACGAGAGCGACAATGAGACACTCAGTTATGCCGAGGAAATCGAGTACGGCGTCGACGAGCGCGACCTGCCTGACGAGGACAAGGTTCTTCGACTCCTCGTCAAACGCGGCGGGCGCGTCGACGAGTCGACCGTCCGCGAGGAAACCGGCTGGTCCGCCGACCGACTCGAGTCGGTGATCGATCGCATGGAGGACGAGGACCAGATCAGCGCGATCACGGTCGGCCGAAAGCGCGTCATTTGCCGGCGCGGCTTCGAGCCGAAGGGGTATCGGTCACACCTCGGTGAGTGAACCGACAGCAGACAACGCGTAGAACGCCCTGAATTACTCAACGGGTGGAACGAGACACGCGGCACAGCGCTACTCGTCTGCAAACGATTTCTTCGATCTTCTGTATTATCGGATGACGCCTCCCGACACCACCTCGAATAGACGTGTCTCGCTTTGGTTTCCTCTATAGAGAGTCAGCCGCTGCAGAGAGTTCCTCTCGAGTACCCCTCAGTACGTGAGAGAACGCCGACCGAGAACAGAATAGCAGTGATGTCCAGTGGTTTGGCGTATGCATGCCGAATTCATATCCACGTCTCTGGCATATGTCTCCCCATGCTAGAACTTGCACTCCTGTTCTTCGTGATCGCGATCATCGCCGGTGCACTCGGCGCAGGTGGCGTCGCCGGACTGACGATGTCGATCGCGAAGTGGCTCGTGTTATTGTTCCTGGTGCTGGCCGTCGTGTCGTTGCTGCTCTGACCGGCACCACCCGCGCTACCGTGTCCGTACACACCCATAGCGACTGCTTTTATCGGACCCGTAGTACCGCTCACCAACCTGCGAGGGGGCGTCATAAATCGATACTTGCGATACCAAACTCTCCTTTTCATGGTCACAGTATCACTGGCACAGTCAGCAATAACTGGCTCTCCAGTCGCCTACACCCGCGCTAACGTCGACTATGGGCGTTAGACACGAGCATCTGTCCACCGCGAGTTTCTCCCGAATCAATAAGTACCCGCCAGCCGACCGTCCGGACGAATACGATTTCGTCCCCACATGTCTCAGTCTCAACCACCCGCTTCAGACACAGCAGCCCCTCCCCTCACCGGCACGCTCCACATCCTCCCCTTCGGCGGCGGCTCGCTCGCCGCGCGTGTCGCAGAAATCTACTCGAGTACCCTCGATCACGACGCAGTCGCTGGTGACCCGCGGAACGTCCTGGTGCTCAAGCGCTTGCCGACGTCGATCGACGAGTTTGCGGCGTCGTTGCGCGAGGAAGTCGGGCTCGAAGGGCGGCCGAACGTGAAGTCGTTGCCCCGGCACGCGACGGCGGTCGTGGAGGAGGCAGAACCGGAGTTGACCCGACTCAGTTACGAGGAGCGGATCGAGTTTCTCGCGCGGGTGCTCGATGGCTACGACTGGTCGTCGTACTTCGAGCGGGCGAGCGAGCACGATTCGTTCGGTCGGGACGTGGGGCAGTTGTTGTTGGATGCTACGTGGAACGGTGGGTTCGGTGTGGATGCCGATGGGGCTGCGGACACCGAGAGTGATGATGCCAGTGAGAGCGACGACGCCGACACAGACGACGGTCACGACTACGACGACTACCTCCGAGAGCTGGCCGACGTCAACGCCTCCTTCCACGACCACCTCGCCGAGCGCAACCTTGCCGAGCAGGCCCAGACGATCGAACGCGCGATCGCGGCACTCGAGCGCGAGGCGATTCGCGAGCGGATCGAGCGCGAGTTCGACGCGGTGCTCGTGGTCGAGTACGAGGAGTGTGGCGACCTCGACCGGGAGTACCTGCGCACGCTCACCCGGAACGTCGACCTGATCTGTGTCGCCGAGGTGCACGCGAGTATCGAGCGGACGAAGACCGAGGCGGGATCGGTTCGGCGGTTCGCGGACGAACTCGAGATCGTCGATCACACCGCTGACGGGGCAGGAGAGCGAGATATTGACGCGATACCCGGTGTTGCCTCGGATGGGGGAACGGCAGCAGCACAGCCGACTGCCGTATCCGAACCGGAACGAGTCGGGCAGCCGTTCGGCGCGTTTCTGGCGACCGGGCGGCTGACTCCCCGGGGAGAGAACGGCGAGCCTGCAGAAATGGAAAGCCACGATTCAACCACTGCTGCGCGCGTGATCAGCGAACCCACGCTCGACCAGCAAGTCGAGACCGTCGCGAACGAAATCGAGTATCTCCGACAGGAGCACGGGTTCGAATACGAGGACGTAGCCGTCCTGCTCCGATCCATCGGAAACCCCGCGCCGCGCGTTCGCAGAGTCCTCCAGCACGCCGGCGTGCCGACGGCCTCAGCGGGCGTCAACGGCCTCGAACAGGACCTCGCGGTCCGGGAACTGCACGCGCTCGCCCAGTACCACATCGACGACCGCGAGCGGGCCTACGACCTGCTCGCGGCGCGAATTCCAGATCTCACCGAGGACCTCGTCCAGCGCTGTGTCGTCAGGAACTCGGTTTCGAAGAGTCTGAAGCGCTGGATCGTCACGACGAACCTCAAACGACGGATCGCCGAGGACGCCGACCCGATCGACGCCAGAGAGCAGTTCCGAAACGTCTCCCGACTCCTCTCGATTGCCGAGTTCGTCGACGAACAGGATATCCTCGCGGGCGACTGGATCCAGTTCGTCACCATGCTCGAGCGGGCGATCACCTACGACGCGCCCTACGCTCATACCGCCGAGGTCGCCGTCCCCGAAGGTGGTGTCACCGTCGGTGACGTGGGGCTCGTGAAACACGATAGCCGGTCCGCCGTCTTCCTGCTCAACGTCGTCGACGGCGAGTACCCGGGAAGTGAACCGCTCTCGCCGCTTTTTCCGACCGCCTGGATCAAACGGATGGACGGCTACCCGGCCGTCACGAATCCGAGTCCGGAGGCCGTCGCGGAGACGTACGCGACCGTCGACGCCGACGAGATCACGGACAACGCGTTCGAACGCTATCACGCCGAACGGACGCGCCGCCAGCTCGCGATCGGGGCGCGCGCTGCCGAGGAGTACCTCTATTTCTGTACTTACCGCCAGACGGACGGCTCGGTCGGCCGCTTCCAACACCGCTCGCGCTATCTCCACGCAATTGATGAACACCCACATCCCGCGCTCTCGCTGTCGACGCTCGGCGGTGGCGGAGTGGGCGACAGCGAGGGCGAAAGTGATGCCGATGGCGACGGCGACGGCGAGGACGAGGACGAGACCATCCCGCCGCGCGACCTCTACACCCTCGGCAGCGCCTCCGCCGAAATCCTGTCCCAGCCCTGGAACGCCCTCGAGACGGTCCAGGCCGAAGCCAGCACCGGCGGCGAGGTCGCACTCGAGTCCACCGAAGAAACGCTGGCCGCGATCCAGCGGGTACTCGAGGAGAGCGATGACGTGGACCCGCGATTCGAGCGGGCGGTCGAGACGCAGTTCGATCTGGCGAGAGGGGCGATTCGGCCGGCGAGTGGCGAGAGCGGGCGAGCGGACGAACATGGACGGAGCGGAAACGGCGGAGGTGAGACGCGATGACGCCGCCCCCGTCTGTTGAGAGTGAGCGAGATGGCGAGTCGGATCCGCAAGCGGACCAGCCCGTCGTCACCGCCGACGCGCTCGCGACGCACATCGTCTGCCCGCGCCAGTACGAGTTCGCGTTCGAACGCCCGCTCTCGGCGCGCGAGACGAGTACGGACCGGGTTCGTGACCGTCGTCGGCAACTCCTCCGGCGGTCGATCATCGCTGGGCTCCGATCAGACGCAGGAACGGAGGACGGGCGTGTCGAGGCCGCACTCGAGTGGCTCGATCACGAGTGGCGACAGGCCAGCGCCGGCGACCGGCAGCCGTACATTGCAGACGCACAGGAGCAGTACGATGCAGACGCGCTGGCGGCTGCAGTCGAGGCGTACTTCGCGAACGGCGGACACGAGCACGCCGAGCGGCTGGTCGAGGCGGATAGCGTGGTCAGCTACGAGCGCGACGGTATCCGGTACGAGGCGACCGTTGACGCCGTGGTCGAGCGCGACAGGGGCTATCTCGGCATCAGGTACGTCCCGACGCTACACGGCGTGTTGCAGGTGAGCTGGTCTGACACGCACGTCCGGGAGTTCGTGGATGGCCAGTCGTACTACCCGCAACAGATCGGTAGCTTCGTCAGAGCCGGCGTTGCGATTCGGGGCCTGAAGGCCGAGTACGGCTTCGATCTGCCCTGTGACTTCGCTTACGTCGCGCCGCTGGCTGAGAGCCGGCCGGCCTACGAGTCCGAGTCGGGCGTGCGTGTCGACGTGGAGCAACGGCACTTCGAGGATGCCTTCGAAGAGGAGACGCGGGATCTCGTGGACCTGATCGAGGAGCGAGCCACAGCAATTGGCGACGGGAAAACCGACCCGCGAGCGTGGCGGTTCGAGAAGATCATCGACTCAGCCTGCCAGTACTGCGCCTATCAGGACGCCTGTCCCGATCGGATGGGTGCCGAGCTCGCGTTTGTCGATCGGGAGCCGACTCGCGGTGAGTGTGGTGGGCGAGGTGAGATCGATGACTGAGCGTGAGACAATGAGTGAGCGTGAGACAACGACTGATACCGCGGACGCTGTCGCACCGACCAGTGAGACGGACGCCGAACCCGACGCCGCAGCTCTCGAGCCAAAGGGCAACCAGCCGGCCGTCATCGACGCGACCGGCGGCGCACACACCGTCGAGGCCGTCGCCGGCTCCGGCAAGACGACGACGATGGTCAAGCGCCTGCAGGCCGAAATCGAGGCGCGCGACGTTGCGCCTAACCGCCTGCTGGTGCTCACCTTCGCGAACGAGGCCGCCCACACGATTCAGGAGAAACTCCGCGAAGCGCTCGGTCCGCAGGTCGCCTTCGATATCGACGTCTACACCTACCACTCGTTCAGCTCGACGCTTCTGACCGAGTACGCCTACCACGTCGGCGTCTCGCCCGAGTTCGACCTCGTCACCGAGGAAGACCGTCCGCAGCTGATCGAGTCCGTCTACGAGGCGGTCGACTTCTCGTTCGTCGCAGCCGGCTCGCCCGCCGCCGGCGGCACGAGCGACCAGACGCTCTCCGCGCTCACCTCGTTCATCGAGGCGATGCGCCGCGAGGCCGTCACCCCGGCCGATATTCGCTCGTATCTCCCCAGCGACGAGGACCTGCGAGATCTGCTCGGTCTCGTCACCGACCTCGAAGAGATGGCCCATCAGGTCATCAACGTCGACGCGAACGGCATTATGTGGGAAGACGAAGAGCTCGCCGACCGCTGTGACCGCCTGCCGCGAGTCTACCGCGCGAAAGCCCGCCAGTTCGACGGCGACGGTCGGGTTCACTCCGCCGTCAGCGCCCATCTCGAAGCAATGGCCGAAACGGCCGAGAACATGGCCGACCACCTCCGGACTGAATCCGAACTCGAGTGGCAGGCGTTTCGGCTCCCCGAGGCGATGTTCGAGGGCGAGTGCGGGCCACTGACCTCGATCACGCAGACACCGATGGGGAGACTGTCGAACTACGTCCACATGCTCCGGCGGGCGCGGGCGTTCGTCGGCGCGTACGAGGCCTATCTCGAGGCGCTGGACGAGCGCAACGCCTTCGACTACGACGAACTGATCCACCGGACCGTCGACCTGCTTCGTGACGAGCAGGTCCGCGACGACATCCTCGCCGAGTGGGACGCCGTCTACTGCGACGAGTTCCAGGACACGGACGAGTCCCAACTCGAGTTGGTCGAGGAACTGCGCGACGGGCTCGACATCATGGTCGTCGGCGACAGCGATCAGGCCATCCACGAGTGGCGCGGGCAGGACCCCGAGAACATGTCGAAACTGCCCGAGTCGTTCGAGGAGATCGGTCTGGACCTGAACTTCCGGTCGCGCCAGCCGATTCTCGATCTGGCGACGAATCTCGATCCCGAAAAGAACGAAATCGAGGCGTACAAGGAGCCGAACCCGCCCAGCGTCGTCACAGTCGACAGCGAGGGCGAGCGCACGCCGGCGCAGGTGAGCACGACGATTTCACACCTCCTCACGGGTCGATTCGAGGACGTTCCAGAGCGCAAACTCGAGGATATCGCGGTGCTCGTCCGCCAGAATCAGAACGCCCGCGATATCGCGGCCCAGCTGGATCGAGACAGCATTCCCTACACTCTGTCGAGTGACGCCTCTGGCGAGCTCGGCCACGGCGTGCGGACGGTGCTGTCGTACTTCCGGGTTCTCATCGAACCCGGCGACGACGTGAGCTGGCAGCGCGTCCTCCTGCATCTCTATCGCGTCCCCGAGGCCGATGTGGATACATTGCTGCGAGCCGGTGAGACCGTTCCGGCGGGGTACGACGCGCTCGCAGAGCCGGCCGCCGAATTTCGCTGTCCCGACCGTGTTCGCGAGGCACTCACGGACTACGACACGCTTCGCTCGGTCTCGGACACTCACTCGATCTCCGAGCTCTACCGCCACTTCAAGCGAGAGACGCGTATCGACTGGTTCCTCCGGGAACACGACCGGGACGCCCTCGCCAACGTCGAGCGCCTGATCGAGGCGTTCAACGACAGCCCTGTCCAGTCCGAGCTGACGCCGGCGTTCGTCGACTACCTGGAGCGCCAGGCCCACCTGCTCTCGGCCGACGACGAAACGGCGACCAGCCCCGGCTCGCAGTCCGAGAATGCCGTCGACGTCATGACCATCCACCAGGCGAAGGGGCTCGACTTCGACACCGTTCTGCTGCCGTTCCTCACCGAATCCGAGTTCGGCCATATCACCCTCGCGAACTACCAGCGAGATCTCTACCGCTACGATGTGCTCGTCGACGACGTGCAGGGTGAACTGGCCGATCCCCTGCGGGCCGACTGCAGCGACGACCAGATCGCAGAGGAGTGGCGCGTCCTCCACGTCGCACTCACCCGAGCGAAGGAGCACCTGTTCCTCTTCGGTAACGACGTCGAGGAGCAGGGCCCCGGTGCCGACATGCTGGACGAGCACCTGCCCGGCGAGCGTAGCGAGACGCCGATCCACTGGTCCGCCGAGGGACCACGGTTCCCCGTCTGGGACGCCCTCATGGATAGCTACGACGAGATTGCGGCCGACACACCCGACGCCGTCCGGGACTACACGGACGCCGTCAACCGCGGCGTCGACGAGGACCCAGGGACGATCACGTACTACCAGACCGAGGTCTCGACCGACGAAGCGCTCGAGACGGTACTCGAGTTCGCCGACAGGGTCGTCGCCGGGACGCTCGCTGATGGCGACAGTGCCTTAAATTCGAACACCGCCCGCTTCGCCGACGCCCCCCTCGGCACCAGCGTCGACGTCGAACTCGCCCGCCAGCACAGCCACACCGCACTCGAGTCCGTCCGCAACTGCGAGCGAAAGCACGTCCTCGATCACGTGGTGGATGCGTTCCCCGACCCAACCCCCGCTACCGGGGGGTCAGCAGAAGTGACGCAAGCCGACGTGGGTTCGCTCTTCCACGACGTCGCCGAACTCGCCTACTGGCGCGGCTACGACAGCAAAACCGAGTGGCGCGACGCCTGCGAGTGGGTTGCCCGCAGCCGCGACCTGACGAACGCGCTGGAGCCAGCACTCGAGTGCATCGACCGCTACTTCGAGACCGACGTGCCGGAGTGGCCGGCGGTCGGAGCCGAGGTGCCGATTGCTGTCGATGGCGACGAGATTGCGGAGGTGGACGGCGACATCACGGCTGTGGACGACGATGACGACGGCATCGCGGCTATCGAGGGCGACGTAACCGGCTACGTCGACAGCGTTCGCCGCCACCCAGACGGTGGCCTCGTCGTACTGGACTACAAGACAAGCCAGGCCCAGAAGGAACTCGAGACGAGCCACCAACTCGAGCTCTACGTCCGCGCCTGTCGGGACCGCTTCGACGAGCCGATCAGCCACGCCGGCTACGTCTACGTCGGTGACGCCGGACCAGCAGTCCAGCTCTTCTCGGTCGACGAACTGGCCACGCTGTGGGAGTCGGTACTCGAGGACCTGTCGGCAGCGGACAGTTCGTCGTTCGCGAACGCGACACCGGGGCCGCACTGTCAGTTCTGTCCGCATCGGTCGCTCGGCTGTTCCGAGGGCGAGGACGAGTCACCGTCTCTGGATGCGTTCCAGATCGATGGATTGTGAGCGTTGGACTGATTAGGTTCGTTTCTGCGGGCTATCTTCTCCATGTCCGGTCAAATTCACCGCGGCTCTAACAGCACCAACTCGAGTTGTCCGACCTGCTCTGCATATCGAACTTGTCCTGTCAACTACTACAACTACGACGACGACGCCGTATCGGACACCCCGATTCAACTATTCTCGGGCCGACGCGGTCGGTCCGGATCGACCGCGTGCGCAAGCACCTCGAGTCCTGTCCCGAGCGGGTACTCGAGAATTGCCGCCGGCTCCTCAAGCACGCGTCCGAAAACCAGCTCAGACGCTCGTGCGACCGGGTTCCAGGTATCGTAGTAGGCGTCGTAGACGCCCGCCATCTCCGCAGTTTCCATGTACCCACAGAGCACATACCCTTCGGGTCGTCGCTCGAGCACCACCGACTCAGTGTACATGGATTCGGCCTCGAGCATCGCCGCGCTCCACCGCTCGACGGAGCCGAGCTCGATCTCACCTGCTGTGACGCGCCGCGAGAGTCCGGCGAATCGGTCCGCGAGCCGTTCGGCCAGTCCCGGTTTCAGGTGCAACTGGACGAGGTCGACATCGACCCCGTTCTCGAGTGCTGCACCGCTGACGACGAGGGGGCCGTCGTTGGTCCCCGTCGCGGTCCGAGGTCGGTGTGGGTTGACCGCGTGGACGAGCAGCTCGCGGTCGACGCGGGCTTCCTCGGCGACGAGCGCGTCGTCCTCGAGTGGGAACGCCGCCTCGATTCGTGATTCTGGATTCTCCCAGCCGGCCATCGTGGTGTGTGGCACCTCGACGTACCAGATCAGCTCCGGGTCGTCGCCAGCGTCGAGAAACAGCGTCGCCGTGGCCGCGCCCTCGAGCCCGAGCAGCGGTCGCGGGTCGTCGGGGTCGACACAGCGCTCGGCGACTGCCTCGCGAACGGGCTCAAGACGGCCTCCGTCGATGGACCGACGGACGAGAAATGCGCTCGCGTGGCGCTCAGTGATGTTCTGGGATTCGTGCGCTGTCGACGCGACCCGCCGGCGATACCACGCATAGCTGACGGCGGCGAGTGCTCCGAGAATGATGCTCCGGCGTACCCACGGTCGAACGTCCATACTGAACAGTTGACGCGAGCGTCGTTCGTAGTGATCCCGAAGCCTATCGCCTCTTTAAGTTCTCTGTGAGAGAGTCGTTGCCTGCTCAGGGGTGTCGAATCCGTTCTCGTCACGGTCCCTGCCTTATGATGTCGACCCTGATCACCGGCCAATCCTTGTGCCAGTACCAGCCTGCGGTGTCCGATCCCCAGGTGAGACGGATTGCTCTCGCGAACGCAATCGCGAGCAGATTCCGGTCGTGGTACACCTCGTCGATGCGCTTGCTGTTAGCAACGTTGGAGTTCGTCGAAAAGGCTTAGATTCTGCATACACTCTGCATACATATGAGCACGTCAATTCGTGTCTCCGAAGAGACGAAAGAGAAACTCAATCGTCTCAAGCAGGACGACGAGAGTTTCGACGAGTTACTCGAGCGATTAGCGGACGACGAAGAACCGATTGTAATTGGGTCGTGGGATTCCGACACCGCTGAGCGCGCTCGTGACGCTATCACCCGATCACGAGATAGTTTCGAACGATGACGTTTCTCGATTCGTCGGTTATTATCGACATGCTCGAAGGAGTTGACGACACCGTCGCCTACGTCGAATCACAGAACACCCCGTATCTTACGTCGTCGATCTGTGTCTACGAGGTTCTCGCGGGGACACTCGGCCGCGGCGAGACGGACGTACGAGAGGAGCGACAGCGCTTCGGTGGCGTCCGCGCACTCGAGTTCAATGAGCAAATTGCACTCGAGGCCGCCCGACTACAGGATGAATTGCTCGCCGACGGTGAGCGGCTGGCCGTTCGCGACCTCATGATCGCAGCGACCGCGCGCTCAACCGGTGACCAACTCGTCGTTGCTGACTCGGATTTTCAGACTGTCGCGCTCGAAGATAAGATGGAAGTCACGAATCTTCGAGTCGGCTGAAGTATTCCTACCTGTACTGCCGATCTGGCGGAACCTCTTCAGGGGTTAATTCGGGATAGAGATCCTCATTAGTATGTACTTTAGTATGACATGGTCTACAGGTGAGGATTGTATCTTCAGGATCATATGAGACGTGGTGTTTGACCCTATATAGGGCACACCGGAATTCAACAGGGAGAGCCGCTCGATCCGTTCACGCTGTGACTTTCAGAGCTTCAAGTCCCGGTGTCGACGGCGATTTGCGACACTCACGAATTTGTTCGCGCCGCAGAATAGTGGACTCGCCGGGATTTGAACCCGGGGCCTCTCCCATGCCAAGGGAGTGATCTACCTCTGATCTACGAGCCCGCTTCGCAATACGCACTTTCCCACGGGAATAGATAAACCCCTCGAAATCGTCGGGTCGGCCCTGTCGTTGTCACACAGGGGTACCTCGAGTACACCACCGTTTCCCACATCCCAACCACGCCCACGACGGTGTCCGGTTTACAACCCACACCGACTGTGACCGCTGTCTAGAAACCCTTTAGTCCGTGCCGCGGGAAGCGACGGTGGGAAGCGCACGGCCGCAAATCTGACAGTGCCACTCGCTTGGGTGGCTTGGGATTGCGGAAGTGCATCTTGCACGGAGCCGGATTGCGGTCGACTGGGTCATGCGATCCAGTGCGACCACTATCCTTCCGAGCGGTCAGTGCGGTTCCTATCCTCACCAATGGCACGAATGCATACCCGCCGTCGTGGCTCGTCCGGTTCGGACAAGCCATCGGCAGACGAACCACCGGAGTGGAGCGACGTCGACCCAGCAGATGTCGAAGAACGGGTCGTCGAACTGGCAGCACAGGGGCACGACCCGAGTCAGATCGGCATCAAGCTGCGTGACGAAGGCGTCACCGGCACCCCCGTCCCTGACGTGAAGCTGGTGACCGACAAGAAGATCACCGAGATTCTCGAGGAGAACGACGCCAAGGCGGACGTTCCCGAGGACCTTCGGAACCTGATGGAGCGTGCAGTCCGACTGCGCGAGCACGTCCAGGAGAACCCACAGGACTACCAGAACAAGCGCGCGCTGCAGAACACGGAGTCGAAGGTTCGCCGCCTCGTCGACTACTACCGAGGCAACGAGCTCGAGCCGGACTTCACGTACTCCTACGAGGTTGCAGTCGACCTCCTCGAGGAGCACTGAGTTCTGAGCTGGGAGCGACGGCAGACGGGAGGAGCTGGAACCTAGACGCCGCGTCCGTAGTCTGTAGGTAACCGCGACCGCGAACACGACACCCACAATGTCCACGAACGGCCACCCGGATCACGAATCGGACACCGAGTTCGGTTCCGACGCCGACATCGCTGTGACAGCCGCCACCGCCATCGAGAGCGCCGGCTTCGTCCGCGTCATCACGCGGGCCGACGGCGATGCGCTCGCGGCCAGCGGCCTGCTTACAGCAGCACTCTCGGCGACGAACACGCCGTTTCAGGTGACCGTCGGTCGGACGATTGCCGACCGAACTGAGCGCGCAACGCGCCACGCCGACGCCGATGCTGGGGACGCCAGTGACGAACTGACCGTCGTCCTCGGCACGGTCGACGAGCCGGCGCACGAGCACGCCATCCGCCTCGATTCCGACGAGCGGCCGGCCACACTCGCCGCGGCGGATACGGTTCGCGAACTCGGTTCGGGTGACTCGGGCGACTCGAGTAGCCCGGCCGGGACACCGACCGACGAACCACCCGGACCCGAGCCCACACTCGATCCGGTACTCGCACTCGCAGGTCTCGTCGCCGCCGGGGTCGATCCCGGTGCCGGCGAGAGCGAGTGGGTACTCGAGTCCGCACGCGAACGCGGACTCGTCGAACGCCGGTCGGGCGTCGCGGTGCCGACCGCGGACCCGGTCGACGGGCTGGCACACTCGACCCGATTGTGTGCACCGTGGTCAGGCGACCTCGAGGCGACTCGGGAGGCGCTCTCGCCGACCGGACTCGATCTCGACCAGCCCGAGACGTTCGACGCGGACGACCACCGGACGCTCGGTTCGCTCGTCGCACTTGATGTCGTCGGCGCGGACGACGCGACGGAAACGGCGGCGACGTCGATCCAGCGCGTTCTCCGGCCGTACGCGATCACGAGTGACGAGTACGCGTTCGCGACGGTCGGCGGCTACGCCGCCGTCCTCGAGGCGACTGCTCGCGCGGAACCCGGCACGGGAGCCGCGCTGGCGATGGGACTCGACGCTCGGGAGCCGGCACTCGCCGCCTGGCGCGCACACGGCTCGCGCGCACACGCCGCACTCGAGTCGGCCTCGATGGGACGTTACGACGGGCTGTTCGTCGTCGGAATCGACGACGGGCCGGTCGAAGCGGTCGCACAGATCGCACTCGCGTACCGCTCGCCGGAGCCAACGGTGCTCGCCGTGGGCTCGGGCGAGGCGGCGCTTGCGACCCGCGAGTCGGGGCCGGGTTCGGGATCGATCGGAGCCACCGTGGAGGCGATCGTTCGCGACCTCGCCGACGATGGCGCACAGGCGACGTACGACGTGGGTCACCGACGTGGCTATCTGCGCTTCGGTGCAGCCGAGTCGGCGTCGGAGCCAGCGTCGGATGCCGATCCGGACCCGCAGGACGCAGTGGTGGACGAATCGACGATCATCGCGGCAGTGAGAGGACACTACTGACCATGCCGGCACACACGAACACGAATACGGACGACTCGCTCGAACGCGCGACGGCGACGATCCGCACGTCCCACGACGATCCCGATCTCGTTGCGCGGGCGCTACGCCCGGACAACACTGACGAGATGGAGACCGTCACGGACGGCGACAGCGTCGTCACGCGAATCGAGCGCGAGTCGACGAGTGGGCTGCACTCGACGGTCGACGACTACGTCGTCAATCTCGAGGTTGCAGTCGACGTTGCTCGTACGGCACGCGAGGCCGGCGTTGCTACTGACGCGACTGCGCAGTCTCCAGCACCACCTGCTTCAGCCACTTCAGCCGCTTCAGCTGCTTCATCCACTTCGGATGCAGACGCAGACGCAGACGCGGCCGACGAACAGCGCGACAACCCGACGGACACGGGTACTGTGTCCGACACAGACACCGACAACACACACGATACCAATGAGTGAACGTTCAGTCTCACGTGCGAAACAGGAAAAGCGGTGGTACACCGTGCTCGCTCCGGAGCAGTTCGACCGGACGGAGCTCGGCGAGACCCCTGCTGACGAACCGGAAAAGGTCTACGACCGAACCATCGAAACGACGCTTGGCGACCTCAACAACAACGCCAGCGAGAACAACACGAAGCTGACCTTCAAGATCACTGACGTTGGCAGCGACGCCGCGTACACGGAGTTCATGGAACACTCCCTGACCCGTGACTACCTGCGCTCGCTCGTCCGCCGCGGTGCCTCGAAGATCGAGGCCTACGTCACCGTCCTCACGACGGACGACTACCGCGTCCAGATCCAGCCCGTCGCCTTCACGACGAAGAAGGCCGACGCGAGCCAGGAGAAGGCCATCCGCAACCAGATGGTGCAGATGATCGAAGAGGCAGCCGAAGAGCGCACCTTCGAGGAACTGATCGACAGCGTCGTCGAAGGTCGACTCTCCTCGGCAATTTACGGCGAAGCCAAGACGATCTACCCGCTGCGCCGCGTCGAGATTCAGAAGGCAACGCTCGAGGCTCACCCTGAGGAAGTCGCTGAAGAGGAAGCGACCTCCGTCGACGTCGACGACGAAGACGTCGCGGCCGACGACTAACTACTCGAGTCCCGTTTCGAGACGATTTCGTTTTTTCGCGGCTCTTACACTGAAGTCACAGCGGCAGGTCCAGCACGACTGTCGATCAACTCAACCGTCGCAGCCCCTATCCGAGGTGAATCGGATCGACCTTCATGAACTCCCGAAGAACGACAGTCGCGTACGATCCCTTCGGCAGTGCGAACGAGAGGGTGAGCGAGTCTGCTGTCGCCTCGGACTGCTCATCTCCGGCCGTCTCGACCCCGAGTTCAGTCTGCACGAGGACCGCCCGCCGCGTGCCAGTCGAGTGGAACTCTCCGGGCAGGTCGAAGTCCTCGGGTGCGAGATCGAGGTCGTCCAGTACGGCGCGTTCGATCTCGCCCTGTTCGCCATCGGCGAGTTCTGTTTCGGTGCCGACCAGCGGCGCGGTGACGAACGCTCGGCCGCGCTCGCAGTGACGCGTCACGGACCGAACACGGCGCTCGTCGACGCGCTGGAGGCGGTCCGTATCCGGAAGCACGAGTTCCTCAGGCACGTCGTCGCCGGTATCGGCGAAACACACGACATCGCCGGCGACCGGGCGGTCGAACGGCAACCCGCGCTCGAGTCGCTCGGAGAGCATCAGATTGAACGCGTACGACTGGGCGGCGTGGACGAACAGCCGCTGGAGATTCGAGGGCAAACGCTCGAGTGCGGCGCGGAAATCGGCGGGGTCGGGGTCGCCGGTTCCGTCGCTGCTGGCCGTGCACTCCGCGAGTTCGTGGAGCATCGAGCGCTCGTAGCGCAGTCGGTTCGGGAACCGATCGAGGGCCTCCTGCCAGTCTCGCGTCTCCTCGATAAATCGGCGAGCTTCCTGGGTGCCCTCGGGTTCGGCGTCGGCCGGCGCGCCGAGGTAGGCCATTACCGCGCCCTCCCAGTCGCCGCGGACGATTTCGAGGCCGACCTCGTGGGTGACCGGCCGGCGGCTACCGAAGCGCTGCTGGCCGAAGAAGTTGGGGACGCCGACGGGTGTTGTTTCCGTTGCTGATCCACTATCGCCGGCCGTAGCGGCGTCGAGACCGCCAAACTCACACAGTTCATCTGCGATCTGCGAGGCCGTTTTGGGGTGGTCGGCGTCGCTCACCACGATCTCGAACGCGTTGCCCGCGAGGTCACCGAACTCGAGTGACCGGCCGGCGCGTCCGAGGACCTCGAGGTCGGCGCCGTCGATGTCGGGGAGCGCGGTGGCACCGGTATCGCTGCTGGTATCGTAGACGGAGAAGAGCTGGGTCGTGACGGCGTACTTGTCCTTGGTGCCGGCCCAGTTGACGCGCTCGCGGGAGATGCCGAGTGCGTCCGAGAGGCGGGTTGCGAAGTCGTTGGTGTCCCAGCCGCGCAGGGTTGCACGAAAGACGAGGTGTGGGTAGGCATCGGTC
The DNA here is from genome assembly GCF_000337575.1 of Natrialba hulunbeirensis JCM 10989. Lineage (GTDB taxonomy): Archaea > Halobacteriota > Halobacteria > Halobacteriales > Natrialbaceae > Natrialba > Natrialba hulunbeirensis. The sequence continues at coordinate 5,913 of NZ_AOIM01000039.1, read as the reverse complement.
GGGGCGTCAATCGGTTCGGTCGAGAAGCGCTCGCGTTCGCGAACGCGAAAGTGGTCGTCGGCCGCGCGGAGGCGGCCGCCGACGCCGTCGGTGTCGGTGACGTAGGCCTGCATTCCGACGGCCTGTTCCGTGGGGTGTGCTGGGCGCATGCTGATGGCGGGGCTTCGGGTGCCGACGGTAAATCGGTTCGTTATCGGTGATCGGCGTTCGGTCCACCCTGCTCGCTCTACCGATGGTAGAATCGCCGATACGGTTATTACTACTGGTGGTCTCACAGCGACAGGCGATCGACTACCGGCTACCGGCTACCGACTACGGACTGCCGATCTGTCTTGGAAACCCCATCATGGACACAAACCACTCTCCGGAAGACCAGACTGACGCAACTGATGCGTTCGAGTCCGAACTAAAGACGCTCGTCACGACTGGGTTCGCGCGCGGAGCGACGATTGAGGCGACGTGGGTGATCAAAACGCCGATCGAGGACGCACCCGACTGGATCGTCACGATCGAACGCGAGGATTTGAACTCTGATCCACCGCACGACCGCTTTTCGGTCGAGTAATGAGCGAACCCTTCACTCGCCGTGACTATTTCTTTCCGGTGTAGATAGAGACAATAAAGGTTATATCGCTCCTCGTCTATGGGCACATGTACTCTGCTGAAGTCGGACGGAGAGAGTTGTCGGCGACCGGGAGCAGTGTAGGTGAAGTACGGAGCGAGTATGAAGACCCAGACACGCAATCCTACTGATGAAGCAACAGAGACGCGATTGATCGACACGACCGACCTGTTCGATGCATTTGCTGCCCGCCGGCGACAGTACGCGCTCGCATATCTCACACAACACCGGGTCCCGGTTTCAATCACAGACCTCGCCGCGTACATCGCTCGACAAGAGCGGGAGACCCCAACCGGACCGTACTCGACGGACGACCAGTACGAACGCGTGCTGGTCGCCCTCTGTCACGTTCACCTCCCGAAACTGGCCGATATCGGCCTGCTCCAGTACGATACGGATACCGAACTCGTCGAGTTACTCGTCGACTCGCACGTCCTCGTCCCATATCTCGAACTCGCTGATATCGACCACCTGACTCTCGATGTCGGCGTCGACAACGATGCTGACACCGGCACCGACTGATAGCAATAGCGGTACCAGTACCGACACTGGCACTAATACTAACACTAACAGCCGTACCAGTACCAAATCTGGCACCACAATCGTATCAGCACCGACGTTGACTCCAATACCGGTGCCAGAACCACAGCCCCTCATCCTACCTCACACGGCCTCTCGACCGTCTCGACGCGACCGCTAGAACAGCGAGAGCTCGCCCGTGATACTATCGACTCGGTCGTCACCTGCCGGTCCGACTGCGAGCGCCGTCACCGTCCCGGGCTCGAGTTGGGTGTGACCAGCGTCGCGGACCACCGCGGTCGGCACGCCGTCGCGCTCGGCGATCTCGGCGAGTTCGTGTAACTGCCGTTCGCTCTCGCCCTTGAGCACGACCTTCTTCTGCCCGTTTCGCTTCCACTGGTCGCGCAGCTGCGAATCCGCCTTTTCGTAGGCCGACAGCGACGCGTGTGCGACCTGCGCGGCGAGCTTTCCCTGTCCCATGCCGATGTCCGTACGGGCGACAATGGCCTGCTTCATGTCTCCGTACTCGAGTGCAACCGATAAAGCAGCGACGATCGTTGGCAGCTATCGCCCTTGTTGCCGTCGCCGGTGGTGGTGGTAGTGGTATCGGTATCGGTGCTGGTGGCGGTACCAGTTCCGGTGCCGGTGCAAGTGCCGGTGTCAGCATCAGCATCCAGACCCGTACTCATCCCGTCGTGCGAGACGATACACACTTGGGGGCAGCATCGCTAGTCGCGAGCATGAATCAGACGCGCCGTGCCTTCCTCGGGACGACGACCGCCGTCGGTCTCGGGGTCGTTGCCGGCTGTCTCGGTAGCGAGGATCCGCCCGAGCCACCAGTCACCGGCAATCCGGACGCAGACGTCACCGTGACGGTGTACGAAGACTTCTCCTGTCCGTTCTGTCGGGACTTCAAACTCGGCGTCTTCCCCGAGCTCGAGGAGCAGTACCTCGAACCAGGCGACGTTCGGTACGAGCACCGTGACTTCCCCGTCATCGACAGTCCGTGGTCCTGGGAGATTCCGAGCGCGGCCCGCGAGGTCTTCGAGAGTGCGGGTAACGACGCGTTCTGGGAGTTTACGACCGAGATCTACGCCTACCAGGGGTCGTACAACTACGGTGCCATCGAGGGCGTCGCCGACGAGGTCGGAGCCGACGGAAGCGCAGTCCGCGAGGCCGCCGAAGACGAGAGCCACCGCTCGACGATTGAAGCGGACCGCTCCTATGGCGACTCTAACAGCGTCGGCGGCACCCCCGCCGTCTTCGTCGACGGCGACGCCGTCGAGTTCTACGAGTCCGAGGACTTCGAAGCGATGGCACTCGAGGAGACGTCCGCGGCGATCGACGCGGCACTCGAGTAACTGTCTGCGCTTGCCTGTTGCCTGTATTTGCAGTCTGTTCCTGCAATCCGTTACTGCAATCCGTTACTGTAATCTGTCCCTCGCCAGTCACACCCAGCCGTCCGTACTCTGCCGCTGTCACCTGCTCTTGCCCCGAAGCAGCTACTCGAGTGCCGCCAACTCTCACCCCTATCCAAACGCTGGATCGAACAGTTTACACACCCGCCGTTCGACTCGTCGGATATGATCCTCTCCGATGCGGATATCCTCCGACGACTGGAGGAAGGCGACCTCGTCGTCGACCCGCTCGACGACCCCGAACTGCAGATTCAACCGGCAAGTGTCGACCTCCGACTGGGACGGGAGTTCCTCGAGTTCCAGCGGACGAACATTCCGTGTATCCACCCGACCTCGGAGCGAGAGGTCGACGAGTACGTCACCGAGACGGTCGTCGAGGACGGCGACGACTTCATTCTCCACCCGGGCGACTTCGTGCTCGGAACGACCTACGAGCGCGTCGAGATCCCGGCGGACCTGATCGCCCACGTCGAGGGACGGTCCTCGCTGGGCCGACTCGCAGTCGTCGTCCACGCCACTGCGGGGCTCTGTGACCCAGGCTACCGCGGACAGATCACGCTCGAACTCTCGAATCTTGGCAGTGCGCCGGTCGCGCTCACGCCGGGAATGCGGATCTCACAGCTCACGTTTACAGAGCTCAAGACGGAAGCGGAGCGACCCTACGGCAGTGAACGTGGCTCGAAGTATCAGGACCAGGACGGACCGCAGGCCTCGCGTATTCAGAGCGACCACGAGTTCGGCGGCGACCAACTGAATCGCGACTGAGTCGGGCTGCGGTACCGATGTACTGGAAAACGGTGGGATGGTTCGCAATTGCTCTGAGAATACCGTATAGCAGATCGTCTGCGGGCGAGCGCTAATCCAACGCGTCACTGGTGTCTGGATGGAGCCGGGACTGGAGGGGACGGAAAACAGCTCCCAACTCACACCTGCGATGACAGCCCTGTCTCTTATACACATCTCTGAGCGGGCATAAGCGCATGTTTCTCGACGATTTTCACACCGTGACCGATGACCGGCTATGCATCACNAGACCTCTCCGGTGAGTCCGGCGACGACGCCGGCGACCGCAATTGCACCCGCGAGCGTCCCGATCGGCAGCGCGAGGAGCATCGAGAACGCAATCATGTGTGTGATGAGTCCTTCGACGGCAGCGCTAACGACGATGAACGTTGCGAAACCGGACGCGATCGCGAGTGCGGGCGCGGGGACAGGCGCCGAACTAGTGTCTGTCATCCGTTTCTCGTAGGTTTCGGCGACGACCGTATAAATGATCCGTCGTGCCACTGTGAGACGCCAGTCGCCTGCGAGACCCGCGAGTTCTCCAGCGCACTCGCGAGGTCGATAATCGACGCATAACGAGACCGACGAGACGCACAACGAGACCCACAAGTTATTCCCCACGCGGTCGTACGCACAGTTAACAGATGCAATTCGTCGAAGAGATCGTCGTCGACGAGTTCCTGCCGACGATCCGGTCGTTGTTGGCAGGCGAACTCCGCGAGCGCGGCCTCACTCAGAGCGACGTCGCAGACGTCCTCGGAATCAGTCAGAGTGCCGTCTCGAAGTACGCCCACGGCGACGTCACGATCAACGAACGGATCGCCGACGACGAGCGCGTCAGCGCCACCATCGAGGAACTCGCCGACGGCCTCTCGACCGGCGACGTGACGCCCGTCCAGGCGCTCATCGAACTCGAGGTTCTCGTGCGCGAACTCGAGACGGGCGGCGACTTGCTCGCCCAACTCCACGAGGAGGCGGTGCCCGAACTCGCGGATCACGGCGCGAGCTTCCGGGTACACGACCCCGAAAGCGACTTGCGGACCAGCGAGCGCGTCGTCTCGTCGCTGCGCCGCGGGTTGCGGATTCTCGAAAATGCGAGCGGCTTCGCGCGTCTCATCCCGGCAGTCGGGTCGAACCTGGTCGCCTGTACGCCGGACGCGGAAGATATCGACGACGTGGCCGGCGTCCCCGGTCGTATCTTCGACGTAAAGGGGCGAACGACGGTCCCCGCTGGTCCCGAGTTCGGCGTCTCCGAACACGTTGCGACCGTGTTACTGGCCGCGCGTCGCCACGGCGCGGACGCCTCGGCGGCGATCAACATCGCCTACGAGGACGACCTCCTCGCTGCGCTCACCGAACGCGGTCACGTTGCCGCCGAGTTCGACGAAGTCGACGACATCGCCTCGAGCGTTGGCGCGGCGATCGACGACGAACCCGAGGCAACCGTGCTGTACCAGACCGGTGGCACCGGGATCGAACCGCTGATCTACGTCCTCGGTGCCGATGCAGAATCCGTCGCAGACGACGTGCGGTCACTGCTCTAGCGTTCGCGGTTTCGCAGAGCGGCAATTCGAAACGACGATTTATTTGTCCGGTCGTTGAACTCCGCGAGCAGAGCACCGATACCATGTCGATGGGTTCTAATTCTGATTCTGACTCCGGTTCCGGATCCGGCTCTGACTCTGGCTCCGGCTCCGCATCCACATTCCAGTCCAGATCGGGGCCCGAATCCGAGTCTGCACAGGAGTTCTACGGCCGCTGGGCGCGACTGTACGACCTGATCGCCCGCCGAACACCTGGCATCGCACGCCTCAGACGACGAGCAGCCGCTGCCTGCCGACTCGATCGCGGCGACACCGTCGTCGAAATGGGCTGTGGAACCGGGGCGAACCTGCCGTACCTCCGAGAGCAGGTCGGCCCCGAGGGAACCGTCATCGGGGTCGACTTCACGCGGCCGGTACTCAAGCGGGCGCGTGCGATGATCGCCGACCGCGGGTACGAAAATGTTCACGTGGTCCGCGGCGATGCAACGCAGTCGCCGTTCGCGGCCGTCGCTGACGTTGGAGTGGGTCCCAGCGCCGGTATCGGTAGCGGTACCGATACCGATACCAGTGACGACAAAAACGGCGACGGGACCGACATCGATGCACTCCTCGCGACGTTCGTCGTCGGGATGCTCGACGACCCTGCCGGCGCGGTCGACGACTGGTGTAACCTCGTCGGTCCCGGCGGCCACGTCGTCCTCGCGAACGCCGCTCGCTGCGACGACGGTCGCTGGTATTCGCTCCCGGTTAACGCCGTCTTCCGCGCGATTGTCGTTCTCTCGACGCCGCCGACGTCCAAACTGCGCTACGAAACCGAACCGCACCTGCGACTCGACGACCGGATCGACGCGGCACACACCCGACTCAGAGAGAATTCACGCGCTATCGCCGACGAGACACACGTCTTCGGCGTGGTTCGGCTCACCGGTGGCGAACTCCCACGCTGACACAACATAGCTGTTTTCGCGGTGTTCGGATTGCGGTTTGCACCTCGAGACTCTCAGTTCTCGGCTCGTCGGCCTTTCTC
>NZ_AOIM01000038.1 GCF_000337575.1 Natrialba hulunbeirensis JCM 10989 | reverse complement strand
GTACAACTGGTCTCACCGAGGTCGGTCACCTCGAGTGCGACGACCGGCTCGTCGTCGATCGTGATCGGCCGCTCGTAGGTGAGTTCGAGATTCGCAATAACGAAGGAAACCTCGTCCTGTGGGATGTCGAGCACCGTCTCCAGGTACTCCGTTCGCGCTGTCTCGATATAGGTCGCGTGCACCGCGTTGTTTACGTGATCCAGCGGATCGAGATCGCGAAATCGCACGGGAACCTCGGTCGTAAACTTCTCACTCATTGTGTGTTTGAAGGGGTGCCCGACAAAAGTACACGTCGATTCCGGCGACGCCTGTCGCCTGTTCGCATGCCGAAACCAGCGGCAGACGGTCAGTGTGAGGCTGTCGTTTCGTACAATGGCGCGTGGTCACCACAGAACGCTGGCTCTCTGAGCTGGGCTTCGATCAGATCCTCGTGGTAGTGTGCGTTGAACAGCCGACAGCCCTCCCGCTCGCAGAAGGCCTCGCCCGTCTGCAAGTAGTGCACCGCCTGCAACACGTACCCCTTCAGCGCGTCCGTCGTCCGCGGGTCGTCCTCGATCAGAAACTCACCCTCGACCTGGTTCTCGAGTACCTCCCGCGGCGGCGAGTCCCCCGACAGGAGCGCGTGGCGCTGTTTCTCCTTGTAGTACGCCTCCGGCTTCGCCGGCGCTTCGTACAGCCCCGGCACCGACACGAGCGCGGGCTGGCCGAGAACGTTCACGCGCTTGTGCCAGCGACCGTCGTGCTCGCCCCAGGTCCCGAGGACGCGGTCGAGCACGGGCACGTGAAGCGTCTCGAGATTGCGCTCTGCCGGCGGGAGCGCCCCGTTCAGCGCCCGCTGGACGCCCACCCCGTCGTAAAGTACCCCGCCTGCGCGCTCGGGGGACTCGAGTGCCCGCTCCTCGTAGCGGATCGTACCGAGCATCGTATTGCCCGTGTCTCGGTCGTAGGGGGATTTCACGCGCGCCGCGGCGAACTGTTCGGCGAGGTCATCGTCGTCGTCGCTGTGGTGTACATCGAGGAATCGGTCCCGGACTGTGACCGCTGCGTCGACGCGAGGAGCGAGCCAGTCGCCGATGGCGTCGACGTCGGCGACGGTCGTCGGCGCGCGGTAGAGAACGATCTGATCGACCATATATTCACTAGTTGTACCACACTGTGAATCAGTTACGGTTACAGTGCTGGCCGAACCCCACATGCTTATTCCGGCTCGCAGCCTCAGTGCCGATGACATGTTCCCGCCGCCCGTCTCGCGTCAGTCGGTGGTCCCCGACGACGCGAATCCCTTCACCCACGCGTATCAGGACGTTATCGTCTACGAGAGTGCCGATCCGGACGATGTGCTCTACGAGGGCCCGATCGTCGTCCACGCGAACGGCTGGCTCGAACTCGAGGGCAACCGGTTGCTCTCGCCGAGTGCGGTCCATCACATCGATATCTACGACGACGAGCCCGATCCCGCGACTCGCTCGGATGAGCGAACTGATCAAGGAGGCAGTGACACTGGCAACGACGCCGACAGGACCGACGAGTACGGCTTCTAACGCCGTTCCCCACGTTACCCGTTTTAACCACCACTACCCGTCGACGAACGACGGCCCATCCGCCGGTTCGTCTTCAGCATCTCGCCAGGAGTGAGCAGGCTCCCATCCCAACTCTGCTCGCGCCTTCGCCGTCGAGAACGCAGACTCGTCGCCCTCGAGTGCACACTCCTCGGGCAGGTCCCCAAAGACGGTCTCGATCGTCTCGGCAGTCGGTCGGTCCAGGAAGTTCTCCGCGGCGACTGCGAGGTAGGTTTCGTGGCCACTGCTTTCGTTCTCGAGTGCGGCGTCCACGATCGAGACCACGTCGCGCACGTCGACGTAGGTCCAGAAGTTGCCGTTCGGCTCGGCGGTTTCGGGATCGAACCGATCGCGGGCCGCTGCCGTTTGCTGCTCTCCCGGGAAGGTGACCCAGGACGGCCGGATCGACGTCACCGCCACGTCGTGCTTGCGAGCGGTCATGGCTGCGATATCCTCGCCGACGAGTTTCGAGGTTGCGTAGGGGTCCTCGGGTCGGCGAGGGTGATCCTCGTCGATCGGGAGATACTCGGGCAGCCACGGCTCCGCCGCGAACACCGAGCCGTAGATGCTCTCGCTCGAGGCCCAGACCACGTCCGCACCCGCCTGGCCGGCCGCCTCGATGACGTGGTACGTGCTCGTGACGTTCGTCAGGAACGTTACAGCATCCGGTTCGATGCCCACGCGCGGAATCGCCGCGAAGTGGACCACGGCGTCCGGATCGAACGATAGAATTGCATCCCACGCCTGTCCCTGGTCGGTGAGGTCGGCAGCCAGGAACGTGGCGTTTTCGCGCTCTCTGGGTGGTCGATCGAGATCGAGGCCAAGTACCTCGTGGCCCGCAGCCGCGAAATGGTCCACGAGCCAGCTTCCGACACCGCCGGTCGCGCCGGTGACGACAATCTTCATATCGCCACCCTGTGGCCCACTGTCGAAAACAGTGTGGATTCGTCGTCCCTGTGGCTGTTCTTGGTGGTGACTGCCCCGTGAAGATGGATGGCTCTGTTGGTCGGTGCGATCGGACGTGATTGTACGCGATTGTACTCGAGTCCTCCCGAACTCACTCACCCGGGCTCACGTCGCAGATTGCACTGCCAGTCGAGCGATCAGGAGCCGTCGCTCCGGAATTCGAAAACCGGTGGGCGAACCCACCGAAAACATGACTGAGAGTGACTGTGGGGAGTCGCTGGTGATTAGTCGTCTGCTGGTGCAGCGCGGGAGGTCAGTTCGACAGGCTCGGCGTCGACCTCGAGTTCGTCGAGTGCGACCTGGGCGGCGCGCTTGCCGGAGACGAGCATAGCACCGAACGTCGGGCCCATGCGCGGGAGGCCGTAGGTCGTCGCGGTCGCCATGCCGGTCGCGATCAGGCCCTCGTGGACGAGACCGGTGTGTTCGACGATGGCGTCTTCGGACTTGCCGACCCACATCGAGTCGTGGCCTGGCGAGTCGTGGCCGGGAGCGCCGTACGTGTCGTCGTCGGTCTGGTCCATGACCTTTCCGCGCTCTCTGGCGTCCTGAACGCCAGGTGCATCGAGGACGCCGCGCTCGTCGAGTTTGGTGATCGCCATCGCGTCGTGACCCGTCGCGTCGATGACGAGGTCGGCCTCGACGGCGATGGGGTCGACGCACGTAATTTCGCGGGGCAGCGCGTGGACTGGCGTCCAGTTCATCACGATTCCGGAGACCTTGTGGTCCTCGCGGATAACGATGTCCGTGAACTCGGTCATGTTCTGCATCTTCGCGCCGGCGTCGCAGGCGGCCTTGATGAGCCCGGAACACGCTTCGGGCCCGTTCGCGACGTAGAGTCCCTCGCTGTCCTGAGACTGCTTGTAGGAGACCTCGAGTTCGTCGAGAACCTGCTGTGCGGGGTCGCGCACGGTGATCTTGTTCATCAGGAAGCCACCGAGCCAGAAGCCGCCGCCGAGGTAGTTGTTCTTCTCGACGACCATCGTCTTGACGCCGCGCTCGGAGAGTTCCTTCGCGGCGGTTAGTCCTGAAGGACCGCCCCCGACGATGATGACATCTGAATCCGAGAAGTCCATGAACTCCTCGGTCCATTCCTGCCCGATTGCGCGTGTTACGTCCGCTTCGCCGACGTCGCTGAACTGTTCGAACTCGCTCATACAACTAGGTGGTATCATCTGGTAGTGAAAAGTCTGTCGCGATGATTCGCAAGCAGTCACACGCCGTCGGTCGTTGTTGAGGCCCGAAAACTGCGATCAGCAGCGTTGACTGCTGGCTGTGGGGCTGCGGTGGCGGACAATTGAGCATCGGATTTTGTATATCAGCATAGAATATATTGTGTGCACAGACCGTAATCGGTGACAGAACAGAGCAGTCTCACACGGCAACAGACAGACTACCCGATGTGAAAACAACAGGGCGAAAAATCAGGCGGGTCGTCGCACGAAACCCGTTGAAACCGATTGAATCCGCAGTCTACTCGCGGACGATAACTGTCCCAATCATGTTGCCCTCGACGTGCGGTTCACAGATGTAGGTGTACTCACCGGGGACCTCGAACGTGTGCTCGTACGTTTCCCGCGTACCGAGCCGCCCGCCGCGGTACTCGTGCCAGGCGTCACGAGCGGTTCGTTCGTCCTCGTAGCCGCCGGTGGCGAAGTATTCCGCCTCGTCCGGAATGCTGTTCTCGAGGGCCGTCACGGTGTGGTCCGCACCGCTCGTGTTCTTCCAGACGACCGTCTCGCCGACGGTTGTCTCGTACTCGACCGGAACGAACGCGTTGCGGGTCATCCCGATGTCGCACTCGTCGCCGCTGCACGGCGGGTCATCGAAGACACTCATAACCGAACTACAGCCGGCGAGGCTGGCCGAGAGGGAGGTGCCGACGGCGGCGAGGTAGACGCGCCGGTTCATACCGTCCCCTTGGGAGAGTCGCGGTATAACCGCCCCGGTTCGGCGGTCCGGTTCGACGCCTGAACCACCGAAAACGGCACCCACAGGGCCGAACATCATCGCCCGGGTCTCATACAGTTGGCGTCGAGAAACGAAAACACGTAAGGTACACGCCCGCCGACTCGCCGATATGCTTCCCCGGTTCGTCGGGCGACTCGGCATCGCCGACGCGGTGACGATCGCTAATGCCGCCCTGGGGTTCGTCGCCGTCGTCGTCGCCTTCGTCGACATCGACCTCGCCGCCCGACTCATCCTGCTCGCCGCCGTCGCGGACGGACTCGACGGACTCTTAGCCCGGCGGTACGGCGGCACCGACACTGGTCCCTACCTCGACTCGCTCGCAGATGTCGCCTCCTTCGCCGTCGCCCCCGCAGCCCTCGCGTTCGTCGTCGTCACCGACGGCCTCGGCATCTCACTCGAGTCCGTCTCCGCTGAGTTGCTTCTCGTGTCGACGATCTGTGCGCTGTTCGTCGCGATGGCCGTCGCCCGTCTCGGCATGTACACGGCCTACGACACCGCCGACGACTACACGGAGGGTGTCCAGACGACGCTCGCCGCGACCGTCCTCGGTGCAGCCATCCTCGCGGGGGTCGCCGATCCCGTGCTCGTCCTCGCGATTACGGGCGCGTTCTGTTACCTGATGGTCTCGCGCATTCCGTACCCCGACCTGCTCGCGCGCGACGCTGGCATTATGGGCGTCGTCCACGTCCTGGCGATCCTGATCCCGAACTTCGCCGGCCGAACGTTCCCGTACGCGCTCTTGACGCTCGGGATCGCCTACATGACGCTCAGTCCGTGGCTCTACTGGCGCGACCGCGAGGACAGCGGCTCCCAGACGACGACCACGCATGGAAACGCTTAGGACGATCCTGACACGACCGTAGCGTATGAACAGTGGTACGTCTCGGCGTCGTCCCGCCACAGGGACGGTGGGAGTATGAGCGACGACGAACCGCAGGACGAGGAGGCCGAACAGGAACCAGAGCAAACCGCCGACCTCGACGCCATCGAATCCGACCTCGAAGCGTTCGCTGCAGACATCGAGGCACTCGAGAGCGACCTCGAGGCAGCGGACACCGAGGACGACCTCGACGTCGTCGAAGCCGACCTCGACGAGTTCCGGACCGAACTCGAGTCCGTCGAGATTCCGGACCCGCCTGAGACGGATGAGGACGAAGACGACGAGGACGACGAACCCGCGCGCGAGGAAGAACTGCAGGACACCTACGACGACATCGAGAGCGACCTCTCGGATCTCGAGTCCGACCTGGAAGACCAGCGTGGTCCCTACGGCGAGGACGTCGTCAGCGAGATCGACGGCGTCAGCGGGACGATTACGGGCACCCGCTGGACGTTCGAGGGCGATGAAGAGCTGATCGAGGCGACCGACGCCTTCCTCGCGGACGTGAACGACCTGCTCGGCACCAGTCTCGAACTCCCGTCCGGCCTCGAACCCGCAAGCGGCGCCGAACTGGGAGAAAAAGGCGACGAAGAGGGCAACGTCCCCGAAACGTTGGACGAAGCGCTCGACGAGGCGACTGCAGCCGTCGAGGACGCCGGCCTCGACGCGGACGACGATGCGGAGACGATCGCCGGCCTCCTCGAGGCGACCGACGACTTCGAGAGCGAGGTCGACGACGCCACCGAGTGGACCGACCTCGAGGTCCGCGAGCAGCTCCGCCGCGAGGGCTTCTATGACGTGCTCGACCACATCAAGGACTTCCCGCCGGAGTGGCACGCCCTCAAGGTCCACGAGAAGCGCGGCAACGTCGAGCAGATCCTGCTCGCCTACGACAGCCTCGACTCCGACTTCATGGAGAAACACTGTCTCGAGGCGCTCGAACGCATGGGTCCCGAGGAAGCGATCGACACGATGGTCCAGAAGGCCGGCCGGCGTGACGAACACGCGATCAGCATCCTCGGCAAGATCGGCGTCGCGAGCGACGAAGTCGTCGACGCGCTAGTCGACTACGTCGACTCCAATCCGGCGCTCCAGAAGCCGTCGTTCCGCGCGCTTGGCGAACTTGGTGCTGAGGACGCAGTCGAGCCCCTCGCCCAACAACTCGCCGACGACGACGCGGACGTCCGTAGCTGGGCTGCCCGCGCGCTCGGGATGATCGGCGACACGCGCACAATCGATCCGCTCGCGGATGTGCTCGCAGACGACGAGGAAGACCGCGTTCGCGCGAGCGCCGCCTGGGCGCTCAACCAGATCGGCACGGCAGATGCACTCGAGATCGTCGCGGAGTACGACGACGACCGAGCGTATCTCGTGCAGGCCGAAGCCGAGAACGCGAACCTCGAGCCCGTCGCCTGAGCCGGCTGCGTTCTCCCGACCACCACCACCACTTCGTTGCGCCGCTGCGCCTGATTTTGCATACGTCTGAACTCGAGTGTCGCATGCACCTCGCTGGACACTTGCCACTGCCCGCTTCGCTTCGTCCCGTAGTTTAAGTACGAATACGTATCCAGACTCCCTGATGTCCGGTAGTTCGGGACGGGCGGTCGCGCTCTGTGCACTCCTCGCGTGTAGCCTCCTCGGTGGGCTCACTGTCGGGATCTGGGGGGCCTCTGCGGCGACACCGCTGGCAGCCGGTCCGGCCCCCTCCGGAGTCGCACCTCCGTCGGCGTCTCCGACTGACAGCGTCACCTGCCCCGTTGACCGCCTCTCGCCGACCACACAGGACGCGACACAGCCTCGCCTCGTCGAAGTCGCACCCAACCCGACTACCGACCAGAACGTCGGCGAGTTCGTCGTCCTCGAGACACCGCCCGAAACCCACGTCGGTACCTGGACGCTCACCGACGGCCACACGACTGCAACGCTGCCCAACGAGACGGTTTCGGGACGGACTGCACTGAGTACGGCCCCGAACGCAACGACAGACCTGACCGACGACCCCGTCCTCGAACTCGACGGTTCGATTCGGTTCGCTGCTGACGGCGACGTACTCGAGTTACGGAACGGCTCGACCACGGTCGACACGGTCGAGTACGACCGCGCGCCGCTCGCACAACGGTGGTATCGGGGGTCGGCGGCGGATAGCAATCCCGAAATCACCGCCGACGGCCAGTGGTGGCCCCACGACGCAACCTGCGTCCCACCAACACAGAGCGACGTCTCGACCGCCACCGCGTTCGTCCTCCCCGACGAGCCCGCCGTCCCACTCGAGACGATCCGCTCAGCCGAGAACCGACTCCTACTCGCCGGCTACACGATCACCTCCAGCGACATCGCGGACGAACTCGCCGCCGCAGCCGACCGCGGCGTCGAGGTAACCGTCCTGATCGAAGCCAGCCCCGTCGGCGGCACGCCGGCCGCGAGCGAGCCGGTACTCGAGTCCCTCCTCGAAAGCGACGTCGACGTCGGCGCGACGGGTGGCGAGGGCGCACGGTACCGGTTCCACCATCCGAAGTACGCCGTTGCAGACGACACAGTGCTCGTGACGACCGAGAACTGGGGACCGTCGGGCGTCGGTGGCGAGTCGAGTCGCGGCTGGGGCGTGGTACTCGAGGACCCAACGCTTGCAACCGAACTGGCAGCCGTTTTCGAGGCGGATTTCGATGGCTGGGACACCGTTTCTGGCGAGGCGTATCTGGCTGACACCTCGTTCGTCGAAGACGACGACGGCATCGCTGCGGATGTCTCGCCATCGTATCCGACGGAACACGATGCGGAAGGTGTCTCGACGACGAGTGCTGAGTTACTGGTCGCGCCGGACAACGCCGAGCCCCGACTCCGGACGCTCATCGCCGACGCCGACGACGAGATTCTCGTCAAACAGGCCAGCATCGATCCAAGTCTATCCCTACTCGAGGAGACGGTCGACGCGGCGCGTCGTGGCGTCGACGTTCGGATCTTGCTCGACTCGACGTGGTACCACGAGGACGACAACGAGGCGCTCGCAGCGGATCTCGAACACATCGCAGCGTCGGAAGGCCTTTCGATCGACATCCAACTGGTCGACGACAGCGACCGATTCGAGAAGATTCACGCCAAGGGCGTGATTATCGACCGCGAGGTTGCCGTCGTCGGCAGCGCAAACTGGAACGAGAACGCTTTCGAAAATAATCGAGAGGTCATGCTCGCCCTGCACGGCTCGGAGGCAGCAGCGTACTACGCGGCCGTCTTCGACGCCGACTGGGAGGGCGACTCCTGGTCGCTCTCGCTGGGAACGGTCGTCGTCGTACTGCTCGCGCTCGCGTTCGCAGCGCTCGTCGGCCGGCGATACATTCAGTTCGGTGATGAGACAAAGATAGTGAAACCGGAGGAGAAGTCACGGTAACGAGACCGGGACGGCGACCGATGGCGCGCTGGCCGTGAGACGGTCGAACTCTTGGCGCTCAATCACACTGCGTCCCAGTGCCGGGACTCTCGAGTCGCTCGCAGTGATCCAGTTCGGGATCGAAGCAGTCCGGACACTCGCCCGGCCGGTCGATGATCGTATCGAGACGGTCGGCGACCGTGTCGTCGATGACGCTCTCCAACGCGCGTGCCTCGTCGCGGAACTCCTCGACCTCGAGGACGTTGGTGAGAAACCGCTCGATGATGCAGTAGGTCTGGAGCGCGTCGTGGGCGCGTTCGAGTCCCTCATCAGTCAGCGTCGCGCCCTTGTACTTCTCGTGTTCGACGAGTCCCTGATCCTCGAGTTTGCCGATCATTTCATTGACGCTCGCCGGACTAACTTCGAGCAGGTCCGCGAGTGTGCCGGTCGAGGCGGGGCCCTCTTCGATCCGCTGTGCGAGATAGATCGCCTTGAGATATTGGTCTGCCGTGTTCATTGCGTCCCTCCGTCACTGCTGGTCTCGGTCCGTCCACCGAAGCGGTCGGCGACGACCGTCCGTGCTCTGCTCATGCTCTGCGCTCCATGATTTCGGTTACCTCCTCGGCACCTTCCTTTTCCTCCTCGCGAAGCGTTCTGAGCGTCTCGAGGAGCCGTTCCCGGTCGACGGCGAACTCGCTGTCCGAGGCCTCGATCGCCTCGATCAGATCGTCGTAGAACTTGTAGGCTGTCTCCTCGTTCGCGAGCTGGTCGTAGAGCACGCCGTCCGTGTCCTCCGGCGGTCCGTACTGAGCGTCGACCAGCGCGTTGATCTCCTCGTAGGGGACCGTCTCCGCATCGAGATCTGCGATCAGGTCCTCGAGGCGGTCACGGTGGTCGGCGGACTCCTCGGCGGCATCGACGAGTAACGCACGTACCTCCTCGTCGACGGCATCCCGCTCTTCCGGGGGGAGCGTCTCGAGGTGGTGGGCGGCACGCGACTCGACGACCTCCTCAAGCACGACCCCGATCTGGAGGAGTCGCGTGAGCTGACGGTCAGTCGAGACACGCTGTCCCAGGCTCATGCTACGCCGTCAGAGCCGCGGCTACTTAATCGTCCCTACTCTGGCTCTTCTGCTTGCGTTTGCTTTCGTTGCTTTCGCTCCTGCTCATACTCGCGATCAGTTCGACGTGGCTGTCGCTGCCACTGTTCGGGCGGCGCACAAGATGAGAAATGAAAAGCGACCGGTGCAGAACGCGAGCGCGAGCGCGAACGCGAACGCGCAAGCAGCCGTGAGACGTTAAACGTTAGTCGCGCTGTCGAAGACGCGCTGCGATCAGCTCTTCTAAGTCGTCGCGCAGTTCGTCGACGGCAATCTCCTCGAGTACCGGTACGAAGAACCCCTCGACGAGCATGTTGCGCGCGTCACGCGGCTGGACGCCGCGCGAGGTCATGTACAGGAGGTCCTCCTGGTCGATCTGGCCAACCGTGGCGCTGTGGGAGGCCTCGGTGTCGTGGTTGTTGATGATCAGCTTCGGCGAGGCGTCGGCCTCGCTCTCGTCGCTGAGCATCAGCGTGTTCTCACGCTGGTAGGAGCTGGTGTCCCACGCGTCGCGGCCGACGTCCTGAACGCCCTCGTAGACCGAGCGGGCGACGTCGTCGGTGACGCCGCGAGTGACGAGGTCTGCCGTCGTGTGCTCGGCGCGGTGCCAGACTCGCGCGTCGATGTCGAAGTGCTGGTCGTTGTGACCGTAGAACGCGCCGACGATCTGGCTCTCGGAGCCGTCGCCGTTGAGTTCGGTCTCGACGCCGGACTTCGTCAGCTGCGTACCGAGGTTGGCCTCGATCCAGTCGATCGTCGCGTACGTATCGGCGTCGCCACGCTTGAGCGTGAAGTTGTAGGCCTCCTCCGAGAGATTCTGGAGGCTGCCGTACTGGACGTTGCTGTTTTCGCCGGCGACGATCTCGACGATGCCGCTGTAGTACTGTTCGTCCGCTCGCGGCTCATCGCCGCTCGCACTGTCCGAGGCGCGTAGCGCCTCGCTGTCCTCGCCCGTCGACTGGCGTTCGAGGATCGTCACCGAACTCGATTCCTCGGTGACGACAAGCGTGTAGTTGAACAGCGAGCGGGAGTTCTGCTCGGTTCGGATCGTCACGCCCTCGGCGTCGACGCCCTCTGGGACGTAGATGACCGTTCCGGTGCTAAACAGCGCCGTCGAGAGCGCCGTCAGGTAGTTCTCCTGGGGGTCGACGACGCTGCCGAAGTGCTCCTTCAAGAGCTCCTCGTGCTCGTCGACGGCCTCGCTCCAGGCGAGGACTTCGGCCTCTTCCGGACCGACCTGGTCCTTGTTCTCCGCCGCGTTCAGCGGATCCACGAGCGACTCGTAGTCGAGTTCGTGGAGGTTCGTCCAGTCGCGACCCGGCGTCCGGATGACGTCCGGCATGTCGAGTTCGGAGAGCGCGTCGAGCGCCTCGAGACGGGTCTCGAGGAGCCACTCGGGTTCGTCCAGTTCGTCGGAGATCTGGCGTACCTGTTCGTCCGTCAGATTGGCGTGTACCTCTGTGTGCGTTGCTGCGCTCATATTATCCGAGGCTTCCCTCCATCTCGAGTTCGATGAGGCGGTTGAGTTCGACCGCGTACTCGATCGGCAGTTCTTCCGTGATCGGCTCGATGAAGCCGGCGACGATCATCTTCTTGGCGTCGTCGTCGTCCAGACCGCGGCTCTGGAGGTAGAAGATGTCCTCGTCGCCGATCTTGCCGACGGTCGCCTCGTGAGCGACGTCGACTTTCGACTCCTCGATTTCCATGTACGGCATGGTGTCCGAGGTGGACTCGTTGTCGAACATCAGCGCGTCACACTCGACGGCTGTGCTCGAATTCTCGGCACCGTCGGCGATGTGGACGAGACCGCGGTAGTTGGTGCGGCCGCCGTCCTTCGAGATCGACTTGGATTCGATGGTCGAACTCGTCTCGGGCGCGTTGTGGTAGACCTTCGCGCCGGTGTCGATGTCCTGGCCCTCGCCCGCGAATGCGATGGTAATGTGGGTGTCGGTCGCGCCGCGACCCTTGAGGATCGAACACGGGTAGAGCATGGTAGCCTTCGAGCCCATGCTGCCCGAAATCCACTCCATCGTCCCGTTCTCCTCGACGATGGCGCGCTTGGTGTTCAGGTTGAACGTGTTCTTCGACCAGTTCTGGACGGTCGAATACTGAACGTGGGCGTCTTCTTCGACGAAGACTTCCACGCCGCCGCTGTGGAGGTTGTGAGCACCGTACTTCGGTGCGGAACAGCCCTCGATGTAGTGCACTTCCGAGCCCTCCTCGGCGATGATGAGCGTGTGCTCGAACTGGCCCATCCCCTCGGAGTTCATGCGGAAGTACGCCTGGACCGGCATCTCGACGGTGACGCCCTCTGGGACGTAGACGAACGAGCCGCCGGACCAGACGGCACCGTGGAGTGCAGCGAACTTGTTGTCGCTTGCCGGGACGCAGGTCGTCATGAAGTGCTCCTTGACGAGCTCAGGGTGCTCCTGGACCGCGCGGTCCATGTTCATGAAGATGACACCCTTCTCTTCCCACTGGTCCTGCATGTTCTGGTAGACAACTTCGGACTCGTACTGGGCGCCGACGCCCGAGAGGGCGTTCTTCTCGGCTTCTGGAATGCCCAGCTTGTCGAAGGTGTCCTTGATCTCGTCTGGCAGCTCCGTCCAGTCGTCGACGCCTTCGCGCTTGTCGACGTCCGGGCGGATGTAGGGGACGATTTCCTCGACGTCTAGCTCGGTCAGATCCGGCTGCCCGGGCCAGTCCGTCGGCATCGGCATGTTCTGGTACTGCTTGAGCGCGCGCAGACGCCGCTCGAGCATCCAGTCGGGCTCGTCCTTGTCCTCGGAGATCATGCGGATGACCTCCTCGGTCAGGCCCTTGTCGGACTTGACGGCGGCGTTTTGCTCCTTCTTGAACTCGAAGCGCGCCTCGGTGTCGGTTTCTTTGAGGTGATCTTGTTCGGAACTCATGATTTGTATGTAGTCGTGTTTACGGCTCTGGCGTTATTACGGTTGTTCTAGTCGAATCCGGTTACGCGGTGCCGTAGACCTCTTCGCGAACCCAGTCGTAGCCCTTGTCCTCGAGTTCCTCTGCGAGCGAGGCGTCACCGCTCTTTGCGATCTGGCCGTCGAGCATGACGTGGACGTGGTCCGGCTCGACGTAGTCGAGGATGCGCTGGTAGTGGGTGATCTGGAGAATACCGGTGCCCTGTTCGTCGCGAAGCGAGTTGATCCCGTTCGAGACGTCCTGTAGGCGGTCGATGTCGAGCCCGGAGTCGATCTCGTCGAGGACGGCGATCGACGGCTCGAGGATTGCGGCCTGAAGGACCTCGTTCTGCTTCTTCTCACCGCCGGAGAAACCGGCGTTGAGGTAGCGCTGTGCGAAGCGCTCGTCCATGTCGAGTTCCTCCATCTTTTCCTGAAGGATCTGCTGGAACTCGGCGACGCCGACTTCGCCCTCGTCCGCTGGGCCTTCCATCGGCGAGGTCTCGAAGCCTTCGTCCTCCTCGTCGTCCTCGTCGGCGTCCTCGTCCTCGAAGAGCTCTTCGCGCTCGTCGATCTTGGCGTTGAGCGCCGTGCGGAGGAAGTTCGTCATTGTGACGCCCTCGATCTCGGCTGGATACTGGAAGCCGAGGAAAATACCGAGCGCGGCGCGCTCGTTCGGTTCGAGGTCGAGGATGTTCCAGCTGCGCTGGTCGTCGTCGATCTCGATCTCGTCACCGAATTCGCCCTCCTCTAAGTGGAGCAGGACCTCGCCCTCGGTAACCTCGTAGGCTGGGTGGCCGGCGATGACCTTCGCGGTCGTCGACTTCCCGGAGCCGTTCGGTCCCATCAGGGCGTGAATTTCGCCCGACTTGACCTCGAGGTTGACGCCCTCGAGGATCTTCTCGTCGCCATCTGCTACTTCTGCGTGCAGGTTGGATAGTTCGAGGCGTGCCATAGTATTCTGTCGTCTGAATCGTGGGTCGTCTGACTGATAACGGTTTCGTATTCTGGCCCCATTCGGTTTCGAACACGAAAGATAATTTTCCGGAACCGGAAGCTCCGCGTTCAGAATTATTCTGTCCGTGACCGCATGCAGTCCCGTTCTCACGCCCTCCAAAACACAGGTAGAACGTGTGGTAGCTCTGTCTCTAGAAGAGAGACCGAGGCAGAAAGGTATGTTGGGTACTGGCAGAACCGCTGGTCACATGAAATTGCTCAGTCCGGTCTGCTCCTGGCCGCTCTTGACCTCTTCCCAGGAGACGCCAAGCGCCTCGAGAATCCGCTCGATCGGCCCCTTCAGCGTCTTCTCTAACATCGTGTCGTAGTCGACTTCGAACTCCGCCGGGATCTGGTCGTCGTACTCGAAACAGATCACGTCCGGATCGCGCTTGAACGCGCCATAGATCGGATCAGTTCGTGCATCGAGTCCTTCTTCCTCCTCGAGTCGCTCGAAGAACGAGGGGCCGACGCGGTCGAGATAGAGCCGTTTTGGCTTGCTGCCGCGCTGGAAGTTGGTGCCGAGCAGCCGGTTCGCGTACTTCGCACCGCGAACCTGTGCCGTATCGGTGTCGTAGTTGTCGAGGCGCTTGCCGATGCCGCCCGGAATGGCGAGGTTCTCGAGTGAGATGTCGCCCTCTCGGACGTCCTCGATGACGCCGTTGACGTACTCCTTTGCGCCCTCGACGTCACCCTCTTTGACGATCATCTCGATGACCTTGTGCTGGACCTCTTTGGTGATCGGTGCGATGTCCGAGCGCTGGTACTCGAAGCCGACGATGTCGATGGTGTCGACGTCCTTGCCCTCCTTCCAGGTGATGTGGCCGGCGTAGCGTTTCTTCTTGCCAGCCTGGAAGAAGCGCCGGTAGAGTTTCTCGAACTCGATCTGGAACCGATGGAACTCAGCATTGAGCTCGTCGCGCGCGAAGTCTTCGTAGCGATCGTTGATGTACTCCTCAATTTCGAACGACTGCTCTAAGGCCTCGTCTTTTGAGATATCAGGTCCGAGTTCGAGCATGACGGAGTCGGTATCACCGTAGGCGACCGTGTAGTCGAGTTCGTTCGCAGCGGTCTCGGTGAACTCGATCACTTCGCGCCCGGTAGCCGTGATTGCGGACGCCGCTTCCTTGTCGTAGAGGCGGAACTGCTCCCAACCCGATACGCCGTAGAGAGATTGGCCAACGAATTGGAACTTCCCGTTTCGGCCCGCAAGTAGTGTATGGTTGTCTTCGACGGTGACGCAGTAGACTCCGTTGTCGGCAGTACTCTGGGTCGAACTTCGATGCATTCGAAGCGTGTTCTTTGATCCTTCAGTCACGTAGATTCGCCACGTTCCGCTGTCACGGCTGTAGTTCGCTGTTAGGCCGAGATGTGCACAAAGCCGAAGAACATCGTCCCGAAGACGGTTACTCGATGTCGTGTACCGCCAGGAGTTCGTCTGTCGGTCACCGTCGCCGTCGATAAGCACCTCAAGGAACCGGCGTTTCTGTCGGTGACTACACTCGAAGACGAGTTCAGGGACTCGTTTCTCGAAGCTTCCATCACCGCAGCACGATGTTAGGATATTCCCGAGGAGTTTCGACGTGACCGTGTAGGAACGATCGTCGACGTAGTAGTCGAATCCCATCTCATCGAGCAGTTCACCGATCGTCGCGTGATGATCGAGACCGCCGTCGGCAATCGGCAGTTTGTCCTGCGCCAGTTTCACTGTCGTCGCAGAGCCGCGGAAATTCTCGCCGAACTGCTTGTCTTCAGAGGTGTACACGTTCCCTTCCGTCACGAACCACGCGAGCAGGTCAAGGAACTCGTCTCCATCGTATGTCCGTGGAATCCACTTCCGTCCAGAGCCGCGATGAATGAAGCTCGTCTCGCACACCTCTTCGATGTACTCTCGGTGTGCCTCGAATTCTTCCGCGGTGAAGACGTAGCCAGTTTTCCCAACGTCTGCTTTTGGCACTCGACGTGGTCTCCAGCCCAGTTCTGTGGTGAACGTATGGCCGTGAACAGACGGCCGAACCCACACCTCGTACTCACCGTCGATCAGCTCCGTCAGATCGACTGTATCGAGTTCGTTTCCGTCTGGCCCGTCCCAGTCATGGGGTAGTTCGTAGTTCGTTGCCCGATCAAGGTCACCGGCCTCGATGAAACTGTATTCGTCTTCAGTAATTCCGTTCGTTTCGTTCTTGCGGACGAGCATTCGATGGTTCGGCGTGACACGGAAATCGATTTTGCTAGTCTCGATGTCGACCAGATCTCCGTCGTATTCTGGATAGGCGTGGGTTTCGACGACGGGCTTTACCTCTAACGCTTCAGTCTCCGGATCAAGCGAATACACCTCGTCGCCGACCTCAAGATCAGTAATATCGCGCACGCCGTCTGGAGTCAGCACCTCCGTATCCGGCGTGAAGCAGTTCATAATCACCTTCACAGCGCCCTGTTGGCGGTCGTACTGCTCGTACTCGGGCGTACCGGGTTCGTGCTCGTTTCGCAGTGCCTTCTTCTCCTCGCGTTCGGCGAGGAGTTCGGTGATCATCGTCCGGTTGACGCCGTCGGGTTCCTTCCGGAAGTGCGTCCCCGTGGGGGCCTCGTAGGTCTCCCCGTCGTAGGAGTCGGGGTCGACCCTCGTCTCCGGCGACGCGTTGATCGTCGTCATGCACATCGGGTACAGCGACTTCAGGTCGAGCACGGTGACGTTCTCCTTGACGCCCGTAATCGGCTCGAAGACGGCTCCGCCCTCGTACTCCTCGCCGGCCTCCTGCTGGCCCTTCGAGGGGAGCGCGAACTCGCCGTAGGCCTGGTGGAGGACGTACATGTCCACCGCGTCGCCAGGCGTGGGTGCATCCTCTAGCTTGCAGCCGACGAACGAGCGTACCTCGTCCCAGAACGGGATGATCGACTGCTGGCGATCGAGTTCCACACAGAGTTCCACGTCCCGGAGGTTGTACGCGAGTAGCTGGTAGGGGTCGTCCTCCCAGAGGTCGCCGATGTCGCCGGCGTAGCGCTCCTTGCCGACGCCGAGTTCGGACTCGCCGACGGCGTCCAGTCGGTAGGAGTCGAGTTCCGAGAAGACCATCCGCTGGTAGCCATAGAGCAGGTCGAAGACGACCCGTCCCTTGATGTCCGGACCGCCCCAGCCGCTGCGCCAGACTTCGTCGACCCGGGAGAGCTGGTCGATCTCGAGATCGTAGTCGTGGTGTGGGCCCTGGAGCTCCTCGAGCCGATCTAAGAGATATGGTGCGTCGAAATCATCGCAGTTGTGGACCAGACACCCTTCAGCGATGAAGTTGTGCGTCGTCGTTTCGATGTCGTAGGTCGTCTCAGTGCCAGTTACCGAAACGTCCGTTACCTCAACGAAGACGTACTCTTCCCACTCCTCAGAGTGTGTTTCGTGACGTTTGAGGTTAATACCGCGCCGATGTTTGTCGTTACCGATCCGTTTTGCGTCAGTTCCGACATCTGCTTCGAACAACGCGTATGGGATGTTCTCGGTTTGACCACTTTTGCCGCCCTCGAATTCCGTGAGGGCGTCTTTCTTTTCGGAATGGCCCATATACGGGAGAACGCAGTCCTTCAGTCGATCGATGTCGCGTTTCGCATCGGGAATTCTAACGACGTTCTCTCGTTGCTGCGCGTAGATCCCAAGGCGCTTGAATAGCTTCACGTACCACTTACCGATCGACCGGTTCTCGGCAGCAACTGTGATCCCGCTTTGCGCAATATTTCCGTCGCCATCGATAGCACCCGCTAAGAAGCGACCGATGTATTCGGACGGCATTTCGTAAATCGTCGAGAGATCGACTGGACCGTCGTTCTTATTCCCAAACGGAATACCGAGTCCGTGAAAGGCATACATCGTCGCATAGTCCAGCACGTTCTGTTTGTAACATCCCTTTCCGTCCGGTTCTAAATGGTTCTCGCCGGGGAATTGTCGATGGAGTTCCTCTCGGGTGTTGTAGAACCGAACGCCATCATCTGTCGACATCGATCCGTCCGTGAGGATCAGCCCAGCATAATAGAGCTCTTCAGGCGTTATTTTTCGTTCGAGAGCAACACCCGTTCCCCGATATTCAACGCCACCATCTGGAACGGGAACGTCGTACTGGCTCGCTGCATCTCGACAGCGTTTCGGTGTCCAGACACTCGTGTGAGGGTGATGTAAGGTTCCGGTTGTGACATCAAACTGGTCGGCCAACTCACTGACGGCACCGTATGGGAGATCCGTCTTAAATTTTGAGACCGTCTGTTTGTCGGCGTATCGTTGGTTCTCTACCGGAATGAGGTCCGAAAGGGTGGGTGCGGCCGTCTCGTCGACGGAGAGCCTCCGCGGTTTGAGTACGTAATCACCAGATTCGATTTCGCTCCCTTCTTTCCAGTCCACAGCATCGTCATCCCCGACCATTATCCGATGATCAGCTGACGATCGGAGAGATGTTCCATCAGCTAACGAAAATTCACGAATCTCCTTCTCGCTTTCCCACTTGTTCGTTACTTCTGCAACGCTTGTTTGCTGTGAGTCGGAACCGACTACCGAATCCCCGATCTCGATATCTTGTATCTCTTTCTCGGTTCCGTCCGCCATGAGGACATCGCTATCCGCTGGAAGGCAGTTCCAACCAGTGATGATGTCCGGGTCGGCCTTATTTCGATCAGCAATGTAGTCGGTGAACGCCTCGAGCATCGCTTCCTCCTCGTCGAAGGCGCGAATCTCGTGGTCGATATCGCCCTCGATCGGCTCGTAATCGGTTATTTCGTCGGGAATCTCGCCATCGCCCTCGTCGGCCGCACAGACCCACATGAGGTACTCGTCGCGGTAGGAGTCGTGGCTCGTCAGACAGACGATCGGCTCCTCGCCGTCCTCTGGGAAGCCGTGGCGGTCCTCGACCTCGATGTCGAACGTCAGGACCCGCGGGTCGGCATCGACGTCGACGGCTTCCACCTCGGTGTGAGGGACGACGAGCGAGCCGTCTTCAGCGCGGCGCTGGGGGACGCTGATCCCGCTCTGAACGTCCTTGTCGATGAGAAACCGGTTCGGGAACAGGATGTCGGCCTCGTAGTGCTCGAAGTCGTCACGGATCTGACCTACGTCGCGCGGTGTCTGGCCGAAGATTTTCGTCAGCTTCTCGCCACGGATACTCTCGTATGGCTCGCCGTTCTCGTCTTCCGTCTCGCTGCCGGTGAGCCGGTCGTACTGCTCCTCTGGCGGGCGATCGAGTGTCTCCGTCGGTGCGTAGAAGTACGGTCGAAAGCCGACGACCTGCACGTGCTCGAGTTCGTTCTCTGGCGTGCGCCCGAAGACGTGCATGATCGGTCGCTCCTCGTCGCCGTAGCCAGCGACGGTGTAGTCGACCTGCATTACCGCGATGTCGACCGCCGTACCCTCGGGTTCCGGCAGCGTTTCCTCGACGACGTCGATCACCTCGGCCGTGGTGGTCCCGCCGTTGCCCGCGACGGCGACAGCCTCTTCGTCCGGCCGCTGTGCGGACTCGTCTGAAAACTCCGTGAGTCCGGTTTGGCCCGCCTCAGTCATGGTATCGGGCTTTGTAGCCGGTGAATAAAAACCCCTGCAATCCGCTCCGGGAATCGGACACGGCATCGCTGTGAGTCGGTCTCTCTCGATTCCGTCTCCCGATCTGATATTGCAGGAGCAAAAAGACATTTAATGTGGTAACACATACCATGTGGACAGGTGAACGATATGTCCACCACTCCTGACGACGCGACGGATCGTAGTGAGTCTGTAGATGCCCCCACGATCGAATCCTACGAGACGGACGATGGCGTCGTCTTCTATGACGCCCAGAACCCGCTCGCGTGGGTCGAAACCACTCAGACACTGGTTCTCGAAGACGTTGTCTGAGCGACGACCGGCGTACTCTCGCGACACCACTGTTTACTGTTTGTCCGGACTACACTGCTACCTTTCACTCTCTCGGCACGTTGTCCTGCAGCGTTCGCACTCGAAACCTGCGCCCGAAACTCACACCCAAAACCCGCACCTGAAACCTGCACCCGAAATCCGCACCCGAAACGCGA
This sequence comes from Natrialba hulunbeirensis JCM 10989, assembly GCF_000337575.1. Taxonomy (GTDB): domain Archaea; phylum Halobacteriota; class Halobacteria; order Halobacteriales; family Natrialbaceae; genus Natrialba; species Natrialba hulunbeirensis. The sequence goes on along the minus strand of NZ_AOIM01000038.1, from coordinate 139,785 downwards.
ATCCTTTTGCGTCTGGTTGCGCTCTGCTCACCTGTGACGACTGATCGGACCAGTACCGACGACGCAGACGACGACCGCGAGTCCGTCGGCGCGTCGGCCACTGATACTGACCACGGTCCCAGTCACGGGTCCGTCTCTCCGTCCGATTCAGATTCAACGACACAGTCCGAGTCTACTACTACTACTACCACTGACGACGAGACAGCACCCGGCGAGTGGAACCCCGAAAAATCGTACCGGGACTCGAGTACCGACTCGCTGACGATCCCGCGAGTGGAGACTGAGGATGCGGGGTCGACGTTCATGGAGGATTTCAGATCCGAACACGAGTCTGAGAGTGGCGCTGGCTCGGTGTCCGTCCCGGAGGTCTCCACGGAAGAGTCGGACGTTCCGACCGAACTCCTGAAGGCGTTTTGGGGGATCGTGATCGTTCTCAACGCCGCCATACTCGCCGTCGCACTCGGACTCATGTTCATGTTCTTCGAGGGCGTCTCACAGACGGCTGGTGCGCTGGTCGTCGGTGGCATTGTTCTGTTTGGATTTGCGTACTACCGATACTGGTCGTTTCAGAACCGAACGGACGGGTTTTCCGTTCCGGACTCGGGTGAGATGGACGGTTCGGATGATGGAGTGGCGGATGACCGAGCGGAAGATGACAGAACGAAGGATAACGGAGCGGATGCCGATGGAGACAAGAGTATCGATACCGCCGATACCGCCGAACGCGACGACGACATTTCGGCCCGAACCGACGAAAAGCCCAGTACCGAGGCCGAACACAGCGGATCAGACGACGACACCGACATCGACCGGCAATACTGACGCCGGCAAAAGTACTTCAGGGGCTGACGCCGAAGGACCGATACCGGACGACTCTGACCGACTATGACAACCGTCCAAGACGACACTGGGAAACGATACCTGCTTCTCAAGCGCTCCGAGCACGCGAGCCTCGTTCGTGACCCACAGACCGGCGACGAATGCTACGTCCAGAACGACCGACTCGACGCCGTCGACGCCGCCGACGAACTCGATCCGGTCGCACAGGCGGTCAGCAGTCCCGTTCGGACACTGCTTACGACCGTCCACGACGAAGCCACCCTCAGTCTGCTTATCAGCCTCGCAGACGAGGGCCCACTCGACATCCGCACAATCCTCGACAGCACCACCCTCTGTGAGAGCGATCTCCACGGCCGGCTGACCATCCTCACTGGGGCCAACCTGCTCGCCGAAACCGACGTCGGCGGCGAGCGCGGCTACCGACTCACCGACACCTGCGAAGCCGCACTCGAGACGATCCGGTTCGATCTGGACGAGTCGGCTGCGGCTTCTGATCCTGATACAGATACTGATACTGATACAAATACAAATACGAATACGGACGAGCGCTCGGACTCGAGTTCCTCGTCCCCGACGGGTTCCACCTCCGCTTCAGCCTCGACATCACCCTCCGGACCGACGGGGACACTCGAGTCGAACTGAGTGTGATCGCTGGGGGAGCAACCCACCAGCACCGTTGCCTTCGAACTGAAAGCCGACTACAACGAGTTCGCGAGTGATTTTGAACCGATTCGACACCTACTCGGACGCCAGCAGCGCCGCCTCCGGCGGCTCGCCGCGTTCGAGTCGCGAGCGGTTCGAGGTCGCATCCTTCTCGACGCGAACCAGCGAGTCCGCCGCGCCGACGAGTTCCTGATCGTGGCTGACGACGACGATCTGTTCGACGCCCAGATCGCGCATCGACTCGACTAGCGAGACGAGTTGGGTCACGTGGCCGGAGTCGAGAAACACCGTCGGCTCGTCGAGGATCAGCGGCGGCATCGGCGCGGCACCCTCAACGCCCTCCGCGAGCAGCCGGTAGATCGCACACCGCAGGCTGAGGTTGAACAGCGCCCGCTCACCTCCCGAGAGCTGCTCGGGATCGAGGCTCTCGCCGTCCTTCTGGTACACCGTCAGCTGGTAGTCACCGTCCAGATCGATCGCCGCGTAGGAGTCGTTCTGGTAGACCAGTTCGAACGTCTCGTTCAACAGCCGCTCTAAGGTCTCGACGTTCTGCTGGCGCAGATCCGAGCGCAACTCGCCGTAGGTCGTCTGCAGCGTCTCGGCCTCGTCGTACAGCGACTCGAGTGTCTCGCACTTCTCCTCGACTGCGTCGAGTCGATCGCGCAGGCGCTCGAGTTCGCCGAGTTTCTCCTCGACGCCGCCGATTTTCCCCTGCACGTCGTCGCGCTGTGTCTCGAGTTCGTCGAGTTTCTCCTCGACCTGTTCGATGTATGTCTCGGCGTTCTGGCGGTCCTCGCGGGCAGCCTCGACGCGGGAGTCGTCGAACTCACCCTCGAGTTCGCGCTTGCGCTCGCGCTTTGCCGACAGCGTCTCGCGGCGCTCCTCGTTCATCTCCTGCCAGTCGGCACGGCGCTCGCGGCGGGTCTCGATCTGCCGGTCAAGTTCAGCACGCTCGTCGGCGATTTCGCGGACTCGTCGTAGTGACTGCAACGTCTCCTTGATCGCGCTGCGCTCGCCGTTGATCTCGCCGAGTTCGACGCGAACCTCCTCAACTTCGGACTCGAGTTCCGTCGCCTTCTCCCGTTTCGATTCGGCTTCGGACTCGAGTTCCTCGGCTTCCTCGCGCAGGTCACTACACTGCTCACGCCGGTCGGCGATGGTCTCGCGCTTCTGACTCAGCAGTTGTTCGACGTTGTCGCGGTTGTCTGCGAGCCGTTCGACGCGGCGTTCGGCCTCCCGCAGGTCCTCGACTTGCTCGATTCGGTCGTCGATCGCCTCGATCTCGGCTGCGAGTGTCTCTCGCTCGGACTCGAGTTCCTCGGCTTCCTCGCGCTTCTCGGCGAGGACGTCGACGTGTGGCGAGTCCTCGACGGACTGGCCACACTCCGGACACTTGCCCTCCTCGAGCAGTGCTTCACCCTCCTCGATGGCGTTTTCGACGGTTCTGAGATCGGCAGTGAGATCGTTGCGCTCGGCGACGATGTCCTCGCGGTCGGACTCGAGTTCCGCGAGCCGTGTTTCGGCCTCGCCGAACGCGACGGTCAGGTCGTCCGCTGTGTCTTCGTCTTCGTCTGTATCTCCGCCAGCGAACTGCCCTCGAAGCCCCTCGATCTTGTCTTCGAGTTCCGCGAGCTTCTCCGCACGCTCGTCGATTTCTGACTCGGTCGTCTCGAGTTCGGCCTCGATTTCGTCGGCGGCCGTGCGCGCTTCGTCGGCCCGCGTCTCGAGATCGTCGGCCTCCTCGCGGAGCCGGTCGGCGGTCTCCGTTTTCGTCTGGATCGAGACGCGAACGTCCGCGAGGTCGTCCTGGAGTTCCTCGTCTCGCTCTTCGAGGTCGTCGATGTGATAGTCAACGCTCGTCTCGGCTCCGTCCGCTGCGGCGGGGTCAACCTCACGGTCGAGATCGGCGAGCAACTCGTCGCGTTCATCGGCGAGTTCTTCGCGCTCTGCTTTCCGCTCACGAATCTCGTCTTTGGCGTCCTCGCGGTCGCGCTCGGTTTCGTTGATCTTCGACTGCAACTCCTCGATCTCCTCGCCGAGCGTCTCGATCTCCTCGCGGGTCTCCTCGTGGCGCTCGAGCACCTCCTGGGCCGTCTCGAGGGTCTCGACGGCCTGGTCGCGCTGGGCCTCGTAGTGGTCGATCTGTTCGGTGAGCTCGTCGCGCTCTTCCTCGAGTGCATTCAGCGTCTCGTGGAGGTCTTGCTCCTCTTTTTGCTCGACCTGTGAGCGAACGTCATCGAGGACTTCCCGCTGGCCGTCGAGGACGGACTTGACGCCGAGCCGTGCCTCGCTCGCGCGCTCGCGATACTCCTCGAGTGCCCCCAGCTGGAGCAGGTCGTCGATCATGTCCTGACGCTCGCTCGGCGAGGCGTGGATGAGTTTGTTGACCTCGCCCTGGCGGACGTACGCGCAGTTGACGAACGCCTCGGCGTCCATTCGCAGGAGTTCGGTGACCGTCTTGCGCACGTCGCGAGCGCCTTCGATGGTGTCCGCGGGTGTCTCGAGGACGCACTTGGTCGTCGTCGCGCGGTCGCCGCGCAGTTTGAGGTGGCGTTCGACGTGGTAGTCGCGGTTGTCGTGGGTGAACCAGAGTTCGACCTCCGCCTCGTCCTCGCCGGTCGTGATCACGTCGTCGAGTGTGCGGTCGTCGAGCGCCTTCGAGCCGTAGAGCGCGAAGAAAACGGCCTCGAGCAGCGTCGACTTCCCGCTGCCGTTGACGCCGTGGACGACGGTGACGCCGCGCTCTAAGGTGAGGTCGGCGTCGCCGTAGCACTTGAAGTTCAGCATGCGGACGCGGTCGACTCTCATGCGAAATCACCCAGTGAGGCGTGGTCGGCGTCCTGGTCCGGCTCCGTTTCTGACTCCGCCTCGCCCGCTGTGTCACGCTCGGGATCTGTCGCGGGCTCATCGTCGGCTTCGGCAGCTGCTAGCGTTTCGGTGCCGTCGGTACCGGAGCCAGCGTCGGCCGCCGAGAGCTGATCCGCAACCGTCGTCACGTCCTCGTCTGCCGGCGTGCGCTCCGGTGCCGGCTCGAACGCGGACCGGTCGTCCTCGAGTAGGTCCCGGACGCGGCGCTCGACTGACTCCCGAACGTTCGAATCCGGCAGGTCGTCGTTCCGGACCGTCTCGTCGATACTTCGTGCGGCGTCGCTGAGTCCGAGGTCACGGATTCGATCCTGGACGGCCGCGTCTGGGTCGGCGAAGCTCACCGAGACCTCCTCGGCCTCGTCGGGGATGTCGCGCCGATCGTTCATCCGGGCGACGAGTGCGCCGCGGTCGAGTGCGAGTTCCTCGACAGCGGCGGGGGTGATCGGGCGACCATCGCCCTCGACGGTAACGATGACGACGGCGTTTTCGACGTCGTGCTGGCGGACACGCTCCTGAACGCGATCGATTCCCTCTTCCTCTTCGAGTTCCACGTCGACGAAGACGAAGTCGCGGGTGTCGGTGAGCGAGCGGCGGGTGATAGCGACCCCATCACCGCTGGCCCCCTCGCTCGCGGCCGCACTACCGTCGGCCGCGGACTCGAACTCGACCAGATTGTACCCTCGCGCCTCCCGTTCGCTCGCACTCGCGCGCTCGGTCGACCCACAGTAGGTCACCCAGGTGTCGCACACCTCGGCGGTGTCCGGCTTGTGGTTGTCCCCGAGGAGGACGGCGTCGAAGTCGACTGTGGCCTCCTCGAGCATCCGTTCCGTATCCCAGTCGGCGTGGGCGAACGGCTCGAACAATCCGTGGCTCACCAGCGCCGCGTGGCTCGCGGCGTCCGGGACTGGCTCGAACTCGTACTCGAGTCCCTCGCGTCGCGAGCGCGGGACGAAGTCCTGGCCGTAGAAGGCAACGTCGTCGACGACTTCGGGGCCGGGGCCGAGTCGCGTTGCGAGGCCGATGTCGGCGAAGAGGTCGAGCCACTGGGCGTCGCGTTTGCCCTCGTGGTTGCCGACGACGGCGAGGAAGGGGATGTCAGCGTCCGCGAGCGTTCGGAGGACGTCGATCGTTCCCTGGAGGTCGACCAGTCCGGGCCGGCGGTCGTGAAAGAGGTCGCCGGCGTGGATCACGGCGTCGACGTCCGCTGAAACCGCGTCCTCGGCGACGGTGCGAAACGCCTCGAGGAAATCTCGTCGGCGGATGGGCGAGTTGTACTGCTGGTACCCAAGGTGGGTGTCGCCCGTGTGTATCACCCGTGTCATTGTCCCGTCGTTAGACTGGTGGCCCTAAAGTGGTTCCGCGACCGGAGCGAAAGTAGTCTTGGCTGATCGGTCCGCTGTGACCGGTCCGCAGAGATGCCACTCTAGAGAAGCGCAGCGAGAGAACAGTCGTTTCCCCAATTCCCGTGCCCGAATCTTCGCACGACCGCTGTCGAGAGTGGCTCTGAATCCGCGACCTTAGGCGTCGATATCGAGACTGTAGAGACGCTTGCGAGCGTCCGAGAACGAAAACCGCGAGTCGACGACGTTCTCCTCGTCGAGGCGGTTCAGTGCGTACCGAACCGTCCGCGCCGGCAGCAGCGTCTCGTCTGCAATCTGTTGCTGTGTCATCGTATCGTTGTACTCGAGTACCTTCGCGACTAGCTTCGCGCTTGGTGGGAGCTCTCGGACGTCATCCCAACTACCTCGTTCCTGTTCGGACTCCTGTCGAAATGTTTCTGACGCGCTCATCGTATACCCCTTAGCAAATACGAGGTGATAATATTTTCTGTTTCGTATAATGCATGATGGTTATATGAAGGACAGTCACTGTTTTCGTGACAGTCAACCAGAACGGACTATCGAGTGGCGAGCGGCTGATTTAGACGTTAGTCGAATTGCTTCAGGCCGGGCGCAAACGGGTGACTCTGTCGGTTCCGGCGGTTGCAGGCTGGGTGGTTGACCCGAAGCCTCTTATGAGCCAACACCCAAAGGTCGGGTGATGACTGACACTGTGGACGACGTCGACCTCCCATATGACGAGGACGAGGCGTCCCAACAGGAGAAAATTCAGGCGCTCGAGGACAAGCTGGAGATCCTCGAGTCGCAAAACGAGGAGATGCGAGACAAGCTCCTCGATGCGAACGCCGAGAACAACAAGTACCAGCAGAAGCTCGAGCGGCTCACGCACGAGAACAAGAAGCTAAAGCAGTCCCCGCTGTTCGTCGCCACCGTCCAGGAAATGACCGACGAGGGCGTCATCATCAAACAGCACGGGAACAACCAGGAAGCGCTGACCGAAGTCACCGACGAGATGCGCGAGGAGATCGAACCCGACGCCCGGGTCGCCGTCAACAACTCTCTCTCTATCGTCAAGACGCTCTCTAGCGAGACGGACGTCCGGGCCCGCGTGATGGAAGTCACCGAGAGTCCTGAGGTCAGCTACGAGGACATCGGCGGCCTCGAAGAGCAGATGCAAGAGGTTCGCGAGACCGTCGAGATGCCACTCGAGAAGCCAGAGATGTTCGACGATGTCGGCATCGACCCGCCGAGTGGGGTTCTGCTGTACGGTCCGCCGGGCACGGGGAAGACGATGCTCGCGAAGGCCGTCGCCAACCAGACCAACGCCACCTTCATCAAGATGGCCGGCTCCGAACTGGTCCACAAGTTCATCGGTGAGGGTGCGAAGCTGGTTCGTGATCTGTTCAAGGTCGCCCGCGAGCACGAGCCAGCCGTCATCTTCATCGACGAAATTGACGCCATCGCGGCCAAGCGGACGGAGTCGAAGACCTCCGGCGACGCCGAGGTCCAGCGGACGATGATGCAACTCCTGAGCGAAATGGACGGCTTCGAAGACCGCGGCGAGATCCGCATCATCGCCGCTACCAACCGCTTCGACATGTTAGACCGTGCGATTCTTCGCCCCGGTCGCTTCGACCGTCTCATCGAGGTTCCAAAGCCGAACCAGGAGGGTCGCGAGATCATCTTCGAGATTCACACTCGCGGCATGAACGTCGCCGACGACGTCGACTTTGCCGAACTGGCCGCCGAGGCCGAGGAGGCCTCCGGTGCTGACGTCAAGGCGATCTGTACCGAAGCCGGGATGTTCGCTATCCGCGACGAGCGCACCGAGATTCAGATGGAAGACTTCCTCGGCGCGTGGGAAAAAGTGCAGGCCGAATCCGACGAGACCGAAGAGGTCTCGAAGACGTTCGCCTGATCGACGCGCCTCGTTCGATCGGTCGTCCGCAGTTGTCCGGTTCGATGCGATCGGCGTTCGGTTCTTTCTGACCGCAGAGCGGCACTTCAGTAATCGACCACTCCTACTCGAGTCCCAACGCTATCGTGACACGGGTCTGTGCGTGAGATAGCGTTGTAGGGTTGCGAAAACGGATGCCGACTCGTCAGAATCGAACCGAAAGAACGTGTTGTGTCGATTACAGCGCGGCGAAGATGAGCCACGGCACGATGAACAGCGCCACGGTCAACACCGCGAGGATCAACAGATAGCCGATGCCGGTGCCGACCGCGGTGATCCAGGACGGATGGTTAAACTCGGAGAGATCGACTGCCATATTCCTACCGTTCGGTGATGAGAGTATAAACGTACCGGAGACGAGTGTCGGCGAGGCCGAAGTCCTGTCCCCGTGTCGGACGATACGGGTGACGTGTGTCGAACGAGACCGGAGACCTGTGTCGGGCAGCAGGGTGAACGACGAGCGGCCCACCGAGAATCGCTTCCGGTCCGTTTTTACCGGTTCGTTGGCTAGATACCGGCAATGACGAAGATCGTCGTGGTGGACAACCACGGACAGTTCACGCACCTAGAACACCGAGCGCTTCGCGACCTCGGCGTGGAGGCCGAGTTGATCGACAACGACACGCCGCCCGAGGAGGTCGACGCAGACGGCGTCGTCCTCTCGGGTGGCCCGGACATGGACCGGATCGGGCAGTCCCCGGCGTACCTCGAGGCCGACGTTCCCGTCCTCGGAATCTGTCTCGGCATGCAACTCATCGCCGAGGAACTTGGCGGCCGCGTCGACAGCGGCGAGTACGGCGGCTACGCGGACGTAACGGTCGAACTGACCGACGAGGACGATCCGCTCACCGGTAGTCTCCACCCCGAAACGCGCGTCTGGGCGAGCCATGCAGACGAAGTCGTCGAACTCCCCGACGGATTCGAGCGAACCGCGACAAGTGACGTCTGCGGCATCGAAGCCATGAGCGACACCGACCGCGACCTCTACGGCGTCCAGTGGCACCCCGAAGTCGCCCACACCGAGGAAGGCGACGTGATCTTCGAGAACTTCCGAGATATCTGCGAAGCGAACTGAATACCACTGCACTGCATCGGCGCTCTCCGCCGTCACAATCGAGTCGACACTGTCTCACTCGCGGCTCGTCTCGATACTGAGCGTTCTCTATACTGATTTTTCTCTCCATACACTCTGCAACCGGTCCCCCCGTTGTCCCGTCCGACACGGTTGTGTGAGCGACCAGACTGTTGAACCCGATCCAACGTTTGTCCCGTCGATTGGCACGACCGCCACGCTATTGGGCGCGCGCCCGAATGTGAGTGCTAATGTCAACCGACACCGACACTGACGCTGTCGGCCAGTTGGAACACGCACTCGAGGAACTCGAGGTCAGCCTGGAGCGTGTGTCCGCGGCCGACGCGAGCGAGCGACTCGCGGCGCTGCTCACGGAGCCGGCTATCGGTGTGAAACTCCCGTTCGAGGGCGTCTCCATTCCGGAGTCCGTCACGACCGAGCCGACGGCTGCTACTCTCGCCGACGCACAGACCGGGATCACGCCGGCGACCTTTGCGATTGCGGAGTACGGCACCGTCGCAATCGAATCCCGAGCGGCCGGCGACGAACCGATCAGCGTCTATCCGGAACACCACATCGCCGTCGTCGCGGCGAGCGACATCGTCCCCGACCTCACGGGCGGGTTCGACCGCCTCGCGGATCGGTTCGCGGCGGGCGGCGACAGCATCGTCTTCGCCACGGGCCGGAGCGCGACCGCCGACATGGGCGACCTCGTTCACGGCGTCCACGGTCCCGGTGAAGTAACCGTCGTCGTGCTGGAGGACCGGTAAGATGGCAGAGCGAAGCCACGCATCCGGCCAGTCGGAAGGGGGTGGGGGTGGGGGCACCGCCAGCCACACACCATCCAACTCGCGCGCCGAGACCGCCGCCCATCTTCGACAGCTACTCGAGACGGAGGGCGATGCGATCCACGCCCACACGAGCGTTTCCAACCTCCAGCGCCACGAGGTGTTCGACGAAACTGACGATCTCGAGGCGCTGCGATCGGAGGCGCGCGCAATCAAGGAGGACGCCATCGACCGCCTCCCAGCCCTCATCGAGACCGTTCGCGAGGCGGTCGAAGCCAACGGCGGGACGGTCTACGTCGCGGAGGACGCGGCCGACGCGAACGCCTACGTGGCCGACGTGGTCGACGACCGGGCCGCGACCAGCACCGCAGCCGAGAGCGCCAGCGGCCGCCCGTCCGTCGTCAAATCCAAGTCCATGACCACCGAGGAACTCGACCTCAACGATGCACTCGAGTCCGAGGGGATCGAGGTCACCGAAACCGACCTCGGCGAGTGGGTCCTCCAGGTTGCAGACGACACGCCCTCGCACATCGTCGGCCCGGCGATGCACCTGACGCGTGAGGAGATTGCCGAACTCTTCACGGAGCAGTTTGACCCCGACGAGGAGTTCGAGACCGCAGAAGAACTCACCCGATTCGCTCGCGACCACCTCGGCGAGCGCATCCGCGAGGCAGACGTGGGGATTACGGGCGCGAACTTCGTCGTCGCTGAGAGCGGGACGATCACGCTCGTCACGAACGAGGGCAACGCCCGCAAGTGCGCCGTGACGCCAGATACGCACGTCGCAATCGCCGGCGTCGAGAAGCTCATCCCGTCGATTCGGGACCTCGAGCCGTTCGTCGACCTGATCGCGAAGAGCGCGACGGGGCAGGAAATCTCCCAGTACGTGACGATGCTCTCGCCGCCGACGGAGTCGCCGACGCTCACCTTCGACGAGCCGGACGAGCCGATCGGCGCGAACACGGACGCCGAGACAAACGGCTCCACCGACCGCGAGTTCCACCTCGTGCTGCTCGACAACGGCCGCACCGAGATGCGCGCGGACGACCAGCTTCGGGAGACGCTGTACTGCATCCGCTGTGGCGCGTGTTCGAACTCGTGTGCGAACTTCCAGGCCGTCGGCGGTCACGGCTTCGGCGGGGAAACCTACTCCGGCGGCATCGCGACGGGCTGGGAGGCCGGCGTTCACGGCCAGGACTCCGCCGCCGAGTTCAACGACCTCTGTACCGGCTGTACGCGCTGTGTCGACGCCTGCCCGGTGAAGATCGACATCCCGTGGATCAACACCGTCGTCAGGGACCGCGTCAACCGCGATGCGGAGCCGGAGGCCTACGACTTCCTCGTCGACGGACTCACGCCGGACGAGGAATCCGGCGGACTCGACCTCGGCAAACGCTTCTTCGGCAACATTGGTACCGTCGCAAAGCTCGGTAGTGCGACGGCACCGGTCTCGAACTGGCTCGGCGAGACGGCACCAGTGCGCTCGCTGCTCGAGCGGACGCTGGGTATCGACCAGCGCCGGGAGTTGCCCTCGTTCGAACGGCAGCCACTCGTCGACTGGTTCGACGCCCGCGGCGGTGAACAGGAGTCGAAACGGCGGGCAGCGGCCGGTCGTCGGGCGGCTCACGACGAACCCACAGACGCGCTCGACCGCGAGGTCGTCCTCTACCCCGACGTCTACACCAACTACGTCGACACCGACCGCGGGAAGGCGGCCGTGCGGACGCTCGAAGCTCTCGGTGTTCCCGTCTCGGTTCCCGACCTCCCCGAGAGCGGCCGCGCACCGCTTTCCCAGGGGATGGTCACCACGGCGGACGCGCAGGCGAGTAAGGTCTACGCCGCCCTCGCCGAGGACCTGGACGCCGGTCGCGATGTCGTGGTCATCGAACCCTCCGACCTCGCGGCGTTCCAGCGCGAGTACGAACGGTTCCTCCCCGAACGGTCGTTCGAACGACTGCGGGACAATAGCTACGAGATCTGTGAGTTCATCTTCGGACTACTCGAGAACGGTGCGAATCCGGCGGCGCTGTCGACGGCTGGCGGTGGCGGGGAGAGAATCGGGACCGAGAACGGGGACGACGGCCAGCCGATCGCCTACCACTCTCACTGCCAGCAACGCACGCTCGACCTCGAAGCTCCGACGGTCGCCGTGCTCGAACGCTGTGGCTACGCCCCGCGAACCTCGACGGTCGAGTGCTGTGGCATGGCGGGCTCCTTCGGCTACAAGCGCGAGTACTACGAGGTCAGTATGGACGTCGGCGATCGGCTGGCGTCGGAACTCGAGCCGGCCAGCACTGACCTGGTCGTCGCGTCGGGGACGTCGTGTGGCGACCAACTCGAGACGCTGCTGGATCGAACGGTGCCGCATCCGGTCGAAGTGATCGCGCCGGATCGGGGCTGGTAGATTCGCTGGGGTTGGGGCTGGGACCCCCTCCTCGGGTGGCGGTGTCGCTGGTCGCTCACTACTGGCCACTGTCGGCACTGGTTGGCGAATCTGTGGGTGCGGAGAAAACGAGCGCGGGCGGCTACTCGCCGAACAGGTCGTCGACCGCCTCGCGCGCCGTTCGCGCGGCTTCGTCGGCGACCTCGTCCGGGTCCGTGCCGTCGTCCTGTTCCGGCGCGTTGAGATAGACGTCGACCTCGAGGACGCCGTCCTCGAACGACACCGTGACGTCCATATCGCGCACGGCAGACTGCTTGTATCGCGAGAAGATCAGTCCCTCGGCGGCCTCGGCGGCCGTCTGGACGACCTCCTCGTCAGTTGGCTCATCCGCTCGCTCGTCGGTCGAGTCGCTGGTCGACATCGCCGATTATGCGCCGCCTGCACCTGGGCCGCCTGGGCCGGCCGGGCCGCCCATGCCGCCGCCTGCGCCACCGAGCAGTTCCTCGAGTTCCTCCTGCAGACCCTCGAACTGGTCCTGGACGCGTTCTTCTTGCTTCTCGAGGGTCTCGAGGCGGAGTTCGAGCGAGTCGACCTGCTCGTCGAGGTCGTCCTCGGCCGTGTCGTAGTCCGTCTCAACGAGAAGGTCGCCGACCTGTCGGTACATGGTCGTCTCCTCGTCGATGTCCTCGAGTTCCTTCTGGGCCGTCTGGGCCTCGGTGAGGCTCGACTCGGTCTCCTGTTTCTGGACGGCGACCTGCTGTGCGGTCTCCTGAAGGTCCTGTAGCTGCTCGATTTTCTCCTGTGCTTCCGGCGGCAGATTTCCTTGCATGTCTCGACCGTCGCCCTCCGCACTGATAAAGCCAAGCTTTGCGTTCGGCCGCGGTGTGGGGGTTGCTGGTGCAGCCTGCAGAACTACCGGGAGCCACGGTGAGAATCCACCAATGCGACGCCGTGACGCACTCGCCGCAGGCGGTGCGCTCGTCGGGACGCTCTCGGTGCTCCCGACCGCGCTCACCGCCGGCTGTCTCGATTTCGAGACGCTCCGACGCGAGGATGCCTGGCGCGAACTGGTCGTCGACCCGCCAGCGGGTATCTACGTCCCACCGAAGATCGACGCCATGCTCGAGTACGGCTCCGAGACTGAGTCGGGACTCGAGTTCACTCTCTCGGCGATGCGCCCGCACTCGTTCTGGACCGTGGCGGGTACGGAGCGTGCCCGAGCGGACCTGCGGTCACACCACACGCTGCACCTGATGGCAGCGGTGCGAGACGCCGAGTCGGGGGTGGCGGTGCCGACGACGGTGACGACACGAATTGCTACTGCTGGGAGCGACGCTGGCACTGATACCGACGCCGACACCGACACTGACGCCGACACCGACACAGTCGACCAGCGAACCCTCTGGCCGATGCTCTCCCAACGAATGGGCTTTCACTACGGCGACAACGTCTCGCTCCCCGGCGAGGGCACGTACGAGGCCACAGTTCGCATCGACCCGCCGACAGCAGCCCTCGCCGACGAGTTCGCAGACCGACTCGACCAGCCGGTGACGACCACACTCGAGTTCGAGTACGATCCCGCGGCCATCGACGCACTCGAGCGCACCCTCCTCGACGAGGGTGAGGGGCGGGGTGAGCGCGGGGCACTCGAGTCTATGGGGCACGCACCGGAGCCTGTGTCGCTGTCCACGTCCACGTCCACGCCCACGTCTACGTCCGCAGACGCGGTCGCCTACTCAGCAACTGGTGACGATATCGTCGTGACGCTCGATCGTGTCGACGACTCGGATGGGGCGCAGGCCGATTCGGGGGCAGCCGCAGACATCCAACTCGCAATCGGCGTGCGAACGCGATACAACCGGTATCCCGTCCCGTTCGCTGGCATAAGCGTTGAGTCGGTTTCTGACGGGGACGGACAGTACAGCGCCGACATCGAGACGCAGGAAACGATCGACCCCGACCGCGGTCACCATTACAGGGTGGAGTTCGAGGAGGTGGTACTCGAGTCCGCGGACGAACTCGCGGTCTCCCTCGACGTGCCGCCGCAGGTGGCGCTCCACGAGGGGTACGAGACGGCGTTTGGGTCGGAGCGCGTGGTGTTGTCGGCGTCGCTGCCGGAGTTGTGAGCGCAGTTACTGCCCGGACGTGGCGCGGTACCCGCCCGCGCTTCGGAGAACGAGCAGTCCGACCGCGAGCAGGACGACGCTGACGACCAGCCAGGGGAGGTTCCACGCTTCGGTGCCGTGGACGACGTTGTGCAGATCGAGCACGTAGTGGCTGAAAATCCCATCGAGGACGTTGAAGATGCCCATGCCGACGATGATCGATCCGAGGAAGTACCGGGCCGAGAACCGCTGGTCGACACCGTTGACAGTTCGCCAGAAGAAGGCAAATCCGAGCCCCATCACGCCGAGCATCGCGGCGATGAATAGCCCATCGAACATGACGTTCGTCCGCAGGCCGTCGTAGCTGTAGGGGTCGTAGAAGCCGGAGAACAGATGATGTGTCTGGAACACGAGGTGGAAGATCACGACGTCGACGACGGCTCCGAAACCGAATCCGATCGTTCCTCCCGAGAGCAGTACCTGCTGGCCGCGATCGGTGTCGGAGCTCATACAGACAGGTGACGTTCGACGAGTTCCGGTAAAATAGTGGACCCTGAACACCGAGTAGCGAACGTCGAGCCGCTGGACATCGCCAATCGGATCGGCCGTTATAGCAACAACTGAAACGGTTTACACACTGATCATCGATCAGTCTGGCGATCAGGTGTGTACTGACTTTCAGTGGCTACTATAGCCCTCGACAGCAGCCGCACCGATCGCCGCCGTCTGCTCTGCAACCCCAAGCAGCGACAGCCAGGTGTTCACCGCCGCACGAAGCGCGATCACGTCGGCCGCTTCGATTCGAAGTGTGACGACCGCTCCCTCGCGCTCGATCGTCGTCTGCGATCGCTCGTCGTCGATTTCGCCGATCTCGCGGGCGACGCTCTCGGCAACGATCCGCGCTCGCGACGGCTGGTCGTACTCGAACTCGAGTGTGGTTTCGTGGGTGTTCATACAGCTGTCTGTGTTTGCGTTAGTAGTGCAACAGTCGCGACACGGTCTCGAACGGCGAGACGCTGGAGGCTGGACGCTGGCACAGAAGTGAAACAGGCTGGTCTCGTCCTCGCGTCTCGTCGGGTCAGTGTCGGCTGCGGGTTTCGAGAGCGGCGCTCGTGAGTCGGGTGGACAGCGGTTGCCACTCGACGATTGGCCGTCGAACCGTCAGTTGACGTCGACTTCCTTCACGTCGCGGCTGCGTTCTTTCAGGAGTACGCGGTGACCGCAGTAGGGACAGCGGACGCCGCCGTACTCGTCGAGCTGCACGTCGCGTTTGCAGCGGGAGCACTTGTAGCTCATAGTGAGTTGTGGGGTTAGTGGGTGTCGTCGCAGTCGTGTGTCCGTTCGATTCTCAGTGCCGTCCTCGCTAGACGGATTACTCGTCGTCTTCGGCGAGCGCAGCGCGGATCGAGCGTCGGACCGTGCGGCCGGCCGGGGTCTCTGGGCGGTAGGCACCGCCGGTGAAGACTTCGCCGGTTTCCTCGTTCTTCCAGATGCCGGTTCCGACGCGAGTAACGTCGTCGCCGTCTACCTGTGCGTTCTGCATATCGTCTTCGATCTCGCTAACGCGTCGTCGTGCAACGCGGCCGTAGCGTGCGCCAAAGCGGCCCGCGCTGCCGACTCGTCCTTTATCGGCCATAGTACTGCTGTCTATCCGCAGTAGATTCTTAAACCTGTTGAGTTGGTATTCTCACTGCGCGGCAGTTCATCCCACCCGTCGCCGTCGCTTTCGTCGTGACAGAATCAGTCGCTGTCGCGGCTCACTCGTCGGATTCGTCTGCTGCGTGTGTTGCTACAGGCCCGGTGAGTAGCTCCCGAAAGACGACCGCGAGCGCTGCGAACGGTCCTGCTGCTGCCAGCGGTGCCGCGAAAAGTCCCGTTCCCACGCCCGTAGCGGCAAGGAGCGATCGAAGCGCGAGTCCACTCACCGCGAGCAGCGGAATCGCTGCCAGGATCGCGTCGGCGCGCTCGAACATGGCTAATTACATCTCATTACAGCCGGCCGGATAAAGAACGGACAAGCAGCAGCGCGTGTCACTTCCATCAGCTGGTGACAGTATTTGTTACGAATTCACGCCCTGTCCCGGCCGCACCTGGAAAAAACAACGCTGGACCAAAGCCGAACGGGACTGGACGGCGCTAGAACGCTACTGGAACTCGCTTTCTGCAAGCACGTCGTTCAGATCCGCTCGAATCCGTTCACCCATCTCTCGGTCGCGGGCGGTCGTCACGACGCGATTCTCCTGGACACTCGAGCCGTCCCGTAGAAGCATGCGAACGTTGCCGCCGTTGTCGGCGCGGGTGACTTTCGCGCGAAGCCCCGACTGTGAGCCCTTGCCGCCGGCATCAATCGGACCGGGAATGACCTTCTTGACGTGGGGATGGCCGGCAACGGTCTGGATCGCGCGCATTCCGGTGCGACCGCCGATCAGCGTCGAGTGGCTGCCACCGATCTTCTCTGCGGGCGGCGTTTCGACCACGTCGAGCGCGCGCGTCCCGCGTCGCTTGCGGACGGCCTCGATTGGATCTTCGTCCGCGACGCGATAGAAGTCGTGATGAACGTCCGCTCGGATTGCACGGATCACCTCTCGCTCCCCGCCGGCGTAGACCTCCTCAGGGCGCTTGCGGCGGATTTCGTCGCCAACGAGCCCGGCGAAGTTCCGCAACTCGACGGGTTCGTTCTCGCCGTCTTCCGGCGTGGTCGTGATCGTCGTTTCGCCGAGTACCTGATCCTGCTCGCTGTCAGGAGTCGGACTCGAACCCAAGCTCGAACCCGAACTCGAGTTGGTGTGTGCTGGATCGTCCGCCGAGCCAAGCATTGTGAGCGTCACCCGGTCGCGTGCAACCTCGAGAACGACGGCCTCGGTGTTTTGTTCCCGGCAGATTAGACAGAAGTCGCCGGGTTTCTCGAGCGGCGAGGCGCAGTGGCGACACTCCATACGATGGTGGGGGTTGGCACCGGACGTGTAAAATCCGTCCGCTTTCGAGTATGGTGTAGCTTCCGACCTGGGATGGCTTACGAGCGGGTAGTCGCTTCTTGGGAAGTGGTGTTGCACAAGAGACACCTACCCGAACCCTGAAGACTCAGCCTCGTCTACACTCTGCAGATGCATCGCCGGTCGGTCCTCGCGGCTGCGAGCGCGGTCGCCTCAGTCGGCATAGCCGGCTGTCTGGAGTTCTTCGAGGATAACGGCGAGGATATCACCGATCCCGGCGATATCGAAATCGTCTGGGACGACCTGGTGCGGGACGATCCGGGCACCGAGGACGAACGCGTGTTCGTCTGGGCCGTCGTCAGGAACGTCGGCGACCGGACGCTGAACTACGTCGAGATTCGGGCGACGTTCCTCGACGCGGAGGGCGAGGAACTCGAGACGGTCATCGAACACGTCGATGAGGACGTCACCTCGGGCGAGGAGTGGTCGTTCGAAGTCGAGTTCCCGCACTTTGGCGAGCAAGCAGCCGAGGTAGCTGACTACGAACTCGAGCCGGCGACGGGGCTGTGAGGTTGACCTATACGTCGCCAGACTACCGGCGCGGCCTGCTGGTGACTGTCTCGTGCGAGACCCACGGTAACTCACGTGGCCATGACTAACACCGACACCGAGACCGAGCCGACACGCGATGAAGGCGTCTCGACGCTCGCGAAACAGGGCAGCATCACGTTCATCGGGAACGTCGTGAACGGCGCGTTCGGTTTCGCGATCGTCATGCTGATGACGCGGTACGTGACGCCCTCCGTCTACGGACTGTTCGTCCTCGCGACCTCCGTCATCCTCTTCATGCAGGTCTTTGCGAACCTCGGACTGCCGCTTGCGATCGACTACTTCGTCCCGCAGTATCTGGACGAGGGCGAGCGCGGCAAGGCCAAGGGTGTCATCGTACAGGTGACCGCAACGGTGCTCGTCACCTCCGCGCTCGTCGCGTTCGCACTCGCGGCCGGATCGGGGTACATCGGCGACCTCTTTCAGGAGCCGTCGATGCGGATCGCGCTGTTGTTCCTGTCAGTCACCATTCCGATGCTCGCGATCTACAACGTCTTGCTCACCTCCTACTACAGCATCAAGAAGCTCCAGTACCGCGTCGTCATGCGCGATCTGGTCCGCCCGATCGTCCGCTTCGGCATCACGGCCGCGCTGTTGCTCGCCGGCTTCGGACTGCTCGGACTCATCGCTGGCTACGTGATCGGCCTCTTCGTCGCCATCACCGTCGGCGCGGCACTGTTCACCTACAAGGCCTGGGACTTGCTCACCGTCGACACTGAACTCGTCGCCTCGTGGCCGCTGCTCACCTACTCACTCCCGCTCGCAATGACCAGCGTCGTCTTCGTCCTGATGGGCCACGTCGACTACTTCGTCCTCGGCTTCTTCCTCGACTCCGACGATGTCGGCATCTACCGCGTCGGCTACATGCTCGGCTCCGGGCTAATGATCATCTTCAACTCGCTGTCGCCCGTGTTCAAGCCCCTCATCGCCGAAACGCGCGAGGACACCGCCCTCGTCGAGCAACGGTTCCGTGTCGCCGCCCGCTGGATCGCCGGCATCACGCTGCCGATCGCAATCGTCCTCTCGCTCGGCGCGAGTTCCTACCTCGCAGTGCTCTACACGCCACAGTACGCCGAAGCGAACCTCGTCGTCGTCCTCCTCTGTGGTGCGTTCCTGTTCAACGTCACCGTCGGCGGCCCCGACGGCTCGCTCCTGCAGGGCATGGGTTACTCGCGAATCGTCTTCGCGAACACGCTCGTCCTCTTCGGCGCGAACTTCCTCGTCTCGATGGCGCTCGTCCCCATCTTCGGCATCGAGGGCGCCGCGATCGGCTCCGCGACCGCTCTCTTCCTCGTCGGCGGCCTCACGATCGCCGAAATCTACTATCTCGACGGGATTCACCTGTTCACCCGCGACTTCGCTAAAATCGTCGGCGCCGGCGTTCCCGCGACGATTGCAGGGGTTCCGATCGTGGTGCTACTCGAGTCCGATCTGCTCATCGTGGTGCTCTTGCCGATCGTCGTGGTGAGTGTCTATCTGGCGGCGCTGATCGTGACGGATGCATTTACGGACGAAGATGCGCAGATGATCGGCGAGTTCAGCCCGACGGTCGAGAAGTGGTTGCCAGTGGGTTGAGTTTGTGGCCCGAGTTTGCGGTCTGTGTTTATAGTCCGAGTTTACGTTCCGAGTTTGCGTTGTGTGTTCTGCCTTCGGTATTGCGCTGGTCGTGTCGCAGAACTCGTTGCGTCGCCCACCTCAGTCGTCGGTGTACTCGGGATCTGTGTCCGTCTCACCGCGTGAGTCGGCGTCGAACGCTGCATCTGATTCCCGTCCCTTGCCGATGACATCTTGCTTCCACGTTCCCAGCCGGAACCAGCCGACGGCGACGACGAACGAGAGGACCATGCCGATCGAGTAGGCCCACCAGATTCCCGCAATGCCCCAGTCGAGGGCGGCGATGGTGATGCCGAGGCCAGGGATCGTCAGCGTCCAGGCGAACGCGAGCACGAGTGCGACGGGAAGCCGGAAGATCCACCGCGAGAGGAACGAGAGCACCATCGCCTCGCGGGTGTTGCCCGCACCGCGGAACGCCCCCTGGATAACCATCACGCCGGCGAACAGCGCCCAGAAGGGAGCCATAATTCGTAAGAAGAGCACGCCTTCTGCGATCACGGCCGGGTTGTCGACGAAGATACCCATCGCCTGTGCTGGGAAGACGAACAGAACGCCTGCCACGGCAAAGATGAACGCCATCGTGCCCGCGGTTGCGACTCGTGTGACTGTCGCAGCCCGCTCCGGCGTCTGCGCGCCGAGGTTCTGGCCGACGCCGGTCGCCGTCGCGTTGCCAACTGCGCCCGCGACGGCCCAGGTGACGGACATGAGTCGAACGCCGATCCCGTAGGCGGCCGTCGGATTCGCACCGAAGCGGGCGACGAAGCCGGCCATCGCGACCGAGGCGAAACTGCGCGCCCAGCCGTCGATCGTCGACGGATAGCCGATGTCGACGAGTTTTCGCTGGACGCTGAGATCCGGGCGGAGGTCACCGAGCCTGAGCCGAACGCCGAACCGGCCGTCAAGCAGAATAATGACACCCACAGCGGCGGCGAACGCACGCGAAATGAACGTCGCGATAGCCGCACCGCGGGTCCCCATCTCGGGGAACGGTCCCCAGCCGAGGATGAAGAACGGGTCGATCACGACGTTGATCCCGGCCGAGACGAAGACGAGCCACATTGCGGTCTTCGTGTCTCCTGCACCCTGCAGCGAGGAGCGAAACGCGAAGAACAGGAAGGTCAGCGGCAGTGTGAGGAATATAATCTCGATGTACGCGAGCGCCGCGACGAACACCTCGTCGCGCGCACCGATGAGGGTGAGCAGCGGTCGCCGGAAGTAGAGCCCGATCGCCGCGAGGACTGTCGAGACGGTGAGCGTCAACAGGATCGTCTGGCCGACGACACGGTCTGCCATCCGATCGTCATCCGAGCCGACGTACTGGGAGACGAGCGCGATGGTCGCCGCCGTGATCCCCATCGCCGTCGAAACGAACATCCACGAGAGCGGGAACATGAGCGAGACCGCAGCGACCGAGACGCCACCGTCACCGATCTGACCGACCCAGAACATATCCGCGAGATTGTAGACTGTCTGCAGGAGATTCCCGAGGACGAGCGGCCACGCCAGGTGCAACAGCTTCGGCGGGATCGCTCCCGTCGTCATGTCCACCCGCTTTCGCTCGTCCTCCGATTCCGTCGCTGACACGTATCGCTCTTGTCCGTGTCTCAGCCGGGGCGGTGAAAAGGGCTCGCTTCCCGTGTGGAGTTGCCGGCTCGGGTGCCAGAAAATCGAGTCGAGTACTGATACCGGTGCGTCCTGTGGGGTACCTGAATATTGATAGCCACCGGCTGGGAGGTGGCCACCATGACCGCTGCCGACACACTGGATGCGGCGACCATCGACCGAATCGACTCGTTCCTCCGCGACCGTCTCCGCGAGGACGAACTCCCCGGACTAAGTCTCGCCGTCACGGACGGCGACGAGTTGCTCTATGCGCAGGGCTACGGCTCGCGTGACCTCGCCGCCAACGATCCTGCCACTGCCGACACCGTCTACGGCATCGGCTCGGTCTCGAAGTCCTTTGCCGCACTCGCTGTTGCACAGCTCGTCGACGCGGGGGAACTCGAGTACGACGATGCCGCGACCGATTACCTGGACATCGACATTCCCGACGACGTGACGCTCCACCACCTGCTGAGCCACACCTCCGGCTATCCGTCGCTCGCGGCCAGCGAGGCCCTGATCGCGCGCCAGATGGAGGTCGGCGAGTCGAACGTCCCGCTCGGTTCGATGGACGATGTCTACGCCCACATCGAAGGTGCACGAGACGAAGTCGCGGGCGAACCAGGCGAGCACTGGCAATACTGCAACTCTGGCTACACGCTCGCTGGCGAAGTCGTCGAAGCCGTCAGCGGTGAGTCGTTCACCGACTACGTCGAAGGGGAGATACTCGAGCCGCTCGCGATGGAGCGCTCGACCTACGCCGAGGAGACGTTCACCAGTTTCGAGGATCGGATGACGCCGTACTTCCCAGGAGATGAGGACGAGGACGCCGACCTCGAACCCGCAGCGCTCCCGATCCGAGAACAGAGCGCGGCCGCCGGCGGCCTGCTCGCCCCCGTCACCGACCTCGCATCGTACCTCCGACTGCACCTGAACGGCGGCGTCGCCGACACGGGCGAGCGCCTGCTCGGCGAGGACACTCTCTCGCAGTGTTACGGCGCGTACGCCGACACCCCGTCCGGTCCGTACGGCTACGGCTGGCGCACCCGCGAGGTCTGCGGGCACGACCTCATCGGCCACGGCGGGTCGATCGCCGTCTCGACGGCCGCCGTCGGCTTCGCACCCGAGCAGGACCTCGGGGTCGCCCTGCTCGCCAACGCCTCGCCGGGATACGGCCTCACCGAACTCAGCCAGGCCGTCTTCGCCGCGCTGGTCGGCGAGGACCCCAACGAGGTGCCGTTCTTCGCTCGCCGGCAGGTACTCGAGTCCCTCGCGGGCGAGTACGAAACCTATCGCGGGATCAAGGAAGCCGAAGTCGTCGTCGAGAGTGGCGCGCTGCGCTTGCGTGTCGGCGGCCCGATCGACGAGGGCGCGTGGACGCCGCTGGTGCCGGCGGATCTGGAGTCGGGTGAGTTCTACGTGCCGACGGTGTCGGGCGAGCGTCAGCCGGTTCGGTTCGAAGGTGACGGTGTGGGAGCGGCTGATGGTGGTGACGTGAGCCTGTTTATCGATCGCTGGCATCTGCACCAGCAGTAACGGTAGCAGTAGTAGCAGTAGCACCAGTAGCGAATCCAGTTCGCTCTCCGTCTCGTTTTCGTCTCATTCTCGAAGGAATACGGCCCAGTACAACGGCAGCGCCAGAACGTAGTACACGGCCCCGAAGAGAAGGACCAACAGGAACTCGCCCATCATCTCGGCCGATTCGAACAGCACGTCGGTCGTTCTTGCACCCAGCAAAAACGCTCCGAAGACGATTAGCAAGGGAATAGCCACCCGTTCGATGAGAAACGCGATTGCCCCTCGCTGGCCGATCGACTCGTCCATGTACTCACCGTTAGTGTTCTCGAACTAAACTGTTCCCAGTGATCACGAACTGGTCACCTGGGTTCCCCGTAGTTGCCCCTCCATGTCGAGCGCGTACTGTCGCTTGCCCATCGATGGATCCGAATACCAGTAGTATATTTAACAATTGGTTGGTTACAGCATAGTATGCTATGGATAATTCTGGCACTCTTGGCGCTCTTGTATACGATCCTCTTCGGGTCGCTCGCAGCCCTCGTCTACTGGGATGGCAAGCGGTCGGGACTGCACGGACCTGCCAAGTGGGCCGGATTCGTGTTCCTCACAGGACTCCTCGGACTCGTGCTGTACATCTCGGACAAAGACGACGAGTCCCACGACCCCGACGACGCCGATCCGTTTTCCCTCCCGGGCACTCCGCCGGCCGGTGCGGCGGACAGGGATGGCAGCACGGAGACCGTCGGCAGGGACGCGGACACGAACCACTCGAGTTGATGGCGACGCGTGTGGGAAACGCACGCTACGCAATGCACGCCACGCGACCAACCTACGCGCACGCGAGCGCATCGCCCGCGTATCGCACGCACACCCGCGCAGTCTGCCGATTTTGGCGAAAGCGTTATCAAATCCTCAGTCGTAGCCAGCGAGTATGACCGAGACTCGGCCAGCTGGACTCGAGTACACCGCGCCTGATCGAGGGAGTGATCGGCGGTGGAGCTGATTATCACGGAGAAGGACAACGCCGCGCGGCGGATTGCGGATATCCTCTCTGGCGGAACGTACGATTCGAGCCGCGAAAACGGCGTCAACGTCTACGAGTGGGGCGGCAAGCGCTGCGTGGGCCTCTCGGGCCACGTCGTCGGCGTCGACTTCCCGTCCGAGTATTCGGACTGGCGGGACGTCGAACCCGTCGAACTCATCGACGCGAGCATCGAGAAGACGGCGACGAAGGAGAACATCGTCGCCACGCTTCGTATCCTCTCGCGGAAGGCGACCCGCGTCACCATCGCGACAGACTACGACCGCGAGGGCGAACTCATCGGGAAGGAGGCCTACGATATCGTCCGTGAGGTCGACGAAGAGGTGCCGATCCGACGCGTTCGGTTCTCCTCGATTACGGAGAACGAGGTGCAGGACGCGTTCGCCGAGCCTGACGAACTCGACTTCGATCTGGCCGCGGCGGGCGAGGCGCGCCAGATCATCGACCTCGTCTGGGGGGCCGCGCTTACCCGCTTCCTCTCGCTTTCTGCTGGCCAGCTTGGAAACGACTTCATCTCGGTCGGCCGTGTGCAGTCGCCGACGCTCAAGCTGATGGTTGATCGCGAGCGCGAGATCGAGGCGTTCGATCCGGAGGACTACTGGGAGCTGGTTGCCGACGTCGCTAAAGGTAGCGAGGCGCAACGCGCCTCGGAAACGTCGAGCGGTGACGAACCGCGAGAGAGCGAGGCATTCGAGGCCCAGTACTTCTACCGCGACGAGGACGGCAACGAGGCCGAGCGCGTCTGGGAAGAAGCCGTCGCCGAGGACGTCTTCGAGACGCTCTCCCAGCGCGACACGGCGACCGTCGTCGACGTCAACCGCCGCACCCGAACTGACTCGCCGCCCGCGCCGTTCAACACGACCCAGTTCATCCGCGCGGCCAGTGCGCTCGGCTACTCCGCAAAGCGCGCCATGTCCATCGCGGAGGACCTCTACACCGCGGGCTACATCACGTACCCGCGAACGGACAACACCGTCTACCCGGACGATCTCGATCCCGAGGAACTACTCGACGACTTCGTCGGGCATCCGACGCTCGGCGAGTCCGCCGAATCGCTCCTCGAGGCCGACGAAATCGAACCGACCGAGGGCGACGAGGAGACGACGGACCACCCGCCAATTCACCCGACCGGCGAGATTCCCTCCCGCGGCGACGTGAGCGACGACGAGTGGGAGGTCTTCGAACTCGTCGTCCGTCGGTTCTACGCGACGGTCGCCGAGGCCGCCATCTGGGAGCACCTCAAGGTCGTCGCCGAGGTTGCAGACCACCGACTCAAGGCAAACGGCAAGCGCCTCGACAAAGCCGGCTACCACGACGTCTACCCGTACTTCAGCACGACCGAGAACTACGTCCCCGACGTCTCGGAGGGCGAGGAGCTCACGATCACGGACGTCGAACTCGAGGACAAGCAGACCCAGCCACCCCGGCGGTACGGTCAGTCGCGGCTCATCGAGACCATGGAGGACATGGGTATCGGGACGAAGTCGACCCGTCACGAGACGATTCAGAAGCTCTACGACCGTGGCTACATCGAGAGCGATCCGCCGCGGCCGACCAAGCTCGCGATGGCCGTCGTCGAGGCCGCCGAGAACTACGCCGACCGCGTCGTCTCGGAGGATATGACGGCCCAGCTCGAACAGGACATGGACGCCATCGCCTCGGGCGAGGCCGGACTCGAGGACGTGACCGACGAGTCCCGCGAGATGCTCGCGGAAATCTTCGCGAATCTCGCGGACTCGCGCGACGAGATCGGCGACCACCTTCGAAAGTCGCTCAAGGACGACAAACGGCTGGGGCCGTGTCCGGAGTGTGGTGAAGACCTGCTCGTCCGCCGGAGCCGCCACGGCTCGTACTTCATCGGCTGTGACGGCTATCCCGACTGTGAGAACACGCTGCCGCTGCCCTCGACGGGGAAGCCGCTCATCCTCGACGAGGAGTGTGAGAAACACGACCTGAACGAGGTCAAGATGCTCGCCGGTCGGCAGACGTTCGTCCACGGGTGTCCACTGTGTAAGGCCGAAGACGCTGGCGAGGGGCCAGTGCTCGGTGACTGTCCCGAGTGTGGCGAAGAGCACGGGGGAGAGCTTGCGGTCAAGACCCTCCAGAGCGGCTCCCGTCTCGTCGGCTGTACGCGTTACCCCGACTGTGAGTACTCGCTGCCGCTCCCGCGACGGGGCGAAATCGAGGTCACCGAGGAGTACTGCGGCGAGCACGACCTGCCCGAACTCGTGATCCACAGCGGCGACGAGCCGTGGGAACTTGGCTGTCCGATCTGTAACTACCAGGAGTTCCAGGCCCGCGAGAGCGAGAGCGGCTCCGATCTCGAGTCACTGGACGGCGTCGGCGCGAAAACAGTTGAAAAGCTGGCTGCAGCGGGTATCGAGAGCCTCGACGACCTGACCGAGGCCGATCCCGACTCGATCGCCGATGACGTCGACGGCGTCAGCGCGGATCGGATCAGAAACTGGCAGGCAAGCGCCTAAGTGACTGGACACCTGCGGCCGCGCTAGTCGTCTGTCTCTGCTTCCTCGACACCCTCGTTCGCTTCGTTTTCAGCACTATCCTCGCTCTCATCGTCTTCGTCTGTAGTCTCATCTTCACTATCCTCCCCGTCCGACTCCTCACCGTCCGGCTCCTCGCCACCCGACTCCTCGCCCTCCGAATCCGTCTCTGACGGCTCCGCTTCGGCATCGTCAGCATCGTCGGCCGCCTGTGTTCGCTCTCGGTACTCGTCGAGCACCGGCGCAGCACCGTAGTAGATCCGCCTCGCATCGAGAACGCCGTTTTCGTGCCAGTGTTTCTCCCCGTTCTCGTCGACGACGATAACCACCGGGTAGCCGACCACTCGGTAGGAGACGCCGAGCGATCGTCCCGGATCGTGGCCGAGATACCAGTTTCCGTCGTGTTCGTCCCACCACTCGCGCAGCTCGTCTTCTGACCGGTTCGAGGTGATCGAAACGACGGTAACGTCGTCACCGTACTCCTCGTTCAGCTGATCGCTCGCCTCCCGAAGGTTCGGCATCAGCGACTGACAGGTGCCACAGCTTGGCGCGAAGAACATCGCGACGGTGACGCCATCGTTTGGCACCTCGATCGTCCCCTCTTCGCTGCCCGTCGCGTCGATCGTCTCGAGTACGATCGGTCCGCCGCTGTCGTCGTCTGTGTCTTCGTCGCCGTTCGCATCCGCCGCTGGTGGCTCGTCGCCGACGGGAAGGCCACGCCAGAGGACGCCGCCAGCGCCGGCGAGAATGCCGAGGCTACCGACGCCTGCGATGAGATCACGCCGGCGCATTCGGGCTCACCCCCTTCGGTGCTGTGTTCGATCCGGTTTCGGGTGCCAAGTACGAGTGCGAGTACGAGTACGAGTTCGAAACAGAGCCGATTTGCAGAGGGCAAACAACTCGGTTCGGGGAGCGGGCGTGCCCCAGCGCGGCGGGTCGCCGGGTCATCATAGGTGACAGTACGGGGTCCAGGAAAATGGGTGCACTGGTTCGGGTGGCGAATCCCGGGTCGTGACCGTCCGTGTGTCTCCCGAGCTGGTGTCGCCCTCGAAAACACTTACTCGTCCGACTCGAGTGCCGACCACGCTGCGCTCACGTAGCTTCCCGTCGCTGTCCCACCGTTGTTCTCCCACTGGACCGTGCCCTCGCTGTCGACGATGCGGGTGGCCGGGGCGCTCCGAACATCGTAGTAGTCGAAGAGCGAGCCATCCTCATCGATGCCGACCGTCCAGTCGCCGTCGTGTTCGGCCCACCACTCGCCGAGTTCCGCCTCGGTCGGTGTTGCCCCAGACACGCCGCTGACGACCGAGATGACGGTGAGATCCTCGTCTCGACCGACGGTGTACTCGAGTTGGGAGTGGGGTTCGGTGCCGTTTTCGTTGGTGTTGGCATTGTCACTGTTGGTGTCACTGTCACTGTCGGTGTCGCTGTCACCGTCGGTTCCATTTTCGTCGTCATCGTCTTCGTCTTCGTCGTCCGAGTTCGACTCCGAGCCGGTGTCCGAACCCGCGTCTGCGTCCGCATCGGCTGCCTCCGCGTTGTCGCTCGCAGCGAGCAGGCGTTCGCGGGCGTTACCGATCGTTTCGAGAAGGCCCTCGCTGGTCGGACAGTGGAGTCGAGTGAAGTTGATGAGGACGACGCCGTCGGTGGGGATCGTCAGGGTCCCGGCCTCGCTGCCGGGACCGTCGGCGGTCGTGATGTCGATCGGGAGTGACGGGGAGCCAGCGCCAGCGGCGGTGGAACCGTCACTGGAGTCGTCGGTCGACTCGTCGGACCCCTGGCCGTCGAGACAGCCTGCAAGGGTCGCTATCGCGAGTCCCGCGGTTCCGGCAGTAATCTCACGACGTGTTGGCGTTGGCTTTTCTGTCATCGCTGTGGTCCACCGTCCGTTCGTACGGGGTCGAACTGCCGTCCTGGCCAGTCGTCGGCTCCATCGAGTGGCGGCCGTCGGTGCATAGCTGGCAATACGTCAGCGATGGGCAAAGAATCGTGGGTTCGAACTGCCGCGTGTGAACTCGCGGTGCGGAGTGTGTACCTGATGAGGTAGAGATGGAGGGAGGGGTGAGGGTGGGGGAACGGGTTCTATCGGTCAGGGGCGTGGGCCACGCACGTGTAGGTTTCCGGGCGGTCGGTCGCCCGACTGATCGAAAACCCGGCGTCCTGTAGCTGCGAGACCGCATCGCCGAGCGCGAACCGCTCCGTTAGCGGCGGGCCGGCGTCCTGATCACCAGTCGCGGACCAGTCGACTGTGACGAGGCGGCCGTCCGGTTTGAGGACCCGCGCGAGTTCGGCCAGACTGTCGTCGCTCGCGAACTCGTGGTACGTATCGACGGAGAAAGCGGCGTCGAGGCTGTCGTCGGCCAGCGGAAGGTTATCGGTCCCGGCGTGGACGGTTTCGACGTTCTCGGGAACGCCCTTCTCGCGGTAGAACTCGTGCATCTCGGTCTGGATGTCGATCGCGTAGAGCGTGTCGACGTGCGGGGCAACGTCGTCGGCGAAGAACCCCGTTCCGCTGCCGAGGTCGGCGACGACGTGCTCGTCTCGCGGTTCGAGTAGGGAAAGGAGTTCCTCGCGTGAACACCAGCGGTAGCGACTCGCGTCCTCGAGTGCGGGTGCGCGCTCGGGGTCGAAGGTGTGAAAACCCATACTACTCGTTCGCGGGTGGGGGGTATGATTGCTGTGGCGTGACGTGGCGCGGCATGGATTCGTGTGCGGCGGTTGGCCGCCGAGGCATGCGCTTACTTCCGTTCGTCGAGATTCACCGTAATCGTCTTCGTCTGCAGGTACGAGTCGAGCGCCTCGAGTCCCTTCTCGCGGCCGATTCCGCTCGCTTTCATCCCACCGAACGGCGTCTCGACCGACCCGCCGAACCACTCGTTGACGTAGACGTTGCCAGCTTCGATCCGGCGCGCCATCGACAGCGCCTGCTTCACGTCGCTCGAGAAGACACCACCAGTCAGGCCAAAGTCGACGTCGTTCGCGATCTCGATCGCCTCCTCGCGGTCGGCGAACGGAATCACCGTCAGCACAGGGCCGAAGATCTCCTCCTGCGCAAGTCGGGATTGTGGGTCGACGTCGGTGAAGATCGTCGGCTCGACGAAGTAGCCGTCGCCCTCGAGTGGCTCGCCACCCGTCGCGAGCGTGGCCTCCGACTCGCGGCCCACGTCGATGTACTCGAGTACCGACTCGTAGTGAGCCTCGTGATTGAGCGGCCCCATGTCGGGGTCGTCGACGCCGAGGCCGAGGTCGGTGGCCTCGGCGCGGTCGACGAGGCGGTCGACGACCTCGTCGTAGACGGACTCGTGGACGAGCGCGCGGTCGGTTGCCGAGCAGATCTGGCCGGCGTTGGTGAAGATACCGGTCCCGATCCAGAAGGCGGCCTCGTCGAGGTCGGCGTCGGGCATCACGATGGCCGGGTTCTTCCCGCCGAGTTCGAGCGTGACGGGAGTGATGGTCTGTGCAGCGGACTCCATGACCGCCTGACCGGTGGCGACGCTGCCGGTGAACGTGAGCGCGTCGACGTCATCGTGTGCGGAGAGGGCCGTGCCGGGGTCGCTGCCGCCGGGGACGACGTTGAAGACGCCGTCGGGGAGGCCGGCCTCGCGGCACAGTTCGGCGAGGAGGAGGTCACCCACTCATGGCCTACGCAGCCGCTGTGCCTGCCTGGCGTCTGACTCCTCTCAGTGAACAATAGAAACCTATCGCGACAACGCTATTTGTGTTTGCGAGCGTTTATGGTCCGCACCACCCAGTACGTGCTCATGACCGACGGCTCAGAATCCACGTCAGCGGGTTTTTGGGCGGAAACAGCTGATGACGTGGCACTCGATCGCTTTCGAACGTTCGTCGACGCGATCGACGATGGCCTCGTCCAGCTCGATTCTGCAGCGCAGTTCGTCGCGGTCAACGACGTCATCGTTGACTGGACGGGGTACTCGCGGGACGAGCTTCTGGGGGCACACGTATCGTTGATACTGCCCGAGTCGGGTGTTGAACCCATCGAGAGTGCGATTCGAGAACATCACGCCGCCGGCGATACCGATCTGCCACCACTCGAGTTCCCGATCGAGACTGCTGCCGGTGACACCCTCGGCTGTGAGGCGCGCGGCAATCTGTTGGTCACGGACGGGGAGTACCAGGGGTTCGTCGGCGTCGTCCGAGAGACCACTGACACGGAAGTAGCGCCGACCGAACGAGAACAGCAACTGACCCAGTACGAAACGATCATCGAGACCATCGAGGACGGGATCTACGTCCTCGACGACGAGTATCGGTTCGTGACCGTAAACCAGGCGTACGTCGACCTGACTGGGTACTCACGCGAGGAACTGCTCGGCTCACACTGCTCGCTCGTCGTCGAGGACAGCGTCTCGAGTACGGCGGCCGAAGCCTCGAGAGCGTTGACTGACGCTGCTGCGAACGCTGCAACGATCGAGGCGGCTGTCCTTCGAAAGGATGGCACGCGAGTACCCGCCGAGAGTCGCTTTTCACCGATCGTATCCAGCGACGGAACGTACGACGGCACGGTCGGCGTCGTCCGGGATGTCTCCGAGCGAAAAGCGCGCGAGCAAGAGCTGCGACAGTACGAGACCATCGTCGAAACGGTGCAAGATGGGATCTACGTCGTCGACGAGGAGGGTATCTTCACGATGGTGAACGAGTCCTATGCGGCGATGCTCGACTACGCTCCCGAGGAGTTGCTCGGCTCCCACGTGTC
Source organism: Natrialba hulunbeirensis JCM 10989 (assembly GCF_000337575.1). Lineage (GTDB taxonomy): Archaea > Halobacteriota > Halobacteria > Halobacteriales > Natrialbaceae > Natrialba > Natrialba hulunbeirensis. The sequence continues at coordinate 109,233 of NZ_AOIM01000038.1, read as the reverse complement.
GATGATCGTCGATGACGATGTCCACCAGCACGCCCAGGAGATCGAAGCGCAACTGGCTCAGGACGAGGCGGACGATACGTCGGTCGAAGCAACGGTGCAGCGCGCCGACGGGACACCCGTTCCTACCGAGGCGACGTTCGCTCTCCTTCCCTCCGATAGCGACGGGCGTGAACGGGTCGGCGTCGTCCGCGATATTACCGAGCGGAACGAGCGCGAGCGAGCCCTGGAAGAAAGTGAGCAGCGGTATCGAACGCTGATCGATCACTTCCCGGGCGCAGTCGGGCTGTACGACGAGGCGTTCGAATACACGGTGGCCGGCGGGGAACTGCTTGCCGACCTCGGGGTGTCACAGGAGGAGATCGTGGGAGCAACTATCTACGACCGGTATCCTGACGACCTCGTCGAACAGATCGAACCGTACTTTCAGGCCGTGTTCGACGGGGAATCGAACACGTTCGAAGAGCACCACCTCGGCCGCGACCTCTGGGCGCACACGCTCCCAGTGAGAAACAGCGAGGGCGAGATCGTCGCGGGCATGCTGATGGTACAGGACATCACTGAACGCAAAGACTACCAACGGGAGATCGAAGCGTCGAACGAGCGCTTAGAGCAGTTCGCGTACGCTGCATCCCACGACTTACAGGAACCGCTTCGGATGATCGTGAGCTACTTGCAACTGATCGAGCGCCGGTATCACGACGAACTCGACGCGGACGGGCGAGAGTTCATCGACTTCGCCGTCGACGGTGCCCAGCGGATGCAGGATATGATCAACGGTCTGCTCAATTACTCGCGCGTCCAGACGCGTGGAAGCGCGTTCGAACCGGTCGATCTCGAGACTGTACTCGAGAACGTCCGCGATGATCTGCAGGTAACAATCGACGAGAGGGGTGCCGAAATTACAGCGGACCCTCTCCCGCGGGTAACGGGTGATCCCGGGCAGCTCCGGCAGGTGTTCCAGAATCTGCTGAGCAACGCGATCACGTACAGCGGGGAGGACTCGCCACGGATTCAGATCAGTGCTGACACGAACGACGAGGAGTGTGTGATTTCCGTTCGCGACGAGGGGATCGGGATCGATGTGGAGAGCCAGGATCGGATTTTCGAGGTGTTCCAGCGGCTTCACAACCACGAAGAACACGCTGGGGCCGGAATCGGGCTCGCGCTCTGTCAGCGGATCGTCGAGCGCCACGACGGAGAGATCTGGGTGGAGTCCGAGCCTGGGGAGGGTGCGACGTTCACCTTTACGGTGCCTGTTGCCAGCGAGTGAACCGACGAGGAGGGCGGTAGTAGAGAAGCATCGCGATTCAGTCACGGAACGTGTCGTCCGTCGTGTGCCAGTGTGGCTGCTGAGCAAAACAGTTATCCATAATCCCACCGTAAGTGGGAATATGGCGACGGTAGATACGAAAGGGCGGATCGTCCTCCCACAGAAACTGCGAGAACGGCTTGGGATTACGCCGGGAAGCGAGGTCGAAATTCGCGAAGAGAACGGAGACCTAATTGTCGAACCGGAGGACAATCCGGACCAGATTATCGAGCGCCTGGAACAGCTCGTTGCGGAGACAGCATCCGAACACGGCGAGACGACGCCACTCGAGGAGGGTGTCGATCCAGTGGCCAGGAAGCACAGAGATGCGATCCGCCGAGGTGCGGAGCGAGATCGCGATGAGTGACGCGGGTGGGCCGTACCTGTTCGATGTTGGCGTCATTGCCCTCGCGCACACGGACGCCCCGGTTCACGAGGCTGCACTCTCGTACGTTCGAGACGCAATCGCTGGCGAAATCGACGCTATCGTCCCGTACCCAGCACTGTTCGGTGCACACACTGTACTCACGACGTACTACGGGCGGTCGAACGCGGAGGCCTCCCGTCTGTTAGAAAATTTGCTGGACGCGAAGCGGATCCACTGGTACGACCGGCTGCCAGAGGGGGTCGTCCGTGGCGGGTTTGAACGTGCACGCACTGTGAATATCAATGGCTGGGACGGCTACTACGCGCAGGTAGCAGTTGCGGAAGGAGCGAACACGATCGTAACGATCGACCACGATTTCGAGCAGTTCGATGCGTTCGAGACCGAGATTATTCTCTCACCGGACGAGTTCCGGGAACTGAATCGGTTTCTCGAGGGGTGACGCAATGCGCGTCACCACAGTGGTTCTCGGGAGGCAGCCATACGCCGGGTCATTCCAATAGTGCGTTCGGTACCGATGGCGCTGCTGAACGGCTCGAATCTCGTGCTGGAAGTGACCCGCCTCACAGAGACTCCTCCGTGACAGTGCCGTTGGAGTAGTGAACCGGGCGCTCTTCGTGCAAGGCGGCGCAGCCCGGCTCGGGATCACTGGTTGAATAGCCACAGCCCCGGAACTCGTCGTTGAGGTACCGTTCGGTCCGCATCGCATCTGCCGCGTCAGGATACGGGGCGTCGTACTCGACGCTGTAGATGATTCGGCCGGGACACTCGTCGGATTCGGTCGTCGTGTTGTGCGTGTCGACCCATACCCGATACGCCGCGACGGTCGCATCCTCCGGTGTGGTCCGGCGTATGTCGGCTGAGACCTCGGTGTCTATCGAGGTGTCGTTGATTGTTCCGACCCACACTCCGCCGCTGCTCGATTTCGAGTATCCGGACACGTCGTCGGGGCACCCTGCCTCGAGAATTTCGACGGACTCAATCTCGGGGTCCGGTGGTGTCTCGTCCAGAATCGACAGCCCGCCGACAGCGAGTGCGCCGAGGGCGAAACTACCGACGATCGCGACACCCAGCAGGAACGGCAGTGGAACAGATCCGATCCACCTGGCTAGCCTCGATTCTGTGGGATCATCCCAGTCGGTTTCGTGTGTGTTTTCTTTCTCGCCGGAATCGTTCATTGTATTACTGGTGTCTGTGGGAAATGAAAAGAGTACTGTTTAGTTATTGCGCTGGTAGGTATGCGGTTTTCTTGGTGGTGACCGCAAAAGACCCACACAGGACTGTTTCGCAGTCATACTTGGCAAACAGTACTCGAGTGCTCGCGAATGTTGTACCGATGAGAGACGTAGGGAAGGTCTGAATTCTCAATTCGAACGGTAGATATAAGTCACCACGAGTCAACAATTAGAACGGAAGCCAGCCAGTACGGGTACGAAAACCCCGGATGGTGATGACATCCGAGGCATGGCTTCCAAGCCACCTGGCTTAGTTGCCATGATTGCATACATTCTACCGGGATATAAACGTCCCGCACGACAACGGAATCGCCATACTGCGTCTCCGACGCAGGCAGTGCTGACTATCCAATCCGGCGTGTCCAACGTGCTCGTAGGTGAGACTGATGTGTGAGCAGTCGGACGAGGACGACACCACTACCACCGCCACCGCAACTGCCAGCAGCGGCGACACCAACACGGACCCGCCCGACACACTCACCCCTTGCCCACGCTGTCAGACACCAGTCACCACCGTGAGCGCCATCGGCCCCACCGATGCCATCGCCGGTCCCTGCGGCTGTCGTGTCGCGCCCGGGTTACTCGCTCGGAAGCGAGAAGAGCGACGGAACCGAGGGAAACGACGGGAGCGACGACGAAAGCAAGGTCGGCACGATCAACAGGACCAACACAACCAAAACCACCGACACGACCAACGGGACTAGCGAGTCCACCCTCTGCGAGACGCAACACCGCAGGGGTACTCGAGTCCCGTCGGTCAGCCGGACTCTCGGGTGTGGCGACAGTCTCCGGTCCCGCGGAACTACTACGACGGGACCGCCTTCGCATCACCACCTACCACCACCACGACGCCCACCCCACTCCGTCGACACTGATATCGACGGTGGGGGTCCGGCCCGAAAACGGGACTCGAGTTCTCGTTTCGGTTGCTGCATAGGCCCGTGGAGCTCACGGAAGCAAGATGGTAACAAATCCCTATATCGTCGGCGGAAGAATTGGCTTGACGGAGAAACGAGGTCAGGTTTAAGTTTGTAAGGGTTGTAAGGATTTACATAGGATGTCGGCAGAAAAGCGCATTCCCGTGACGGAAGAGACGTTCAAGGAATTGGGCGATATGAAACAGGCAGGGCAGACGTGGGACGAATTACTCGAAGAGTTAGCAGCACAGCGAAAGCACCAGCAGTTCAAGGAAGATATGAAGCAGATTAAAGAGAACGAAGAGTTCGTTCCGCTGGATGAGGTCTAAGTGTGACATCGTTCCAGGTCGTCGTCTCGGAGAGCGTACGCTCTCTGCTTGCGGACGTAGACGACAAGACAGAACGGATCATCAAGGACAACCTCTCGAAACTGGAGAGTCCATATCCGGGTCGAGGCGCTGGCGATAAAGAGCGCCTGCCTGTCGACGGCAACGAAAAGTATCGTCTCCACATCGGCCGGACGTGGACAGCGTTCTACGAGATTGAGGACGACGAAAATCTCGTTCGCGTTCTCGAGGTGCTCCCGATCGACGAGGCCCACAAGCGGTACGGATTCTAACCCCAACTCGAGTGTAGCCGTCCACTGCCTCCTCGACGATCTCGATTTCTTCCTCGGTGAGTCCGCACAGTTCGTAGACGATTTCGTCGATGAGTTGGTCGATTTTCTCGATCTTCGCCTCTAACTCCTCCGCACGTTCCTTGGTTTCGAGGTAGCTCTCGAGTCAGCCGCGCACAGTACCTCCACTGAATTGTGGCCGTCACTCAGAGAATCTGCTCCAGAACCGACGCCAGTTCTGTCTCGAGTTCAGACGCCTGCAAAATCGTAATCTCGTTGTCCGACTGCTCAGCGAGCGACTGCGTCTGTGCGTCCAGATCCTGCACGACGAGCAGCCCGTTCCACCCGGTTCCAAAATACGACCCGTCGTCGTCAGTTCCGAACACGAACTCATCGTCGACCCGCAGGAAGGCGAGGTACTCGAGTGTCTCCTTGATCCCGCGACGAATTGTGTCGGTGTTCGTGCTGTTTTTGACCTCGGTGATGAGGTACTCGTGTTCGTTGGTCTCTTCGGAGATGATCTCGAGGACGATCACGTCAGGCCGTCCGGTGTGGTTCTCAAACTCTTTGCCGAGGTAGTCACCTGCAACGTCCTGTGCGACTCGCTGTACTGTATCCGAGCGCCCGAGCTCCTCCCGGTCTGCATCCGGTTCGGAGATGAACGAGAGGTTCCGATCTCGCGCCGAGTTGTCGTGGTAGAGGACGAACTCTTTCGACCCGTCGATGCGAGCGACTTCCTGTCGATCGGAGGCGATCGTCTTGAACTGTGCCCGTTCGTTCCGAAGTCGTTCCAGTGTCGCGACGAATTGGAAGAGCACGTAGAGTTCGAACAGCGCGTGCTCGTCGTCCGGCGTGATCGCTGTTTCGTCGAGCAGCGACCGGATTTCCTCGGTATCGCCCTGGAAGATATTGGTCCGACTCCGAAGCAGTGAGGCCGCCTCGCGGTAAATCTCCTGGCGCGACTGTGCCGCAGTCGTGAGCATGCGCTCGGTCGGCTCGTACGCTTTTGGGTCCCGAATTCGGCGGACGTGGACGTTGCGATCGACGACCCGCTGCAGGTCGGCGATCAACTGCTCGTTGTCGCCCCAGGTCTCCTGAACCCAGGTGTAGTTATCCTTGAGAAGCGGGTCCGCCTCTCGAAGCGTGCGGTAAATCACTGCAATCAGCTTCTTGAGGACGATATTTTCGGGAATGTCGTAGTTTTCGGAGCGGTTATCGCAGACGAACAGCGAGCCGTCGTGAGGATTCTGTGTGTGACGTTTCTTGATCGTCCGCCCCCAATTGACGTGCCCGTTCACAGTTCCCCGATGTGTTTGTGACACGGTGCTCGTCTCCGTGCGGATGCTTCGGAGTCGTTTGGGAAGTTTGTGGACGAATTCGACGACATCCGATTTCAGGATGAAGTGCAGGTCAAGCAGTAGTTCGTAATCCTCGAATCGCTCGTCCAACTGCGAGGGCGAGATCGTCTGTGCGAGCTCGCGCTCGGGAAACGCCCCCTGCATCACGTACGTGAGGATATCCTCCGACAGTTCGTCGAGGAGTTCGTTTCTGTTCATACCGGCTCGGACTCGGTGAGCGTCACCTGAAGCATATCCCGCGCAGCAGTCTGGAGCAGGCGCTCGTCAATCTCATCGACCGACGCGAGTTGCCGAACGATCTGTTCGCGTTTCGGCACGCCCTCAAGTTGCGGGAAGACGTAGCTGATGACTGCCTGCGTCAGCGCCGCCGAGAGTGAGTCGTTCGCGTGTCGGCTCACGTGCTGGTAGAGATCCTTGACGATTGCCGGGCCAATCGACCGGTCGTCGATCGTCGTGTTCGTCGTCCGCCAGACGCGAGCAACTGCCATCGCCTCTCTGCGGTCCCACTCCAGGTCCCAGGTCTCGACGTACGCGTGCATGAGCCGTTCGAGTTCGTCGATTGCATCACCAGACTCGCCCTCGGGGAGCGCCGGAACCGGAATACGGATGAAGGCGAACCGGCGCATGAACGCGTAGCTCATCTCGTAGAGCGAGGTTTTGTCGTAGGTGTTCATCGTGGCCAGCAGTCGCCACGAACGCGGCATCACGTACTCGTTCGACGCCAGTTCACGGGTACCGGTGTACTGCTCGGCAGGCAACACGCAAACCTCTCGGTCGTCCTGCTCGAACGGAAGTTGCACTTCCTGGCCCGAGAAGACCGTAAACAGCTGTCCCAACGCCTTGTCGATGTCGGCGCGGTTGATTTCGTCGATGACCAGCACCTCGTTTTTCTGTTCGTCGTTTCGCTTGAACCGGCGAAGCACCAGTCCAGGCCTGAACTCGAGTTCACCCGAGCCAGTCGCCGACGGCATGTGTCCGCCGACGGTGTCGAAGGTCGACCAGTCGGCTGTCGCCGTGGATATTTTGGAGCCGGTGATTTCGTCGTGCGTATCTACGAGTGCCTGTCCGACGTTCTGCGCGATTTCCGTTTTCCCGGTCCCCGGTGGCCCCGTGAAGATGACGTGCTTCCCAGCGTCGAGTGCGGCAGTGACATCTTCGACGATCGAACTCGCGAGTTCGTCCGGGAAGTGTAGGTCAGCGAGAACATCCTCTTTTGAGAGATCGATCTCTGGCGACGATTCGATGAGTGAACGCTCTCGCTCGCGGTCGTGAGCGTGTAACTTCTCGAGGAGTTTTCGACCGTTCGACTGACTCGGCCCCCACATGTTGATATCGTTGAACGACACCCAGCCGAGATGGTCGGCGGCGTCTTCGACGGGGAGCATATTCTGCAGAATTGCCTCGCATTCGATGGTGAGTTGTTCTGCTGACTTGCGGTGTTCTGGCCGGTTCTGAATGACGTGCTGATCTCCCAGACAGAACGTCTCCTTGAACCCGAAGACGTGCTCGTAGACCACGTCCTCATTGACGTGTTCGTCACGCCACCAGTACTCGGATTTCGTCGCCTTGTAGTCGCCGACGACACCGTAGCCGATGAGTCCCCAGTCTTTGTCCGTCTCGCCCTTCCCGTGTGAGCGGAAGAAGATGATATCGCCTTCCTCGAGATCAGCCCACGTTCCACGCAGGTTGTCCGTGTTTCGGACTCCCCAGACGTTCCGCCGGTACGCGGTCAGGAAGTTCACCGGTTCCGAGAGTGCAACGTAGAACTCCCGTTCGGACGGCGATTCGAGCAATTCGTCCGGGTCCCGTGCGACGATGACATCGTCCCGACTGCTCAGACACTCGAGTAAGTCCGTAAACTCCCCGCGAGTGACGTGGTACTCCTGTATCGTCTGGGAAAGGTCGTACAGACTCGCCTCTCCGTGACCATTGGCGTCGCGTCCGAACCGTTTCGGAAGTGATCGAAGCGCAACGCCACCGGCACTCGCGCTTTTCACGACGAACTCGATCGGCCGCTGGTAGGTGTGCGTTGATGCACTCGAGAGCCCCGACGGATTGTACGCCAGTTCACCAACCTGAGCGACGGCCTCGACGGCTGCATCCCCCAGAATAACGACGAAGTCACCCGGGCTCATGTGCGTCGTCCGGCCACCGACGAAGTATCGGAGTTGGCCGGCCGTCGCCCCTTCGTCGCTTTCGTACGCGCGCGAAACTCGACGCTTCACCGCCGATTTGTCGCTGAAATCGACTTCCGACGGCCCACCGATGTCCCACCCAATCGTGACAACCGGTGGCGAGCGCTCAGCCCACTCCGCCCAGAGCCGCCCACGTTCTCCCGCCCGAAGAAGCCAGTAGTTCGCCATTGACACGCTGTTTACAGACACCTGAGAAGAATCTTTTTAGATGCGACTACATCTGTTATTGAATTTGAGTCACGATGTTCGTTTTCCAGTGGTGTCTGATTTTCTCTCCGACCGCCTTACCAAGTTCGCTGTCCTTTTCACATTTCCACCCCCACTAGAAGTCGACTACACGTGCTCACTCTCGCAGGAACGCTCCTGGCGGGCGTCGTCTTCGGCGTCTCCCTCGCCGCCCCGCCGGGGCCGATGAACGCCATCATCGCCGAGGAGAGCGTCGTCCGCGGCTGGGCCGCCGGCTTCTGGGCCGGCCTCGGGGCCATGCTCGCCGACGTGCTCTTCTTCGTCCTCGTGCTCGCTGGCGTCGTCACCGTCATCGACCAGTACCCCGCCATCAGACCCGCACTCTACCTCGTCGGTGGCGTCCTCATGTGCTACTTCGCCGTCGGCGCGATCGAGGAAGCCAGAGCCGCAACCTCGTTCACCGACGGCGGCACAACCACCGCCAAGGGCTTCCGGAAAACGTTCGTCCTCTCGCTGACCAACCCCTACCAGCTCGGCTTCTGGCTCACCGTCGGCGTCGGCCTCCTCCAGCCCGGCAGCCTCGATATCTTCGCCCACGTCCCCGCACTCGACTCCGTCCTCGCGGGAACGCTCGTCGTCCAGACCGGCTCGCCCGCACTCTTGCTCGGCTTCTTCGGCGGCATCGCGGTCTGGATCGTCGCCTACCCCGCCGGACTGGTCGCGGCGGGTCGTCGAGTCGACGCCCTCGCGCCGACGATCGCAGCGCTCAGCGCGGTCGTACTGGCGGGCTTCGGGGCGCTCTTCCTCGGCATCGGGGCGATGAGTTTCGTCTGACCGGCAGACACCGCCCTGTGATGCGAGCCGAACGGTGCTAGCCCAACAGTCACCACGCAACACTCACCACTCAACAGTCAGTGATCGATCCCATCCAGGTTCCGAGGGCACCGGACTCGGTGATTCGTACTTCGGCGCTCGTGCAGTCGGTGTCCAGTCGGTTCGTCACCGAGGTCGTCATCCACTCCTGCTCGTCGGCGAACCGTGTTCGGAGTGTGTAGGCTGCAGGCTCGCCATCGGTTCCGTCGACGACGGCGGCAACCGTCTCCCTACCAGGCGTCTCATCTGTTCGCCCCGCAACGGAAACCGTCTCTGCGACGAACGGATCGCCGTCCCGACGCACGTCGACCTCGACCGTGTGCTGCTGGCTATCGAGGTTCCGGACAGCGACGGAATCGAGGACCACGGGTTCGGTGTCCGCCGTCTGTGCACTACATCCTGCACCCAGCACTCCCAGCCCGCTTACTGCTGTCGTAAGTACAGCGCGCCTGTGCATCGACTGTACTATACTACAGGACACATTGTATAAAACTAACCGGTCTGGGGGCGTTACGAGAGCCTCCGGCAGTGTCACGGGTGAAGCAGCGAAATCGGGGCTGCAGTCGTCGTGCGCTGTGAACTCAGTCGCCCATCCCGGCGATTTCGTCTTCGAGCCACTCGCTGAACCACTTCACGCGCTTCAGTCGCTGGTGGGCGATACCCTCGGCGGTCTCGCTCTCGACACGCGAGGCCGCGTTGTAGCCGCGCTCGAGGACCCGTTCGACCATCTCGTCCGAGTCCATGTGTGTTCGGGCCTCGTAGCCCATCCGCAACAACATCAGGGCCGTGCCGTTCGCACCGACCTTGTCGAGCAGATCGGCCTCGATCAGACACTGCGTCTCGAGTGCCACGTCGCTCAGGTCGCCCTGATAGGAGTGCTGTTCGACGGCGCGACACACCTGCTGGATGAACGATTCGGGGTACTCACCGCGCGATTCGAGGTATTCACGGGCGACGCGGGCACCGGCTTCGGCGTGGAGTTCCTGGTCGGTCTCGAGTTTCGCCACGTCGTGAAAGAGGGCGGCGACACGGGTGACGTCGACGTCTGCACCCTCTTTCTGGGCGATTTCGGTCGCGAGTTCGACCACGTTGAGGATGTGGTTGTGCCGGTACTCGGCGGAGTGCCACGGGTACCAGCGCATCCGACCGCCTTCCTCTTCTTTCTCGACGCTGGCTGCGAGGTACTCGAAGACGAACTGCTTCATCTCCTCGAACTCCGCGTCGGTAACCCTGCGCTCTTTTATTTCGACGCCCACGAGAGATCCCTCCGCAAGAGACGAACGATAGTCATTGACAGAATGTTCGGTCGTTTCGCTCTTTAGCCTTTGGTTCGGGAGAGAGACACATTCGCAGATGAGTGTGTGACCGAACAGTGCCTGTCCACTGTACTCGTGTCCGATACCGACACTACTGACTCTGTCTCGTCTTCGTTGGATCTCCCTCTCCCCCCCGCGTCATCCGTCCTGAACTGAGCGGTCAATTGTAGTTCTGTACCGGTGACCGTCGCCCCTCGGAACGATCATCGATAGATCGCGATAGCGATCCGTGCGGAGGGATGCCGAGCCGCGGCTACTCTCCGCCGTCCGCAGTCACAGCAGTTACGACGACTGATATTTCCATAGTAAATAGTAACTAGGAATATCCAATAATTATATTACCATGTTTGTTATTGGATTCTTATGTATTCACGAGATATGAAATACTAGATATCGTATGTGATCCGGTGGAATGGTGCTACACACGCTGTGTGCGTGGTGAAATGAACATAATCAAAGACAACTCCCAAATGACAGACACACGCGAACAATGGACGGCCATCCTGCTTACGGCCCTCATGGTGCTTTCGCTCGTTGCGATCGCAGGCACCGGCCTGGCAGGCAGTGCGGCCGCAGCAGACGGAATCGACACACAAACAGTCGACGATGAGACACCGGCAACGGTCGACCCCGAACTCGAGGAGGCGACCGGAACCGAGCAAGTGTATATTGTCCTCGATCAGTACGAGGGCGATCTGAGTGACGATCGCGACCGGGCGATCGCCCAACTTCAGGAGCACGCCGAGACGTCGCAGGCATCCGTCACGGCGTCCCTCGACACGATGGCGAACGTCGAGGTGATCAACGACTACTGGATCACGAACGCGGTTCGCGCCGAAGTCGACGCGTCGGCAGTCGACACGGCCGAACTCGCCTCGATCGAGGGCGTCCAGTCGGTCGAGCTCCGACCCGACTACGAAGTGCCGGAACCGGAGCCATCCGTCGAGCCAGCCGTCGAACCTGACGAAGACGACTACACCTACGGTCTCGACCAGATCAACGCCTCCGAGACCNGTGCCGGAACCGGAGCCATCCGTCGAGCCAGCCGTCGAACCTGACGAAGACGACTACACCTACGGTCTCGACCAGATCAACGCCTCCGAGACCTGGGCTGACTTCAACGCTCAGGGTGAGGACGTGAAGGTCGCAGTGCTCGACACTGGCTTCGATATCGATCACCAGGATCTGGACCTCTACACCGAGGATGCAGACGATCCAACCTATCCAGGTGGCTGGGTCGAGATCGACGCGGACGGTGACCCAGTNCACCAGGATCTGGACCTCTACACCGAGGATGCAGACGATCCAACCTATCCAGGTGGCTGGGTCGAGATCGACGCGGACGGTGACCCAGTCGAGGGCTCCGAGCCATACGACACGCACTATCACGGCACGCACGTCGGTGGCACGGTCGGTGCAGCTGCACCGGCTGACGACGACACGCCGGCCTACGGTGTCGCGCCGAACGTCGACCTGCAGCACGGCCTCGTGCTGCCGGACGGCTCGGGTGCNGCACCGGCTGACGACGACACGCCGGCCTACGGTGTCGCGCCGAACGTCGACCTGCAGCACGGCCTCGTGCTGCCGGACGGCTCGGGTGCTGACTCCGACACTATCGCTGGCTTCGAGTACGTCGTCGAAGAGATGGACTCCGACGTGGTCAGCATGAGCTTCGGTGCCGGCTGTGGCCTCTTCGGTCCAGTGTACGAGGACGCCTGGATCCCAGCGATCCAGAACGCCAACGACATGGACGTCGTCGCAGTCACCTCCTCGGGTAACTCCGGCGAGGGCTGTGTCGGCTCGCCGGCAAACACCTACGACTCGTTCAGCATCGGTGCCTCGAACGCTGACGGCGANTCCTCGGGTAACTCCGGCGAGGGCTGTGTCGGCTCGCCGGCAAACACCTACGACTCGTTCAGCATCGGTGCCTCGAACGCTGACGGCGATATCACCGACTTCTCCAGCGGTAACACCATCGCCGCCAACAACTGGGACAACCCTGACCCAGAGTGGCCCGACGAGTGGGTCAAACCAGACGTCGCCGCACCCGGCGAGGAAGTCCTGAGCGCGATGCCAGACGACGAGTACGACTACCTCGACGGCACCTCGATGGCCGCACCACACGTCTCCGGCGTCATCGCCCTCATGCTCTCGGCCAACGACGACCTCACGCAGGAGGAAATCGAGGAGACACTCGAGGAGACCGCCTGGAAGCCTGACGGCGAACCCGACGAGAAAGACGTTCGCTACGGCCACGGCATTGTCGACGCCTACGCTGCTGTCGACGAGGTTGCCGCGGGCGCACTCGAGTACGAACTCGGTGACGTTGACCAGGACGAGGCTGTAACGGTCCAGGACNTACGCTGCTGTCGACGAGGTTGCCGCGGGCGCACTCGAGTACGAACTCGGTGACGTTGACCAGGACGAGGCTGTAACGGTCCAGGACGTCCAGCTGACTCAGCAGTACCTCCAGGATATGGATCCTGAGCCGTTCGCCGAGGATCTCGCGGACATGGACCGCGACGGCGAGGTCACGACGGACGATCTGAGCCTGCTCCAGCAGAAGGTACAGGGCATGCTCGAGGAAGGTGAAATCGCCATCACGGGACTCGACGTGCCCGACGAAGTCGACGACGACGAGACGTTCGAGGTCACCGTCGATCTCGAGAATCTCGGTGAAGAGGGTGCAGTCGAGGAGGTCGCCCTTTACCTGAACGACGCTGACGACCCAGCCGCAACCGAGGTCGTCGACATGGCCGCACCCGGCGTCGACGACCCGATTGACCACCCAGCAGAGACGACGATCACGTTCGAACTCGACGCGAGCGACCTCGACGGCGGTGACCACACCGTTACCGTCGAAACCGAAGACGACGACGCGAGCGACGCGTTCACCGTCCTCGCCTCGAACTTCGAGCTCTCGAACCTCGACGCACCCGATGAAGCCGACCGCGGTGACGAGATTACCGTCAGCGCGGATGTCGCGAACACGGGGAACGTCGACGACACCCAGACCGTCGAATATCGCTTCGACGACCTCGACGATGCACTGCACGCACAGAACGTCACGCTCGAGGCTGACGAGGACGCGACGATTTCCTTCGACGTCGACACGGAGAACGTCACGGAAGGAACCTACGACCACGGTGTCTTCACCGAGGATGACGAGGCGACGACCGAAATCGACATCCTCGAGCCGTTCTTCAGCGTCGACATCACCGACGCACCCGAGGAACTCGCACCGGGCGACGCCTACAGCGTCAACGCGACCGTCGAGAACACCGGCGACGCGCCGGACGAACAGACGGTCGCCTACGAACTCGGTGACGGCGGCGGCGACGTTGCCGTCGTCGACGTCGCAGACGACACGAGCCAGGGCGACGCCGTCGCCAGCGTGCTCGACGAGCGACTCAACGACGACACCTACGACGTCGACGTCGTCGTCGCAGACGACCTGCTCGACGTGATGGACGACTACGACACGTTCGTCGTCCAGCGACTCGGCAGCGACGCACTCGCCGAGGACTTCCTCGACGAACTCGAGAGCGCCCAGAGTGCGGTCTACCTCGACTCCCATCAGGGTGGCTCCGCACAAACCTACGCAGACGGCATCTACCGGCTCAACAACGTCCGTGAGGATCCCGCGGAACGCGACTCCGAGGGAATCGGCACGTCTGACGAGCCGGTAACGATCGATATCGAGCAGTCACACCCAATCTTCACGGGTGTCGGTGACGCCGGCGACGAGGTCGAGATGTTCACCGGGACCACGACCTGGGGAAGCTGGTTCGACGACTACAGCGGCACCACGCTCGCTGACGCCGACTTCGGCGACGGCTACGCTGGCCCGTCGGTTGCCGTCAGCGACGACGGCAGCGAACTGCTGCTCACGGCGACTGCACGTGACTTCTTCACCGACGAAGAGGACTTCACCGAGGAAGCGAACTTGCTGCTCGCAAACACGGTCGAGTTCGCTACGACGGGAAGCGTGACGGCCGACGCGGCGACCGCTGACAGCTCGTCCGTCGTCCACCTCGAACCGGGCGAGAGCGAGGACCTGACGTTCTCCGACGTCGTACCGGAGGACACCGAAGCGGGTGACGCGAGCCACATCGTCGCCAGCGAGGACGAACAGGACTTCGCCCCGGTTACGATCACCGGTGACGAGACGAACTGGAACGTCAAGGGAACTGTCTCTGACGACGCCACTGGCGAACCGATCGCAAACGCCAGTATCGACCTCGAGGCCGACAACGAAACGTACACGAACGTGACCGACGCCGACGGCAAGTACGGTCTCGCGGATGTCCCCGCTGGCGAGCACGCCCTCACGGTCGACGCCGAGGGCTACGCGAGCCACACTGACTCCGTCACCGTTCCCGAGAACGAGACCGTCACGGTCAACGTTTCCCTGGAGCAGGCTGCAGGAACGATTAGCGGCGACGTGACGGCAAGTGACGACGACGCACCAGTCGAGAACGCAACCATCGTCGCCGAGAACGACGACGGCGATGTGCACGAGGCGATGACCGACGAGAACGGCTCGTACGAACTCGACGGCGTCTCGGCAGGGACGTACGTCGTCAACGTCGTCGACACGCCACCGGGCTACGAGATCGACGAAATCGTTACCGTCGCACCCGGCGAACACGTCGACGGCGTCGACTTCGTCGTCGATCGCACCGCCGGCTCGATCGAAGGGACCGTCACGAACGCTGCCGGCGTCCCGATCGCTGACGCCAACGTCGTCGACGCCGACGACGGCGCGTTCAACGTGACGACCGCCGAAGANACCGTCACGAACGCTGCCGGCGTCCCGATCGCTGACGCCAACGTCGTCGACGCCGACGACGGCGCGTTCAACGTGACGACCGCCGAAGACGGCACCTACGAGATTGAAGACGTCACGCCCGGAACGACCGCACTCCGCGCGGTCGCCGACGGCTACGATGACTCGAACATCGAGTTCGTCGAGGTCGAAACCGGCGAGACGACGACCGCGAACCTCACGCTCGGCACCTACTTCGAGGTCGACGNCGATGACTCGAACATCGAGTTCGTCGAGGTCGAAACCGGCGAGACGACGACCGCGAACCTCACGCTCGGCACCTACTTCGAGGTCGACGGCCTCGCAGCACCCGACAGCGCCGAGCAGGGCGAGGAGATCACCGTCAACGCGACAGTCACCAACACCGGCGAGCAGGAAGACACCCGAACGGTGTTCTACTTCCCGCCGGGCACCGACTTCGGACCCGACGTCATCGACACCCAGCCCGAACTGGCCGAAACGGTCACACTCGAGGGCGGCGAGTCGGCGACGATCGAGTTCACCTACGAAATCCCGGCAGACGATGGGCCGGGCGAGTACGAACACGGTATCTCGGCTGACGAGGTCGAGTCGACGACGATCACGATCGAGGCTGCTGGCGACGGTGACGCCAGTATCGCACACGACGTGGCCGACGTCGCTGGACCGAACGCGAATCAGCCGGGCGCTGCTCCCGCCTGAGTCCGCAGTCGCACAGCGACCGAAACCTGACGACTATTTTTTGCCACGAGTCAAACTCACGACGATCACACAACCTCCAGAAACTTCCGTTAAAGTCAAACATGCGGCCACGGAAGGGACGGGTATGAGCAGCGAACAGGACGAGGAGTCGCAGTCACAGCCACAATCGCACGGTCAAGGCGAGGGACGGTCGATCCGCTGTCTCGTCGCCAAAGTGGGCCTTGACGGCCACGACCGCGGCGCACACGTCATCTCGCGGGCGTTCCGCGACGCCGGCTTCGAGGTCATCTACTCGGGGCTGCACAAGGCCCCCGACGAGATCGTCCAGGCTGCAGTCCAGGAGGACGTCGACGTTCTCGGCATTTCGATCCTCTCGGGCGCACACGACACCCTCGTTCCGAAGATCATGGACGGACTCGAGGAGTACGGCGCACGCGAGGACACCCTCGTCCTCGTCGGCGGCGTCATCCCCGAGGAAGACCGGCCGGAACTCAAAGAAGAGGGCGTCGCCGCCATTTTCGGCCCCGGCACCTCGATCGAAGAGACCATCGAGTTCGTCCGCGAGAACGCACCCGAGCGATGAACGCCGACGATCAGGACCTCCTGGACGCCCTCCTCGAGGGGCACCACCGCGCGCTCGCCCGAATCATCTCGAAGATCGAAAACCGTGCGCCAGGCTATCGCGATCTGGTATCCGAACTCTACGCGCACACGGGTAACGCCGACGTGATCGGGATCACCGGCAGCCCCGGCGCGGGCAAGTCGACGCTGGTCGACAAACTCGCCGAAACCTACCGCGAGCGCGGCGAGACGGTCGGCATCATCGCGATCGACCCCTCCTCTCCCTTCACGGGCGGGGCCGTCCTCGGAGACCGTATTCGGATGGCCTCGACGATCGGTGATATGGACGTCTTCGTCCGGTCGATGAGCGCACGCGGCACGCTCGGCGGGCTCTCGACGGCGACGGCGGACGCGGTCAAGGCGATGGACGCCTTCGGCAAGGATAAGATCATCATCGAGACCGTCGGCGCAGGCCAGAACGAAGTCGACATCGTCCGCACGGCGGACACCGTCGCCGTGCTCGTCCCGCCGGGGTCGGGCGACTCCGTCCAGACGCTGAAGGCCGGCATTCTCGAAATCGCGGACGTGTTCGTGGTGAACAAGGCCGACCGTGACGGCGCGGACCGGACTGTCCAGGAGCTTCAAGAGATGCTTCATATCGGAGCGGACGTTGGCTTCGGCGGGGCTGGCCACCACGGCGCAGATGCAATGGCCGGTACGGGAGCGAGCAGCGATGGCAACAACGGCAGCGACAGCGACAACGACAACGGCTCCCCAGACGACGCCAACGACCTCGACGATTGGATGCCCCCTATCGTCGAAACCGTCGCCACAAAAGGCACCGGCGTCGACACCTTCATCGACGAACTCGCCGCCCACAAGTCGTTCCTCGTCGACTCCGGCACCCACGCCGAAAAAGTCCGCCAGCGCTACGCCGAGGAGATCCGGACCCTCCTTCGCGAAGACGTCAACGCCCTGCTCGAGGATGAACTCGAGTCCGCCGGCGGCGTCGACGAGTTAGCCGAGGCGGTTCGGACGGGCGAGACCGATCCGTACGCGATCGCGAATGACGTGCTGACGCCGGTTGCGGACTGCCTCTCGGAGGCGGATATCGAGGCTGTGCAGGCGGAGTTCGACTCGTAGTAGCCTGCTCTGAAACTGTAGCTTCCTATGTTGTCTCGTGCTCGAGCGGTAAAGACGCTGGATGGATGCATCGCGCATCCGATTGAGTGTGACCACTGCCGGGCGTAAAGTGGAAGACGATGTTGGTTCGTAGGGAGAGGTCTCGCATCGATTGTTCGGACTTGGTGGACTTCGCTTCCGTGTGGTTCCGATTCATTCGTTGGGGCGGACGAATCGGTCCGTATAGTGTCGCTGCTCTCGAGAGTACGTCAGGAAGACGCGGCTACAACCAACGTCTGTGTCCCAGATAGTTATGTGCAGATCATCACCGCTGGGTTGCGCGCACGATTTCTCTCCGTCGAGTCGTGGTAGAGCGTTATAGCACTCCGGTCAACGGACGACGTCAGTTGTGCTTCTCCCCTTTGGCTTTGATTTCGCTAAACAACCACTCGGAGAACGTATCGGCAACTAGTTCTGGTTTCGTATCCTCCATGTAGAGATAAACCGGTGGATTTTCCCCTTCTTCGGTGTTGAAAAACCAGAAAGAAGACCCCTGTAGACCACGAAAGACGAAATCGGTTTCCTCGAGTGAGAAGTCGAGTTCGTCCCACCGATTGATGCAGTCTTCGGCGAATTCCCGCTGATACTTCGGGGCGGGATAAGTGAATTCACTCCCTCGAAGAAATCCATTGGTTCCGTTTCCGATGTATCGCATACAAGATTTGTACGCCGCTGGGAGTTCAACGCCGAATTCATCTTCCAGGTGTGCGATTTCCTCCTCAGTACAGCCTTCAATTTCTGTTTTCGGTCCATAGCCGTACTCGACCAGCAATTCCAGCGCTCGTTCACCGACTTCGTTTGTCCCTTCTGACATCTTAGTTACCCTCCATATCTGGATCATAACTCACGTTCACGTTGACACCAGGATATTCGGACTCGAATAGCTCGATGAGTTTCTCACAACCCGCATCACAGGGAGGACGTTCAGTAAAGAGGAGGATTTCTCCTTCGGTTGTTTCAGGATCATACTCTTGAGCCACGTGTTCGAGGAGTTTGGGTTCGGTACACCACATTGCGGCAGGGTTCATACTATTGTCATTGCTGCGATGGTCGTAGTGGCGTTCGTTTTTGTAGGGCCCCGGTAATAACGGATTCTGCTCTTCGTCCTCGTTTGATCGGCGTTTTCCGCTCGCAACGGCTACTGTCAACGTCGATTCATTCAAACGGAGGATAGCAAATGTGACGTTTTGCTTGATGGAATACGGTGGGTTCGTATTGTCTCGTTCTGGTAACCCGTCGATCTGCTTTCGCATATTTTCGGTCACTGTTCGTCCTGCTGCGGAATCGATAGTGCCATCGTCACCGACGAGTTCAGTGTCGTCGTCGATATACTCTTGAACATCGAATAATTCCGAGAGTTCCTTGAGGGATTTAACCGATTTTGGAGTCCGTTGTACGTGGACATTGGTATCGGCGAGACTCTCAAGCCCGAGTTCAGCTCCCTTCATCACTCGTTGGGCTTCTTTGTCGGCCTCGCGCTCTAACTGTGGATCTGGATCAATCTCGAGATCAGCGCCCTCCTTGGGCATCATCGAGATGGGTGCACCGCCGTTCTGTTGGTTGACGTGCGCCAGCTCGTGGGCCAACAGATGCTGACCTTTCGGACTCTCGGTATCGTACTCGCCCGAATTGAACACGATATCGTTCCCACAGGTGAACGCTTTCGCGTCGATCGCGTCGGCCGCTTCGGCGGCTTTCGCACCAGTATGAACACGGACATTCGAGAAGTCCGCGTCCATGCGCTCCTCGAGTGCACGCTGAATTGGCTGCTCAAGAAGGCGACCACCCTCGCCTAGGACGTCGAGGACAGTATCGGGAACCTCGTCCTGTGTCGTGTCGGTGCCCTCGAGTGCACGCTGAATCTGTGCGTCGGCACCGGTAAGTAGCGGCTCGAAGTCCGGTGTGTTCGACCCGGCCATCGCGTCGAATCCTTCAGGTTGGCCGGTCAGGGCGTTGATATCGTCGCCAAGACTCTGATCGACTACCGCGGTTCCGGTCAGTGGGCCGCCTTTCTTCGATCGAGTCGAACTCGAAGAGCGACGCTTCGTCTGTGATTCTGACGACTCGTCAGTGTCGGTCGACTTCGATGCTCGTTTGCGTGTCCGCTTCCGTCCCATCTACCGACTCACCACGTTGACGGTCGTGGATTCCCGGCAGTGGGTACCAGTCCAGCGCCTCATTTTATTAGAATTCATATCAGTCTCCCTTAATAGTTATCAGAAACAACCGTAATAGTGATCCTAGTGCGAGACAACCCCAGTTCTAAGAGCGTTCCCACCGTACCCCTCTCGTATGAAAGCCCGAACAGTCCTCGGTACCGCCCTCGGAACCGTCGGCGCGGCCATCGTCGGCAACCGCCTCCTTACACGCCGCGCTGGCGACCTCGAGAACCCTCTTACTGGCGTCGAACGGACCCACCGCTGGCGTGGCATCGAAATCGCCTACACCGTCGCCGGTGACCCCAACGACCCCGATATGCTGCTCTGTCACGGCCTCCACGCCGGCGCGAGCAGCCACGAGTTCGCAGCCATCTTCGAACGGCTCGCGGAGGACTACCACGTCTACGCCGTCGACCTCCCCGGCTTCGGCCGCACGGACCGGCCGCCACTGGTCTACTCGCCGACGCTCTACGCTGAGTGTATCCGCGACTTTGCGGACGACGTCACCGACGAACCGATCGTCGTCGCCTCCTCGCTCACCGGCTCGTTCGCCGTCCAGGCCGCCGACGAGGCGGACATCTCGGAACTCGTCCTGATCTGCCCGACCGACGACACCGGCGCGACGCGACCCTGGGTCCAGCGCCTGCTCCGCGCCCCCGTCGTCGGGACGACGCTGTTCAACCTGCTCGCGAGCAAGCCCTCGATCCGGTACTTCTACGACCGAGACGGCTACTACGACCCCGACCGGATCGACGACTCCGAGATCGAGTACGCCTGGCGCAGCGCCCACCAACCGGGTGCGCGGTATGCGCCGGCGTCGTTTGCGGCGGGGATGCTCGATCCAGGAGCCGGCGCTGAGGGCGACGCGTCCGGAGAGGAGCACGACGCCGATCACACCGTCGACGAGTTCGACCTCGCGACCGAACTCGCCGCACTCGACGTGCCGACGACGCTCATCTGGGGCCGCGATGCCGAACTCGTCCCGCTGCGCGACGGCCGGGACCTGGCCGAAGCGGCAGATCTCGATCTGGTCGCCATCGATTACGCGACGCAGTTGCCCCACGCCGAACATCCCGACGAGTTCGTCGCGTATCTCACGGCGGAGCTACTCGAGGGCGGGGCTGACGATGCGGATCTCGATATGGGCGACAGGTAGCCAGGTCCCTCCCTAAAAGAGTGGCTGTGGAACAGCCGGCGGCGTCCGTTTGTGTTCGCTCTTCTCGTGCATCGTTTCGACGTGTGCGACGTCCTCGACCGTCGTGTCGGTAAGTCTGGCGACGACCGACTTCGGCAGGTTGCCGTCGACCGAGAGCGCGAGCACCGCATCCAGCGTGTCGTAATCGAGGCCGAGTTCCTCCTCGTCGCTCTCGTAGTCGACCATGCCGCCGGTTGGCGTCTTCTGGACGACCTC
Organism: Natrialba hulunbeirensis JCM 10989; assembly: GCF_000337575.1. GTDB lineage: Archaea > Halobacteriota > Halobacteria > Halobacteriales > Natrialbaceae > Natrialba > Natrialba hulunbeirensis. The sequence goes on along the minus strand of NZ_AOIM01000038.1, from coordinate 88,021 downwards.
CTCGGAGGCCCCGAGGTGAGCCGCGACCTGTCGCACCTGTTGTTTGTAGAGATTCCCAAGCGGATTGCAGTCGACACCGCCGTCGCCGTACTTCGTCACGTACCCCGTCGCGAGTTCGGCGCGGTTGCCGGTCCCGAGCACGACGCGGTTCTCGCGGTTGGCGATCAGGTACGTGATCGTCATCCGCACGCGAGCGCTCGTGTTGCCCACGTACCGACCTTCCCACCGATCTTCCGATTTGTTCTGGTTTTCGGCGTCGGCGAGCGCGAGTACCTGGTCCATGATCGGGTCGATCTCGATCACGTCGTACTCGACACCGAGCTCCTCTGCGACCCGCTCGGCGTCGCTCATGTTCGCGTCTTCGTTGACTGCCTTCGGGAGCGTGATCGCGTGGACGTTGTCGGCACCGAGTGCCTCGACGGCAAGGTACGCCATCGTCGTGCTGTCGATACCACCGGAGAGGGCGATTTCGGCCCCGTCAGCGTCTGCGGCGTCGACACGGTTGCGAACGAACTGGGTGAGGTGATCGACCTGCGCCTCGAGTTCGTCGGCGTCGAATCGGAGGTCGAGAGGGTCAATGTGGTCCTGGGTCTGCTCGTGGAGATTGGCCATGTGAACGACCGTGTTAGCGAGGGCTGCAGGAAAAAGTCGTCTGCCTTCGTACGCACCGTCTCGGGCCGGTGTGGCTGAATCGCCGTCGGTACTGGGGACGACTCGAACCGAGTCTTCGAATCAGACCGACGTAAAGCCGATGACGCGCTCGTCCGTCGTCTCCGAGCGGGTGATCTCGAGTGCAACCGTCTGACCGGTCTCGACGTCGTCGGGATCTCGGTCGACGATCTGTCCGGTAACGCGAACTGGGCCGAAGTCGACGATGGCGGTCGCATAGGGTGCGTCGTCCTCGAATGCGGGTGTCGGAACGTGCGTGACGGTGAACGTCGCGATTTCGCCGGTGTCGGGAAGCGACTGTTCGGAGAGGTCCGACGAGCCACATTCCGGACAGAGCCGGCGTGGTGGCAGCGAGGTGTGGCCCTCGGGACACTCGAGGTAGTACGCCTCGCCGTCTTCGGCGGCGTCGAGCCAGTCGTCGAAGCCGGCGTCGCGGACGGTGTCTGTGTCTGTGTTGCTCATTACTCCATCACCTCCAGTACGTGAACCGTCGCACTGGCGACCGTTCCACCCGCGTTGTGGGCGAGACCGGTCGTCGCGTCGGCGACGTGCTCGCTGTTCGGATGCGTCCCCGCCAGTAGCTTCGTGACCTCGGCGATCTGTGACGCGCCGGTCGCGCCGACCGGGTGGCCCTTCGCCTTGAGGCCGCCCGAGAGGTTGATCGGGACATCGCCGTCGGCGGTCGTCCGCCCGTCGCGGGCGGCCGAGATTCCCTCGCCGATCTGGGCGAGGTCGAGCGCCTCGATGGCGAGCACTTCGGCGATCGTAAAGCAGTCGTGGACCTCGGCGAGATCCACGTCGCTGGCGTCGACGCCGGCGTCCGCGTACGCCTCTGCACCGGCGTCGCGGGCGGCGGGCGAGCGCGCGAGGTGGTTGCGGTCGTGCAGCGCCATCCGGTCGCCGCCCTGCCCGGTGCCGGTGATCGCGACCGGCGCGTCGAGGTCGTGTTCGTCGGCGTACTCCTCGCTCGTGATGACGAGCGCCGCCGCGCCGTCCGAGAGCGGACACGAGTCGTAGAGCCCGAGGGGACTCGAGACGGTCGGCGCGTCGAGCGCCTCCTCGACGGAGATGGCCGTCTGGTACTGGGCTTTCTCGTTGGTCAGGGCATTATCGTGGTTCTTGACCGCGACGTTCGCTAAGTCCTCGCGGCCGCCGCCGAACTCGTCGAAGTACGCCTGGGCCATCAGCGCGTACGCGCCGGGGAAGGTCATCCCGGCTCGCACTTCCCAGAGGTCGTCGGCGGCGATGGCGAGCGCTTCCGTCGCGCCGGCGGTGCCGAGGTTCGTCATCCGCTCTGCGCCACCGACGAGCACGACGTCGTGTTCGCCGTTTCGGACGCGCATGACGGCGTCGCGGATCGCCATCCCGCTCGAGGCGCAGGCCGATTCGTACCGCGTCGCTGGTGCCTGGACGCCAGCGGCTTCGGCCATCAGCGGCCCCTGATGGCCCTGGTGTTCTGCCAGTTCGCCCATGAAGTTTCCGTAGAACACTGCTTCGACGTCCGCTCGTGGAACGCCGCTCTCTTCGAACGCGGTCTGTGTCGCTTCGGCGAAGAGGTCTCTGCTCGTCCGTTCGGGGGCGTTTCCGAACGGTGTCAACCCCGTTCCGGCGACGCGTACGCCACTCATACGCATTCGTACTGCGTCGTCCCGTTAATACTCCGCGGTTGCACTGAAACTGGACGCGAGACGAACACTGGTGTCTGATACGTGAGGTAATAACCGACACAAACGGTGTGCCAGACGCCTTTCCACGCGTTTATAACCGTCTCGTACCGACGTGCGACTATGTCTCTCGCTGACGATACCGTCCCGTTCGATGTCGAACTTCTGACAGAACTCACTGAAACCAGCGGTGTTCCTGGGTACGAGGACCGCGTCCGCGATCTGGTCGTCGAGGAACTCGAGTCCAGCGTCGACGAGGTCCGGACCGACGCGATGGGGAACGTCGTCGGCACCCTCGAGGGCGACTCGGACTACTCGGTCGCCGTCGCCGCTCACATGGATGAAATCGGCTTCATGGTCCGTCACGTCCGCGGAAAGGAAGGCGAGTACGGCTTCGTCGAACTCGACCCGCTCGGCGGCTGGGACGCCCGCGTGCTCAAGGCCCAGCGTGTCACGATCCACACCGACGACGGCGACCTGTCGGGCGTCATCGGTTCGCCGCCGCCACACACGCTGGATGAGGAAGACCGCAAGAAGACGCCGGACGTCGAAGACACGTACGTCGACCTCGGCCTTCCCTACGAGGACGCCGACGAGCGCGTCTCGCCCGGCGACCTCGTGACGATGGACCAGTCGACCGAACTCGTCGGTGAAACGGTCACCGGCAAGGCGCTCGACGACCGCATCTGCCTGTTCGCAATGCTCGAAGCCGCCCGTCGGCTCGAGAACCCGGACGCAACGATCCACTTCTGTGCGACCGTTCAGGAGGAAGTCGGTCTGCGCGGCGCGAACGCGCTCGGCGTCGACGTCGACCCCGACCTCGCCATCGCTCTCGACGTGACCGTCGCGAACGACGTGCCCGGCTTCGACGACGGCGAGCACGTCACCGAACTCGGTGCGGGGACCGCGATCAAACTCAAGGACTCGAGTGTCATCACGAATCCGAAGGTCCACCGTCGACTGCAGTCGGTCGCCGACGAGGAAGAGATCGAGTCCCAACTCGAGATCCTTCCTGCAGGTGGCACCGACACGGCTGGCTTCCAGAATACGGCGGGTGCGAAGCCGGTGGGTGCGATTTCGATTCCGACGCGGTATCTCCATACGGTGACGGAGACGGCCCACGTCGAGGACGTGGCGTCGACGATCGATCTGCTCGAGGCGTTCCTCGCGAGTGAGGACGGCGAGCACGACTACACGCTGTAAACTGAGCGTGGGAATTCGGCGCGACGATTAGGTGCCGGTTTCGCTGTCCTCGTCTGCGCCGTCTTCTGCGTCTTCGTCTGCAACGTCGTTTTCGGGCTGCTCCTCATCCTCGTCTGCAACGTCGTTCTCTGGTTCCTCTTCTTCCGGTTCCTCGTCTGCCTCTCCAGCATCCGTTACCTCGTCGAGCGGAACGCCCTCGTCTTCGGGAACGAGTTCGAGGACGACACCGGTGTCACCCTCCGGGACTCCTTCACGGTTCGCAAGCACGTACACCTCGCCGTCCTCACCGCGACCGAACTGGCGAACGAAGTGGTTGAGCGTCCCGCCGTTCTCGCCGAAGAGCACTTCTTCCATCTCCCAGAGGTCCTCGCGCGGACGGCTACCGAACTCATCGCGCTCCTCGGAGACCTCGGGAACGTCCTCCGGATGTGCAGCGAAGACACGGCCACGCGGCTGGACACGGCCCTGATCAGCCGTCCAGTCGCCGAAGATGTAGGCTCCGTCCAGTTCGTCGATCGCGTCGGCTTCGTACGTGTGCCCGCCGACGATGACGATACCGACAGGAGTCCCCTCGTACACCTGCGGATACTCGACGACCGGATCGATCAACGGCTCACCGCCGCGGACGTCCTCGGGCGTCTCGAGTGGACACTCCTCCGGCGGGGTCGCGGGCGTTTCCGTGCTGAAGCAGTGTGAGCCCTCGCGGACGTTCCAGCCGTAGTTGCCGGCCTTCTCGATCTGGTAGGCCGGCTCGTACAGCACCTGTCCGGGGTCGGCGACGATGATCTGATCGTCCTCGCTGACCGTGATGCCGAACGGGTTGCGCAGCCCCCAGGCGTAGTACTCCTCGAGTCCCTCGCCCGCTAATTCCTCGCCGTCGGAGAACGGGTTGTTGTCCGGGATAGCGTAGCCGGCGTCGTCGTCCGGTTCGTCGACGTCGCCCTCGTCGAGATCCAGGTGGATGAGTGACCCGCGAGCGGGGTGTTCGGTCGGCTCGCCGTCGATATCGATCCGCAGGACGCCGCCGAGCAGGCTCTGGGTGGTGTCCTGTCCGTTGCCACCCTCGTTCTCGTCGTACCAGTCCTCGACGTGGCCTTCCAAACGGTCGTCAGCACCGCCGCCGTCACCCATCGGCACGAGGAGATAGCCGTCCGGCCCGAACGCCATCGGTCCGGAGTTGTGGTTGTACTGCGGCATGTAGAACTCCATGAGCCGGCGCTCGGAGTCCGGATCCGGCTCGCCGTCGTCGTCGACTTCGAACTCCGAGATGACCTGGACGTGTGACCAGCTCTCGGGCATCACGTCGACCGGCGGCGCGCTGTAGTTGAGCACGAATCGGCCGTTCTCCTCGTAGTCGGGATGGCACTCGAGTCCGACCAGTCCGCGCTCGTCGTAGTCCTGGTCGGGGTCGGCGTAGTCGTCGCCGTAGAAGTCTTCGGCGACGGCGGCCAGTCGGTCGGTGATGTCGAGCCAGGGCTCGTCCTCGATGCCGTCGTCGCCGATCGCGTAGATTTGGCCGGTCTGTTCAGCGACCAGTTGATAGTCGGTTCCCGGCGGATCCTCGAAGTCCGTTGGCGTTCCGAGTCCCGTCGCGACGGGGTCGACGCCGACGGTCGGCCCTTCGGGGAAGTACCGTTCCATCTCCTCGTCGGGCTCTGGGTCGTCCGCCTCCTCGAACGAGATGTCCCCACGCATCGTCTGGGGGTGGGGGCCGCAGTAGTACTCCGCCATCTCGGACTCCGCCTCGAATTCGACGGTCTGGGTCTCGCCGGCCTCGCCCATGAGATCCGTCTCGAGGAGGTGCTCGCCCTCCTCGTTGATGATGACGAAGTTGTGTTCGACATCATCGAGGTTCTCCCAGGTGACCTCGTAGGATTCTCCCTCCTCGAGATACAGCGTCGGATTCTCGACGTCTTCGATCTCCTCGGGTGACTGGCCGAGCCAGGCATCGCTGAAGCCGCCGAGTTCGATCTGACTCCAGTCGTGTGCCTCGTCCGTGTCCTCCCCGTCGTCAGCCGACTCGTCCTGATCTTCCGCGGCACCGACGGCGCTGATACCGGCGGCCGCGCCGGTTACCGCTGCAGTCTGGAGGAAGCGGCGACGAGAGTGTCGCCAGTTCCCTGTTCGGTTCGTCCGGTCCGCCCGTTCGCTTCGTCCAGTCCGCTCAGTGCCCTCGTTCCCTGTTCGATTCTCCGCTGGTCGCCGCTCGTCATCGGTACTGTGATTGTCGCTCATATCGTCTCCACTCTCGCTTCAGGAAGGGGTTCAAAAAGCGCGCGAGACCGTTACAGGGCCGTAGGTCGACACTGTCTCGCTCCCGACAGTCGTCGATTCACTCAAAGGGTCACTATCGTCTGTCCAGCGCCATCACCGGCTCTCCGATCGGATGTCGCTCTCAGCCCCAGGCACGGGTCTATCACGGCAGGTCGAACAGTCTCACGAAAGAAACAGCGTGTTTGAGCCCGAAATCAGCCGCTAATACGTGCGTGGAAGAGCGTGTGGTGTCACAGTATCTCTCTTCGTCTTTCACGCTGTTCGTGCTCTCGCTCGTCTCGTTACGTTCGTTTTGCTGTTCAGATCCAGATCTCTCGCTCTCACCTGCACCCTCACAACTCACAACACCGACGACACCGCATCCAACACCGTCGTCTCGACGAAGATCACCACGTGATCCCCGCGCTCGAGTACCGTCTCGCCGCGCGGAGTGATCAACTCGCCGTCGCGCGTGATCGCACCGACGACGACACCGTCCGGAAGGTCGGCCATCACGTCATGCAGCGGTGACTCGAGAAGGATGCTGTCCTCGCCAACTTCGATTTCGAGGACTTCGGCCCGATCGTGGTCCAACATTGCGAGGTTCTCGGTTCGCTGCTCGCGGGTGAAGCGCGTAATCTCTTCGGCCGTCACCAGCCGCGGGTTGATCGCAACATCCATTCCGACTGTTTCGAAGAGATCCACGTACTCTCCGTACTCGACGACGCCGAGCGTGCGCTCGACACCGATCCGCTTTGCGAGCAGGGAGACGAGCAGATTCTTCTCGTCGCTCTCGAGTGCGGCGATGACGATGTCCGCGTCGGCGACGTGCTCGCGCACGAGAAAGTCGATATCCGTCGCGTCGCTCTGGAGGACGAGCGTTCCCGGGAGCCGTTCTGCCAGTTCGCGTGCGCGGCGCGCGTTCCGCTCGACGAGTCGCGGCTCGAGTCCGTTTTCCTCGAACAGTCGAGCCGTCTGGTAGCCGATCTCGCTGCCCCCGATGATGACGACCTCGCTTGCCTGCTCGACCGTCAGGAGCGGTGTCAGTTCGCCGGCGAACTCTCGAGTGCTCTCGACGGAGCCGATAACGACCAGCGCATCGCCGTCTTCGATGACCGTTTCACCGCTCGGGATGACGACCTCGTCCTCGCGGATGAGTGCCGCGAACGTCAGCGCCTCGAAGCGGTCGGCCTCGGAGACAGTCTCGCCGACGATCGGACTGTCCGCGTCGATACCGAACTCGGCCATTCGAACGAGTCCGTTCGCGAAGCTGTCGACGTCGCGCGCGCCCGGCAGGTTGACGATATCGACGATCGTCTCGGCCGTAAAGAGATCCGTACAGACCATCACGTCGACGCCGAAGGCCTCCTCCGTTCGCTCCCAGGTCCGCAGCAGATCGGTCTTTTTCACCCGTGCGATGGTGAACGGATCGTCGACGGTTTTGGCCGCGCCGCAGACGACGATGTTCGTCTCGTCGCTGTCCGTACTCGCGATAACGAGATCCGCGTCTTCGATGCCGGCCTCCTCGAGTACCACGCCCGAGGTGCCGTCGCCCTCGAGTGCCATGACATCGCACTCGTAGGTAATCGCGTCGACGCGTTCTTCGTCCGTATCGATGACGACAACCTCGTGGTCGTCGTCGAGGTTGCTCGCGATGTTCGACCCGACTTCGCCGGCACCGACCACGATAATTCGCATCCGTTACTCACCTGGCTGTAGTACGGGAACGAGGGCCAATAAAGAGCGGCCAGCAGATGGGGGTGGGGAAGGCAGATCAGTCGACGGGCGATCGCTGGCGACTGGCAAGGCTGGCCAGTGCGTACGGCGGACCTGGAGTCCCTGGGTAGTAGAGATGCAACCACACAACCACGCGATTACACAACCACTCAGATGCACACATACCAAACAGTGAACACCAAATGATCATCGAAAAGCGTCAAACATCAAGGGAAAAACAGCAAACAGGAAACGTCAAGGGAAAACAGTAAACAGCAAACAGTAAACGGCAAACACCGCTCTCACGGCAACTCGTGAATCGTCAACTCCACCTCTCGCGGCTCGCCCTCGATATCCGCCACCAGCCGCCTGACAACGTCCTTGGCCTCGTCGAGTAACCGCGGTTTGACCTTCCCGATCACCCAGTCGAGCGAGACGAACCGCGGCAGTGAAATCGCGCTCGGATCCGCCGAATGCGGATCGTACACCGCCTCGAAGTAGATCCGGCTCGCCGTCTCCTCACCCGGCGGCGCGGCCGACGGCTCCGCCTCGACCCGCCACTCCCCGCGCGCATCGAGATGGTTCTGCAGGTGCCACTCGAGTGACTCAGGAGCCTCGATACCAGTCACCTTCGAGCGGGCGGTGTAGCTGAGTTTCCACCACGAGAGTCGCAGGTCGTACACTGTGCCGACGCCGCCGTTACCGTGCTTGCGAACGTCGGTCAGGTGTTCCGTGTAGCGAGGGTAGTCGGTAAAGGACCGCACGTACGGAAAGACCTCCTCGGGCGGGCGGTACGCGACGGTACTGAGGAGAATTCTGTCCACGGCGAGGGGTATGAGCGGTTTCACTGTAAGGATTCCTATCAGGTCCGGCCTCGAGTCCACCCGGCAGGCGACGAACAACTTCTATACGGGGGCCTCCGAACGCAGGGATATGCGAGACGTCTGTATCATTGGCGGCGGCGTCGCCGGCCTCGCCGCATCGATCTTCACCGCACGCGCAGGAATGGATACGCTCGTCATCGATGGTGGCGAATCCATCCTCGCCCGAAACGCGAGCCTCGAGAACTACCCCGGTTTCCCGGACGGCGTCGACGCCCGCCGGTACCTGCAACTGGCCCGCGAGCAGGCGCGGAACGCCGGCGCAACGTTCGAACTCGGACTCGTGACGAGCGCCGACCTGCGAGACGAGACCGATCCCGACGCGGGGTTCGTACTCGAGACGGACGGCGGCGAACCGATCGAAGCGCGACGCATCGTCGCGGCCTCGTGGTCCGACAGCGACTATCTCGTTCCCCTCGACGTGGGCCGAACCCAGCGCGGGAGCAAGCACTTCGTCGCGGTCGACGACGCCGGCCGAACGGCGGTCGACGGCGTCTACGCCGCGGGGCGACTCGCCGGTGAGCCACACCAGACGATCGTTGCGGCCGGCCACGGCGCAAAGGTCGGGCTCGCGGTTATCCACGACTCCGACGTCAATTTCTACCACGACTGGGTCGTCCCGGAGGGGTACTTCACTGGACGAGACCGCGAAGTACCACCCGGTTGTGAGGAGATCGACGACGAGGAACGGCGCGCACGCGACGAGCGAGCCCGTGAAACGATGCTTGAGGCGTTCGCCGACCCGCTCGACGAGCGGCCGACGATGCATCCGAGCGTCGAGCGAGAGTGACTGGCTATCGGGCCAGGTCCTGGCAAAACACGGAGCGGACAGAACGGACGGAAAAAGAGGGCCCGCTGTGGGCTAGATGCTCGCTCGCTTCGTTCTGCTATCGCGCCGGAACAGCGCGGACGTACCTGTACGCGAATACTCAGCAGTCACGACGAAAGCGACTGCCCAGAGGATGGCCAGGACGCTCCACGTCGTGCTCGTTGCACCCACCTGTGCAGGGAACGAGAGCGACAGCAGGCCGTAGTACGCCATCGGGAGCGCGGCGAGCCACGAGGCAAGCCGCCAGCCGGTGAAGCCGAGTGCGGCGAAGACACCGTACGCGAGCGGGGCGAGTGCGAGGCCAGTCATCATCACGTAGTGGCCGTCGGCGGCGTGTGGATCGGACATATTCGTCGTCAGACTCAGTTTCGTCCCGACGAACGCGAGGATCGGAATCGCGGCGACGGCGACCAGTGCGAGCAACACCGGGCTGTACGAGTCCCCGCGGCGGAACAGACTCCGTCCTGCCGGGTGGGTCACGAGCGCGATGGTCGTGACCAGCAAGAACGGGAGCACCTCTTCGGGGCGACCGACGCCGAACGCGACGGTGCCGATGCTGACGACGAGGATGCTCACGAACGCACCCCACATCGACGCGATGCGCTCGAGTGGGCGAAACGCCTGCGAGAAGAGTCCGAGCAGGAACACGCCCACAACCGCGGCGATCCCCATCACGTGCAGTCGGTGAATGCCGAGTTCCGCTCCGGCTTCGGCGGTCCAGCCCATCACGAGCAGTGCGAGTAAGTCGGGGAGAAAGAGGGCGGTCATCACTGCAGCCAGGACGAGTGAGAGGGAGAAGAGGCCAGTGCGGACCATCCCGGTCCAGGACCTGGCTTTCGCCATGGCATCCGGTTCACTGTCGGTACTGGTTGGTTCTGGTGAGTTACTATGTGTCTCCATCAGTCCTCAAAAGAACTCACGCGTCGAGCGGAGATAGACTTAGCTACACTGACACGAATTCTGGAGGATCCGGTTGGCGGTCATGACCGAATGGTGTCGGATCCGGTTCAGTCACTACAGGATACGCCGAGAGACGCCGCTGGAACTGTGGACAACCCAACGGATGAGATGCCACACTGGTGGCAATGCCTCGCTACGCTTAACACACTCCCGTGAGAAGACCAGACGAATGCTCGAGGGAGTCAACGTCGCACTTGGGGTGACGGGGTCGATCGCGGCCGTGAAGACGGTCGAGCTGGCCCACGAGTTGCGACGACGCGGTGCCACCGTTCGCGGCGTGATGACCGGCAGTGCCCAGGGAATCATCCACCCCTGGGCCGTGGAGTTCGCCACCGACAACGACGTCGTTACGGAGATCACGGGCAGCGTCGAGCACGTCGACCTCTGTGGCTACGACGGCTGGGCCGACGTGTTCCTGATCGCGCCGGCGACGGCCAACACGGTCGGCAAGATCGCCGGCGCGGTCGACGACACGCCGGTGACGACGTGTGCGACGACTGCGCTCGGTGCCGACACACCCGTCGTCATCGCCCCGGCGATGCACGAACCGATGTACGACCACCCCGGCGTACTGGAGGCCATCGACACGGTCTCCGAGTGGGGCGTCGACTTCGTCGACCCGCGGATCGAGGAGGGGAAGGCGAAAATCGCGAGCGAGGAGGCGATCGTCTGCGACGTGGCCCGCGCGGCAGGCGAGCGCCCCCTCTCCGGCGAGCACGTCGTCGTCACGAGCGGCGCGACGAGCGAGTCGATCGACCCGGTTCGAATCCTGACGAGCCGTTCGTCGGGGAAGATGGGGCGTGCAGTCGCCGCTGCCTGTTACGTTCGGGGCGCGGACGTCACGCTGGTCCACGACGGACCGAACGTCCCCTACGCTGACGTTCAGGCAGTCGAGAGCGCCAAGGAGATGCTCGCCGCGACCCAGGAAGCCTGTGCCGAGGCAGACGCGCTTGTCTCGGCCGCCGCGATCAGCGACTACACCGTCGAGACCAGCGATGAGAAGATTCGCTCGGGCCAGGAGTTGACGCTCGCACTCGAGTCCACGCCGAAACTGATCGACGAGATTCGTGACGCACATCCCGATCTGCCGATCGTTGGCTTCAAGACCGAAACGTCGGGCGAGGACGAACAGCTGATCACCAAGGCCAGAGAGATGCAGGCTCGGGCGGACCTCGCGTTCGTCGTTGCGAACGATGCAAGCGTGATGGGAAGCGATGAGACACGAGCGTTGCTCGTCCACGCTACAGACGTCGCACAGTTTTCGGGGTCCAAATCCGGGCTCGCCGGTGAAATCGCAACGTCGATCGCTGCCATCCGCTCGGACTAGTTAGCCACCTGATTATTTCAGAGCGGGTCAGGAGAGTTATATAGGTGGCGTTCATCCCATCGAACTAACCCATTAGTACCACCGATTTGATTCGGCAATGGACGGGGATCGAGGTGACCCGGAGTGGCCCAGAAACAACGAAACGATAGTATCGAACCGCAGTCGACAACAGGAACCAACGGAGCCAACACAGCCAGCGATGCGGACGCAGTGGGTGCGACTGAGACAGCCAGCAAGACGGACGCCTCCGAGGAGACAACGGCCGTCCCAGAGCCGGAACCGCTCTCGAAGGGCGAAGTGTTCGAAGTCCTCCGCAACCAGCGTCGTCGCTACGTGCTCCACTTTCTCAAACAGGACGGCCGTCCGGTCGAACTCGGTGACCTCGCCCAGCAACTGGCTGCCTGGGAGTACGAGACGACACTCGAGGGGGTCACGCCAGCGCAACGAAAGCGCGTCTATACGACGCTCCAGCAGACGCACCTGCCGAAGATGGACGAAGTCGGCATTCTCCATTTCGACTCCGATCGAGGTGTGATCCGCGCGACCGACCGAACGCGAGATATCAGCGTCTATCTCGAGATCGTGCCCGGTCGCGAGTTCGCCTGGCGGGAACTGTACCTCTCGCTTGGGGCGATCAGTTCTGCGCTGGTCGCAGCGCTCTGGCTCGAGATCTATCCGCTGACCATGCTGTCGAATCTGACCTGGATGGGCCTCATCTCCGTCGTCGTGACGCTGACAGCGGTCGTCCACATCTACCACGAGCGGCATATGCGCCTCGGCCATGGCGACCAGCCACCAGAACTGAGTTACGGGCCGAGCGACTGACGACGCCAACTGCGCTCGTTGCTGGTGGCGCGTTACAGCGACTCACTGCCCACACGTATCGTCAAGTTTTACTCCGCTACCGTCCGACCCACGACATGGATCAGTTACAGCAGTCGCTCCTCGAGGCGCCGATCATCGAAAAGAACGGCTATCACTACTTCGTACACCCGATCAGCGACGGTGTCCCGAAGCTCGACCCGACGCTCCTTCGTGAAATCGTCATCCGAATCATCCGCAAGGCCGAACTCCAGGATGTCGACCGAATCGTCACCCCAGCCGCGATGGGGATTCACATCTCGACCGCCGTCTCGCTGATGACGGACATCCCGCTGACCGTCATCCGAAAGCGCCAGTACGGCCTCGACGACGAGGTCGCAATCTCCCAGCAGACCGGCTACTCCGAGAACGAGATGTACATCAACGACGTCCGCGAGGGCGAGCGCGTCCTCGTCCTCGACGACGTGCTCTCGACCGGCGGCACGCTCGCCTCGGTGCTCGAAGCGCTCGACGGCATCGGCGCAGAAGTCATCGATACTGTCGCCGTCATCAAGAAGGTTGGCGGTGAGAACAAGGTCGATGACGCCGGCTACGACGTCAAGACGCTCATCAACGTCGACGTCGTCGACGGTGAAGTCGTCATTATCGACGAACACGGCGACTCCTGATCGGTCGCGACGGGTCTCGTTTCTCTCCACTTCGCAAGTAGCACTTAGCATTTAGCACGCAACACAGCACACACAGCACTCAGCACGCAATACACCACACACAGTACTCAACACTCAACACACCACACACAGCACTCAACACACCAAGCAACCCACAACAGAACGACCCGAACTCACCTCTGGGTACTCGAGTACCCGGACACTGAGACGAGTTACTCCGAACTGTTGCCGATCGGTTCGATCGTTTCGGGGACGAGTGGCTCGTACTCGTCTCCTTCGTGCTCGAACGAGCCGAGGATCGTCCCGTTGAGCGTTTTTGCGTGCGTATAGAGGACACCCTCGTCGGCGGCAGCGGAGAGCATCCCACCGACGTGGCGACGTTCGTACTGGCCAGCGAGGAGAATCGCGGTCTCGGTGTCGGGATCGAGATACTCGACGACGAGGAAGACAGCACCGCTGACCTCGTTTCGGTACGCCTGGAACCGTGGGAACTCGCCGCGCTCGAACGCTTCCGAGAACGAGTCGGCGTAGTTGTCCGGGACGACGAAGACGATACCAAAGCGTTCGTTGTGTTTCGGGCCGGCGTCTCGGCTGACCGCGGCCGTCTGAATCGCCGGAACCGCGACGGTATCCCAGCCGTTCTCACGACGCTGTTCGGCGAGTACCTCCAGTTCGTCGGTCGTTTGCGCCCAGGCGTCTTTGACTGCGTTCGTGCTGACTCGCTCGACTCGTTCAGCACTATCGTCGTTCCCAATCCGTACCATACGAAGGGGTGGGCACAGTAGCCGGATAACTCTTTTCACGCCGACTCGAGTGCCGAGTTCGGCTGGGGGGGTTTGCGTGTGAGTGGACGTGTGAGTGTGTCTGTGGGCATGACTGTAGGCAGGTGTAGGTGTAGGTGTGGGTGTGGACGCAGACGCGGGTATGGACGTAGAGTGACCGTAGACGCAACTGTAGCTCTGTGTATGCACGTACGAATACGAACGACCGATAGCTGGACACACCGGAGAGCCGATGCGACTCAGATCCCGAACACGGTCTCCATCAGAAAGGAGACGAGCAATACCGCGATGCTTCCCAGGAGGAGTTTTCCCTGGGTTCGCATACGGGCTTCCGGCGGCGGTGACCGAACCCACCGGAGTGGTGGCAACTGCTGGACGAACGCCTGAAACCGCGTCCGGTCTGCAGTTTCCGGAATCGAGTCACCTTCGACGCCGGCAAGTTCAGTCTGAGAATCCAGATCGCTTGGTGTGGACGGCCACAGTCGGACTGTCGCATAGCCAAGCAGGAGAAAACCGACGGCAAAGAGTATGAACTTTGCCTGTGAGGGACCACCTCCGGTGACGAGACCGAGGAGGAGTGCAGCGAGGGTTACGAGAGTGGCAACTGCGCCGGCGTAGGTGATCGCATCGATCCAGACGGATAATCGGACGTGGAGTGAACTCCGGTGGTAATCTGTGGGCATGGAATCGGCGTGAAGCGTGTCGTAGTCGGTATCGTCGCGGCTGTCGATATAATCACTGCTACTCAAAGCGGGCAGAAATGGACTTCGATTGTAACCCTACTCCTACTCGAGTCGGTACCAGAAGGACACACCAGACCACCAACTACGGTGGCGAGTACGTGAGCAACGAGGAAAACGGTGAGACGGCCACGACCGGCCACACGTAGACACGGCCGATCAGTACTCGTGTGTTCCGTTAGTGGCGCTCGTCGAGCACCTGATCCGGTTCGGCGTACTCTGCGCTCGGATCGTGGCGGTGACAGAAGCTGCGTCGTCCCGTGGGACTGACCGTGTAGTACTCGGGTGCAACTGGGTCGTCTGTATCCTCGTTCTCGCCGCCGGTGTCAGGGTCATAGCCCTCACAGACGCTCCCGAACTCTTCACCGAGCCGGTCGAGTGCAGCAATCTCGCCTTCATCGCGCGCGAGATCCGCCGTCTCATCGAGGATTTCCTGCACATCGGCCGGGACGTCGTGCTCGTCGAACAGTTCGCCATAGATCTCCTCGATCGTTCCGAACCGTGGCTCCTTGCCCAGCAGTTCGCGGATACGGTCAGTAACCGACTTCTCCGCGCGGTCGCGCTCGCGCAACACTTCACGGAGCGTATCGAGTTGCACCCAGAGATCGTTGTCCAGGTTCTCGTACTCCGGCGGACGGATCCGAGCGGGACAGCGCGTGCTGAACGGACAGCCATCCGGCGGGAATCGCGGACTCGGCGGCGTTCCATGGAGCGTAATCCGATCCTTGTGCGCCGAGGGATCAGGTTCCGGAATCGCCGACAGCAGCGAGTGCGTGTACGGGTTCGCCGGATTGGCGAACAGTTCTTCGGTCGGCCCGATCTCCATGATGTTGCCGAGGTACATCACAGCAACCCGGTCACAGATGTGGCGCACGACCGAGAGGTCGTGAGCGATAAAGAGATAGGTCAGACCGAACTCCTCTTGCAGATCCTCGAGGAGGTTGATGACCTCTGCCTGCACACTCACGTCGAGCGCCGACACCGGCTCGTCGAGCACGATGAACTCCGGCTCGAGTGTCAACGTTCGCGCGATACCGATTCGCTGGCGCTGCCCACCGGAGAACTGGTGGGGATAGCGGTAGTAGTGCTCGCGCTGAAGTCCGACCGTATCGAGCAGTTCTTTCACATGCTGGCGACGCTCACGCGGCGTCTTCCAGTCGTGGACGTCGAGTGGCTCTCGGACGATCTCACCGATCGTCATCCGGTCGTTGAGACTCGAGTCTGGGTCCTGGAACACCATCTGGGCGTTCCGACGCCACTTCTTGAGGTCCGCGCCCGATAGCGTCGTGATATCCGTACCGTCGAATCGAATCTCGCCACCCGTTGCGGACTCGAGTTGAATGAGTGTTCGTCCGAGGGTACTCTTTCCACAGCCGGATTCGCCGACCAGTCCAAGCGTTTCACCACGCTTGATGTCGAAGGAAACGCCGTCGACAGCCTTGACTGGCGTCCCGCCGAAGAGGCCCTCGCCTTCGTAGTAGGTCCGCAGATCGCGAACCTCGACCATCACGTCGTCGTCCTGGGACGATCCTACCTGTGGCTCCGTCTCAGTCGCGTTCGCTTCCATTGCGTTCTGGCTCATCGTTCGTCACCTCCGGCTGTGTCGGCGTCGGTTTGTGGCTGGGTCTGTGTCTGTGCCTGTGCACCTGTCTCCGTCCGAACGTGATTGTTCACGTATTTGTCAATGTAGAGGAGGCACGCTGCCGTGTGATCGGTCTGTTCGTCCTCGTTCGCATCGCCAACCGAAACCGTATCCGGATGGACCGCCTCACACTCTTCGAACGCCTTCGGACACCGCGGCGCGAACCGACAGTACGTCGCCGGCTCGTTCGGCGTCGGCACGTTACCCTCGATCGTCTGCAGTCGGTCACTCTCCTGACGGCCCGGAATGGACTCGAGTAACCCCTGCGTGTAGGGGTGTTTCGGATCGTCGAACAACGAGTGGACACCCGCGGTCTCGACGACCTCGCCCGCGTACATGACGTTCACGCGGTGGGTCACCTCGGCGATGACACCCATGTCGTGGGTGATGAACATGATCCCGAGGTCGCGCTCTTCCTGCAGCTCGCGCAGCAGATCCAGAATCTGGGCCTGAATCGTCACGTCGAGTGCCGTCGTCGGCTCGTCACAGATCAGCAGGTCGGGGTCGCAGGCCAGCGCCATCGCGATGACCGCCCGCTGGCGCATCCCGCCGGAGAACTGGTGTGGGTACTCCGTCACGCGCCGGCGTGCGTCCGGAATTCCGACCGCCTCGAGCAAATTCATCGCTTCCTGGGTCGCCTCCTGTCCCGACAGATCCTGGTGAAGCCGCAGCGTCTCCTTGATCTGGTTGCCGACCGTGTAGACCGGGTTGAGGCTCGTCAGCGGGTCCTGGAAGACCATCGCGATTCGGCCACCGCGCATCGCGCGCTGAATCTCACCCGTACAACGAGTGAGTTCGACGAACCCGTCGGTGATCGACTCCGGATCGTTCGGGCCGCCACCGCGAACGAAGACACAGTCGTCATCACCGATGAACTCGAGTTCCTCGCCGTAGGCGCCGACGAAGTCTTCGATCGTTGCTTCCTCGCGGTCATCGTACCCGAACGTCCGCGGTGTCGCGTCGATGTCGGGGTGGTCGAACAGCGAGGCGGGGTCGTGTTCTGCCTCGAGGTCGTCGAGATTGACGGTTCGCTCGGAAAAGTCCGAGGCGAACGAGATGAGCGTTTCGACGTGGTTGAAGCGAATGCTGCTTCCCGGCATGATCCGGCCGGGCGAGTCGACGAGTCCCATGATCGAACGGGCGGTGACACTCTTTCCGGAGCCACTCTCGCCGACGATTCCGACGGTTTCGCCGGGCCGGATGTCGAAGTTCACGCCGTCGACTGCGCGGATGACCTCCTTATCCGTAAAGAAGGAGGTCTGAAGGTTTCGGACGGTGAGGATCGGCTCATCGCGTGCCGCAGCCCCAGCCGTCGTCGTCGATTCCGCTGTTGTCGTTGCTGTCGCCGCAGTTGGAGAGTCAGATTCCATAGCCATTATCCACCACCTCCGGCAGCGCCGGCGGCGCCGTCGCTGGCCTCGCTCTGTGGGTCAATCGCGTCGCGAATGCCGTCACCGAGAGCGTTGAATCCAGTGACGAGCAACACGACGAGGATCCCTGGCAGAGTCGCGATGTGCCACGAAGACGTCGGGATGAGGGACTGCCCCTCGTAGACGGCACGGCCCCACTCGGGCGTCGGTGCCTGCACACCGAAGCCGAGGAACGAGAGTGCAGCGACGCCGATGATGACCCCACCGAGCGACAGCGAGGCGTAGATGAGCATGTAGCCGGCGATGTACGGCGCCATGTGCTTTCGCATGGTTGCTGCCGGACTCTGGCCGTAGCTCTTTGCGGCATCGATCCACTCCTGTTCGGAGACCTGAAGCGCCGGACCACGGACCGACCGCCACAGGAGTGGCCAGCCGGTCCCGGCGAAGATTAACGCCAGGAGTAAGCCCCCGTCGTAGATCTCCGCAACCGGGTGATTGGCCTGCATGAACAGCACGGAGAGCAACAGGACCAATAAGAATCGTGGTAAGGAGATGATCGAGTCACTGGCCACGATCGTCACCAGGTCGGTAACGCCCTTGTAGTACGCCGTGATGAGCGCGAGTGCCGTCGCGATGACTGCCATCAGGACGGTTGCGAGCAGTCCGATGACGAGCGAGACCTGCGCTCCATACGCCAAGAAGGTAAAGAGATCCTTCCCGTCCGTATTTGTCCCGAACGGATGGAACCGGTCGTAGTCGTCGTAGCTCATGATCCCGACGTTGATATCACCGCCCTGCGAGCGGCTGTCAAAGTTTGCATCACCGTGGGAAATCGTTTCGACTCCATCGTCGCCGTAGTACTCGAACTCGTGTTCGTACGGCTGGTACAGGTTGGCCTCAGCTGTCGCGGGACTCACTGCCGGTGCCCACAGCGCCATCACGAGGAACATGATAACGACGATGAGACCAAACATTCCCCAGTAGTGGTTCCGGAAGCGATTGATACTGTCGTCGCGAGGCGTCCAGTCTGCCTCACGGTAGTGTGCACGGAACGTTTCGTAGCCGCGCCAGAGCCAGGCGAGCCAGACCAGTGCGTACGCGTAGACGACCGCTACACGAAGCGCCCACGCAACGGCAGGTGAGAGACCGAGGAAGGTCCCTTCCCAGCTGCCGTCGGGAAGCTGGTAGCCTTCGTTCGAGATGAGTTCGCGACTCGTAATCGTCGGGAGCGAACTCACCCATTCGACGCCGCGAGTGAACGCACTGACTGCCATCTCGAGGACGCCACCGACTGGTGTCAGCACGACGAGGGCAGCAGCGACGACGAGGAGTCCGGTGACGATGACGCGTTCGATGATGTCTTTGACACCGGTGCTTGCCTCGATGCCGAGGCGGTCGACCAGTGTCCAGGGGATCAACAACCACTTGACGAGAATGGCTGCGATACCCAGCAACACGAGCGCTGCGAGGCCGAACGCAACGAGGCCCGCGATCTCACCGAGTGAACTGGCAACTGATTCTTCGACCAATCCCGGAAGCGACGCGATACCGCCGAGTGCAAACCGGGTGGTTTCGCCGACTTGGACGATGCCGGATGCGAGTCGTCCCAACTCAAGGGCGACCAGCACGAGGGCACCAGCCAACCAGGCAAGCGCCGGTTGTGGATTGTCGGCAATTCGTTCTCGAAGCGTCTTGTCGTCGAATTCGTTCATGCTCATCTATTCGTACCCCACGCGTGGATCCAGAACGGTGTAGAGGAAGTCCTGGAGGATGTTTATCGAGACGATCAGGACGATGAAAATGAACATCAGCGATCCGACTAGCGGAAGGTCACCCTGGACGGCTGCCTGGAAGAACAGGTAGCCGAGACCGTTGATGCCGAAGATGACTTCAACGATGACCGAGCCGCCGATCAGGATGAACGCCTCGTTCGTGATGATCGGGACGAGCGGAACCAGCGCGTTCCGGAAGACGTGCTTCCAGACGATGACGCGGTCACGAAGCCCCTTGGCCTTCGCCGTCTCGACGTAGTTCGAGTTGATCGTTTCGAGAACGGCCGTTCGACCGATTCGCATCTCGTTCCCCATCGCGGCCGAGCCAAGCACGATCGCGGCGGGCATGACCTGCTTGATCGATTCGATGAGAGTACTGAACGAGAAGTATACCCCCACTGGGATACTAATAATTCCAATCGTGGTCCAGTCAGTGAACGCGATGAAGTCGAGCGGTGGCTGACCGATGAGGTTGTTGCTAACACCAAGTGACTGCCAGCTCAGCCCGAAGAAGAACCGTTCGGACTGGCGAAGGACGGCGAGGATGATGATGGCGAGCCAGAAGTTTGGCATTGCGCGCCAGACGATCCCGCCGAACGATGCGAGGTAGTCACTCTTCGTGTTCGGGTTCAGTCCGGCGTAGAAGCCGAGCGGGATCCCGATACAGATAGCGATCAGAACCGACCAGAACCCGAGCCAGAGCGTTCGTGGCGCGTAGGTCATCAGCAGGCTCTCGACGCTTCGACCTGGCTGAATAACCCACGACTGGCCGAGGTTGAACGTCAGCATATCAACCATGAAGGTGATATACTGTTGCCAGAGGGGTTCGTTCAATCCGAGCCGTTCTTCGATACGTCCGCGACTTGCGCCTCCCCCTTCAGGACCAACAATGGCGGCGACAGGGTCGATGGGGCCCATTCGTACGATGACGAACGTAATCGTGAGCCCGAAGAGAACGACGGGGACCGACAGGAGCAACCGGCGGAAGAAGTACCGCCAGCGGCTCACGAATGATCACCCGTCTGCAACGTCTGCATCATATCTCGTACTATAGGTTGTTCGAGCATTCCTGGATTATAAACCTCCCTATTATCGTTGAACGCACGTACAGTTGGATGGGAGAGGGAGAACTCCCGGACCGCGGCTGTACAGTTACGGCTCTGCTGCTAGACGGCCGTTATTCGTCCAGCGTGACGTTGTTGTACCGCTGCAGGTAGTCGCCCATCGTTCCGAACGGCTCGATGTCGACGTGCTGGTAGTTGAACTGCTCGGCGATTTCGTGGTACAGCGGAAGCATGACCGCGTCGTCCCAGATGGCCTGCTCCATGTCGATGTACGCCTCGTTGCGAGCTTCCTGTCCTTCCTCGGGCTCTGGATTCGCTTCGACAGTTTCCCAGGCTTCCTGGGCCATTGCCGACGCGTCGGAGTCCTCTTCGTGCCAGTCGAGGTAGTAGCCACTCGCATCGCCGGGCATTAGGGACGTGTTGGTGTTCTCCGGTTCGAAGCCGAACATCCCGTAGTCTGCTGCTGGCCAGCTCCACGT
Source organism: Natrialba hulunbeirensis JCM 10989 (assembly GCF_000337575.1). Classification (GTDB taxonomy): domain Archaea; phylum Halobacteriota; class Halobacteria; order Halobacteriales; family Natrialbaceae; genus Natrialba; species Natrialba hulunbeirensis. The sequence continues at coordinate 67,180 of NZ_AOIM01000038.1, read as the reverse complement.
CCAGCCGAGCGAGTAGAACTCGAGGTTGCCGTTCTCTCCCTGTTCCTGCAGCGTCGCGAACGGCGTCTCCTCGAGCTGGAGGTCGACACCGAGTCCGGCGAGGTTGTCACGGAGGTAACGACCGGCTTCCTGGAAGACCTCACTCTCGTAGGTGGTCAGGGTGAGCTCGTACGGATCGTCGTCGTCGTAGCCAGCTTGCTCGATGAGGTCGCGTGCGGCATCACGGTCGTTTTCGAACAGCTCGTACGGGTAGTCCTCGATGAATTCGTCGCGACGCTCCGGACCGCCCGGGAACGCACCTGGCGGCGTGAACGTCACTGCTTCTTCGCCACGTCCCTGGAAAATATCCTGGACGAGGTCCTCTCGGTTGAGAACGTATGCAACGGCCTGTCGAATCTCGACTGGGACGGACGGTGCGTTGAACGCGAAGTAGTAGGTCGACAGCTGTGGAACGCCGACGTAGTCGAGCATGTCACCGTTTTCGACGGGACCGTATTCACCGATTTCACGCCCTTCGTCGTCCGTTTCCGCGTCGATCAGCGACTGATCGTAGTCCGCGGTTGGAATACTGAAGACGTCGGCACTGCGGTTCATCGCGTAGGTGAAGTGTGCAGTGTCGTCTTCGAGGATCTGCCAGTGGACGCCGTCGATGTTCGCCACGCTGCCGTGGTAATCGTCGAATGTGGAGACTTCGGCTTCTGCGTCTGGGTCCCAGCTGTCGAACTCGAACGGACCAGTACCGACTGCGACTTCGCTCGCGAACTCGCCGTGTTCGTACTCGCCGTCGTAGCCCTCGATGTCGCCGACGATTCCTTCTGGAATCGCGGAGAAGGAGTCGTACGACAGCAGGTCGAGTGCGTTCGGGTTCGCCGACCGGAGCGTGATTTCGAACGTTCGGTCGTCGACCGCTTCGGCTCCAATCGATTCCGGAACGACTGCACCATCGTCGTCCGTCTCGTGCTCGATTGCGAGGAAGATGTCGCCGAGGATAAAGTTCGCTCGCTCACTGTTCTCGGACTCGGCGAGTCGACGGAACGCGTACACGAAGTCGTCTGCGGTCAGCTCAGTACCGTCGTGGTACTCGGCTTCCTTCAGCGTGAACGTGTACGTCAGCAGGTCGTCGGAGATGTCGACTTCCTCAGCGAGGAGATTCTCGACCTCCGCCCCACCGTTCGGGAAGTACGTAAGCCCCTCGTAAATCTGGTTGATGACCTCACCGGAGGCCGTGTCGGTCGACTGAATCGGATCGAGCGACGTCATCGTCGAGTTGATCCGGTTCAGCATACCCTCGTCCCCACCGTCGTCTTCGGAGGGATCCTCGTCGGTAATGCACCCAGCAAACGTTGCCACCGCTGCACCCGCCCCAGCAGTCTTCAGGAAAGTCCGCCGGGACTGATCGATTTCATTCGCCATTTCGAGTGAGACGAGACACTCATGTCCCATAAATTTTTGTTTTGGATCCGGTGTGCTACCATTACTTGTACACAATCTCGTATTGTGTGACAATTGTATACAATACACTCTGGACAGTGGTAACATCTGTTTCTCAGAAAAGAGACGCTGTAGGAAGGGCAGACCACGGATATAGACGGTTTTCGAGTTAGATAACTACCACAATTATCAGTCGTTACAGTTAGACACTGTTTAACCAGTTTCCCGGTACGAGCCGTCCCTGACGCATGCGTTGGTGATACAACGCAGTTGCTGGCCAGCAGGAACTTATAAACAGCTCGATTACGGGACGACCCCAATCACAACACATTGTCTGTTTATTCCAGTGCATCTACTGATATCCGGACAGACACTGGTGTCAATCCCATATTACGGAACAGGCATTGGGCAAACACTGGGTACGGCCTCCCTGACAATATCTTGTTGAACCAGGAACAACAACCTATTTATACTTGTGCTAATACCGTGGTTTCATGGTGGAGAATAACAAGCGATACCGAACTGGTATCAACCGACGCCGTGTCCTTCAGGGACTCACTGCAGCGGGTGTGATTGGGGCTGCTGGCTGTCTGGGGAGCGACGACGAGGAAACAGACGATACCTACACTGTCGCCGACGGGACGGACGCCGAATCGATGAACTTCATTCAGGTGTCCGACAACAACACGAACAACCGGCTCGCGCTGGTGATGGACAGCGCATACACGGTTACCTCCGACGACCAGATTTTCCCACTGTGGATGGACGTTGAAGACACCGGTGATGCGCAGGTGTACGTCGCAACCCTCCGAGACAACCTCCAGTGGGGCGGTGACTACGGTCAAATGACCGCTTCCGACTGGGTCTACATGATCCAGGAAGTTCACCAGGGAGAAGGCAACTGGGCGCTCTCCGAAGCCGCCGGTAACTGGGACGGAACGCACGTCGAAGAAACCGGTGAACTCGAGTTCCAGATCGAACTCGAGAACCCGAACGCCGACTGGCCGTTCGAGCCGGACCTCTGGGGATCGTACTGTATGCCACAGGGGCTGCTCGAACCGTATGTCGACGCACAGGACGGTGAGGGTCTCGATCAGGACGACGAAGTGCAAGAACTGGCCTACGCCGGCAACCTCGGTGCATACACGTTCGAACGCTGGGACCGCGACTCCGAGTTCGTCGCCGTCAGGAACGACGACTACTACATGAACGAACTCGACGCTGACGACTTCCCGGACTACATCAGCGACGAGCAGGTCGAGGCCTGGCAGAACGCGCCAAGCTTTACGGAATTTTCCTATCAGGCGATCGACGAGGACAGCACCCGGATGAGTGCGCTCGGACAGGGCGAGATCGAAGAGACCAATATTCCGTCGACTCGTGTCGAGCAGTTCGAGGGCCGACCGGACGTCGACGTCATGGAAGTTCCGTACTCGTACCTGACTATCATGGCGTACAACCAGCGGATGAACGGCTGGGAAGAACTTCGCACGCGCGAGGTTCGGCAGGCGCTCTCGATGGCGATCGACAAGGTCGAGATTACGGAGAACATCCTCCGTGGCTACGCAGAGGTCGCACACACGTTCCAGCCAGAGTGGTCGGAGTGGTACGATGAATCCGAAGTGACCCAGTTCGGCGAAGGGGATAGCTACGATCCAGACGCCGCACGGGACCTTCTCGAGGAGAACCTGAGTTCGGGCTACGGTTACGACAGCGACGGAACGCTGCTCGACCCAGACGGCGAACAAGTCACGCTGACGATGGTCTACTCGCGCGGGACCGAAACGACGGCAACCACGGCCGAGTTCATGGGCGACGAGTTGAGCGACCTCGGTATCGAGGTTGAGTTCGATTCCGTGACGTTCGACCAGATGATCCCGAACTACGTGCAAAACTCCTGGCAGGGCGACGAGGACGACCAGCCGTGGACTGGTGGCCCGAACAACGACGGCCCACGCGATGGCTCCGCGAGCGAAGAGGATTGGGACCTCATGTACGGGATCAACTTCAACACCTATCCACGAACGCCGGCCGCAACCGACGCGTTCTGGACGGAACAAGCACCGACGAACTACTTCGGCTACGTTCCGGATGCCGACATGGCGTCGCTGTTTAGCACTGTCCGAACCAGTGCAGACCAGAGCGAGCGCCAGGAGACACTCGCAGAAATCTTCGGTATTCTGAGTGAGGATCAGCCGGTTAACTTCGTCGCCATGGGTGACGACATCATCGGGTACCAGGGATACGTCGATGGACCCGAAGAGGAGTTCGGTCAGGCGTGGGACCGCCACACCTGGGCGTTCGACGAAGCATAACCTCGCTGACCGACACTCGATTCGGCGATAGTATCAACCCTACCGTAACCGAGAACGAGAACGAGAACGAGACTGAAACCGAAATTCAACCGTGTTGCTACCTTTCATACTCTTATTGGAATGCAGTGGTGATGGCGCATGAGCATGACAACCTATATTCTGCGTCGAGTTGCCTGGGCAGTCGTCGCGTCACTGATCGTCCTGACGCTGACGTTTATGCTCCTGTACTTTACGCCGGATACACAGCTTGCCGAACTCCAGTTCCAGGCCGCACAGGCCGGTGATGATCCGAGCGAAATTGGGGAGGCATACGAGAGCTACTACGGATACGACCAGCCGATTCACGTTCAGTACGTCGACTTCATGGGGAACATGCTCTCGCTCGACTGGGGATGGTCTGAGACACGCGCACAACCAGTCACAACAGCGATAGCTGATGCAATACCGTATTCGATGATGTACGGGGTTCCCTCCGTTATCATCTCGACAGTTCTGGGCATTGCTATCGGCCTCTACTCCGCGACCAACCAGTACACCCGGAGTGACTACGCGGCGACGTTCTTCGCCTTCTTCGGGCTGAGCATTCCGGACTTCTGGTTCGCGATCATCCTGCTCGTGATCTTCGGGGTGATGCTTGGCTGGGTGCCGATCCTGTTCGACACGAGCGTTGCCGTGTTCTCCTTGGAGAACGCTCAACAGCTCATACTACCAATTATCGTGCTCACACTGAGTTCGATCGCGAGTCTGATGCGCTACTCTCGCGCGGAGGCACTCGAGTACGTCGAGGCTGAGTTCGTCAAAACGGCGAAGGCCAAGGGTGTCGAGGGGCGGCGGATCCTGACGCGTCACATCTTCCGGCCGGCGTCGGTTCCCCTCGCAACGATCCTCGTCGGTGACTTGCTGGGAATTATCCTGGTGTCGTCGTATCTGATCGAAGTCGTCTACGGCATTCCGGGACTGGGGATGCTCAGTTTCCGGGCGATCATCAATCAGGATACACCGCTGGTGATGGGGACAGTCCTGTTACCGGCGTTCCTGACGATTATCGGAAACCTGGCACAGGACGTCGCCTACACAGTGCTCGACCCACGGATCGATTACGGTGATTCCTGATGTCGGTCGATACTGACACACACGGCTCGGCCGGGAGTCGAGAGACGTTCGAAGATGTCGACTGGGAACAAGTCGACGACGCACATCGATCGCTGTCACTCAAGGCGATCATCATTGCAAGCATTTACACCGTCTTTGCCGCCGGTGTCATCTACGATTACGTCATCAAGACGCCGGGAACCGATACTATCGGCACGCTCGGTGTCAACCTGCAGGCACTCGACTGGCTGTACATTCTGACGTTGCTGTCGATCCTGTGTTTCGTCGTCGTGCCGCTGTACGAGAACAAGCGGATGACGAGGTACTACTGGCGGCAGTTCCGCAAGAACAAGGCGGCCGTTATCAGCCTGATATACTTGGGGATTATCTTCGTCATTGGGTCGATTGGACCGCGGTTCCTGGATCGACCGACGGTCAACCCCAGTAACGCCTACCAGCCGCCGGTGTTCATGTCGGTCGAAGAGTGGATGCCGGTCGAGTGTGCCGGAGAGGTCTCGGGTGGCCGCTGTCATGGGACCTGGGCGCACCCACTCGGAACGACCCACGAAGGGAAAGATATCCTGGTCTCGGTCATCTACGGGATGGAGGTCAGTATGCAAGTCGGCCTGATCGCTGCGATGATTACGATCACGATCGCGGCGATCGTCGGCGTGAGTGCCGCCTACTTCGGCGGCTGGATCGACGCCGTGCTCATGCGCTACGTCGACATCCAGATCACGTTCCCGACGTTCTTCCTGTACCTGATGGTCGTCTACCTCTACGGTGGCAGCCTGTTCAGCATGATCGTGATCTTCGGCCTGCTCGGGTGGGGCGGAATTGCCCGTATTGTTCGGAGTGAGGCACTCCAGCGCCGCGAAGAGGAGTACGTCCTCGCCGCGAAGAACGCGGGTGCCAGTAGTTACTGGACGATGCGTCGCCACCTCTTGCCGAACGTCTCGAACAGCGTCATCACTGCGGTGACGCTGTTGATCCCCGGACTCATCCTCTTCGAGGCGAGCCTGGCGTTCCTCGGTCTCGGTGACCCGACGGTCCCATCGTGGGGCGAGGTCATCGCGTCCGGTCGAGACGACCTGCAGTACGCCTGGTGGATCTCGACGATTCCGGGGGTCTTCCTGTTCTTCACGATCCTCGCGTTCAACTTCATCGGCGACGCGCTCCGTGACGCACTCGATCCACGTTCGGAGGGGAGCGGCGAATGACGCCGGCACCGACACCGCCGTCCTCGCCGAGTCCTGACCGCGGCAGTGGGAACGAGAGTGGCCACGAAGACGACAGCGTATCTGGTTCAGGATCGGAACCGGAACCGGAACCAGAACCGGAACCAGAACCAGAATCAACCCACCCTAACTCCACATCTACAACGAGCACCCCCAACGAGTCGACCATGAACACCACTACGAAAGCCCGCACTGACAGCAGACGCGGCGACCCGCTGCTCACCGTCGACAACCTGCGAACGGTGTTCGACACCGACGATGGGCAAGTACAGGCAGTCGATGGCATCGACTTCACCGTCCACCCTGGCGAAACCGTCTGCATCGTCGGCGAAAGCGGCTCCGGCAAGACAGTAACGAGCGAATCGATCACGCAACTGTTCAAAAGTCCGCCCGGCTCGATCGCAGACGGCTCCGTCGTCTTCGACGGCGACGATCTGGCCGCCCGCTCCGAGGAAGAGCTTACCGATATCCGTGGCGCACGCATCAGCCACATCTTCCAGAACCCACAGGGTGCGCTCAATCCCGTCTACACGGTCGGCTGGCAGCTCATCGAGGCGATCCAACTCCACCAGGACGTCGAGAAAGACGACGCCCGCGAGGAGGCCGTCGACCTCCTCAGCCGCGTTGGTATCCCCGAGGCCAGCGCCCGTCTGGATGACTACCCACACGAACTCTCCGGCGGCATGAAACAGCGCGTGATGATCGCGATGGCGCTCGCGTGCCAGCCCGACCTGCTCATCGCCGACGAGCCGACGACGGCACTCGACGTCACCATTCAGGCCCAGATTCTCAGACTCCTGCGCGACCTCCAGGAGGAGTTCGAAATGGGCATCATCTTCATCACCCACGACCTCGGCGTCGTCGCCGAAATCGCAGACCGCGTCGTCGTCATGTACGCCGGCAAAGTGATGGAACGAGGCAGCGTCTACGACGTCTTCGACTCGCCGTCCCATCCCTACACGAAGGCGCTACTCGAGTGCCTGCCGGGCCACGGTTCCCTGGGCGGTATCCCCGGTTCGCTCCCGGACCCGATCGATCCGCCCGAGGGCTGTCGGTTCGCAGACCGGTGTCCGTACGCGATCGAGGAGTGTCGAACCGGCGCACAGCCGGCCTTCGAGTCCGCTGCGGGCGACGGACACGAGGTGTCGTGTGTCCACTACCAGACCGCCGACGATCCGTCGGTACTCGAGCGGGTCGGTGGCGACACTGCGAGCGAGAGTGGGACGCAGCGAACCGGTCGGACCGATGGCGGGACGGATGAGAGTGGGAAACAGGAGCGGACAACCGGAGGTGGTCGACGTGAGTAATCGAGCGGCCGACCGCCGTCGTGGCAGCAGCGAGAGCGACGAACCGTTGCTCTCCGTGCAGAACCTGAAGAAACACTACCCGATCACGGAGGGCATTCTCTCGAAGGAAGTTGGCCGTGTTCGTGCCGTCGACGGGATCGATTTCGATGTCTATCCTGGCGAGACGGTCGGTATCGTCGGCGAAAGTGGCTGTGGGAAATCCACCGCCGCGAGCTCGCTCATCCGACTCGAAGAGCCAACCGAGGGGACCGTTCAGTTCGATGGCGAGGATATCACGGAGTACGACAGCGAGGAGATGAAGGCGTTTAGACGCCGCGTCCAGATGATCTTCCAGGATCCGGAGTCGAGTTTCGACCCCCGGATGAGTATCGGTGATGCAATCGCCGAGCCGCTGACGGTACAGGGGCTGACTGACAAGGGCCGTCGAAACGAGATCGTCGCCGACCTGTTAGAACGAGTTGGGCTCTCCGCGTCGGATGCCGACCGCTACCCACACGAACTGAGCGGTGGGCAGAAACAGCGCGTCGGTCTCGCGCGGGCACTCTCGATGAACCCTGACATGATCATCGCGGACGAGCCGGTCTCGGCGCTCGATGTCTCGATCCAGTCCGAGATTCTGTCACTGATGAACGACCTCCAAGCGAACTTCGGACTCAGTATCCTGATCATCAGCCACAACCTGGCTGTTATTCGTCAGATCTGTGACCGCGTCGCCGTCATGTACCTCGGTGAAATCGTCGAACTCGGACGGACGGACGAGGTCTTCGCGAATCCACAACACCCCTACACGCGGGCGCTGCTGGCCTCGATCCCGACTGCCGATCCGAACGACCGTGGTATGGGTGTCGAACTCACCGGCGACGTGCCGAGCCCGTCGAATCCGCCGTCGGGTTGTCGGTTCCACACGCGGTGTCCCGAAGTGATCCAGCCAGAGGGCTACGAGTTCGACCAGCAAACCTGGCGACGTGTGATGGATTTCCGGCAGAAACTAGACGACGGCGCACTCAACGTCGAGGCGATCCGCGAGATGCTCCTCACCGAAGTCGACGAGTACGAAACGACCGAGGAGGTGACGACCGCCGAGACGAAGGTCCGACTGCGCGACGAGTTCGATATTCCGAAGCCGCTTTCGGACCCGCAGGCCGAAGCCGTTCTCGAGTCGGCTATCGAGAACATCGTGACTGGCAACGAAGACGAGGCTCGCGACTCACTCGCCACTGCGTTCGCGACACCGTGTGAGACCCAGTCGCCCGTACTCGAGCAGACGGCGTCCGGACAGACCGCGTCCTGCCTTCGCATCGAGAACGAACTGCCGCCGACGGATCTCGAGCAGACGGTTCGATCGGACTGACCGAATCGGGCCGAATCCGACGAATCGGCATCACTCCGTCCGGTAGGTTACTTTGATCGTTTGTTTTGTAGACGAGAGCCTGTCCAGGGTAACATTCCAGTTAGAAACCGTCGCTCGCTGTATTCTATTGCGCTCCACTGTCTCTCGAGACGCAGTCCAGACGTCCCCCGTCGCTTCTATACACTCACCACGTAGCTTGCGGTAGTGATTCGGTTCTCCGTGGTGCGTCCGTCTGCTACCAGTACTCCGTCCCAAACGTCACCACGAGCACCAGTCCACCTGCGAGCAAGAACCGAACGCCGCGCGAAAGTCGCTCGGACTCCGTAAGCGGGTTCGAACTGTTCAGTAGTGCTGCCAGACGCTTCTGGTGTGACGTCGGCGTCTCTGCATCGGACTCGAGTTGAGGTCGTGCTTCGTCGTCGTCATCTTCCAGTTCGCGTTTGATTCGTGGGCGGACGCCAGGTCGGGTGAGGATGGTGCCAAACGTCAGGAGGAGGATGCCGATGACGAACATTGCTTCACGGACTGTTGTCCAGTTGCCGCCGCGGACTGCCGAGACGACGAGTCCGATCACGGCTACGACGGCGGTGATGAACAGTGCAGAGACCAGCGCATCGGCGGTGCGGAGGAGCCGACGGGACTCCTGTGTCATGTCGCTATCTGGGAAGGGAGTCTACTTCTAGTGTCTGGTTTGTGTCGTCCGTGCAGAGATGCTGGACGAACCATCAGTGAGTCAGTACAGGATTCGGGGGGATCCGGTTGTGACTCACAAACATGTTATCACTGGAACGTAGGGAGGTAGATTTGAACTACGTCCACTTCGCTCCCTGCGGTCGCTCGTGGCCTACTTCAGATCTACTCGTTGTATTTACAGGGATTCAGACTCACTCCTCACACTGTTCGTCGTTCGTTATTGAATCCCTGAAAAGTAGCGGGAGGTAGATTTGAACTACCGGTCTGCGGGTTATGAGCCCGCCGGAATCTCCTGGCTATCCCATCCCGCTACCATATCGTAACCCGGTGTGCTAGTTAAGGGTTGTGATTCGGACGCCGTGTGCGGGTTTCTACCGCCCGTCTCGGTGTACCTTCCACGTGTATAGGCTCTCACAGGTGTAGTTCACGAAGAAGCCGATCCCAATTCCAACCAGATTCGCGATAACGTAGTTGACGTCGTACCAGTTAACCAACACTGCAAGTACCGTCAGCGTTACCAGAAACCCACCGAATCGGACCGCGTTGGACCGCAGAAATCGCCGACCGAACGCCCACGCACTCATCTTACCGTGGCTGGCGAATGTCCAGTACTCGTTCAAAATGAAGATCACCACAATCGAGAGCTCCCAGGAGATGACCTTCGCAAACACCGGGTTCAGGCTAACCAGTTCGACCAGCGCAATGAGTCCGACGTTGTCGACCGTCGCACCAACGAATCCAACGCTGGCAAACTGACTGAACCGACTCGTCGAGAGCAATGCACGCACACGCGTTCGAATCGCGTCAATAAGTGACTCAGTCATCTGGAATCCGTGCTTACCTTGTAGTCGTGCTGGACGACCGTACTCGAGTACAGCTTCACTGTGGGTACGGGTGCTAACAGTAGCGCCCGGTTTCAGCCGTGTGATTGGATGATTGTGAGATTGTGAAATCGCGAAATCGTGAGTGACAGGATGGCGTCTGAGCCACGTGTTGAGAGTGTGTCTTGGTGGGTAGATCCAAAGAGGTGCGAAAACGATGCCTCGCCGTGTTACACTGCGAGGTCGCCCTGCGGACGGACGACATCGATGGCCTCGGCGTCGACGCGTTCGACGTCGAGGAAGTGCGGGATGTAGTTCTGGTGTTCGAAGTCCTCGTACTCCGAGTCAGCGCCAACGATACACCACAGCTGGACCTCTTCGGGGCCATGCCACTCGCCGTTGCGGTTGATCCCGAAGCAGACGAGTTCCTCACCGTCGTATTCGATGAGTGCCCCCTTTCGGATACCGGGGTCCCCGTGGATGATGAGCCGCTTCATACGCCACAGTTCTCAGGAGAGCGGATTAAACGCTTCGAACACCTGTGGCTGGCAGCCGGTGCTGCCGACGGTGGTGGAGACGATGTTATCGACAGGAGATGGCGGCGAGGGTGACGGCGGCGATGACGATAATGCTGCCGACACAACGATGAAACGCGCGCCCGCGTGAGGGGCGTCCTCGACGTCGAAACTGACGACGAACCAAACGGGTTTTAAACAGCGCTGTCTTAGCCCACGTCAAGTGAGATAACCATGCAGATGCCACGCCGATTCAATACGTACTGCCCGCACTGTAACGAACACCACGAACACGAAGTCGAGAAGTCCCGATCGGGCCGTTCCTCCGGGATGAAGTGGGACGCTCGCCGAACCCGGCGCAACACCGCGTCGATCGGTAACTCCGGTCGCTTCTCGAAGGTACCCGGTGGCGAGAAGCCAACCAAGAAGACCGACCTCAAGTACCGCTGCAACGAGTGTGGCAAGGCCCACCTCCGCGAAGGATGGCGCGCCGGCCGACTCGAGTTCCAGGAGTGATTTCAATGGCAGGAAATTTCTACAGCGTTCGATGCAGTGACTGCGAGAACGAACAGACCGTCTTCGGCAAGGCCTCCACGGAGGTCGCCTGTGCCGTCTGTGGCACGACGCTCGCGCGACCGACCGGTGGCAAAGCCGAGATCGAACACGAGATCGTCGACACCGTCGAGTCACGATGAAGTACAGCGGCTGGCCCGACCCCGGCGATCTCGTCGTCGGCAAGATCGACGAGATTGAAGACTTCGGTGTCTTCGTCGATCTCGAGGAGTACGAGGACAAACGCGGCCTGATTCACATCTCCGAGGTCGCCAGCGGATGGATCAAGAACGTCCGTGACCACGTCCGTGAGGGCCAGATCGTCGTCTGCAAGGTCCTGGATGTCGATGAGGAATCCCAGCAGATCGACCTCTCGCTCAAGGACGTCAACGACCACCAGCGCTCGGAGAAGATCCAGCAGTGGAAAAACGAGCAGAAGGCAGACAACTGGATGGATCTGGCGACCGGCGATGAGATCGGTGACGAGGAGTTCACCGCGATCGCAAACGAACTCATCGGTGCACACGGAAGCCTCTATGAAGGCTTCAAGCAGGCTGCAATCCACGGCAGTGAGGCACTCGAGAGCACCGAACTCACGGACGACGAGATCGACTCGCTCGTCGAAACCGCCCGCGAGAACGTCTCGGTGCCGTACGTCAACGTCACCGGCTACGTCGACCTCGAGAACCCATCGGCAACCGGTGTCGACGGCATCCGCGAGGCACTCGAAGCCGCCGAAGGAAACGGCGAGGTCCCGGAGGAAGTCGACCTCGAAGTGACCTACGTCGGCGCACCCGAGTACCGGATCCGCGTGCAGGCGCCGAACTACAAGACTGCCGAGGCCCAACTCGAGGAGAGTGCCGATCGTGCGGTCACTGCGATCCAGGGTCACGGTGGCGACGGCGAGTACCACCGCGAGCGACGGACTGACGAGGAGTAACGGACCGATACATCCCGTCTTGCAACCACTACAGCGACAATGAAATCTGATATCCGGGTGTGTTCGGCGTGGCGCGAGCGACACGACCGCCCGCGATATACCCTTTCTGCGACGTGTCCGGACTGTGGCGCTGACACCGAAAACAGTGCCCCGGCACCCTTCGATCCCGAAGATCCTTACGGCGAGTACCGACGCGCTCTTAAACGTCGCCATCGCTGCTAGGGTATGGACGAACTCGACATCGACGCGGTCGCCGAACTCGACCTGGACGACCCCGTATTCGTCGAGGGGCTGCCGGGCGTTGGACACGTTGGAAAACTCGCCGTCGACCACCTGCTGGAGGAACTCGAAGGCGAGAGTACGCTCGTTCGACGGGTGTACTCCCGCGAATTCCCGCCGCAGGTGACCGTCGAAGACGGCGTTTCGGAGCTCACCTGTGCTGAAATCTACGCGGTATCCCCGCCGGAGGGACGCGATCTGCTCTTGCTGACCGGTGATCACCAGGCCCAGACGAACGATGGCCACTACGTGCTGACGAGTGCGTTCCTCGACATCGCCGAGGAGTTCGGCGCGTCCGAAGCGTTCGCACTCGGCGGGATTCCAACGGGCGAACTCATCGACGAGTACGCCGTCGTGGGTGCCATGACGGAGGAGTCGATGCGCGAGGATCTCGAAGAGGCCGGCGTCGAGTTCAGAGAGGACGAACCGGCAGGCGGTATCGTCGGCGTCTCGGGCCTGTTGCTCGGCCTTGGTGCCCGCCGCGGGTTCGAGTCGGCGTGTCTGATGGGCGAGACGAGCGGCTATCTCGTCGACCCGAAAAGTGCCCGCGCCGTGCTCGAGGTGCTAGAGGAGGTACTCGAGATCGAGCTGGATTACGAGACGCTCGACGAGCGTGCCGAGGAGATGGAGGACGTTATCGGGAAGATCCAGGAGATGGAACAACAACAGCAGATGGACGTGCCGACGGACGACGATCTGCGGTATATCGGCTGAGTCGTCGAGCAGAATTTCTGCTTTCCTGCTTTCCTGCTTTCGTGTTTTCTTGTGTGCAGTAGGAGTGGTACCGACTACTACTCATGGCTCGACAGCAGCCCAGCGTTACCCCTCGAGTACCTCGTAGGCCACATCCGCATCACGAAGCGCGTCCGTAACGCGCCCGACGGCATCCGTCGTCGCGATAGCGGTCACCTCGAGTCCGTGTTCGGCGGCGTCGGCTGCGACTTCGCCAACGGCGAACGTCACTGCGGGTTCGACGTCTGCCTGTCGGCAGGCGACGGTCGCCTCTACACCCGTTGTGACGACGATATCGGCGTCGTCACAGGCGTCGCGAACCGTCTCGTCGTCGATCGCACGGCTGCCACCGGTTCGAACCGTCGGCACCTGCAAAACCGTCACGGAGCCGGGTTCGAGTTCCATCACACCCTCGAAGCTCGTGACGCCGACGTCGGTGCCGGCTTCGGCGTCCGTGGTGGCGATACCCGTTGCGGGACCCTCACCGCCCGGAGTCGCGTGAAGGAGCCCGTCCTCGAGTGTCAGTGAGACGGTGTCACCTTCCTCGATCTCGGCGGCGGCGATGTAGGCGTCTTCGCTCATCGCACCGAGCACGTCACCGGTGACGTGGTCTGCGAAGCGACGCACGTCGTCTGCGGCGCGAAAGAGCCAGTCGACGCCCTCGCGAGTGACGCGGTAGCGCGACCGGCCTTCCTTCTCGACGAGTCCGTCGTCGACGAGATCGCGGATGTACTCGCTGACGGCCTGGCTCGTCACGCCGACTTCCTCGGCGATCTCCCCCTGGCTGACTGCGGGCTGGCGCTCGGCGATCTGTACGAGGATCCGAAATCGCGTCGCGGCCCGTTTGTTGTCGAGGACGTCGACCATACGCCCTCTTTTTTCCGAGGGGAGCAAAAAGGTACGCGGTCGACGCGCGCGACTGTCGGGAATGCGCCGGTCCGTTTCGCTGCCAGTCCCGCTGCATCGCACGTGGATCGCCACGTGAGACACAACAGATACCAGCAGTAGGCACCAATCACCAAGTACAGCGAGAACCCAGTACCAAGTACAGCGAGCAGCCTCGAGTAGCCGCTCTTGCGTTCGTAGCGGTGTGTACTCGAGTCCGGTCGCTCACAGCGACGACTGAACAAACTCATTAGGGTTCGAGAGAGTCACACGAGTATGACCGACCGCTACGACGTGGTGATCGCCGGTGCCGGGCCGGCGGGTGCCCAATGTGCCCGTGACCTCGCGACGCGCGGATACGACGTCGTCGTCCTCGAAACCGAATCCGAGGACGAGTTCCCGCGACAGAGCAACAAATCGACCGCCGGAACGTTCCCCTCGATGATGGCGTCGTTCGGCATTCCCGACGACGTCGTCATGCAGTACACCGACAGCGTCGTCCTCGAGTCGCCGACCGACCACTACGTGAAAGATCAGCCCGGCGCGGTACTCGAGTTCGCTGATTTCAAGCGCTATCTCGCCGAGGACGGCCAGGACGCGGGCGCGGAGTACTACTTCGAATCGCGCGCGACTGCGCCGATCATGGAGGGCGGTGAGATCGTGGGGATGACCTACAACGGCGATCAGGAGGTCTACGGTGACGTGATGATCGATGCGACCGGGCCGGCAGCGCCGATCGCGAAGAAACTCGGCGTGAGTGATCTCAAACGGGAGAATCATGCGATCGGCATCGAGTATGAGTTCGAGGGCATCGACATCGATCGCCCGGGCTTTGCGGATCTCCACGATGCGATGATGCTGCGTCTGGATCACGATATTGCACCGGGTGGCTACTCGTGGATTTTCCACACCGGCGAGGATACGGCCAAGGTCGGTCTCTGCTATATCCAGAACAACGGACACGACCGCTACGCACGCGATGGGTTCGCGATCGACGACTATCTCGACCACTGGCTCGACACCGATCCGCGGTTCCAGAACGCGACGCGGATCGAGGGCAAGCAACACCGCGGCTCGGCTCACATCCAGATGCCAGGGAAGATGCACACCGATCGGTTCATGGCTATCGGTGACACGGTTCCGACGGTCGATCCGCTCTGGGGCGAGGGGATCAACAAGTGCATGCAGTCGGGACGGATGGCAGCAGCAGCAGTCGATAGCTGTCTCAAACACGGCGATATCGAGCCATCAGCGGAGAATCTCGAAGTCTACGACACGCTCTGGCACCGCGAAGTCGCGCCGAACATGCAAAAACGGCTCTGGATGACGAAGCTGCTCTATCTCGCCGAGAACGAGCGCTACGATGAGTTCATGCAGAACCTGCGCCAACTCGACGACGATACGCTGGCAAAGGCAAATCGCGGGAACGTCCGCGCGATTGCAAACCTGTTCAGTCCGGGTGACATTCCGTTGCTCGCACGCTTTGTGAAACAGGAGTTTGGCTTCGGCGTCGGCTTGTGAACGGAGCGGGAATTTCTCGTATCGGTGCGCTTAGACGTGCTCCGGTAACCAGCCGCCGTCGACTTCGATATTCTCGCCGCTGATATACCCCGAGTCGGGATCGAGGAAGAACAACAGCGGCTGCACCAGATCGTCGAAGTTCGCCGGACGGCCACGGGGCAGTTCCTCCGGAAACTCGTCCGAATTCTCGACGACGTACGGCGAAATTGCGTTCACAGTCACGCCGTCGTTTTGCGTATCCGCAGCCAGCATTCGGGTAAACATCAACACGCCCGCCTTTGCGACGAAATACGGGAAGTTCACCGGACTCACGAGCCCCTTTTCGCTCGAGGCGTAGCCGACGTTGACGATCCGGCCGTACTCGTCGCCATCGGCAGCACCGTCGGTCCGATCACCCTGTTCTCCCCCACGCATCGTCTCCAGTGCCCGCTTCGAACAGAGGTAGGTGCCGTTGAGGTTCGTCTCCAGTACACGATTCCACGTCTCGAACTCGAGTTCGTCCCAGCGGCTGGGCGCGAAGTCGCCGACGTTGTTTACCAGTACGTCGACGCTCCCGAGTTCGGCTTCGACGGCGCTGAAGAGTCCGTCGACGCTCTCGGGATCGGTGATGTCTGCCTGGACCGTCATCGCTTCTGTGTCGCCGCCACCGCGGGTGCGAGCTTCCTCGGCGACCTCGCGGGCCGCCTCGGCGCTCGTGTGGTAGTGAACCGCGGTGTCTGCGCCGTACGCTGCCGTCGCCAGCAGGAGTTCCCGGCCGACACCGCGTGCGCTGCCCGTCACGAGAACGGTCCGGTTCTCGAGTGCGTGTTCGTCCATACGCCACTCTCGTCGAGAACAGGTAAAAAGTCGCCTGGGACACCGAACCAGGATGCGTCGCCGTCACGGGCGGCTCCTGAAGTTAAGTATCCCTCCGTACATACATGGGGTATGACACTGGAAACCGTCTTGCTTGCCGTCGGGCCTGGCGATGCTGACCGCAGCACCAAACTGGCAGAAACCGTCGTCGAGGTCGCGAAACCGGCCGACGCGACCGTCGTCCTCGGCCACGTCTTCACCGATTCGGAGTACGACGAGGTTCTCTCCCAACTCGAGTTCGACACCGAACTCGAGGAGGTCGACCCGAACGAGGTCGCCACCCGTCACTCGACGATTCGGGAACTGCAGGACGTGCTCGACGAACACGAACTCGAGTACGAGACTCGCGGTGCGGTTGGCGATCACGGGCCGACGATCGTCGAGTTGGCGACAGCTGTCGATGCCGACCGTGTCGTGGTCGGTGGGCGTCGCCGGTCGCCGACCGGCAAGGCGGTGTTCGGATCGACGGCACAGGAGGTGTTGCTGTCGGCACCGTGTCCGGTGACGTTCGTTCGCAACGACGAGGAAGCATAGCTCTCACCACCGCAACAAGAGAGAACAACTCGTCGCCGAGTACAATATGTGTAGTTAAGTAACGCGGCGGCGGTCATTCGAACAGGATGGTCTACTATGCGGGCGTCGATCTCGGCGCGACGAACGTCCGGGCGGCGATCGCCACGGACGACGGGGCGACGATCGGCGTCAGTCGAAACGCCACGCCACGCGGACCAACGGGAATCGACGTGACAGAGGGCGTCCTCCGGACGCTGCGCGAAGCCTGCGGCGACGCCGGTGTGACTCCCACCGATGTCGCTGCTGCCGGCATCGGCTCGATCGGTCCGTTCGACCTCGCGGAAGGTGCCGTCATCGACCCGGCGAACCTGCCGGACTCGATCGACCGCATTCCGCTCACCGGTCCGATCGAAAAGCTACTCGAGACGGACGAGGTACACCTCCACAACGACACCACCGCCGGCGTCATCGGCGAGCGCTTTCATGCTGACCGAAACCCCGACGACATGGTCTACATCACTATCTCCTCGGGGGTCGGTGCTGGCGTCTGCTGTGACGGCGAAATCCTCGACGGCTGGGACGGCAACGCCGGCGAGGTCGGCCACTGTATCGTCGACCCGCACGGCCGCCTGACCTGTGGCTGTGGCCACGACGGCCACTGGGAGGCCTACTGTTCGGGCAACGGTATCCCGAACTTCGCGAGACTCCTTGCGGACGACGATCCGACGATTGCGACCGACCTCCCGCTCGAGAACCCCGACTTCACCGCGAAGGACGTCTTCGAGTTCGCCGGCGAGGACGAACTCGCCGACTACGTCATCGAACAGCTCGCCCACTGGAACGCGATCGGCGTGACGAACGTCATCCAGTCGTTCGCACCGATCGTCGTCTCCTTTGGCGGCGCCGTTGCGCTGCACAACGAGGAACTCGTCGTCGATCCGATTCGTGAGCGCGTCTCCGAGATGCTGCTCAACAACGTGCCCGAAATTCGCGTCACCGACCACGGCGACGACGTGGTACTCGAGGGCGCGGTTGCGAGCGCGCTGACCAAGGGGACCGGCGACCGGCGGCATCTCGACGCCTGAGCCGGGTTGGCGAATGATTACTTTCTTGACCCGTGCGTCGCAATACCACGTATGCGTCGACGAGCCTTCCTCCACTCCGGTCTGACCGCCGGGGCCGGCCTCAGTGTCGCCCTGTCCGCGTCTTCGGTGTCTGCAACTGACGAGCACGCCCCCTCACACGCGACCGTCGCTACCGGTTCACGTTCACAGTCGAACATCACGACCACCAACCCCGACTCGTTTTCCGACGGGCCGGTCGAATCGACGCCACAGGACGCGTTCCCTGAGTCCTACGAACCAGTCGGTCGCACGTCGGTCGGCGGCGCGGCCGAAGCGGTCGTCGGCGACGACGGGCAGACTGCCTATCTCGCAACGGCGACGGGATTCGCAACTGTCGACATCTCCGACCCGACCGATCCGGAGGTACTCGCGCGCGAAGATTCTATTTCGGTCGACGGTGCACCGCTCACGGAAATCCTCGACGTGAAAGTTAGCGGCGACCGTCTGGTCGTCCCCGGGCCGGCGAACCTGGCCAATGACTCGGTCTTTCACGGCTTCATCTGCTACGACGTCAGCGATCCAGCAGAGCCTGTCGCCGTTACTGAGCCCTACGGAACCGACTATCACATTCACAACTGCTTCCTCGAGGACAACCTGCTGTACGTCGTCGCGAACAGCGAGGAACCCGCCGAAAACCCGCTCGTCATTTTCGACATCAGTGACGACACCGTCGAAGCGGTCGGCCGCTGGTCGCTACTCGAGTTCGAGTCCGGCTGGGAGGAGGTCCACTGGCTTCTGCGATACCTTCACGACGTCTACGTGCACGACGAAATCGCGTACCTCGCGTACTGGAACGCAGGAACCTACCTGATAGACGTGAGCGATCCCGCCGAACCGGCGTACATCTCCCACGTCGCCGAGACAGACCTTGAGGAGCAACAGGACATTCCGTTCGCTGGTGTGACGGACGCCCAGCAGGGGCTGCCGGGCAACGACCACTACTCGGCCGTCGACGACACTGGCACCCTGCTCGGGGTCGGCCGCGAGGCCTGGGCGACCGGCGGCGACGACCCCGACGGTCCGGGCGGAATTGACCTCTTCGACGTGAGCGATCCGAGCGAGCCAACCTACCAGGCGACGATCGAGGCACCACCCGCCGAGAACGAGGGATACAACGACGGTATGTGGACGACCGCCCATAACTTCGAACTGCGAAACGATCGCCTCTACTCCTCGTGGTATCGCGGCGGCGTGATGGTCCACGACGTCTCTGACCCGGCCTCACCCACCGAACTCGCCGGCTGGCGCGACGCCGAGGATCTGGGCTTCTGGACGGCGCGGGTACTCGAGCCCGGTGAGACGTTCGTCGCGAGCAGCACGGAAGCGATTCCGAGCGCTGACACCGAGGGTGCACTGCTGGTGTTCCCGGCGCAGGCGGACGACGCTGGGTCGGGTGGCGGGGATGGCAGTGGCGATGATGACGGGGACGGCGGCGGCGAAAGTGACACGGCTGACTCTATCCCAGGATTCACGGCTGCCGGCGTCGCCGGGGCGGCCGGCGTTGCCGGTGGCGCACTCGGACTCGAGATGCTTCGCCAGCGGTCTAACGACGCGGCGGAGTCGTCACGAGAGTGAGCCAGGTTTCGCGTCGAAGTCGGCGGGCTCTTTCGTGGATGTCCGCAAAACCCTCGTGATCGTTCCTGATCGTTCGGTTTTACGGTCCAAACCTATTCGTCGCTCGAGTTCCTAGAGCGGGTAATGAGTAACGCCGACGCCGACACTGACACTGAGACCGAAGCGTCGCTCCGCGAGCGCGTCGAGGCCTGGCTCACTCGCGAGATGCCGATCATCCAGATGCACGGCGGGACGAGCGCCGTTCGGGAGGCTGATCCGGAGACGGGCGAGGTCATCATCGAACTCGGCGGTGGCTGTAAGGGGTGTTCGGTCAGCGACGTAACCACGGGTAACATCAAGGCGGAACTGATCCAGTGGCCCGACATCGACGAAGTGACGGTTCGAGTCCCCGACGCACGCGAGAGTCTCGGCGGCCCGGACCAGGCCGAGTCCATCATGGGCATCGATCGGACTGAGGGCGGCCGCGGTGACTGGGGCTCGTCGAATCCCGGGAAAGACCACCTCTGAGGCCAGGTTCGTCGACCACAGCGGCGTGTCTCACGTTGGCAGGGTCGGTCAGTTTTGAGAATTCCTATACCCTTTTACGCTCGAGTTACGGAGTTAGTCACTATGACGACGTGTGGATGCCCGACCGCGGGAGGTGACGGTGATGGGTAACGAACCAATCGGCGGTTCGGACAGCGACCGCGACGCTGCAGCCAAGTCTGAGTCCGACGCGACAGCCAAGACAACAGCGGACGCCGACGCTGGCGCCGATGTCGAACCGCAAACAGAAGCGGAAACCGAAACCGGAACGGAAACAGAAACCGACGGCGGCGTTCGCCCCTACACCGTCCGCCTCGAACTCGTCGACGAACCCGGCGAGTTGCTCCGCGCGCTCTCCCCAATCTCGGACAACGGCGGCAACCTCCTGAGTATTCACCACGAACGCGGCAACATCACACCACGCGGGCACATCCCCGTCGAGGTCGACCTCGAGTGCCCACCGGAACGCTTCGACGACATCGTCGAGGGCCTGCGCGACGCCGGCGTCAACGTCATCCAGGCCGGCGCCGAGCGCTACGGCGAAGAGATATCCATCGTCTTCGTCGGCCACCTCGTCGAAAACGACCTCTCGGAAACACTCTCCCGGATCGAATCCGAGGCCGAGGCTGCCGTCATCGACCTCTCGCTCGCCGCTCCCGACGGCACCGACGCCACCGCCAGCGCCCGCCTCCGACTCGCCGTCGACTCCGGTCGGACCGACGCCGCACTCGAGTCCATTCGATCCATCGGAGCCGACAAGGACCTCACTATCGTCGAGCCACTGCTCGGAGGTGAGGCCTGATGGGGGCCAGCCGGCGACTCGCGATCCTCGGTGCGGGTGACGTCGGTCGCTCCGTTGCGGACCTTGCAAGCGAGTACGGCCACGAGGTCGTCGCGCTCGCCGATTCGACGACGGCGACCGTCGATCCCAACGGAATCGACGTGGCAGCCGCGCTCGACCGCAAACTCGGCGGCGACGAGATCGGTGCCGACGATCCGACGGTCGTCTTCGAAACCGACTACGACGTGCTCGTCGAGGCGACGCCGACGACGCTCGGCGACGCCGACCCCGGCTTCACGCACGCGAAACGCGCACTAGAGACCGACCACCACGTCGTCCTCGCGAACAAGGGGCCCGTCGCCGAGCGCTACGGAGAACTCCGGGAACTCGAGGCCGACAGCGCAGGTTCGATTCGCTTCGAGGCGACCGTCGGCGGCGCGATCCCGATTCTCTCGACTATCGAGGACTCGACGCCGCAGGCCGTCACCGCCGTCCGCGGCGTGCTCAACGGCACCGCGAACTTCATTCTTACCCGGATGGCCGCCGAGGGCCTCGACTACGAACACGTCCTCGCAGAGGCACAGGACCTCGGTGTGGCAGAGGCCGACCCGACGTTCGACGTCGACGGCACCGACGCCGCCCTGAAGTTCGTCATCCTCGCGAACGTGCTCGCCGACGGCGGCTTCTCACTCGAAGATGCAACCGTCGAGGGTATCCAGAACGTCCCCGGCAGCGCGCTCGACCTCGCCGCAGAGGACGGCCGAACCATTCGGCTCATCGGCGAGGCCACCCGCGACGGCGTCCGCGTCGGGCCGCGCCTCGTCCCCGAGAACGGCGCGCTCGCCGTCACCGGCACGCGAAACATCGTTCAGATTGAGACGCGCAACGCAGGCTCGTTGCACTCGAGTGGGCGTGGTGCTGGCGGCCCGGAGACGGCGACAGCGGTGCTTTCTGACGTTGGTCGACTGCCGCCGCTGTAGTGATCTACGTGGCTTGTAAGAAGCATTCGTGTAGCGGTCCGAGTGACTTTCGAGCGGCTTGCGAGTGATGGGCGGCAGGTGGCCAAACCGTGTGTACGAGACACAAACCGCAAGCAGGCGCGGGGTTCGACAGAATACGCTTTCGAAATGGTTTTAACCGCAACGAGACAAAGAGACCGATATAAGCGCCTCTGCGCGTGAGCTACAACAATGAGCGAACGACATCAGAACCTGGCCGTAATTGGTCACGTTGACCACGGGAAAAGTACGCTCGTGGGCCGCCTCCTCTACGAGACGGGGAGCGTTCCCGAGCACGTCATCGAACAGCACCGCGAAGAAGCAGAAGAGAAGGGCAAGGGCGGCTTCGAGTTCGCCTACGTGATGGACAACCTCGCCGAGGAGCGAGAGCGTGGTGTCACCATCGACATCGCCCACCAGGAGTTCACAACCGACGAGTACGACTTCACCATCGTCGACTGTCCTGGCCACCGCGACTTCGTCAAGAACATGATCACGGGCGCATCTCAGGCGGACAACGCCGTCCTCGTCGTCGCTGCTGACGACGGTGTCGCGCCCCAGACCCAGGAGCACGTCTTCCTGGCTCGTACCCTCGGTATCGACGAGCTCATCATCGGCGTCAACAAAATGGACGTCGTCGACTACAAAGAGTCGACCTACGATGACGTCGTCGAGGAAGTCACGCAGCTCCTCAAGCAGGTCCAGTTCAACACGGACGACGCCTCGTTCATCCCGATCTCGGCGTTCGAAGGCGACAACATCGCAGAAGCCTCCGACAACACGTCGTGGTACAGCGAGGAGACCCTCCTCGAGGCACTCAACGACCTGCCAGAGCCACAGCCACCAACGGACGCTCCACTCCGACTCCCAATTCAGGACGTCTACACCATCTCGGGTATCGGTACCGTCCCAGTCGGACGTATCGAGACCGGTGTCATGAACATCGGCGACGACGTCTCCTTCCAGCCAAGCGACGTCGGCGGCGAGGTCAAGACGATCGAGATGCACCACGAAGAGGTGCCAAAGGCAGAACCCGGCGACAACGTCGGATTCAACGTCCGCGGCATCGGTAAGGACGACATCCGCCGCGGTGACGTCTGTGGCCCAGCCGACGAGCCACCAAGCGTCGCCGAGACGTTCCAGGCACAGGTCGTCGTCATGCAGCACCCATCCGTGATCACGGCCGGCTACACGCCGGTCTTCCACGCACACACCTCGCAGGTCGCCTGTACGATCGAGTCCATCGACAAGAAGATGGACCCATCCAGCGGCGAGGTCGCCGAGGAGAACCCAGACTTCATCCAGTCGGGTGACGCTGCTGTGGTCACCATCCGCCCACAGAAGCCCCTCAGCATCGAGCCATCCAGCGAGATCCCAGAACTCGGGAGCTTCGCCATCCGTGACATGGGTCAGACCATCGCGGCCGGCAAGGTCCTCGACGTCAACGAGAAATAAATGCAGCAGGCACGCGTTCGACTCGCGGGCACGAGTCCAGACGACCTAGACGACATCTGTGACGACGTCCGCGAGATTGCGAACAACACCGGCGTCAACCTCAGCGGTCCGATTCCGCTGCCGACCAAGACCCTCGAGGTGCCGACCCGGAAGTCGCCTGACGGCGAGGGCACCGCGACGTGGGAGCACTGGGAGATGCGCGTCCACAAGCGCCTGATCGATCTGGACGCCGACGAACGCGCACTCCGACAGCTCATGCGCATCCAGGTGCCAAACGACGTTTCGATCGAGATCGTCCTCGAAGACTAAGTCAGCGTCTCACTGACGTCTGCTCGTCTGCGAGTCGATCACCGACCGACTGTGACGAAATGGGGTATCCCCATTGTCGTCGCGCTGCGTTTTCACTCACCGACTATCGGTTACTGATTTGTTCCTGCGTAGCTGCTGTACTCATCTCGGACCATCACGCAATAGCCACTCCCCACCAGAGCCCAGCCACCGAA
Source organism: Natrialba hulunbeirensis JCM 10989 (assembly GCF_000337575.1). Lineage (GTDB taxonomy): Archaea > Halobacteriota > Halobacteria > Halobacteriales > Natrialbaceae > Natrialba > Natrialba hulunbeirensis. The sequence goes on along the minus strand of NZ_AOIM01000038.1, from coordinate 43,179 downwards.
ACCGAACCAGCCACAGTCACTCACAGGACTGCCTGACCAGGCGTGCAGACTTTTATCGCGTCCTCCCGAAGAAACTGTATGGCGAACCGATCGCGGCCACGTCCTGGCGCACGCTCGCGTTCAGGATCGGCCTCCCGTTCACCCGAGACCGGTGCAAGCGCAAGCGCCTCCGGGTCCGCCGCCAGCGACGATCAGTCGAGTCCCATCTTCGAACTGCTCGTCATTTTCGGCCTGGTCTTTCTCATTCAGGCCATCACGGATCTCGTCGGCCTGATGACCGGGCTGTTCGTTCTCACCCTTCCGCTCGTTGAAAACCCCTGGACGATCGTGACCAGTGTCTACGCCCACGGCGGCCTCTGGCACCTCCTCTCGAACAGCCTCGCACTGGTCGTTTTCGGATGGCCAGTCGCCCGCGCAACCTCGCGTGTGCGCTTTCACACGTTCGTCCTCCTCACCGGTTCGATTGCCGGCATCTCACAGGTCCTTCTCAGCGGCTTCGCAGCCGCCGCACCGTTTGTCAGCGGCGACCCCGTCGGTGTCCTCGGCGCGAGTGGCGCGATCTTCGCGCTCCTTGGTTACCTCATCACTGGCAACCGACTCTCCGCCGGCTTCGCGTCCATCATCGACATCCCACAGTGGATGACACTCACTGTCTTCGTCGGCCTCGCAATTGTCGTCACCCTCACGACCGCCGCACCCGGTGTCGCTCTGATCGCTCACTTCACCGGCTTCCTGCTCGGCCTGCTCGCCGGGCGCACTCGTCTGTTACAAGTCCAGAGGGACTCGAGTACGCGCCGGTCTGTGGGTTGATCGAAACGGATGGAGACAGCTGCCGGCTGTCGGCTGTCGGCTGTCGGTTGTCGGTGGATCCGGACAGTGAGGCAGTGACTGACTGAAACGCTCTCCTCTCAAAACACAAGCTACAAATACAAACCCGAGTTAGAAACGTGCGAGGGCTCGTAGATCAGTGGTAGATCGCTTCCTTCGCAAGGAAGAGGCCTCGGGTTCAAATCCCGACGAGTCCACTGCGATTCTGTAACGTCTCGAATTGTTCCGATAGTCGCCGGTATAGCGACTGACGGGGAATTATGCAGTAGCGGTTTCTTCGTAGAAACCACCCCTCAGAACGGAGTGATTGCCAGCGCGGGATTCACCCGTACGCAGTCACGCGATTTCAGCGAAGGAAATCGGGGGTGGTCGGCGTGACGGTCGCACCGTGGCCGTCGGTCGACCACTCGACTTGCGAATACTGTGGTTCCCATGTTACCGATCGGTTTCGGCGCGTCTTCGGTGACGATCGCGACCGAGCCCACCGCTGCGGAGAGTGCGATTCGTACGCTCGACTGAGCCGCGGCTCCGCTGCTGGCGTCGATGTGCCGGTGCCAGATCCAGAAACGTCCGCCGGTCGCCACGGAGGTGAGACCGATGCCTGAACGGGTTGACCCGCGAAACCTCCCGTCTGGCTACTCGCCTGCATTCATCCAACTCTCCGACGGCCTGGTGTGCGTAGCGGACGCCACCGTCCGTGATTCAGGCTGGCTCGAGTTCACCGAGTGGTCCGGCACGACCGGTCTGGTGCCGCCGCGAGACTGCGGCCGGGTGAAGTTCATCGCGACAGAGCACGTCGACGACGAGCTACGTCGACGTATCGCGGACGCGGATATTCGCGCGGAGTACGGTCCAAAAGCGGAGGTGAGCCGATGAGCCGAACCGGTCTGCGAAAGTTCGGTGTGATGGCTCCTACGGTCGTTCGTGAGCCGACGCGAGATCGCGATAACATCCCAATCTGTCCCGAATGCGGCCACCCTGTTCCCAAGACGAAGGGGTCGCAGCGGATTGAGAAGCCAGACCTCGTGAACGTGGTTCTCGCGGCTTCCTTCGACGAACTCGTTACGTTCGGATGGTGCTGTGACCGCCACCCCTACGACATCGTATTGCCCATGCGGGCGGGTGGCTCCGATGCGGGCGCACTGCTCGACGGCTGGACCGGCGTCAAGCTGCGGTTCTCTGATGAGCACGTCCGCCACGTTCCGGTCCCGGAACGGGAGGTGAGCGAGCATGTCGAGTGAGCAGGCCACACTGGTCGACTTTGGGCCGGACCTCTCCGGTCTGACCGATGCCGAACGCGAGGCATACGTCGCCTGTCGAGAGAACGGCACCGGTGTTCGCGAGTTCGCCCGTCGGACCGAGCGCCGACCGGGGACGATCGGGAATCTGCTCGCTCGAGCAGAGACGAAGCTCGAGGAGGGAACGCGATGAGCCGACTCGTCGAGAGCAGTGAGTGTGAGCGCTGCGGTGAGTCGGTTGATGGGCTGCGCCGTCTGTGTGACGACTGTACGCGCGACGTTCGAAACGCGCGGGAGGGACCGCTGTGAGCGTCGACGCTGCCGACGATCCGGTGCAGTTCGATGATGTCACCGGATCTGAGTCCGATACCTTCCCGAAGCCGCGTGCGCACGGCGCCGCAGTGATGAACCATCTCGCCGACGTCCAGGAGCCGAACGCTGGTCGGAGTGCCGACCGCGGGACACTGTACGATCGATCGCTGTCCTACTGGCGCGAGCACGTCGGCGATCGTGACCTCGAGCCGCACGTGGCTGTCGAAGACTTCGAGGCAGACTGGCTGCCGTCAGGAGACTACGCGCTGGTCCTTACGTCGTCGCGATGGAAGGCCGGTACTGGCCGCGGTGACGACTATCGTGCGTACTACGAACAGCACCTGAAGCTCCGCGAATGGGGTTCAGAAGACGACAACGGCGAGCGTGACCTTCGAAAGCCGCCGCTCGCGTTACACGTCGAGATCATGCCCCAGTTTCGCGAAATGGTCTACAAGAGCGGTGATCCACTCGAGTGTCCGTACGGCGAGGGTACGCGGTTGCTCGCCTGGACAACGTGGGCGGAAGATCCGTTCGAGATGGAGCGTCGGATGTACGATGCACTTCGAGCGGTGTACGGCGCTGACGCGGTGGACCTTGACGATCGCGTCGACGACGCCCGTCGGCTTCCGAAAGCCGAGGCGCACATTCGGTTCCACATCGACAAGAAGAACGCGCTCGTCGAGACGCTCGACCAATCGAAGCAACTCATCGACTGGGGTGGAGAGTCCGAGATCGAAGCTCACCAGCGACGCCAGAAAGAAGGCTGGCTCGAGGCGCTCGTCGAGAGTGACCGCTGGCACCTCCTCGGGTTCGATCCGAAGCGCTACAGCACGGAGATGAAGATCTACCAGGCGAATCAGTGGCACAAGAAGCCGCGCAGTGATCCGTTCCATCACCCGAAGCTCGAGGCCTCGTACGCGGGTGTCGACCGCGGAGAACTCCCGCACGTTTCCGAATGGGACGAGGTACTCGACCACCTTCGGACGGTCGTCGCGACGCACGCACGATGGGCTGGAATCGAGCGGTCGGACCTCATCGAGGATGATTTCTTCGATGGGCCGATGTCACCGCCGTGGGACTTCGAGCGGCCGACAGGCCGGCGCGAGATGCTTCGCCAGCGATACGAAGACCTGGCGACGGACATCTACCGGGAAGCGCTGAAAGAGTCCACCACGGCCGTCTACGACATCTTGCGCGTCATCGCTGAACACGACGGTGCGACCTACGATGCACTCGAGGAGCGAACCGGGCTCGCGAGATCGACGATTCGGTACCACGTTCGTCGACTCGCTGAAACCGGTGTCGTCTCTCGTGAAGGGAATCCGGTCATGGTGTTCTTCGTCTCTCGCGTCGTCCTGGAGCGAGCACGCGAGATCCTACGGGAAGTCTACCCGGACGACACTGTCGAGCAGCAGGATGAACGCGCCAAAGAGCGCCGTGAACGCCGTGAGAGTGACGATAGGCAGCCAGCTACGGACGGCAGCGAGACCAGTGAGAGCGACAGTGAACCGGACTCAATTGGCTTCGAATATCTCGAGCGATTGAGCGCGTCGATTCACGACCTGGCGTACCTCCGCGATCGCGACCAGCTCGACGATCGCGACGTTCGGGTGCGGGCTGACGAACTTCCGCCGCCGTTGCGGTAACCCGTCGTCGGTCCGGTCTGCCCGGTGAATAGCTGCAGCATTCGCTTTCTCTCGTTTCTTTCACCCTTCTTTCCCGGTGTCATTACAGCACTCTTCAACAAACCCATTTTCTACACCGTATTTTACTTTCACCTGGGTGTTAACGGGCGGTCTGCGCAGATTTTGGGCCAGTTTAGCCGATTCGAGCGAACAATAGAACCGGTGAATTGCGGCCTGTGGTGCGTGAAATCGTCCGTATCATCGGTTGGTGTCGGTAACAGGGTTGTCGGGTACCCCTACGGTAGGTGCCCCTAAGGGGGCAGGGTAATTGCGCGGCGCGCAGAGCGCGCGCCGCGCTAGCGCAAAGATGGGGCGGCCGATTCCAGACGGTAGAGAAGGGGTAGCCCCACTGGTAGGATGGGGCAGGACCTCGATAACGTAGGTTGTCGGATGTGCCTACGAAGGTTTATTAGTGAAACAAAAACCAAACCCAGTGTCGTGCGACACCCCCCAAGACGACTTGCTGATTGTTTACGCGCTCTCACTACTTGTTCGAGAGCACAGAGGACCAGAGAAAGAGGAATGGACACTGAACCTTGCTGCCGAGATCGCGGAGCAACAGGGACTCACTGTTTCAGACGCTATTCGCCAATTTGAGTAGATGCGTCGCTAAGATGACAGCGCAAAAAATTACAGCACCCCTCACCCCTGTACGCTGTTGTTCCAGTTGAAACAGATGAAACAATGACTGGTATTGGAGTAGTTCTTTTTGTTGCGTGAGATCCTGCTGTTCTCTCCCCCTACAGTAGATTGAAATTACAGATTTTCTTGGTTATATAGATAGTTTATCTACTATCCAAAGTAGAAATCGGGATAAACAGGAGAGATTATTCTTGGACGGCCGTAATTGAACAAGCAATAGTTCTATCGTGGAAATAAAAATAAGAACGGTGGTTATTAAGAGAACCATTTGGGATAGAAACAAATCCCACCCACTAATTTGGAGGCTATCGAGAATCGGAGGAAAACTAAAAAGGAACGCTATGGGAATAACCACACCAGCCACTATTATCGCAATTGTGAGTTTTATGATCTGTACTATGTGAGGATCATAATCAATTAGTGTACGATAACTTTTGGTCCGAACAGACCCGAACTCAATCCTTAGCCGATTGACTACTGCCCGTATCGTGTATAATTCTTTGCCGGATAAAACCACGGGAGTGACAGTACTCTTATGCGGATTTGTAGGTGATGATATTCTATTTTCGTTCAGGTGCTCTACAATCGGATTGGTGTCATCTCTACTGAACACACCTGATTCGAGAAGATATTCGTCTGGTATGTCATCCTCATCTTGTTTCGTCAAATCCTTATAGAGTCCTCTATTAAACTGGTTCTCTGAATGAAAATAGTCATGCTGTAGTGCATCTAAACTGGATTTGAAATCTCTAATTATTTCCTTCAATTCCCGCACATCACATCTTGTCTCTAAGCGTAACGTACTGTAGTAGAGAATAGCCAAATGTGAATATATAATAACCACTTCTGAGTCAGATTCTTCTTTCAACTCCTTGGCTTTCTGAACAGCTTCATCAAAGTCCCCGCTGACTTGGTCGAAATCATCAGTATAGTCGTCTGGAGCTGTGTTTTCAAACGCATGAAACAGATCAGATAGCAATTGGTGATTATGGGCGAAAAAATCATTGAGTGATTCTCTCAATTCATCTGTTCTTTCTTCCCTTTTTTCACGCTCTATCGAATAAAGGACAGTACTGATTGCAATCACAAAGCCCACGATAGTTGCAGATATTTGAGCAAATGACGAGAAGAATTCCTCTGGAGATACCATATTAATAGCTAAATGTAGATCAATAAAGTAGTTTTCCACCCCTGTTTTCTGGAAGAGAGATCGTATAGAAACTTTCGATCAGAGGTAGATTATCGACTCTTCCTTCTCCCCTGGGGGTTGCACGTCGACAAAATCGGTTTCCCGAATATGCACACGAGATCGAGCAGGCCGTGTGCATATTCCGATTCGATCGACGCTGCGAGATGGGACTCTTCTCTGTTGGGCCGACAGGTTCCCCCGATTTTGGGCCGATATGGGCCGTTCAGTGAGTCGAAAAAACTAGGATATCGGGGGTCGTGTGTACGAGCATGCGAATCCGAACCGACGGTGACTATGCGTACCGACGAACTGCAATCGAACGCGCAGCGGACTTCTACGACTGCAACAAGACGAAAGCGGTCGTGAGTGCGTGCGATGACGTGCCTCATTTCGTCCGAGCTGCACGCCAGGTGCTCGCCCGTGATGATCTGACCCTCGAGCAGCGACGGGAGATTGCCGAGACGCTATCGACGAGAGCAGTGAGCTTCGAGATCGAGACGGAGATCGTCACCGCCACGGAAGAGTGAATTTGGGTCACTCTTTACTCTGAAAGATGTTCGTTGAGATGAGCCGTCCTACGAATCGATTTATCATCGCCTGCATTGGTGAAAGGAGTGTCATGATAACGCCAGTCAGAAACGAGCTGACAGCGATCACAATATAAACCGCAGGTGAAACAGATGAATCTTGAGTGAATCTGAGCGAGAACCCTACGAAAACCGCAAATACCACCACCGCTGTGAGGATCATGGCGAATCCTAAGATAGCGAATGCACCGGGAGTTGTCTTTGAATGTTCCTTGAGTAGATTTAGGAGGTCTACGTAGAACCTTCTGGCAGCAGTGATTCCCTCCGTGCTAGCTGGATTGTGTACATCAGAATTCCAAGCGAAGGTCGTTTGGTCTTTCTGTCGGTTAAGCCAGCCTTCGTCAACCATCTCGCGAGTATGGTTACTGATGGTCGTGGTCGAGCGTTCCATCTTTTCAGCAAGTTCGTTTTGTGTAAACTGGCGACCGGGATGAGCATATAGCAACTCAGCAATTTCAAAGAAGGTTTCTCCCTTCTCGTTGAATTCATCGCGAAACTCCTCGGGAACCCGAACCATACTATCTTATGAAGTATTCGTCTAACAAAAACGTTGACTCAAGGGTTTACGCTCATCAAGGGGGTGTTGATGAGCATAAACGGGTGTAAGAGGGCCTGTAAAAGGACTATTCGTTTTTTACACCTATCGAACATCTACCCATACGCAATGTCAAAACGACAAGGCAGTTCGCTGTTTCGTAAAAGATTGCAGAGTACGGAAAGGGATGCAAATGAGGGAAGACGGGGACAAATCAATCCTCAATTCATCTTAGGAGCGTTTGTGCTCATTGTCCTTGCTGGACCTTTGGCCACTATCGCTATTGACCTTCAATCAGCCTTTGCTTCGGCACCCGGCTTTTCCTGGCTTTCAGCTACCGTAATCGCGTTATTGATTGTTGCTGCGATGGTCGCAGCAGCGTTGGGGATTGAATAATATCTAACCAAGAAACCGCTATTCTCCCTGATTAGAAAATAGATTGAATCGATATTTTCGCTTGTTCGGTCCCACGGTGATCGCCACCGCCATGCCACCGGAGTAGCGGGAGATCGCACGAACGAACCATCTTGTCCTGGAGGATCGTCAGCCCCGATCGCCCATGTGGTCGGTAGACGACGAAACAGTACCAGCCATCGTGCCGACGTAGCTTCTCGTGATATTCGCGGTAGACCTTCCAGTTTCCGGGCTGGCCGTTCGAATGCTCGTGCATCGTCGATTTGATCTCGACCGGCGTGCCGTTGCCAAACTCGGCGTCGTGCCACGAACTGCGCTCGAGTTCGAACCGGCGCTTCGCAGCCATTCGTTTCTCGACGGCCGTGCCGAAGTGGTTCGCTCGCTTCGAGCGATTCACGCGGACCACGCGCATCGCGCGCCGATATATATACTCCTCCGCTGGTGGTGAGTCGAGCGCGGAGAGCGCTGCGATGGGCTACGGCGTCGCGGTCCTGACGGACCGCGCCGCCCATGGCTGTAGGGGGGTCGCTTCCGCTTTACAGGTAGACACCCCGACGCCGTCATGCAATCACCTGCTCGACGGTGTTAACCCAGTCTGCCTTTGTCCCGCCTTCGTCAATGTCGTTCCACCAATTCGAGACGGTAGCGTGGCTGTAGGGAACGAACTCGGCGGTTTCGCGCGCGGACATACCCTGTCGACGGCACTCTTCCATCGTCCATGCGGCGACGCGTTTCACGTCCTCCTCGGCGATTGCCTCGCCGTCTTTCTCGTCGCCTTTCGGTGCTTCCCAGGACCAGTCGGCTTCGTCCTGCGTGTGGAAGTTCCAGTCCGTTGGTGGGATGCCCTCAAGCGGTCGCGGATCGACGTCGACGAGCTTGCCACCCGAAACGCGGTCGGCGACGACAGCGGTCTTCTGCGAGGTCTTCTTGATGATGATACCGACACGCCAGAGCAGCGGGTGAATCGAACTCTCACCGTGGGCGATGTAGATGAGCGCACCGCCGTACTTGCGGATCTTGTAGACCAACGGCCCCATCTTCTGACGGACTTTGTGGCCGTCAGCGCCGGTGCCGCTGGCGTTCGTCGAGAACTCGTCTCCGATAAACAGCTTCGGCTGCTGGGGGTTGTTCACGGGATCGCCGTCCTGCTTGGCCCACTCCTCGAGTAGCGGGTAGTGTGGAATCCAGCCGTCTTCAACAGTGCCGTCGTCACGGACCCACCGATCGGTCCGGTCGAGCGTCCGGATGTTGCTCCCCACGAGGAGATCGCCGTCGACCCACCGTTCCCGGAGCTGGCCCAACAGCCCAGCAAAGTCGGTCTTGCCCGCGCCCATCTCGCCCAAGACGACGATGACGGGTGCCGGGCCGGCGACGATCTCCTGGAGTCGGGTCACGGCTTTGATGCCAGCGAGGTCGGCCTGCTGGCTTGGGTCACCGATGTAGTGCTTCAGCGTGAGCGTATCGCCGTTGTCGAGCGCGTTGCGGGCTGTCTCGCTCCCTTCGACGCGAAGGATGTCTCGGTTCTTGCCGACCGCCATGTAGTCTTTTGCAGCCTTCCCGTCCCACTTGTCCGGATCGTGGTGGATTGCGCGCATCGCCAGCTGACGGTCAACCTGTTCGTCGCGAACGAATCCGGTGTGCGGAAGTACCTCGTCGGGAGTGCGCTCGAGCTTTCCCTCCTGGTACTCGCGAAAGCCACCAACCGTGTAGTTGTCTTGCTCGTCACTCATGCTGACTCACTCTCGAGTTCCTGGATGATCTCTTGGGCGTCGATCTCCGCCTCGTCGAGTGCGTGCTCTATCTCCTCTCGCTGGCGTCGACGAATCGCGTTCGCGAGCATTCGGTTCTTGCGCTGCTCGAGTTCGGTCACCATCTCTCGACACTCCTCGGCGAGCAGCCGCTTCTCTGGCCGTTCAGCGTTGTACTCATGCTCGCGAGTCTTCGCTCGGTAGCGCTCGAGTTCGCTGGTCGTCAGTTCGAAGAGTCGTTGCTGGCCGTAGAATCTCATTGGTTAGTCCCTCCATCGGTTGCAGTGGCCTGTTCTGCGGCCTGTGCGCGCGTCTGTGGTGGCCCGCTGGTCGTGTCGATCTCGTGCTCGTCGGCGTACTCTTCGACGTACTGAGTAACGTCTTTGATCTGGTCGATATCACGGTCCTCGGCGTCGTTCTTGGCCGATTCGAACCGTTCCTTCACCGACGTTCGCGGATTCATCAACCCGCGCTCGTCGGCTTCTGCCTCCTCGTTGATCACGTCGCTCTGAATCTGGAGGCCCATCTTCGAGATGCGTCCGCGGAGTCGATTGTACTCAAGGAACGCGTCGACGAGGTCGCCGTGAATATCCTCGAGCATAGTCTTCGTCGTGACGAGCTTCGAGTCGGCCATCTGGCTGAAGTAGCACCCGCGTACGACCAGCTGGCTGGTGTCCTCGTGGTACGTGAACTCGCGTACCTCGTATGCTGTTTCGTCGTTACAGCGGTAGGGAGACGGCCCCTCGACGGTCTTCTCTGCCCATACCTCGGGTGCGACGTAGAGCTTCCGGCGGGTGTCCGTGACGCCGTTGATGTGGTACACTTCCTCCATGTGCCGATTGCGGAGCTTCCGGGCTCCGGTGACGAACAGCCCGAGCAGCGGCGGCCCAAGGAGCAACATTGCGGCGAAGATCCCTCGAGCGACCGGCGGCATGCCTGGAATCTCCGGTCGAATCCAGATGAGCGCAGCGCCGATCGAGACCGCGGCACCGGCGACGAGCAGCTGGCCTTCCGCGAGCAGGTAGGTGAGCCGGTCCGACCATCCGCCGAACGTGCCGCTGGTGTCTCCGTTCATGCCTCGATCACTCCGCTGTCTTCGCTGCGGATCACGTAGGCCGTCCCAAGCCCCGCCAGTCCGGTTGTCATAATGACGCCGGTGAAGAGGCCGGACTCACCGCCGAACGTCTCGAACGGGTTCTCTTCCTGTGCTTCCATCTCGGTGCCAAGCCTGACGGTCGTGCCCTGGACCGAGACGCCGACGGTTGACGCACCATTCACTTCGCGCACGGTCGTGGAGATCGTGCTCTCGCCGGTGTCGATCTCGAACTCCTCTTGCGGGACTTCGACCGCGCCCTCCTGGTCGACGCCAGCGAGCGCGTCGGAGACGACGACGGTGAACGGCCGATCGGCGTCGAAGGTGATCGTCGCGGTGCCGTCCTCGAGCTGGTAGTCGAGAATCCGAAGGTCGTCGCCGAACTCGACTTCGTACTCTGGCGTGGTGCTTTCGTTGCCGGTCTCCTCGGCGATCGCGGTGCCGCCCATGAAGCCCATGCCCATCGCGAGCGCCAGAGCTGCGAGCGTGGAAAACAGAAGAATCCGCCGCACGTCAGTCACCTCCGAACGGGAGCAGATTCGTGACGACACCAACGACGACCGCGATAGCTGCGCCGATGATTGCGATTCCAGCGAGCACCCCGCCGGTGGTTTCGAACGGATCATCGGGGAACGTGAGCCCCGGACTGCTATCGTCCTCGAGCGCCTCCTCGAGGTCGTCGACCTGCTCGCGGAGGTTCTCCATGCGTTCGATCGTTTCGTCTCCGTCTACCTCGGTTGGGTCGGCTACGTAGTCGATTGAACGGGAGTACTCGACGCTGGGCACGACTTCGACCGATTCGATAGCCTCTCCTTCGGCGAGATCGGTCGTTTCCAGAATCCATTGCTCGCCGTCCTCGACGGCCTCGGATACGTCTGCGACGTGGTCGGTCGTCTCACCAGTGACGACGATCTGCCAGCCGTCGTGTTCGTCCGGGTCGGTGATCGGTTCGGGTGCGCCGCTTCCCGTCCAGAGGATCACTTCGCCGTCGACGCCGGCTTCCGGTTCGTATTCGTCTTCGATCGAGATCTCGTCCTCGAGGCCGGAGACGGAATGGATCTCGAGGGCTTCCTCGCCGGAAAGCGTGGTCGTCTCGAAACCGTCGTCTACCGCGGACTCGTAGCCGAAGTACGCCATGCGGTAGTCCTCGGGTTCGAGCGTCATTCCGCTGCGAAGGTTCAGCGCTTCGCCGTCGAATTGCGGATAGAGCAGGCCTTCCAGTTCGTCCGCCTGTAGGTCTGGGTGGGAGATCGTGGCCCGGTAGCTTGCCGAGTCCGGAACGTTCGCACCGATCGCGAGGAGTTCCGCAGCGACTCGCGCCTGGTCGTCGCTGTCGCCGAACTCGTCGACGATGTCCTGCGACGAGAGCACGTCTGCAGGATCTATCGCACCCTGCTGGACGCCGTCGTACAGGTTGGAGACGTACGTTTGCACGTCGCCTCGAATGTCGGTGTACGCTGTCTCGACCACAGCGAGCACTTCGGACGTGATCTCGCCGGTGTCGAGAACCGTCGTCTCTCCGAGATCGCTGTGCTCTGCGACCAGCGAGTAGGAGTCGTCGGTGTGGATGCCGTACTCGTCCCAGTTCTGCGCCCACTCCGTTTCCACAGCCGCTCCAAACAGACTGTCACTACCCGACGTGTGGCCGAGTCCGATTTCCCAGAGCGGTTCGTCTCGCCCCTCCAGCTCGGTCGGATCTACCGGAAGGTCGACCTTCCACTCGTACATCACGAATTCGTCGTCAGCGGCGTCTTCAGTCTGTGACGCTTCGATCGGTCGAAGCCAGTCGATGTTCTCGACGTCTTCCTCTTCACTGGCGGTACTGAGCGCGAGCCCGCGTGTGTTTCCGGAGTCAAATTCGACGTGTTCGAAGACGCCGATCGACTCCTCAACGTCGAGTGTGAGCTGTTGAACGAGCGCGTTCAGGCCGGTGTTCCGACGCTCGACGATATTGATAACCGACCGAGTCGTCTGCTTGTCGAGTGCGTCGTGTGCGGCATCGACTGCATCTTCTTGGCTCCCTCCGTCGACGATTGCTCGCACTGCAGCCGCTCGAATTTCCTGCCAGGCGACGCGGCCGTACGGTGTGTCCTGGGGGTCGTCTGGCCCTAGGAACTCCTGTTCCATCTCGTTGACGAACGCTTCCCGGCCGTCTGCGACCGAGGCCGCCGCCTCGTAGAGCTGGTCTTCGAGCACGTCTTCCGGGTCGAGATCGGTGCCTGGCTCATGCCAGAGAATGCTGCCCGTTGTGACACCCGCCGCTGCTCCTGATGCAAGGTAGAACCCGATAGCAGCCGGAGGGATTGCTTGCACCTGACCGATCGGCGAGTATTTCGGTGCAACGCGGTCGCCGGCCGCGCCGAGGGTGATCAGTGCCCCGCCCGCGATCGCGCTGCGCTCGAGGAACCCGCGGCGACTCACCGGCTCCGAATCGTGGGCCGTGGGCGTGGGCTGTGGGCTGTCTGTACTCCGGGTTTCGTCGGTGGAAATAGCTGAAGTCATTGAATTCTGAACCTCGATTACTTGTAGGCGATCAGGTAGAACGCGGCCCCGTTGAGGAACACCGTGAACCAGCCGACGTACCACATCGTTTCCAGCGTGTGCGAGACGGCCGGTACGAGTGCCCCGAGCACGTTCAGAATCACCGCCAGGAGCATCACGACCGTCTCAACGTCGGTGTAGTCCTCCGGCGTGGTCTCGTTGGTCAGCCAGCCGATCACGAGCACACCAACGGAGATGATGAACGCGTACGTGATCTCCGTGCCGTGGGCTGCATACAGCGCGTCCGTCAGCGCGAAGTTCAGTGGCTCGCTGAACTCGAGCGTCCCGACCGCGCCGATCGAGAACGACGCCAGGACGAAGATCGGCGCGAGAATGCTGTCTGTAAGGTCGATACCGTCTTCCCTCCGGATCGAGTTGGGAACGTACTTCTGGGGTAGGCTAAGTGCCATACCTCCGCGGGTCAAACCCGCTCCCTCGAAAAACTCCGCAAAACCGTGGCACAGCCTTGGTCAAACCTTGGTCAAACCGATAGTCACCAACCTTTATACCAAGGCGGGTTGCCGCCAGGTGCATGGCGCTGAACAAACTACGGCAGTTGGATCAGAATTCAGCTGGCGTTACACTTCCGAAAGACGATCTCCGAATTGAGGGATTGCTTGACGAGAACGGTAATGTTGATGGTGAACACCAAATCCACGTTCGTCATATTGGCGATGGTGAATGGGCGCTTGAACTTGTTGAGGGGCATCAAAAACTAAGAAACTAAACCCAACAAACAGAGTTATAATCTGCGTTCTATACTATATTTCAAATAAATCGGTGTGGCTAGTTAGGATATAGTTGCGGTTTGACAATCAGTCAACACATTCGATTGTGAAGGACTGTTGTGCTGTTTCCGTTTCAGTGTCGTCTGGATCTTCACCGAGGTACGAGATTACATCAACTGTCTCTTCCGTGTCTTCATCTCCTGCACAGAGACCTTCTCCACCTTCGCCATCGGTAGCTCCGTCGTAAGATCCTATCGTACCTACTTCCTCCGTGTAATAATCGCCAAGACCACTTGCATCTGACCAGTCAGTGTTACTGCTCGAGAGTTTTACACCATCAGCGCTCTGCAAACTCGTCACTGACACTTCTACAGAAGATGTTCCGTCACCTTCGATATCTACTGCTGCGTTTGCTTCTTGGCCAATACTATCACCCATGTCCAGTACGAACGCCGCAATCACAGCCGCGAGAATAACGGTTATCGCGACCATAAGGATGACACCGATAACTGGTGAAACTGCGCGCTCTTCTTCGTCACCAATCAGCTTGGCTCTGTATTCTTTGAGGTTCATTTCACTATTTATTATTCGCAGTCAATCGTGAAAGATTGCTGTGCTGTTTCTGTTTCAGTGGAATCTGGACTTTCTCCTAGGTATGCTACCACGTCAATTGTCTGCTCACCACTGCTGCTATGACAAATCTCGTCAGCTGAATCATCAGAGGAGCTATAGCTACCTATTGTGCCAACGCTTTCTGTGTAGTAAGCATCATCATATGTATAAGTGTCTCCTGTATCCTCGCCAATACCTCCACCAGCTAATTTCACACCGTCAGCACTTTGCAAACTCGTCACTGAAACTTCCACAGAAGATGTTCCGTCACCTTCGATATCTACTGCTGCGTTTGCTTCTTGGCCAATACTATCACCCATGTCCAGCACGAATGCCGCGATCACGGCTGCGAGAATGACGGTTATCGCAACCATGAGAATGACGCCGATAACAGGCGATACTGCACGCTCTTCTTCGTTGCCAATTAATTTGGCACGGTATTTTGTTAGATCCATTGTTTGCTTCGTTTTGGTTTGCAGCACCCCAAACGGTGAGAAGACTTATTCCGGGGTCCGTGGAAGGACCGGGTGACGCTCGAGGGGGATTAGGCATCGAATCCTCGGCGTCGTCTTCTCGTCGCGTTTCGGTGCTTGTCGCAAGCACTGGAAGATCAGTATATATAACCAATAGATAGTGAACCATTTCGGGTACACATCAAGGAGCACATGGGTTTCAGATCTGATAATCAAGGGGGTGCAGAGCACCTACAGCACCCCCTTGAACCGACGCCGTCTTGCATTCTCAGATCTGAGAGTGACAACGGCAAGAATTTTGCCAGTCTCATGTGACTCGCTCCTATGGACTGGGACGAACCGGTGATCGACGAGCGCGACCTCGCGCGCACCTACGATGGAGGTGCGTATGCAGATTCGTGGGCCGGCGTGCTCGACTATCGGGCTGTCATGCGCTACGCGAGTCAGCACCCGGACAAGGGCTCGTACGCGATCTCGAACGCGCAGGATATTCCACGTGGGCGCGTTCGCGGGTGGGTCGACGACGATGGGATGCCGGACGCTGCTCGCGGAATCGAAACTGTTCGCGAGCTGGGCTGGCTGGATGCAACCTATCGCGACGATGCCTTTCTCGCGCTCAACACGCTCGTCGCGAACGTCTTCTCTGGCGGTTCGATCGCAACCGAGACGTACACACCCTCCTTTGCGCTGAACCATCGCGACCACCGATCCCACGTGATCGACGCGCTGGAGATGGCCGGCCTCGAGCACGAGTTCTATCACGAGGAATCCGAGGAGAGAGCAACCGAGGTTCGTCCAACCACGGGAGGGACGGTTCTCGGAAGGACGCTTGCGGTTCTCGGTGCACCAGTCGGACCGAAAACCGAAATTGGTGATTTGACTTTGCCCTCGTACTTAGCGGAAGCACCGTCTGAAGTATGTGAGTTCTTTGTGCTCGCCTATCTCGCGAACCGTGCAATCCACCACCGCGACAAGGAGACGGTGCAGATCCAGGAGGAGCGACCCAAATCCTACCGGGAAGAACTGGCTGCGCTTATCGAAGACACTGCGAACGAATCGGTGACCGTTGGGCCGAAGCAGGTGACGATTCCGGTTGCTGCTGCACGCTCGCTTGGGCTTCAGCCGCGGTATCGGAAGCCGGTAGACGCTAGAGAATAAGAAGTGGAAATCTGCACACTCTACATGCAGATTTACCACTCTCCGATTCTTAGAGCCAATCCAATAACCCACACCACAACCAATCCGATAGCAGCATCTGTGTTAAATAAAAATCCTACTAATATAGCTAATGAAATGAGTATAATAGCAGGGACATAAGAAATTAACATTGCAATTACCATTCCAATAATCAACAATGCTAATAAGAGTAAGATTGACAGGATTCCTCCGAATACACCTCCAAGTATATCTACTAATCTTTCTGTGAATGGTCCAATCTCCATTTGACAATCAAACCTCAAGTTGATCTGTAAAGAAGCATTTGTTTTGAGAAACAACGGTCGTAGCATTAGACTGGAAATCCGGCAGCTCGTTCACCTGTACTTACCGCTATAGAGGCAGTACCATCATTTGCTGAGGGTTTTAGCAGCGCCTACGGTTCCGGCTCGAGTTCGTCGGCCTCGAGGTCCCCGTTCAGATACGCGCGCCCGTGGTCGGTGATCTGGTAGAGTCCTTCGTCGACGCGATCGACGAGATCGGCGTCGTGCAATTTTCCGAGTCGCGTGCTCAGATAGTGTCGCGAGTAGTCGGTGTTGACCGCCAGCACCCGCGGAGAGAGGATCAACCCGCTATCTGAGAGGGTTTCGAGAATGCGGTCGTCTGCCTGCGTCATCCACGAAACCCTCGGTCTTCGCATACAGGAAGGTGCGAGACAACCATTTTATCAATACTGGTTACTGTGATCGGTAGCAACATTCGATTCACTGTAGATTAACGTACGGTCGGTTAATTATAAGTAGGTACGATGTTTCGGTGTCGATGACGGAAGCCAGACGGACCCGCCGCTGCCCGGTCGGGTCCCTGGAAGAACGCGGACCCGGTGTTAGGGGCACCGGCCCGCCTGGCCTCCGTACCTAAACTACGGAAGCATGCAATCGCTCGACGCAACGGGGGATAAACTCCCCGATCGACAGTATCGATTAGACTCCGGCCCACAGCCCACGGCCCGGTCAATCCGGCTCCGAACGACTATCGGAAACGGAATCGGAAAGTATCGGAAATCGGCAGACGTACGCGAGAGGCTTCAACAGCCACGAATTTCACGAAACCCCGATTTATCGGAAGAATCGGAAACGGCCCTGCAACGGCTAAGTATCAGTGGTCCTTTCGATCAGATCTACCGACGGACAGCGACCGTGCGCGCCCCCAGGTACCAACTAACGGCGCGCACGGTGAGTCCGCGGTCCCACAGACGTGAGACCATGACAAACCAGACACCCGATCACGGTAAGCGTATCGCATTTTCAGATCACAGCGGCGCGTGCGGAGTGCGTCGATGAGTCGGCGACGCCGCCGTCCGGACCCAGAAGACTTCACTCCTCGAGAAGCGGTCCGTCGGTACCTCCGTCGACGCGAAGCGGACTCCACTGAAGGGAGTCTCCACGGCTGGGAGTACCGACTGAAGCTGTGGGTCGAATGGTGTGAATCGGTCGGCATCGAGACCGTCGGCGATCTTCGTCCGTATGATATGGACGAATACTACGAGATTCGTGCATCGGATGTCGCCCCGGCCACGCTCGAGGGCGAGATGTGGACGCTACGGAAAGTCGCCGAGTTCCTGGAGGACATCGGTGCCGGCCAAGATGGGCTCGCTGACGCGGTCCGCATCCCCGATCTCGACCCGGAAGACCGGTCGAACGATACGAAACTACACACCGACGATGCGGCTGCACTGCTCCGGTTCTACCGGAACAGCGAGGCGAAGTACGGAACGCGTGCGCACGTGTTTCTGGAACTCGCGTGGTTCACCGGTGCACGACAGGGCGGGCTCCGTGCGCTCGATCTCCGCGATGTCGAGCTGGGCGACGATCCGTACGTCGACTTTCGCCACCGGCCCGATACCGGAACGCCGCTGAAGAACAAACTCGGCGGTGAACGGCCGGTCGCGCTCACTCGAGAGACCGCGCACGTCGTCAAAGAGTACCTGCGGAAGCACCGGTACGACGTTCACGACGATCACGGCAGGCAACCGCTGCTCGCGAGTGCGCAAGGCCGTCCCGGAAAGAACACGCTCCGCGTCTGGAGCTATCTCGCGACGCTGCCGTGCCGATACGGCCCCTGTCCGCACGGAAAGGAACAGGAGGCCTGTGAGTACACTGACTACGCGCACGCGAGCAAGTGTCCCTCGAGCCGGTCACCGCACCAGATCCGGACCGGGACGGTCACCTGGCTGTTGAACCGCGGCTGGCCGCCCGAGGACGTTGCAGAGCGAGTCAACGCGACGGTGAAGACGATCGAACAGCACTACGACAAAGCCGATCCCGAGGAGCGACGGCGACGCCTTCGCGAGCGCATGGAGAAGCGGCGTCGATCGCTCGTCGAGCAGCTGGATTTCCACCAATGAGACAGACTAACACAGTTACGACGATTTCGCACAGTGAGCAACCCAAGGGTACGCAGTTTGCGGGTAGTTCCCCGCTGCGCCGGCCCATCATTCTGCCCGCATTTCACGGCGACGAGCGAAGCGAGGAGTCCGAAATGCGGGCGATGATGACGGCGCGCAGATTCGAAGTAGACCAGACGCGTGCAGCGAATTCTGAGTGTCACTACAGTCGCCAGGGTGTGACCAAGCGAGCTGCAGCACTCGAGTACCACTCGCAAGTAACACACAGCCACAGCAAAGAAACTCGACACACGAGCCGTGGACTCAGACGCTATTCGGGCGACCTACTCCGCAGTAGTCCGGTCTGGTGACGGATCATCGTCGCCGTCACTCTCTCGGCCAGGCTCGGTTTCGATCGCTGCTCGGCCGCCGTCGTCGTCTTCATCATCGACTAGCACAAAGTCGGTCGAGCCACAAGGGCAGCTATCACTGCCGATCATCTGGATATCACCGTCCGGCCACTGTCGAGCCGCGTAGATGGAGTCACAGTTCGTACATTTAGCTAACTCTCTGGAAACGTCGTCTCGATTCGCCATCGGTTTCGACCGTGTAGTAGCAATATCTCTCGAATTAGGGTTTCTATTCCCGAATCTGTCGCCCCAATGGAAGAACCGGTCCTGACCGATTCGGTTTGGGCTGCTCCCAGAGACAAGACGGTGTCACTGACCGTTGTGGGACCGGAAACCCGGCACCCCCTCATCGCTGGTGTGACTCTGCTGTGATACTACCCGCACTCGAGTTCACCCCTCAGAACTACCGCTCCCTCGTCCCCTTCCAGTCGCCGCTTTCGACGCCGTGAATCTCACCTTTCGCGTGCCGTTCTGCCGGCCAGGCCGCGACGACCACCACGGCGAAGTAGAACACCGCCAGTCCAGTTGCGACGACGATTCCAGGAACGCCCGGCAACTCCGCGGCCTCTGTCCACTGCGCTTCGGGCGTGAAGAGCGTCACTTTGCTGACCCAGGCGACGCCGACGATGGCGAATAGGAGCGCGTACACGCGTCGAACGCGTCGAGAGAGTGCCTCGAAGAACGACACTTTAAATGTCGGTCGGCGAAGGTCCTCACCGACTTCCTCGCGCCAGCGGGGGTGTTCCACACCGGCAGGATCGAACGCGTTCGCGAAGACGTTCTCCTGCAGCAGTCGCACGCGAGCGCGCCACACGTCGTAGAATCTGTAGCGACGCACCTCGAAGAAAAGGAACATCGAGAGCAAGAGCAGGCCGACGAGCAACAGGTACGCCGGCATGTCCGCACTCGAGAAGACCAGCGAGAGCAGCGCGGCGATCAGGGTGATCGCCCAGTCGGTGGTGCGGTCGAGTCGGTCCTGTGCGCTGCTGGCCTGGCTGACCTCGCCGCGGTAGAAGTGGGGACCATTGCGAGGAAGTCGTCGGGATCGGTGGCAGCGGCCGCGCCGATCTCTTCGTCCTCGGTGTCGAGTGTGTCGTTGTGTCTGTGCCGGTCCATGCTGGTCGTACGTCACCGACGGCTATAGCCTCGCAGCCGTCGAGAGCCAGAAAATCGCCTGATCGGACAGTTCTGGTTCGAGAACGTCCGCTGGCCCCAGAACGACGAGGACGGCGTGGTCAGCGGTGTGTTGGCGAGCCAGACGGCCGGTTACTGGTGCCGTCGTCAGTTTCCGACCCGTTGTACTCGCTGCTGGCCAGTGTTGCTCCACTGGGTCGTTCCTGCCCGTCGCCCGGTTCTTGGTTGTCTCGCCCGTCTCGCCCGTTTCGTCCGCCGTAATCGACAGCCGTCTTGAACCGATCGAGTGTCTGCGAGAGCGCAGCGGCCTGGTCTGCAAGCGAGTCGACGCTGTCGGTAACCTCGGTGAGCGAGGCCGTCTGCTCCTCCGCTGCAGCCGAGACGTTGCTGGCCTCTGCGGCCGACTCCTCGCTGCTGGTCGCAACCTCGTCGACGGCAGTGACGACCTCCTCGGTCGAGGACGCCTGGGCGTCCGTCGCCGCGGAAATCTCCGTGACACCGTCGTTGGTGTCCTCGGCGAACGAAGCGATTTCGGTGAGCGACTCGACCGCCGGCTTCACCGCCTCGGTGCCCTCTTCGACGCGTTCGCTCGTGTCTTCGACGACGCTGACCGACTCGTCGGTCTTTTCGCGGATGTCCTGGATTCGGTGGTCGATCTCGGCGGCAGCCTCCTTCGCGTCCGCAGAGAGCGCCTTGATCTCCTGGGCCACCATATCGAAGCCACCCGCTTCACCGCCCTCGCCCGCTCGCGTCGCCTCGATACTCGCGTTCAGCGCGAGCAGGTTCGTCTGGTCCGCCACATCCGAAATGGCGTCGACGAGTTCGGTGATCTCTTCGACCTCGTTCTCGAGTGACCGGATCGTTTCGACGGCGTGATCCGCCTTCGTCTCGACTTCGGACATCTCCTCGATCGCGGCAGTCGCGGCCTCACGGCCCTCGCGGCTGGACTCGACGGTGCGCTCGGCGACAGTCGAAACCTCCGTCGCTGTGGAGGCGATCTCCTCGGTCGTCGCCGAGAGATCGGACATTTCGGCATCGACCGTCTGCAACTGGTTGCTCTGGCGCGCCGAAGCGTCCGAAATCTCCTGGACGGAGTCAGCGACCTGCTCGCTCGCGCGCTGGACCTCCGTACTCGAGGCGCTGACCTGCTCGCTCGCTGCGGCGACATCCGTTGCGAACTGCTTGACGTCGTCGACGGTGGACTCGAGTTCCTCGAGCATCGCGTTGAACTCGGCACCGATCTCCTGCATCTGCTCGTTGTCGGTGTCGACGTCGGCGCGGACGGTGAGGTCGCCGTCTGCGGCGGCGCGCATGGTCTGGCTGTACTGGTCTGCGGCCCACCGGAGTTCGTCAGTTACCTCGGCCATCCGCTCGCGTTCGGCTTCGGCTTCTTCCTGTGCCGCTTCGGCATCGGCTTTGGCCGCCTCGGCGGCTTCCTGTGCGGCTTCTGCGTCTGCCTGTGCGTCGCGGGCTTCGGAGATCCGCGTCTCGAGTGCGCCGCTCATCTCGTCGAACGACTGGTACAGCTGGCCGACCTCGTCGATACGGCTCGTCGAGAGGTCGACGTCGAGGTCGCCGGCTTCCATGCGCTCGGCGCGGTTACGGAGGTCCTCGAGTGGGGTGACGGTCTGGCGGGCGAGGAAGAAGCCGCCGACCAGCAGGGACAGAAGCCCGGTGCCGATTACGGAGAGCAGGGTCCAGCCGACTGCATTGCTCGCGGCGAAGGCCTGTGCTGCTGGGACGGTGGTTACCGCGACCCAATCGTTGTCGGCGGTTGCGCCGTAGCCGATGACGAGACCGGCGTCGTCATCACGTTCGAACGCGGTTCCCTCGCGGACGAGACCGAGTGATTCGACGAGTTCGTCGTCCGGCTCGCCGGCGAGTTCGTCGCTTGCGAGCACGGTGTCGCCGTCGGTGTTGAGGATCATCGTCTCCTGGTCCTCGTGGAGTTGTCTGAGCCCGTCCACGCGGTAGTCGATCGTACCGACGACGACGGCGATTCGTGCTTCGTCGCCCTCGATCGGGCTGGCGAACGCGATCACCTGGTCGTCGAGCGACGTGGACTCGTACGCCGTTGGCGAGTACCAGACGTCGTTTGCGGCCGTCAGGTCGACGCCAGGTTCGATCTCCGTCCACGGTTCGTCGACGGCACCGAGCGATTCGCCGCGCAGTTCGCCGTTGGTGCTGGTCAGGACTGCGTCGTCGTTCGTATCGACGACGTGAACTGCCCGAACGTCGACCGGGAGTTTCGCCTGTTCTTCGACGACGTACGCCTCGGCGGTCTCTGCGTTGGTGCCCGCGAGTGCCGACGCCGAGGAGAGCGATCGCGTATGCGATTCCATCGCGATCGTCCACTCGTTGATCGAGTCCGCGTGCATGTCGACCGTCGCAGTGAGTTGCTGCTCGGCGTCGGACTCAACGGTCCGCTCGGCGTCGACGTAGCCGACCGCCCCGACGGCTGAGATAATCACGAGGATGAGGAGGATCGAGATAATGAATTTTGCACGGTAGCTCCCCCGAATCATCGTGGGAACCGCCGATCGAATCCGCTGGCTGACACCGCCGTCGTCGGATGCTGACGGTGGCTCGTTGGCGGTGACCGATTCGTTCTCGCCCGCTGCACCGTCGCTCGGTTGCGCATCGTCAACCGACGTATCAGCCGTCATTGTGCCACCCCCTCTGGCTCGTGTTCCGACAGTGGGTTGATGCTGTCCTCGCCGAACGTGAAGTACTCGTAGGTGATCGAACCACCATCGCCGCTCTCGTCGAACTCAATCTCACCGGACGCCCCGCGGTACCGGATCGGCTCACCGGCAGCAGCGAGTTCGAGCCCGTCGGCGAGTTCGCCCGGCTGGATCTCTGTTCCGTCACCGGTCGTCACCTCGATCATGTGTGATCGAATCGCTGCACCGTCGTTCTCACCTGCAGCGGCGTTTGCGAGCAAGATCGTCGCGGCCGCATCGTAGGAGTTCGCCGTGAATATTGCTGGATCCGCTCCGAACTCATCCCGGTACATCCGAGCGAACGTCCCCTGTCCAGGACCCGATGAAACCGGTGCAGTGCCGTAAATATCGGTGAACGAGGCATCCACACCCTGTGGAATCGAGTCCTCCTGCAGTCCGTCACTGACGAACACGACCTCGTCGCCGGCATGTCCGTCATAGTAGTCCGTAAGCAGCCCAACTCCGTCCTCCATGTAGGAAACCAGAAACAGGATATCCGGCTCGCCCGAGAGCGCTTCAGCGATCGGCTCGTCAAAGGACTCACTTCCCTCGGTGAACGACACCTGTCGTTGAATCTCGCCGTCGAACGACGCCGAGAACGCACCAGAGAGCTGTCGGCCGTAGTCACCCGCCGTATACAGCGTTGCTGCCGTCTCCGCATCGTGTTCGGCGACTGCAAGCTGTGCTGCGACGACCGCCTGCATCGAGTCATCCGGTGCGGTCCGGAACGAAAAGCCACGGTCGTTGAGAATACCGACCGTCGGCGACGTACTCGCTGGCGAACAGGAGACGACCTCCGCTGGAATCGTCGCCTGCTGTGTCATCTGCAACGTCACGTCCGACCCCGCTGCGCCGACGACTGCCGGATAGCCGTCCTCGATCAGGTCAGCGACCGCGTCGACGGCTGCCGTTGGCGTCGTTTCCGAGTCGACACCCTCGTACTCGATTGTTACATCGAGTTCCGACTCCTCGAGTTCAGCGATCGGCAGCGTTGTCGCGTTCTCGAGTGCCCCACCGACTGCACCGAGGCCGCCCGACTGTGGGAGCACGCCGCCGTAGCGCAGCGTTCGCTCGGACAGCGCAGGCCGGCTATCGCCGTTGGTGTCGCCGATGAGTCCGTCTGACAGACAGCCAGCGGTTGCGACAATTGTCGCCCCTGCCGCTGTCGACAACAGGTCCCGTCGTCCAATCCGCTGCCGTTCACGCATCGATATCCCCTGGAAGCACCCGACTGCCCCTTGCCATCCAATCCATGGCTATGTGTCCAATTTTCAGAGTTTCAACGTTGTGGCCATATTCTGGTTCGTTGACGGCTCTGTCGACGTACCATCTGTGGGGGCCACTGCCTGGCAATACCCACTGAAAATCGGACGGATTCTCCCTCAGAGATCGCGAAGCCGAATACCGTCGTCGACGAGTCGCGCATTTCGCTCCCGGTCGATATGGTCTGCGAGGTCATCGTGTTCGTACAACTGGGCAACGACATCCGCGTACAGCGTCCGCCAGGCAATTGCATAAATCGGTGACTGGCCCCACGCGCGAAGCTCCGGCACCAGGTCGTCGTAGGTCTCATAGCGCGCTTCGAACCGGTCGATCACATCGAGAAGTTGGGCGGCCGCCTCCCGGTCATCCTCGGCAGATTCGATTAGCTCGTTTACTTGCTGTTCCCAGCCGCCGACAGCCCGCTGCATATCGGGTGCAGTGACGTCGTCGTCGGCCGGTAATCGCTCGAGCAACGGTTTCGGAACACCCAGTTCGATCTCCTCCATACGTCGGTGTCTGTCAGCAACCCTCAAGAAACTGTAGGCCACGCTGCGAACAACACCTCGTCGACGTACTCTCCGTCGATCCGATAGTGCTCCGCCCGCTCACCCTCTCGATCCCACTCCGAGAGCAACGCAATCGCCCCCTCACTCGTCGCTGGCACCCCCTGTACCAGCTTCCGGTACCCCGCCTCGCCCGCCCACTCGAGTCCGTACTCGAGTAGCGCCTGGCCGATGCCCTGTCGGCGATGGTCGGGGTGGACGCCGACGGTCACCTCGGCTGTGTGCGAGCGGGACTCGAGTGCGGGGGTGTCGAGGTGGAGCCAACCGACGAGTGGGTGGTCATCGTGACTGGTGGCGTGGCTGTCGGTGTCTGCGTCGGTGTCGTCACTGTCGATCTCCTCACTGTCGGTGTCTCCGTTACTATCGTCACTAGTGGCCTCTGTATCCGTGTCGAGCACGGCAACAAAACAGACCCGAGACGCTGCACCGTCTTCGGTGCCGTTCACGCGAACCAGCGCTGGCGCGCGTTCGAGTCGCGTCGCAAGGTCGGCAGCGACCACGTAACCGCCGTCGGCTGCGACAGTGCGCATCATCTCGAGGAGAGCCGTCCGATCACGTTCCTGCGCGCGCCGGATTCGAAGTCGCCCTGTGTCGGTCTCGCGTTCGGTCGGTGCTCCGGGGAGTGAGACACGAAGGGCCCCCTCGTGCTCGGTAAGCCATCCCTCAGCTACCAACGCGTCGAGACACGATGCCAGTTCGGTCGGCGACAGCGCTGCTTCCTGCGTGTATCGACCGGACCGCGCCGGCTTCGAGTGGGTCGGTCCTGCATCGACCCGAACCGATCGCAGCACCTCCGCACGTGTTGCCGTTCCGTGTCGCTCGACGAACTCGTAGACCGCACGCTGACTGTCGTCGTCGAACGATGGGGTCGCGTCGCTGTGCATACCTGCTGGCCCACCGAGCGGGCGTATGAGTGTGCGGGTTGCAGTCGAAACCCGCGATTTCGGTTCGTGCTATCATCGCGGTTCGTGAGTGGTGACTCCTATCGTTACCCGCAACTGGTCCTCGTCCAGAGACGGCGCCACCGCTCCGTCGGTCGGTCCTCTCCGAGATCAACGCAGGTACTCGAGTTACCGAGCAGCCAGCCGGCTCACAACCCTATTCTACATACCGACATATGGTTTATCGGAAAACTTCTGATTGCGCACATACAAAATACATCGTCGCTGTCGGGAGTCGCTAGCTACGCTCCGACGAGAACACTCCACCCGCACTTGCTCGCGTTCGTGGCTAACACAGAGCTGTTACTCGAGTCCCTGCCTACTGCAGCTGTCGATAGCGGTCTTCCCGGTGGGTTGACTCGTGAATGGTGTGCCCGGTCCCGTTTCCAATCCACCCTCGAAAATATATTTGATCGCTGGTAGCCGGTTCAGGGTCGTGTCGGCCCGGTCTGCTATGACGATGTGACGTGTCTTTGCGGATGTCGCAGATACCTGTGTCTGTTCGCAAATCGAGTATTGTGGAGCTCCTATTTGACACCGAAATCCGGGGGTTCTGGCTTCGAACTGGGACTCGAATCCGCTCGGTCAATGGAGTGGCACCGATTCCGTGCGTGTGTGCTGCGGAGAACGTGCTCGGTATCGAGCATGGGTGGTTAGGGGGAGGTTTCCCACCAACGGTGATACAGAGCTGCATTGCTGACCGAGATCGTCTCCACTGTGGCAACGACCGACTATTACACACTCATTGCACGGTTCGCTTACGGGTCACTTCGTTTCCCCCTTCTTCTCGGGTTCTCACTCATTTCGCTCACGGGTCACGCTGTTCCCCGTTCGCTTTCCGCGGTTCTCGCTCACTTCGTTCGCTCCGAACCGCGCTCGCTCCGAACCGCGCTCGCTCCGAACCGCGCACCCTCCGAACCGCGCTCCCCTCAAACCGCATCCACTCCGAACCGTTCGTCGTGCGATCAGGCGTGCAGTGGTTCCCAGTGGCTATACACCGGGGTCACGGCTTGCGTTGTCTGGGGTTGCGACCGTACGATGTCCATCTTCACTTCGACCCTGCCTGCTCATCGTCGGATTTGTTGTGAACTCTGAGAACAAGTCGCGTTAGAGAGTGACCACTGCGTGGTGTGTGTTCTGTGACCGGTGTCCAGTGTCTCGCCACCATATGACCACCTGGAACTGATTGATTGACTGGCTGCTTGTCCTCATTCTCGCTCGACGAGCGCCAGCAAACTGTTGCGTTTGGAGCCACGCCCTGCACGACACTGGTGTGACGTTCTCCGGCTACCGAACAGTAGGGCATTATACTACATAACGATATACAGAATTGGGCTGGAGACAGTCACACGCACCGACCACTTATTGTGATTGGTAAGCAACCCTGTCCGTGTGATCGTCGACGCCCGTGTGCTGCGCGAGGACTTCGTTCCCAGCGAAGTCGTCCACCGTCACGACGAGGTCAACCTCCTCTCTGAGTCTCTGGAACCGCTACTTGCCGGCCATGGAACCGATCCCGCGTTTCTGTTTGGCCCCACTGGCGTCGGCAAGACCTGTATTGCCCGCTACACGCTTGCCCAACTGCGAGAACAAGATCCCGACGTGCGTGTCGCCTACGTCAACTGTTGGCAAGAGTACACGCGATTTCGGGTGTTGTACAGCCTTCTCGAGTCTATCGACCAGGCCGTGTCGATCCACCGATCGACACCGAAGGACGAACTGTTCGGCCGACTCGACGACGCAGGCGACCGACCGCTCGTCGCCGTCCTCGACGAGGTTGACCAACTCGAGGAGACCGCTGTTCTCTATGACCTCCACCGGCTCCCACACGTCTCGCTCGTGTTGATCGCTAACCGGGAGGAAGAGCTGTTTGCGAGCTTCGACGACCGGGTCCGCTCGCGGCTCCACGCCGGGACCCGCGTTCAGTTCGATCGC
This sequence comes from Natrialba hulunbeirensis JCM 10989, assembly GCF_000337575.1. Taxonomy (GTDB): domain Archaea; phylum Halobacteriota; class Halobacteria; order Halobacteriales; family Natrialbaceae; genus Natrialba; species Natrialba hulunbeirensis. Next base: position 16,044 of record NZ_AOIM01000038.1, on the reverse strand, counting down.
TACGGGACGGACGAACTCGTTGCCATCCTTCGCGAGCGCGCGACACAGGGATTAGAACCGAACGCGGTCCGGACCGAGCAGTTGCGGACGATTGCTGAGGCAGCCTCGGGTGACGCCCGCGTCGGCATCGGTATCCTGCGCTCGGCAGCGCGGCGTGCCAAACAGGCTGGCGACGAACGGGTGACCACCACGGTGATCGAGTCTGCGATTCCGGATGCGCGGACGGCGATCCGTCAGAAGACGGTCGAAGGACTGCTTGAGCACCAGCGGGTGCTGTACGACATGATCGAAGACACCGGCGAAATCGAACCGGGGACGCTCTACGAGCGGTACGAGCAGCGAGTCGAGGAGCCAAAGACGACTCGGACACTGCGGAATCATTTAACGAAGATGGTTCATTACGACCTGATCGAATCGGTCGGGAAACACCGAGGGCGGCGGTATCGACTGGTTGCCGACGACTCCGACCAGTCCGACGAGGACTCGTAAACGATCGTAGCCACTGCAAGTCACTGCACACTAGAGTGTGCGACAGTAGCGCGGTTCGGAGGGTGCGCGGTTCGGAGCGAGCGCGGTTCGGAGCGAACGAAGTGAGCGAGAACCGCGGAAAGCGAACGGGGAATAGCGTGACCCGCGAGCGAGCAAAGTGAGCGAGAATCGCGGACGTGCGATCAGTGTGTAACTAGTGCAGTTGTTCCGATAGCCCGGTGGCAGAACCACTGACCGTCTCAGAACTCCCGTTTCTGTCTCTTTTGACGAATAGTGACTCAAAATTGTCTGATATTCCGGAGAGTCACCCGATACGGGGTGTGAACACTACATTTATCCCTTCCAGTCGACTTTGCGGTAGTACGAGATGGCCACTTTTCCCTGGCCGTGGTCGGACGACGATACACGCGTCCGTCCCAGTCACACTTCAGCGCCGCCTTCTAGTCCCCACTGGTGTCGAACATCCGTCTTCGACCCGACTGCAGTCTGCCGTTCTCCCGTTTGGTTTCAATCGGCCGGGAGCCACCGTTCCTGGTTTCCACTCTCGCCTGCTTGCGAGTCGCTCCAGACACGGTCACCGACCCGTACCACAACTTCGCGATGCGACCCCACTGACACACCCACCCAGCAATGACCACCAGACGCCCATCATCACCCACAACAGCACAGATACTCCTCGTTGAGGACAATCCCGGCGACGTCCGCCTCACCAAGGAAGCGTTCAAACAGGGTCGCATCGAGAACGACCTGCACGTCGTCTCCGACGGCACGGAGGCACTCGAGTTCCTCCATCAACAAAACGAGTACGAAGATGCGCCGCGACCGGATCTGATCCTGCTCGATCTCAACCTCCCGCGGACGGACGGCGAGGAGGTACTCGAGGAGCTCAAGGGTGACTCAGAACTGCGCTCGATTCCGGTGATCGTGCTGACGAGTTCGCGAGCAGAAGAGGACGTTGTGAAGTCCTACGAGCTGCACGCGAACGCCTATCTGACGAAGCCGGTCGATCCGGACGAGTTTATCGAGACGGTTCGGGCGTTCGAGAAGTTCTGGTTTTCCGTCGTTCGGCTACCGCCAGAGGGTGATCAGCTGTGAGCGGTGGTCAAAGTGGGGGTGGGGGTGACAGCGACGGAGAAACTGGGGCTGAACCAGAACCGGAACCGGAACCAGAACCAGAACCGGCACCGGAACCGGAACCGGAAGCCGAATCCGGACGAACGGATATCGAATCCGAGCGAACGGACACCAAAACTGGGCGAGCGAATACTGGAACTGAGCGAGACGTCCGGGGCGTCAAACGCACTGACGGCGGCGAATCCACCGGCACTGGCGTTGCAGAGTCACCGGAGGAAGAGACCACACCGAGCCTTCGGATCCTCCTCATCGAGGACAACCCCGGCGACGCACGCCTGATCGAGGAGATGTTACGCGGGACCGAGGAGCTCGCACAGCGGGTGAGTTCCGACGAGACCGCCGGTCGAACGCCCGAGATCACCCGTGCAAACCGACTCGAGGAGGGACTCGAGTTGTTCGAGCAGCGCTCGATCGACGTCGTCTTGCTCGACCTGAACCTCCCCGACAGCCAGGGACTCGAGACACTCGAGACGGTCTCCGATGCGAGCACCGCAACACCGATCGTCGTTCTGACCGGACTCCGCGACCAGCAGGTCGGTATTCAGGCGATCCAGCAGGGTGCCCAGGACTTCCTCGTCAAAGACGAGGTCACGAGCGAACTGCTCGTCAGAACGATCCACCACGCGATCGAACGTGCACGGCAGGAACACGAACGCCGACGCCAGCGCGAGCAACTCGAGACGGTCAACCGGTTGAACGATATCGGACACGACATCATCAACTCGGTGATCACGACCGAGACGCGTGCCGAACTCGAACAGGCAGTCTGTGACCGCTTCACCGCGTCGGACGGCTACCGGTTCGCCTGGGTCGGCGAGGTTAATCCCGGTCGCAACGATGTCGTCCCGAAGGCCGCCGCTGGCATCGAAGAGGGCTACCTCGAAGACGTCGAGATTAGCGTCGACGAGACCGACGCCGCCGGACAGGGACCGTCCGGAACTGCGATCCGAACCGGTGAGGTACAGGTCGCAAACAGCATCGACTCCGATCCCGACTTCGAACCGTGGCGTGAGGAAGCCACGACGCGGGGCTATCACTCCTCAGCTGCGATTCCGATCATCCACGAGGACCTCATCTACGGCGTGCTGAACATCTACTCGAGTTCGACCCGTGCGTTCACCTCGCCGGAAACACAGATTCTTGCTCGGATTGGTGACACCGTCGCGCACGCAATCACGGCGATCGAGCGCCGTGATGCACTCGTCAGTGACGCCGTCATCGAACTCGAGTTCAGACTCGAGGAGATGGTGCCCGAGCTGGTGGGTCTCTCCGAACGCGAGTCCGGTCACATTTCGATCAATCAGCTCGTCCGCGGTGATGAAACCCTGCTCGCCTACGGCTCGGCGACGGACATTGCACAGGAAGAGTTCGAGGAGACGGTCGAACGAATCGGTGGCGTTAGCGATACCCGCTTCCTCTCGGCGCGACGGGACGAGTTCGAGTTCGAGTTCGTGATGCCCGCCGCGGCCTCGCTGTTCGAGGCGATCGCAACCCACGGCGGTCGTGTCGCCTCGGCGACGATCGCAAACGGTGAGTTCCGGTTCGTCGTCGAGCTTCCACGGGGCCGTGACACCCGCCAGATGATCGAACTCATCAAGGAACAGCGACCGGATGCCACCTACCTCGCCCAACGGACGACCGAGCGAAGCGATCGCAGCGGCTCGAGTCGTGGCTCGAGCGCAACGGCCGTCCTCGAACAGGATCTGACCGAGAAACAGCGAGCGGCACTCGAGACGGCCTACTTTGCGGGCTACTTCGAATGGCCACGCGAGAGTACGGGCGAGGATATCGCAGAGCGACTGGGGATCGCGCCGGCGACGTTCAACCAGCACCTGCGGACGGCAGAACGGAAGTTCTTCGATTCGGTACTCGACGACCAAGAGCAGTGAGAAGCGGCCGCCGCTCAGTGGTCGTCCAGTCCGACTGCGTCGGCGAGCAGGTCGTGTGACCGACACACGTCGTCGTGATCCGCGATGAGATTCTGGACGATTACGTCTTCGACACCGACCCGATCCGTCAGCGTCTCGAGTAGCGTGCCGACCGTTTCGGGACTTCCGGAGAGCGCACGGGGCCACTCTCCAGACGGAATCGACTGCGGCGTCGGCTCCGGAACGCCGCCGAGTTCGTCGATGGCTTCCTCGACAGACGGCAGTGAGCCGACGACGCCGCGTTGCATACGCTTGTACGACGCTTCGGCGCTCGCACGGAGCCGTGCGGCATCCTCGTCGGTCTCGTCGCAGGCGACGTTCACTGCGAGCATTCCCTCCGGTTCGTCCAGACCGGCATCGGAGTCGGTCGGCTCGAAGTGCTCGTGGTAGGTCTCGAACGCTCGTTCGGCGAGGTTTGGACGGATGAACGCGGCAAAGCAGTACCGCAATCCTAGCTCACCCGCGATCTTCGCGCTGGAAGGACTCGAGCCGAGTACCCAGATCTCCGGTACGTCGCTTTCGGAGCGCGCGAGGGAGAGCTTCGAGTAGGGATGGTCCGCGCCGAACTCGTCGTAGAGGTGGGCCGCGGCCTCTTCGATCTTCTCGGCGTGGTCTTCGTCGGGATTGCGTTTTCGGCGCTCGGTACGGAGCGCGCGGTCGGCGGCGGGCATGCCAGTGGCACGACCGAGGCCGAGATCGATGCGGCCGGGCGCGAGGGCGTCGAGCGTGCTGAACGACTCGGCGACCTTGAACGGGCTGTAGTGGTTGAGCAGCACGGTACCCGAGCCGACACGAATGTCGTCGGTGTGTGCGGCCAGATGGGCGATCAGGACCTCTGGCGTGGTACTCGCGATCGAGTCGGCCATGCCGTGGTGTTCGGCGACCCAGAATCGTGAGTAGCCGCGTTCCTCGGCCAGTTGGGCGAGTTCGACCGTGTTCTCGTAGGCTTCGGTTGCGCTCGCGCCGTCGGGGACGGGTGCAAGATCGACGATCGAGAGGTTCACACAGTGTGTTCGGGACCGAAGGCCGAATAACGGCTCGCTTTGCGGACGGACGTGAGTGGTTGTTGGCTGCTGGCTGCTGGCTGCTGTCTGCTGTTGGCGTGTACTCGAGTCCCCGCACCGCGGCAGGGCGGTCGCTCACAGGCCGATTACCAACGCCGTCAAAACAAATCGAAATCGCACTCGGTCGCAGGCTGCTCCGTCATGCAGCCCGTGGCTCGCCTGCGGCAGCCGTCTCTTCCATGTTGCGGCCGGTGATGGCTACGATGCCCATCGAGAGCCCGGTCATGAAGAGGCTGATGCCGACGAGCAGGCCGATTGCCCAGGCTGCGTCCGCCGGGAAACCGACCCAGAGCAGACCGGCCAGAACGAGCGAGAGAACGCCGCTCGCGGCGACGGACATTCGGCCGGGCTGGTCGGCCATCCGCATCGACAGCCAGAGTTCAGCCACGCCGTCGGCCAGCAGATAGGCAATCGCGAGCAGCGTGAGGGTCACGAGCCCGATGACGGGGTTCGCGAGTACGAGCACACCCGCGACGACCGAGATGACGCCGAGTGCGAGTTGCCACATCGAGCCGCTCCACCCGCGTGCGGTGAAGGCGTGTGCGCCGTGGACGATCCCGCTCAGGACGAGCAGTGCGCCGATTACGAGGGTAACAGAAATGCCGGTCGCGAGCGGGAACGCGATCGCTAGCAGGCCGATGAGCCCGACGACAGCGCCGGCGATAGCCAGTGTTCGCCATCCGCGCTTGAGTGAGTAGCCGTGCGATTCGTGGTCAGCAGTTGCTGTGTTTGCGGACATAATCGTCTCCACAGAGACGTACGCAGTGTACGGAGATAACACATTTTCACAGTTTGACAGTAGGTCGCGGATATGGACCGGTCCGAAAGTCAGATACACTCAGGTTCTGGCGCCTCAAAGTCGCGCTGCGTGGTCTCAGACAGCACTATACTGTCTGTTCGGACACATCTCCCGTTGTGTCACGTTAATTGTCATGTCGCCTTTCACAGGCGATCCTGCGCGTGTTCGCACACACCTCGAAGTCACCCTGTTCTCCCGGCTCAGTCCGAACCGCATGGCTGTGGCTCAGAGATGAACTCGAGGCGGTCGATCGCAGCGACACAGTCAGAGCAACAGGTGGAGTGCGTGTGGATCTGTTACGGATACTCACGGACTTGTCCGCGCTATAGAAAGGAGTGTAATTACGTACGGGGCGTGACATTGCCTCGTTCCAACCGTTTGATATCGGTTGTCGTTACCGCAACCTGGTCGACGAATTGACTGTTGAAATGACCCTCATTTCTTCTCGACACAATAGTTGAAATTTCTCCATGGAGGCTTCTCAGGTCATTGATGTCTTTGTCAGGAACATCCCCATTCTGCTCGATCATATTGTTTATCTCTCGTTTCTTTTTCTCATATGGTCCAATAAGTTCGTTAATCCTATTCAGATCCTCTGAAACGGGTTTGTTGTGTATGTAGAGGAACGGATACGCAATGGTTGCCAGAGCAAGGGTAAGTAGTACTGAGCTGATGACTGACTGACTCAGTAGTGTGAATAGGAAACCACCCGGAATGCCGAGTATAAGTAAGATGGAGAAGGTGAGTCCATGTGGCGTGTAGTCCGCTGCCGGAAGGGGATCATTCTGATCCAGTGTCGGTAGTTGAAGCGTCGTCGTTACTTTGGGATCGGAACTTCGATCTACCGTTACACCAGCGTTGTCGGCGACTGCAGAACCAGACCGAGACCGCTGGCGTGTCGTCGTCTCGTGACTAGAGCCATAGATGTCGTCCGCAATCCGCTGGAGGTTTTCATCAGCCGGACCGTCACTGATCTTCCACGTCTGCTTGGCTGGATTCGATGACTGAGAAGAGCGTGTTGACACGGATGGTCGATCCGTCCGTGCCTTTTCTGTCATAGGGCGGACAAAATGATCGTGGGCCTCGTTATGGCATCTCCAACAGAGAGTTACTAAGTTCGAGGGGTCATCACTACCCCCTTCACTTTTGTGATGTATATGGTGTGAATGCAGTTCAGCAGGCCCGTATTGGCGTCCCCTTACCCCACACGATTGGCAGGTATAGTTGTCCCGGTCCTTAACATACTCTGAGATGTCGTCCCAATTGTCAGCGTATTTTGCTCCCCACTCCTGACCCATCTCCCCAAGATATTATGCAGATTCTCTTAAAGCCATCTTTGTTGATACCACACTATAGTAACAACTGAAACGGTTTACACACTGATCGCCGATCAGTCTGGCGATCAGGTGTGCACTGACTTTCAGTGGCTACTATAGATACGCTGGTACTACCCTGCCTCTACTCGCCGTTCATCCAGTAATACTTGTGGATATGCAAACTATTCTTTACTTTTATGAATGAATTGAACGTCTGATTAGCGACACGTTCAGCAAATATTTACTGTAGGCGAGCGAGCAGCGACTGTACCCGCTATGCGTCGTCGCCCGTTCCTCGTAGCCGCATCGGCTACGACCGTCGGCCTCGCTGGCTGTACTACCGCCCGGGAACGCCTCGGAGATGTACGCCACAGTACTCCAGAGCGTCGCGTCGACCCCGACTGGCGACCCGGTCCGGGTACGTGCGCCGAGGTGAGCGGGGTTGCCGGCGCGATCGTCGCCGACGGGACGGTGTACACCGGCGATCCACTGGTCGCGATGGATGCCGATTCCGGTGCCGCCTCTGGGAGTGGAACGGAGGCAGGGACGGGGACGACGCGGTCGGAACTGCCCGATTCGCCGTTGCGGACTCGACGCTGTACGCGTCGACGGCGGACAATCACATCGCCGCCTTGCGCGAGTGAGCAACCTCGGCCGACGGACATCACCACGGCAAATCGGATGATTCGGTGGGGGTCTCGACGATTGTACAAGCGGAAGTTCGTTGTATCGACGAGGGACGTCGCCGACAAAGTGAGTAGCGTACCCAGTTGCCACCGATTCAGTTTACACTGGCCAACTGTGGAGTGGCGACGAGCCTGTGAATCGATAGGGCGACCAGTCGGAACAGCAGGGGCGACTCGTGGGCCCGTACTCGCTCGTCACGGTGAGATTCGTCCGCGCGGCGAGACGAGTCAGTGGCCGATTTGGCAAGAAAAACGGGCTACAGAAGCCGAAGCGCGTTTTGATTCGCGAAGCAAACGTCCCTATCCTGTATACAGTCGTATCCGTAACATCCAACACAGACTGAACCGTATAACTGTTCATGAACTGCAAGCCTGTTCAGTCTGATGAGGGACCGGATGGAATTCACATTCGTCTTCCACTCCCTATCGATGGATCCGAACTCTTCCGGCACACCGCGACTGGCGACATTCTGCACCTGCTAGCAGACAACCCAAACCGAGCGTTCAGTAATCGTCAACTCCAGCGGCTAACCGGGAAGGGGATGGGAAACGTAAACGGCGCTGTAGATGCGTTGGAGGCCGCAGATCTGATTACAGTACAGCGCGACGCCCGAGCGAATCAAGTGACAATTAATGCGACGAACCTCTCCAAGCCGGGTGATCGCGTCACGTTGGTTCCGCAGACGGAATTCCAGCAGCCGATCCGCGAGGTCCTCACGCGACTCGTCGACTCTGTGAGTACCGAGATCGGCGTGGTTTTGTTCGGAAGTGTCGCTCGTGGCGACGCTGACAGAGCCAGCGACGTGGATCTCTTTGTCGTGGTACCGGAGAAGCGGATGGTGGCACAACGAAAAGCGCACGAGATTGAGAAAGAGATCGCCACCGAACGCTTCGACGGCCATCGGTACGAGTTCCATATCGTCGTCGAAACGCGAGATGCCGCCCCGACGCACGATCGAATTTCGGCCGTTCTCACCGATGGAATTACGCTGCGACCCGCTGCTGCGCTGGATGCTGTGAAACAGGAGGTGTTCACAAATGGGGCTTGAGGATGTTGTGGGCGCCGTTGGGCGTGTCGAAGAACTACTCGCAGATGGCGAAACTGGACCCGTTCAGGATTCGCTGTCCTGGCAGCAGGAGGACGCTGACATCCAACTGGGAAAAGCGTGTGCGATGTTAGGGACGTGCCGCCAACTCCGTGACGGGACGAACAATAACGTGAGTCTCGTCGAACTTTCGTTCAACGCCATCGAGCGATCGTTGCAGTTTTACCTCGTTGATATGACTGCTGCCGAATCGTCTGACTACCACGAACACGGAGATGTCTACCGTGATATCGAGAGTCGGGGCGTATTCTCAGACGAACATATCGCCGATCGAATCAATAGCTTCCGCGCCGAGCATCGATCACGGATCTACTACGATATTGACCGGCCTGGTCGCGACCTCGCGCTCGGGATGCACGACCTTGCAGAGGAGGTTCATTCGTACATTGTCGCGTTCGCGGATGCACAATCCAGGTGTGGGTGTGAGGAGCGATAGGTGGCTCCCCTGCTGAACTGCTGAACAGCACACAGCAGTGGTGTACAATGCAGAGACAGCTATCCGACGACGAGCGTTTCAGCAGAACACGCTCTTCGGAGTGTTCACCCCTCGCCGACCGAGCGAGAGTCCGGATCACTTCTCCTCGACGTGGCGAATCGCAGCCACAATCCCGCGCGTGCTCTCGGCCATCTCCCGGCCGAACATCTCGGCGCGGCCGACGCCGAACGCCTTCGGCCCCTCAACACCTCGACGACGACCTCGTCGGCGACGGGGGCCGTCAAACCGACTCCCGACTCAGTCCGAGCCGGTCGATCCCGGCCCCGGTCCCGACCCCGGATCGACGGCGAACTCGAGTAGCCCGATGGCAGCCACGCAGTCGGGACAGCAAGGCCGGCTCGTGGCTTCGTAGTGGTCCATCGCGTCGGGGCCCGGATGCGTAGTGAGGCGAATCCTGTGGTCGGGTTCGAGGGAGCGGTCACAGCGGTAGCAACGCGGCTCGATTCGCGCGTCGAGGTCGACTGTCTCGTGGGAGACCGACTCGAGTGGCGTCGACTGGTCGGCGTGCTCGTCGAACCGTGCAGTCATCGAGACCACCGTCGACGATTGGCGAGGAGACGGGCCGGAGTGGGTCCGTACTTGGAACTGCACGGCTCCGTGCGCCGGTCGTGAGCGTGCTGGTCGTGAGCGCGCTGCCTGTGAGCGATACCTGTATCTGTGTCTATGCTTGTGTGTCGTGCGAGACCTTTTTGTCTCGGTAGGAGTAACGGAAACATGGCAACCATTGCAGGCCGCAGTGGAAGCCACGTCTCGGGTGTTACAGCACCCGGGGCATTTCGTACGCATGCCCCCGCGTATTCGTTTGGGTGTGGCTTCCGTTGTGACAGTTAGTTAAGGAGAGTAATATAACTTCTGGACTTCTCGTGAAGAAAGTGGGTACACGCCATCGTGATCCTCTGTGGACCGGGTTAGTTCGTCAGTTGTAGCGGTTAGTATCGGACACAGAGGTAACTGTTCAGTATTAAGTTCATACAATTGTTAAATCACTGTGCTGAATACAGGGAGTGAATTCAGCAGCGAAAATCTCTTTTTTGCGTGTTTATCGAAGGCTGTTCAATGTCGTTAGAGCAGCCACTGCTGAGAGGGCCGTGTTGCGATAGCGCCATCAGTCGTGATTTAGTGCTCGGCTCATATACTCTGCATATGGCTCAGCAGACGGATATCCAGGAGACGATTGCGATGGCTTCGGAGCCGTCGGATCCGTTCACAGACTTGCCACTGAGCAAGTGGCGTGATGTGTTCTTCACACTCCCGGAAGAGGTGCAAGAACACCTCATCGGAGACATGCATCGGTCTGCATTGGAGATGTTTATCGACGGTCTTGATCCGGACGAGGTGACGGACGTTCTCGGGTACACTGACGAGGAAACACGTGAGGCGCTACTCACGACGCTCGATAGTGAACGCCGCGAGAAAATCGACTTCCTACTCTCGTTTGACCCTGAAAGTGCAGCCGGGGTAATGAGCCTCGATTACGTCACCGTTGATGAAACGCGGGACTTCCCAGAAGTGATCGAACGCGTTTGTCGGTTCGAAGAGAGAAGGGGACGGGTTCCGACGATCTTCGTTACTGACGATGGGGAATTACAAGGCGAACTCCCTGGTGCAGCACTGTCCGTGGCCGATCCTGAAACCGAGACGATTAGCGACTACGTTCAAGAGACACCGCATGTCCGGTACGACCGCGACGACGAAGAGGTCCTCGAGATATTCAGGCAAAACCGCGAGCGTTCCGTTGCCGTCCTCGATGAAGAAGAAGACATCCTCGGAGTGATTCATGCCGAGGACTTGTTGCGGCTACTCGAAGACGCGCGGGGGCAAACGCTCTACGAGTTCACCGGGGTCGCTGAAGAAGAGAGTGTTCTCGATGGTCCAGGTACCAAGGTACGGCGACGATACAAGTGGTTAATTCTCAACCTCGGAACGGCGTTTATGGCTGCAGCGGTGGTTGGGTTGTTCGAGTCAACCATCGCTGCTGTCGCCATTTTGGCAGCATACATGCCGGTCGTCGCTGGGATGGGCGGAAATGCTGGCACACAGGCGATGGCGGTCACGGTTCGTGGAATTTCACTCGATGAGGTGTCACTCAACACCGGCAAGCGTGTCATCTTCAACGAAGTCGTTGCCGGTGCCGTCAATGGAATTATTACCGGTGTGCTTGTCGCCGTTATCGCTACCGCCTTTTCATTCGGCGAATTTGGTCTCTTACTCGGGGCCGTTATTGGCATCTCAATGGTCGCAAATCTCGTGATTGCAGGCTTTTTCGGCGCTATTACGCCGCTGTTACTCGATCGGGTGGGATTCGATCCAGCCACGTCTGCGACGATCTTCATCACTACGGCGACCGACGTGCTAGGCTTTTTCGTCTTCCTCGGATTGGCCCAGGCGATCCTGTTGTAAGTGCCACTGGTACACTTCTGTCGCTAGATGTGCTTGACTACGCTGGGAACACCAATCTGACTGCCCGCTATGCGGGATCTGCGCCCTGTATTCAGCACGCTGCCAGGAACAGTACGTGGATCTCACAGAAATTGCGTTGCTCGAGAAGCACATGTTGTGCACGACAACTACCCGGGAAATCGAGCTGCAACAGAACCGTCCGTTCGAGAGAGGTTCAGCCCCCTGCCTACCAGATGAACACCTCGGACTACTTCTCTTCGACGTGGCGAATCTCAGCCGCAATCCCGCGCGAACTCTCGGCCATCTCGCGGCCGAACATCTCGGCACGGCCGACGCCGAACGCCTTCGGCCCCTCGACGACGACCTCGTCTCCCACGCGGATCTCCTCGTCGGCCTCGACCACACCCGGCGCGAGCACGCTCCCGTGGGGAACGAAGCCGTCGATTTCGACACGCTTGACCGGTGCGTCGCTGTCGACCCAGCGGCGTGCGCCTGCGAGTGTGAACGAGAGCGTGCCGTACTGGGGCACCATCGTCGCCAGTTGCGTGTCCTCACGGTCGCGGACCTGAATTTTCGGGTAGCGGCTGGTGGTCTGGATATCCTCGAAGAGGTCGTCGCCGGCACCGTCGCCGAGCAGGTAGTCGGCGATGGCGCGGACAGTGTTGTGCTCGCGTTCGCGTTTAGAGTACTTGAGTTCGCCCGACAGCGCCTCGCTCAGGTTCGCGAGGGATTCGTCGTCTGTGGGATGCTCGTTGACGGTGTAGGTGATGTCAAGGTCCAGTTCTTCCTCGACGCGGCCGACGATGTCGCGATACCCCTCGTTGGGAACGTGGGCAATGATCTTCGGGTATTCGTTGCGCTCGAGATACCGGCGAAGCACCTCGCTCACGAACTGCTTCTCGTCCTCGGACCAGCGGCCCGTGACCACGGTGTCGTAGTGCTGGGCTGGGTAGGTCGTCTCGAGTTCCTGCGGGACGACGCCGATGGGGCTCGTCATCGAGACGAGGTGGGCGCGCCACTGGATGGCGTCGTGGAACTGGCGGTGGCTCTGGGACTCGCTGTAGGGTTTGGCCGCCGAACAGGGGACCAGCACGAGCGGGTTCTTGAACCGGTTCTGGTATCGCGTCGTGACCCGGTCGGCGTAGCGCTGGATCTCGACGCGACGAAGGGTGTCCTCGGTCGCGGCGTCGATCTGTGCGTCTCGGAGGATCGGCGTACGCTCCTCCAAATAGCCCCACTGGGAGTCGAGTTCGCGCATTGCGGCGGTGAGCCACTGATCCTGGCGGGCCTGGCCCTCGACGTAGTCGCGAAGGCGGCCGTCACGAATCCGTCGGCGGACGATGCCGAGTTCCGCCTCCAGGGCGTTGACGTTGTGGTCGACGCAGTCCTCGCGAGTGAACTCCTCGCGGGGCTGCTGGCAGGCCGGACAGGAGCACGGCAACTCCTCCAGATCTTCGAGGAAGTAGGCCTCGTCGGTCGTCAGGTACCGACCCTCAATTCCCTTCACGATAGCCGCGGTTCGGTCGAACAGGTCGACGCCGGCGTACGCTAACAGAGCGACGTTTCGCGGCGTTGCGACACCGGAGAAGAACAGTGCAGTGTCAGTCGGGATTTCTTCGCGCACGTTGACGACCGCCTCGACGAGTCCCGCGCCGTGGCCGGTGAACGACTGCACGTCAGAGACCGCGTAAGCGTCCGTTCCGTGGTCGTCGACGTGGTCACTCGAGACGACCGCCACACTGGGGAACTCCACGTCCGGATAGTCGACGGCGAACGAGTCCTGTACCTCGTCGGCTGTCCCGCCCGGGAACGACCGGTGCGGGAGCACCGTCAGTGCGGACTCATCGCCCTCCGGAAACTCGCGCTCTGCCGACCAGAGCGAGCCCGCGTCCTCGAGTACGTCGTCGACGAGTGCGGGTGTCGTTTGGGGTGGGGTTCGATCGGGAACGGAGTTGGGGTTCGAATCGGTGTCCGAATCAGCATCGCCAGCGACGGCCTCGAAATCGAGGCGCAGCTCGCCCACGCGCGCGGCCCCGTCGCGCTCGTGGACTTCGAAGTACTCGGTCATACCAGAACTGGGTGGGGGAGCGCGAAAGAGGCTGTCGGTGTGGATCGCAGCGTCCGTGTCGCGTTCGCGCTCTGGACAGAGTCATTATGACAGTTCGCTCGAAAGGAGGGTCATGGTACTCGAACTCTCCGAGTCAGCGCTCGGAGTGGCGCTCGCGGTTGCCGGCGCGCTGGCGTTTGCCGGCCAGTTCCTCTGCGTGCGTCTGGGCGTCGACGACGGCGACGTTACCGACGCGGTGCTCGTCGTCTTGCTGTGTAACGTCGTCCTCGTCGGCCTCCCCATGCTTGTTCTCTACCCGCCGCCGTACACGGGGCTGTACACCCAGACCTCGCTCGCGTCGTTCGCTGCGGCCGGCCTCGTCGGGATGTTCGTCGCGCGATTGCTCATGTTCAAGAGCACGGACGAGATCGGCGCGAGCCTGACCTCGCCGATCGTGGCCTCGAACGTGCTTTTCGCGACGGTGTTCGCCGTGGTGCTCCTCGACGAGCAACTGACACTGGTTCACTTCCTCGGCATCGTGCTGGTCGTCGTCGGCCTGGCCGTCGTCTCCTGGGAAACCGCCGCGACGACGGCACGCGAGCGCTCACTCCGGGAAACCGGTGTGACCCTCCTGTTGCCGCTCGGAGCCGCGGTTTGTATCGGCCTCGAGCCGATCTTCGTCTCGGTCGGACTGGCCGAGGGGACGGCAATCCTTCCTGGACTGGTCGCTATGGCGGGCGCAGCCACGATCGGATTCGTGGGGTACCAGCTCTGGAGGGGATCGCTTCGGCGGATTCCCCTCCGCGAACGGACCACGTTCTGGTACGTCGCGGCCGGCGTCTCGACGACCGTTGCCTTCGTCGCCTACTTCGCGGCACTCGAGATCGCTCCTGTCGTCGTGGTCATGCCACTGCTGCAGCTCACGCCGTTGTTCGTTGTGGTCCTCTCTGCACTCTTCTTGCCGACGCGACTCGAGCACGTGAGCTGGCGGGTCGGTGTGGCTGCGGTAATCGTCGTGCTGGGGGCGTCGTTCGTGTCTATTTCGGGCTAATGGCGAGACCGTGGTGCAGAAGCGGACGAGAAATGGCGGATTAGCCTACGTAAGTCGCCGTCGCCGACGTGTTCCCGCGGTTGAACGAGAGAATAGAGATTTGGATCACGTCCGTCGCCTCGTAGTGACTCGGCACGTCCTCGACGAAGATCACGAAGCCTTCAACCTTGCAGACGGCCTGGCGCTCGCCCGTGTGGTGTTCGGTGAACTCCTGAATTGCGACCTCGTGTTCTTCGCCGACGTCGACCGGTGGGTCGCGCCCCTGGGCTTCCTGATGGCTCTCCAGAGACTCGCGCTGCTCGTCGGAGAGCGGTGAGCCCCGGACACGGCGAATAAGCCACGACGCGAACAGTATCATCACGAATACCCCGAGAACGAGCGACGCTGGTCCGAGCATACTGCCTACTGGCTCGCGCTCGCACCTTTGTTGTTTCTGATGACGATGGTGATTCTGCTGACGATGGTGTGATGGCCACGACAGCAGGATCGCGTGCGGGCTGCACCGGCAACCACCGCGTGCAGTGTGGTACGCCCGTCCATTCGTGAATTATACCAGACCGGATTTACAGTACTGCTGCTAAGTGCGCGTATGAACGGACGGAATCGGTTAGCAGCGGACGAACGATGGATGACGCGTCGAACGGTCCTCGCAGGGGCGACGACGGCCGCTCTCGGTCTGGCCGCCGGCTGTCTCAGTGACGACGACGCAGAACCAGCGCCCGATCCAGTCAGTATCGACAGCGGACAGGACTGTGACAACTGTACGATGGGAATCGGAAACCAGCCGGGACCCGCAGGCCAACTCCACTACGAGGATCCCACCACGGTGCTCGATGGGGACGACCGACCGGCCCAGTTCTGTAGCTCGCTGTGTACGTACACCTTCGCGTTCGAGCACGAAGACACCGCAGACCCCGAGGTGACGTACCTGACGGACTACTCCGCCGTCGACTACGAGGTCGACGAGAGCACCGACAGCGACAACTACGTCCTCAGTCGTCACCTCGACGCCGACGCGTTCGCAGCGGCGACCGGACTCGAGTTGGTCGTTGACAGCGATGTCGAGGGCGCGATGGGTGGGTCGATCGTTGCGTTTAGCGATGGTGACGACGCGACTGCGTTCAGCGACGAGTACGGCGGCGAGCATTATGAGCACGAGGACGTGACTCAGGAGCTCGTTATGTCGTTGATGTGATTAGTTGCCGTAGCAGGACCAACCCAACAGCTCTCAGCGGTTCAGTACCCAACTCGCGAGCGCAAGCGAGCCGACGGTCCAGCCGACCAATCCGAGCACACTCGCCAGCGGCGAGGCGACTGCCGGACCGGTGCCGGCCGCGACGACCACCACGGTATCGAAGACCAGCCCTCGGAAGGCGCTAAGCGGGCTGAGCGCGAGCGAGTGGACGAGCGCGCCGTCGCCGATCAGCCCGGACGTAAAGCCGTAGACGAGCAGCAGGTCGAGGCCGACCAGCAGTACGACGAGTGCGACGACCGCGAGTGCGAGCGCACTCCTGTCTCTTATACACAT
>NZ_AOIM01000037.1 GCF_000337575.1 Natrialba hulunbeirensis JCM 10989 | reverse complement strand
GGGACGACGATCGCCACGAGGAGTCCGATCACCCGCCCCACGTAGACACCGAGGACGATCGACCGACTCGAGACTGGATACGTCTCGAGAACGTCGAGTTCGCCGCGCTGTTCGTCGGCGAGCACGGCACGGTAGCCGAACGCGACGGCGACGACGGGAACGAGTAACTCGAGTGGCGTCAGGAGATCGACGGCGGTTGGGACGTATCCGGCACGGATTCCGCCGCCGGTCCAGGCGACGCCGAGGACGACGGCGGCGAGCGCGAGGGCGAGAAGGTAGAACGGTCGAGTTCGGGCGATCGTTCGGAGTTCGCGTGCGATGATGGTTTTGAGGATGTGTTTCGTTCCGGGATGGGTGGCGCTGTTGGTGTTGGTGCTGGTACTGGTACTGGTACTGGTGGTTTTCTGGCTCTGTGCCTGTGGCTGTGGCTGTGCCTGCGTCTGATTCTCGTCGCTCATGCTGAGTCACCCTGTACAGTAACCGTGTCAGTGTCGCCGCCCGTCGCGTTCCGGTAGACGTCCCACAGCGAGTCTGCGTCCAGTTGGCTCTTGAGGTCGGCAGTCGAGCCGCGCTGGATGATCTCGCCGTCGTCGAGGAGCAACACCTCGTCGGCGACACGCTCGACCAGTTCGAGGTCGTGTGAACTCAGGAGGACTGCCATCCCGTCTGCTGCGAGTTCCGCCGCAACGTCGAACACGTGCATACTCATTCCCGGATCGAGCCCGCTTCCGGGTTCGTCGAGGATGACGACCGGCGGATCACCGATCGTCGCCTGTGCGATGCCGAGCAGGCGCGTCATTCCGCCGGAGAGCGCGTCGACCGGACGCGATGCCGCGTCGGCGAGACCGACCCGGTCGAGGTGTGCGCGTGCCGTTTCCTCCGGGTTGGGTGTGCCGACGAGCGACGCGTAGAACCGGAGCGTCTCGATGACGGTGAATCCGGGACGAAACGACGGCTGCTGGGGAAGGTAGCCGATCTGGCGCGCCGTATCGGGGCCGTGGTAGGCGACTGTTCCCGCGGTCGGCTCGTGGAGGCCTGCCAGCGCGCGAATCAGGGTTGTCTTTCCCGATCCGTTCGGACCGATCAGCGCTGTGACCGTCCCTGGTTGGAGCGTGACCGAGACATCCTCGAGAACGGAGACCGCTCCGTACTCGTGGTCGAGTCCCGCCGCCTCGAGGACCGGTCTCTGTGTCGACTCAGGTTCTGATTCCGATTCCGTCTCTAACTCTGACTCCGACCCGGACCCCGATTCAGATTCAGATTCCGATTCCGATTCCGATCCTGATTCAGGCACTGATTCTGCTGGTGAGACCGGTGATTGCGGTGACGTCGATTGCGATAGTTCGTCAGTCATTGGTCGAAATGGGTGCGTCGGCACACGACCAGGCGGAGTCGGCCCAGCCGGTTCGATCGAGTAATTCCGGATTGTTTGGCTCACAGGTTGGCGTCTGATCGACGATGCTCCCCGTCCGCATACCCGGAACCGAGCCCTCGAGTCCGGCGAGCGCCTGCAGTGCCGGCGCTCGGACGAGCGTCTGTGTGCCGTCGGTGCGGTGGAGTCGTTCGTCGACGGCATCTGTCGGCGTATACGAGCGGTCGGCGTGGGTTCCGGAAGCATCGCCCGCGATTGCTGCCCCGCCCTGCCAGTAGTTGCCGCTCTCGCCGTCGCTCCAGATGCGAAGCGGCCCGGACGTGGTCGTCGCGTGCTCGTCGTTCTCGACGAAGTCGTTGCCGACGACACGATTCGTCGGAAGCATCGCCGTCACGTCCGCACCGACGGCGTTGCCGGCGAGAACGTTGCCTTCGTAGAACGAGGTGGTCGTCTCCACGCGTAGGCCGAGTTCGTTGTCGGCGACGACGTTCGATGCGACGTACGTTTCAGTGCCCCCGATACTGAACCCGGTATCGCTGTCCCGAACGTCGTTTTCGACGATCGCGTTTCGCTCGGGACCGGTCATCACGTCGACTCCAGCGACAAGATGGCCGCGGAGCTCGTTCCCGTCAATCAGCGTGTCACTCGTGTGCATCAGATGAACGCCGATTTCGTTGTCGACTACCTCGTTCGACCGGAGAACCGTCTCCGGAGACCGGTAGAGGTAGATGCCGTTCTTCCCCCCTAGCACGGTCGAGTCCTCGACGACGCTCGACGACTGAAACAGCAAGATACCTGCGAGGCCAGCAGACGGATCCTCGGGACCCGTCACTGAGACGTTCCTGACGACGGCATCCGTGCTGTCGTAGCCGATCACCCCGCTCGCCGGCGTCTCGATTTCGACATCAGACACGAGGAGGTTGTCGGCACCGTAGGCACCGATCCCGGCGTCAGTGCCGGCGTAGTACGTCGCAAAGGTTGCATCCCACTCGTCCTCGTCGATGTCGATGGGGAGCTCCTCGCCGCCCTGCGTCTGGTTGCCGACGCCGGTGACCGCGAGGTTCTGGATTCCGACATCCGCCCCCGTAGCGGTGATTACGGTGCCGTTGCCGTCACCACGAATCGTTACCTCACCCTCACCAGCAAGCGTCATCGGCCGCTCGATATCGAGTGTCTCCTCGTAGGTTCCCTCGGGGACAACGACGGTCGTGTTCGCCGGTGCCTGATCGATCGCCTCTTGGATCGTCTCCGTCTCCTCGCCGGCGACGACCGACGGCGGCCGTTCGGCGTACGAATCGACGGCCTCGAGTCGGTCGTTGGCCATCTGGTGGTGGTCGTCGACACGATCACGAGCGACCGTCGCATCGTCCCGCTCGAACGACTGCTCGAGTACCGACTCCCAGTCGGAGACGTTGCCGCCGTGCTCATCAGTGAACATCTCGGCATCCTCGCGCTCGCTGAACGGGACCACGGTGTCGCCCGCCGGCGTCTGCGCGTCGCTGTCGACGACGAACCACGCCGTCTCGGCGTCGGTCCAGCCGGGTGACTGCTCGGGGATCGGGTATCCGTCAGCACGCAACTCGAGTGCGGTGTCGCTGTAGTCGGAGACGTACACCGTCAGCGGGTGGCCGAACTGCTGTTCGTGGCCGGCCTGCTGGCGCTCGCCGAGAAAGGTTTCGACGCCGTAGTAGCCGACGACGTACTGATACTGCGAGTAGAACACCTGCGCCTGCGGCAGGGAGACAGCGTCGTCGAGGCCGCGCTCGTCCTCGAGTGTGAGTCCGACGGGGACAGTGTCGTCGAACTCGGCGGGTGGTGGTGTCGTCGAGCCGGCGTCGACGACGAAGAGGCCGGCGAGGCCGATGATGACCACGGCCCCGACGAGGAGTATCGCGCCGAGGCGCACCGTGTTCCGGGAGCGTTCGCGCACAGCGGACGTTTGTACCTCGATGAAATATACGGTCTGGTCCGGTCGTCGAAGAGCAGCGGACCGGACTGCCGAGCATCACTCGGCGTCGAGATCCACCAGCTCGACTGTCGCTGGTACCGACTCGAGTACCCCCGCGGGCCAGCCCCGGTGTGCCAGCGTGAACTCGGTGTCCGTGTTCGCCTCGACCAGCCGCGTCACGCCGTCTGCAGCGGCCTCGAGTGCCGCACGATCGGTCCGATCCGGCACCTCTGCTGTGAGCGGGTAGCTCTTCGAGAGTGCCCGCGGGAACGGTCCGAACGGCGGTTCGACGCGCCAGGAGTCGTCGAACTCGTCACCTCGCGGGGAATCACCCTCCGTCAGGAGCAGCGAGTCCGGTACTGAAAGCCGGTCGAGTCGCTGGTGGTGGCGCAGCACCTCGGGGCGGCGCGCGCTTTCGTGGGACGTGTAGAAGAACGCGCCCTTCGAAACCGGATCCGTCTGCTCGAGTGCCGCCGCGTGGTCGAGCAGCGCCCGGTAGCCGTCGAGCATCGTCGGGTGAGCGCGAGCGCGCTGTTCGACGAGTTCGAGCAGGGTGCCGGCGCGGATGGCCTGCTTGATCCGGCGGATTTCGGCGAACGTGACGTGGAGGTTGTGAGCGGCGAGTTCTTTTTCACGCTCCTTGTCCGGGAGATCGCGAATGTCGGCCGGCGAGTTGGCGGCACAGACGGGACAGGAACACGGGAAGTACTCCAGATCGTCGAGATTCCGAGTGCCGCGAACGGTGAGGTAGCGATCATCGCGCGCGTAGAGAGCGTAGGCTGCGGAGTCGAACAGGTCACAGCCCATGGCCGCGGCGAGTGCGAACATCATGGGGTGGCCGGCACCGAAGAGGTGGACCGGTGCGTCGGCACCCAGGCCGCGCTTTGCGGCGGCGACGGCGTCGACCACGTCGTCGTAGCGGTAGTCATTCATCAGCGGGACGACCGCGCCAACAGGGAAGACATCGAGGTCGGTCGCGTCGGCGTGACGACCCGCCTCCTCCCGGAGGTCCGGATAGGTTGATCCCTGAACGGGTGCGGTGACGAGCATCTCGCCCGTGTCGACGTCTTCGGCGGCCTCGAGGCGTTCCTGTGTCGTCGTGAGTTCCTCCTCGGCCCGCTCGCGAGGCACGTCCGGTGGCGTCGGGATGTCGACCGGCGTACCGATATCCGAGCCAATCGCGTGCTGGAACTCCAGGATTTCCTCCGTCGTGACGTCGATGTCGCCGTACTCGGCGAGCTGGAACGAGCCCGAGTCGGTCATGATCGCGCCCGGGAAATCGAGCAGGTCGTGGAGCCCCTTCTCGAGTGCCTCCTCGCGGACATCGTCGGTGCCGTGGATGATGTAGGAGTTCGTGATGAGAATTTCAGCGCCGAACTCGTCGGCGAGCCGACGGGGGCTGATCGTGTCCAGATTCGGGTTGATCACCGGCAGGAGGGCGGGCGTTTCGACGGTGGTGTCGGCTCGTGGAACGGTCAGTTCGCCGAGCCGGCCGCCAGCGTCGGTCTCCCGGATTTCGAAGCACTCACGCATCGACAGTGTGTTGACGAGCGAACCGGTAAACGTTCCGTTCTCCGGGCGTTTGCTGACAGCGGGTTGGCCGGGAGTGCTTCGACGGCTGGTGTCTGGCCAGCTGTGATCAGCGTGTTCTCGCGAACGGACTGGCACGTCTCAGGCGACGACATTCGCAGCTGATGACAGTCACGCGAGTCGTAATGAATGAGTCATTAGCGACGATTGCAGGGCTTCTAACTGTCATTTCCATCCTGACATGACTGAAACAGTCAGCTTGTTTTAGCCGCTCGCGTGGGGAAGCCCCGAGCGCATGGTTTCACGATCACAGCAACTTGGTGTCGTTTTCGTGGCGCTCCTGGTCGCGCTGTCGGGGGGTCCTGCCCTCGCCGGCGGATCGGGACCAGCCGCGGACGACACTGAGGATGGAGACATGGGCGCGACGGTCGAGAACGCACAGGTAGGCACACTCGAGTTAGACGAAGTCACGATCGAAGAGGCGACGATCGAGGAGCTGACTGTCGAACAGCTCGATGTTGACGACGAGCAGCTTCATGCGTTGCTTGGAGATGAGCACGTAGGGGCCGATGAGCCCGGTGTAGACGATGACGACGGGCTCGACGATGAGAACGGTATTGACGACGCTGACGACGAGTACGACGAGAACGGCGTCGACGATGCTGATGACGAGTACGAGGATGATGGCCTCGACGAGAACGATGTCGACGATGCTGACGACGAGTATGACGACAACGGCGTCGATGACGAATACGATGATAATGGCGTCGAAGATAACGGCGTCGAGGATGACGACTACGACGAAAACGGCGTTGACGACACCGACGAGGTTGAAGAAAACGGTGTCGACGACGCCGACGAGATGGACCACGTCACCATCTCCGACATCCAGATCGAGCAGCTCGTTCTGACCGACATTTCCATCGAGGACGTCGAGTTCGAGCACGACGACGAAATGATGGATGAGGATGTCGAGGACGAGGCAGATGAGGACGTTGTTGTCGACGAGGATGAGGCGGTCGACGATGACGGCGTCGACGACGATGAACTCGACGACAACGGCGTTGACGAGAACGGTGTCGACGACACCGACGAGTACGACGAGAACGGCGTTGATGACGAATATGACGACAACGGCGTGGAGGACGATGAGTACGATGAGAACGGTCTCGAGGAGAACGACGTCGATGACACCGACGACCACGACCTCTTCGACAAGGACGCTGACGAACTCGTCGTCCAGGAACTCACCATCGAGTCGATGACCGTTGCACAGCTCACCATCGACGAACTCGTCGTCGAAGACGAGATGGCCGATGACGAGCTAGACGACGGTGTCGACGAAGAGGATGACGTCGAAACTGATGACGACCTAGTGGATGACGAAGACGACGAACTGGTCGATGAGGACGACGATGAGTTGGCAGACGATGACGAAATGATGGATGACGACGAGGCTGCTGTCGATACGGATGACGAGATGGTCGATGAGGACGACGAGTTGGCAGACGATGACGAGGCAACCGACGACGAGGACACCGGTGCATGCTGCGGTGCAGCGGATGACGAGAACGGCGTCGATGACGATGACTACGATGAGAACGGCCTCGAAGAGAACGGCGTTGACGACGCCAACGACGAGTACGAGGATGACGAACTCGACGAGAACGGTGTCGACGACGCTGACGACGAGTATGACGACAACGGTGTCGAAGAGAACGGCGTCGACGATACCGACGACACCGAACTAGACGACAATGGTGTCGACGACACCGAGGAAGCCGTCCACGAAATCAGCCAACTTACGATCCAGCAGTTCACCGTGGACGAACTCACTGTCGAATCGATGACCGTCAGCGCCATCGACGACACGATGGACGACGGCGTCGACACCGACGACGAACTCGACGAACCCGACGAGGAAGCAGCACCTGATGAGACCGACGACGAGTACGAAACTGACGAGAACGACGCTGCTGTCGACGACGGTGACGAGGCAGTGACCGAGTGCAACGTCGAGGAGACTGACGAGCACGCGGAGTACGATGACGGCGCGGACCACGACGAGAAAACCGACGATAAAGACGCTCACGATGACGAGTACGATGACAACGACGCTCATGATGACAAAGACGCCCACGACGACGAGTACGACGACAAGAACGCGGTAGATGAGACACACGACGACAAACAGGACGACCACGCCGACGACGACCACGCTGTGGAGAACGACTACGAGGAGAACGGCGTTGACGATGCCGACGACTATGACGACAACGGCGTCGAAGACAACGGTGTCGACGATACTGACGACACTGAACTCGACGACAACGGCATCGATGACGATGAAACCGCCGTTGACGACAACGGCGTTGATGACATGGACGAAGTGACCATCGAATCACTCTACGTCTCGTCGATCACCGTCGGTGACGCGACTGCTGACAGCTTCTCGGTCGGCGAAGCGACCGGGATCGACGACGACCACGATGACGAACGTGACGACGGACTCGACGATGATGACGGACTCGACGATGACGACGATGAGTACGACGATGATGCCGACTACGACGACAACGACGAAGAGTACGCACTCGCCGTCTAACGCGAACGAGGAGGCGAAAGCGAAACCAAAACCGGAACCGAGACGATAAACAACCAGCCAGCCAAACGACACCGACCGCCTCTCGGTCGGTTTGCTGGTCAGTTGCCGGCTATTTTTTGGCCTCCAATCCGCAGCCAGTGTCCGTCCCTCTATCCTAGCAGTCCGTCCGTGCGATAGGCCCGGCTGTACCCACACACAGTATTCACACTGGTCGTACCGCTGTCGTGCGATCATGTGGACAGTGACTTGCAGTGGCTTGCAGTGGTTCCTCTCCTTGCCACCCTCTGTCCTGTCCCTTCCGTCTCACACTGCTTGCCGACTCACACCCTGTGGCTGTCCGCGAGCCAGGCCAACTGGCTCACGCTACTCGAGTACCACGTCGTCACATCACCACACCACTACACCATCACTGGAACAATCCGCACTCGTGTCGGTCATCGGTTGAGTACAGTCATCGGAGAGGTACTGATCGCCAGTAAATGAGTGGTTCCAATAATCAAGTGGCAGCCGCAGGCACAAACGCAATTCAGTTCAAACGGCTGCTCGAAATCGCCGCTGAAAATGTGATGGGATACTGATGTGATGAACGAGTGATTAGCGACCATTGCACGAATTCTAACTGGACTTTTCGCTGCGATAAGCCTGTAACAGTCGGCTCGTTTTAGCCAACAGTAGGCGGTATGTCAGTCCGCATGGTTTCACGACCACAACAACTCGGAGTCGTCTTCGTCGCACTGCTGGTCGCACTGTCGGGGGGTCCTGCCCTCGCCGGCGCGACGGCACCTGCAGCGCAGGACGACACCGGAGACATGAGCGCAACACTCGAGAACGTACAGGTAGGCACACTCGACCTCGATGACGTCACGATCGAGGATGCCACCATTGAGGAGCTCAACGTCGAGCAGTTCGACGTTGATGCTGAAGAACTCGAAGAGGAACTGGACGAGAACGACGAAGCGGATGACGAGGATAACGGCGTCGATGACAACGACGACGCCGCTGACGACAATGGCGTCGACGAAAACGATGAGAACGATAACGACGCCGCTGACGACAATGGCGTCGATGATGAGGACAACGGCGTTGACGACGAAACTGACGACGACGCCGAGTCCGTGATGATCTCTGACATCGAGATCGAGCAGCTCGAACTCGAGGACGTCTCGATCGAGGACCTCGAACTCGATGAAGATGAGATGGAAGACGAGATGGACGATGAGGAAATGGACGAGGATGACGACGCTGACGCCGATGATGAGAACGGCGTCGACGATGAGGACAACGGCGTTGACGACAACGACGACACCAACGCGGACGATGAGGACAATGGTGTCGACGATGACGAAAACGGCGTCGATGACAACGACGACGCCGCTGACGACGATGAGGCCACGGACGACGAGTTCGACCTCTTCGACGAGGATGCTGACGAACTGACCGTCAACGAACTCACCATCGAAACCATGGATGTCGATCAGATGACGATCGACAACCTGGAGATCGAGGATGACGACGGTGTCCTCGACCAGATCGGTGACTTCTTCGACGGCATCTTCAACGATGACGACGAGAACGACGAGGCAGATGACGAGGACAACGGCGTTGACGACAACGACGACGCCGCTGACGATGACGCCACCGATGACGACAACGGCGTCGACGACGAAAACGATGAGAACGATAACGGCGTCGCTGACGACGAAGACGACGCAAACGGTGAGGAACTCGAGCAGCTGACCATCGAGCAGTTCGACGTTGACGAGGTCACCATCGACTCGATGACGATCGAGTCACTCGAGGAGGCCGACGATGACGACACCGACGACACCGAAGCAGATGACGAAGAGAACGGTGTCGACGATGAGGACAACGGTGTCGACGATGACGAGAACGGCGTCGATGACGAGGACGACGACATGGCCGACGAGGATAACGGCGCTGTCGACGACGAAAACGGCGAGGATGACGCAGATGACGAGAACGGTGTCGCTGACGACGAAAACGATGAGAACGACATGACCGACGAGGAGACCGTCTCGCACGCGAGCGCATCCTCAATCTCGATCAGCGACGCGACGGCAGAGACCGTCACGCTCGGTGACGCGTCCGACCTCGAAGACCTGACTGAGGAAGAGGACGAGATGGATGACGACGATGAGATGGACGATGACGATGATGACACCGACGAGGACAACGGTCTCGACGACGACAACGACAACGACGACCAGAACTCCATCGCAATCCTGGGCTAAGCTGACGCCAGCGCTCCCGCCCGGGAGCCGCTGAACGCAACCGCACCGACACGGACACAACCCAGACACCCACCTGGACTCGGCCTCGGCGTGCCATCGGCGCGCCCGGGCCTGCGGTCGCATTTTTTCGCACACTAGACGCCATATCGACACTGCGTATTCGAGACTGATCGCTCACCCGGACAGACAGCCAGACAGTCAGACATTCAGACATTCAGACAGCCAGATAGCTAGACAGCTAGACAGCCAGACAGCCAGACGGCCAGACGTCCAGACAGACCCGGACTCGAGTACAGTAGCGACAGCGACGGTCGTACGGAAGGCACACGAGATGTGCAAGTCGATTCTTGGTCTGCTCGCTAGTCGGCACCCTCCCGAAGCTGATAGTACGACACCGCAAGCGCCAACCGCCCATCGCGAACGTCGCCAGCCAGCAGGGACTCGAGTACCGTCTCGAAGGCGACCGGCTCGACGCGGATGCTTTCGTTGTGGTCGAGTTCCTGTTCGGCCGTTGGCTGACAGCCCTCGGCGACGAAGACGTGCAGGACCGAGTCGGCGATACCGTTTGCGGGTTCGACGGTGACGAGTGGCTCCATGCGGTCGGCTTCGTAGCCGGTTTCCTCGCGGAGTTCCCGGTGGGCGGCGGCCTCGAGGTCGGTGTCGTCGGGTTCGGTACCGCCGACGGGGAGGCTACGGTTGACGCGGGAGACTGCCTGTCGCCATTCGTCGATGCAGACGACATCGCCGTCGGCTGTGAACGGGAGGATACAGACGCTTGGCGGTTCGGAGAGGTAGTCGAAGTCGGTTTCGGTGCCATCGGGCAGGCGAACGGACTCGTTAACGATATCGAAGCCCGGACAGGTGTACGCTACCTCTCGGTCGGTGGTTTCCCAGGCGAGCGGATCGGTCGGCATACCAACCGGTACGGCGCAGTCTGGCAAAAACACGGCGTCACGGAGTGAGCGATGACACACTCGAATCTATCGGGGGCTAAATCGGCGGACGGCAGGCTATGCAGTCCGTTCTGCCTTCCTCAGTGGTCGTACAGGCTCTATAACAAAGCCACGAATGGATGAAGGTTGCAATTCAGAGGATGATCCATGGATCAGTTAACCGGATTCCAGCGTGATTTGCTGTACGTAATCGCAGGGAAGGATCGACCGTCCGGCCAAGAGATTCTCGACGATATCAATCGGTATATCGACCAGCCGGTCACTCATGGACGGCTGTATCCGAATCTCGATACACTCGTCGAGAAAGAACTCGTCGAGAAGGGGCAACTCGACCGCCGGACGAACTACTACGCACTGACACCGAAAGGACGACGGATCTTACAACGCCGTCAGGAGTGGGTCAACCAGTACGTCGACGTCTGAGCACTCCTGACGAGTTTCGGGCGACTTCTCGCGCACGGATACGGCTGACACTTGCTGTTCAGACGTACCGCTGTCGGTCTATCACTGTTCAGACGCACCGCTGTCTGTCGCTTCGGATCCGTGACTTGCAGCCCTCTCCCCGTACCTACTTGTGCGTCTGGCCCACTCGTTAGATCGCTCAATGACGGACCAGAGTCGTGGCGTACTCACTCGGTGGCTACTCCTGACAGGGAACCGACTTCTGGTCGCCGTTGTCGTGCTGGCTCTCCTCTCGATAATCGCCGGCATCGCCGGGTTCGGACCCGTTCGGGAGAATCACTCGCCGCTGTACTACCTGCTCGGCAGCCTCGTCGCCGGCAACATCACACTCATCACCGTCGTCGTCTCGATCAACCAGCTCGTCATCTCGCGTGACTTCGGCACACCGGGCGAACTCCAGCGTGAGATCCGCGAGACACTCGCCTTCCACCGCAGCGCGACGAACGGCTCGGCTGCCTCGCTCACACCCGCCGGCTTCCTCCGAGCGGCGATCGCCGATCTCGACAGGACGACCGCAGAACTCGGCACCGACGCCCCCGAAGAGACACCGTTTCAGGAGTCATTACTCGCCGTTCGGGAGCGCCTACAGGCACACACCGACCGTGTTTCAGCACGTCTCGGCTCCGATGACGACAGTCTCCGCAACGTCGTCCTCGCCATCTACCCCGTCCGCTATCTCGACTATGTACAGGACCTCTACTCGATTCAGGCGACCCATACTGCGAGGAGTTCCGCTCACACCGACGACCGACTTGCCCAGACTGTGGTCGCACTCGAGTTCCTCGACATCGCGCGGTACTACTTTCTCTCGATGTACATTCAGCAGGAACTCTCGCGGCTGTCGCGATTGCTGGTCTATACGCGGTCAAGGCAGAGTACCACGGGTCACCTGACCCGTGGGTGAATGCCGACAAATCGCCATCTTTACAACAATTAACGACAATTAAATTATTGTGCAAGATGCAGGACTAACCCAGACACTCTCCTTTGGACTCACCCTCCAAACAGGTAGTTCTGACAACTTGCACGAAGGCTGTCTCGAAGCCAGACGGGTCCGCAACGAAGTCAACCGACTCGACAAAGAAGGCTGGGACTGGAACGATATCCACGACACCGTTGTGGACAACTCCTACCACGTCAAAAACACCACGCAACTTCTCGTCAAAAAAGCTCTCAAAGAGCTTGAGACGTACCACGACCACAAAGACGACGAGTGGGGCCGACCATACCCGTACATCCACGAAACGTATCCCCTACGGATGAACCACAACGAGGGCTACGCCCTCACCGTGGACGATTCAGGAGACATTCAGTTCCGAATCAGCTACAAACCGTACAACTACGTCAAAGGCGTGCTTCGAGGCAGTCCAGACCACCTTGAACAAGTAAAAACTGCACTTCGCTCTGATGCGTGGCGAGTAGGTGTAGCTGAACTCGTGTACAAACACGACGAGTGGCGACTCCACGTCTCAGTCACGCATAAAAGCCGTACTGTAGCACCTCCAGACAATGCTGGCACGGTTGTTGGAGTGGACATTAACGAGGATTGCGTCGCACTCGCCGCGATGAATCGAGACACAGGAGATGTGCTCGACTCGGTGGTCATCGAATACCCTGAGATCAAGCGCATTCGTCATGAGTTCTTCACGAAGCGCAAGCGGATGCAAAAGGTCGGTCAAACAGCGTTCGAGAACGTTGTCCGCACAGAGGAACGGGACTTCGTTCACGACCACCTCCACAAAGTATCCCGTGACGTAACCAGATGGGTTTCCCAATTCAACGACCCGGTACTCGTCTTTGAAGACCTCAAAGACATGCGAGACTCACTCGATTACGGCACGCGGATGAACCGCCGCTTACACTCACTGCCGTTCGCGGCGCTCCGCGACACGGTGACGTACAAAACTGCATGGAACGGTGTTCCCTCAGATGACGTGAACCCCGAGTACACGTCCCAGCGGTGCCCTCGCACGGAGTGTTTGCACACGGAGCGAGCGAATCGTCGTCGGAAGCGGTTCAAGTGCAAGTCCTGTGGGTTTCAAGACCACTCGGATAGGAAGGCAGCGGTGTGTGTGGCGCAAGAATGGGTTGCTGACCACGATGTAAATGTGCCGTCTCTCAAAACCCTTCCGCGAGTGTGGAAGGTGAGACGGACGGCATCGGGCCTGTGTGAAGGGGCCGACGCTCACGGAGCAGTTTTTGCTTCGGGTGTTACCGACATCGGAACGTCGGCGCAAGACTCACAGAGTCGAGCGCGAGCGGAATTAAAGCCTGTTGCGTCCACGGCGGACTAGACACAGACGCCCCGTGTCACCCGACGCGGGGTACTTCACGCGGGGCTGCCGGCGATTGCGCTGGCTGGCGGTTCGCTCGTTCATCTCAGCGGGTACGATGGTGGTGCACCGCTCTCTGGAGCGTCGACGACGATCGTGACGGCAACGCTGCTGTTCGGTCTGTTCCCGATTGCGTTGCTCGCGGCTGCCGTGCTTCGGATTTCGACGATCGCACAGTCGATTTCGATTACGCCGTTCGATCCGAACTGAGATGGTGACTATCGGACTGTGGTGACCGTCTGGGTCGGTGTTGTTCAGTTCCCGTTTTCGTCTTCGTCCTCGTCCTCGCCGTCGTCCTCATCAGCACCCGCTTCGTCCTCACCGTTCTCCTCATCACCGTTCTCGTCGTCCGTCACATCGGTTCCGGCCTCTTCGTCTCCGTCCTCATCCTCCTCGTCATCCTCGTCTTCGATATCCTGCCCGTTTCCAGTCCCCTCCTCGGCTTCTGGTTCGCCATCCTCGTCTTCCGGCGCAGTGTCCCCGCAGCCCGCGATGAGCATCGCCGAAATCGTCGCGCCAGCCGTTCCGAGTAGCCGCCGTCGCGTTCGGTCACGTTCGGTTGTCATACCTGCATTTCCCTACGGACGCGAATAAACGCTGAGCCGACACCTGCGTGCACGCTCACGTTCTCGTCTCGCGATCATAGTAACAACTGAAACGGGTTCCACACTGATCGCCGATCCGTCTGGCGATCAGATGTGCACTGACTTTCAGTGGCTACTACAGACGACCGCCATCTCGCCACCGACGCCGAACTTATGTCGAATCCGCTCAATTAGCGCGTATGGAACTCACACTCCGCTTCTTTGCGACGTACCGCGAAGCCGTCGGCGAAAAGGAACGAACCCGAACCGTCGACGACGACGCAACCGTCGGCGACGTCCTCGCCGACCTCGAGTCGCAGTACGACGGCCTCGACGGACAGCTACTCGAGTCCGACGAGATTCGCCCGCAGTTGAGCGTACTCAAGAATGGACGGGACGTGACGCATATGGCGGGAGCGGAGACGGAACTCGAAGACGGCGACGTGGTATCCGTGTTCCCGCCGGTCGCGGGCGGTGGACGGCCGCAACCGTGAGCAAGTTCACGCCGTGTTACTGCGGTAGCGAGTGAACCGCCTCGGGGTCAAGTGGTTCGAGACGCTTCGCGTCTCGTCATCAAGCGAGACCGAAGGTCTCGCGGACATCGCGGAGCTTCGCTCCGCTCAGTCACGGAAATCTCCGATTTCCGTACGACCCCGAGGCACTCGGCCTGCTCCGCCTGTAGACTGCCCACGAAATTTTCTGTTGTCTGCTTTCAACGCCCGAAGGTATACGGCTACGCCGGCCGGCGATTCCGAGAACGCTTTACGCATCGGTCCGCCGAGAGATAGCGAAGAGTGATCGAATGGATCGGAACCCAGAGACCGACGTGTATTCCACAGAGGAGCGATCTGATCGAGAGACTACCGATGCGACGGATACGACAGCGCGTGCGGACGAGTCGGAGACCGTACCTGGAACGGAGCCGACAGCTGAGTCTGGTTCCGCGGCGGCTGAACTCGAGTACGGATATGACTCGGACACCGACGCGAACTCTGGTCCCGAGTCCGATTCTGACTCCAATCCGAGTCCCGTCTCCACTGCCGACACGGGCCAGAATCCGACGCCGGATCCCGAAACCGTCACGTTCGGTTGGGAAGGCGTTCGAACCGGCTTTCTCACCTGTCTTCCCGTCGCACTCGGCGTCGGCGGCTACGGCATCGCGTTCGGCGTGCTCGCCAGCCAGGCCGGTCTGAGCGTCGCCGAGGCCGCGCTGATGAGCGCGACCGTCGTCGCCGGGGCCTCACAGATCGTCGCCATCGAACTCTGGGCTGATCCGATTCCGATCGCTGCGGTGCTCGTCACGACGTTCGCGATCAACCTCCGATACTCGCTGATGGGTGCAGCACTCCAGCCGTGGTTCAAACACCTCTCGCCGGCGAAGGTGTATGGCAGCCTCTTCGTCATGGCCGACGAGAACTGGGCGCTGACGATGCGAAATCTCCGGTCGGGGGCCGGATACGGCGCGTTCTTGCTCGGCAGCGGCTTCGCCGTCTGGCTCTTCTGGGTCGGCGCGACCGTCATCGGTGCCGTCGCGGGCGGCGTCGTCGGCGACCCGACCGAGTACGGCTTTGACTTCATCCTCGCGGCCGTCTTCCTCGCACTCGCCGCCGAACTCTGGGAGGGAAAATCCTCGCTCGTCCCGTGGACCGTCGCACTCGCAGTCGCCATCGTCGCCGCAGAACTCGTCCCGGGTCGATGGTACATCCTACTCGGCGGCCTCGCAGCGGCCGCTGTCGAGGTGATCCGCTATGATCAGTGACGCGCTGTCGCTCGATCCGCTCGTCGTCGGCGTCGTCCTCGCGATGGCTGCGGTCACGGTGCTCACCAAGGTCGGCGGCATCTGGATCGTCCGCCGCTTCGAACTCAGCGAGCGACTCGAAGCCGGCCTGAACGTCCTCCCGGGTGCGATCGTGATCGCCGTGCTCGGTCCGGAACTCGTGAACGGCGGGCCGGCGGAGTGGGGCGCTGCGGTCGTCGTTCTGGTCGTCATGTGGCGCACCGAGAGCATTCTGCTCGCGCTGTGTGCGGGCGTGCTCTCGGTCGTGGGATTCAGAGCGCTACTCTAGTGCGACAGCGGCATGGACAGCGGATCGCCGACGCGCCTTTATGATCGCTGCGAGTACATAATCCGTATGACCCGCCGTATCGAACGCTCCTTTCGGGGCATCTCCGAGCGGCTCGCGATTCGGTATCTGACAAACCTCGGCGGCGAGCGCGTCGAATCGGCAGCCGAGGCCACGCCCACGCCCACACGCACACCCGATCACGACAGTGTGGATACCGACTACGAACGCGACGACCACCACGACTACGACCACGACCACGATGCCCCCCGCGACGGCACATCGCCAACCGTCGTGGGTGACTCCTGGCAAGCGACACTCACCTCAGAGTCCGTCCAGATCGGGCCGACGCTCACGCTAACTGAGGTGACCGTCGTCTTCGAAGGGCAAGAGTCCGCCAACCTCGAGAAACTCGTCGAAAACTTCGCTCAGAAAGCCATGCGTGCGGGTGGCTAGATGACCGAAACCGATGATCTAATAGAGGGCCAGATCCTCCTGCTCACGGCCGCCAAAGCGAGCGTCCCACCGGAGCGCCTGCCCGACCTCGTCGACCGAGCGCAGACACTTCTCGCACCGCGACGCGAGCGTTACCGCCGCGAGTTCGAGCGTGCCTACACCGATGCCGACCGCGAGATGTTCCTCGTCAACTGGGGTCACTGGGACGACCTCGGCGAGGAACTCGAGTTGACCGAGCGAGAGACGGCAGCGGTTCGGCGGGCACACGAGGAACAGGTGCGTCGAATCGGCCGCCGGCAAGACCGTGAGGGGGAGTTCGAGACGGCGTTCGAGATTCGGGAGCCGGTGCTTATTGGGCGGTAACTGGCTCTGATCTCTGGCCGCTCTTATACGACTCGGCTGGCGACGACAGGGATGGGCCGCCGCCAGTTGCGTCGGGCTGCACTCGAGTTACCGCGAGTCCGCCAAGTCACCCCGCTCACAGACCACCACTATTCGACTCAGTCAGCACCGGCAGCCGCTGCCTCCTGCTCTTTGAGATGATCGACGATGTCCGCCGTCTCGGCGACGAACTCGTCCATGTCGATCTCGTTGCCGTGCAGCGTCGTCGAGAAGTAGCGGGTCAAACTGGCGAGTGAGACGGTCTCCTCGAGTTCGGATTCGGTCACGTCGGCCAGCCGCGCCTCCTCGCGGTGGAAGTGCGTGCAGTACGGACACGAGATGGCGGCGGCAACACCGACGCCAATGAGTCCCTTCTCGCGCGGCGAGAGCTCCGTCTCGCCGAGGGTAAGATCTCGGAAAAGCCCCCAGCTGTGGTCGCCTGCGGGGGCTGCGATGTGTTCCATCCAGCTCGGTACCTGACCGAGTGTCTGTTCGATTTCTTCCTGGGTGTCTGGTGTTGTCATGGTCGCGACCTCCACTGGAGCGTACAGGCTCCTGTCGTAGATAGGCATTCGTTAGAACTGATGCAGTGGCTGCTCGGCGTGCAGGGGGTGCACTCGAGTCAGTGGCTGCAGTGGCTGCGTTCGGGTGACTGTCTACGAACCAAAAGGTGCGTCGTAGCTACTGCTCCCGCCGTTGCTGGTCGGACCGTCGCTGCTCGCCGGCCGACGCGATCCACTCCGGGACCATCGCGACGACGGACGCTGGGAGCCGTGCTAGCAGCCACTCTCCCAATCGAGCCAGCGGGTGTCTGAGCGCGGCGTAGCCGATCGAGATCAGGAGCAACACCACGACCGCCGTCTCGATCGTCGCGTTCGCGTCGAAGACGAACAGCGCGGGAAACGCGAGCATCGCCGCCAGTGCGAGGTCTGACGGCGCGCCGTCGTAGCGAATCCAGCGCCGCGGCGCGAGCCACCGGCCGTGATAGTGGCTGTAGACCGCCCGATCCGAGGTGCCGAGCCACGGCTTGAACTCGAGTCCGCAGCCGAAGAGATCCATGACGGAGTGCAGGCCGGCGGCGACGAGAAAGACTGCGAGTACGACGGTGAGGTCACTCGGTGCGAAAACGGCGACGAGGGACGCGGGTGCGGCGAGCACCCAGTAGTAGACGGGGAAGTGAAGCGTGCGACGATGGCCTGCTGCGAGGTCGAAATCGGGAAAGAGGCCGCCGAGAATCGCGGCGACGGCGGCGACGGTGCCGAACGCGGGGGAGACGGTCGCGATGGCGGCGGCGAGCGCGAGCCCGGCGAGGGCGTGGGTCGTGGCCATCATCGTGCGTCTATCCGTGGTTGGGACGGGGCTGGTATAGCAGCATCGGGTTGTGCGCGTGTGATCTGCAGCTCGGATTGTGCGTGTGTGACCTGCTTCCAGAGCGGCTGCAATACCACACCGGACAGGACAAGAGAGCCAACCCACGACTGCAGTCATCCGGGCTCCGAAAACCGCAGAAGGAGTCAGTCGTCCGCCGGTGCCGCCGAATCGCCAGCGGAGACGCCCGTTCCCGGACCGATCTCGATCTCGAGCTCCTCGAGTTTCTCGTCGGGCACGACGCCGTCGACCCAGCCACGGTGATCGTAATACTCCTCCTTCATCTCCCCAAGTTCGCAGAACTCGCCCTCGCTCGCGCCCTGGCCGGGGATGCCGTCCTCGCCCTCGAGGAAACGCGCCGGGAGCGAGTCGTCAGCGCCGTCGAAGCCGACGAGGTTGTTGTAGTAGCGCTCTAAGTTGTAGATGCGTTCGCCGGCTTCGAGCAGTTCCTCCTCGCTGACGTCGAGGCCAGTCATGCCGTTGTATTGGAGCACGTACTCCTCGATCCCCTCCGCGAAGGCGTTGAACTTGCAGATGTCGAACGAATCGCTGATGGCGTGGAGGTCCTGGAAGGCGGCGGTGAGTTCGCCCTTCCCCTCGTACTCGTAGGGGTCGACCTTCTCGGGAATGCCCAGAATCTCTGCTGCCGGCGTGTATCCGCGCAGGTGACAGGCCCCACGGTTCGAGGTGGCGTAGCCGATACCCATCCCCTTCATACAGCGCGGGTCGTAGGCCGCAATGGTCTGGCCCTTCACCGCGAGGGAGTTGTCGTGGGCCTCCTTGCGATCCGCGACGCGTCGTGGTCCTTCCGCGAGCAGGTCCGCGAGGTCGTCCTCGCGGCGGGCGATCCGCTCGATCATGTCGATCATGGTCTCCGTGTCGCCCCACTCGAGTTCCCCTTCGTCGAGTTTGCCCTCCTCGGTCATCTCCATGGCCATCGCCATCATGTTGCCCGCTTCGATGGTGTCGACGCCCATGTCGTTACAGCGGTCGAGCATGAGTGCGACGGCGTCGCGGTCGGTGTGGCCGGAGTTCGGGCCGAGCGCGTAGGCGGATTCGTACTCGTAGGATTCGGTACGGACGTTCATCTCCTCGCCCTTGTGCATCGCCTGCACCTCGACTTCCTTCTTGCAGGCGACCGGACAGGAGTGACAGGTCGGTTCGTCGACGAGGATGTTCTCGCGGACGTTCTCCCCGGAGACGCGTTCGGCGTCGATGTCGACGCCTTCAGCATCGCGCATAGCCTCAGTCGAGGTGTAGCGACCGTTTTTCGTCGGCAGCCCGTCCATCTCCTCGCCGATGTTCATCAGGACGTTCGTGCCGTACATCGAGAGGCCGCCCTCGTTCGGCGCGGTGACTTCGGACTCCGTGATCGCCTGCATCGCCTGCTGGTGGCCCTCACGGAACGTCTCCTGATCGGCGGGCTGGGGCATCTTCGTCGTCGACTTGATGACGATCGCCTTGAGGTTCTTCGACCCCATGACACAGCCCGTACCACCGCGACCCGAGGCGCGGTCGTCCTCGTTCATAATGCAGGCGTACTTGACCTCGTTCTCGCCACCGGGACCGATCGCCATCAGCGAGAGGTTCTTTCCGTAGCTGCCGTCGACCTCCTCCTCGAGTTGGTCGCGCGTCTCGTGGACGCCCTTCCCCCAGAGGTCGCTGGCGTCGCGGAGTTCGACCTCACCGTCCTCGATGTAGGCGTAGACCGGGCTGTCGGCCTCGCCTTCGAAGAGGAGGCCGTCGAAGCCGGCCCATTTCAGGCGTGCACCGGACCAGCCGCCGTGGTGGCTGTCAGTGACGGTGCCGGTCAGGGGTGACTTCGTACAGACGGCGATACGACCGCTCATCGTCACCTGTGTCCCTGAGAGCGGGCCGTTCATGAATGCGAGCAGGTTGTCCGGCCCGAGCGGGTCGACATCCGGACCCTGTTCGAAGACGTACTTCACCCCGAGGCCGCGTGCGCCGATATACTTGCGAGCGTCGTCCTCGTCGATCGACTCGTATGCTACCGATTTCTCGGACAGATCGACTCGAGCGACTCGGTCCTGAAAACCACCAATTTCGGTCATGATAATCCTTCCCAAGTTACTTGGATGGCTGTCCTGTTAGTTGTTCACACTCATCCGAAACCAGTTTTGGTTACGCACCGCTCGAATCACGATCTGGTACTCGACAGTCGCTGCGCTGCTGGCGGCGGTCGTCCCGCCAGTGGAGCGATCAAACCGGCACGCTACAGAAGGAGCGCGACGATCGCCAGCACGATGAACACCAGCACGAAGATCCGTGCGATTTCCATCGAGATGCCGGCGACACCCCTGGCACCGACCGCGGCTGCGATGATTGCGAGGACGAAGAAGACGATCGCCCAGTACAGGAACCCATCACCGGCGAGCTGAAGCGGTGGCGCGAACTCGAACATGGAGGCGGCTATCACCGCGCCCCACATAAACGCCGAGGACCGTCAACCACAGTTTGGGACGCTAACTACGGGCTACAGCCGAGTAAGCGCTGGTTCCGTAGGTCGCCTTCAAATCGGTGCAGTCAATTTGGTATTGCTATATACGGTTGATTGATGTGTGTTGTGTCCGCACCTCCGAGATCCGTATCGTCCGCTAGAGTCCCTATTTCCATCGTTCTAATCAGTCTCGCCGCTAACCAGTGACCCCAATCGTTAAGATATCTCGTGTGCTATGATAGCACATGTCTACCTATCGCTCCCCCTTCGACCGACTCCGGGCGAAGTTCGACGAGGCCGAACTCGAGTGCCGGAAGTGTGGGTTCCACGACGAGAGCGGCGGGTGGCAGGTCAATTCGTCGGGTAGTCGTGTCCAGTACCGATTCGTCTGTCCGTCCTGCGACGCGGTCGAGACGCGGGAGATGCGACTCTGAGTCGCCCTGCATCGGCTCGCGGTCGGCTCTATTTTACGGCGTGTGTGGCCCCAGGTCCAGACGAAGGCGCTTTAGGCGCTGGCCCGCTTTGTCCTCCCAATGAGTCAACCCACGCCCGAGGTCTACGAGCAGGGCAAGGGCATGGACGCCCACAA
Organism: Natrialba hulunbeirensis JCM 10989; assembly: GCF_000337575.1. Classification (GTDB taxonomy): domain Archaea; phylum Halobacteriota; class Halobacteria; order Halobacteriales; family Natrialbaceae; genus Natrialba; species Natrialba hulunbeirensis. The sequence continues at coordinate 214,277 of NZ_AOIM01000037.1, read as the reverse complement.
TCAAGTGATGCGGGAGATTCGCTCGCGCAAGGAGGCGAGCTACGATCCGCACGAGCCGACCCGCGTCTGGCTGGACGAGGACAACACTCCCACTGGCGTCAAGCAGAGCCTGACGATCATCCTGAACACCGGCGGCTGCCGGTGGGCGCGCGCCGGCGGCTGTACGATGTGTGGCTATGTCGCCGAGAGTGTCGACGGCGGCAGCGTCAGCCACGAGGCCCTGATGAACCAGATCGACGTCTGCCTCGAGCACGAACGGGAAAACGGGGACGAACCGGCCGACCTCATCAAGATCTACACCTCCGGTTCCTTCCTCGACGAGCGCGAGGTCGGTGCGGAAACTCGACGCGCGATCGCCGACACCTTCGCCGACCGCGAGCGCATGGTCGTCGAATCCCTGCCGGACTTCGTCGACCGGGAGAAAATCGGCGACTTCACCCAGCACGGCGTCGACACCGACGTCGCAATCGGCCTCGAGACGGCCACGGATCGCGTGCGCCACGATTGCGTCAACAAGTACTTCGATTTCGCGGACTTCGAGGACGCCTGCGCTGAGGCTGCCGCCGCCGACGAGGAGGCTGGCGCGACGGCCGACGCTGGCATCAAGGCCTACCTCCTGATGAAGCCGCCCTTCCTCACGGAGTCCGAAGCCGTCGAGGACATGATCTCCTCTGTCGAACGCTGTGCCGCTGTCGAGGGCTGTCACACCGTCTCGATGAACCCGTGTAACGTCCAGCGCTACACGATGGTCGACGACCTCTACTTCAACGACGGCTACCGGCCGCCGTGGCTCTGGTCTGTCGCACACGTACTCGAGGAGACCGCCGATATCGACGCCATCGTCGTCTCGGACCCGGTCGGTCACGGTTCGGACCGCGGGCCGCACAACTGCCAGGAGTGTGACGACCTCGTCCAGAAGGCGATCAAAGATTTCGACCTGCGACAGGACCCGTCGGTCTTCGAGCAGGTCTCCTGTGAGTGCGAGCGGACGTGGGAGGTCGTGATGGAGCGCGAGCGGAGTTTTAACCAGCCGCTGACTCGATAGCGACTCGTTCTTCTCGGAGATTGTTCTTGTATCACTCCTCGGTGAGCGGCGGATACGCGACTTCCCAGAGGTGTTCATCGGGGTCCGCAAAATAACCCGAATAGCCGCCCCAGAAGACCTCTTGTGCTAACTTCACCACCCGTCCACCGGCGTCTTCCGCTCGTTCCAGAATCGTATCTACTTCCGTCTTCGAGGAGACGTTGTGTGCCAGCGTAACGCCGGAAAACCCGTTCCCATCGTCCGAAACGGTGGCATCTTCGGCGAGAAGATCGCGCGGGTAGATGGCCAACCATGTTCCCTCGAGTGGGAAGAACGCAACATCGTCGTCCGGGTCGCGCTCGCGCATCGGGAACCCGAGTCCGTCCCGGTAAAACTGGATCGAGTCCTCGATATCGGAGACGCCGAGCGTAACGAGCGTGATTTTCGGGTCCATACGGACGGCCCAACGTCGTCCGCAGTGATAATGGTACCTCGTCTGTCAGGCCGATTCGAAGCCGCGCAGCACGCCCTGCCCGTCCGTCGGGCCGACATCGGGGAGCGTCGCGCGCTCGGGGTGGGGCATCAGCACGGCGACGGTCTCGCGGTCGCCGAGGATTCCCGCGACGTTGTGCTTCGAGCCGTTCGGGTTCGCCTCGGCGCTCGGTTCACCGTCCTCGTCGCAGTACCGAAAGAGCACGCGGTCGTCGTCCTCGAGTTCGGCGAGTCGCTCCTCGCTGATTTCGTAGCGCCCTTCGCCGTGAGCGATCGGGATCTCGATGACGTCGCCCTCGTCGTAGGCGGCGGTCCAGAGCGTGTCGTCGCGCTCGACGCGGAGATAGACGTGCTCACACTGGAAGCGGGCGCTCTCGTTGGTCGTGAACGCGCCGTCGGTGAGACCGGACTCGCAGCCGACCTGCGCGCCGTTGCAGACGCCGAGAACAGGCGTGCCGTCGGCGGCGGCGTCGCGGACTTCGGCCATGATCGGTGAGCGAGCCGCCATCGCGCCCGCGCGGAGGTAGTCGCCGTAGGAGAAGCCGCCGGGGAGAACGATGCCCGTGGTGTCCGCCGGGAGGCCGTCCTCGTGCCAGACGATTTCGGCGTCGATGTCGAGGTGGGAAAGGGCGCGCTCGGCGTCGCGGTCGCAGTTCGAGCCGCCGAACCTGATGATCGAAACCGTCACAGTCGACACCCCTCGGTGGTGTGACCGGCGGTTTCGATCAGTGTGATTGAAACGGTCATCTACCGTTCGTCGACCTCCACGTCGTAGTCGTGGATGGTCGGATTCGCGAGCAGCCGTTCTGCCATCTCGTCTGCACGCTCGCGCGCGGCTTCACTCGAGTCCGCCTCGAGATCGATCTCGAAGCGGTCGGCCGAGCGCAGCGAGTCGAGTTCGAAGCCGAGGCGTTCGAGGGCCTGTTTCGTGGTTTCGGCCTCGGGATCGAGGACGCCGTGTTTGAGTCGAACCGTCACCGTCGCGGTGTAGGCGGTCATCACCTGAAACCCCGCAACCGTGCTCAAAAACGCTTTCGGCTTTGGTTCGTGATGCACATTCGTGCATAGCGTCCGTTGGAGAGGCAGCCGACGGGAGAGTCACGGAAGCGCGCGCCGGACGAACGAGGTGAGTCGATACCCGAACGACCCGTTCTGATAGCCGCTCCAGCGTCGCATCCCACCGGCGAGCGTGACTGCCTCGTAGCCCTCCTCCTCGAGTGCGGCGGTCGCCTTCCGTGCGACGATGCCAGCTTTGCAGACCGTGACGACGGTCTCATCTGCTGGAATCTGTGACAGCGACTGGCGGAGTTCGGTGTCGTCTCCGCGGCGCAGGTCGTTGTAGACAGGGACGTTCTGACTGCCCTCAATGTGGCTGCGCTGGTACGATTTTCGGGGGCGGATGTCGAGGACGTACGGCGCTGCCCCGTTTGACAGGTGTTCATCCAGCTCCGACGGGTTAATCTTGCTCATAGAACACAATACTGATCAGACGTACTAAACGGTGTGGGTCGCAGTGTCCATGCGCTCCCCGTCGCTGGCGGTCTCGGCAGCCACCGGTACCGACGCGGTCAACCGGTCGGCCGCCCGTCGGGCACCGGCGATGTTCGCTGCGAACGGGCCGACGGTTCCCGCCGCTAACGCACCGGTGACGAACAGTGCGGATTCAGTGCCGTCAGTTCGTATCCAGGCGAGTGTCTCGTCGTCGAGGACCGGGACGCCGCGGTGGCCGCACTCGAGTTCGAACGCCTGTGCAAGCCGGTCGACGAAGGGGTGATCGAACACCGGTTCGAAGCCGGTCGCCAGCACGACGCGGTCACCGGTGAGACAGCCACCATCGGCCAGCAGCAGCCGCACGCGTCCCTCGACCGTCCGAGCGGAGCGAACCGTTCCCTGTCGGCGTCGCAGCGAGCCCGCATCGACGGCCGACTCGAGTTGGTCGGCTACCGTTGGCGGGATCGTCCCGTCGTTTCGTGCTGCCTGGATCGTGTCGTATCGCGCCTTCGACCCCGGTGGATGGCGATGGAGGTGGCGCTCGATGTAGTTCCAGTTGATCCAGTGTGGGTCGGCTTCGATGGCGGCCGTCTCGAGGTCGTGTCGCGAGAGGAGTGTGGTATCGGCGCTCTCGGCGGTCCTGGAAGCAGGTTCACCATCGTGCTCAGCGAGACAGCGTGCGAGTTGGGCTGCGGTGATGCCACCGCCAACTACGATCGTCTCTTGGTCCTCGCTTCTGGCCCGGATGGGGTCGAAGTCGTCGTCCCAGACGTGCGATATCGACTCGACACCGTCGGCCCACGCCGGTCGCCGATAGCGGTCGCCGGGACCGATCGCGAGGACACAGGTTCGGGTGCGAATCGAACTGGTTCGGTCCGCCCGATCAGTGGTTTCGACGACGAGAGGGCCGCTCGAGCCGTCGCGGCGGATCGACGTGACCGTCGCCTGTTGGTGGCGGGTGTCGAGAGCCGCCCGATCGATGACGAACGCGGCATAGTCGAGGAAGAGCGACAGTGACGGGCGACGTGGATAGCTCGGCCGCGGCAGGAGTTCGTCTTCCCGGTCGCGCGCCTCTGCGAAACTCTCCAGACCGAACGGATCGGTCCCAACGTGGTGGACGAACGTCGATCGCAGTGCCTCCATATCGCAGGCGCGAGCCTTCTGTCGGAACGACTCGAGTAGCTGCTCGTGTGGATCGACGATACAGAGATCGTCGTCCGTGAGATCTGTGTCCTGGAGGAGTCGCTGGCAGCAGTAGGTGCCGTGGATACCGCCACCGACGATGACGCACTTGTACATCAGCACCTGCTACGCCAGATTATTATTTTAAACTACTGTGTTAATAACTGCTGCTATGGATGGGGGTGGAGTTGGTATCCAGCCACCGGGAAACTGCATCACAACCAGCGGTGGACGGAACTGTCACACGAACGGTGGGATTTTACTGTTGTATTCCGAACAGGATGGTATGAGCGAAGCGCAGGCTACGGGTCGGTCGTCACAGATAGCAGTTGCTTTCCTTCTCGTTGCACTGCTTGCGGCGTTCGTCGCGCTCGTCGTGATCGACTCGTCGGTCGCAGTCATTCTCGGGATTATGGTGCTCGTCTTTGGTGGTGACTTGCTCCGCGATCTCATCTCGGCGCTCACTCCACCTGCGCCCACACCCGAGTCGGGCACCGCTGTTGACGTAGAGGCCCACGCCTCCGACGAACCCGAAGACGCACTGGAGCGGCTCCGGGTCAGGTACGCCGACGGTGACCTCTCCGATGCGGAGTTCGAACGACGACTCGAGTTACTGCTCGAAACTGGTTCTCTCGGCGACGCTGAGCGATACCTCGCTGGCGACAGCGCGGATGAGGAGTTCGGGACCGACAGTAGACATGAACGTGTCCGCGGACGCAGTGGTAGCCGTTCGAACACCAAGGGGCACTCGAGTTCCGACTTCGAGCGGTCGACCGAGTGAAGAGGAAGCGTAGACGGCGGTCTTTTGCCGTGCGTGTTCGATGTGGCTGTGGTCGCGTCCGGTAGGCCCCTGGCTCACAGCAGAGTTAACAAAATATAGGTGGTAGATAATAACTACTATTACATAGGGCAGGTAGTTATTAATTGATGGCCGACGATTCGATACCCTTGACATCCTCCCCGCGCTAAAGCGCGAGGATTCCTCCGTTGGGGGGGTTCGGCTACCGACCCACGGAGGCAACTTGCGGGTTTGTGCGCACTTCTTTGGGACTTTCGTGAGGGTGTGGTTTCCCCGACCAGTCGTGGTCGTCCCACTCGAATCGCACGGGCCGTGCCATCGGCCTGACTTCCGTATCGCTGTTTTCTCGAAGGAACGTCTCTGACGCTGTGAGGTCGGCGTGTCCCTCGAATCCGCATGAACACGTCAGCGTATCTTCGTGGCGAACCGTCTCCTCGTGGTCGCCACACTCAGGACATGTCTGACTCGTCCACGCTTCCGACTCGGCTTCGAGGCTGATACCGTATTCTTCACAGACGCACGCGAGACGGTGGATGAACTTCTTGAACGCCCAGAAGTTGTGCGTCTTCTCGTTCACCCTGACCGACCAGTGCGTTTCAAGCACGTCGGTCAAGTCGCCCACGTACACTGTCGCCACGCCCTCGTCGTACAGCCGTTCAACGAGGTCGCGCACCAGCGCGTTCTGTGCGTGGTCACGGCGTTTCGTCCGCTGTCGGTACAGCCGTCGAATCCGCTTGGAACTGTAGCGTCCCTCTCGGAGTCGTCCGGAAGACTCCGTCTTCCGTGACTGAGCGGAGCGAAGCTCCGCGACGTCCGCGAAACCGGAGGTTTCGCTTGATTCCGAGAGACTGCGTCTCTCGGGCAATTTCGACTGTAGGCGGGCGATTTCGTCTGTTGTTTCGCGGAACCGTCCGAACAATTCCCGCCCATCGTAGAGGTACTGGTTCCCAGTGGTCGTGGAACAGGCGACGAGATTGTTCGCGCCAACGTCGAGGGCGGCTTCTTCCGAAGCCAGTGGTGAATCCAGTCGAGAATCAGGTACGGTGACAGGTTGGAAAGCCCTGAACGTGTCGCTCATTTCGTCGTACTCAAGTTCCAGACGACCCTGTTTGCCGTCCCACTTCGGGTTGCCTCGGACTTCGAGGCGGAGTCGTTCGTGGTAGCCGAGTCCGTATTCGTCTTTCAGTTCTTGCCCGACAGGAATTTCCAGACGGCTACGCTTCCCCCACTCAATCGTGTACTGGTTGCATCGGATGTAGGTGCGGAGTTCGCGTCCTTCCTCCTCGTTGTCGAGGCGAATCTACGATTCGCCGACCATTGGAGAGCTTCGCTCTCCAAGACCCCAGTACGACGGTGGGTTGGCGTCCTCGCCTTTCTCTTTGAGAGCGAAGAACGACCGCCACGCTTCGCTGTTCTTGCGCGTGACCTGTTGGACCGTCGCGCTTCCGACGACACCGTTGTACTGTCCACGGTATTCGGAAGTGTCCCACACGTCGCCGTCACCGAAGTAGTTCTGACGGCGTTCGTAGGTGAGTTCGTTCCACAGGGAGGCAGAGGCGTCGAGTAGCCGCAGAAGGCACTCTTTGTCGTTCTCGGTCTGTGGAACCACTTCGAAGGTGTTGACGCGCTTCATGCGTCTTCACCCTCTTGTTCAGCGATGTACTGTTCGACAGCGCCCTTTGAGGCGCTTCCTGCTGTCCCAACGTAGTACGAACGAGTCCACTTCACGCGGTTGTCGTACCGCTGATTGTATTTCCGCGCCGAGATGCCCTTGACCCAGTTGACGATGAGGGACGGGGCGTTCTTGGGTGGACTCCCGATGAACAGGTGTACGTGGTCGGTCATGACCTCGGCCTCGGCCAGTTCGAGGTCTTTGTCTTCACAGATTTCCGCGAAGATGGTTTCGAGACGTTCCTTCGTCTTCCCCGTCAGGTGCGAACGCCGATACTGAGCGGAGCCCTGTTCCGCGAGGTCAGCGGAATCTTCGATTCCGCCAGATTTCGGCACGAACACTATGTGGTAGTAGAGTTCGTATTTCGCGTGACGGGTACTCTTTACCATCTTTGTACACTATCATGGTCGGGTGGCTTAAAGACTGCGTTGGAACCCCGCCTATGCCATCGACGGTGGTTGAATACTGTTGGTCGGCTTCATCCCCGTCCTCGAAAAGCTTCGCTTTTCGGTTGTGGTTCGAGACGCGGAGCGTCTCGTCATCACGAGAGACGTACGTCTCTCGAACGACAGCGAGAGCTTTGCTCTCGCCATGCCCCTCAAGGGCGAGGCTTTCGCCTCGTATTTCCCGTAAAAACCGCCGTCAGCGACACGCACCGATACGACGCACTCGCCGAACTCGCCGCCAGTGACGACCGAACCGCTCTCGGCGTCATCGTCCGCACCGACGGCCTCCGGGGCGAGTTCCGCCGGCAGGCACTCGAGTACCTGGCCGATTGTGACGCGACGACCGAACTCGAGTCGCTCGCCGAGGAGACGACGATCGAGCGGTCGTTGCGTCGGCGAGCGGCTGCGTTGGCGTAGATGCTGTTGCGGTTGCTGCTGCTGAGAGTGCCGCGACCGGACAGCGGTGGTATCGATTCACTCGCAGTGACGCCGCGGAAAGCAGGACTTTTAGCCGCGCATAGACTGAGGTGCGTACTGATACTGATGCTACCGCAGATGTTGATGCCCCGACGAACGCTCGAGCGGAGGTGGCCACGATGACGACAGACGTGACTGAAATTACGGTGATCGGAGACGACGACACGGGGCTCGTCGCCCGGGTGACGAGCCTCCTGTTCGAGCGCGGGATCAACATCGAAGACCTCGATCAGGCGGTTCGCGACGGCGTCTTCCGGATGTACCTCGCCGTCGATACCTCGGAGATGGTCTGTACCGAGGAGACGCTCCGCGAGGATCTGCACGAACTCGGCGAGGACCTCGGCCTCGACGTGCAGGTTCGATTCCCCGCCGATCGGGAGACCCAGCAGATTGCCGTCCTCGGAACGAAAGAGAGCCACTGTCTCGAGGCGCTGTTCGAGGCCTGGGCGAACGACGAACTCGGTGCCGACATCGGCGTCGTCATCGGCAACCATGACGACCTCCAGCCGCTGGCCGAACACTACGGCGTCCCGTTCCACGATATCGGTGACGAGAAGGGCCAACAGAACGAAGAGCGCCTGCTCGAAGTCCTCGCGGAGTACGACGCCGACCTCATCGTCCTCGCCCGCTACATGCGCATCCTGAGTCCGAACGTCGTCTTCCGCTACGAGGACCGCATCATCAACATCCACCCGTCACTGCTGCCGTCGTTCCCCGGTGCCGAGGCCTACCGACAGGCCGTCGAGGAGGGCGTTCGCGTCGCCGGCGTCACTGCCCACTACGTGACCACGGACCTCGATCAGGGGCCGATCATCACCCAGCGCGCGTTCGACGTGCCGGACGACGCCGACGTCGACGACATGAAACGCCGGGGCCAGCCACTCGAGGCGGACGCGCTCCTCGAGGCGGTCAAGCTCCACCTCAACGGCGACGTCTCCGTCCATCGCGGCCGAACCACAGTTCGGGAAAACGGCACCGGCTACCAGCTCGGCCTCCCCACGGAAATCGACGAGGTGACGCCCGACCGGCCGGTCGACGGTATTGGAAGCGTCGTCGCAGACGACGGCTAACATCCGACGCCTTCTGCCTCCGTACTCGAGTCCCAGCAGGTGAACGGACGCGGTTTGCTGGGTCGCGTGTCACTGGCACGGACGTCACTGTTTCAGAACCGAGTGAATTAGTTCTCAATTGTCGCACGATTGTCGCACATCGTTTCCGAACGAGTAGTTATTGGCTCCTATCCGAAACGTTCATCACTCGTACGGAGAGATATGCAAACATGCCTCCCAGAACGGAGCCGCTCGATCGGCAGATGGGAACTGACTCCGACGTGGTCGCCGCGATTGACGAAATCGACGGCGAGACGCAGTTCATCGTCGCCGATATCGCTCGTGACGACGCGTGGCTCTCGGCGACACCGGCGAGCGCCGCCGAACTCGAGCAGTGGCGATAATCCGTTGGGAACCGATTGTGTCGACGCGGCGCGGTCGTGCTGTTAATACTGGAGCCGATTGGCGGTTTTCACGCCACTGCTCCCGCTCGTCCTGGTCGACAGTGACGCCTTCGAACAACGGCTGTAGCTCTCCGTCCAACTGTGCAGTCAGGTTCTCTCGCTCCTATGGGGCGACTCGAAGAACGAGGGCACGCACCGCTGGTTCGAGAGCAGTACGAGCCGGGTGATCGGTAGACCAGGGTGGCCACTCTCAGCTCTGGAGCCAAGACGAACCGAGAAATCAGCGAGAGACGACCGAGTCGGCGATCGTGTATTAGTCGGCTTCGTTGGTGTTCGTCTCGAGTGCAGGGCCACCATGCGGGGCGGTTTCCGGCGAGTCACCGGAGACGACCGGGGCGAGTGCGAGGAATACCATCGCGGCGACGAAGACGGCGAGCATTACGCTCGCGACGATAGTGATACCGTACGTTGGGTCGAACGGGGCGATACTTGATGCGACGCTCGTGGCAAACGTCATGTGCGCTCAGTAACTCCTCGTTACTCGGCGCATATGAGGATTACTGTCTGCATCGAGTTGGGAATCGAACCAGTTCGGGTGACCGTCGGTGCACAACAAAGCAGCTCCGCAACGTGCGTCTGGGAACGGTCTGAAACGTGGCTGTGCTTACAGGCGCTGAACAGCACCGATCGCCGACGAGAGCGGCGGCGCGTCGAACAGTTCCTGGCCGGTGTAGGCGTTGGCCCCCGCACAGTACATGTTCCGGGCAGTAGTTAGCACGTCCTCGTCGAGCGACTGTGGATCACGATCACAGAGCGACTTCCAGTTCGCGACGTTCTCCTGTTTCGCCTCGGCCTTCGCGGCCTTGACGGCCTGCACCCATTCTGGCTGGGTGCGCTTATGGTGCTGGCGCAGCACTTCCTTCGAGAGCTGGGTCCCCTCGTAGCTAAAGCGGTTCTCATCGAAGGTGCCGACGACGTCCGCGACACGGATCTCACCGTCGTAGTAGAGACACTCGATCTTCCCGTCCTGGTGATCCAGCCCGGCCGACTCGGCCTGTTCGGTGATGATCTGATTGACTTCACGGGCGAGATCCGCGAGCGCGTCGATGTCGGCACGGCCGGCGATCGCATCCGCTTCCTCCCGATCGAGGTAGCGGTCTCCCTCCTCGTACTTCGTGGAGAACTCGATGATCGGTTCGTCAAGATCGACTGCCCCCTCCGGCCAGCTATCGAAGTCGAGTCCGTGGTCTTCAGGCTCGGTTCGGCTGCGCAGACTCGACCCGATCGGCACCTCGTTGCGGAAAATGATCTCGAGTGGGATCAGATAATTGTGGCCGGCAACCTCGTGGTAGTGGTCGTAATCGTAGTCTCGGCCCTCGTTTGGCAGGTCTGGCACCTGTGTGAGGTCGATTGCCATCTGCCAGGGTGGGCGAGAGGCGTCCGCGAGTCGGATGACCTCACCACCCTCGATGACGCCGCGGTAGTGGGTCGCGACGCCTTCGGACTCGAGTAGCTCGAAGTTGTACGCGCCCATGGTACAGAGGCTTGCGCCCTTTTCGGCGATCTGGTCGGGCATCTTCCCCCAGTCGAAGACAGAGTAGTCGTCAGTGAAGACGAAGAGGCCGCGACCGAGGTCGGTTTCGGTCGCTTCCTCGTCGATCTGGAACTCCTTGACGCTCGTCACGTTCGCCACCTCACGCTAGTACGGAACCGGTCACCGTCGTCCATACCTCAGATGCCGCGGGCGTGGGTCAAGAAGGTTTCAGTATCGGTTGGCCAGGGAAAGTTCCCAGTCCCGGACTGTTCACTCGTGGCGGAATCCTGAACGCTGAACCCGGATCCTGCGTGTCATCGACTCATGGGACTGTCACGCATGATGGGCCACAAGCACTTTTCCGTGGTAGCGGCCACGTTCAGGAAATGAAATCAGTGCGGACGGAGAACCTATCGGAACCGATTGTGAATCTGATCCCGGATCGGATTCGTCGGAGCTACATCGCGAAGTTCAGCGTGGTCGTCCTTGCGGTCTTCTTCCTGACTGTCGCCGTTGCCGTCTTCTTCCACGCCGGCATCTCCAACGAGATGACCACCGACGTCATGTCGGACATCGAGCAGTCGGCTGACGACCAGGCGGCAGAGGTCAGCACCTGGATCGGACAGAACGAACAGCAGGTCCGGATGCTCTCTGAATACCCTACCATCGTCGGCGGTGATGACGACGACATCTCGGCCGTACTCGAGTCCGAACTCGAGCACGCCTCGGACGACGTCCACTCGGTGAGTTACGTCGAAGGCGATACGATTCAACAGAGTACGGACGAGAGCGCCGTCGGTACGGATCTGACGACGCTCGATCTGGAGACGAACGTGCGACAGGAGCGACGCAGCGGCGGGAGCAGTATTTCTGAACTCAGCTACGAACGGCTGGTCGACCAGGAGTTCGACTCGAGCTATACGGACACGTACGAGCAAGATGGCGTGCCCGTCATCTCCTTTTTGAGTCCAGTTGAGAAGTCGAGCGACGCGGCGGGCGAGGACGGCGCGCACGCGGACGACACGACACGACTCGTGATGATCACCGCCGAAGTCTCCGTGCTCGCAAACGGCTTCTCGACGCCGGTCGATGGAGGCTACACGCAGGCGATCGATTCGGAGGGCGGTGTCGTTCTCGCACCGGATGAGACGGCGATGTTTTCGGAGTATCGCGACGGAGAAGGCGAGGCGATCATCACCGAGATTACGACCTACCGGGCCGGCGTCACCGAGGACGACGAGTACGACGAAGTCATCGGGTACGCACAGATTCCGAACACCGACTGGGCGCTCGTCACACACGCACCGGCGTCTGAGGCCTACGATGTCGCCGACACCGTTGCGAACTCGCTGATCATCCTCATCGCAATCGCGTTGAGCGGCTTCCTCGTCATCGGGGCGACCATCGGCCGCTCGACCGCGAACGCACTCGAGGACCTGGACGAACGAGCCACCGCCCTATCGAACGGCGACACCGACGTTACGGTCAGCGACAACGGCCGGATCGACGAAGTCGGTCGCGTCAGGAACTCGTTCGAGGATATTCGCCAGTACCTCGAGACGGCGGCCGCGCAGTCGACCGCCGTCGCCGACCAGGAGTTCGACGACCCAGTACTCGAGACGGACGTGCCCGGCGAACTGGGCGACTCACTCGAAACGATGCACCACGATCTGGAGGCGTACATCGAGGATATCGAGGACTCCCGCGCGGCAGCCGAGGCATCCAAGGAGGAGGCTGCCGAGGCCCAGCGTCAGGCCGAGGAGATGGCCGACCGACTCGAGCAGAAGGCAGTCGAGTTCGGCAGCGTCATGACCGCAGCAGCGGACGGCGACTTCACACAGCGCCTCGACGAGGAGGTGGACAACGAGGCGCTCGCAGAGATCGCAACCTCGTTCAACGAGATGTTAGACCAACTCGAGTGGACGATCGTCGACATTCAGGAGTTGGCCGAGGAGGTTGACGACGTGAGCGCGGACGTGACCACTCGCGTCGAGGAAATCGAACGCGCGAGCGGCGAGGTGAGTCGCTCCTCCGAAGAGATCGCAACTGCCGCAGCAGACCAGAGCGAGCGCTTCCAGGAGGTCTACGGCGAGATGAACGACCTCTCGGCGACGGTCGAGGAAATCGCCTCGACGGCCGACGACGTTGCGAGCGTCTCCAATCAGGCCGCAGAGAGCGCAACGGAGGCGAGCGAGGCGACCGACGAGATCCAATCGGAGATGGCTGAACTCGAGCGCCGCGCCGACGCGATCACCGAGCAGGTCGAACAGCTCGACGCCGAGATGGGTGAGATCAGCGAGATCGTCGACCTGATCGACGACATCGCGGGCCAGACGAACCTACTCGCGCTAAACGCCTCCATCGAGGCCGCAGCGGCCGGCAACGAGGGCGACGGCTTCGCGGTCGTCGCGGACGAAGTCAAGTCCCTCGCGGAGGAGACCGGAGAGGCGACCCAGGAGGTCGACGAGCGGATTACGAGCGTAAAGCAGTCCGTCGAGGAGACGGTGACGGAGATCGAGCGGATGCGTGATCGCGTCGAGGAGGGCAGTGATGTCGTCGAGGACGGTATCGAAGCCATCGGCGAGATTACCGAGCAGGTAGAGACGGCAAACGACAGCATTCAGTCGATCAACGACGCGACCGACGAGCAGGCCCGCGCGAGCGAGCGCGTCGTGACGATGGTCGACGAGGCGACCGAGATCAGTGGGGAGACGCGCGACGAGACCGAAACCGTCGCCGCCGCGGCAGAGGAGCAGGCCGCGACCGTCTCGGAGGTCACTGCGGGTGCGCAGTCGCTCACTGAGATGGCCGACGAGTTACGCGGGTCGCTGGCCGTCTTCGAGGTGGATGCTGGCGCTGCGGATACCGCAGCCCCTGACGCTTCTGGTGGCGACGACTCTCCGTCTGAAATGGGGCAAGCGGAGCAAACAGGGAAACCGGAGCAAACGGAGCAAGCAGAACAGCTCCTCACGTACGACGACCCGACCGACACAATCGACACGAGTGAGGACTGAGCGTCTGACTCGGGCTTCAGGACCGCTTACCTGTCCGACGGTCGCCGATATCGGGACGTGCTGTACAGGCTGCCGCTCGTGACGATCTGCCGCCGCGTTACGGCGAGTCCGTTGAGTCGGTCGTTGGAGGGATCGAGTCCACAACGGTCGTCGGACCAACCATCCGCAAGCAGGAACTTGCGGTGAACCGACCCCGTCTCCCGGTCGAGTTCGGCGTAGACGCCGCGCTGGTCGAGGACGGCAACACGGTCAGTTACCGTCTCGAGTGCGGCGACCCGCACATCGCCCTCGTATCGCCACTGTTCAGTGAGGTCCCCACCCGCATCGTACGCAGTGACGCCACCGCTACGGTCACCGACAAACAGCGCGTCCTCGTCTCTGTACACTGCGCGGACAACTGCTCCGTCGTCGCTCTCGTGTGCGCGTTCCTCGTTGGGGTCGTATTCTGCGTTTGTCCGGGCAGTCCGGGCAGTGTATCGTCCCGTTATTTCGCCGGTCGCCGGCGCGAGCGTGAGTAGCGTCCCGTCCTCACGCGGGACCAGCACTCCACCGGCGAGCAGGGTCAGTGTAGTGGACCAGTCGACACTCCCATCCAGATCGGTCTCCCACCGTTCTTCGCCGGTCTCGGGATCGATCCCGATTGCAGTTCCGTTCTGTGTGACGACCACGATCGTCCCGCCCACCACCGCGAGACCGCTCGACACGGTGCCGGTGATGGGAACCGACCACTCGAGTTCCCCCTCGGCTGCCGACACGCCGAGCACGTAGTTCGAAGTCGAGCCTTCGAAGGCGTCCGCGTCGGGCTGGGTGGTCGAGATGACGACGAGGCCGTCGTGTTCGACCGCCACTGCACTCATGTGTCCGATTTGTTCGTTGCCGGCGTCGAACGTCCACTCGACGCGCCCGGTCTCGCGCTCGAGTGCGAACAGCCTGTTCGCGCCGGTCGAGACGAAGACGTGGTCGTCGGTCGGCTTCGGAATGCCGAACCCGCCGCCGAGTTCGCGTCGAAGGACCCACTTCGGCTCGCCGGTGGACTCGAGTGCGAGCAGTCGAAACGGTCGCTCTCCGGAGCTCATTCTGGTGATTCCGAAGCCGGCACCGATGAAGAGCGTTCTATCGTCCAGAACTGGCGGCGACCAGACGTTGGGGTCCGCCGTGAACTCGTGTGTCGACTCGAGTTGGTCCGGACAGTCCACCCCTCGTTGCTGTGAGAGCCAGTAGCCCCCACCTGCGAGTGCTGCGCCCGTCCCAATCGCGCCGAGGAGTCGCCGTCGGCTGCGGGAGACCATGTGCCGTTGTCCGTTCAGTTCGTTGAATAGTTTGTGAAACAGAACTAGTACGATACCGCCAACATACCCTGCGTTCCACCACGTTTTTCTCACTGTGCCGGCATTGATACGCCGATGGAGCGTCCGGTAACCGAGGCGGATCTGGCGTTCGAGCACGTTCCCGAAACCGACCAGTCGTTCGAGAACGCGCTTGCGAAGGCACGAGCGGGCGAGCGACTCACCGTCGACGACGCGATCGAGTTGCTTACCACAGGGTCGGACAGCGACGGAATCGACCGGACGCGAAAGGAGCAGGTACTCGAGGCGGCCGATAGACGCCGGGCGGAGGTCGTCGGCGAGGAGGTTACCTTCGTCGCGAACCTGAACAACAACGTGACGACGGCCTGTAACGTGGGCTGTCTGTTCTGCAACTTCAAAGACGCCGCGCACACGTTCGAACGCGGCGCGGACGTCGAGACGGCGGGCTTTACGAAGACACCCGCGGAGTCGCGCGAGGCCGTCGCCGGTGCCGTCGACCGCGGCATCTACGAGGTGACTTCTGTCTCTGGGCTCCACCCCGCGTTCGCGCTCGACGAGGAGCACCTCGAGATTCTCGACGCGCACCCGAATCCGAAGGAGGTCAACTACAAGCCGCCCGAGCGCTACGCGACCGATCCCGGCACCTACGCCGAACAGCTCTCGGCGATGAGCGTCGACGACGTCCACGTCCACTCGATGACGCCGGAGGAGGGGTACCACGCCCGCCGCGGCACCGACTGGTCCTACGAGGAGGTCTACAGCCGACTCGCGGACGCCGGTCTCGACACTGTTCCAGGCACGGCCGCCGAAATCCTCGTCGACGAGGTGCGAGACGTGATCTGTCCGGGAAAGATCACGACGGACGGCTGGCTCGAGGCGATGGAGGCCGCCGCGAACGTTGGGCTCGGCCTCACGGCGACGATTATGTACGGCCACGTCGAGAACGAGGCCCACCGCGCGATGCACTTGAAACGCGTTCGGGACCTGCAAGAGCGTGTCGACGGCGCGATCACGGAGTTCGTCCCGCTCTCGTTTATTCACCAGAACACACCGCTGTTCGAACACGACGTGGTTGCTGGCGGCGCGAGCATTGACGAGGACGAACTCATGATCGCCGTTTCGCGGCTCTTTCTGGACAACGTCGAGCACATTCAGTCTTCCTGGGTCAAGTACGGCGATGAGCAGGGGCTGAAGATGCTTTCCTGTGGGGCTGACGACTTCATGGGGACGATTCTCTCCGAGGAAATCACCAAGCGCGCCGGCGGCGGCTACGGCGAGTTCCGCTCGGTCGGCGAGTACGTGGAGATGATCTCCTCGATCGGCCGCGTGCCGGTCGAACGCTCGACGGACTACGAGATACGCCGCGTGATCGACCCCGAGCACGAGACGCCACCGTTCGGCCCCGAACTCGGCCCGAAGGCGGACGGAACGCCGCTGCTCACGACCGACGAACGCCGTGTCTCGGCAGACGACTGAGCTGCTGACCTGTAGCGGCCCTCCCAGATGGCTTTTTGACCATGTCTCCCGTCTCGGCGAGTATGAACCACCTCGTTCCGACTGACGACGGCGACAGCGACGATACCTGGCGACTCCCCCAGCACGCCCACATCGTCGTCTACGAGCGTGAGCAGGGTGCTGGCAGTGAGTCATCCGTCGCTGCCGAGAACGATAGTGATAGTGGCAGTGCCAGTGATCGTGTCAACGACAGTGACACCGACAGCCGCGGCCTCCTCACAATCTACGACTGCGGTGCCGCCCAGCAACCGCCGAGTGCACAACTTCTGGGGACACTCGAGTCCGTCGACGCGAGCGCGGTCGTCGAGTCCCAGCCGACAGGCCGGATCGTGAAACTTCGCGAGGAAGCAGTACTCGAGTGCGACCGGACGGATCGGTACCGGATTGTCTGATTGGAGGCCGATTTGTTCGATGTAGGGATGATTTCAATTATAGTACTGACCGAGTTTTAGTCAGGAGCGGAGTTTCAGAACTGGAAAACCGCCAGCGGGGTCTTTTATACCAGCGTTCCCAGTCACTGATATCCGGCAGGTAGACGGGCTGACGACCGTTGTGGTGGCGGGTCGCTGGCTGTGTCTCCTGTCGGATAGAAGCCCTCTCTCTTCGGTGTCCAGTACCGCCCAGCTGTCGGTCACCGCTTGGCACGCAGCCTCCCCCTGTACTCTCCTCGCACCAGCCACGCCAGCCGTCCAGCGTCCCCTCGTTCAGTTACGGCGACGAGTTCGTCGGCGTCGAGTCCAAGCCGATCGGTGCCGTTCCGTCGAGAACCGCCCGGTACCGCTCGCCAGCGGCGTCGGCTGCCGTCAGCGCCGCTCGAATCCGTGGTGAGATCCACTCCCCATTCGCTGCGGGCGTCCCGTCGAACGTCTCGGTTCGCAACTCGCTCTCGAGGAACCGCTGGTACACCGGCAGCCGCTCGCGAAGTGGCAGTCCCGCCTCGCTCGCGATGGACTCGAGTTCCCGGAGCGCAGGCCAGCTGTAGTCTGGGTTGATGTGGTCGTCCGTCACGGGTGAAACGCCGCCGAGGTCGTCGACGCCGCAGTCGACGAGGTCGCCAGCGGCGGTCAGGTTCGGTGGGACTTGCACCGAGACTTCCTCGGGGAGGGCGGCTCGCGCCATCGCCGTTACGCGGCGCATGGTTTCCAGATCGGGCGAGCCGTCGGTCCAGCGTTCGTTGTTCGTCACGGGCTGGACGATCACCTCCTGAATGTGGTCGTACCGGTCGTGGAGTTCGCGGATGGCGAGCAAGCTCTCCGCGCGGTCGTGCCAGTCCTCGCCGATGCCGACGAGAATGCCGGTCGTAAACGCCACGTCGAGTTCGCCCGCGTTCTGGAGCGTACGAAGGCGCTGGCCGGGTTCCTTCCGGCGCGGCCCCGCGTGAGCGTCGACCTCGGCCGTCGTCTCGAGCATGACGCCCATGCTGGCGTTGACGTCGGCGACGGTTGCCATCTGCTCGCGCGTCTGATCGCCGGGATTGGCGTGTGGAAGCAGCCCCGTCTCGAGTGCGACCTCGCAGGCGGCCCGCAGGTAGTCGTGGATGGAGTCGTAGCCCCACTCTGCGAGCTGGTCGTGAATCTCGGTGTAGCGGTCGTCGGGGTCGTCGCCGAAGGTGAAGAGGGCTTCCGTACAGCCGGCGTCCGCGCCGCGCTCGCAGATATCCCGAACCTCCTCGAGTGAGAGCAGAGAGGCCTGTCCGGGGGCATCGAAGTAGGTGCAGTAGGTGCAGGTGTAGCGACAGGCGGTCGTCAGCGGGACGAAGACGTTTCGCGCGAACGTGAGTTCGGACGGCGAGTCGACGTCGTCGGGTTCGACCGACAGCAGGTCCTCGACTGCGTGCTCATCGATCGACAGCTCGACGCCGTACTCGCTCGCGCCGGGAATCATCGTTTCGACATGAGGTGGGCGAGTGGTAAAGGATTTCACTTCGGATGGCGGTGCAGGCATTGTGCGCCCGCGTTAGTCCTGCTCCAATCTCGATTCAGCGTCGACCGTCCAGTCGATGTACGCCGATCGGAAGATCCGTATCGCCCTCGGTGACGAAATCCGCAAGCACGTCGCCGATTGCGCTGACGAACTTGAAGCCGTGGCCGGTAAAGCCCGCAGCGAACGAGACGTGTGGATACTCGGGGTGCGTATCGAGGTAGAAGTGGCCGTCTGTCGAGGTCGTGACGAGACAGGTCGCCATTCCCATCGTCCGATCGCTGCCCGCATCGCCCGCGAAGTGACCGTCCGGAAGCTGGCGCAGGAGGTGTTCGTCCTGCATCGTCGGCTCGTTCTGCCAGTCGTTCGGATCGACGACCTCCGTCACGTCTGGACTGCGGCCGAACTTGAACCCCGGCCGCTCGGCCGTCGGGAAACCGTAGAAGTTGCCCTCGGGTACGTCGACGCTGAACACCGGGAACCGGTCCGGGCTGAAATTCGCCGGCTCCTCCGGCTGGAGCCAGATCATCACCCGCCGCTGTGGCGAGAGGTGATTCTGCAGTACATCGAGCTGTTTCGCCGCCCAGGCCCCGGTCGTGATCACGAGGTTGTCCGCTTCGTACGTGTTCCGATCAGTTCGTACCGTCACACCCGACTCGCGCGGCTCCCAGTTTCGCACGCGCTCGCGAGCGCGAACGACACCGCCGTGTTCGTGGGCCTGATTCACGTTCGTCGTGATCACCCGTTCGCAGGACAGAAACCCGCCATCTGGCTGGTAGACCGCCCGATGGCCCTCGGGCAACTCGAAGGCCGGAAACCGCTCTCCCAGCTCCGCACTGGTCAACAGTTCGTGGTCGACCTCGTTCGTCCGGACGGACTCGAGTGCATCCGCCACTAGCTCCCCATCTTCCGGGCCGGCGTGGACCGAGCCGGTGGTCGTCAGCAGGTCGGTACCCGACTCGGACTCGAGTTCGCGCCAGCGCTCGTGTGCGTGCTGGGCGAGGGGAACGTACGACGGGTGTTCCGGCTGTGTCAGTCGGAAGATTCGCGTTTCACCGTGCGAGGAACCGCGCGTGTGCGGAATGTCGTACTGCTCGAGCCCAAGGACGTCGACGCCCCGTTTCGCGAGCGTATAGACGGCTGCACTGCCCATGCCTCCGACGCCGATCACGATGGCATCGTACGATGTCTGTGTCACTCTCTCACGTGATGTGTGCGAGAGCAAAAGTCTTCACGTCGGATCGGTTCTTGCAGGCCTGATCGTGGGCTGTTCGGGGAGGCCATACACACCAACACAACAAACTCGCAATCAGGGGTCGGACTCGGTTCGAACGACCGTGACCCGCCCGTCCGTCGTCTCGAGTTCGAATCCTAGCTCCCGGAGCCGTGTTGCGGTCCGACTCTGGTTCCCGTCTTCCCGGCCGTGAATCAGCACTTCGACCAAATCTGCCGGCTCGTCTATGTCGGTTCCGAGCCGGAACGAGTCGACGGACTCGAGTGGCGCACCAATCTCAGTCGCGTGCTCGCGGTGGTCGACGTACGACGCGCCGTGATAGTCGACACGGAAGTCGGGATGGCGAACGACGAGGGCGTTCGTCCCGCCGCCGCGGCCGGGCGCGATAGCGACACCGTCGGCAGCGCCGGCATCGAACACGGTTGACAGCGCGGCTGGCGTCGCGAGCGCGAGGTCTGCCATTACGATCGCGACCGGCTCTTCGGCGGCCTCGAGGTAGGCGTTGACCGCAGCCGTCAGCGGCCGGTCGTCGACCGTGACCGGAATCTCACGCAGGGACTCGAGTGCGGGCGAAACTGACGCGTGCTGGTCGTCGCTCGAAAACAGGGATTCGACTGTGAGCGGCGACGTCGAGAGCACGGTCGGAACGTGGCCGGTTGCCACAACTGCGCTGAGGACGTCCGCGAGCATCGCTCGTGCGAGTGTCGTTCGCTCTGTGGGGGCAAGTACGCCGCTGAGGCGCGTTTTCGGCGTGTCGGCGGCGAACGGGACGACGACGTGCATCTGCTCGACGTAGTCAACGGGTGTGGAAAAACACGTCGAACTCTCGGATCGGGCCGGATGCAGTCCCACTTCGTGCCCCCCGACACGAAAGTCTGGTATCGGCCCGTCCGGGAGTCCGCAGGTCGTCTTCTTGCGTTGGTTCGCGTCGGTTTCGCTTCGTCCGAGCGAGTGATGTGGTGTGGTGTGACGTCGAGTCGCTAGAACAGCGGCTCGAGTTCGTCCTCGTCGTCCTCGACGAGTTCCTCTAGGTTCTCCTCGCTCTCGGCCTGAATGTCGTCCATGTTGTCCTGCGCTTCGATCGCAACCTGCTGGAGTCGCTTGATGCGCGGGACGTTGGTGACACCCGAGAGTAGGATTGCTGCGGCGACTTCCGGCTTCTCGCGCGGGTAGTCACCGCCGCGGACTTCCATGCTGCCGGTTTCCTCTTCGAGCCACTTGCGGCCGCGTTCGATGCCTTTCCGGTTCAGGTACTCCGAGGGGCCACCGAGGACGAGCAGCGCGCGCTCGGTGCCTTCGATCTCACACGGGAGTGTGAGACGGCCGAGTGCGGCCTTCCGAACGAGGCTCGTGATGCGGTTGGTCGTGTTTGCGGCGTCGAGATCGTCGTCACCGCTGCCGTCGCCGGTAAAGCGAGAGAGCAACCCGCCGCCGGTGTTGAGGTCGACTTCTTCGCTCGCAAAGCCGACAGTGGAGACGCCGCCGCCGGAGAGTGTGTTGATGATCTCCGAGGAGTCGACGACGCTCTCTGCGACCTCTTGGTCCCCACTCACCTCACCGGCACCGAAGAGGAGTCCGAATCGTCGGACGATCTCCTCGTTGATCTGCTCGTAGCCGCCCTCTACGGACTCGCCGGTCTGTCGCCAAGAGTCGTTGTCGAAGACGAGGAGGTTGTCGACTTCGCGGACGAACGTCTGGAACGATCGTGCCGCGTTGAGGGTGTAGATACCACCTTCGTCCGTCCCAGGGAGAACACCAAGACCGTAGACGGGGATCGTGTAGATTCGCTGGAGGTGCTTCGCGAGAACCGGGGCTCCACCGGACCCGGTTCCGCCGCCCATTCCGGCGACGACCAGGAACGCGTCGACCTCGTGCGTCGGGATCGCGTCGATCGCGTTCTGTACCTCGTCGATATCTTCCTCGGCGATTTCCGCGCCGAGCTCGTTGTCTGCTCCGACACCGTGGCCCTTGACCCGGGCCTGACCGATGAGAACGCGATTGTCCTGTGGAATCCGTTCAAGACCCATCAGATCCGCCTTCGCAGAGTTCACAGCGATCGCCGCACGGACGATACCGCTGTTAGTCCGATCGTCGTAATCGAGGAATCGATCGACGATTTTGCCACCGGCCTGTCCAAATCCGATCATCGCCAGCTTCATACTTTGTCAGGGGGCTCCGTTGAATTGGACCAGAGCGATTAGGACTATAAGTCTTTCTATGAAGTGAATTTCTTGCATAATTCTATATCACCATAAATCGATAGACGGAGTCGGGATTGAAGAAATAATTATACTATATTCAACATCTAGCAGTTGGCTATTTGACTATTAGTGAACGTCATACGATGGCAGCCGACAGCCTCGGCGCTATGCAAGCGGGCGACCCTCTTCACGGGGCTCTCCCGACCGAACGCCGAGATACGCACCGAGTGTCAACAGGTCGTCTGGCTCGACCCCGAACGCTGTCACGTCGTTCTCCGCGACCGTGTTATCGAACTCGAGTGACTCCCCTTGCTCGGTGCCAAAGGGAATCAACGGCAGTGGGTCGGCGACCGCCAGTCCGAGCTTCGTCAACGCCATCGGAATCGGCAGGATCGTCACCGAGCGGCCCTCGGCCTCGTAGACGAGTTCGGTCGCGTCGGCCAGGGTGACGATCTGTGAGCCACCGATCTCGTACGTCTGCCCGACGTGGGTGTCGTCCTCGAGTACGTCGGCGAGCATGGGGGCGAAGTCACCGACCCAGATCGGCTGGAAACGCGTCTCGCCGCCGCCGGGGAGCCCGGTCAGGTAGGGAGTAGTTAGCTGCTTGGTGAACTCGAGGAACTCCGCGCCGTCGCCGAAGACGATGCTCGGGCGGACGATGGTCCAGCCGAGGGCGGCCTCGCGGACGATTTCTTCGGCGCGGCCCTTGGCGCGGATGTAGGGCGTCGGCCCGTCGGGGTCAGCGCCGAGCGCACTGATCTGGAGGAATCGCTCGACGTCACCGTCTTCGGCGGCACGAACGAGATTTTCGGTGCCGCCGAGATGGACGGTCTCGTGATCCGTCCCGCTTGGCGGCTGGTAGAGCGGCGAGAGCGAGACGAAGTTGACGACAGCGTCGTGGCTGGCGACGGTGTCGACGATCGTATCGTAGTCGCTCACGTCGCCGCTGGCCAGGTCGACCTCGTCGGGGAGGGTGGCCGCGTCCTCACTCGTTGGGTTTCGAGAGAGTGAGGTTACCTCGTGGCCGCGTTCGGCGAGTTCGGTGCAGCAGTGGGAACCGATAAAACCGGTGCCGCCGGCGACGAGGACCTTCATAGCTGATCTATGGGCGCGATTCCTCAAATAAGTAGTTGCCGCGGACAGTGCGATCGGCGTGCCACCACCGTCAGCGGTGGGGTCACGTCTCTGCCATCGTGGCCTCTGCGTACCGAAACAGGAGCGAAATCTGCCGGACGAGCAGTGCGATCCCCAGACAGATGAGTGGCAGAACGAGCCACCAGTAGGACGCAATTCCGGCGACCAGGAGGAGATACGGCCAGAGGCCAACGCTCACGCCGATGGCTGCGGCGGCGAAAAGACCGGACTCGAGTGTCTGCGCGTCTCGGTGTTTGTACCCGACCAGCGCAAGGAGTCCAGCAAAGACGGTGACCAGTGCGAACGTGAGGTAACTGATCGCCGTCGCCCCCAGCGCTGGCGGGAAATGCTGCTGTGTCTCCACGACGTACAGCTCATCGTCCTGTTCGACCACGGTGTACGTGCCCCCGTCAACCAGCGGTGGGTCGCTAACCGCATCACAAACGAGCATCGCGTCCTGACAGACCGCGACATCGGCTTCCTGCCATCCGGACACACCGCCTCTCTCCTCAGGCGGGCGATCAGTTGCGTCGTCGAAGACGCGCTGTGCACTCGGTGAGAGGGAGTCGACGTGTCTCGCATTGTCCGTCTCGAGTTCCTGGTTCTCGAGTACGTCGTCGAACGCATCCGTCGATTCGTGTGCGACCGCATACTCCGGTGCGAGCGGTTCATACGGGCTAAGATAGAATCCAACGCTGCCGGCGCTGACCAGTACGAATAGTGGAATTATTCCTGCGATCGCTACCACAGTATGGCGCTTCACCATCTTCTATTGTATACTGGACATTATTTATTTTTACTATGCGAGGAGAATGTATTTGATCCGATTTTAGCTACTCAGACTGAAGCCCGACAGCGCTGTTGGACACCTGCTAAATCGATTACCCGAACCGACGACGGATTCTCGACAGATTGTAATACTTCACCCGACGACGTGCGAGCAGATCCATGGCCACGCTCGTCACGCTCGAGGGACTCGACGGCAGCGGCAAAACCACCGTCTGGGAGGCCCTGCAAGACACCTACCCCGAGGCCGTCTTCACCCGCGAACCCACCAACGACTCCTGGTACGGCGACGCCGTCTACCGCTCTATCGAAGACGACGACGCCGACTCGCTCGCCGAACTCTTCCTCTACACCGCCGACCACGCCGACCACCTCTCGCGCAAAATCGAACCCGCCCTCGAGCGCGGCGACCTTGTCATCTCCGACCGCTACGCCGACTCCCGCTACGCCTATCAGGGCGCGACACTCGCAGAAACCGGACGGATTGCGGAGCCACTCGAGTACGTCGTCGACATCCACGAACCGTTCTCGATCGAGCCTGATCTGACGATCTACCTCGATCTGGACCCGGAGACGGCTGCGCGACGTGCGGGATCGACGAACAAGTTCGAGCACGCTGCATATCTCGAATCCGTCCGCGAGAACTACGAACTGCTGGCCGAGCGCTACGCGGACCGATTCGTTCGGGTCGATGCGACGCAATCTCCCGAGTCGGTGCTCGCGGAGGTCCGATCTGTGCTGGAGGGTGCACTCGAGGAGCAGTCGGCTGGCGCGGACTCGTAGCTGGGGTGCTGTGTTGCTGACCCACTGTATCGTCGTCCCGCCGCAGCGAGCACGATGCGCTGTGAACGGGTCTCGAAAAGGCAGATCCGTTGTAGTGGTCAGTCGCCGTTCTGGTCCATCGCGATGTAGGTCTTCGTGTCGGTCACGCCCTCGAGACCTTGAATATCCGAGGAGACGGCCTTGAGCACGTCGTACACTTCGGGGGCATCGATCTCGACGATGATGTCGTAGTTCCCCGCGACGATGTGAGCGCCCGCGACGGACTCGATGTCAGTAATCTGTGAGAGGAGCCCCTCCGACTTGCCGGCGGCCGTCTTGACCATGATAAACGCGTGAACCATCGTTCGCAGGTGTGGTACTCCACCACACGACTAAAACGTTTGCCCGCCTGTCGCGGTAGGAGCAAAAAACATGGTGTGGCGAAAACCCGCGTGCAGCCGTTCATATTGGCTGTACGCACCGCTGATCAGTCGTCCGTAACGCCCATCCCTTCGACGACGTCGAACTCCTCGTCGCCGTCGAAGCGGGTCGGATCGAAGGCGTCGATGCCCTCGCCGCCGAGAATCTGGTCGGCGATCCGCTGACCGATCGCCGGCGCGCGCATGAAGCCGTGGCCCTGGAATCCAGTTGCAACGTACAGCCCTTCCTCTAGCTGGCCGACCAGCGGATCTCGATCCGGTGTCGCCGTACACAGTCCGGCCCAGGCGCGTTCGAGGTCGATATCGGCGGCGTCGGGGAGCCGGTGGCGCACGCGCTCGAGCAGGTCGTCGGCGAAGCCGTCGTTCGCCGCCCGGTCGTACTCGTCCGGGTCGGCCTCCCACTCCTCGGTGCCGTTGCCGGCGAGCAGCCCCTCGGGATGCGGCCGGAGATAGAAGCCGCCGGTCGCGTCGTAACACATCGGCTCCGGGTGGTCACAGCTTGCGACGAGCGCCTGGACGCGGTAGGGTTTGAGTGCGATGGAGATGCCGGCGTCCGCGAGCAGGCGCTTCGTGTGCGCGCCGGCAGTGACGAGCACGGCGTCGTACGTCTCCGTCGTGCCATCGTCGCGGACGATCCGTGCCGGATCAATCTCGAGGCTCACCGGCGTCTCCGTCTCGAGTGTCGCGCCCGCGCCGGTCGCCGCCGCGGCGAGGCAGGCGGTGTACTGGCCGGGATCGGTGTAGCCCGCGCCGCCCGCGACGCCCGCGACGGCGACGTCGTCGGTCCGCAGGGCCGGGAATCGCTCCGCGAGTTCGTCGGCGGTCATCTCGAGTGCGACGACGCCCTGTGCGTGCATGCGCTCGAGTTGGCCGCGGATCGCGTCGGCGCGTCGGTCGTCGCCCTCGCGGGCGAGCCAGACGTAGGGACACTCGGTGAACGGGAACGTCTCGTCGCCCGAGAGCGCGCGGAAGCGTTCGATCGCGTCGCTCGCGATTTCGGCGTCGATCGGCCCGGCGAAGGCGTCATAACAGACGCCAGCCGCGCGGCCGCTCGACTCGTTCGCGACGGTGCCGCGCTCGTACAGCGTTACGTCGGCTCCCTGTCGAGCCAGGTCGTACGCTGCGGTCGCGCCAACGGCTCCCGCGCCGACGACGGCGACGGCGTGGCCGGCACCCTGCTCGACAAAGGCGTCGGCACCGACCGCGAGTTCGGGTGCGTCCTCGCTCATTTGTGCGCACGCGCCCAGCAGTCCTCGAGTGGCTGTGCTGCGAGCCAGTCGAGCAGCGCGTCGAGCTGGTCGGCACCGGCTTCGAACAGCGCTTCCCCCTTTTCGGGGTCGGCCTGGGTCGGCCTGCCGACCGCGCCGCTTTCGGAGAAGTCGATCGTGTCGAACCCGAGCGCTGCGCCGTGGACCGACTCGCCCCAGGACTCGCTCGCGCCGGCTTCGGCGGCCTCGAGTTCGTCGGGCTGGACGAGGTCTTCGCGGATGTGCCAGAGGAGGCTCGACTCCATCGCGTCGGCGTGGCCGCCGTCTTCGTCGAACAGGTCGGCGGCGACGTCCTCGACGCTGTCCCACCAGTTCCACGGCGGGGCGAAGGCTGTTTCCTCGTCGCGAAGCGTTCTGGCAGCACGCCGGAGCGCACCGCTGTTGCCGCCGTGGCCGTTGACGACGACGGCCTTGCGGACACCGTGCCCGGCGAGACTCGCGATCGTCTCCTCGACGTACTGCTCGAACGTCTCCGCGGAGACGTATAGCGTGCCGTCGAACTGGCGGTGGTGGACGCTGACGCCGACGGGGATCGTCGGAAGGACGACAGTGTCGTCGCGGTCGGCAGCGGAGCGGGCGAACGCCTGCGCGGCCATGTGGTCCATGCCGAGCGGGAGCGCCGGGCCGTGCTGTTCGGTGCTTCCAGTCGGGACAACGGCAACCTCGGCCGCCTCGAGGTCGGCGGCGGCGTCGGTCGTGGTTCGCTCTGCGAGCAGTGTCATGCGCACTGCTGGTTGCCGGAGTGACTTATATCGTCGGGCGTTCCGTGCGAAGAAACAGCCGCCGCTCCTACTCGAGGAACGGCACGATATCGCGCGCCGGGTAGCCGACCACGCTGGTCCCGCCAGCCTCGCGCAGCGCGTCAGTCTGCTCGCGAACGTCGGCCTCCGTGCCGACGAGCGCGTAGTCGTTCGCGGCGGCGAGCAACACCTCTCGTGCGCGACCCGTCGCCTGTGAATCCGTCTGCTCGTCGCCGTCTTCCGGCAGCGCCGAGGCGACCGGCCGCCGCCGGGCGACGTAGTCACCAACGGCATCGAGAATCACGTTTTCGTCGTCCGAAAGAACCGTCGGCGCGTAGACGGCGATGTCGCCGTCGAAACCGGCCGCGCGCAGGGCACGTAGCTCCCGTTGCGTCGACCGCGAGAGGAGGTCGTACTGGGTCGCGCCCGTCGCCATCGCGATGCGCTCGACGCTCTCGGTACCGACCCAGGAATCTGGGGCGGACTCGAGTGCAGCCCCGAGTCGTGGTGCGACGGCGCGACTGCGTTCGTCGTCGGTCAGGTAGGCGGGGTGGCCGGCGACGAGGATGCGGTCGACCGCGGCCGGCAGGTCGGAGGCGAGCGAGTCGTCGCCGAGCGGGTCGAAGCCGTCGGCTCTGACCGGGGTCGTCAGCAAGACCTGTGTGTCGGCTGCGAGGTCCTCAATCGTTTCCCGGTCGGGGACGTGTTCGCGGCCTTCGTAGTCGATCGCGATAGTGTCGGCCGGGATGGCCGTTGCTCGCCCAATATCACACTCGGCTGGTTTGAGCGCGATGGCATCCAGGCCGGCACGCGAGACGGTACTTGTGGTCAACATTGGCGACCACCTCGGAGTGAGGTGTCGATACTGATGGGAGTAATTGTGAGTGTCTGACTGCTGGTGGTTCGAGACGAAGCGGACGCTCCGTGTGAACGGTGCAACTGAACAGAAACAGGTCGACGGCGGTTCCGTGGGTTACTGTCGCGGGAGCTACTGCGGGTGGAACTACTGGTGCCCGTGCGGAACTCGATCCATCGTCTGTGCGACCATACACCCGTTGTGAGCGGGGCGCGCAAAAAGGTGACGTTCCCTGCGGTTCTTTCGGCGGGGGAACGGAGACCTAGCCTCGCGTGCGGTCGTCCGAAACCGGAGCCTCGAACTCGGTTGCTAACTCGAGTAGCTGGACGAGAATCCGGCCCGTCGCGCCCCAGACGGTGGAGCCGTCGACGTGGAAGTAGTGGACGACGATGTCGCCGTAGTAGGGATGCTCTCGTTGTTCGTACTCGTAGTTCTCGGGGTCGAGTAGCCCGGAGAGCGGAAGGACGACGATTTCGGCGACCTCGCTGGCCTGCCGGTCGTACTCCTGGTCGGGGACGCGCGCGACGAACGGCGTGACGGCGTACTCACTGATCGTGCGGATGTCGTCGAGTTGGCCGACGATTTCCGCTTCCTCGGGGTCGAGACCGATCTCCTCGTTGGCCTCTCGGAGCGCGGTATCGAGGATGGTGTCGTCGACCGACTCCGCACCGCCGCCGGGGAAGCTCATCTGCCCGGGGTGCTCGCCGAGGTGGTCCGCACGGCGAGTGAACAGCAGGTGATCCTCACCGTCTCGGTCGATGACCGGCGCGAGCACCGCGGCGTCGAACCGCTGGTCGTCGATCCCGGTGGGTTCGTGTGCCACCACCGGATCGAGGTCGAAGGTGGGTCGCCGACTCATCTCACTCGAGTGCCTCCGAGAGTGCGTCGCGTTCGGCTGCCAGGTCGAGCGGGGCCCAGGCTTCGAGATCGTAGCTGATGTCGAGAAGCGTCTGGAGTCGGCCCGCGTCGCCGTCCGTGAGCGCGCGATCGACCGCCGTCGCGAACCGGTCGTGTGCGGTCTCGCCGAGTGCGTCGCGGTCGAGCCGGCGGGACTCGACGTCGAGAATGTGTGGCACGTCCTCGGCGTGGTCCGGGACCGTCGGGAACGCCGTCGGACCGGCGACGAGCAACGGTGCGTCGGCCTCGCTCGCGTCGCTGTCGTAGCGGACGAGCGCAAACGACGCGAGCGCCTCCTCAATCGCCGTCTCGAGTGCGTCCTCGTCGACGGACTGTCCGTCCGCGCGGTAGGCGGCCTCCGAGAGGGCGCGCTCGAGTTCCGCGCGCGTCAGCCCGCCGAAGAGGTCGACGACACCGGCCAGTTCGTCGGCGGTCGCGTTCATACGCGGTGTAACGGGTGGTCCGCAGATAAATATTGATAGCCGGCGTCCTGACCCCTGGCCCTGATTGGCTGTGGACCGCACGGGATCGTCACACGCGAGGCTGAGCCGTCTCAGTCATCCGCGCTCGGCTCCGGACAGGCACCATCAGCCAGCCACGGTTGGGTGGTCTCGAGTACTGCCGCTGGCGTGAGCGGTGCATCCGTCCACCGAGGCAGTCGCCGGTCCGGCCTCGGCTCGGAGAGCGCACCGGCGTAGCGCTCCAACTGCGCCCGCTCGCTCGCCGGGTCGTACTCGAGTCCGTTGAACGCCGCGTCCGCGCGGTACTGCTCGACCAGTTCGTCGCCCGCCGCGAGGTAGCGCTCGGGAAGCGTCTCGTAGTGGGGGTCGATGCCGCCGGACTCGAGTACCGCCAGGAGCGTAGCGCCGACTTCGCGGCTCATCCCTTCGAGGCCGGTGTCGCCGGCGACGGCGCGGTGGTCGTGGACGTGGTGGCCGAGGTCGACCTGCGCGCTGCCGGCGAAGCCGGCGTGCTCGAAGGCGTCGCCGAGGACGCCGACCTCGAGGCCCCACGACTGCGGGGCGCGGATGCGTCGGGCGAGGGCGGCGGTCATGGCGAATTCGCCGGCCAGCGCGTACCGGAAGGCGGTGAGGTACGAGAGGATGGCCGTGTCAGTTTCGTGGTTGCGACCAGTTGCGACACCGGGGTCGGCTTCGAGCGCGCGCAACAGCGGCCGGTAGAACAGCCGAAACAGCCGGCCGTAGAGCTGCTCATCCTCGAGACGCGCGTAGTATCCTTTTACGAATTCGAAGTTCTGGTCCGCCATCGAGAGCGGTGCCAGGAGCCGGCGAACGTGGTCGGCCTCGTAGCTTCGCGCGTCCGCATCGTGGACGACGACGTAGTCGGCTGCCTCGGCAGCAGGGCCGAGCGCGAGCCAGACGTCGCGTCCCTTCCCCGTCTCCGGGCCATGGGGGAGTCCGGCATCCGCCAGTCGCTCTTCGACGGCGGGCGCGTTACACCAGAGAAGGCGGATCGGCAACGAGAAGCCGCCGAGCCACTCGCGAAACGCATCGATTCGGTCCGGAGCGGTGCGAACGGGAACGAAGACGGCGGCGGGCGCAGGCGAGAGGGACTCGAGTTCGGCGAGCACGCGCTCGGCGGCGGGACTTTCGTGTTCGCGGCCGGCCATCGGGACGATGACGGCGGTCTCGCGGAGGTGTGCGTCGAGGTCGAGCGCGGGGGTGGCGGTGTCGGGCGCGGCAGCGACGGGGTGTTGGCGCTCGTCCTCGTCCTCGGTCTCGGTCTCAGTGTGGTGTCCGCGGAGGGCGCGGAAGTCGTGAAGCGTCGCGATCCGCTCCTGGACGTACTCCATCGGTAGAGTGTTTGAGCGAATCGGTAAAACGGCCACGACTCACCGGCTGTCGTGGTATCCCATGACGTGTTCTTGTACCGACAGTTATCGGGCCCGATACCCCACTGAGGGGGCCATTATGTCAACGGCGAAGCCCCGGTCTTTTTCTTCTAGACCTTCCAAAGCAGTGAACATGAAATCTGTCCGAAAGGCACTTCGAGAGGGCGAACTCGACAAAGACACCTACGACCGCCTCGTTTGCAATGATTGTGAGAAGCCGCTGAAGACCGAGAACGACCCGAACCAGATCAAGACGGTTCGGATCTGTCCCGACTGCGCTGCCGAGTGGAAAGAGATCCGGTAGGACCGGGTTGGGTCGTACCTAGCGCCCCACTCTTCACTGACCGAAGTCCCGCTCTATCTCCCTTTATTTCGCCCGCCGACGGCCACCGCATCCTCCGCCGGGCCCGCAGCGAGCGACCGCGCGAGCTATTGCCGGACGACCGTTTTGTACTGGTTGCAAGCGTTCACCTGCGCTGTTCTGTTCGGAAGTTCGTGAGTTTGTAAATGATAACAGGCGGATTACCGTTCGCCGGAGAGCGCTGCAAACAGCCGTTCTTCGAACTCGGCTTTGTCGACGCCGTCGGAGGGGCCGAGCCCCCGCATGTGATCGACCGAGATCTGGCCGCCGCCCATCCGCGCGTGGCCGCCAGCGTTCGCCATCGGGATGTCGTTTACCGCGTGGCGCAGTGTTTCGCCCATGTGGACACGGTCGTCGCGCGACCGGCCCGAAAGGTGAATCGTGCCGTCGTTTTCGCCATAGACGACGACGGCGGTGACGCCCTCTAAGTGCATCAGTTCGTCCGCAGCCTGCGGGATCGCGTCGGTGTTCGAAATCGCCCCAACGTCACAGATCGCGAACGGCCCCTCGATTCGCTTCTCGGTGATCGCCGTCGCCTTGATCTGCAACACGTCGTCGCTGACCTGCGGATTCGCGATTCGCTCCAGAAGGTCCTCGTCGATCTCCGAGAAGAGGTACGCACAGGCGTCGAACTCGGCCCGCGAGCAGCCGTTGGTCAGGTGGTCTGTATCGGACTGGATGCCGTAGAGCAGTCCGGTTGTCAGTTCGGCCGTGAGCGTGAGTCCGTCCTCCTCGTCCGCCTCGGTGACGGCTCCGAGTTCCTCGAGATACTCGACGATGATCGTCGACGCCGCGCCGTACTCCGTGCGCACGTCGGTAAACTTCGTCCCCGTACCGTTGCCGGGATGGTGGTCAACGACGGCGACGGGTTCGACCGTCTGTGCACCCGTAAAGCCCCGTGCCGTGTTGTGGTCGACGAGGACGACGGCGTCGCTCGCGAGCTCCGAACCCGCGGCGATTTGATCGACGTCGAGTCCCAGCACGGTCCGGAAGGCGCGGTTTTCCTGATGGCGGATCTCGCCGGGATACTGCAGTGTTGTCTCTGTCCCTACATCGTCCGCAATAGCAGCGACCCCCATCGCACACGCCATCGCGTCCGGGTCGGGATTCGGATGCATCAACACCGTCACGTCGTCGTAGTCGGCAAGCACGCGCTGGAGTCGTACACCGGGCGGGCGGCGAAACCAGCGAACGATCCACCAGCCACCGAGGCCGAGGCCGGCGATGGTGAGAATCAGGAGGGAGAGCACCAGCGGATCGAGCGCCTCGAGCGAATCGACAGCGCTTTCGATAGCTGCGACCGGCCGCTCTGTTGCCGCCTCGACGACCCCCATCTCCGTCGAGGCGCGCTGAACGTCCATACCGGACACTCAAATTCAACAACCAAGAAATTTCCCCTGATCGTGAGGGTTCGTCGATCGTCGTCACAACGAGGTGTCGCGCGTGGGTCGCGTCAATGGGACACTGAACGCAGTATGGGCTGGATTGACCGCGTGGCGAACTCAGCAATTTCGAGGCGGAGCCCCCGGCCTCAAGGAGCGAGGGCTTCCGACTGGTCGGAAGCACGAAGCGAGTAGGCCGGGGAGGACAGCGAGGGAGCAAGCTCCCTCGGGCCGTGCGAACGGGCCTGCGGCCCGTGAGCAGAAGCCGACACTCCACGACATAACCCACGAGACCATAGCCGACTGACTCCCGAACTATTACGTATCGTCGAAACAACATCTGAAACATGGAGGTCAGACGCACCGCGCCGGTCAAACTCGTTGTTCCCGACGAGTACCACGACGACCTCCACGAAACCGCCGNCAACATCTGAAACATGGAGGTCAGACGCACCGCGCCGGTCAAACTCGTTGTTCCCGACGAGTACCACGACGACCTCCACGAAACCGCCGGGCAATTCCTGTACTGCGCGAACGAAG
Source organism: Natrialba hulunbeirensis JCM 10989 (assembly GCF_000337575.1). GTDB lineage: Archaea > Halobacteriota > Halobacteria > Halobacteriales > Natrialbaceae > Natrialba > Natrialba hulunbeirensis. Next base: position 181,498 of record NZ_AOIM01000037.1, on the reverse strand, counting down.
CCAGTGACTACTGCTGGGACAACACCGACTACGAAGACTGCGTAACGTCCAACAGCAAAGCCAGAGATGCGCTGTACGACCGTCTCCGCGAGGAAACAGACCTCACGGCAAACCTCGTCCAAGAAGCCATNCAACAGCAAAGCCAGAGATGCGCTGTACGACCGTCTCCGCGAGGAAACAGACCTCACGGCAAACCTCGTCCAAGAAGCCATCCGGCGTGTCGTCCACGCCGTCGATAGCGGCGTTGATCGCTAGAAGAAGGGCAAACGGACGAACAAACCAGAATTCACCTCGTGGAGTATGGTCTACGACAAGCGCAGTGCCACCTTCTACCGGAACAAAANGAAGAAGGGCAAACGGACGAACAAACCAGAATTCACCTCGTGGAGTATGGTCTACGACAAGCGCAGTGCCACCTTCTACCGGAACAAAATCTCGCTTTCAACGGTTAACGGACGAGTCGAGTGTGACTTTGAGTTACCAGCAGATAGTCCAACACCATACGAGGAATACGTTCTCTCGGAAGACTACGAGTTTCGCACGAGTACAGTCCAGTACGACCAAGCCACCGACGAGTTCTACTTCCACGTCACAACACGGAAAGTAGACGAAGATGGAGAGGCTGTTGAAATCGAGGGGTCGGACGATACCGAGCACCAGACAGTCCTCGGTATCGACCTCGGCGTGAATAGCCTCGCTGTCGCCAGTACGGGCACGTTCTGGAACGGTGACGAATACGACCACTGGATACAGGAGTTCGAGAAGCGCCGCGCAGAGATGCAACAGCGTGGCACACAAGCCGCACACAACGCCTTGCTTCGACTCGGGAAACGAGAACGAGCATGGCGCAAACAGTACATCCACACGGTCGCCAACGAGATCGTTGCCGAAGCGGTTGTCCACGACTGCGACGTGATCGTGTTCGAGGACTTGACTGACATTCGAGAGCGACTGTCATACGCAGACTGGCATCATGTGTGGGCATTCCGCCGTCTTGTCGAGTACGTCGAGTACAAAGCACCAGAACGANTGTCGCGGTTGAACAGGTCAAACCCGACCACACGAGCCAGCGGTGTTCACACACCGACTGTGGCTTTACCCACGAAGATAACCGCCACGGCGAGCAGTTTGAGTGTCTGAGGTGTGGGTATAAAATCAACGCAGACTACAACGGCGCGAAAAACGTCGGACTACGATACATGCGAAAGCGACAACACAGACTGCGTTCCTCGCCCACGTCGGGGAGCGCAGACGNCTACAACGGCGCGAAAAACGTCGGACTACGATACATGCGAAAGCGACAACACAGACTGCGTTCCTCGCCCACGTCGGGGAGCGCAGACGTCTTGGAAAGCGGAGCTTTCCAATGGTCAGGAAATCTTTGATTTCCTTCGACACCAGTAGACGTGCGTATAAATGGTGGGATGGTGAACGGCGACGGCTATCGGCCAACTGCCGAGAGTTGATCGCTGGGAGTCCACATCAAAGCCCCACCCTCAACGAGCGAACCGCGTATGCGGTGAGCGAAGTAGGGTGGGGTCGTTTACGCTTGGCAGTTATCCGCGTCCGAATCGAACCGCCCATGATGGACATTCCCACAGATCGGCTCCTCATCATGCTCGTCGTTGCGACCGGCTTCGCCATCGTCACCGGCGGCTGGGCGGCCGCGCTGGTGCAAGCCGAAATGAGCGGGATCGAAGAGATCGCGCTCCGAGTCGGCATTGGCGTGCTGTTCTTCGTCGTTCTGCTCGGGTTCTGGTACGTGTTCACCCAGGTCGACAGGGATCACGATCCCGAACGCGAGTCGACGTGATCGCTACGATTCGCTGTCACAGACCGACTCGATTGCCGCCCGGTATCCCTCGCGGAACGTCGGATATCGCAACTCGTATCCCAGCTCCCGCAACCGATCGTTCGCACAGCGCTTGCTCGTCAGAATCCGGCGCTGTGCTGGCTCCGAGAGGTCGTCGTCCGCGAGTCGCTCCGCTTTCGTCTGCTTCGGTGGGTGCTCGCGTCCACACTCGTCCGCCAGCCAGTCCGCGAAGGCCCACTTCTCGGCCGGTTCGTCGTCGACAACTTGCACGACCTCCTCGCGACCGAGATCCTCCTCGAGAAGGAACCGAACTGCTCCCGCGGCGTCGTCCCGGTGGACCATGTTCAGATACCCCTCTGTCACCGGCCCCTCGAGATAGCGCTGTAGTCGGTACCGGTCCGGCCCGTAGAGACCGGCGTAGCGCGCGACCGTGCCGTCGATCCCGAACTCGGCGGGGTACTCGAGTGCAATCCGTTCAGCCTCGGCGAGCACCTCGGTCTTGGGCGTCGTGGGTTCGATCGACGTCTCCGAGGTGACCCAGTCGCCGTCGTGGTCGCCGTGGACGCCGGTAGAGGAGGTGTAGATGAGTCGATCGGGCTGTGATGGTGAGTCGCGCTCGCCAACGGCTTCGATGGCGGTTCGAAGGCCGTCGACGTAGATTTCTCGTGCGGCGTCGGCTCCGCGGCCACCGCTGCTGGCGGCGAAGACGATGGCGTCGACATCGGGGACGGTCTGGAGGGCGTCGGCATCGGTGATGTCTGCCTGAACGGCGTCGAAACCGGCGGCTTCGATTGCGGCGATGCCGTCGTCCGAGCGGCGGACGCCGATCGGGTGGTGTCCGTTGGCGCTGAGCTGGCGGCCGAGCTCGAGGCCGACGTAGCCACAGCCGAGGAGTGCAACTCGCAGAGTCATAGTTGCAGGTCGCGTGCGTGGGGCAATAACGACACCGGAGCCTGTGCCTGTGCCTGAACCAGCGTTACGAACACAGCACCGGGTCGGCGTGCGAACCGACAGCGAGCGTACGCAGCCGCTTATGGGGAGCTACCGACGATCGTGTGCTGCAGGTGGACGTACTCCCCGAAACTCATCGGGGCACGGCGTTCGATCTTCTGCTGGATCTCCTTTGCGTCCATGTCGACCGGCAGCTCGCTCTCGACGGCGTCCACGTCGAGTACTGCCGTCGTCATCCCGAGCAACAGGTGTTCACACGCGATTTCGACGATCGTATCGGCATCCGGTTCGCCGTCTGCCTGGGACTGAATCTGGGCCGCCTCCTCGAGTGTGAGGTCTGCGATAGTGTCGGCCTCAAGGGACTCGAGTGTCTCAGCATCTAGATCGGTTTCGTTGGCGACGGTGTCCGCGCCGTACTGGTCGACGACGCCGGCGAGGTCGGCAGCATACTCCGCTCGCAGGTCTGCAGGTGAGTCGGGGACGGCCATCCGCTGTTCGTAGAACATATCGGGAGTGACAGCGGGTGGCCACAAGTGGGTTATCATCCGTAGCGACACCGGTGAGAACTGAGTGAGCGCTGGATGAGCGTTGGGTGAGTGCTGGATGAATACTGTATGAATGCTGGATAACTGCTTGGTGATCAATACGCAAGCGGCACGTGATGGAGGCGCACCAGATGGTCAATCGAGTATTGAACAGAGAGTGACTGGTACGCACACCGGAACGTTCAACACCTTGCACTCACACGATAGCGGTATGAAAGTAGCCCTGATCGGAGTCGGTCAGGCCGGTGGGAAGGTCACGGAACGACTCGCTCGATTCGATGCGGACATGGGCTTTGGTGCAGTCCGTGGCGCGCTGGCAGTCAACTCCGCGAAACCCGACCTTCGGTCCCTCGATGTTGTCGACACACAGCTAATCGGTGCAGATCGCGTCAACGGCCACGGGGTCGGTGGCGACAACGAACTCGGCACCGAGGTCATGCAATCGGACATTCAGCAGGTGTTGGGTGCCCTGGATGGCCGTGTGACCTCGAGTGCTGAAGCGATCTTCGTCGTCGCCGGTCTCGGCGGCGGCACCGGCAGCGGCGGCGCACCGGTACTTGTCCATCACCTCCAGCAAGTGTACGACGTCCCCGTCTACGCCCTCGGCGTCCTGCCGGGACGTAACGAAGGCGCGCTCTATCAGGCCAACGCCGGCCGCTCGCTGAAGACACTCGCCCGCGAGGCCGATTCGACCCTCCTTATCGACAACGACGCCTGGCACGAACAGGGCGAGAGTGTCGAAGGCGCGTTCAAAACGATCAACCAGAAGATCGCCCGCCGCGTCGGCCTCCTGTTCGCCTCCGGCGAGGCCGTCGAGGGCGTCGGCGAGAGCGTGGTGGACTCGAGTGAAGTCATCAACACGCTGCGAAGCGGCGGCATCGCGACCCTCGGTTACGCAAGCGAGGTCGCGAGCGACGACAGCGCCGAGAACGTCCGGACGGCGATGAGTGTCTCCCGGCAGGCACTCCTGACCGGGACGAGTCTGCCGGATGCGACGACGGCCGATTCCGCACTGCTCGTCATCGCCGGCGATCCCGAGAAAATCCCGCGCAAAGGTGTCGAGAAGTCTCGCCGCTGGCTCGAAGACGAAACCGGCAGCATGCAGGTCCGGGGTGGCGACTTCCCACTCGAGAGCGACCGACTCGGTGCCCTCGTCCTCCTCGGCGGCGCAGAGCGTTCACAGCGCATCGAGGAGTTCATGGACCGCGCACGCGAGGCACAGCGCGAACAGGACAGCGAGGAGACCGATCATATCGAGCAGTTCACCGACGACCGACTCGAGAACCTCTTCTGAGACGGACTGCTGTTCGTCATTCTGGAGCAACCGCGCCCGCCCTGTGGTTGCTCCGGGAAATCGTCCCAGCAGACCGAACGAATCGACCCCCAGCCGACAGAATCGGTCTGCACTGTCCATATTTATACGCCGGTCGACCAGCCAGTGCGAGCGAGCGGGTGGAACACGGCCCCTGGTAACGGTTTTCACGGGGTTGTAGACCGGTACATTTAAATTACAGGCTCCAGTAGTTACCGGTACCAGAACGCCACCGGGGCGCGTATCGCTCGACGATCGATGACAGGAAATCTTATTCACCGAGATTTCGCAGATCGTGAGCAGTCGCTGTACACTGCGACAACCGCGACCACGGCCGTACTTCCGACTCCTGACGCAGAGACAGAGACAGATGAAGACGGAGACGCAGGAACGGTCGCACGCGGCGGTCGCAACACATGCGAATACGCAAACGAACGCGAACGAATTGCGCTCGCGGACCGGTGCGGGTATGGCACAGAGGTTTGAATAACACATGGTAGACGAATCGAAAAACATCGAACTGACAGACGACGACCTCGAAAACAACTCCAAAGGACAGCTCATCAAGATGGCCGGCCAGCTTCGAGACCGGCGAAACGAGCTGAACCAGATGGCTTCCGATCGCGCCTCCAAGCGCGACGACCTGAACGCAAAGACGCGTGAGAAGGTCGACGAAGCCCAGGAACACCGCGAACAGCGCGACGAGCTCAACGAGCAGGTCCAGGAACACAAGGACAAGCGTAACGAGCTCAACGCCGACGCCAACGAGCTCTTCGACAAGGTCGACAAGCTCAAGTCGGACATGGAACTCGACGAGGGTAAGGACCTCGAGGAGCTCGAAGAGGAAATCGAGCAACTCGAGTTCAAGCAGCAGACCGAGGTCCTCTCGAGCGAAGAAGAGCAGGAGCTCATCGAGAAAATCGAGTCCAAGCGCGAGGAGTACGAAGAGCGCAAGGGAAAACTCGAGCAAAACGAGGATCTCGAAGGGCTCGTCGAGGAAGCTGAGGAGGTTCGCTCCGAGGCATCCCAGCACCACCAGAAGGTGACGGAGCTCGCGGACAAGGCCCAGGAACATCACAACCAGATGATCGAGGCCTACCGCGAAGCCGACGACATCCGTGACGAAGCCGACGAGATGCACGAGAAGTTCGTCGAGGCTCAGGAGGCGGCCGACCAGCACCACGAGGACTTCGTCCGCGTGCAGAAGCGCCTGCGCGAACTCGACAAGGAAGAAGAGCAAGAGCGCAAGTCCGAGCGCGACAAGAAGAAAGAGGAGGCCAAAGAAGAGGCCGAGGAGATTTATCAGAAGTTCAAGGAGGGCGAAACCCTCGACACCGAGGACCTGATGAAGCTCCAGAAGACGGGACTGCTCTAAGCACGTCGTCTGGGCTCGATTCGTCCCACGCTCGACGGTACTGTTGAGCGTGTTTCTCTCGCTGGTGACGGCTATAGACCAGTTGGACGAACGAAGTGATGGCGGAGAACAGCGAGCAAGCAGTTGTGACAGTGATTTGTTGTCTGGGAATCTCCTACCAATCTGTCAGCAACAGCGATCACAGACTGGAGGGCGTGGCATTCTGCCCGCTCGTATCAGGTATCTGCGTCCTCGTGAACGGACGACCTGCACGCAGTTAGTGAGCCAACGTCCGCTACTGGGTACCTGAACGGCAGACGCGACGACAACGGTTAACAGGACAGCACTCAGAGATACCGACATGAACAGAGGTATCTGCGATGGTTGAGACGCGAACGATCAGCCAACTCGCTGTCGTTGCGCTCGGGATTGTGGCAGTAGCTATCGTGAGTTTCGGCGTGTTCGTCCTGTACCCCGACTCACTGACGGACCTGTTCGGCCTCGTCATCGCACTCGCCGTGATCGTGCTCGGAATCAGGGTGATCAGCGGTATCGCGAGTTCGATGTTCGCGAGCTACAACGTCGCCGAGGTCGCCGTTGAGGGGCCGATCACCCGTGACGGCGGTGGCGGCGGCCCGCTGCCCTCGCGGCCACAGTCGACGCCGGCCGACGACGTCGTCGACCAGATCGACCGCGCCGACGAGGACGAGAACGTCGATGCACTCCTGATGAAGCTGAACACGCCGGGCGGCGAGGTCGTCCCGAGCGACGATATCCGACTCGCCGCCGAGCGCTTCGACGGGCCGACGGTCGCCTACACCACCGACGTCTGTGCAAGCGGCGGCTACTGGATCGCAAGCGGCTGTGACGCGCTCTGGGCCCGCGACGGCTCTATCGTCGGCTCCATCGGCGTCATCGGCTCGCGCGTCAACGCCAGTGACCTCGCCGAGAAGGTCGGCCTCTCCTACGAGCGCTTTGCCGCCGGCGAGTTCAAGGACGCCGGCACGCCACTGAAGGAACTCGAGGAGGACGAACGTGCGTACCTCCAGGGACTGATCGACGACTACTACGAGACGTTCGTCGATCGGGTCAGCGACGGCCGTGACATGGACCCAGAGTTCGTTCGCGACACCGAAGCCCGGATCTACCTCGGCGAGCAGGCTCACGAACTGGGGCTGGTCGACGAACTCGGCACGCGACGGGATCTCGAGGACGAGCTGACGGACCAACTCGAGACGGACGAGGTTGTGGTCGAGGAGTTCGAACCAGAGCGGCCGTTGATGGCGCGTCTCGGGACGGGTGCCCAGCAGGTGGCCTATTCGTTCGGCGCTGGCATTGCTGGTATCGGAGCGGACCGGGAGTTCCGACTGCGATTACGTAACTGAGCGAAAGTCGTCTGGACCGTTTCGTTCGTTCCGTTCGGGTTGCCGCGTCGGCGGCGACTCGTCCTGCCGTTGGGCGCTTCGAGTAAGTGGTTTTATCGTGATACGGAATGCAACAGCAACCGTGACAACGCTGGTCGTCTGTCTGGATCGGACCGACGATGTCGGTCGGAAGACGGGGCTCCGATCGCCGATCGTCGGGTGGGAGGCCGTCCGGGCGCTGGTCACCGATATCGGACTCGCGGACCCGGAGGACTCGGGAGTGAATACGCTCCTTGAGACGCTGCGTGTTGCACAGAGCCTCCGCGACGAGGACGAAGAGACGGTCGTCGCGGTCGTCTCGGGTGACCGTGAGTCGATGGTCTCAGCGGACCGGGCCGTTGCCCGTCAGCTTGACGAACTCATCGCCGACTATAGCCCAGACTCCGCGGTCGTCGTTATCGACAGCGCAGAGGATGAGCGACTGGTTCCGATCGTCGAAAGCCGCGTACAGGTCGACTCGGTCGATCGGGTCGTCGTCCGCCAGGCGCGAGATATCGAGTCGACGTACTACCTGCTGAAGCAGTTCCTCGCGGACGAGGAGCTTCGACAGACGATTCTTATCCCCGTCGGACTCACACTGCTTGTCTTCCCGATGCTTGCGACCGTAACGAGTCCGGCGGAGGGAGCAGCAGCGATTACGACTGTCATTGGTCTCTTCTTGCTGTACAAGGGATTCAACATCGACGAGATTATGACTGGCTTCGGCCACCAGGTCCGCGAATCGCTGTACTCCGGACAGGTGTCGGTCGTCACCTACGTCGTCGCAGCCGGCTTGACCCTCGTCGGCTTCTTCTTCGGCGCACTCGGCGTCTCAAATCTCGACGATCCTGCGGGTGTCGGGATCCCAGTCGTGCAGTTTGCCTTCGACAGCGTCCCCTGGTTAGCCATGGCAGCGCTCACCGCCAGCGCCGGTCGACTACTCGACGAAGTGATCGGCGAGGACCCAATACGGAGCTCCTATCTGAACCTGCCGTTCATCGTGGTCGCGGTCAGCCTCGCCGTCCGCGGATTCACGGCGTACTTCCTCGAACAACAGCAACTGATCGATCCGCTAGCAGTCCCGCCGGCAGCGATCGGGCCGCTGACTGTCGAGGGGTTCTCACTGACAGCGGGCGAGCGACTCGCTATCTTCGTTGTGAGCGCGATTCTGATTAGCCTTCTCGGGGCGTGGATCGCGAGTGCGATGAGCAGTTCTGATGACCCCACCAATCCGGAGGGGACGACGGGAGACGCTCCCAGTGCTGCCGGCACCGCCGACACCAGTTCCTCCTCCGAGCTCACGGATGGCGGTCCAGGGTCGTCCGGGCCATTGTCGACGCCGACGCCTGCAAACGTCGAGGTCGTTACGTCGGACGACGATGCACAAGCAGACCACGATCACCAACACGAGACAGCGGCTGTGAACGAACAGGGACAGGATCAGGATCACGAGTACGAACACGAACACGAACGCGAACGCGAACGCGCTCAGAACACACACCAGAACACTGACCGCAAACACACTCGTGAGCAGAATCGTGACGACGTTACCGGAGCCGACGGCAACGCCGGCACCGATACTGATAGTGATTCCGCCGACGCCAGCGACGACACCAGCAACGAGACAGGGGCCAACACCGACAGCGACACGGACACTGGCACTAACACCGACAGCGACACCCCCGATAACGACACTGACCGCAACGACCCCGACAGCGACACCCACAACACCGCCTGACCACTCGGCAACTGCTGCCTACTCGAGTACGACGAGTTTGAGAGGTGAGAGGTGAGTGCCAAGAGGTGAGAGGTGAGAGATGGGCAGTCAAAACACGAGACGTGAAATCCGAGACTCGCGACTCGAGACTCGGTACCCATTTACTCTCCCACCACAACCGTCCTCCATGAGCGATGCAGACGGCACGGGTGCATGGGTGAGCCTCTTCTCGGGTGGCAAGGACTCGGCGTGGGCGCTGTATCAGGCCCTCGAAACCGGTCTCAACGTCCAGCGACTCGTCACCGTCCACCCGTCTGACGACTCCTACATGTACCACGTTCCAGCAACCGACCTCGCCACGCTCGCAGCCGAGAGCACCGGCATCGAACTCGTCAACGTCGATCCCGACGACTTTGAGGCCGATAGCGCGACGGACGCCGGCGAACAGGGCGATGCCGAACTCGAACCACTCGAGGCCGCCCTTCGAGAACTCGATGCCGACCTTGACGGCGGCATCGCTGGGGTCACCGCCGGTGCCGTCGAAAGTGAGTTCCAGACGAACCGAATCGAAGCGATGTGTGACCGCCTCGGCTGTGATCTCTTCGCGCCACTCTGGCAGGAAGACCCGCGAACGTTGGCGGACGACATGCTCGACGCTGGCTTCGAAATCAAAATCATCCAGACGGCTGCCTACGGACTCGACGAGTCCTGGCTCGGTCGCACGCTCGACCACGACGCGCTGGCTGAACTCGAGTCGCTCAACGAGGAGTACGGCGTGCACATCCTCGGCGAGGGCGGCGAGTTCGAGACCCTGGTGGTCGACGGCCCGCACATGGATCAGCGAATTGGACTCGAGTACGAGACGGAGTGGGACAGTGCGGGAACGCGTGGGACGATTCACGTGACCGATGCGACACTCGAGTAGCGGCTCGCTCAGTCCGCGTTAGTTGTCGTGTGGTCTAATTTCTGCAACGGCACGGATCGGTGCACCGTCGGCCTCGGCGAGCGCGAGCGGGAAGGCAGAGAGTGTGATGGGCTGATCGGTCGGAAGCTGCTCGAGATTGGTCAGGTTCTCGATGATGAGCAGGCCATCTCCAAGGAGCGTATGGTGGGCCTGAAAGCCAGCAGGTTCTGACTCCGCTGCGTTCTCGGTTGGTGTTGGATCTGGATTGAGTGTATCGAGCCCAACGTTCCACCCGGCCTCCCGGCAGTGTTCGGCGGCTTCCGGTGTCAGATAGGGATGGTCGAAGTAGCGGTCGGTTTCCCAGTACTCGTCCCAGTCGGTTCGACAGAGCAAGAGGTCGCAGTTCGTCTCGCTGTCGCTTCCGGGCAGGTCAGCCGCCGTAATCGGCTCCCGAGGATCTAGGCCGGTGCAGTCGACGACCCGAGCATCGAAGACGAATCGGTCGATCGGCATCGAGTCGAGGACAGCGCCGTCGGCTTCGGTGTGACTCGGTGCGTCGATGTGGGTTCCGGTGTGGCTGCCACAGTGGAGGTCCGTGACGCGGTACCCGTCCGCGTCGACGGTCGCTGCCGTGGTCTGAGTTACTGACGGGTCGCCGGGGAACACCGGCATTCCACTCTCGATCGGGTGGGTGAGATCGACGTACATTGACTATCTGCGCCATATCGTCGTGATCGTATGTAGCTGTGGGATGGGTCTGTGGGCTGAATACTGGTTCTACAGACAGGACGTTCCGAAGACAGCGTCGATGAGCGGACAGCAGTCTCAGCCCGATTTGTGGCCGTACACGAACGTTTCACTGCTGATCTGGGTCGGCTTCTTCGTGCTCTTGCTGGCACTACTCGTCATCGCCGGTTGATTAGTCCTCAGCTGCCTGGGACTCGAGTTCCTCCCAGCCCTCCTCGACCCAGTCGGGTTCCTCGAGTTCGAAGTCGTCATCGCGGGTGAACTCGCCGACGTGCTCCCAGGTTTGTTCTTCGTTGTCGACCGGCATCGTGTGGGTAATGTCGTAGGTTTGAATCAGACCGGACGAGTCGACCAGAAGGTCGAACTCGACGTGCTGGTCACTGTGTTGGGTGATGTTGCCCGCGCCTTCGATTCGGTACCGTTCAGCACCACTGTCAGACTCGCCGACACTGACCGTGTGCTCGACTTCACTGAGTTCGTACNGATGTTGCCCGCGCCTTCGATTCGGTACCGTTCAGCACCACTGTCAGACTCGCCGACACTGACCGTGTGCTCGACTTCACTGAGTTCGTACAACGACACTGGAAGGCTCGTTGACTCCAGTCCCATGTTCTGGCCGTAGAATTCAGTCGTACCCGCAGCATCGGTGACGCGGGTAATACTCATCCGGTCCCCATCTTCCCGCCACGTTTCGCGTGTCATCACCGCATCCGGCTCGGGGTCCGCGAGCGAATCCGGGTCGACCCGCAGCACGTACCGAGCCGCATCCTCAGTAACCGTCTGTGTCGTGTTCGTCGTGCGAATGACTTCGCCCGACTCGTTGTGTCTCACTTGCTGTTCCGTCCGTTCGAACTCGCCGTACTCGAGTGCGTCGTAGTGAGCGTTCGCGAAGGCGGTCGTGTCGTTGATTCCGTCCTCGGTGAGTCCCGGCACGAGTTCGTCGTTCTCCGCAGTGAGCGGGTCCCGGTCACCGTTCGGTGATGAGTCGAACGCACTACAGCCGGCACTCATCACGAGCAGGGCAATCAACAGGAGGGCAGCAAGCTGTCGCATGTGATCGTTTTGGATAGTCGACACTACCACATAAATAGATTCAGATAGTTGATTGATTGGGTACTGTAACGGTCTGGTACCCGGTCGTCACACGACGGCCGAACCGCTTTGGGGCTCGGTAGTGCCCTCACGGACATGATCGGAACCGAACGAGACCTGTTCGTCCAGCGACTGCGCGAGTTCTACCACCTCGAGCGCGAACTCGAGGACCTGCAGACCGAACTGGCCGAGGCCGCGACCGACGAGGAACTCGAGTCGTTCTATATGGCCCACAGCGAGACCACGACCGAGCAGCTCGGCCGGATCGAGCCGTTGTTCGACGCGGTCGAGGCCGAACCGGGCGTCGTCGAGAGTGACGTGCTCGATACCCTCACGAGCGAGCGCGAGGACCTGATCGCGGACGTACAGGATCCGGCGCTCGGCGACCTCGTCGAGGCCGAACTCGGCCGGACGATCGAGCGCCTCGAGATCACGAAACTCGAGACGCTGCTGGCGCTTGCGGATCGGATGGCTCTCCCCAACGAGATTGTCGAGCCACTCGAGCAGACGAAGACTGAGGCGACGAACGGACTGGAGCGCATAACAGAGTTGACGGAAATCTGAGCGGCGGAGAGCGGTCGAGACGAGTACCTGTCGCGGTCAGAGCATGATCGAGACGACGCGTGCGAGAACGAGGATCATGATGAGTGCACCGAGTGCAACGAAGAGTGCGTTCTCGAGTGACGGATCGCCGGCCTCGATGGGCGTCGAACTGGGTTCGGGAGCGTAGGGGTCGTCTTCGTCGTCTTTGTCTTCGTTTTTGTCCTCGCTGTCGGAGCGGTGGGCTGGACCTTGGGTTGTGTCCGTCTCGGGGTCTCGCGAGAGATCGATCGAGATGCGATCCGTCTCAGTGGTTCGATCCGTCTCAGTGCGGTCATCCGATGCTGTCGGTGGACCCGCGTGTGGTTCGGGCGCAGGGTTGGGTTCGTGTTCAGACTCGGGCACTGGCTCGGATTCAGATTCGGTCCCAGGTTCTGCCTCTGTCCCCCACGACGCCCCCCAGTCGTCCTCACCACGGTCGTCGTCGGACGTCTCGTCTGCCATGCCGGAACGTACAGGGGCCGGCGTCAAAAACCCGCCGTCCTGGTGATCGTCCGGTTCGAGAGAGTATCTGTCACAGGTAATTCCGGCGCAGTTACTGGGTGTATCGACTCGACCGGGCATCTCGGTCGCGCCGGTCGCCGATGTTGCCCTCGTAGACGACACCGCGTTCCGCATCGACGGTTACGACCGTTCCGGTGTCAGTGTCCGGAATATCCGCACCGCTGACCATCGGCACGTCCATCTCCCGCGCGACCAGCGCGGGGTAGCCGGTCATCCCCCGCTGGGCGTTGACGATGCCGCCGATCGTGTGCAGATCGCCCGTAAACTCCTCGTCGAACTCCGACGGGAGAGCGATGATTGCCCCGTCTGGAACGTCGGTGAGATCACCGTCCGGCACGCGTGCGACCGGGCCCGTGGCGCGACCACCGACGACGACGCGGCCCGTCGTCAGCGCCTCCGCGGCGACGTGAACCTTCAGCATATTCGTCGTGTTCGCGCCCTCGAGTTCGGTCATCATGCCACAGAGGACGACCACGGTGTCACCGCTCTCGGCGACCTCGGCCTCGAGTGCTGCCTGGACTGCTTTCTCGACGACGGCGTCGGCTCCCTGATCGGAGACTTCGGCGTACAGCGGCGTGACACCCCACGAGAGGGCGAGCTTCCGCCGGACGCGATGGCTCGGCGTCGAGGCGACGACGGGAACGCCCGGCCGATACTTCGCCGTCTTCAGCGCCGTGTAGCCGGATTCGGTCGCGGCGACGACTGCGTCAGCGCCGATGTCTCGTGCGAGAAAGCGCGCCGACCGCGCCAGCGCATCCGTTCGGGCCTCGCCAGCCGCGGGGACACGCTGCTCTAGCAGTTCGTCGTACTCCGCCGAGTTCTCGACCTCGCGGACGATGCTGCCCATCGCGTCGACGACGGCGACGGGATGGTCACCGATTGCGGTCTCCGCCGAGAGCATCACCGCGTCTGTACCGTCGAGAACGGCGTTGGCCACGTCTGAGGCCTCCGCCCGTGTGGGTCGGCGCGCGTGAACCATCGAGTCCAGCATCTCCGTCGCCGTGATGACCGGCAGACCGGCCTCGCGGCACTTCCGAATAATCCGCTTCTGAATCATCGGCACGTCCTCCATCGGACACTCGACGCCCAGATCCCCACGAGCGACCATGATCCCGTCCGAGGCGTCGATGATCTCGTCCAGATTGTCCACCGCGCCGACGCGTTCGATCTTCGAGACGATCGGGATCTCCGCGCCGAAGCTCTCGAGTACCTCGCTGACTTCGAAGACGTCATCGGCATCGCGGACGAAACTCGCGGCGACGAAGTCGACCTCCTTCTCGGCGGCCAGTTCCAGGTCCTTCCGGTCGGATTCGGTGACGACATCTAAGTCCAGATCGACGCCGGGGACGTTCACACCCTTTCGGCCGCCGAGTTCGCCACCCGTGTCGACGTGTGCCCGTATGGCGTCACCATCGCGTTCGCGGACCGTCGTCTCGATCAGGCCGTCGTCGAGCAGAATGCGATCACCCACTTCGACGGCGTCGATCGGCAGCGACAGTCCGACCCGTTCACTCGACACCTCGTCGCTCTCGACGAACTCGATTTCGGAGTGGGACTCGAGTGTCACCGTTTCGCCTTCGGGAAGCGGAGCGGTTCGAATCTCGGGGCCCTGCATGTCGAGCATGACGGCGACGGGCTTCTCGCGTTGCTCGTCGACCGTTCGGACGCGGTCGATGAGTTCGGCTCGGTCCGCGCGGCTGCCGTGGCTCGCGTTCAGCCGGGCGACGGACATCCCGGCGTCGGCGAGGTCGCGGATCGTCCGCTGATCGCTCGAGGCGGGGCCTAGCGTACAGACGATCTTTGCGTTTCTCATGGCTTGCGCTAGCGCGAGCACGGGCAAAAAGATAGGTGACTTACTCGATTCCGAGTTTGGCTCTCTTGTGCCCGTCGTCTGCCACGACAACCGTTTTCTGTCTGCCCGGATCGTCCTGAGACATGCCAACGTACGCATCACTGATCGACGTCGACGACCGGGATGTCCAGAACGCACAGGAACTCGCGTCGATCTGGGGCGAAGTACGCACGGAGTTCGAGCAGCATAACGCTGCCCTCCAGGAGTCGTACGCAATTCTCGGTGAGCACGACTTTCTCGCCGTGTTCGAAGCCGGTGACCGCGAGGCCGCGTTCAAATCGGCGCTCACGCTGCGTCGGCACGGTCTCCAGGCGCAGACGATGGAGATCGTCGACACCGACAATTTCTCGCAACTCGTCGACGAAGTGTGACGGCTGGTGCGTTACGGCTCGTCTCGACACACCCGCTCTGTCTCGACGATTCGAGCGTCATCGTTGACGATTAGCTCGAGTCGTGCGGATTCGAACTCGATGGTGAGTTGCAGGCGGCGCGGCTCGTCACTCAGGACCGTTACCGCGTCGTCGTCGACGAACGGAAGGGTCCAGACACGGGTGCTCGTGAGATCCAGCCCGTGCTCCCAGCAGAACGCAATCGCTTCCGGATGAGTGAGCGCGACGGCACCCACGTGCGCCCCGCCGAGAGAGCCACACTCGTTACAGTTCGCACTGAACGTGTGTTCCCAGCGCCGGTCTGGAGTGTACTCGAGTGTGCGCTCGAGAGGCGCGTGACAGTAGGGGCAGATGTTTTCGAGGAACTGTTCGACGGTGTGTCGCCACAGCGTCGAGGCGGTGTCGAGCAGTTCGTCGACTGCCATTCCTCGCGCCGCTGCGCCGGTGGGTCGGACGGCGTGGGCGTACAGGAGGTCGTCGCCGCGTCGGATTTCGACGACGCTGTCCTCGTAAGTTGCCGTCAGCGGGTCCTGCGCTGTCGGCTCGTCGCCGGTCTCGTTCGGACCGGCATCGACAGGGTCCGCTCTCGGGTCGTCAAGTACGACGGGGCCACACGGTTCGTGTGACCGCCAGGCGTCGACGTCGATCACTTTGGCGATTTCGAAGCCGGCGAACGTGAGCCGGTACCCGTCAGGACTGGAAGCCGTATTGGTGGGTGACTCTGTACTGGTACTGGAATCCGTGTCGGCGGTGGTCTCAGTGTTTGTGTCGATCCCGGTACCAGTACCAGAACCAGAACCAGAATCGGTGCTGGCCGTAGCCTCAGTCTCGCTCCCGTGCTCGACGAACAGTCCATCTAGCTGTCGTAAGTGATAGTTGAAGTTGCCCTTATCCTCGATGCCGACTTCCGATCGGAGCGTCGAGTACGAGAGCGTCGCCTCTCGTGACGACGACTGCAGATGGTCGTAGAGCACGCGGAGAATCTCGAGTCGGGTCTCGTTGCCGAGCGGTTTGAACGGGTCGGCGGGCCGTTCTGGCGTCGCTTCGTCGGGCGTTGTGTTCGATCCTGTCATTCGTCCTGATGAAGGCGTCTGTCTGTTCCTGTCCGTCTGTCTGGTATCTGCCTGTTGTCTATTCGTCTGCTCGGCATCTGTCCATCATCCCCGTTGTCTACTCGTCTCCCGTCACCGACTCGCGAGACACAGGAGTAAAACATTGCTCCAAACACATATGTTGCACCCGTTTGAATCGACAGCTACCTGTAATGTCGACTGATCCCTCCCGCCGGCAGCTTCTCGCCGGGTCGGCGCTTCTCGGAACGGCATCGCTCGCCGGGCCGCTTACGAACGCCGCCGGTGCCGACGTATCGACATCTGAACTGTCCAAGTCGGGTAAACTCCCGAAGCACAACGGAAACGGACGAAGCGGCCCGACGACCGCCACACTGCAGGCACAGCAAGACGACGCCGACCTCGATCTAGAGCTAGATCCCGACGCCGTCGAGTCGTTCGTCGACAGTGCACTGGACACGGCCCTCGACGAACACGACATCGTCGGCGCGTCCGTCGCCGTCGTCCACGGCGACGAGGCTATCCTCACGAAAGGGTACGGCGTGGCAGATGCCGACACCGAGGAGCCCGTCGCCGCCGCCGACACGCGCTTTCGGATCGGATCCGTCTCGAAACCAGTCGTCTGGACGGCCGCGATGCAACTGATCGAGGACGGACAACTCGATCCACACGAGGACGTGACGACGTACCTCGACTCCGTCTCGATTCCTGAAACGTACGCCGAGCCGATCACGATGGCTCACCTCGCGACGCACACGGCCGGCTTCGAAGAACGGTTTCAGGGAACGTGGGTCACCGATCCCGACGACGTGCGAGATCTTGCGACAGTGCTCTCGGACGAACAGCCGGCCCGCGTCCGGCCACCCGGCGAGGTGGTTGCCTACTCGAACTACGGGACCGCACTCGCCGCCCAGGTCGTCGCCGATATCGCCGGCACATCCTTCGAACAGTACGCTCGCGAGAACGTCTTCGACCCCTTGTCGATGACGCAGTCGTCGTTCGTCCAACCGTTCCCGGACGAGGCCGCGAGCGAGAACGCCGCCACGGGATACAGTGCACTCCTTGGATCGCCCCAGGAAGCGCCCGGTCTGCTCCTCGAGTTCGCCCCCGCTGGCTCGATGACCGCGACAGCAACCGACATGGCGCAGTTCATGCACGCACAGCTCGGTGACGGCTCTCTCGGCGCTGACGACAGTCGGGTACTCGAGTCCGACGCCGTCTCCCGGCTCCAGGAGCAGTGGTTCACCCACCACGACGAACTCGACGGCTTCACCTTCGGCTTCATCGAGGGGACCATCGGTCCGCAGGCACACCGGACGCTCGAGCACAACGGCCACATTCCAGGCTCGTTCTACAGCGACCTCTGGCTGGTTCCCGCGGCCGATCTCGGCGTCTTCGTCACGTACAACACCGACAGTGGGGCGGTCGCAAGCGGCGAGTTCCGCGAGGCGTTCGCTGCTGAGTTTCTGCCCGAAACCGACGCGGAAGATGAGCCAACGCCAGCCGAACCCGACGGTCCGCCCGCTCGCGCCGGCGAACTCGAGGGCACGTACCGCAGCGTTCGGGTCGTCGAGACGACGATGGCGAAGCTGCCGTCGACGGTGCAGGCAGCAAGCGCCGATGTCCACGTCGACGACAACGGCTTTCTCGTCACGGAGTTCGGTGGCGGTCCCGACCGCTGGGTGGAAGTCGAGCCGCTCCGCTTCGAGGCAGTCGAGGGCGATACGCAGCTCGCGTTCGGCGAGCGAGACGGCGACGTTCGATACCTCTTTCTTGATTTCCAGGCGTTCGAACGCCAGCCGTGGCACGAGTCCCTCTCGCTGCACGGCGGGGCCGCCGGCGCAACGATGCTCGGAATGCTCTCGGGAGCCGTTGGCTGGCCGCTGGCCCGTGGCTGGCGACGGTTCCGCGGTGGCAGTGGTGAGAACGGAACTGTTGAAGCAAATGCCAGCGAGGGCGACGCCGATTCCGCTTCGTCAGTGCCACGTGAGGCGACTGACACGAATTCAGTGTCCGGGGCACGGCGTGACGATAACGGACCGTCTTCGAGCACTGCGGGTTCGGACAGGGCCAGTCCTAAGTCAGACGGGGACTCGAGTGCACCCGTAGCCGAGGAGTCGGGATCGCAGTCGGAATCGAAGTCTCAGACATGGACACAGTCTCAGACCCAGTCCTCATCATCAACACCGCTTCACAACGCTGGCTGGGCGCGCTGGGTTGCCGGCGGCTCGATTGGGGCGCTGTTCGGCTTCCTCGCCGGCACCGTCGTACTCTACCTGTTGCAGCCGTACACGCTGTTCAGCAACCCGCCGACGAGCTTCCAGGCGCTTTCCGTATTGCCGATGCTCGGTGCGCTCGGAACGGTCGTAGCGGCAGGGTACGCCGTCCAGTCCTGGCGGCTCTCGTGGTGGACGCTGCGCTCGCGGGTCCACTACACCCTCGTTGTGCTCGCGACGGCGGGGTTCTGCGTGCTGTTGGGATACTGGAACCTGCTTGCGATTCCACTCTAGCCCGCCCCTGTTTCACCTCGTCAGAAACGAACCTCGCAAGTAAAACGTGAAAACAGCGTTTCCGTCGAAATCGACCGTTCCGAGACGAGTTACTGCACCTTCTCGCCCACGACAGCGTCGTCGTGGGTCGTCAGCAGATCCGCCTCGTCGCCCGCCGCGAGGATCATGCCGTTCGATTCGACGCCGAACAGCTCAGCAGGCTCCATGTTCGCGAGCAGGATGCACTTCTCGCCCGGCAGTTCGTCGAGGTCGTGCAGTTGCTTGATGCCTGCGACGACCTGGCGCGTCTCGAAGCCGATGTCGACTTCGAGCTTCGCGAGATCGTCCGCACCCTCGATCCCCTCGGCCGACTCGATGCGGCCGACGCGGATGTCGAGTTCCTGGAAGTCTTCGAAGCCGATACGGTCCTCGAGGAGCGGCTCGAGGTCGCCGGTGGCTGCGTCTTCATCTTCGTCTTCGTCTGCCATAGCCGCCGATTCGTCCGACGTGGTGTCGTCGTTTTCGGTTTCCTCGTCTGCGTCGCTCTCGTCATCATCGCCGGCCGCCGCAACTCGTTCTGCTAACTTCTCGTTCAACTCCGCTACGCGGTCGTCTTCGATCTTTTCGAAGAGCTCACCTGGCTCGTCGAAGTTGCGCGGCGGGGACTCGAGTGCGTCCTCGAGATGGGCGTCTGCAACGTCGCCGTCCTCGCCGAGTTGTTCCCAGAGCGCCTGGGCTTTGTCGGGGGCGATGGGGTCGAGGAGGACGCCGACGGCCTTGGCGATCTGGACGCAGTCGCGGATGACCTGTGCGGCCTGCTCGGGGTCGTCGTCGGTGAGCTTCCAGGGCTCGTTGCGCTGGATGTACTCGTTGCCGAACTGGGCGAGCTGCGTTGCGGCCTGGCCGATGCCGCGCAGCGAGTAGTCGTTGACGGCCTCGCGGGTTTCGCCGATGGCTCCTTCGATGCGCTCGGAGACTTCTTCGGAAACATCTGCCTCAGGCGTGCCCTCGTAGTTGCGGTAGGCGAACAGGAGCGACCGGTACCAGAAGTTGCCCACGGTGCCGACGAGTTCGCCGTTGACCTTCTCCTGGAAGGCGTCCCAGGAGAAGTCGACGTCCTGCTGGAGGCCGCCAGTCGTAGTCAGGTAGTACCGCAGGAGGTCGGGGTGGAAGCCCTCCTCTAAGTACTCTTTCGCCCAGATTGCACGATTCCGGCTGGTAGAGAGGCCCTTGCCGTTGATCGTGATGAAGCCCGTTGCGGCGACCGCGCGGGGCTTGTTGTAGCCTGCGCCCTCGAGCATGGCGGGCCAGAAGATGGTGTGGTGCTGGATGATGTCGCGGCCGATGACGTGGACGATGTCCCCGTCCTCTTTCCAGACGCGCTCCCAGTCGTACTCGTCGGTTCCGACGCGGTCTGCGTACTGCTTGGTCGAGGCGATGTACTCGACGGGAGCGTCGACCCAGACGTAGAGGACGATGTCCTCCGTCGCTCCGGCGGTTTCACCGTCCTCTTGCGGGCTTTGCCCGCTCGAGTGTCCCGCGGAACTCTGTTCCGCGCTACCTTCGCCTCGTTGCTCCTCCGGAGCAACGCTGTCCCCGTTCGGATAATCGATCCCCCACTCCATGTCGCGGGTGAGACACCAGTCCTGCAGGCCCTCTTCGATCCACTGCCGGGGCTGGTTGCGCGCGTTCGAGGTCCCCTCGAGCCCGTCCAGGAACTCGGTGAGGAAGTCGGCGAACTCGGAGACCTCGAAGAACTTGTGCGTTCGGTCGCGGTACTCCGCTGCGTTGCCGGTGATCGTACTCGTTGGGTCCTCGACCTCGCCCGGCTCCAGGTGGCGCTGACAGCCCTCGTCGCACTCGTCGCCACGGGCCTTCGCGCCACAGTAGGGACAGGTACCCTCGACGTAGCGGTCGGGTAGGTACTGATCTGCGTCGGGGTCGTAGGCGACCTGAATCTCTTTCTCGTAGATGTACCCCTCGTCGTCCAGCGTGCGGACGATTTCCTGGGTGAGTTCGGTGTTCGTCTCGTCGTGCGTGTGGCCGTAGTTGTCGAAGTCGACGTTGAACTTCGGGAACGTCTCCTCGTACTGTTCGTGCCACTCCATGGCAAACTCCTCGGGCGAGACGCCCTCCTCCTCGGCGTTGACGGCGACCGGCGTGCCGTGCATGTCCGAGCCGGAGACGTAGGCGGTCTCCTGGCCGAGCGTCTCGAGTGCGCGCGAGAATGCGTCTGCGCCGATGTACCCCCGCAGGTGACCGATGTGCAGGTCGCCGTTCGCGTAGGGCAACCCGCAGGTCACGACGGCGGGACGATCCGTCGGAAATGCGTCGTCAGTTGAATCCGTGCTCATATGCGTGTTCTGTCGGTGGCGGGCGTAAAACCCGCCGGTTTGGGTTTGGGTTCGGTTTGCTCGCTTCGCCAGTGGTCTCGCTCACGAGTCTGCTCGCCAGTCAGCGGTGCAGTGGTCGGGAAACGTCGACCGCGGCCGGTAACCGCAAACGGCGGCCGGTAACCGCAAACGGCGGCCGGTAACCGCAAACGGCGACCGGTACCGTGAACTGCGAACACTACCCGTGAGCAGAGCGGTGGTCCAGTCGATCGAACCGAGTTTCGCGCCACGAGGAACCCGTATGACCAGGTGCGGTCGTGCGCTCCACTCGGTGACGGCGCTGTCGCTACATTCGCATCGGGCGAGAACAGACGGGCTCGACAGCGCGCGTCGTCATCTGTACGCGACCGTAGATGGCCCGCGTCTATAATTGTTTGTGGTGGAGGCAATCGCGGCTTCGAACGCGCCGACCGGGGTTTACCCGTCGTCGCGGTCGACAGTCTCGGAGTTACTATCCGGATTCGGCGCTGCATCCCAGATTGCCGGAAAGAGACCCAGTCGACTCCCGATCAACAACCCGGCACCCATCAGACCGAAGCCGCCGAAGGCGACCAGAAACGTCAACAGATCGAGATCGACAACGAGCGCGACGGCTGCCCCAACCCAGGCGAGCCAGCCCAGCGCCTCCCAGGGCCGCCCGCCATAGAGTCGCCAGACCGACAGCGAGAGGACGAACCCACCGAAGGCGGCCGCGACCGCGATTCGCTCGAGTGACAGCGCCAGCGAGGCGACGGCCAACAGCGCGAAGCCGACGAGCGCAACGCCGTCGATCCGATCGAGCGCCATACACACCTCTCGAGGCGGCGGTAATAAACGAGTATCGAAAACAGCATCACGTCGTCGCGGTTGGCGTCTCCGACTCGGACTCGAGTGCATCGAGCGCAGCGACGAACGACTCGAGTTGTGTCCGCGTCACGTGAGGCATACAGACGACCCGGAGTTCGCCGCTGCCGGTGCTGGAGATTCGCCAGCCGGTCTCGCGAAGCGCCTCGAACGTGGCCTGTGGCAGGTCGGCTGCGACGAGCGGGAGTTCGGGTTCGACGACGTCGTACCCCAGGGCTGCCAGTTCGGCGGCGAGCCACTCGGCGTTGGCCTGCGAGCGCTGGTACTGCTCGCGGTAGCCGTCGGGCCAGAGTTCGGTCATCGCGGCGACGGCGCTCGCGACGCCGGCACCCGAGCGGGTGCCAGTGAGCGTCGCCTGCGAGGTGGATTCGAGATACGGCGTGTCGACGGCGAGTTCGTCGAGCAACGTCTCGTCGCGGACCAACAAACCGCCGGCAGGGACCGCGGCCTGGCCCATCTTGTGGGGGTCGATCGCCATCGTGTCGACGGGCGCGTGGCCGAACTGCCACTCGTGGTCGGTAAAGGGCAGGACGAACCCGCCCCAGGCGGCGTCGACGTGGAGCAGTGCGTCGACCGACTGTGCAATGTCGCCGAGTTCGGGAATCGGATCGACGCGACCGTACTCGGTCGTGCCGGCGACGCCGACGATCATCGCCGTGGTCTCGTCGACGCAGGCGCGGACGGCCTCGAGATCGACGCGGTGGTCGTCGTCCGTGGGGACGAGTTCGAGATCGACACCGAGCACGTTCGCCGCTTTTTGGAAACTGAAGTGACCCGATTCGGGCATGACGACGGTCGGCGTCTCTGCTGTCGCAGCCGTCGATCTGGCGCGTTCGCGGGCGATTCGAACGGCCTGGATGTTCGCCTCCGTGCCGCCGCTCGCGACGTAGCCGGCGGGATCATCGAGACCGGCGACCTCGCCCAGCAGCTCGATTGCCTCGTCCTCGAGTGACGAAATCGTCGGATAGGTTCCCGGATCACCGGGGTTCGTCGCGAGAAATCGTTCGGCCGCCTCGCGCGCGACCGGATGGGGTGTCGTACACATCGAGGAGAGCACCCGGTCGAACGTTTGGGGCTCGCGTTGCATATCTCGTCGGTGGGCCGTCCGGCGTTTAGTCGTTGCGTTTACCGTCTTGAAGCGTGAAAGGAGCTTCCCAAAACGGGGCCGAAAACGTGACCGGACGAAGCGCTGTTAGCGAACCGAATCGAGCAATAGCTTCTGTTCGACGCGCTTGACTTCGTGTTGGACGTCGCGAACGGCGTCGATGTTCGCCGAAATTGAACTAATGCCTTCGTTGACGAGGAACTGGACCATCTCGGGCTTCGAACCAGCCTGGCCGCAGATACTCGTGTTGACGTCGTTCTCGCGGCAGGTTTCGATTACATCACCGATCAGCCGCAGAATCGAGGGGTGGAGTTCGTCGAAGCGGTCTGCGACGTGCTCGTTGTTCCGATCCACGGCGAGGGTGTACTGTGTAAGGTCGTTCGTGCCAAACGAGGCGAAGTCGATGCCCGCGTCGGCCATCTCTTCGACCGCCAGTGCGGAGGCCGGCGTCTCGATCATCACACCCCACTTGCGCTTCTCGGGGTCGATGCCGGCTTCTTCCATCAGGCGTTTGGCCTGATAGACGTCCTCGGCGTCGTTGACCAGCGGAAACATGATCTCGACGTTGTCGTAGCCCATCTCGTAGAGCCGGCGGAACGCTTCGAGTTCGTGGGCGAACACGTCGGGGCGATCGAGCGAGCGGCGGATGCCGCGGTAGCCGAGCATCGGGTTGTGCTCGTCCGGTTCGTCTGCGCCGCCCTCGAGTTGCCGGAACTCGTCAGTGGGTGCATCGAGGGTGCGCGTGCGGACGGGACGCGGGTAGAACTCGTCGGCGACGCCGCGGATGCCCTCGACGAGTTCGGTGATGTAGGCGTCCTCGCCGTTCTCCTCGATGTATTTGGCTGGCGTCTGGTTCAGCGAGAGGATCATGTGCTCCATGCGCAGCAGGCCGACGCCGTCTGCACCCGTCGCGGCCGCGCGTTCGGCGGCTTCGGGGATGGAGACGTTGACCTTCACCTCCGTGGCGGTCATCGGCTTGACCGGTGACTGCGGGCGGACCTCCTCGACGGGTTCGGTCTCTTCCTCGGGTTCGACTTCCTGGCCCTCCAGGACCGCGCCCTTGTCGCCGTCGAGTGTGACGATGCGGCCGTCCTCCAGCACAGTCGTCGCGTTCGTCGTACCGACGACTGCGGGGACGCCGAGTTCGCGTGAGACGATGGCGGCGTGGCTGGTCATGCCGCCCTCGTCGGTGACGATGCCGGCGGCGCGTTTCATCGCCGGCACCATGTCGGGCATGGTCATCTCGGTGACGATGATGTCGCCGTCGCTGACCTTATCGAGGTCGTCGAGTTTCGTGACGATCCGGGCGGCCCCGCTGACGGTACCGGGACTCGATCCGAGGCCGTCGACGAGGATGCCGCCGGAGCCGGATTTGGCACCGGAGCCGTCGTCGCTACTCTCGGCGGCCGCGGCACTGCCGCTTCCGTCGGTGACCTCCTGTGTGGCGTCGATACCGCCAGCAGCTGACCCCGACGCGGCGTCTGCCGCGCTCTCGCTATCGTCGATCGTCGTGATGGGACGGGACTGGAGCATGTAGACGTCGCCGCCGGCGATGGCCCACTCGACGTCCTGTGGGGTCTCGTAGTGGTCCTCGACGCGCTCGCCGAGGTCGATCAGGCGATCGATTTCCTCGTCGTCGATAACGCGGGCGTTCCGCTTGTCGTCTGGCACCTCGCGCTCGACGGTTGTGCCCGTCTCCTCGTCCTTCACGTGCATCACCTTCTTTTCGGCGACGCTGACGTCGACCGAGCGGTCTTCGCGCTCGACGACGTAGTTGTCCGGCGAGACAGCCCCGGAGACGACGGCCTCGCCGAGCCCCCACGCGGCCTCGATGATCATCGTCGGGTCACCGGTCGAGGGGTGGCTGGTGAACATCACGCCGGATTTCTCGGCGTCGACCATCTGCTGGACGACGACGGCGATGTTGACCGCCGAGTGGTCGAAGCCCTGCTCCTGACGGTAGTAGATTGCCCGCTGCGTAAAGAGAGAGGCCCAGCACTCGCGGACGCGCTCGAGGAGGTTCTCCTCGGTCACGTTAAGGAACGTCTCCTGCTGGCCCGCAAATGAGGCGTCCGGCAGGTCCTCGGCCGTCGCGGAGGAGCGAACGGCGACGAATGCTTCCCCGTTCCCAACCTCGCGATACGACTCGAGGATCTCCTCGCGCAACTCGTCGGGGAACGGCGTCTCGAGGATGAGTTCCTGCGCACGGTCTGCTGCAGCCGCGAGCGCACTCGAGTCCTCGACGTCGACGTCGACGGCGGCGAAGAGTTCCTCGTCGATCTCGGCCGATTCGATAAACGATCGGTAGGTTCCGGCGGTCACGACGAAACCTGGGGGGACGGGGAGCCCGGCTCCGGTAAGTTCGCCAAGGGAGGCACCTTTGCCGCCGACTTTCTCGAGGTCGCCGGCGCTGATCTCGTCCAGCCAGAGTACAGCCATCTGTAGTCGTGTGGACACCGGATTCGATTAAGAAGGTTGCGAACGAGGGGCATGTTTCGCTACTCGGAAGTGAATGAACCATCGTCCGGAGCGGCGACTTTCACCGTGTTCCGTCATCGAGAAAACGACCGTCAGGCTTCCAGAATCTCGTCTTCCTCGTCCTCGGGGATCACGATCGAACCATCGAGCGTCGTCACGCCGCGCCCACCGACGCGAACCGTGGTCCCCTCGAGTTGCACTCGCACGTAGCCAGGCCGGTCGACGTAGTGGCCCTGCTCGAGCCGGAGTTCTTCGGGCAGGTCGTCGTCGAACGCGCCAAAGTGGTCGAGGTAGGCCGCGACTGCGCCGCTCGCGGTGCCGGTGACGGGATCTTCGGGGATGCCAGCACCAGGCGCGAACATTCGTCCGTGTAGCGTCGACTCCCGGTCGAGCGCGTCGAACGTAAACAGATAGACGCCGGCCGCGTCGAACTCGTCGGTGAGTTCCTCGACGGCAGCCATATCGGGTGCTGCATCGCCGAGATCCGAGAGGTACGTGATCGGGACGATGAGGAACGGCAGCCCCGTCGAGGAAACCGCGAGCGGGATGTCATCGCGCGCGCCCTCGAGTGCGGCCTGCTCGACGCCAAGAGCCTCGGCGGCGCGGGCGTAGGAGAGATCGACCTCACGGACCTGGGGCGTGTTCTGGGTCATCCAGACCGTGCCGTCCTCGGCGACGTCGATGTCGAGGACGCCGACGTTCGTCTCGAGTGTGGTGGTGCCAGGCTCCAGACCCGCCTCGTAGAGGTGAGCGAACGAGCCGATGGTTGCGTGACCGCAGAGGTCGACCTCCTGTGTCGGCGTAAAGTACTGGACACGGTAGTCGGCCTCGTCGCTCTCCTGCAGAAACGCGGTTTCGCTCACGGCCATCTCGTCGGCGATCGCCTGCATCTGGCTTTCCGAGAGGTCGTCGGCCTCGGGGACGACGCCGGCCGGGTTACCGGCACACGGGTCGTCGGTGAAGGCGTCGACCTGCAGCACTCGCGTAGTCGTCGTGCTCATACGATGCCGTTTCACGCGGACGTATTCCATCTTTTCACTCGCTTCGACCGGCCACGATGTCAGGTTGCCGGCAGTCGCCCGGCAGCCGCCCAGCAGTCGCCCGGCAGCCGCCCAGCAGTCGCCCGTCAGTCGCCCGTCAGTCGTCCGTATCCGTCGCTCGCTCAGCAGGTGACTCGAGTGCCCCCTCGGGCGTTGCACCTGGCTCGGATGTCGTCGGCAACTCTCCAGCGATGCCGTCGTGGGTGCCGACCGGCGGCAGATTGACGGCGGCGGCCGGTGATGCGTCGAGGTCCGTTTTCGTGTCCGTCTCGAGTGCAGCCATCTCGCCGGCCGCCCGCGCGTCTTGGTCGATCCGCATCGAGCAGAACTCGACGCCGCACATGGAGCAGAAGCGCGCTTCCTTGTAATTGTCCTCGGGGAGCGTCTGGTCGTGGTAGTCTCGCGCCCGATCGGGGTCCAGCGCGAGGCGGAACTGCTCACGCCAGTCGAACGCGTATCGAGCTTCGGAGAGGGCATCGTCCCAGTCGCGTGCGCCCGGTCGTTCGTTCCCGACGTCGCCCGCGTGGGCGGCGATCCGATAGGCTGCCAGCCCCTCGCGAACGTCTTCCTCGTCCGGTAATCCGAGGTGCTCCTTCGGCGTCACGTAACAGAGCATCGCCGCGCCGGCCTGTGCCGCCATCGCCGCGCCGATCGCGCTCGTGATGTGGTCGTAGCCGGGCGCGATGTCGGTCACCAGCGGCCCGAGGACGTAGAACGGCGCGCCGTCGCAGACTTCCTGTTGGCGTTCGACGTTCTCCGCAACCTTGTGCATCGGGATGTGGCCCGGCCCTTCGACCATCACCTGTACGTCCTTCTCCCAGGCGCGGCGAGTCAGTTCGCCCAGCGTGTCGAGTTCGGCGTACTGTGCTTCGTCGCAGGCGTCTGCGAGCGATCCCGGACGGAGGCTGTCTCCGAGGCTGAACGTCACGTCGTGTGCGGCGAAGATATCGCAAATTTCGTCGTAAACCTGAAAGAGCGGGTTCTGTTCGCCGTTCTCCTCCATCCACTTCGCCATGATCGAGCCACCGCGGGAGACGATTCCCGTCGTTCGGCCCTCGGTCAGCGGGAGATGTTCCGCCAGAATTCCGGCGTGGATCGTCATGTAGTCGACGCCCTGCTCGGCCTGTTTTTCGATGATCTCAAGTAACAGGTCCGTGGTAATCTCCTCGGGACTCTCGGCTCGTTTGACGGCCTCGTACAGCGGCACCGTTCCGATCGGCACTGGTGAGTGCTCGATATGCATTTCGCGAATCTCGTCTAAGTCTGTTCCCGTACTGAGATCCATCACTGTATCCGCGCCGTAGTGGACCGCCGTGTGGAGCTTCTCGAGTTCGGTCTCGCGGTCGCTCGTCGTCTCGCTGTTGCCGATGTTTGCGTTGACTTTCGTCGCGAACTCGTGGCCAATGATCATCGGATCGAGTGTGTCGTGATGTCGGTTGGCCGGGATCACGGCCTGCCCGTCCGCGACTTGCTGGCGGACGAACTCGGGGTCGCGGTTCTCGCGGGCAGCGACTCGTTCTATCGCTTCGGTCACGGTTCCGTTCCGGGCGGCTGCTAGCTGGGTTTGCCCCATGAATAACTAGGTTGTATTACTAGATTATAAATTCGTGGCACTGATCGATGCACCGGTGTTGGGGCGTGGGTCTCGACCCGCGGCGAACGGGTCGCATTTCAGCCCACTTATGGGGATTGCCCCTCTCTATTCAGCCAGGTGGCCACCAGATGTCCGATCTACCGGACGATTTCGACTGTACGATAACGAACTGGGAATACATCTACAGCCTGTGTCGCGACGTCAGCGACGAGGTTCGTCGCGACGAGTTCGAACCAGACGTCATCGTCGCCCTCGCACGCGGTGGCTGGTTCGCAGGCCGATGTCTCTGTGACTTCCTGGGGCTGAACGATCTGACGAGCCTGAAGATGGAACACTACGTCGGCACCGCCGAGAAGACCGGCGAGCCGACCGTCCGCTACCCGATGCCGGAAGGCAGCGTCGAGGGCAAGGACGTGCTGATTATCGACGACATCGCAGACACCGGCGGCTCGATCAAGCGCGCTCACGAGTACGTCGAGGACCGAAACGCCGGCGAGGTCCGTACGGCAACCCTGCAACTACTCGGTACGAGCGAGTTCGACCCCGACTACGTCGGCGAGCGACTCGAGGAGTGGACCTGGATCGTCTACCCCTGGAACTTCATCGAGGACATGGTCGACCTGATCTCGGGTGCGATGGAACAGGCCGACCAGGAGTCGTTCTCGGCGGATGAGATCCGCCACTATCTGGCGGAGTTCCACAGCATCGAGCGCATCGAGATGGAGATTGCCCAGCCCAACCGCGTGACAGAGGTGCTCTCCGAGATGGAACGGCGTGACGTGATCGAGATGACCGAACCGGGGCAGTGGACGCTGTGTGCAGAGACTGCGTCGGAGTGACGGGTACCTGGTAACAGATAACAGTCGTTGGAGTACCGAGCGGTAGCGACACTACTTTTCCCGTCCGTTATTCGAGGACATCAGTCGAACGTCGGCTCACGGTTGCCCTCGTTTTCGTCCGGTACTGGTGGCTCTGGAGCGTCCGTGTCTTCGTTTTCGTCCTTCTCTTCATCCATTCTTTCATCCCCGTAGCCATCCATTCTCTCGTCCCAGTAACCCTTGTCCCCATCCGAGTCGTCGCCGTTTCTGTCCTCATCCGAGTCGTCGTCCCCACCCTCGTCTTCGTCCGAATCGTCGACGATCGACTCCTTCCACGTCCCGCGGGTGAACCACGCGGTCGCCGCGATAGCGCCCACGATGTCACCGGTGACGACACCCGCCCAGACCCCGGTCGGCCCCCAGCCGGCGACAAAGGCCAGGTAGTACGTTACGGGCACTCGGACGAGCCACAGCCCGAAGACGGCGAACGCGAGCGCCGTCTTCGTGTTCCCCGCGCCGCGGAACGCGCCCTGAACGACCTGCATTACACCCATGAAGACGAACGCGACCGCGGAGAACTGCAGGTAGGTCACCCCGTAGTCGATGGTCGCCGCACGCCCCTCCGCTTCGGCCGTCAGGAACACCGAGACGAACGGCTCCGGGAACAGGAACGCGAACACCGCCGCGACGAACATGATCGAGCCGACCACACCCGCAGCTATGCCGACGGCTCGCTCTGCCCGATCCGCCATCCCTGCGCCCAAATTCTGACCCACGATCGAGTCGGTCGCCTGCCCCATCCCGAGCGCCGGCAGGAACGCCAGCGAGACCAGCCGGTTCCCGAGGCCGTACGCCGCGACGACCTCCGGTGGGAACGTCACGACGATCGCCGTCATCGCGACCAGCGCCATCGCGGTCATCGATTGCTCCAGGGCCGTCGGCACGCCGAGGCGCGTAATCTCACGGACGTACTCGAGTCGGGGCCGGATATGGGCGGCCTCGATCTCGGGGCCGACGTCGGTGTAGTACAGCAGGTAGAAGCCGATCGCTGTGGCGACGCCGCGGGAGATGACGGTCGCGACGGCGGCACCGGCGACCTCGAGGCGGGGGAGCGGTCCGACGCCGAAGATGAGCAGCGGGTCGATGGCGAGGTTGATGATGACGCTGATGAACATCACTCGCATCGGCGCGCGTGTGTTGCCGTAGCCGCGCATGAGCGCGACGAAGACGAAGAAGCCGAACACGAACGGGAGTCCCAGGAAGAAGATCTGGAGGTACTCCGCCGCGAGCGGGATGATCGCCTCGTCGGTCTGCGGATCCGAGGGCAGCGCCTCGAGCATCGGGACGGTGAGAAAGTAACCGAGGATTCCGAGTCCGACGGCAACCAGCGAAATGAACGACAGTGTCTGGCCGGCGATGATACCACCCTCATCGCTGTTTGCACCCGTGTGCTGGGCGATCAGGATTGCACCGGCCGTCGTAAAGCCGCTGCCAACCGCGATCAGGAGGAACAGAAGCGGGAACGCGAGGCTCACCGCACCGACCGCGTCGGGCGAAAGCGCGCCGAGCCAGAGCGTGTCGCCGACGTTGTAGGCGACCTGCAGTAGCTGAATGACGACGAGCGGCCAGGCCAGCTTGAACATCGGACCGATCAGCTCTCCCTCAGTAAGAGAGCCGCTGTCCGAGTTCTCGCTGGAAGACATACCAGATCACAGTTGTTCAGCGTACTTGACCACTTGGGAGATGTGGTATCGTGTTGCACTGGTTCGCGCACACGCAAGGAATGCGTCCGGAAAACCCGGACCGTTTACAGTGACTCGCCGAGCACGTGCCTGCATGACCATCGGCGTCATCGGCGGCAGCGGCATCTACGAGGCACTGCCACTCGAGAACACCCGAACCGAATCGGTCTCGACTCCCTACGGCGAGCCGAGCGAGGACGTGACGCTCGGCGAACTCGCTGGCAACGAGGTCGCGTTCCTGCCGCGCCACGGCGAGGACCACCAGCACACGCCAACTGACGCACAGTACCGCGCGAACATCTACGCGCTCAAGTCCGTCGGCGTCGATCGCGTCATCTCGACGAACGCGGTCGGGAGCCTGCGCGAGGACCTGCCACCACAGACGCTCGTCGTACCGGATCAGACGTTCGACCGGACGAAACACCGCTCGCCGACGTTCTTCGGCGACGGCATCGTCGTCCACATGGGCTTTGCCGAACCGTACTGTCCCGCGATGGTCGACCACCTCGCGTCTGCGGCCGAGGCGGCGACCGACGCGGAGACGAAAACCGAACAGGGCGGCACCTACGTCTGCATCGAGGGGCCACAGTACTCGACACGCGCCGAGAGCGAGTTCTACCGCGACCAGGGCTGGGACGTCGTCGGCATGACGACGATTCCGGAGGCCAAACTCGCCCGGGAGGCCGAACTGAGCTACGCGACCATCGCCGGTATCACCGACTACGACGTCTGGAAGCAAGATAGCGAAGTCACACTCGAGGAGGTACTCGAGAACGCCGCGGCCAATCAGGAGTCGATCAACGCCGTGATCGAAGAAGCGATCCGGACGATGCCCGAGGATTTCGAGAGCGACGCCTGGAGTGCACTCGAGGGAACGATCAATACGCCGACGGAGGCGATTCCGGAGGAGACGCGCGAGCGGGTTGATCTGCTGGTCGGCGAGTATTTAGGGGAGTGATTGTTCTCTGTCGGTTTCGGGGTCGGCCGTTGTGAATGGCGTTCTTGCAGGGTAATCGAAGCAGAACTGACGAGTCTCGTAATTCGATATCTGTTAGTTATGATACTCTCGGTACTCTCGATAGTAATCCAATTCTCGCAACTACAAATGATCGTTGATAAATACTGAAGTCGGTTTCTGTCGAATCAGTAACTATGTCGCAACGCCCGACACAATCCCCGTGTGGTAGCGACGATCGAACGACCGCCTCCACAGTTCGCTCCCGACGTTCGGTTCTGTACGGTGGCGCAACAGCCACACTAGTCGCCATGGCTGGTTGTCTCGACGGACAGGAGTCGAGCGAGGAGGAGAACGGAGCCGATGACGCCGATGCCGACAACGGTGACGACACAAGCGGAGAGGATAACGACTCTCAACAGGAAGAACTCGAGAACGAACTGTTCGCCGTGCTGGATGCCTACTTCACGGCCTCCGCAGAGGGTGACCTCGAAGCGATCGACAACGTGATGCACAGCCTGAATCCACTGAACCCAGCCCAGTGGGAGGAAGACGGCTGGGAATACCAGGGTGGCGACGGCGAGGTGCCGTCTCCGTTCGAGGGTGAGATCGTGACCGCGGACGGAACCATCGACGACGTGCTCGAACTCGAGGACGCGGCGTTCTGGTTCCAGGAAACCGATCTGGAGACGGAACTCGACGGCGAGGATATTGCGCTCGTTCGGGCCGACGAGGAGTGGCTCGAGGCCGAGGCTGAGACGGTCGATGGCGACGACGGCGTGGGCGCCGAAGACGGCGACGACACTGGTGCCGGCGTCTCACACTCCTTCGAGGAGGAACTCGGGATCATGGTCTGGGCACTCGTTCCCGAGGACGACGAGTGGCGGATCCTCTATATGGGAACCGAAGACGATACACCTGAGGACCCAACCGAACTCTTTGAGGAAGAGGTCATCGACGACGAGCAGGATGTCATCGCAGAGATCGACTGGGAGTACGAACAGGAGGGACAGACGGGAGAGACCGACGAGGATCAAGACGACCTCTTCGCCGATATCGAACTGGCACGCGTCGTCTTCACGGACGAACCCGGCCTCGAGGCCGACGCCGTTCGAGCCGATTCCACGATCGAGGGCAGTCATATCGAGTTCGGTGACACCTGGTCGGGTGCCTGGGCGACTCTCGGCTACCATCCCGAGGGCGACCAGATCGTCGTCAGAATCGCCCAGGACGGCGAGGAGACGGTCGTCCACCGAGAACACTACCTGCCCGAAGAGGAACGTGACGAGGACGGTTCCACCGATAACTGATCGAATCGAACGACAGCACCCACCGGCCTACTGACCGCCAACCGCCAATCGGCAATCGCCAATCAGTCCGCAGTCACTTCTTCCGCGTCCGCCGCAACTGTCGGCTCCTGAATCCAGAGGTCGCCAAATAACTCGTCCTGCTCGAGTACGACGCGGCCGCGGTGGGCCAAAAAGAGCAACGCAAGATAAGTCATCACGCGCGAGCCACCTTCCTCGTCGATCTCAGCGTACAGCACCTCGTCGCGTCCGTTCTCGTAGTGCTTCTCGAGGACGGCCTCGACGTCGTCAATCACCGTCTCGATATCCTCCTCGTGAGTCGTATGCGTTACATCGTCGCTGGTCGGCTCGTCGTCGACCCGGAAGTCGTCCCCGGAGTGGTAGCTCAGTTCCTGCATCCCGCGGTCGTAGCCCCGCGGCGAGTCGCTCGTATCGTAGCTGCGAGATTCTTTCCACCAGGTGCCACGCTCTGCGCTGCGGAGTTCCCGAACCAGTTCGTCGAGTGTCTCCGGCTTTCCGCGGACGTGCTTGCGCTCGAGTCGGCGCTCCATCTCGGCTTCGAGCCCCTCGACGGGGTCGAACCCGGGTGCGCCGTCCTCGTCGGGCGCGCCGCCGTGGCTCATCGGCCCCTCGTCTGCGAACGGGGCCTCCCACGGCGGCAGCTCCTCCTCTTCGGGTT
This sequence comes from Natrialba hulunbeirensis JCM 10989, assembly GCF_000337575.1. Classification (GTDB taxonomy): domain Archaea; phylum Halobacteriota; class Halobacteria; order Halobacteriales; family Natrialbaceae; genus Natrialba; species Natrialba hulunbeirensis. Next base: position 147,802 of record NZ_AOIM01000037.1, on the reverse strand, counting down.
CGTCCGTGGCGAACAGTTCGTCACTCTTCATCCGCAGCAGGACGCTCGCGTAGAACAGTGCCCGGCCGGAGGTCCGCAGGTCGGCGTCATCGAGTGCCGACAGGAACTTGTCCGTCACCCGGACGACGTCGATGTCCCAGGGGTCGATTTCGCCGTCCTCGGCGAGTTGGACGAGGAGTTCGACAGGTTCGACCTCGTCTTCTCCATCGCCGTCGCCGTCGTCCACCTCGTCGACACCCACCTCGGTCTCAGACGAGGGCTCGGATGCGGACTCGGTGAACTCGAGTACCGTTCCTTCATCACCCTCGTCGCTGGCTGTTCCCGGTCGGTCCCGGTCTTCGTGGCCGGCGATCTGGAGGGGGATATCGTCGCCGCCGTCGGTACGGAGTTCCGTGCGCTCTCGCGGGTCACTTCGCTCCCTGCTCGCGGCGTCGCCGCTCGCACTTTCGGAGGGCCCCTGCGTCACCTTCGGCTCCTCGGGCCCCTCACCCTGCTCGCGGGTCGCTTCGCTCCCCGTCTGCTCGCGGGCCGATGGCCCGCTCGCATGGTTCGAGGGGCACTCTGCGTCCCTCGTTACTCGCATGTTCGAGGAACTACGTTCCTCGCTAGTCATCAGCCGGCACCCCCTCACTCAAATCGATCCCCGTCACGGCACTCACGTTGTCGTCCTGCATCGTCACCCCGATCGCGCGCTGGGAGCGATCGAGCATCGCCGAGCGGTGCGAGACGACGACGAACTGGGCCTGTTCGGCCAGTTCTTCGACCATTTCGCCGATCCGCTCGGCGTTGACCGCGTCGAGGAAGGCATCGACCTCGTCCAGCGCGTAGAACGGTGCCGGATTGTGCCGCTGGATCGCGAAGATGAACGCCAGCGCCGTCAGGGACTTCTCGCCACCGGACATCGCATCCAGGCGCTGAATCGGTTTGTCGCCCGGCTGTGCCTTCATCGTCAGCCCCCCGTCGAACGGGTCGTCCTCGTCTTCGAGATGCAGCGTGCCGGTCCCCTCCGAGAGCTGCTCGAAAATCTCCGTGAAGTGCGAGGAGATCGCCGTGTAGGCGTCCATAAACGTCTGTTTCTTCTGGGTCTCGTACTGTTCGATTCGGTCGCGGATCCCCTCTGCTTCCTCGACGAGCGTCGCGCGACCCTCCTCGAGTTCGTCCAGATCGCTGCGGACCTCGTCGTACTCGTCGATCGCGAGCATGTTGACCGGCTCCATCGCCTCCATGTCGGCCTGCAGGAGCTCGATCATCTCGAGGACGGTCTCGTGGTCGGGGACATCCTCGGGGTCGTACTCGCCGACCTCGGCTTCGAGGCTCTCGATCTCCCACTCGAGGTTGGTGACGCGCTCGCGTTTGTCCTCGAGTTTGCTCTCGACCGCGTTGACCCGATCCTGTTGCTGGTCGCGTTTCGTGCGGGCCTCGGAGAGTTCCTCCTTGAGGTCGCTGCGCTCCCCCTTCAGTTCGGTGAGTTCCGCCTCGAGTTCCTCGACGGCCTCGTGTTTCGCCTCGAGCGTCTCGCGTTTCTCGCCGATCGTCTCCTCGTATTCCGAAATTCGGTCTTCGTGCTCGGCCTTGCGGTTCTGGGCCGTCTCGATATCGTCGTGGAGGTCTTCGATCGCGTCTGCTGCGTACTCCTTCTCGAGTCCGAGCTCGTTGAGTGTCCCGTCGAGATCCGCGATCTTGTCCTCGCGGTCGTCGATTTCGGCCTCGAGTTCCTCGATCTCGGCGGTGAGCTCCGGAATCTTCGAATCTGCGAGCTCGGTTTCGAGCTCGTCGATGTCGGCCTCGATGGCCTCGATGTCCTGGGTCTGCTCGTCGATCTCGGCGGCAATCTCGTTCATCCGCTCGTCGACCGACTCGCGTTCCTCGCGGAGTTCTTCGAGTTCGTGCTCGAGTGTCTCGATCTCGTCCTCGATGGACTCGCGTTTCTCGTCGAGCGACTCGAGTTCGCTCTCGATCGAGCGCACCTCGTCCGCGGCGTCGGTCTTGCGGTCGCGGGCGTCGTCGAGGCGCTCTTCGACGCCGCGCAGGTCCTCGCGGAGGGATTCTCGCTCTTCTTGCAGATCCGTGATCTGTTTGGCGACACGCTCTAACTGGCCTTCGCCGCCGCCGGTGAACGAGTAGCGCGAGCCCTTCCGGGAGCCGCCGGTCATCGCGCCGCTCTTCTCGACCAGGTCGCCGTCGAGGGTGACCATCCGGTAGTCGCCCATGTACGAGCGGGCGGTTTCGATGTCCTCGACGACGAGGGTGTCACCAAGGACGTAGGAAAAGACGCCGGCGAACTGGTCGTCGAAGTCGACGAGGTTGTACGCGAAGTCGACGACGCCCGGATCGGTCGGCGCATTCGGGAGCCGACGCTGGCTCATGTCCGTCAGCGGGAGGAAGGTCGCTCGGCCCGCGTTTCTGGACTTCAGGTGCTCGATACACTGCTGGCCGACCACGTCGTCGTTGACAACGACGTTCGCGAGCCGGCCGCCGGCGGCCGTCTCACAGGCCACGGCGTACTCGCCGGAGACGGTCCCCAGCTGGGCCACTGCCCCGTGGACGCCGTTGATCCCCGAATTCAGGATCGTCGTCACCGCGCGACCGAACGAGGAGTCGCCGCTCTCGCCCGCGTTGGCCTCGAGTTCGGCGTACTCCTGCTGTTTGGCCTGGATTTTGTCATCCAGCTCGTCCATCTCGGACTGCGTGCGCCGTTTCTCCGCTTTGAGGTCGTCGACGACTTCTGAGATATTCGCGCGATTCTTCTCGGCCTTCTCGAGTTCCCGTTCGAGGTCGCTGCGTCTGTGCTCGAGTTCCGGCAGTTCCTCGCGTCGCTCCTCGATCGTGGTCTCTTTCTCGCTGATCGCGTTCGAGCGGCGACGTGCCTCGTCGAGCAGGCGGTCTTGCTCGCGCTGGCGGTCGTTCTTCTCGGTTTTCGCCTCCTCGAGGTCGCTCTTTCGGTCCGCGAGATCAGCCTTGAGCTCGTCGAACTCGGTGTCGACAGCGTCGATTTCGGCCTCGAGTTCGTCGCGCTTCGTCTTTCGCTCCTGGATTTCGGTCTTGACCTGCGCCTTCTCGAGTTTGTGCTCGCGCATCTCGTCCTCGAGTTCCTCGATGGTCTCTTGCTTGCGGTCGATCTGGACGAACGCCTCGCGTCGCGTGGATTCGGCGTCTTCGATCTGCTCTTCGCTGGCTTCGATCTTGTCCTCGAGCCGGGAAATTTCGCCTTTGATCTCCTCGATCTCGCTCTTGATCCGGAGCTGTTCGTCTTCGCCCTTGCGCTCGATTTCGGCGTTCAGGTCCTCCAGGTCCTCCTGTAGCCGGACGACCTTCCCCTGGCGCTCGTCGAGTTCGCGCTGGAGTTCTTCGAGGTCAGATGCGAGGTCGTCGACAGACTCCTCGGCCGATGTGAGTTCGGCGCGCTTCTCCTCGAGTTCGCTTGCCTTCTTGTAGCCCTCGTACTCTTCTTTCTCACGACGGAGTCGCCGGTAGCGCATGGCCTGTCGGCGCTCGTCTGCGAGCTGGTCGAGGCGGTCGCGTTTCTCCTCGATACGAAGTTCGGCTTCGTCGATGCGCTCCTCGACGATTTCGAGTTCCTCGAAGGCGTCCGCTTTCTTCGCGTCGAACTCGGCGACGCCGGCGATTTCGTCGATGATTTCCCGGCGTGCGTGGGGTGTCATGTTGATGATTTCGGTCACGTCGCCCTGCATGACGACGTTGTACCCCTCCGGGGTGACGCCGGCCTGTGCGAGCAGATCCTGAATGTCGGAGAGATTGACCGCTCGGTCGTTCAGGTAGTAGTAGGAGTAGTAGTTGTCCTCGGTTTCCTTCACCCGGCGGCGGATGCGGATCTCGTCGACGTCGCCGACGTCCTCGCTGCCCGCGGCGTTGACGACCTGCGACCGGGACAGCGTCTCGTCGGAGTTGTCGAGGATGACCTCGACGATGGCTTCGCGTGGGCCGCCCGAATCCGAACCGTCCTCGTGGCCGGGATTGTAGATGAGATCAGTAAGTTTCTCCGCGCGGATGCCGCGGGTCCGTGCCAGTCCGAGCGCGAAGAGGACGGCGTCGATGATGTTCGACTTGCCCGAGCCGTTCGGCCCGGTGACGACGGTGAAATCCTCGTAGAACGGAATCTTCGTTTTTCGACCGAAGCTCTTGAACTTGTCCAGAACGACTGCCTTGATATACATTTGTTGTCCGAGCCCTCCGTGTCGTCGGGGCTCACAATCGGGGACTATCGGGTGGGTTGGGAGACGAGTATGCGGACGAGTCGGCCAGCGAGCGGCCGCCGTTCGTCACCATTCCCCGCTTGCGAGACGCCGTACGCCGTGCAGTTATGCGACAATAATATCGTCGCTACCTGAGTCTTCCGCTTCGTCACCGGACTGGACGTCCTCCGCGGCGTCAGTGTCGGCGTCTGCCGTCGCCTCTTCGACCTCTTCTGGTGCAGCTTCAGGCGTCCCTTCAATCTCAGCCGTTCCCGTCTCGTTCTGGCGGCGCTCGGGAACGCGCGTGGGCGTCTCCGTATCGAGTTCGGCTTCGAGAACGCGAATCCGCTCTTTGGCTTCGATGAGTTCGTCGGTCAGTCCCTCTACGGTCGACTCGAGTTCGGCGACCGTCGATTCGAGCTGCTCGACGCGATTGTTCGACATACCATCTAGGCCCGTTGCCTGACACATAAACGTACGTCAGACACATATTCCCGGTTTGGCATATCGTACGCATTCAATCGGCGAGAACGGGGGATGACGACCGCGAGCGCAGCCACCAGGTCGTCAACGAGACGGAGGCCTCACGACGCAGTCGTGTAAACGGGCTACACAGTTGCCGCCATACTGTAGACGGCCGGTGGTGTCGTTGCGTATCGACATCCCTGGCAGATTGAGCTCAGACATTCCTGGCAGATCGAGTTCAAAACGGCCTACGCGCAGAACAATGCTCCGGCAGACGACTCCCTCCCAGAACGATACTCCGTCAGAACAACGCCCGCCAGAACAACGCCTGTCAGAACAACAGCCGTCAGAACGACTCATCATCGATATCGTCCAAAACGGAAAGTACCCCCTGCAGGATCTTGCGTTCACTCCGGCGGAGGTTCATCGAAACCGCCGTCTTCGAGATATCGAAGTGATCCGCAAGTTCGCCGAGCGTCGTCTCACGCGGCGTCTCGTAGTACCCGTTCTGTGACGCGGTCCTGAACGTCTCGCGTTCGGTCTCGGTCAGCGATCGACAGCCCTCGAGCAACCGCATCGCACTACTCGAGTTATCGAGGAGATCGAACAGTGCCGTCGGCCCGAACTGGTCTCGGTCCTCGACGTTGAACTCGTTGTGTCGCTCGAGTTCGGCGAGCGTGTGGTCCTCGTCCTCGTCACTGTCGAACCCGACGCGCCAGTGTTCGCGGCCGTTTTCGATCTGGAACGGACCGGTGATGTAGCCGCCATTTCGCTGGATCGTCCGCATCGCGTTCGTCTCTTCGATGGTCGTCCCAATCTGGGCGACGTTCCCCCGCTTCGAGAGGACGTAACAGTCGGTCATATTCGAGTGATTGCGGAGCGTGTGCAATCCGTTCTCGAGTGCACCCACCGAATCCGCTCTCGCGATGAGTCGCGTCTCGAGTTTTTCGTCGTCGGTATCGAGTTGCCACTGGACGGCCGAGAAGGCGATATCGATGTCATCGGTCGTGTCGATGAACGGGCAATCGTACTGCCGCATGTCGATATCGAGATCGATCATTGCTAGGTATAAACAATCAAATGGGTGTATTAATAGTTATTACAATATATCTACGAATCCGTCGTTGGGATAAACCAGTCGTGTGTTCTGTTGATATGTTAACGCCTGTGTTTAGCGTCATCTAGGCGTAGTTCTATCGTAGACGGTTATGTCACAGCAACAGGTCACGCCACCGTCGGTAACGCGCTCGGATATCCACACGATCGACGACGAATCGTTCACTGCACGGAACGTCTGTCTCGTTACCGGAGCGGGCTCTGGGATCGGTCGTGCAACCGCGCTCGCCGCCGCCGGGAACGGGTTGACCGTCGCGGCGACAGATATCGACGAGGACGCACTCGCGGAAACGGTCGCCCGACGCAACGAACTCGATCTGCAGGGCGAAGTCGAGCCAATCGTTGGTGATCTCACGGTCGACGACGATATCGAGCGCATCGTTGAGACGGCCGCAACCTTCGGTGACATCAAGTACCTCACGAACGTCGCCGGACTGCAACATATCGATGCGATCGAGGACTTCCCGATGGATGCCTACGACCGCATGCATCAGGTGATGCTTCGAGCACCGCTGTATCTCTCGAAACTGTGTCTCCCTCACTTCCGTGACACTGCGAGCGGTGGTGGCTGTGTGGGGAACATGGCATCGGTCCACGGACATTACGTCACGAGCGACAAAGTTGGGTACAATATCTCGAAATTCGGTCTACGCGGTCTCACGCAGTCGATCGCTGCCGAAGGCACAGGAGACGTTCGCTCGTTCTCGATCAGCACCGGGTACGTCCAGACGCCGCTCGTGATGGATCAACTCGAGGACACGGCCGAGCAGCGGGGCATCTCGGTCGACGAGGTAATCCAGGACGTGATGCTCGGCCAGTCCCGCGTCACAGAGATGATGACCCCGATCGACGTCGGCAATCTCTTTGTGCTCGGCTTTTCGGAACTCGGCCGGCATCTGGACGGCGGGGACCTGTTGTTTGATGGGGGCATGACGCTAACGTACGAGTGAGAGTCACGATCACCATGACAGCGAACACGAGCCTCGACGACGTCGACGAAATCGTCCACGAACCAAGCCAGGAGTTCGTCGACGAGACGAACGTCGCCGAGTTCATGCAGACCTACGGGATCGGTGGGTACGAGGAGCTAATCGAGCGGACGACGACCGATATTACGGGAGAGCCAGAAAGCGGCGTCGACTGGTTCTGGGACGAGATCGTCGACTACCTGGATATCGAGTTCTACGAGGACTACGAGACGGTCCGGAATGACAGCGAGGGACCGCAGTTCACCGACTGGTACCCGGGCGGTGAACTCAACGTGGCACACAACGTGGTCGACCGCCACGCCGCCGTTGACGCGAAGCGTCGAAACAAGGTCGCGACTATCTGGGAAGGCGAGGACGGCAACGTACGTGAGGTTACGTACCACGAACTCCGCCGGCAGTCGAACCAGGTCGCGAACGCCCTCGAACAGCGCGGCATCGAGACCGGCGATACGGTCGGCCTCTACATGCCGATGGTGCCGGAGGTCGTCTCGATCCTCTACGGCTGTTTCAAGGTCGGTGCGATCGCGGTCCCGATCTTCTCGGGCTTCGGCGTCGACGCCGCAGCGACCCGCATCGCGGATTCGGAGTGCTCCGTCCTCTTCACGGGCGACGGCTTCTACCGCCGCGGCGACCCGGTCTACCTCAAGGGCGCAGCAGACGATGCCATCGAGGAGGCGGGCTACGTCGAGGACACCATCGTCTTCGACCGCCTCGGCGCAAGCGAAGACACCAGCGAGCACGAGATTCCCTGGGATGACGAGCGCGACCAGTGGTGGGCCGACGCCGTCGAAACGCAGTCCGACGACTACGAGACGAAATCGGTTCCCTCGAGTCAGGAGTCTATGCTGCTGTACTCCTCAGGCACCACCGGCAAGCCGAAGGGTATCGTTCACACCCACGCTGGCGTGCAGGTGCAGTGTGCCAAGGAGGTTTACTTCGGGATGGATCTCAAGCCAGCAGACCGGTTCTTCTGGGTTTCGGACATCGGCTGGATGATGGGGCCGTGGACCCTCATCGGGACCCACACCTTTGGCGGTACTGTCTTCATGTACGAGGGCGCGCCGGACCACCCCGAACCGGACCGGTTCTGGGAGATGATCGATCGCCACAAACTCACCCAGTTCGGTATCTCACCGACCGCAATTCGCGCCCTCCGAAAGCACGGGGACGAGTGGCTAGAGGGCCACGACCTCTCCTCGCTTCGCATCCTCGGTTCGACCGGCGAACCCTGGGACCCCGAATCCTGGCGCTGGTTCTACGAAAACGTCGGCGGCGGCGACTGTCCGATCATCAACATCTCCGGCGGCACCGAAATCTGTGGCTGCTTCCTGATGCCGATGCCGACCGAGCCACTCAAACCCTGCACGCTCGGCGGACCCGGAATCGGGATGGATATCGACATCGTCGACTCGTCGGGCGAGTCCGTCAAAGACGACCACGAACGTGGCTTCCTCGTCGCCCGCGACTCCTGTCCCTCCATGACCAAGTCGCTCTGGTCGGGCGACGAACGCTACCTGAACGAGTACTGGTCGACGTTCGAGGACCCACCGATGTGGGACCACGGCGACTGGGCCCAGCAAGACGAGGACGGCTTCTGGTTCCTCCACGGCCGTGCCGACGACGCGCTGAACGTCGCCGGCCGCAAGGTCGGCCCCGCCGAAGTCGAGGGTGCGCTCATCGACCACGACGCGGTCAACCAGGCCGCCGCCATCGGCGCGCCGGACGACACCACCGGCACCGCGGTCGTCACCTACGTGATTCTCGAGGACAGCGTCGACGAGACCGACGACCTCCGCGACGAACTCCGGGGGCAGGTCGGCGAAGAACTCGGCAAGCCGTTCCGTCCGCGCGAAATCCTGTTCGTCGACGAGTTCCCCAAAACCCAGTCGGGCAAGATCATTCGCCGCGCTATCGAGGCGACCTACACCGGTGAGGATCTGGGTGACATGAGCAGCATCGAGAACCCTGACGCACTCGCTGCACTCGAGTCCGCTCGCTAATCACCGAGAATCGCACTCAGCCGATACTCACCGGGGATCGTACGGGTTCGTCGGCGTTGTGAGCCGAGCAATCTCGTCTATCCGGTCGAAATCATCGTCGAACGCGTACAGGTACTCGAGTTCGTTCGATTCCAGATACGCGACGAGACAGGAGTCGACGAACGAGAGTGCGTCGTCTGTTCGGAAGACAGATTTGGCGGTCGCTCGCTCGTCTGGACGGAGCGTGTCGATGTGGAACCGAGCGTTTTCTTCTACTCGGTCGAGAAAATCGACGGCCGCATCGTGACCGGCGTGTGTCGTGAGTCCGTTGAGTGTCTCGGCGAGCACGTAGTCGAGAACGACGGCTTCCGGGAGGGACTGGTCGTCTATTCCCTGGAGAATTGGCAATGCCTCTTCGTGGCTCGCATCTCGACGGTAACTTGCAGCGAACAATACCGATGTGTCCACGACGGCGTGTGGCATTTACTCGAGTCCCCACGCGTCGTGATCGGTCGCTGCATCCGTTTCCTCGTCACCGCCGTAGCCCGCGAAGTTGGCGAACGAGCCACCCTCACGGTGGACGACCTCGACTCGGACCGTCCCATCGTCCTCGACGCTCCACCGAAGCTGATCCCCGTCGTCGATATCGAGTTGGCGACGGATCCGGGCGGGAATGTTCGCTTGGTTTCCGGAAACCTTGCTCTCCGCGTCGACCCGGTCTGTACTCATAGATACCACAAGTCGCTGCAGGAATAAATATAGTGTGGTGGCACACTACCAGGGCGAGCGTGTCCCGTTACGCTTTACCCCCACCGGGCCGAATCGTGGCTCAATGACTGCCCAGACCGTCCAGCAGGGCGACCTCGTCACCGTCATCGGGCTCGAGGTCCACGTCCAGCTGGAAACCGACACGAAGATCTTCTGTGGCTGCTCGACGGACCAGACCGACGAACCGAACGAAAACGTCTGCCCTGTCTGTCTCGGCCTCCCCGGCGCGCTGCCGGTGTTGAACGAGGGTGCCGTCGAAGCCGCCGTCAAAATCGGCAAGGCCATCGACGCCGACATCCCCGAAGAGACCCGCTTCCACCGGAAGAACTACTACTACCCCGACCTGCCCAAGAACTTCCAGATCACGCAGTACGACGAACCGATCTGCGCCGACGGCGACCTCGAAATCTCCGTCGAGGGCGAGCGCCGAACCGTAACGATCGAACGGGCGCACTTGGAAGAGGATCCCGGCAGCCTCCAGCACGTCGGCGGCGGTGGCGGCATCGACTCCGCGGACTACACGCTCGTCAACTACAACCGCGCCGGCACGCCCCTCATGGAAGTCGTCACCGCCCCCGACTTCCGCAGCCCCGGCGAGGTTCGCGCCTTTTTGGCCGAACTCGAGGAGGTACTCGAGTACCTCGGCGTCTTCGACGCGGAGCGCGACGGCAGCCTCCGGATCGACGCGAACCTCTCGATCATCCCCGAAGACGAGATTGAGAGCGACGACGTGACGGAGATCGGTGAGGAGGCACTCGCGGCCGCGAACCGCACCGAGGTTAAGAACATCTCGAGTCACAAGGGTGCGGAGAAGGCGCTGGCCTACGAGGAGACGCGCCAGAAGAACGCCATCCAGCGCGGCCGCGCGGTCGAACAGGAGACGCGCCACTGGGACGAGTCCCGCGGGATCACGGTCTCGATGCGGTCGAAAGAAGAGGAGAAGGACTACCGCTACTTCGAGGAGGCGGATCTGCCGCCGCTGCGGGTCTCTCACTGGAAGGACGAGATTTCGATTCCGGAGCTTCCCTCGGCCCGCCGCGAGCGCTTCCAGGACGAATACACTCTGAGTGAGGAGGCTGCCTCGAAGCTCACGTCGACGAAGCAGGTCGCGGACTTCTACGAGGACGTCGCCCAGGAGTTCGACCCGGATCTGGCTGCGACGTGGGTTGCGGACAACCTGCTTGGCGAACTCAACTACCGCGACATGGAGATTACGGGGATCGAGAGCCGCCTCGACGAAGTCACGCGACTCGTCGAACTCGTCGCGACGGACGAGATCACGGCGAAGAACGCCCGCGAGACCGTGCTCCGCTCGATGCTCGACGACGGGCGCACGCCGGACGAAGTCGTTGCCGAGGAAGGGCTCGGCAAGACGGGCGAGGACGAAGTGCAGCAAGCAGTCGTCGAAGCGATCGACGAGAACCCCGACGCGGTCGCGGACTACGAGTCGGGCGACGACGGCGCGATCAACTTCCTCGTTGGCCAGGTGATGCAAAAGACCGGCGGCAGTGCAGATCCGGGTGACGTGAACCAGCTGCTGCGGGCTGAACTCAACGACTGAGGCGGCCCCTCTGCGGAACGGCCGACCAGCAACACCCGACACCCGTTTTCACCCGACACCTCAGACTGTCTGCTGTTCCGATACCCTGTGAGTTATTAGCGCTCGACGGGTCCCTGTCGGTATGGACCGCATTTCGCTGGGTAACGACGAGTTCGAAGGACGTAACAACGCCTACGTGCTCGCAGACCCCGACAGCGACGCGCTCGCTCTCGTCGACACCGGGATCGCGACCCCCGACATCCGCGCAGATTTCGCGGACGGCCTCGCCGAACGCGGCTACGACTTCAGCGACGTCGACGACATCGTGCTCACGCACTTCCACGTCGACCACGCCGGACTCGCCGGCGAGATTCAGGCCGAAAGCGGTGCGACGGTTTACGTCCACGAGGCCGACGCCCCGATGGTCGAACAAGAGTCCGACGCGCTCACCGACCTCGACGAGCGCCGACGCGCGTACCTCGACGAGTGGGGCGTTCCCGAGGACTCGCAGGCAGAACTGCTCTCCTTCCTCGATGCGTCCTCGGAAATCGAGGGCGAGCCAGCCGACGTGACGACGATCGAAGACGGCGACGTACTCGAGGTCGGTGGCCGGACGCTCGAAGTCGTCCACACGCCGGGCCACGCAGCGGGTCTCTGTTGCTACGAAATTCGGGATGGACCCGAGACAGCCCACGCGGACGCCGTCGACGACGGTGCCGAGGCGTTCGTCGGCGACGCTATCCTGCCGGTGTACACCCCGAACGTGGGCGGTGCGGACGTTCGCGTCGAACGCCCGCTCCAGCAGTATCTCACGGCGCTTCGCCGACTCGCCGACCGCGACTACGACCGCGTCTGGCCCGGCCACCGTGACCCGATCGAGGAGCCGACTGATCGCACGCGAACCATCGCCGAACACCACCGCGAGCGCACCGAGAACGTCCTCGACGTGCTCAGCGAGCACGGTCCGGCGGACGCCTGGACCGTCAGCGCCCACCTGTTCGGCGACCTCGAAGGAATCCACATCGTCCACGGGCCTGGCGAGGCCTACGCCCATCTGGATCACCTGCGCCACGAGGGCGTCGTCGAGTTCGACGACGGCGAGTATCGGCTACTCGACGGTGCAGACGACGTCGAGATCGATCACGTGGTGACGGCTGACGACTGATACTGCCGGACAGCCCTCTGTAAAGTCGGTCGCGGATTCGCGACCGTTTCACGCCGGAACCGCCGCAAGCATGCGACCGGCTTCGTATTGACTTCTATCCGGTAGTATGAACAGCACTCGGCTCTCGAACCCGGTAGTCGAACGCCGCTGTCCTCAAATTCCGTCCTGAAACGCAGCGACGGCGTCGCGGAACGCATCCGGGATCCGGATCGGCTCCTCCGTTTCGAGGGCGACGCCGACGTGAGTGACCGTCCCCTCGGCGAGGATTGGCTCGTCCGCTCCGTCCACCTCGTCGCCTGCATCCACCGCAGTATCACCTCCTCCCACTGTCTCACTCCTCACAGCGTCGTCCGACTCGAGTTCCTCGCGCTCACGCCCGCGCTCGTCTCGGCCCACTCGCCGCACGCGGTACTCGAAGGTGACACTCGAGTTGCCCAGTTCGACAACGCGGGCCTCGTTCACCAGTCGGTCGCCGAACTGCGCGCCCTCGCGATAGTTGAGTTCCGCGTTGACGACGTGGATTTGCCAGCCGTCGGCGACCATCTGGTCGTAACCGTACTCGAGGTCGCGGAGGTACGCCGAGATGGCCTCGTCCTGGAAGGTGAAGTACTCGCCGTAGAAGACGATCCCCTGGAGATCGGTTTCGGCGAAGCGAACGCGATTTTCGAAGACGGGTTGGAAGGTTCCGTTCGGTGTGGGTTGGTCACTCATACCAGATTGCGCACTCGGGAGCGCCAAAGGCGTACTGGCTCCGGCAGCCGGGACAGCAGTGGCTGGGAATGCCGGCCGTAGTGCTACCCGTCCGGACGGTGTGGATTAGGTATCACATGGTCAGACTATCGACGATCCTGATCCTCGCCGGTATCGTACTCATCGTCGCCCCGGTGCCACCGATCGGCATCACGCTGGGGCCGATCGCGCTCGTTCTCGGGATTCTCCTCCGAATTTTCACGGATCTGTGATGGGGATACCGAACACGGTACCCGCCTTCTTCGTTGGGTCGAGCGTTTATGCCCCGTCAGGCACATGACGAAATAGAGACATGCAGTCGACTCCTCGAGTACTCGTCGTCGGCGGTGGCCTTGCTGGACTCGTCGCTGCCCATCACCTCGCGGGCGGTGGCGTCACCGTGTCCCTGCTCGAACGGCGCGACACGGTCGGTGGCCGGGTCCGGACGATCGAACGCGATGGCTTTCGTTTCGACCGCGGCTTTCAGGTGCTGTTCACCGCGTATCCGGCGGTGCAGCGGGAACTCGACCTCGAGGCGCTCGACCTGCGAGCGTTCGCGCCGGGGGCGACGATCGCTCGGCCGGGCCACCGCTCGACGCTGGCGGATCCGCTCCGAGAGCCGCGCGCCGCACTCAGTACGCTGTTCAATTCCGACATCACGCTCGGCGACAAGCGCCGTGTACTCTCGCTGTGGCGAGACCTTCGCGGCCGCGAACGCGACCCCGACGCGGTGTTTGCGGCCGACCGGGGCGAGGACACGACGATCGACCAGTTCCTTCGCGACCGCGGGTTTTCGGATCGATTCCGCGAACGGTTCGTGACCCCCTTCTACGGCGGCATCACCCTCGATCAATCGCTCTCGACCTCGAGTCGCGTCTTCGAGTACACGTTCGCGGCGCTCGCGTCCGGTTCGACCGCCATCCCCGCCGCGGGAATGGGTGCTATTCCAGCGCAACTCGCAGATCGTGCCAGAGCGGTCGGTGCGACGATCGAAACCGGACGCGAGGTGGACGCGATCGAACACCGACAGCGCGACGAGGGGGTCACCGTCTCACTCGATGAGGATGACAATGACGGCGACAGCGGCGACAGCGGCGACAACAGCGAAACAGCCGACCGTGACGTCGACGCCGTCGTCGTGGCGACCGATCCGCCGACAGCCCAGTCACTCACCGGCGTGTCGGCAATCCCGACCGAGGGCCGGGCATCGACGACCCAGTACTATCGGCTCCCGGGTCGAACCACGCTGGACACCCGTCGGCGACTCCTGTTGAACGCCGGCGACGACGGCCCCGTCCACGTCGTTCCCCACAGCGAGGTCGCACCCGAGTACGCACCACCCGACGAGACGCTGCTGAGCGCAACGTACCTCGGCCACCGCGAGGAGAGCGACCAGGAACTCGCGGACCGAACGCAGGCGGTACTCGAGTCCTGGTATCCAGAGCAAGCCGTCGGTGAACTCGAGCCGGTACACACCGACCGTATCGAATTCGCCCAGTTCGCCCAGCCGCCAGGCGTGTACGAGCGGTTGCCTGACGTGCGCGATCCCGAGAGGCCGGTGTATCTCGCCGGCGACTACACCCGCTGGTCGTCGATTCAGGGGGCGATGGAGAGCGGCCGGCAGGCGGCGCGGGCGGTGCTCGAGGATCTGTCGAGGTAATCGGTGGTGACGGCTTCACAGCCGTGGGTTGGGCGAGTATTCTAGTTACCTGCGCGCTGCTCGGTATCAGGGGGTCCTGTCCCCACGTGAGGCTCGAGCGTTGCCAGGATGTGTATCTAGATCGGACATCGTTCAGCATTCGTGCCACTGCTCGACGGTGCCATCGCCGCGGAGCTCGACGACGAGCGTTGCCTCCTCGAGCGAGATTGTGACTCTGGCCCCGCCGTCCTCGAGTAGATCGACATCGCTCAGGTTCACCAGTGAATTCGAACCGAGGTGGGTCGCTGGCGGCTCGAGGTCGTGGGCGGTATACAACGCGCGGACAGCTGAATGTGAAACGAGCAGTTCGGGAACTGGCAGCGGGTAGGACATCCAGCACTCCTCACAGGCTGCTGTCGCATAGACGGTGTCATACTGAAGAATGAATTCGGGGACCGTCTCGTATGGAAGAGAGAGGGTGGCTGGACCCCAGCAGTACGGACAGACGCCGCGACGAAGTGACTCGACGTGGGCTGCGTGTTGCTGGAGTACGAGATCGACCACCGTCTCGAGTGAGTGGTGGGCGGCAGCGATCGGCGGGACGGGATAGCCCATCGCAACGCCGTGGTCGGAACAGGAAAGTGTTAGCATGTGCTCGTGGTGGCGAGCGAGCAGCGACTGGTCGCAGTGGGGGCAGGACGCGTCGATAGTGGTCTCGCGAGTCGTCGTCTCGTCGTACGTGCCAGCGCGGATCGCAGTTACGACCTCGAGGGCAGCGATCGTCGGCCGGTACTGTTCGCGCTCCTTGACGACGAACTGGTCCTGTAGCTTCCCAAGATGATAGCTGAATCGGCTCGTGTCGTCGACGCCAACCTGCTCACAGAGTGCAGAAAAGGAGAGCCAACCGGATGACCACGCCTCATCGTAGTGGTCCGCTAGTTCGAACAGAATCTCGAGTCGCGTCTCGTCACCGAGGGCTGCGTACGCATCGTTGGGGACGGAATACTCCGGAGGCACGACTGGTGTGTCGTCTCCCGTCCGAATAGTCGTTACGAACCTGTCAGCCACCCAACTTAAATGTCATTCAGATAACAATTATTGTGGCAGGTTCCAACGATTCGGTATGGGTGAGACAACCCGACACCGTGGTGGTACCGACACTCCTACTGACCGCTCCGGGCGCATTCGAGCACTGGCCGTCGTCGCGGCGCTCAGTCTTGCAGCAGTGCTCGCCAACACCGCAGCCACCGTCCTCACTGTGCGGATGGGTGACTTAGGCAACGAGAGCGTGGTGTTTGCACGGAATCTGCTTGCAATCCAGTTGTCGTTTCTCGTTGTCGGCGTCGGCTACCTGTGGTACCGACCTGGAGTGACGGTACCAGTTCGGTGGCCGACTCGAGACGAATTGGCTTTGGCCGGTGGCGGTCTTGTGGCCGGACTGGTCGCCGTGGCACTCTCGTTTGCTAGCACCGATGCAGTGATACCCACCCTCGAGTTGTGGCCCGATTTCACGGCATATTCGGGCTACAGTGCCTCGTCGGTGTCGGTGTTGGTCCTCGGTGCAGTGCTTTCATTGCTCGTCGTCGGTCCCGTCGAGGAGTTCCTCTTTCGGGGTGTGATTCAGGGGCGACTCCGTGCAGTATTCGGACCGGTCGCGGCCATCGGCCTCGCGAGTTTCGTCTTCGCGTTCTTTCACTTCTATCCGATTCTCCTGCTCGAGGCACCCGCTGCGGTCATTGCCCACATGACTGTCTACTACTCCGTGATGGGGGCGATTTTCGGCGTGGTCTACGAACGGACGGGAACGCTCGTCGTCCCGGCGCTGGTCCACGGCGCGTTCAATGCCGTGCTGTTTCTCAGCGCGGTGCCGTTTGCGTAGGCGACGGCATAGTCGGCACTCACGGAGGCGACAGTAGTCGTCGACACTTGACTATAACAGCTGCCGACACTCACCGAGCGGCGGAAACCACAGTGACTCCCCAGCGCCGTCGTCCCAGACAATTGGGTGGAAGGCGTCCGCATCCGTTACGAACGGCGACTGAAAGTCACGGGCGCGCATCCCGTTCACCGTTGCTCCGCCCGCAAGTTCGGTAAACGCCGGCAGCATCAACACATCGGATCCATCGTAGGCACCCGGTCCGAACAGCAAACACGGCTTCTTTCGCCCGTCGATCGACAGCGCCGGATGGTCGTGGCCGACGATGTACAGGTCGGCCTCATGGTCCGGTTCCTCGTGTCCGTGGCAGACCGCAATTGTAGTGCTCTCGAGTTCGTGTTCAAGTTGCCACACTGGCCGCGTCTCACCCTCGAACACCGACGACAGCATCGAGTCGTGATTTCCCGGCGTTACGGCCAGTGCTGCGCCCGCTGACTCGACGGTGGACTCGAGTACCCCCAGTGACTCGGCCACACCCTGTGGGACGTAGTTGAACGCGTGCAGGAGGTCGCCGGCGACGACGACGGTCGTTGCGCCGGTGTACTCGAGGAGGGCGGTGAGTCGCGACCGGATGCTCTCGGTGGCGTCGATGGGTGCGTCGACGGCGGACGACCGGCCGCGGCCGAGGTGAAGGTCGGCGATGACGAGGGTCTCAGCGTCGGGGATGTAGGCGGCGCGCGAGCGGAGCGTGAACGGGCGGTCAGTGTCGCTGTCGTTGGTATCGGTGGCGGTCGTCACTGGCGATAGCGGTGCTTACTGGTCGAGCGCACTTGGGGCGTTCGCCGGTCGGTGCTCTTCGACGTCGAGTGCCTCGAAGAGATCGTACTCGTTTCCTGTCAGGACGTAGAGCACGTCCTCCAGCGGCGCGAGGATTTCGGGAACGAGTTTGACGACGAGGTAGGTAATCCCGATGAGTGCGACGACCGACAGCGACTGGGCGATGTAGTTGTGCGCGACGAGGAACGAGACTCGATTGGCCTCCGCGCCCATGTAGGTCGTCATGAACGAGACGAGCCAGTCCTGCTGGAACCAGCCCCACGGCGAGGCCAGGCCGATGAAGACGTTCCGGAGGAGGTTGAGGAACCAGATGACGCCGATCGCCATCACGAACGCCGGAACCTTCCGCTTGAGCGGGGCTTTGACCGAGGCGATCAGGCCGCCGAAAATCGCCATGCTCCCGATTCCGGTACAGGCGAGGATGATGTACGTCGTTCGCCCGGTCACCGTCTCGTCAGGGTCGAAGTCGAACCGGCTCTGATAGCCGTTCGCGCCCTCGTTGATACCCGGACTGTGACCGAGCAGTTCCATGCCGTAGTGGGTCTGGGCTGCCGTCGTCTCGATCAACCACGTTCGGGCAACTGGAATCGTCTCGACGGGCAAGTAGATCACTCCCATGAGCGCGACGGCTTTCGAGAGCAAGAGGAGCGACTGTCGGCCGCTGTAGAGCAGGTAGGCGACGTACGTACACAGCGGGAGGGCAACGACCGTCAGAATCGTCTGCAGCGGGCTCTGCATTTCATAGTAGTAGTACGGAAACATCGCGAGCCAGAAGATGCCGAAGACGACCCACGCGACCGCCGCAAGCTGGCGCGCTTCATCGACGGCACCGTTCCACTGGAGGACGACCGCGGCGAGGAACGCGCCGATTGCGAGCCACGCAAGCACGTCAGTCAGCGGTGAGTCGATGAGGGTCGACGCGATTGCGGGCCCGGGCACGGTGCCTGACGCGGACGCGAACGCGAACACGGACGAAACCGCAGCGTCGCCTGCGAACTCGAGACCGGCAGCCGATACCCCGTCGGCTCCGGCTGGTGCGGGCGGCATAGGTAAGCGAATCCGAAGGACTCTCTCGCTATCAACTTGACGCCTCGCGCGCGATGTGTTTGTTTGGTACCACTATGCCGACCCTGTGTTCGGTACCACTATGTCGGCCCTGGAACCCCAGTCCTCGTATCTGGCACCACTGGATCTCGGTTGTGGCTGTTCCCATCGAGTCAGACGTATCGAAGCCGTTTTCCCCAGTGCGCCGTTTTGAGACAGTATGAACGGCGGTAGCGACATGACCCTGGCGTTCGAACTCGAGGCGCTCAAGAAGTTCGCCTCGCCGGAGAGTGTCTTTGAGGACGCACGCGGCTGGACCGAGTACATCGGCGTGGTCTCCGAGAAGCCGACCTACGTCGTGACGAACTTCACCCGAAAGAACCGCATCCGACAGGACTTCTTTTCGGGCCCGCGCGGGAAAGCCGAGAGTCTCGAGGGCGTCAAAGACCAGTTCGACACCGAACGCTACGTCTACATCGGCGTCGACGAGGAGGACGAACAACTGGCCGAGGACGTCGACTGGGAGTACCTCCCCCTGGACGATGCCGCAGAGGCGGCGGACTGGATTCTCGCGACGAGCGTCGAAGAGGAAGAAGACGACGCCGAGCCGGTACGAGACGACTGGCCCTGACGCGGTTTCTGGGTTCGGGTTTCTGATTCGAGCAGATCCGTGCCGATCCGTGCCGATCCGTGCCGATCCGTGCCGATCCGTGCGAGAACGGTCTCGTTGTGTCGGTCACTGCTGGTTTTGCGTGACTATCGACATCGATACCGACCAGTCTCACTCGGTTGTTGATGGCTGGCAGTATCACTGAGTTTCGGGGGAGGCTATACTTATCCCGACTGGCACAGAGATGGGTGTATGGACCCCCGTATTAGGGAACACAGCGAGACGGGAGTCACGGAGCGCGACGATGGCGGCGATTGAGCTTACTGGTCTGACGAAACGCTTCGGCGATGTCGTCGCCGTCGATGGGCTCGATCTCACCGTCGAAGAGGGCGAAATATTCGGCTTTCTGGGACCGAACGGTGCAGGCAAGTCGACGACGATCGACATCCTGCTCGATTTCATCCGACCGACCGACGGGACGGCGACCGTGCTGGGCCACGACGCCCAGGCGGCCGGGCAGACCGTTCGCAGCCGAACCGGTGTTCTTCCGGATGGCTATCACGTCTACGACCGACTCACCGGACGCCAGCACGTTGAGTTCGCTGTCAAAATGAAAGGCGTTGACGACGATCCGGCGGCGCTGCTCGAGCGAGTCCGGATCGCTGACGCGGCCGACCGGAAGGCGGGCGGCTACTCGAAGGGGATGCGCCAGCGGCTCGTCCTGGCGATGGCGCTGGTTGGTGATCCCGATCTGCTAATCCTCGACGAACCGTCGACTGGACTGGACCCGAACGGGGCCCGGGAGATGCGTGAGATCATTCGCGAGGAGAACGATCGCGGCACGACGGTGTTCTTCTCGAGTCACGTCATGGAACAGGTCGAGGCGGTCTGCGATCGTGTCGCGATCATCAATCGGGGACGGCTCGTCGCCGTCGACACCATCGACGGCCTCCGGGATTCGACGGAGATCGGCGAGACACTGACCGTCTACGTCTCCGAACTCGACGAGGGAGTTCTCGAGCGCGTTCGGGAACGCGACGGCGTCGGTGACGCGTCGATCGACGACGGCCGGCTGCGAGTGACCGTCGACGGCGACTCGAAGTTCGCCGTCCTGCACGCGATCGATCAGGAAGCGGGTGTGCAGGACTTCTCGGTTAGTGAATCGTCGCTGGAGGAGCTGTTCGTCCGGTACACGTCGGCGGACCAGGAGGTCGAGGCATGACCTGGCTCATCGTCGCGACGAAGGATTTTCGCGACGCCGTTCAGTCGCGGGCGCTGTGGGCGCTGGTCTCCGTCTTCGTTGTGCTCTCAATCGTTTCCACGTACGCGTACGTTGAGGTCCCCGAGATGTTCGGCTCGCCGGAAGGAGCAACGTTCGGCGGCCTGCTCTTCTTTACTGTCGGACTCGTCGGGCTGTTCGTTCCACTGGCGGCGATCGTCGTCTGCTACAAATCCCTCGCCGGCGAGCGCGAGCTCGGGAGTATCAAACTCTTGCTCTCCTTGCCGACCACTCGCGGCCGGGTCTTCGCCGGGAAGGTCGTCGGACGGGCTGGCGTCCTCGCGTTCGGGCTCAGCGTCGGACTCGTCGTCGGGCTCGGATTCGGCGCCGTACTGCTCGGCGAGATCGACGCCGTCGCCCTCGTGGTGTTCGTCCTCGTTACGCTGTCGTTTGCGGCCGTCTACGCGGCCGTCGTCGTCAGTATTTCGGCGACGACGGGATCGACGTCGCGGGCGACGACGCTAGCGCTCGGCTTCTTCGTCGTGTTCGAACTGCTGTGGGACGTGGTCCCGATGGGGCTCGTCTACATCGCTAATGGGTTCTCGTTTCCGTCGACGCTACCGGACTGGACGTTCACTGTCACGCAACTCTCGCCGTCGTCCGCGTACCTCTCGTCGATCGTCGCACTGCTGCCTGACCTCGCGGAGACGGCCGGCGCTGAACCGGCCCAGACCGGTGCTGGCGCCGAGGTGACGGCCGCAGAAACTGCACCCTTCTACACGAGTCCCGAAATTGGGATCGTGATCTTCGCCCTATGGCTGCTCGTTCCACTCGCCGTCGGCTACGCCCGGTTCGTCGCAGCCGATCTGTGAGCGTATCGAGTCGTCGCCCTTATGCCCAATCCGGCCCAATCCTCCCCGATGGCAACTCCCCGTGTCCCGGGCCCTGAGGACGAACGGCAACTCGAGTTACCCTGCGGTGCAACGATCGATCCGCACGAGATCGATCTGGGGATGCGCGAGTTCACGTGTCCCGGTGGCCCCGACTCGGATACGGACTCGTGCGGAGAGACCCACGCGGTCGTCACGGACGTCCACCCGCCCTCCCGGTTCTTCCCGGAGTCGCTCGTGACGATTCTCCAGGAGACGATCGACACGGAGGACGACTTCGGCGAGTTCGGCACGCCGCATCTCATGGGCGTGGTGTTGGAGGAGTTCCCGGAGCAGGTCGTCACGCACGACGCGAGCGACGACGGCGCAGTGGGGTATTCGATGGTCTGGGTGACGGACTTCGACGCGCGGCGACTACACGAGATCATCGTCGAACTGGTCGTCGAACTGATGGAGCACGCGATCAGCCACGCCGAAGACGACACGGCGGTGGGCCAGTTCGAGTCGCAGATGCTCGAGTTCGACGTGAGCGAGTTCGTCGAGCAGTACCGCCAGCAGCGCGATTTCGAGAGCGAGCACGACCGCGCGCTCTGAGGACAGGTGAGGTGAACTAATCTAGAGTCCGACGTTCAGCGCGTAGGGCCAGTGGGCGCTACTCACGACGAGAAACAGCAGCGCGCCACCGCTGCCGTAGATATTCTTGAGGAAACTGTTGAATTCGTCCTGTGCGTCCGCGCCGTCAGCGTTCCAGAAGTCGTGCATCGTAATCGCCGAGACGGCGAGGAAGACAGCGAGTCCAGCAGCGCCGACTGCCGGGAAAATACCGAGGACGATCGAGATGCCGCCGAAGACGAGCAGGAGACCGCTGAGGAGGACCGACACCGTCGGCGCTGGAATGCCCTTGAACTCGGCGTAGCCCGCCATCTCCTCGAGGTTCAGAAAGTGGTTCAGACCGGTGAACGCGAGGACGCCGCCGAAGAGCAGTCGTGCAACGACGAAGAGCACGTCGGCACCGGGAGCTTCGAACATTAGGCGCTCACCTCTATTTCTTGACCATTCTGATTGCAGTGTCGTACGTATACAGAGTCACAGACAGTAGCTGAGTTCATCGCAGTATCTGGTAGGCACTCGAGTACATATATCACTTCCCGGACATCGATGCCACCGCCTGACGGGCGTGTTACTACGTTGGGTTCGGAACAGTACGCAGTTCGAATTTAGCGGCGACTCATACCCGGGTTGACATGGACGGTCCGGTCACCGACAGGGAGCGTCCGGGAACCAATACAGAACGGCCGCTCGACACGCTGTGTCGCTTCGGTTTCGCGGACGGTTCGAATTTCGAAAAACCATTTCGAGAATCGTATTGTATCGTGGGGCTTATTACGATGTGCGAACTTCGAACGGACGAGACCAATGAGTACGGACCACGACGAGAGCTCAGGGGACGGGCGTACGATCCTGCTGATCGGGAGCGGCCCGATCCAGATCGGGCAGGCCGCTGAATTCGACTATTCGGGGGCACAGGCCTGCCGAGCGCTGCAGGAGGAAGGCGCTCGCGTCGTCCTCGTCAATTCGAATCCGGCGACCATCATGACGGACCCGGAGATGGCTGACGAAGTCTACATCGAGCCGATCACCACCGACGCTATCGCGGAAATCATTCGGAAGGAGAACCCCGACGGCGTCATCGCCGGTCTCGGCGGTCAGACCGGCCTCAACGTCACCGCCGAACTCGCCGAGGAGGGCATCCTCGAGGAGTTCGACGTCGAGATTATGGGCACGCCACTCGAGACGATCTACGCGACCGAAGACCGCGACCTCTTCCGCCAGCGCATGGAGAAGATCGGACAGCCGGTTCCCGGCTCGACGACGATCACACTCGAGGAGGGCGAATCCGCGACGGGTCTGAGTGAGGAAGACCTGCGCGAGCGCGTCGAGGCCGCCGTCGAGGAGGTCGGCGGGCTACCGGTCATCGCGCGCACGACGTACACCCTCGGTGGCTCCGGGTCGGGCGTCGTCGAGGAGATGGACGAACTCTTAGAACGCGTCCGCAAGGGGCTTCGCCTCTCGCGCAACAGCGAGGTCCTCATTACGGAGTCCATCGCGGGCTGGGTCGAGTACGAGTACGAGGTCATGCGCGACGCCGACGACTCCTGTATCATCATCTGCAACATGGAGAACATCGACCCGATGGGGATCCACACCGGGGAGTCGACGGTCGTCACGCCCTCCCAGATCGTTCCCGACGAGGGTCACCAGGAGATGCGTACGGCGGCGCTCGACGTCATCCGCGAACTCGGCATTCAGGGCGGCTGTAACATCCAGTTCGCCTGGCACGACGACGGCACCCCCGGCGGTGAGTACCGCGTGGTCGAGGTCAACCCGCGCGTCTCCCGCTCCTCGGCGCTCGCCTCGAAAGCGACTGGCTACCCGATCGCCCGCGTGACCGCGAAGGTCGCTCTGGGCAAGCGCCTCCACGAGATCGACAACGAGATCACCGGCGAGACGACCGCCGCTTTCGAGCCCGCGATCGACTACGTCGTTACGAAGGTCCCGCGCTGGCCCAAGGACAAGTTCGACGACGTCGACTTCGAACTCACGACCGCGATGAAGTCGACCGGCGAGGCGATGGCCATCGGCCGTAGCTTCGAGGAATCGCTGCTCAAGGCCCTGCGATCGAGTGAATACGAACCCGACGTCGACTGGGCCGACGTGAGCGACGAGGAACTCGAGTCCCACTATCTCGAGCGCCCATCCCCCGACCGTCCGTACGCGATGTTCGAAGCCTTCGAACGCGGCTACAGCGTCGAGGAGGTCGTTTCCCTGACGGGCATCTTCGAGTGGTACACCGAGCGCTACAGCCGCATCGCGGAGTCGGTCCGCGCCGCACAGGAGGGTGACTTCACCGAGGCAGCGATCGCCGGCCACACGAACGCCTCGATCGCGACCACCGCCGGCACCGATGTCGGCTCCGTCGAACAGGAAGTCCCCGGCCGCACGTACAAGCAGGTCGACACCTGCGCCGGCGAGTTCGAGGCAGAGACGCCGTACTACTACTCCGCGCGTCAGAACGAGTTCGAATCCGGCCCACTCGAGGGCCAGGCGGCTGCCGGCGAACTCGAGGTCGACCCCGAAATCGAGAGCGTGATCGTCGTCGGCGGCGGTCCGATCCGCATCGGTCAGGGGGTCGAGTTCGACTACTGTTCGGTCCACGCGGTTCGTGCGCTCCGCGAACTCGGCATCGACGCCCACGTGGTGAACAACAACCCCGAAACCGTCTCGACGGACTACGACACCTCCGACGGCCTCTTCTTCGAACCGATCACCGCCGAGGAGGTCGCAGACGTGGCCGAAGCAACCGGCGCAGATGGCGTCATGGTCCAGTTCGGCGGCCAGACCTCCGTCAACATCGGCGAACCGCTCGCGGACGAACTCGAGCGTCGCGGCCTCGACTGCGAGATTATGGGGACGAGCGTCGAGGCGATGGACCTCGCCGAGGACCGTGACCGCTTCAACGCACTCATGGACGAACTCGAGATCGCCCAACCCGAGGGCGGCACCGCCTTCTCGAAGGAGGAGGCACTCGAGTTGGCCCACGATATCGGCTACCCCGTACTGGTCCGCCCGTCCTACGTGCTCGGCGGCCGCGCGATGGATGTCGTCTACACCGACGAGGAACTCGAGACCTACATCGAGGAAGCAGTTCGCGTCAGTCCGGAGAAGCCGATTCTGGTGGACGACTTTCTCGAGAACGCGGTCGAACTCGACGTGGACGCCGTCTCGGACGGCCGCAACGTTCTCATCGGCGGCATTATGGAACACGTCGAGAGCGCTGGCGTCCACTCTGGCGACTCGGCGTGTATGATCCCGCCGCGCTCGCTGGACGACGACACGCTGGCTCGCGTCCGCGAGGTCACGGAGGACATCGCCGAGGCGCTGAAGACGAAGGGCCTGATGAACGTCCAGCTCGCCGTTCAGGACGGTGAGGTGTACGTGCTGGAAGCGAACCCGCGCTCCTCGCGCACCGTTCCGTTCGTCTCGAAGGCGACCGGCGTCCCGATCGCCAAACTCGCCGCGAAGGTGATGGCCGGCGAGACCCTCGCGAGTCTCGAGGCGAGTGAACAGGTGCCAGACCACACCTCGATCAAGGAGGTCGTCCTGCCGTTCGACCGCCTGCCGGGCTCGGATCCGCGTCTCGGTCCGGAGATGAAGTCCACGGGCGAGGTCATGGGCACCGCGAGCGACTTCGGTACGGCCTACTGGAAGGCCCAGCAGGCAGCGTACAACGCCGTCAGCGAGGGAACCGCAGTTGTCGACTTCGACGTGGATGGCTTCGAGAACCACTTCGACATCGCCGAGTTCGACGACGTGCCGCAGGCGATCCGCGAGGGCGAGGTCGACTTCGTCGTCAGCCGTGACCGTGACTCGCTGGAGATGGCCGTCGAAGAGGAGATTCCGTACCTCTCGACGGAAGCCAGCGCCGAGGCGTACGTTGAAGCACTTGACGCGTTCGGTGGTGAACTCGAGGTTGCGTCGGTGACGAGCCGTCCGGTCCACGAGGAGAACTGGGGCTGAGTCTCGGCCCGCTCCCAGCAGTCGGTTTGGTTTGCAGTCGGACGCGTTCTCGTTCGCTCCCCAACGAGACGAACTGGGGGACTCCTCTTCACACCGTTGTCGACATCGTTCACCCTGCTTTCGATTGGTTCGGCCCATACTGGCTTTTTGCAGCAGGAACCCACTCGAGTCGCTGCCAACTCGAGTAGGTGGACGAACCCAGCACTCGGTCACAGGTCCGCAGGAGTGAGATACGACACTCTATATGGATCCAGTTGCAACGGTCGACTATGTCCGAGGAAGTCCCGGTTCGACGGACCGACCTCTACGCCCTCGTGGTGATCTCCGTCGTCGGTGGGTTTGTGCTGGCTTCGTGGATGATGCCGCCGGCGCTGTCGCCGGCGTTCGCAAACGCCATCTTTGTCGGCATGATGTTGCTCGCGTTCTTCCTGTTTATTCCGGTGATGGGCGTGCGGCTGTTTATCGAAGATCGGAAAGAGGAGGAGTCGTGAGCGGACGAGCGGGAGTACGCCGATTCTAGCAGCGTTTCATCCCTCAAACCCAGCCCTAGTCGATCCGATACCAGTCGAACTGCTCGACCGCGTAGCGGTAGGCAACCGGCGGCGCGACGATACCGGCGATCAACACCGCCCACGCGGCCAGCGTGAGTTGATCGCCGGTGATCGTGAACTCGAGTTCCGGGAGTGCTGCGATGAGTGCAGTAGCGATCTGCGCTGCCAGCGGTGCGGCTTCCGTGTACAGCACGACGGCGGCTATCGTGGGTAGGATGATTCCAGCCGAGTAGACGAGGAAGGCCACCTTGCTCGGCATGACGGCCTCCTTGTTGCTGGTGACTGCGACCGACCCAAACCGGGGAAACGCCGAGCCGATGCCCACTGCGAGGGCTGGTGCAACGAGTGCGCCGAGAATCGTCCCCGCTGCTAGCATGGCGGTCTCCTCGAGTGAGAGTGGGCTGATGATGCCGACCGAGAGCGAGACGACGACAGCGAGTGGGACACCGACGAGTGCACTTGCGATAATGCGACTTCGGACGGCCGTCTTCCCGGCAACCGACGAGGTCATCACGGCAGGAAGCGCTCGACCGAAGTCGCCGAGCGGGTTGAGCGCGAACAGGACGCCGGTTCCCCAGACGACGTACAGACAGAGGAGCACGGCGATATAGCTGGGCACCGTCCCTGCTTCGATGATCTCCTGTGCGAAAAAGAGCATTCCGAACAGCGGGTACGCGGCGTACGCGAGGCGGATCGGTGAGCGTTTCGTTCGTCGGATCGTCGTCACGGTCATCGTCCGCACCGGTTTCGAGAGACCCTGATCGAGGAACGCGGACAATCGGTCGCTCCCCTCCCCAGTCGCGGCAGGCTCGGTGTCGTCCTGAATGCGCGCCGGATCGGCGTACCAGTGAACGCGAGCGGAGACGACGCCGATGGCGACGGCGACCGGGATCAGGATGGCCGAGCCGACCAGCGCGCCGACGACGGCGGTGGGATCGGGGTCGATCGTCGGAATGCCGAGGAAGAGTACGTGGCCGAACCAGCCAAGCGGGCCGTCGCCGACGAGGTCGAACAGGAACGTGGCGACCGTATCGAACCAGCCGGTGGCGATCGAGCCGAAGTACGCGAGTGCAAGGAGGATAATAACTGGCGTCCGGTACCGCGCGATCGGCTCGTAGACCGTCAACAGGTGGCGAGCCCAGGTACCGACCACGAAGCCGATCGGGACGGCGGTAACGAGCAGGAGGACGGCGACGAACGGAATCGCGAGCGCGGGAAACACCGTTCCCGCCCCGCTTGCGAACGCGGCGGAGTATACCACGACCGGCGGCACGAGCCAGATTGCAAAGAGGAGAATCTCGGCAACGATATTTCCGATCACCGTCGACCGAAGCGGTGCGGAGAGCAACACGAGCGCGGGCTGGTCGAGATTCGCAGCGGCGGTAAACGTTCGAATCCCCGCCATGAGGATAAGAAAGAGCCAGGCGAGTGCGGTGACGCCCGAAACGATCTCGAGTGCAATCGGTGCGTCGACCGCACCGGTCGCGACCTCCTCACCGAAGGCGGGCAGGATCAACAGTCCAACCGCAGTGACGGGACCGAGCGCGAGGAGGGCGATCCCCGCCATCATGAGCAGTTTCATTCGATCACCGACGACGGTCCGGATCGTCCGTCGGACTTGCGTTCGCGCGATGACGGTTGCGGGCGAACTCATCGGGAACCACCAGGACACAGTATGTAACCCGCCGGAGAACCGACGGAAGCGAGGAGTGGAAGGGCCATACTGACCGTTGGACGATGACCGGTATAAACACTTTGGAGCGTTGTCATTCTCTGTTCTGCCTGAGCCGCCAACCGAGACTGGACGATCCTGATAAGTATGTCACAAATTTAACTCCCTGCACGCGAAACGATCAGTATGGCCCTCGACGAGTCCCCAAAACCGGCGGCGACGCCCGAAACGGCCCCCGCTATCGTTACGGACGACCTCACGAAGCAGTACGGCGACACTACCGCCGTCTCCGGACTGACGATCGAAGTCGAACGCGGCACCGTCTACGGCTTCCTCGGCCCCAACGGCGCCGGCAAGACCACGACGATGCGGATGCTGACGACACTGACACGACCCACGTCGGGCACTGCACACGTCGCCAGTCACCCGATCACCGACCGCGAATCCGTTACGCCACACATCGGCTACCTCCCCGAGGAACCGCCGATCTACGACGAACTCTCGGGCCGCGAGCAACTCGAGTACGCCGCCGGCTTGCGGGACCTGCCGGACGAGCAGGCGAGCGAGCGAATCGAGAGCCTCCTCGAGCGGTTCGACCTCACTGACGACGCGGATAAGCGTATTGCGGACTACTCGAAGGGGATGCGCCAGAAGGTGGGCGTCATTCAGGCGGTGTTGCACGAGCCCGCAGTCGCCTTCCTCGACGAGCCGACGAGCGGCCTGGACCCCCGCGCGGCACGGACGATGCGCGAGACGATCGCGGATCTGGCCGACCAGGAGATGACGATTTTCCTCTCGACGCACATCCTCTCGGTCGTCGACGACCTGGCCGACCGGATCGGCGTGCTTCACGACGGCGAACTCGTTGCCCAGGACGACCCCGAAACGCTGAAGTCCCGCGCCGAGACGGCAGAGACGCGCAGTCTGGAGGATGCGTTCCTCGAGATCACGAAGGACTCGGCCGACGATTCGGCAGGGCTGGCCGCAGAGGCCGAACTCGAGTAGTCGAGTGTCGGAACCAACTCGAGTTCCACGAACGTACTGGCTCACCTGACTGCGATTCGAGTACCTGTCTGTGATCCGAGGTCTCGCCGTCACTCACGTATGAAAGCGATCGACTCACTACAGCGACCGTCCGTCCCATCGCTCGCCGCTGGTGCAATCGGTGGCCTCCTGAACGTCACCTGCGTGCTGGCGCTTTTCGTCCGCGGGAGCTACCCGGTACTCGACGCTCCCACGCAACTCGCGGTGCTCGCACTGGCGGGGTTCGCGCTGGGATTCGTCGCGGTGTTCATCACGTCCTATACCCGCTTGTTGACTCCTGCGATCGCCTTTCTCGGCGTTCTCGCGGGGACAGTGTACCTCGACCTCACGACGCCGCTGCCCGAGTGGGGCGAACTGGGTGGCTACGTGATCGTCGAGGGCCCAACGCACGTCTCGAGTTACGCGCACACGTGGTACGTCTGGCTCTCGCTGGTCGTCGTGGCTGGGCTCGTCGAGTTCGGACTCCGACAGGGGTACGGTGTCGGCGACGGACGACTTCGAAACCTGCCATCGCTTCCGCTCTCGCGGAGCGCTCTCGGTCGGATCATCGCCACCGCTGCCGGACTCGTCGGCCTCGCGACGGCGCTACTCGTGCTCCGGTCGGGGATTCAACCGTCGGCGTCGGTGTTCGTTGTCTTCATCGTCGCAGCTGCCGTCACCGCGGTTCCGCTGGCGGCGCTGCTTTCGCGCGGGCTTGTCGTCCCGCTTGTCCTGTTCGCGCTGGTTCCGTACGCGCTCGCAGTCGAGGTGTTCGTCACCACAGACAGCCCCGTGCACATCCTTCTGTTCGGCCCGTACGCGGTCTGTCTGCTCGTCGCCGCGGCGGTCGAGTACTGGCTGCGCACGAAGGTCGGCGGTTGGGACGGTGGTCGGTTCGCCGGACAGCCGTCCACGTGAGAACGGCGTCTCAGAAGCGGCCACTGACGGCCGACTCCGACACCCTAAAGCGGACTGGCTCTGTGGTTCGGATATGGAGTATCACGAGGCGGCGGACGTTCTCTTCGGCTTGCGGCGCTTTCGGCCGAAGCCGGGGACGGCGTCGACGGCGCAGCTACTTGCAACCCTCGACGATCCACACGAGGACGTCGCGTTCGTGCAGGTCGCCGGCTCGAACGGCAAAGGCAGTACGGCGCGGATGGTCGAACAGACGCTTCGCGAGGCGGGACTCTCGGTCGGACTCTACACCTCTCCCCACCTGGAGGACCTCCGCGAGCGTGTTCAGGTCGACGGCCGGAAGATTCCTCGCTCGGCCGTCTGTACGTACGTCAAATCGGTCCACGACTACCTGACCGAGCAGGCCGCCGACGGAAACTCGCCGACGTTCTTCGAGGCGATGACCGCGATGGCGATCTGGCAGTTCGGCCGCGAAAACGTCGACGTGGCCGTTCTCGAGGTCGGCATCGGCGGCCGGTACGACGCAACCAGCGTCGTCGATCCCGTCGCGAGTGCAGTGACGAGCGTGACGCTCGAACACACCGGCATTCTGGGCGAGACGGAAGCCGAAATCGCCCGCGACAAGGCACACGTCGCACCCGCGGACGCCCCGCTCGTCACGGGCGTCACCGGACCGGTACTCGAGTCCGTTCGCGAGGTTGCAGGCGATGTCGTTACAGTTGGAACGAGGGGTGGGGGGAAGGGGGCAGAAGCAGATGACGAGACGACTGATCCAGACGTTCGCGTCGAGTACGGCGGACGTGCGAACCACACTGAAGCCGCCGTCTCCATTGACGCCGACGATTGGTCCGTGTCGACGCAGATCCCGCTGCCTGGCACCCATCAGGCAGAGAACGCCGGCATCGCCGCCGCGCTTGCACGGCAGGTCGCAGACGTGTCGACCGAGGAACTCGCCCGCGGCCTGCGAAACGCCCACTGGCCGGGCCGGTTCGAAGTGATGGGCACCGAACCGCTCGTCGTCCTGGACGGCGCGCACAATCCCGGTGCGTGCGAGCAACTCGCCGCCACGCTCGGAACCTACGAGTTCGACGACCTCCACCTCGTCTTCAGCGCGATGCACGACAAGGACCACCGCGAGATGGCCGCGGCGTTACCGACACCCGACTCCGTACGTACGGCGGAGCCGGGACTCGACCGTGCTGAGGATCGCGACGTGCTCGCGACTGTCTTCGATGGCGCCGGCGTAGCTCAGGTGAAGACGACACAGAGCGTTCAGGACGCCCTCTCGCAGGCACTCGCCGACGCCGGCCCCGACGACTGCGTCCTCATCACGGGCTCGCTGTTCGCCGTCGCCGAGGCCCGCTCGCGCTGGACGACGACCGGAATCACCAAACGAATCCGCGACCGATCGGACGCGCGGGATGCACTCGAGTCCGCACAGGTTTCCGACGCCGACGTCGACCGCTTCGACGGCGAGGCGCTCCACCGCGTCGTCAAGACGAACCTGCAGTCGCCGCAGGCGAGGCGACTACAGACCGAACTGGTACGTCTCGGCGGTGAGTGTGTCGTGTCGGGGGCGGACGACGATCACGGCGAGCGCGTCGACGTGGTGTTGATGGGAACGCTCGCGCAGTTCGAGCAACTGGTGTCGACCGTCGATCACGAGGACGGACTCGAGACGGTCGCTCGTGAGATTGGTGAGACGCTTGGTCTCGAGTCGGCTTCCAATGCGACTCCGGAGTCGGACGCCGTGACCCCCACATCCACCAGTGCCGAGACACCACCCTGGGCCGACCGTACCGCCGTCATGGGTATCCTCAATGTCACTCCCGACAGCTTCCACGACGGCGGCGAGTTCGACGCACTCGCAGACGCCGTCGAGCGCGCGGAGGCGATGGTTTCGGCCGGCGTAGACGTGATCGATATCGGCGGGGAGTCCACGCGTCCCGGTGCAGAGCCGGTTCCAGTCGAGGACGAAATCGAACGCGTCGTCCCCGTTATCGAGCGTATCGTGGACCTCGATGTCGCCATCTCGATCGACACGCGAAAGGCGGCCGTCGCCGAGGCCGCACTCGAGGCCGGCGCGGACATCATCAACGACGTATCCGGGCTCGAGGATCCCGAAATGCGCTTCGTCGCGGCCGAACACGACGCGGGGCTGATCGTGATGCACAGTATCGATTCGATCGTCGACCCGGACCGCGAGGTGACCTACGACGACGTCGTCGAGGACGTAATCGATCAGTTGGCAGAGCGGTTGTTACTCGCTGAGAAGGCTGGTGTCGACCGAGAGAAAATCGTCGTCGATCCAGGAATTGGCTTTGGGAAGTCGGCGGCGGAGTCGTTCGAGATTCTGGACCGACTCGGAGAGTTCCGCGCGCTTGGCTATCCAGTACTCGTCGGTCACTCGCACAAGTCGATGTTCGCACACGTCGGCCAGGGGCCGGACGAGCGGCGTGACGCGACGGTTGCGGCGAGCGCGCTCGCGGCGGATCGCGGTGCGGATCTCATCCGAGTGCACGACGTGCCGGAGAACGTTGCAGCGGTCCGGACAGCGCTTGCAGCGCGGGATCCGGAGCGGTTCGACTGGGAGTCGTCGTAGCGAGGTATGTTGGTGGTGTGCTGATGGTGGGTCGTTGGTCCGGTGGTCTGGCGTCGCCTTATCGTCGCCTCATCGCCAGTCCGCCGTCATCCGTCGTCGCCCTGAAATCGAACTGATGCGAACTGATTCGAACACTGCTGTTTTTGCCGCCGACGTTCGCGAGTGGTAGTCATCTGCCGGTCCAACCTTCAACCGTCCGGGACGGGTACCATCGGTGAGGCCGGGCGTGCGAACAGTGGCGGAGGACGGTCGACGCGCAGCGTACAGCGCCCAGCATCCACGCCCGGCACTCGGTGATATCGATGACAGCACACACTCCCTCCGGTCACGGCCGGGATCAGAATCGGGACGACGACGAATCGAGCGGGTACGGACACGGAACCGACGGAGCGATGACGCCCGACGCGGGTTCCAGACCGGGAACACTCCCGCTGGTCGGTGGCGGGATTCTGGTGCTCTCTGCCGTCCGCGCGCTCCTTCGCGGCCAACTTCGGTCGATTCCGATCGGTGCCGCTGGCGTTGGCCTGCTCAGATACGGCCTCTCGAAACGACAGGAGAGTGGAACGGGGACACAGACCGACCTTGGCTCGTTTGCTGACGAGGACAGCGCAGACGAGATGTCTGGTGCATCCTCTCCGATCGAGTTCGTCACCGACGACGCGGAACCCCGATCGAAACCGAGTCTCGACGGCGAGAACGGCGATCCGCGCCAGACCGAGACGGAGGACGACGGGATCGAAATCGATGTCTCGGAATCGGCGACGATGAGCGAAGCCTCGGAGGCGACCGGCCCGGATCCGACACAGGCAGAGCCCGCCCAGACCGAAGGGACAGAGCCGGAGGCAACGCCAAGCGAGGAGCTGTCGGACGACCACGAGGGCGAGGCTGGCGAGGGTGACGAAGGCGAAATCGGGGCCGACTACGGGACGGACGAGGAGAGCGACGCTGCAAGTGAAAGCGAAAGCGAGGGCCGGGGCGAGGGCGAGAGCGAAAACGGAAGCGAGAGCCAGGATGACGACGAAGACGAGAGCGGCGAGTCGAACCCCTGAACATGGGCCCACTCTCGGCGACGCGATACTACAGCCGCGAGCTCTCGCGTCGCCTCGCACACTACGCCCGCGTTCGCCGACACGGCTACCCCGATCACGGATCACTCGAGCAGGCCGCCGAAACGATCCTCGCAGAACGGGCCGCCGGTGGCATCGAATCCGGTGGCCACTTTCACGGCGTCTGGCCCCGAGACCTCTGTTTCGCCGCTCGCGGGCTGGTCACCGCCGGCTACCAAGAGACCGTCGCCACGACTGGTGACTGGCTCGTCTCCCAGCTCTCGAACGTCTTCTACACCGACTTTCACACCGACGCTAGCGTCAACGCCGCGACGCCCGCCGAAGGCGTCGACACCTTCCCCGCACTGGTGCTCTTGCTCGCCGAAGCGGACCGACTCGAGTACCATGCCGAATCGATCGCCACACTGGCCGCCCTCCACGACCGGAAATTCGTCGATTCGAACCGCGGTCTCGTCACCGGTGCCGGCAGTTCGTGGTGGGACTCGGCCGCCGCGCCCCGGGAAGCCTACAACACCGCACTGTTGCTCGCAGCGGCGAGGGTACTCGAGTCCCGCGAGATTCCGACGGTGTTCACCGGGCGCTCGGCGGCACTCCGCGAGGGGCTCGGGCGGCTGTGGAACGGGTCGTATTTCGACGAACGGCGGGGTTCGTCGGTGCTCGCCTGCGACGCGAACGTCCCCGTGTTGTATTTCGGCCTCGTCGAGCCGTCGGTGGCGGAGACGATTGTGAATTCGCTGGGGGTACTCGAGACGCCGAACGGACTCCGGTTGCGCGGGGCGTCGTTCTCACCGCGGGAGGTGCATCCGTTTTTCTTGCTGCATCGGGACTACCATACCCAGATCTGGCCCTGGAACAGTTTCGCGTACGCGGTCGGCCTGCGACGGTACGGGTTCGACGCGCGAGCGAGGCGGGAAGTCGAGCGGGTCGAGCGCTGTCTCGCGCCGGTCGGGACGTTTCTCGAACTCTATCGGGTGACGGGGAAGCCCTACGTCAAACGTGGCTATGCGGCGGTCGGCGACTTCATGGTTGCAGCGGCGCTCTGGCGTGAGTTGCAGTCGTTGTGAGTTCGACTGGAGAGAGGGATGAACCTCGAAGTGTCCATGCAGCGTCTCATCTCGCCGCCTCGTCGTCACAGACTGTGGCAACTATCTCCGCTATCAATGACGGAATCGGCAAGCGTTAAGTGTGCCAGCGAACCGAACCGAAGTATGAACGAAGAGTCTCGGCTGGCATCGCTCGCCGAGGTGCGCTCGCGCTGGAGTGCACTCGAGCGGGACTGGCAGAGCGTCGTGGTCGGCGTGACGGTTGTCGCGCTCGTGTCGCTGCTCGACGTGCACATTCCCTGGGCCTGGAGCTGGTAGCGGACGAAATGGCTGGTTCTTCACGACTGCTCGGGATCGCGGCGCTCTGTCTCGGTGCGCTCGTCGCTCGGCTCTTTTCCGGAACGATCGGTGGCAATCATCTGCTGCTCGCGATCGCGCTCGGATTTCTGCTCGCGAACACGGTGGGTGTTCCGTCGCGCCTCGAGCCCGGTATTGCAACGCACAAGCTCTGGCTCGGCGCCGGAATCGTACTCATGGGTGCGTCGATTTCGGTCGGTGCGATTCGTGAGGCGGGCGGCTTCGTGTTGCTCGCAATCGGTCTGGTCGTCGTGACGACGGTGGTGCTCGTCGAAGCGCTCTCCCGGTACGTCTTCGGGCTTACGGACCGACTCGGTTCACTGCTCGCGGCGGGCAGCGGCATCTGTGGTGTCTCGGCCGTCGTCGCCGTCGCCGGAGCGATCCGCGCCAGAGAGGAGTACGTCGCCTACGCGGCCGCAACAGTGCTCCTGTTCGACGCGCTCACGATCGTCGTCTACCCGCTGGTTGGCGATCTGCTCGGGCTGTCGGGGCAGGTGTTCGGCATCTGGGCCGGTCTCAGCATGTTCTCGACGGGTCCCGTCGTCGCGGTCGGATTCGCACACTCCGAGGTGGCCGGCCAGTGGGCGACGATTACCAAGCTCGCACGCAACGCGTTGATCGGCGTCGTCGTGCTCGCGTACGCCAGTTATTACGCTCGCGAACAGACGTCGGCGACGGGAGAGGACGGACGCGAGACCCTCTTCGGTTCACTCCGGTCGACACTGGGCACACTCTGGGCCGAATTTCCAAAGTTCGTTCTCGGCTTTCTCGCCCTGGCTGCGCTCTCGACGCTTGGCGTCTTCTCGGCGGGCCAGCAGGCGTCGATCGAGAACGCCTACAACTGGCTGTTCCTGCTCGCGTTCGTCGGATTGGGAACCGAGATTCGGATCCGCCAACTCCGTCGAACCGGCCTTACTCCCGCCATCGTCGTCCTGCTGGCGCTGCTCGTGGTGAGTTCGCTCTCACTCCTGCTGGTGAGCGTCGCGTTACCGACGCCAGCTGTCGGTCCCTGATCCGCTGTCGGCACTGGTGGCAATACTCTCCGCATCTTGTAACCACTGCCGAGACGGTCCAGAAGTCGACGGTGTGGCCACTTGGGGCTAACCTGGTCCGTACTCACCTTTCGACACACGAACCGCTGTAACTGGCACATAGCTGGCCTGTACCGTTCGGTTTCAGGATGCTCGTCTCGAATGTGGGGTGATACCATCCACATGCTGCGGAAAGCATTGCAGGGGTTCGGTTGTTCACCGAAGTGTTGCTGGGTTACACAGCCATTCAAGCGCGTGCTGACTACGGGGTTGTACTATGGAACGGACGGACAGACAGACACCGTTTCCGCCCGACGGACACGGCATCTCCCGCCGAGCGGCACTCAAGACGGTTGGAGCCGGTTCGACACTCGCTCTCGCAGGCTGTCTCACCGGTGCTGATTCCGGCAGTACGTCGATTCGCATCTCTGGAGGCGTCGGCCCGCTCCCGATGATGCAGGTCTGGGCCGACGAGTACCGGTCCGAGACCGGCGTCGGCATCGACGTCTCCGGCGGCGGCACCGGCGTCGGCGTCTCCGACGTGTTGAACGAGCAGGTTGACATCGCGATGATGGGTCGCGAACCCGACGAGGCCGAACTCGAGCAGGGCCTGTTCGCCGTGGCCATGTTGATCGACACCGTCGTCGGCACGATCAACGTCAACAACCCCGTCTACGACGAGCTGCGCGAAGACGGGTTGACGCGCGAGCAACTCGAGTCCGTCTTCACTGACGAGGTCGCGAACTGGAACGAACTGGTCGACGCGAACGTCGACGAGCCGATCTACGTCTACGGCCGGTCTGACTCCTCTGCGGCCTACAAACAGTGGGGGAACTTCCTCGGTGGCGAGGACCACGCCCACACCGAGAACGAACTCGAGGACTACGCCGACGGCAACTTCGACGGCGACCAGCAGGTTGCCCAGGCGATCAACAACGACTCGCACGGCATCTCGCTGAACAATCTGAACTACGTCTACGACTTCAACACGGGCAATCTCGAGATGAACATTCGACCGGTACCGCTCGATCTCGACGGGAGCGGTACCCTCTCGCCCGAGGAGGACTTCTACGACAACCGCGACGAGTTCCTCACGGCCGTCGAGGAGGGAATCTACCCCGCCCCGCCGGCCCGCGAGATGTTCATCGCAGCCAACGAGGAGTTCGAGGAGGAAGCCGCCGAGTTCGCAAAGTGGGTACTGACGGACGGCCAGGAATACGTTCGTGACCACGGCTACGCCCCGATCAGTGACGACCGACTCGCAGAAGAACGGGAGCGACTCGCGGACCGACACGACGGACTCGAGATCGAGGTGACGGGCTAGATGTCCTCGACAACGGATCACGGCGCGGGCACGGATGGAAACCCGGGGACGCCACCGAGCACAGACGACGCTCGCTCGGACCGACTGGAGTGGCGGCTGACGATCGAACGGCTGAGCAGCTACTGGCTGCTCGGTGCCGGCCTGTTCGCGATTGCCCTGTTCGGGCTCATCGTCCTGACGCTCGTCCAGCAGTCGATTCCGATCGTCTCCGAGCACTCCCTGTTGGAGATGGTGACCTCGTCGAACTGGGACCCCGCACAGGAAGAGTTCGGCTTCCTGCCGGCGATTGTCGGCACGATCTACGTCACTGTGCTCTCGATGGCGATGGGGACACCAATCGCGATCCTCGCGGCGATCTACATCGCCGAGTACGCTGAGGGGCGGACGAAGATGATCGTCTCGTCGTTCATCGACGTGCTCGCGGCGATTCCGAGCGTTATCTTCGGCCTCGTCGGCCTGATCGTCGTCGTCCCGTTCGTCGGCGACTACCTCGCGCCGGCGCTTGGCGCACACAGTATCGGTCTCGGTATCGTCACGGTGAGTCTAGTGATGGCGATCATCGTCACGCCCTTTATGATCTCGCTGTCGGTCGAGTCACTCGAGGCGCTGCCCGACGAACTTCGCGAGTCGTCGCTCGGCGTGGGTGCGACGAAGTGGGAAACCATCCGTTCCGTCCTCCTGCGAGCCGCGGGGCCGGGAATCTTCTCGGCGATCCTGCTCGGCTTCGGGCGCGTCTTCGGCGCGACCATCGTGCCGGCGATGCTCATCGGCGGCCAGACCGCGATTCCGGACAGCCCGTTCGATGCCGGTGAGACGCTACCGACGCTGATCGTCAACGACTTCGGCGAACTGATGAGCCTGCCGCTGACGCAGTCCGCGCTCATCCTGGTCGGCCTCATGTTGCTCGTCATCGTCTGGCTGTTCAACTTCGGCGCGATGCTCGTTCGCCGCCGGCTCAAACGGAGGTGGCAGTACTGATGGACCGCTACACCGAACAGCGGCTCTTCGGCCTGCTCGCTCGCGCAAGCGCCGCGCTCATCGTCGGCGTGCTGGCGCTCGTCGTCGGCGTGACGCTCTTCCGCGGCGGCCGCGTCTTCCTCACGGATCCGGCAGTCGCGGTCACGCCGCCCGGCTCGCGCTACATGCTCGATGGCGGCGG
The DNA here is from genome assembly GCF_000337575.1 of Natrialba hulunbeirensis JCM 10989. GTDB lineage: Archaea > Halobacteriota > Halobacteria > Halobacteriales > Natrialbaceae > Natrialba > Natrialba hulunbeirensis. The sequence goes on along the minus strand of NZ_AOIM01000037.1, from coordinate 109,421 downwards.
CGGTTTCCTCCACGCAGTGCTGGGAAGCCTCTTCATCGTCGTCCCGGCGACCGTCATCGCGATGGTCCTCTCGCTCTCGACGGCGATCTACCTCCAGAGCGACTACTCGAGTGAGCGCACCTCGGAGGTCATCAACATGTTCCTGAACGTGCTCTGGGGGACACCGCCGATCGTCTACGGGGTGTTCGTGCTGACGGTGATCATCGCTGTCGGCGCACAGACGAGCCTGATCTTCGGCGTCATCGCGATCGCGATCTTCCAGTATCCGATCATGACCCGGTACGCCGACGAGGCGCTCAAAGCCGCACCGGATACGGTCAAGGAGGCGAGCTACGGGGTCGGCGCGACGCGCTTCGAGACGGCTCGCGTGACCGTCCGAGCGGCGCTGCCGGGCGTTATCGCCGGCATCATCATGGGCTTCGCTCGCGGGATCGGCGATGCCGCAACGGTGCTCTTTACCGCCGGGCGGAGCACGCAGATGCCCGGCGGACCGTTCGATCCGGCAACGACGCTCCCGATCCTCATCTTCGAACAGGCGGCGTCGTTCAACGCCGAGGTCCGTTCGCACGCCTACGCGGCGTCGTTCGTCCTCATCGTTGCCGTACTCGCACTGATCGTCGCATCGAAACTACTCGCCGGGCGTTACGCCCGGTTCGCACCAGGAGGGAGACACTCATGAGTAACCAGCCAGCACTCCGCACCGAAAACCTCGAAGTAACGTACACCGGCAACCGAAAAGTCACCGCACTCGACGGCGTCAGCGTCGACTTCGCTGAGAACGCTCTGACGGCCATCATCGGCCCCTCGGGGTGTGGGAAGTCGACCCTGCTGAAGTCGTTGAACCGCCTGCACGAGATCCAGCCGAACGCGGAGATTGCCGGCGAGGTCCACTTCGGCGACCAGACCGTCTACGACACCGACGACCCGCTGCCGGAGATCCGCCGCCGTATCGGCTACGTCCCACAGACCCCGACGCCGCTGCCGATGTCGATCTACAACAACGTCGCCTACGGCGCGAAGATCCACGGCGACTACTCCCGCGAGGAACTCGACGACCTCGTCGAGACCTGCCTCCGGAAGGTCAACCTCTGGGACGAGGTCGAAGACCGACTCGACGACCCCGGCGCGGCGCTCTCGACCGGCCAGATCCAGCGCCTCTGTCTCGCCCGGTCGCTCGCCGTCGAACCCGAAATCCTGCTCTGTGACGAGGTCACCTCCGCGCTCGACCCTATCTCGGCCGAGCAGGTCGAGGAGACACTCGAGTCTCTCAAGGAGGAGTACACGATCATCATGGTCACTCACAGTATGGATCAGGCGCGGCGACTCGCGGACGACGTCGTCTTCCTCTACCTCGGTGAACTCGTCGAGGCCAACGACGCACGGACGTTCTTCGAGAATCCGCAGGCCGACCGAACGAAGGAGTTCATCTCGGGCCACGGTGCGTCGACGTACCTCGAGAAGTCGTCCGACGAGTCAGATTCCGAAACCCAAACCGATGAGCAGGTCGACGGATCGAGGGACAGGCCAACTGCGGTTGAACAGTAGCCGGTCCGCTGTTTTTTGTGTCGGGATCGCTGCCACTGCGGCTTCGTCGGCGACTCTGAACGCATTCCCCGCTGATCGTTCACCGCTGATCGTTCACTGCTGATCGTTCATGCTGAGTCCACTCGAGTTCGGCCGCAGGCGCAGCGTCGGCGGCGATCGAATCGAACCGGTCGAACGCCATCGGCGCGGGGTGGGCGTAGCGGGCGCGAATCGTCTCCGGCAGGTCCTCGTGGTACCGGACGTGCGTTTCGATGTCGTACGGGAACTCGGTCTCGTCGACGCCGACGAAGCCGTACTGGTCGCGTGCCCGGCTGAGGACGGATCGCCAGCGATCGATCGATCCCAGGCCGGCGGATTCGACGCCGTGGGCGAACAGGGTCGTCCAAATTTCGTCGTACGGCTCGACACCGTCCAGATACGAGTCTACCTGGGCGGCGTCGGGCGCGGTGTTGAACGGCGTCCAGTAGGGAACCGAGCCGGTTCGGAGGGTCCACCACGGCTCGACCAGCGCGAACGACTGGACGAACAGCCGATCGACCGGCCGGCCGAGTTCGGCGTAGCGTTCGCGGTACCGGTCGGCGACGAAGGGGCTCAGTTCGTGTGGCTCGTCGAAGCGAAGTCGCCGGACGTCGTACCCGTTCTCGTCCGCAAGGCGGTCGATATCCTCGCCCAGCGCTGGCTCGAAACCCCACTCCGCCTCCGGAACACGCTCGTCCGGGTCGGGCGTGTACCACCGGTCGCGGTTCGCCCCCTGCTGCTCGAGGAACTCCGCAATCGCGTCGTCGCCCTCGTAGTACGACTCGGGGTCGAGCCCGCCGTGGCCGCCGACCTGGTACGTGTGGCGGTCGTCAATCCGGACCGCCGGCCAGTCGTACTCGCACTCGAGTGTGATGATCGTCCCGTCGGACGCGAGCACCGTCTCGATGAACTCCTCGTAGGCGTCGCCGAGACGGCGGGATTTCGTCCGGAAGTAGGCCAGTTTACGGACCATCAGGCGGTCCTGATTCGGGTCGTGCATCTGGTGGAGGGAGACGTCCGGGTTGGCCGCGAGGAACGGGTCGGCGTGTTCGGCACCCCACTCGAGATCCGCGTGGATCGCGTCGGGTGGAAGCGAGCGCGAGACGGGAACGAGGAATGTCTGTGGGAGCCAGGGGACGCCGAGCAGCGCGGCGAGGTGGACCGCCGCGCCGTTACTCGAGCCGACGATGACGGCTGGATAGCCGCGGTCTGGGTACTGATCGACGACCCACTGTCGGAACCGTTCGACGTCGACGTTGCCCAGTTCGTCCGGCGAGACGCCCTCGTTCGCGCCGCCGGTGGTGTAGATGCCGGTCCGAGCGCGCCGCGGCAGTGAATTGAGTCGCGCCGCAACCGGGATCAGCCACGAGGGGAACATCCCCAGTGCGGGGAACTCCTCGCCACGAAGCGCGCTCGCCGCCGCGCGGACGAACACCGTCGTCGAGTCGAAGTTCGGCAGGCCCGGTGGCGTCGAGCCGGCGCCCGCGAGCAGGCGAGAGATCCTCAGGGACATGGTCGGCTCACCTCGGACCAGGCAGCAATCTCGGGGTGAGTGGCAACCTGTCGGCTCGGTTCGGGTCGGTGCGCTGTCGAGCGCTGGGCGGCAGTGGCAACCGTCATCGGAGACGGCTATCGTACCACAGCGGCCCGGATAATACACCGGCCAGCAGGCGACACGCGATAGTGACGGTAGCTGTGCTGCCGTCGCCCACTGTGGCGCGGAACTTACTTGCCACTGAAGGGCATCTCACCGGATATATGACCGACCGAGAGTCTACGGGCGAGTTCGAGGGCTACGGCGGACGCTACGTCCCCGAACCGCTGCAGGAACCGCTTGACCAGCTTGCAGCCGCCTACGACGATGTCGCATCGACCGACGAGTTCCAGGCCGACTTCCGCGACCATCTCGAGTCGTTCGCCGGACGGCCGACGCCGCTGTATCACGCGAAGAACCTGAGCGAACGCTACGGTGCTGAGATCTACCTCAAGCGCGAGGACCTGCTCCACGGCGGCGCACACAAGATCAACAACTGTCTCGGGCAGGCCCTGCTCGCGAAACGCGCCGGTCGCGACCGTCTCATCGCCGAGACTGGCGCGGGCCAGCACGGCGTTGCAACCGCGATGGTCGGCGCGCTGCTCGGCCTCGAGACGGAAATCTACATGGGCAAGAAGGACGCCCAGCGGCAGGCGATGAACGTCTTCCGGATGCGGCTGATGGGTGCCGAGGTCAACGAGGTCACCCGCGGCGGTGAGGGACTGGCCGACGCCGTCGACGCTGCACTCGAGGACTTCGCCGCAAACGTCGACGACACCCACTACCTCGTCGGCAGCGTCGTCGGCCCGGACCCGTTCCCGCGAATGGTTCGGGACTTCCAGTCCGTCATCGGCGAGGAGGCCCGCGAGCAGTTCCAGAACCTGGAACGAACCGGCGACTTCCCGGACGCCGCAGTCGCCTGCGTCGGCGGCGGCTCGAACGCCATCGGGCTCTTCCACGCCTTCCGCGACGTTCGGAAGACGTCGGAGACGTCTTCCGCAGCCCATCAGAACGCGAAGCGTTCTGAGGACGACCCCGTCGAGTTCTACGGCGCAGAGGGCGGCGGCGAGGGCGCAGAGTCGAGTCGCCACGCCGCGCCGCTGGCGAAGGGACAGGACGACACCATTCACGGCATGAAAACGCGCGTAATCGACGACGACGTCGAGGTCCACTCGGTTTCAGCCGGGCTCGACTACCCCGGCGTCGGCCCCGAACACGCCATGTTCCACGCCGTCGGCCGCTGTGAGTACACCGGCATTACGGACGAGGAAGCGCTCGCAGCCTTCCGCGAACTGAGCGAGACCGAGGGCATCATCCCGGCACTCGAGTCCAGTCACGCCATCGCCCGTGCGATTCAACTCGCGGAGGAAGGCGAACACGAGACGATTCTCGTGAACCTCTCGGGCCGTGGCGACAAGGACATGGAGACGGCTGCGGAGAAGTTCGAACTCTGAGCTGGTCCTTCGTGGATTCTGCGCTTGTTTGAAGCTGCTGGCTCTGTTAAAGCGACTGCCTTCTAACACAAACGGACTGCTGAATACAGAGCATGTAGTCAGCACAATGACCACGTTTATTTCACTCAATTACCACTGAATCAGCCACTCAGTGTGCGTGGAACCAACCGCCGAGAGTTATATTCGCCTGGATCTCCTACTGTCGTATATGGCAGATGATAAACAGGGCCGAGATGAGCAAGCGGACCGTGAAGAGAATCGCCAGCGTGACCGAGAACTAGAGGAGGCCCGGGCCCGCGGCGATGAAAAGGAACCGCTGTTTGATGACGAAAGCGAGCGGCTTGGTGATCTTGATGAAGAGCTCAAATCGCACGACTATCCAGCCACGACAAATGAGTTGGTTGAGGCCTATGGTGATTATGAACTTGAAACGCAGGGCGGCAAGAAACCCCTGGAGGACGTACTCTCTTCAACTGATGACCAAACATATGACTCAGCCGAGGACGTTCGCAGACGGATACTGGGACTCATAGGCCGATAGCACAATGCCCCAAGACACTCATCTCGCAAATTAGACCGCCTGTACTGACCGGCCACTACTCTCGCAGACCGTCACTCGGCTTGTGGAACATTCGCGCTCTGTATTCAGCACGGCTACTGAAACCTATCGGTGACTAAAGGTTTCAACAGAGCCACGCTGCGCAGCCGATTACAGTTTGTCGCGGACCGCCGCTACAATCGCTTCTGCGTCCGCCGACTCGAGTTCCCGACGAGCCAGCGAGAGGCCCACACTGTCGTCCTCGAACCGCGGCACCAGGTGGACGTGTGCGTGATCGACCGTCCCGACCAGCGGCCCGCTCGTGTGGAAGACGCTGAAGCCGTCCGTCTCCAGGGTGGACTCGAGTGCCGTCGCGACGGTGTGGACGGTGTCGAAGACGGCGGCGGTTTCCGTCTCGTCCATGAGTAACACCTCCTCTTCGTGCGTACGCGGTATGATTACTGTGTGTCCACGGACTGCGGGTCGTCGGTCGAGGAACGCGACGGTTTGGTCGTCTTCGTAGAGGATTGCCGCGGGTTCGGCACCTGTGCTTATCTGGCAGAAGTCACAGTTTGGCTGTGAGTTGGTGGTCGCGTCAGCGTCGGTGTCGGTATCGGTATCAGTATCAGTATCAGTCCCAGTTGCCGTCTCAGTGTCCGTGATAGCAGCGGTGTCCGCCTGGCCGCCCTCGCCGCCGTCTGCGCTCCCAGCATCGTCCATACCGAGGCCACTCAGTAAACGATTAAATACCTGTTTGCCTGGATATCTGTGCAGTCGCTGGCCACTTCGTCCTGGGCTGCCCTGCAAAGACTACGGTCAAACCGCTACAATAGCCCCGACGCATCCTGCAACGCCCGATACGTCGTCAGATACCGATCCCGGATCTCCGCCCCGTCGTACTCATCGAACTCGTCGTCGATATCGCGGTACTCGAGTCCCCCTGCCTCGATAATCGTATCGCTGAGTTCGTCCTCGCTCGTCGTCCGGAAGCCCCGGTCCCAGCCCTCGACGAGTTCGTGGGCACTCGAGTCGGCGTGGTACTCGACGACGCCGACGCAGCCGGCGGCGAGCGCCCAGAGCATCTCGGTCGGGAAGACGCAGTATTCGGCGGTCTGTGCGAAGACGTGTGCGCCGCGATAGGCGGCGATTCGTTCCTCGAGTGAGCGGTCACCGGCGAACGTGACGCGGTCCTCGATCCGGAGATCGCTCGCGAGTTGTTCGTACGCCTCGCGCTCGGGGCCGTCGCCGATGACGGTTGCCCGCCAGTCGCGGTCGCGGTGTTCGGCGAGCGCGAGCAGGAGGCTCTCGAGGTTCGCTCCCTCGTCGAGACGGCGAGCGTAGATGACGTCAGCCTGCTCGCCAGGTTCGACCTCGTGGATCTGCTCGACATCGATTGGATTCGCGATCGGGTCGACTGCCTGCTCGCTCACGCCGAGTTCGCGGACCCAGGTCGCGACGAGTTCGGAGGGGACAAGGTTTCGGTCGACGGATCGGGCGGCGAGTTTGCGCCATCGATCAGTTGGGACGCCGTCCATGCCGTACCACTCGGCGACCACGGGCGCTCTGGCCAGCGTCGCACCGAGACTGGCCGCGATGACCTGTCCCGGTCGCTGTGCGCTGACGTGGACGATATCGGGACGCGCACGGGCGAGGACGAATGGCAGTCGGACGAGGAACGAAGCGGTGGCCTCGAGTTCGACGGAAACGCCGTGATATGTAATTCCCTCGCGTTCGAACGTCGCGTGTTCGCCGTCCCAGAACTGCGTACAGTAGACGTGGACGTCGTGGCCGGCGTCATCGAGCAGTTCGACAACGGTCCGCAGTCGTCGGTTCGTCTCGGTATCGCGGTGGAAAACCGTTTCAGCAGAGACGAACGCGACTCGCATATGGCATCGTCACGCAGGGATGGGATAAAAAGTCACTTCTTTTGCACGGTGAGCTCCGAGTGAGTTGCCCGCAGTAGAACCTGTCTCCTGTTGGTTCCATCGAGAAGAACCGCATAATGACCGGCGAGTTGGCGCTCACCGGTTGCGGACGGTTGCTGTCAGTTGGTCGTCATTGCGTCAGTCGAACAGTTCGTTCGCGAGTTCGATCTCGTCTGAGAACTGGTCAACCATCGACGACGGACCGCTGGCCTGGTGTCCCGCGTCAGCCTTCTTTTTGTCGTCGGTTTCGAACGCTGCGGCGTCATCCGTTGGTTCGTCTCGGTCTTTCTTGTCCTTCCTGTCGTCGTGCTTCTTGTCCTTCTCGTCGTCTTCTTCAACGTCGAGGGCGTCACCCTCGTCCTTGTCGTCTTTCTCGTACTTTTTGTCCTTCGTGTCTTTCTTGTCCTTCTCCTCGTCCTCTTTGACATCGAGCACGTCAGCTTCCTCTTCGTCCTCTTTCTTGTCTTTCTTGTCCTCCTCGTCTTTCTTATCTTTCTTATCGTGGTGCTTGTCGTCCTTTCTGTCGTCTTTCTTGTCCTTCTCGTCTTTCTCGTCCGGTTCCTCTAGCTCCGCTGCCTCAGGCTCGTCCTTGTCGGCTTTTCTCTCGTCTTTCTTGTCGTCGTGTTTCTTCTCATCCGCTTTCTCTGCCTTTTCGTCCTTCTCGTCTTCGTCTTCAACGTCGAGAGGTTCGGTGTCCTTCTTGTCTGCTTTCTCGTCCTTCTTGTCGTCCTTGTCGTCCCTGTCGTCCTTCTCTGCCTTGTCCGCCTTCTCTGCCTCTTTGTCCTGCTCGTCAACACGGTCCTCATCCGTTGGCTTCTCGTCCGTCTCTTCAACCGGTTCAGCCGCCTTCACCTTCTCCGGTTCAGCCACCGGCTCTTCTTTCTCAGGTTTGTCGACCTTGTCGACCTGCTTCTCGTCGTCTGTTACGGGCTTCTCATCGTCTATGACTGGCTTCTCGTCTTTCTCATCTTTCTCGTCCTCGTCAGGCTTCTCAACCGGTGCATCGTCATCCTTCTCGTCAACTGGCACCTCATCCTTCACCGGTTCATCATCTTTCGCCGGTGCGTCGTCATCCGTCTCGTCCTTTTCAGGCTCCTCAACCGGTGCGTCGTCATCTTTCACCGGTTCCTCATCCACTGGCTCCTCATCCTTTTCCGGTGCATCTACCGGCTCATCGTCTTTCTCCGGTGCATCGTCATCCTTCTCGTCCTTTTCAGGCTCCTCAACCGGTGCATCATCGTCTTTCTCCGGCTCATCGATCGGGTCGTCATCGACCGGCGTCTCGTCAACATCGTCCATCACGAACGACACCAGCACGACGTTCGGTCCGTACCGGTCCATGAGCTCATCGAGTGACAGCTCTGCCGTGTCCACGTCACTGTCGCACTCGAGTTCGACTTCGTCCTCATCGAGGGCGACATCCTCGCCATCCGCGGTGGCGACGAACTCGTAGGTGCCATCAGCAAGACCGACGAACGTGACGTTGTCGGTCGCTGGCACCGTCACGGTCAGTGAGTGGGTGGTCTCCTGACCGTCGTCGGTAGCGGTACTCTCAGTCTGGAGGTTTGTCAGGAGCTGTCCCTGGGTCTGAACCTGGAACTGGTCGTACTCGGCGGTCCAGGTCATCGTCAGTTCAGTGTCGCTCTCCGTCGGATTCTCGACGGTGATGTGTGGTTCGTCCTCACAGTCTTCTGTGACGAGGAGTTCGTCACCGGGGGCAGCATCGACCGGTTCGTCGTCTTGTGCCCCGATTGCTGCTGCCCCACCGACGCTTGCAACGGTGAGGCCGACGACCACGACGATCGTGAGCAATCCCGCCAGGAGGCGTTTTCGCGTGTCTGTTCGCCCTATGCGTCCATCTGCTTTCTGAGTGTCTGTGTCTCTCATCAACGCGGCCCTCGACGGTAGCACTTGACAGAGGTGTTCTTTGTTATGCTCACCAGACACGATCGTAATGGTCGTCAGGAACACAGGGCTGTCTGCACACTATAATCTCGCCTCTGTGTTAGAAAGAAAGGCCTGGGAAAATCGTGATTTCGTTCGATGCAACCGTTTCTCTGTGGATGCTGAACCGTTTCAGCGCCACTCGCGGGAACGAAACACGAGACTGGGGGTCGGCCGTGTGAACGCAAACCCAGTTTCACAGCGGAGACACTCTCTCTTGCGGGTGCTATCGATCATTACTCCGGGTTCAATCGATACCAGGTGGCGCCAGCGGCGTCGATCGAACAGCGAGTTCGGCGATCAGTCGCTCGTTACCCTGCTACTCGTCTGGTTCGTTCGGTTCGTCGTCACCGCTCTCACCAATACCGCCAAACCGGTCCTCGAAGAACGAGTCGAGTCCGTCGAAGATGCTGCCGTCGTCATCGTCGGTCTCGTTGTCCTCGCTCTGGTCGTCCTCCGGATCGCTCTCCGTTTCAGTGTCCGTGTCCGGAGCAGTCTCAGTTTGGTCCTCGTTGCTGTCGCTCTCGCTCTCGTTGCCCTCCGACTCAGCCGTCTCCTCATCTTCTCCCGCCACATCGTCACTGTCAGTCTCCGTTTCGTTCTCACTCGTTTGTGAGTCGGTGTCTGTTTCCGAATCCGGATCCGAGTCCGAATCCGAATCAGTGTCCGACGCTGCCTCCGAGTTCGACTCAGAGTCCGAGTCTGAGTCCGACTCATTGACCGCCCCACTCGAGTCCTCCGCCGTGCTACCGCCATCGGCAGTGTCGATGGACTCGAGGAGGTCGCCGCCAGTGTCTCCGGTAGCATCAGTGTCAGTGTCGGTGTCGGTGTCGCCGCCCACCAGTTCGGGGCCGACGATAGCGACGGTGGTGCCGAAGGCGGCGAGGACGATGATGATCGTGACGAAGACGATGGCGGTGCCGCCGTTCCGGTCGTCCGGTGGGCTCGGGGCTGCGGTGGCAGTAGAGGGGGAGGGAGAGTCTGAAGGTGAAATCGGTGTGTCGCTCCCAGCGCGGTCCGCGCGGTCCGAGTCATCCGTACCGTCGGCTGTCATCGGGAAGACGAACGGGACGAGTGGCCTTTGTTAAGCGCAGCAATTGCTGCTACGCTGACCAGAGTCAAGCCGAGTTTTGCCCCCGATACGGATCGGTGTCGTTTTTCCGGGGATCGCCGTCCCGTCGGAGCGAGCACCGGTAACGAACTCCAACGGACCGTATGAGTGGAATCAAGCCGAATTTTGTTTCGGTCTCGAATCGGCAGCCAGCGGTCCCAGCAAACGAGACGGCCGGCAGGACGGTAACAGAACACGTAGTCACGGACTACTGACTGGCGGGCTCGCCGCAACCCAAACGACTACCGGGCCCCACGCCACAGCGTCTGGTATGGCAGCGTACGAAATCGAACGCTATCTCAACGTTCGCAGCGCCTACGGGGCCTCGTTCGGCCCAGACGGCGACCAACTCTCGTTCCTGATGGACACGACGGGGACGCCACAGGTCTGGACGCTCACCGGACCCCGCGAGTGGCCCGAGCAGCGAACGTTCGCCGACGAACGGGTGACGTTCGCCTCGTGGTCGCCCGAGCGTCCGGAACTGATCTTCGGCATGGACGAGGGCGGCAACGAGCGCGCCCAGCTATTCCGACTCGACGCGGAGACCGGGACAATCGAGAACGTGACGGCGATGCCCGACGCCAAACACCGCTGGGGCGGCTGGAGCCACGACGGCGACCGGTTCGCGTTCACCTCGAACCGCCGCGACGAGGCCGTCTTCGACGTCTACGTACAGGACCGCGACGAGACGGGCGACGAGGCGGAACTCGTCTACGAGGGCGACGGCTGGCTCTCGCTGTCCGGCTGGAGCCCCGACGACTCCCGACTGCTCGTCTCGCAGGCCTACTCGAACTTCGATCAGGACCTGTACGTGCTCGACCTCGAGGCAGACGAACCAACACTCGAGCACCTCACGCCACATGAGGGCGACGTTCGCTACCAGAGCGCCAGTTGGGCACCCGACGGCGAGGGCATCTACCTCGTCACCGACCAGGGCGACACCGACACGCTCGCGCTGGCCTACCTCGATCTCGAGACGGGGGGACTCGAGTCCGTCGTCGCTGACGAGTGGAACGTCGACGGCATCGCGCTGGACGACGAGACGGGGCGGTTCGTCTACTCGCAGAACGTGGAGGGCTACACGGAGTTGACTGTCGGCGAGTTCGATGCGGATGAGCCCACAGAATTCGAGGAGTTCCCTGAACCGGACCTGCCGGGCGGCGTCTCCGGCGGTGTGAGCTTCGATCCCGATGCGGAGCGCTTCGCGCTGTCGACCACCGGCGACACGGTCAACACGAACGTCTTCGTCGTCGATATCGAGACCGGTGAGGCCGAGCGCTGGACCAGCGCGCCGACGGCTGGGATTCCGCGGGAGACGTTTGACGAATCCGAACTGGTCCACATCGAGAGCTTCGACGGGCTGGAGATTCCCGGATTCCTCACGCTTCCGGACGGGGCGAGCGAAACCGAGGCTGGCAGCGACGACGGCGCACCGGTCATCGTCGATATCCACGGCGGTCCCGAGAGCCAGCGCCGGCCATCCTTCTCCAGCGTCAAACAGTACTTCCTCGACCGGGGCTACGGCTACTTCGAACCGAACGTCCGTGGCTCGGCGGGCTACGGTGCAGACTACGCAGCCCTCGACGACGTCGAAAAGCGGATGGACTCCGTCGCGGACATCGAAGCCTGTGTGGAGTGGTTACAGGACCACTCGGCCGTCGATCCCGACCGCATCGTCGCGAAGGGCGGCTCCTACGGCGGCTTCATGGTGCTCGCCTCGCTGACCGAGTACCCCGATCTCTGGGCGGCCGGCATCGATATCGTCGGCATCGCCAACTTCGTCACCTTCCTCGAGAACACCGGCGACTGGCGGCGCGAACTGCGCGAGGCGGAGTACGGCTCGCTCGCGGAGGATCGGGAGTTCCTGGAAGAAATTTCCCCGATCAACAACGTCGAGCGAATCGAGGCTCCGTTGTTCGTCCTTCACGGCGAGAACGACCCGCGCGTGCCGGTCGGTGAGGCCGAACAGATCGCCGAGGAGGCCGCGGAGCAGGGTGTGCCGGTCCGCAAACTGCTCTTCGACGACGAGGGGCATGGCTTCTCGAAGCTCGAAAATCGTATCGAGGCCTACTCGGAGATTGCGGACTTCCTCGACGAGCACGTCTGAGCCGTCAAGACGTTCGCAGTTGCGGACAGATCTGCGTAGCCAGCCCGTGCAGCTGAGAACACGTCTGCACGCTAACAAACGGCCAGCGTTTCCGATTCACTGGCGTTAACCCGCTGCAGGCGCGTAGCGAAGGTATGCACTGGCGGCGGGCGGTCGGCGGGCTTACAGTCGCCGTTGTAGTCATTGGGCTCTTCGTCTACGGCGTCGGCTGGGACGCCGTCCTCGACAACGTCCGAGCGGCCCACCCCGCCGCGCTCACCGCCGCACTTCTCACCGGTCTCGGCATGCTCGCACTCCGAGGCTTGCTCGTCAAACGACTCCTCGCACCGGTCGAGGGCGCAGCCCGCGGCACTGCCTTCGCAACTGCCTACCTCTCGGGCTACTTCGCCCGCAGCGCGCTCCCCTGGGGGCGCTCGACCGGTACCCCCGTCACCGCCTACCTGCTCGCGAACAACTCCGACTCCGAGTTCGAGGACAACCTGGCCGCCGTCGCCGCCGCGGAAGGATTCAACGTCATCGGCAGCCTCGTCATCGCCGGTCTCGGCGCAGCCATCTTCGTCCTCACCGGCGATGGCTCGCTCGACTCGATCGGTGCCAGTCTCGCCGTCCTCGGCGGCGGTGGACTCCTCGCCGCGAGCGTCGTCGTCATCGTCTTCCACCGCGGCGTCGCGAGACAGGTGGCACTCGAGTTGGCCGGCCACGCGGAAACCCTCGTGGGGAAGCTCCCGTTCTCGCGGCTGACGCAGGTGGAGGGGGCGCTGACGAGTCGGATCGACGGCTTCTTCGGGACGTTAGAAGCGATTCAGGCGTCGCCGCGGACGCTCGTCGCGGCGTTCGGAATCGCAGTCGTGAGCTGGGTGTTCAACGCGGTGCCGCTGTACTTCGGGCTGCTTGCGCTGGGCGTCGACGTGCCGCTCGCGCTGGTGTTCGTCTGTGCGCCGCTGGCGTCGTTCGGCGGTGTCGTGCCGTTGCCCGGCGGGAGCGGCGGCATCGAGGTCGTGCTGGCGAGTTTGCTCGTCGCCACGGCTGGCGTTCCGGCGGACGTGGCGACGGCGGGAGCGATCCTCTACCGGCTGACAACCTACTGGGCACATCTGGCGATTGGTGGCGTCGTCGCGCTCGCGATGTCGCTGCTCGGGACACAGCGGTTTCAGCGCTAGTGCGGGCTAAAACTCCGAGAGGGGTCACAATCAGTTGATGACGCCCGTCTTCGTCGCAACCTCGCGAGCAGCACGCTCGTCCATCCCGTCGCCAAGAATCGTGTAGCGGTCGCGAATCTCGTGACAGGTCGTCAGTGCTTCGATAACCGTCTCGTCGTCGATATCGAGTTCCTCCGCGGTCGTCGGCGCGTCGATGCTCGCGAGCGCGTCGCGGATGTCCCGCCAGATACCGCGCTCGCCGCCGTGCAGGTAGGCCGTCATGATCGAGCCGACGCCGACCTGGTGACCGTGCAGCGCCTCGCCGGGCGCGATCCGGTCGAGCTGGTGGGAAAAGAGGTGCTCCGCGCCGCTTGCCGGTCGCGAGGAGTCGGCGATACTCATTGCGACGCCGGAGGACATGAGCGCCTTCGTGACGACCCAGGCGGACTCCTCGAGTCCCGGTCGAATGAGGTCGGCGTTGTCCACGAGAATTTCGGCCGTCATTTCCGAGAGCGCGGCGGCGTACTCGGAGTATTCGACGTTCTTGAGCCGGTTTGCGAGCCGCCAGTCCATCACGGCGGTGTAGTTCGAGATGATGTCCGCACAGCCGGCGGTCGTCAGCTCCCAGGGAGCCTCGGCGAGAATCTCGGTGTCGGCGACGACCGCGAGCGGCGGCTCGGCTGCCACGCTGTGGCGGGTGTCACCGTCAGGGACGGAGCCGCGATTGCTGATGACGCCGTCGTGGCTCGCCGCCGTCGGCACCGAGAGAAAGCCCATCTGGAGGTGGTCGCTCGCCATCTTCGCGATGTCGATGGCCTTGCCGCCGCCGACGCCGATGAGGTAGGAAACCTCCTCCGCCTCGGCGGTTTCGATGACGGTCTCGACCGAGTCGAACGTCGCGGATTCGATCGTGACGATTGCAGGATCGATGCCGGCCGCCTCGAAATCGGCGGCGACCGGTTCCGCGGCGACCTGCCGCGGCGTCGGACTCGTCACCAGCAGCGGCCGTCCCTGGAGGTGTAAGTCGTCGACGACCTCGACGACCGACGAGCGGACGCCGTGACCGACGACGACGTTTCGGGGGAGCCGAATCCACGTCGACTTCTCGAACATAGGTAGACTGAGTCACCCCCGGGATATACGTGTTTTTCCTCGACACTGTCTCGCTGTCAGGGGAACGGGGCGGTACTCACAACTGTGGCTGCTCACCCGCGAAGCTTGCGCTGGCTCTTTCATCGAAAATCCGTCAAAACCAGCCGAATATAACTGGTGATCAGAGCGTTTCGAGTATCCCCAGCACGCGCTCCTCCGCCTCCCGATCCGGCCCCTGCTCCCGTCCGTCACGGTCACTCTCGAGATGGTCTTCGACCGACTGTTCCATGGCCGACTCGAGTGCCGTCGACTCCCAGCCGAGGGCGGCGAGTTTCGCCGTCGACAGCACGTGCGGATACTCGCGGTAGAGCGGGTAGTCGGTCGGGTCGATCTCGCCTGCGGCGAGTTCGCGTGGGCCGGCGTGGACGACGTCGACGGTGGTCCCAAGTGCATCGGCGATCAGGTCGACCATTTCGTCGAGCGTGACGAGTTGCCGGTCGCCGACGTTGTACGCCTCGCCGGCCTCGCCGCGCTCGGCGACGATACGGAGCGCGCTCGCGACATCGTCGACGAACGCGCGGTGCCAGACGTTGGTGCCGTCGCCCGGCACCACGACGCGGTCGTGCTGGTTCACCCGGTCGATCCAGAAATCGAGCCGTTCGGTGTAGTCGTCGGGACCGTAGACGATACATGGACGGACAGACATGGCGTTCACGCCACGGTCGGCGGCCGCCTCGATGGCGCGGTCGCCCTCCGCCTTGCGCTTGCCGTAGGTCGCGTCCGAGTCGTCGGTCGCCGCTTCAGGCGAGCAGGACTCGAGTGGTGTCTCGTTCTCGCGCTTGGGAATCTCCTCGCGGCCGTAGGCTGCGCCGCTCGAAATATAGACGTAGGCCTCGCAGTCGGCGAAGATACGGGTGGCTGCCTGCACGTCTTTCGGGTAGTAGGCGACGCAGTCGAAGACGGCGTCGGGGTCGATGGTTGCAGCGGCGGCCTCGAGTGCGGAGTCGTTGGTCCGGTCGCCCTCGATGTGGTCGACGCGGTCGTCGTCGGCGAACGGGTTCTCGCGGGTGCCGCGGTTGAGGAGGGTGACGTCGTAGTCGTGCTCCAGCAGGTCCGAGACGAGGTGGCGGCCGATAAATCGCGTGCCGCCGATGACGAGTGCGGTGTCCATACGGGCACATTGCGGACGTATGGGAAAACGGTAGCGGATGCGTCGAACCAGCGGTGGATGGGGCAACGGCGGTTTCAGCCGTCGATGGGGGTTCTCAGGGACGGTGTACGCTTACGACGCTCAGGATTTATCCGAACGATCTGTGTAGCACGTCCGTCGGGCACACACACACTGTAGCCGGCGACTAGTTCGTCGCGTCGCGAGCGCTCCTCGCGGCGTGGACACCAAAACTCGGTTTTTTGACGCGCTCGCCGGCGTTACCTGCGCAGGCGCTTGGTCACTGGAGGACCTCGTCCAGTACGCGCAAGCGAGGACCGTGAGTTATTACGCTGACGTGTGAACCAGCGTGCATGAGCGACCCGGACTCAGCCGACGATACAACTGCAGAATCGAGCACCACGCCGTCTCTTGCAGACGACGCCATGGCGAACTTCCCAGTCCCGGAGTTCGAAGCACTCCCCGAGGACCTCCAGGAACGGATCACCGAGGAAACCGAGCGCGCCGGCTTCACGCCGAACGTGTTCTCCGCGTTCGCGTACAAACCCTCACACTTCCGGGCGTTCTTCCAGTACCACGACGCGCTCGTCGAGGACACCGAACTCGAGCGCGAAGAGATCGAGATGATCGTCGTTGCAGTCTCCGGTGTCAATCACTGTTACTACTGTAACGTCGCACACGGGGCGCTCGTACGAATCTACGCACAGGACCCGCAGTTAGCGGATCAGCTGGTGTCGAACTACCGGACCGCGGATATCAACGACGCTCATCGGACGATGCTCGACGTTGCCGTGACGCTCACTGAGCGACCGATGGAGGTCGAGCAATCGGATCTCGACCGGCTCCGCGAAGCCGGATTCAGCGAGGAAGCACTCTGGGACATTGCTGCCGTGACGGCGTTTTACAACCTGAGTAACCGGATGGCGATGTTCGCCGAGATGCGGCCGAACGACGAGTTCCACACACTCGGCCGGAACTGACGATGACTGACGGCGGATAATTAGAGGGGGCTAAAGATTAAGTTAGTTGGAGTGAATGATGTGGTCGTAATGGAGGTGAGAACCTGCACTCGGTGACCAAACACACGGCCGGCTCGTACCGCGACTACCACGACCGGATCAGATCGTGCCAGGATCACCCGACAGCCGCCAGGTAGGACGCGGTACTCGATAGTGCGGTGACGCGGCGCCAGTATCACGTGGTCAGTCTCGGCGATCGCGTCAAATCGACGACTGAGCTCCTGTTTACGTTCGTCGATTCGATTTTTTGGACACGATGGTCGATATCACTGTTTGAGCACAGGTTAGCGACGGGTTCCCCCGATTTTTGTTCGATCAGACGGCTGATGAACCGCACAGCCGGTCGACCCGCGTAGTGGCTGATGGCCACGCGAGAAAAGTCGGCCAGCGTTCTGGACGCCTCTCGGCAGGAAGCCGTATACTTACGGCCAGTCCTTTGTAAGGATGACCGAGGATGGATTTCGTCGAAAAGTACCAGACTGTGTTTGTCTTCGGGGCAATCGTCGGCGGTCTCGCCCTTGGACAGGTCTCTGGTGTCCCATCGGTCGCAGATGTGCTTATCCTCCCATTTTTGATGGTGATGCTGTTCGGGGCGTTCGCGGGGATGCCTCTCTCGAAGCTTCGGTCCGCCTTCGGAAATCGTCGAGTCGCCGGCACGAGTCTCCTGGTGAATTTCGTCTGGAATCCAGTGCTCGCTGTCGTTCTCGGTGCGGTTTTTCTTCGTGAGCATCCTGCACTGTGGGTCGGCCTAATTATGCTCATGGTCACGCCGTGTACGGACTGGTACCTGATTTTCACCGACATTGCTGATGGCGATGTTCCGCTTGCGACGTCCATTCTTCCATACAACCTCGTTTTGCAACTCGTCTTACTGCCCGTCTATCTGTACGTGTTTGCCGGTGAACTCGTCGAACTACCACTCGAGTTACTACTCGAGAGCGTCGTTCTCGTGTTGATCGTTCCGCTCGTTCTCGCAGTAGCTGCCCGAAAGGGGCTGATTCGCTGGCGAAGTGACCAGTGGTTTCGACGGTCGTTCCTCCCGAAACTCAGCCCACTTCAGGTTCTCTTCTTGAGTCTCGCTATCGGAGCGATGTTCGCCTCACAGGGCCAGGAGGTTGTCGCGAACCCGGAATTGCTCGCACTGCTCGCGGTGCCAGTTGTTCTCTTTTATGCCATCACTCTCGCCGTCGGATTCGGAATCGGACAGGCATTGTCGTTCTCGTACGAAGAGCTCGTCTGTTTCAACAACACGGTTTTATCGCGGAACTCTCCGACCGCGCTTGCAATCGCCGTCGTCGCGTTTCCACACGAGCCCTTGATTCCGCTGGCGCTGGTCATCGGGCCACTGCTGGAACTCCCGTTGTTGGGGATCATTGCACAGGTGCATCAGGGTATTCGAAGACGAAACTGGTGGCCAGACGATTCATCTGTACCGCTCGACAGAGACTGATGGTGAGAAGTCGCCACTCTGCGTATCTCGCGTGACAGCTGTTCACAATGGCGTCTGCGCCCTGTTCTATACCGCTCTCGCCAGGGTGATATTCAGGCCCCAGAGATCGATAATGGGCACAGACTGACGACAGCAACCCCGACTCGAGTACAACGTTCTCACAGACTGCCAGCGAACGACCAGCCGGGTCGGTATCGCAGTTCGGCTAGTCGTCGCTCGCGGCGAAGCCGGTGGATTCTGCGTCGGTGTCGGTGTTGGCGTCGGCGTCGGCTTCACCCTCCGTTTCGGGCACACCCGGTAGTTCGCCCCGAACGTCGTCTGATCCCTGCTCGGTGATGGCTTCGTGGTACGCCTCGGGCATGACCTTCACGAAGGCATCGAGCGCACGCTCCCAGTTCTCGAGCAGTTCGGTACCGCGCTCGGAGCCGGTGTAGGCGACGTGGTTCTCGACGAGACGGCGGAGCATCTCCTCGTCTTCGTCCTCGAGCTCGTCGTGCAGCGAGACCATTCCGGTGTTTGCCCTTCGCTCGAAGTCGCTGTCTGGGTCGTAGACGTAGGCGACACCACCGGACATGCCGGCTGCGAAGTTCGTGCCGGTCTCGCCGAGGACGGCGACGACGCCGCCGGTCATGTACTCACAACCGTGGTCGCCGACGCCTTCGACGACAGCCTTCGCGCCGGAGTTGCGGACGGCGAAGCGCTCGCCCGCGACCCCGTTGACGTACAGCTGGCCGTCCGTCGCGCCGTAGAGCGCAACATTGCCGATCGCGACGTTCTGGCTCGGATCGTAGGCCGCGTTCTCCGGTGTTCGGACGGTGATTTTTCCACCCGAGAGACCCTTCCCGACGTAGTCGTTCGCGGCCCCGGTCAAGTGCATCGAGACGCCGCTCGCGAGAAACGCGCCGAAGCTCTGGCCGGCGGTGCCTTCGAGATCGGCCGTGATCGTGTCCGCCGGAAGGCCGGCCTCGCCGTAGCGGCTCGTGATCCGGTTCGAGAGCATCGCGCCGACCGCGCGGTCGACGTTTGCCACGTCCGCGGAGAGGACGACCGGTTCGCCGCCGTCGATCGCATCCGCCGCGCTCTCGATGAACTCGTGGTCGAGCTGGTTGCCCAGACCATGATCCTGCTCGCGGATTTTTCGGCGCACGTCACCGGCAGGCTCGGCAAGCACAGCCGAGAGGTCGACGGTGCGAGCCTTCGGATGCTCGATATCGTCGCGCTGGGCGAGAACGTCGACCTGACCGATCATCTCGTCGACCGTGCGGAAGCCGAGCTCGGCCATGATCTCGCGCAGTTCCTGGGCGATGAACGTCATGTAGTTGATGACGTGCTCGGGTTCGCCGGGGAAGCGCTTACGCAGATCCTCGCGCTGGGTGGCGACGCCGACCGGACAGGTGTTCTTGTGACACTGCCGAGCCATCACACACCCCGAGGTGACGAGCGAGGCGGTGCCGAAGACGTACTCCTCCGCGCCCAGCAGGGCGGCGACGGCCACGTCGCGACCGGTCTTCATGCCGCCATCGGCGGAGACACGGATGCGGTCGCGCAGGCCCGTCTCACAGAGCATCTGGTTCGCCTCTGCCAGCCCGAGTTCCCACGGCAGCCCCGCGTTCTTGATCGACGTGCGCGGCGAGGCACCCGTGCCGCCGGAGTGACCCGAGATGTGGACCACGTCGGCGTTGGCCTTCGCGACACCCGCCGCGACCGTGCCGATGCCGGCTTCGGAAACGAGCTTGACGTTGATGTCCGCGTCCTCGTTCGCCGCCTTCAGGTCGAAGATCAGCTGTTTGAGGTCCTCGATGGAGTAGATGTCGTGCAGCGGCGGCGGCGAGATGAGCCCCACGCCTGGCGTCGACTTGCGGACGTGGGCGATCATCTCGTTGACCTTCTCACCGGGCAGGTGGCCACCCTCGCCCGGCTTCGATCCCTGGGCCATCTTGATCTGGAGTTCGTCGGCCGAAGAGAGGTACGTCGAGGTGACGCCGAACCGGCCGGAGGCTACCTGCTTGACGTTGCACTCCTTCTCCGTGCCGAAGCGCTCGGGCGGTTCGCCGCCCTCGCCCGAGTTGCTCTTCCCGCCGATGCGGTTCATCGCGATCGAGTTGTTCTCGTGGGCCTCCGGCGAGAGCGAGCCCAGGCTCATCGCGGCCGTCGAGAACCGCTCGACGATCGCCGTGATTGGCTCGACCTCCTCGATCGGAACGGAATCGCGATCGGCGTCGAACTCGAGTAGCCCCCGGAGCGTCTGCAGGTTCTGGTTCTGGTCGTTGATCAGGTCGGCGAACTCCTGGTAGCGCTCGTAGTCGTTCGAGCGGACGGCCTGCTGGAGCGTCCCCACGGTTTCTGGATTCCACTGATGGGTGAGGCCGTCGGAGCGGTGTTCGAACTCGCCGTAGCGGTCGAGGTCGGGCTCGTCTGCGTCGGCTGCGAAGGCGGCCGCGTGACGTTCGCGGAGGTCTGCCTCGATCTCGGCGAGGCCGATACCCTCGGTGCGGTTCTCGGTCCCCCCGAAGTACTCTGCGACGAGGTCCGAGTTGAGGCCCACTGCTTCGAAAATCTGGGCTCCCTGGTAGCTCTCGACGGTCGAGATCCCCATCTTGGCCATCGTCTTCAGGAGGCCGTCCTCGAGTGCGCCGATGTAGGCGTCGATGGCGGCCCCGGTGTCCGCGCCGTCGGGGCCCGCGGTGAGGTCGGCGATGGTCTGATAGGCCAGGTACGGGTTGACTGCACCGGCGCCGTAGCCGACGAGCGTGGCGAGCTGGTGGACGGTGCGCGGTTCGCCGGACTCGACGACGAGACCGACGTGGTTTCGGAGCCCGTTTCGCACGAGGTGGTGGTGGACGCCGCCCGTCGCGAGCAGGCTCGGAATCGCAACCCGCTCGTCGTCGACGGCGCGATCCGAGAGGATGAGCACGTCGTGGCCCTCGTCGATCGCTGCGACGGCGTCCTCGCGGACGCGTTCGATGGCGTCTCGGAGTTCCGTACCGGCTGAATCGGAATCTGAGTCTGCTGGGTCGTACGTGATGTCGATCGTCGCCGCCGTGATCCCGTTCGTCGAGCAGTCACGGATCGACGCGAGGTCGGCGTCGGTCAGCACGGGCGAGTCGACGACGAGTTGTCGGGCGTGGGCCGGCGACTCGTCGAGCAGGTTGCGCTGGTAGCCGAGTCGGCTCTCGAGGCTCGTGACGAGTTCCTCGCGGATGTAGTCGAGCGGCGGGTTGGTCACCTGTGCGAACAGCTGCTTGAAGTACGAGAACAGCGGCCGGTTGTACTCGGTGAGCACCGACAGCGGCGTATCGTCACCCATCGATCCGACCGGGTCCTTCCCCTTGGTCGTCATCGGCTCGAGGAGGTTCTCGAGTTCGTCGTGCGTGTAGCCGAACGCGGCCTGCTGGTCGCGAAGGTTCGAGACGGCGTTACGGGGCGTGCTGTCCTCGCCCGCTCGGATGTCCGCGAGTCGAACCTGCTCCTGGGCGACCCACTCGCCGTAGCGGTCGTCGGTGAGATCCGCGAAGATTTCGTCGTCGGGGATGACCCGGCCCTCCTCGGGGTCGGCGAGGAAGAGCTGTCCCGGCTGAAGGCGGCCGCGCTCGGCGATCTTAGCGGGGTCGGTGTCGAGCGCGCCAGCTTCGCTCGCCATAATGAGACGGTTGTCCGTCGTCACATCGTACCGGCAGGGCCGGAGGCCGTTGCGGTCGAGCACGGCACCGACGCGCTCGCCGTCGGTCGCCGCGACGAGGGCAGGGCCGTCCCACGGCTCGACCAGCGAGGCGTGGAAGTCGTACCAGTCTCTACGCTCTCGTGGCATCGACTCGTCGCCGCGCCAGGCCTCGGGAACGAGCATCCGCAGGGCGTGGGCCAGGTCGCGGCCGTCCTGCAGGAGGAGTTCGAGCGCGTTGTCGACGCTCGCGGTGTCCGACTGCTCGGGGTCGTCGATGATCGGTGTGACGGTGTCGAGGTCCGAGAGGACGTCGCTCTCGATGTCCGTCTCCCGCGCGCGCATCCAGTTGATGTTCCCCTGAATCGTGTTGAACTCGCCGTTGTGGATGACGTTCCGGTGAGGATGGGCCAGCTCCCAGGCCCCCAGCGTGTTCGTCGAGAAGCGCTCGTGAACCATCGCGAACGTCGATTCCAAGCGCTCGTCGGTGAGATCTGGGTAGTAGGACGGAACCTGCTCGCCCTTGAGCAGCCCCTTGTAAACGATCGTCTGCGAGTCGAGCGAGCAGATGTAGAAGCGCTCGCTTCCGTCGATGTCGGCCGCCGAAACCGCGTTCTCGAGTGCCCGCCGTGCGACGTACAGTCGCCGGTCGAACTCGTCGCCGCTCACGTCGTCGGTCGCCGTGAGGACAACCTGCCGGACGTCCGGTTCGGACTCGAGTGCGGTCGCGCCGAGCCCGTCGTTCTCGGTGGGAACGTCGCGCCAGGCGAGCACGTCGAGGTCGTAGGTCGCGACCGTGTCCTCGAGAAGAGAGACGAGTTTCGCGCGAGCCGTGTCGTCGGTCGGAAAGAAGAGCGAACCGACGGCGTAGCTGCCCGGTTCGGGGAGATCGGTTTCGAGTTCCTGGTCGAAGAAATCGTGGGGCGTCTGCAGCATGATTCCGGCCCCATCGCCGGTGTTCGATTCAGCGCCGGTGGTGCCCCGGTGTTCGAGGTTCCGGAGCAGTTCGAGACTCTCTGCGATGGTGTCGTGGCTCGACCCACCATCAAGGTCCATAACGACGCCGACACCGCAGTTCGACCGTTCGTCCGTAGGGTCTGCGAGCCCCTGCGAACGGCCGGTGGATGGTGCTCTGTGTGGCTGTGGCATACCCTTTGCTTCCGAAAGCGGATATAAGAGGATAACCCATAATGGCTAAGTGTATTCTAGACACATATGCATGGATATAAGGTGTATATTTCGACAGTATCTGAGCAGGACGACTCGATTTGTGTGTTCGGACTGTAGTTCTGTCTGCCGTGCTAGAGATGCAACTCGGATACCGTCGTGGTCAACACAACAGCGGAAAGTGTCAGAGGCACGTAGTGCTCACCCACCAGAGTGAACACCACACCGGTGGTTTCGACGCCAGTGGTAAGCACTCTTGGGTTAAACCATTAGGTGTTGCTGAGTGACTCGTTCGCCGACAGGTGATGATCCCGCTGCTTCCGCCGTCAGCAGCCAGTATGACGATTCCTGTTGACAGACTGATGGACTACCAATCACGTAGGTGAGTACGCACACGACACGCACCGCTGCCGTGTCGTGATGAGAGAAAACCCGGATGGAGTCAGTCGAACCCGGCGGCGTGATTGCGAGGTGACTGCCTCACTGACGTGTCAGTACGACTTCGCGAAGTACGCGATTTCGTCAGCCGCGTCACCGCAGACACCACACTCGTCGTGGTCGGGTTCGGGAACCTCGCCCGCCGTCGTCCCGCCCTCGTCCTCGAGTGGCTGCATGACGATTTCGGCGGCGATCTTCTCCTTGATGACCTCTTCACAGGCCTCGTCGCCACACCACGGCGTCTTCACGTAGCCGCCGTGCTTGCCGAGCGTTCCGAGGATGTCTTCGGGACTATGGGCCTCGCGAACGTTCGCTTCGAGGTTCTCGGCTGCCGTGTCGTATAGCTTGTCGAAGATCGTTTCCAGGTGGTCGTCGACTGCATCGACGATGCCGTCACGGCCCTCGACAGCTTCCTCGTTGTCGGGCCGGTGGACGAGGGTGACTTCCTCGTCCTCGACCTCGTGCGGACCGATCTCGAGTCGAAGCGGGACGCCGTTGAGTTCGTGTTCGTTGAACTTGAAGCCGGGATTGCGCTCGTCGCGGTCGTCGAGTTCGACGCTGAAACCAGCGTCCTCGAGTTCGTCCGCGATGTTCTGGGAGTACTCGAGGACGTCGTCTTTCGTGTCTTCCTGCCAGATGGGGACGATGGCGACCTGCGTGGGTGCAATGGTGGGTGGGAGCACGAGCCCCTGGTCGTCGGAGTGGGTCATGATGAGTGCACCGAGCGCGCGCCAGGAGAGGCCCCACGAGGTGGTGTAGGCGGTTTGCTCTTCCTCGTCCTCGTCGACGAACGAGATGTCGAACGCCTCGGCGAAGCTCTGCCCGAGGTTGTGGCTGGTCGCGCCCTGGACGGACTTGCCGTCGGGCATCAACGCTTCCACCGTGGTCGTGGTGTCCGCACCGGGGAACTTGTCGTGTTCGGGTTTCTTCCCGCGCAGGACGGGAATTGCGAGGACCTCCTCGTACACCTTCTCGTACTGGTCGAGGCGGGTCCAGACCTCCTCCCAGGCGCTCTCGTCGGTCGCGTGGGCGGTGTGGCCCTCCTGCCACATGAACTCCTTCGTGCGGAAGAACGGCTTCGTCTCGGTGGCCTCCCAGCGGACGACCGAACACCACTGGTTCAGTCGCAGCGGCAGGTCGCGGTGGCTGCGGGTCCAGTCGGCCATGAACGGCGCGATGATGGACTCACTGGTCGGGCGCACGGCGAGGCGCTCCTCGAGTTCGTCGTGGCCACCGTGGGTGACCCAGGCGACCTCGGGGTCGAAGCCTTCGACGATGTCCTTTTCTCGCTCTAAGAAGCTCTCGGGGATGAACATCGGGAAGTAGACGTTGTCGACGCCGGTCTCTTTGAACCAGCCATCGAGGGCGTCCTGAATGCCCTCCCAGAGGGCGTAGCCGCGGGGCTTCGTGACGATGAACCCGCCCATCGGTGCGTAGTCCGCGAGGTTCGCCTTCTGGACGACCTCGGCGTACCACTCACCGGGTTTGTGCGATTTCGACTCGGTGATACCGAGTTCCTGACTTTCGTCGCTCATTAGTTCGATACTCAGTCAGCGCGCTCTTAAACCATGCGAAGGTGTGCGAACGCGTGTACGCGCACAGACCGTTGGCCAGTCAGCAGCCACTGCCAAGTGAAGAAACACCGCCCCGATGGTTTCCAGTTCTCATACACTTATGCACCTATGTTACAATTGGTAAGCTATGCAGGCTATCGAAGTGTCTGAGTACGGCGACAGCTCGCAACTCGAGGTCACCGACACTGACCTCCCCGAACCGGACGCGGGGGAGGTCCGGATCAAGGTCGAGGCCGCCGGGATCAACTTCGCGGATATCATGCAGCGCCGCGGGGTCTACCCCAGCGGCCCCGAGCCGACCTACGTCCCCGGCATGGAGGCCGCAGGCACGATCGACGCCACCGGCGAGGGGGTCGGCCTGGACGAGGGCGACCGCGTCGTCGCGATGCTTAACACCGGCGGCTACGCCGAGTACGCCACCGCGAACGCCCAGATGCTCTTCCCGATTCCAGAGGGCATGAGCTTCGCGGAAGCCGCCGGCTTCCCCGTCCAGTTCCTCACCGCTCACTCCTGTCTGTTCGAGTGGGGCGGCCTCGAGGAGGACGAAACCGTACTCATCCAGGCTGCTGCCGGCGGCGTCGGCACTGCCGCCGTCCAGCTAGCCTCGAACGCGGGCGCGGAGGTCTTCGGCACCGCGAGCACGCAGGAAAAGCTTGACCTCGCGAGTGAGCTGGGCTGTGATCACCCGATCAACTACACGGAGACGGACTTCCGTGAGGTCATCGACGAGGAAACCGACGGCGAGGGCGTCGACCTCGTCCTCGAGAGCGTCGGCGACGACGTCTTCGAGCGCAGTCTCGACGCGATGGCCCACTTCGGCCGCATGGTCACCTACGGCGTCGCGAGCGGCGTCCCAGCCGAAGCCGAGAACCGTCGACTCCTCTTCGAGAATAAGTCCGTCTCCGGCTTCCACCTCGGCCAGGCCTCCTACCACGACCCGAGCAAGATCATGAAGGCCGTCCCCGACCTCACACAGGGGCTCACCAGCGGCGACCTCGAGGTCATCCTCGGCGAGGAGTTCGCACTCGAGAACGCGGCCGAAGCACACCAGTACATCGAGGACCGAAAGAGTTCAGGAAAGGTCGTTCTGCGGCCCTGAACTGCCAGCGAACGGGCGAGTTCTACTCTGAATTACCGGGGGGTCGTCTACTCGCCGGCCGCTTCCGTTTCGCCACTGGTGTCTGTTCCGTCGCCGTCTCGTGACTCGAACGAAACGCCCCACTCGAGTTCGTGGTCCACGAACGCCGCTTCGTCGAGTGGCGGCCCGCCCGCGAAGTGGAACTCGCCAGCGACGGTGTCACCTGCGAGGACGCCCGGCAGCCAGAGGCGGTCGTCCTCCCACATCTGATCGTAGGGAACGTCGTCGACTGGCGTCCATTCCGGCCGCGCCTCGTCCGAGGGCCGCGGTTCGCCGGCGAACTCGGTCGTTCGGAAGACGTGACAGACCGTGTGGACCTCCTCGTCGAGCAGGAAGGTGAGTTCGCCGGCGTACTCGAGTACGTCTGGCGCAATCTCGAGGCCGACCTCCTCGCGAGTTTCGCGGGCGGCGCACTCCCGTGGCGTTTCGCCGGGTTCGAGTTTGCCGCCGGGGCCGTTGTACCAGCCCTCGCCGAGGCCGCGGCGTTTTTCGATGAGGAGGACATCGGTGTCCGAGTCAGTCTCGCTGGTCTCGCTGGTCTCGTCGGTCTCGCCAGCCTCGCCGGTCCCGTCAGTCTCGGACTCGCGAAGAACAAAACAGAGGGTTGCCTCGATCATATGCTGCTGACCGTTCGTTCGTCGCGTGAGATAAAGACGGTTGTTCGTTTGTCGTGCGTCAAATAAAAGCGGCTGTTCGCTGAATTCCGATCGCGGCCGCGACCTCAGAACGCGTCCGCGATCGCCGCGTCCAGTGCGTCGAGAACCGTCTCGATCTCCTCGGCTGTCGTACACAGCGGCGGCGAGAGCAGGATCTGAGTCGCCGGGCGGCCGGTACCAACGAGCACACCGCGGTCTTCGAGCCCCGAGACGACGTCCGAAACCGGATTCTCTACGTCGTCACCGTCTACACGCGGGTCGTAGAACGGCTCTCCAGTTGTCGGATCTTCGAAGGCCACGCCCCAGAGGTAGCCACGGCCCCTCGCGTCCGCGACGACATCGTACTGGGACTCGAGTTCGGCCAGTCCGCGCTCGAACAGCGAGGCGTTCTCGCGGACGTTGTCGATCTGGCCGTTTTCGTAGACCTCGATCGCGGCGAGACCGGCCGCACAGCCGACGGGGTGGCCGCCGAACGTCTGCCCGAGGTCGAAGCCGTCCTCCTGGACGCCCGAGACGAGTTCTGGACGGGCGAGCACGCCAGCGAGCGGGGCGTAGGAACTCGTGACCCCCTTCGCGAAGGTGATCATGTCCGGTTCGACGTCTTCGGTTTCGATGCCGAACCACTCGCCACAGCGGCCAAAGCCGGTGATGACTTCGTCTGCGATCAGCAGAATATCGTACTCGTCACAGAGTTCGCGGATGCGCTCGAAGTAGCCCGGCGGTGCCGGGTAGCCGCCGCTCGAGCCGGCGACTGGTTCCATCATGATCCCGGCGATGGAGTCGGGGTCTTCGTTGCGGATCACGAACTCGAGATGGTCGGCGGCCAGCTCGGCGAGTTCCTCGGGACTGTCGGCGTTGAACGGCGACGGGTGGGACATCGGGGGGAGGAACTTCGTCGACCCGGTCGTCGCGGCGTGGCTCTCGACGAGGGCGCGTGTTTCGGGGTCGCCGGTCAGGCTGCCGGCGCCGTAGGTCGAGCCGTGATAGGAGCGCCACCGGGTCAGGATCTTCGAGCCGCCGGTGTGCTTGCGCGCGAGCTGGACGGCGAGTTCGTTCGCCTCGCTGCCGGTCACCGAGAACATGACGTGCGAGAGGTCGCCGGGCGCGATATCGACCAGTCGCTCGCCGAGTTCGGATCGGACTGGCGAATGCTTCGAGGAAGAGACGTACTGGATCTGTTCTAGCTGCTCGGTCATCGCGTCGATAATCTGCTGGTTGCCGTGCCCAGCGTTGACGCAGTACAGCTGCGAGGCGAAGTCGAGGTACTCCTCGCCGTCGTCGTCGGCGACCGTCGCACCGTCACCCGACTCGAGTGTCAGCGGACTCCCGTCCGGGTCGTACCAGTGCGGGATCGTCGTGGGGATCTCGTCCAGATTGCCAGTGGGTTCTTCTAGCATATACTGTCCATCGGCGCACGGGTAGTTAATTGTTGTCCTGTAACAAACGCTGTGTTGATTCGACGGACGAATTTAGTGAGTGGAGTTGAACAGTACACAACTGGTCCGGGCCGTACTCGAGTGCGGATCGGTGCCGGATACTGTGCATCTCGTGGTGTCGACTGGAGGACCAATGGCGGGGACGGAGCGGAGACGAGGTACCGACAGTGCCGTTGTGGCCGACGAGAACGACGGAACGGACGAAGTGAGAGCGGAACGGGTCAGTCGCGTCGATCGCCGGTTCTGCGGAGCACGATCGCGAGGAGTGCGCCCGTGAGAGGGAAGACGGCGAGCGCCGTGAACGTCTGCCAGACGGAACCGACCGAGAGAAGGAAGCCGGCAATCGCCGCGCCGGCGGCACCGACGCCGAAGACACCGAGGTAGGTGTAGCCGTAGGAGAGGCCGCGTTCACCGGGCGGACTGTACTCCGCGATGGTCGCCTGATACATCGGCTGGAGCGAGAACAGCAGGAAGCCGAGTATCGATCCGATGATGAGCAGCGGAATCGGGCCGGCTTCGGCGACGGGGACGAACAGGACCGCAACGACGGCGAGCGAGCCGAAGATTATCGTGAGTCCGGTCTCGGTCCGGATGCGGTCGGTGAGCTTTCCGCCGACATACTGGCCGGCCATACCGACCATCAAGAGCCCGGCGTAGAGGTAGGAGGCCGGATCGAACTCCTCGGCCATCGGGCTATCGGGGTCGAACAACTGGAGCTGCTCGGCGACGTCGGGCATGAAGTCGCTCAGTACGTCCGGCAGGAACGTCAGCGTGCCGCGGTAGAACAGCCCGTTCATCATGACGACGACCATCGCGACGGTGAAACCGAGGGTGAACAGCGCGCGGCTGTCCGAGAGGAATCGCGAGAGCGACATCTGCCCGTCGGCCTGCTCGTCGGTCGGTCCGCCGGTGTCAGTGTCGGTGTCGGTGTCCTCGTCTGCCGGCTCTCGACCGCCATCAGGCTGTGTCTCGACGGCGGCCTTCTCGTCGAAACTCGCCGTCACCGCGTAGAGAATCGCGAGGCCGGCCGGGACGACGAGAATTGCAGTGACGAGACGCCAGTCGAAGAACAACAGCAGAATCGCCGTCAGCAACGGCCCGAAGGCGATGCCGAAGTTGCCGGCCATCCCGTGATAGGCGAAGCCGGTGCCGCGCTGTTCGACGCCGGTCGAGATCAACGAGAGCCCCGCCGGGTGGTAGATACTCGCCGCGATTCCCCAGACACAGAGTGCCAGCGTGATCGACACGATGCCCTGTGCGGCGCTCAAGAGCAGGAACGAGCCACCCATCCCGGCCAGACAGACCAACACGAGTTCGCGCGAGCCGAACCGGTCGACCAGAATGCCGGCCGGCAGCGCACCGACGCCGAACAGGCCGTAGCCGACCGCGACCGCAGTGCCGAGAATCGCCGTGCTCACGCTAAATTCAGTGAGCCAGATTACCATCAGAATCGGGATCGAGAGCTCGTACGTGTGGACGACCGCGTGGGAGATCATTACAAAGCCCGTGATCGAGCGGTCGTTGTCGCTCATCCGATCCGTCTGCGCAGTACTCATCTCTAGACACACCACGGTCTGCCCGTGGTATAACGGTTAGCAAGCCAGAGAAACTGGCCGACCGGCAAGACGCCGGTCGTTCAGTCCGACATCCAGACGCTTGCCTGCGGTTCGTGTGGATCCGTCGGAATCTCGACTAGCGTCGGCCCCTCGCTCTCGATCGCCGCAGCAACCGTCTCGCGAATCTCGTCCGGCGTGCCAGCACGCATCGTCTCGAGACCCATCCCGGACGCGATGGCCTCGAAGTCGAGCGGGACCTCCTGCCAGCCGTACTCGCTCGCCTCCATCCGGTAGCTGCGTTCGGCCTCCTCGCTGATGATCGCGTAATCGCTGTTGTTGAGCACGATCACGGTTACATCTATGTCCTCGTCGGCCAGCGTGTGCAGCTCGTGGACGCACATCATCAGTCCGCCGTCACCGGTGAGCGCGACGACCTCCTGGTCCGGATTCGCCGCCTTCGCGCCGATAGCCGAGGGTACGCCCGACCCCATCGTCGCCCACGAGCCCGGATTGACGTAATCCCGGGGCTCGTACGCCTCGAACATCACGAGCGACCAGAGGCGGAACCCGCCCGCGTCGGCCGCGACGACTGCCTCTCGAGGCACTGCATCCCGAATCGCCGACAGCGCGCTCGGGGACGGCAGCGGCGATTCGTCGACCGCGACCAGTTCCGCGAGTCGGTCTTCGACGGCCTGGCGCGTTTCCCGCGCGCGCTCGTGTCCATCCGCCGAGGCGAGCGAGCGAGTTTCGAGGGCGGACTCGAGTGCACCCATCGTTCGGCCGGCGTCTGCGACGATGCCGACCGCGGGGTCGTAGCCGACGCCGATGTCGTTGGCGTCCAGGGTGACGTGGACGAGGTCGTCCGGGACGTCGATCTCCCAGTGTTTCATCGTGACGGCGTCGAGGTCGGTGCCGACGCCGAGAGCCGCGTCTGCGGCGGCGATCTGGTCTTTGACCGCGCTGCCGGTGCCGCCACAGAGCACGCCCGCAAAGAGGTCGTGATCGTCGGGGAGGACGGCCTTGCCCTTGTAGGTCGGGAACACCGGTGCGTCGAGCGTTTCGGCCAGAGCTGCGAGTTCGTCGCTCGCGTCGGAGGCGCGGACGCCGCCGCCGGCGATGATAATTGGGTGTTCGGCGCCGGCGAGGAGATCGGCGGCCTCGGCGATTCGCTCCTCTGCAGGAGTACCGACGGTGCGGGTTTCGGTTTCGCCGGGTTCGGCGAGCGGCACGTCCATCGGGAGGAAGTTCTTGGGAATGCCGACGCGGACGGGTCCCATCGGCGCGGTGAGCGCGATGTCGATCGCGCGCTGGAGTTCGGCGATCGTGCTCTCGGGCGTTTCAACGGTGACGTTCTCCTTGACGACGTTGTCGTAGGTGTCCGGCGGCGTTTCGTGGATGCCGTCGCCGCCGCGGATCTCGGGTTCGGTCTCGACGGCCATGTGGACGAGCGGCGTGCAGTCGTTGAGCGCGTTCTTCAGCCCGTTCATGGCGTTCATGTCTCCGGGACCGGGGATGACGACGGTCGCGGCCAGGCCGCCGCTCGTTTCGGCGTACCCCCACGCCTGGTGGGAGACGGCGGTCTCGTGGCGAGCCATGACGAAGTTGATGTCCGTGCGCTCGCTGATCGCTTCGTTCAGCGGTAGCGTCTGTTTGCCGGGAATGCCAAACAGGGTGTCGACCCCGTTCGCAACCAGTCGGTCGATGACGGCCTCGTTAATTCGCATACCGATGGGTGTGACTCACGGGAGCGTAAAGGTTCACCACTGGATCATAGGTCTGGGCGTGAATTGTAGGCTGGAGGTGGCTGATAATTGATACGCATACCAACACTGCATGCTAGTAGGTAACTCATAGCAAAGTATTATGTTCCTATAGGAGAAGGCAGTACTATGGAAGACATCTTTGTCGGCCGCATCATGTCCACGTCACTTCACACCGTTCGACGGGACACGTTGGTCGAAACCGCCGGCCAGGTCATGCGCGAGAACGATATCGGATCGGTGATCGTCGTCGATTCGAACAACCACCTCGCCGGCATTCTGACGACGACTGACTTCGTCGATATCGTCGCCCAGAGCCAGCCGAAGGCCGAAACGACCGTCGAACGCTACATGACCGAAGACGTTGTCACCACCTCCGCACAGGACAGTATCCGCGACGCTGCAGCCACCATGCTCGAACACGGCTGTCACCACCTCCCAGTGGTCGACGAGGACGAAGGCGTCATCGGGATCGTGACGACGACCGACCTCGCATCCTACCTCTCGCGCGGCCGGACGCCACACAGCGGTCCGACAATCGGTACGGCGGAGTGTCGATAGGGACGCGGCTGGAACGCCATCTTTTCGGAGTCGTACTCGAGTTACCCTCGCTCAGACAGGGTGTTGTTTCTCAATTTGAGAAGAGACGCGAACCGCTTGGGTCCACTACGAAACGGGGACGCCAGTCCGCTCAAGCGTCGGTGTTGGTTCCGCCGTCGGTGTTCGCATCGCTATCACCACTGCTACTGCCACTGCCACCGCTACCGCCGATCGATTCGTGCTTATGCAACAGCGACATCCGTGCGCGAAGGTCGACGTCTCGCCGCGCCGAGGAGCGAATTCTGTAGACGTAGGCGGCCGAGGTGAGGACGATCCAGACGAGGACGAACGCGAGCGCCGAGGGGGCGCTGGCGGCGACGAGCAGCATGAACACGAACGAGACGACGACGTTCCCCACTGCGACGACCTTGAGCACCGGCAGCGGCAGCGTGTAGATCGAGTACTCGTACCGTTTGGGGAACTCCTGTGGCAGGTTCCACAGCGCGACGCCGCCGACCATGAACGAGATGAAGATACCCGTTACGGTGACGACAACGAGCCAGTCGAGTACGTCGACAGCGATGACCGCGTCGAACCAGCCCATGAACGGGGCTGCAAGTAGCGGTGGAATCCCGAGCAGGACGACCGCCCGGTAAGGCGTCTCGAATCGGTCGTGGACGGCGGAGAAAAACGAAGGAACGACCTCATCACGAGCCGCTCGCATCACGGTTCGAGAGTAGGACGTAAACAGCGTGTTCACCGTCGTCGCGGCCGCAACCAGCGCTGCGATCCCGATGACGAGGACAGCCCAGTCGGGCAGGAACGCCGTCCCGACGGCGGCGATTCCGCCGTCAACTGCCTCACCCGTCGCTGGATCGATCGCGCTCTCCCACGAGGCAGCCCCGACCAGCGCTACGACGACTCCGACCGAGAGCAACGCGACGAGCGACATGCCGACCGCAAGCACGCGCGGAATGTTCTTGACTGGCTCGCGCAACTCCTCCCCGATTTCGATAATCATCGCGAACCCCTGGAACGGGATGTACAGAAGCACGATCGCAAGGAAGAACGGTGCGTAGCTGTCCGCCAGCGGTTCACCGGATCCGGTCGGGAATATCGGCGTCAGGTTCCCAGGATCGAACGCCATCGCCCCGCCGACGATGAAGACGAGCATTCCCGTGATGAGCACCGCAACGAGACCGATCTGGACCCGTGCGGCGAACTGAATCCCGACGTAGTTGAGCACCAGAAACGCTGCGAGCAAGAGCCAGACCGCAGGCAGTGTCGGCACGTCGCCGACCGGCAACGCCCCGGTGATGACCGGGAGATACTGTGCAAATCCGAGTGCAGCGAACAGCAGATATGCCCACACGGCAAGCACCGGCACAACGATGCTCAAAAATCCCCAGTAAGGCCCGACCAGCCGCGAGCCGTAGACGTAGATCCCGCCCGCGACTGGAATCGCCCCTCCCAACTGCAACAACAAGAGGACGCCCAGCACCATCGGGACGATCGAGAGCAC
The DNA here is from genome assembly GCF_000337575.1 of Natrialba hulunbeirensis JCM 10989. GTDB lineage: Archaea > Halobacteriota > Halobacteria > Halobacteriales > Natrialbaceae > Natrialba > Natrialba hulunbeirensis. The sequence goes on along the minus strand of NZ_AOIM01000037.1, from coordinate 75,932 downwards.
GATCGCAATCGAGATACTCGGCCCAGCCACCGCCGCCATTTGCGTCGGCACGATAAAAATGCTCATCCCCAGCGCCGTCCCGATTAGCAACGCAATCGCCGAAAGCGGCCCGATCTGTTCGCTAATCAGCTTGAACTCTCCTTCTGACATATGCCAACACCCCACAATCGACTCGCCCTCTAATATAACTACTGTCTGATGCGATCACGGCAGTCGCCTACGGCGACGACTGCGGCACGAACGGACCGAAGTCCGCAGTACGTGCCGCAATAGTCGCAATCCGCAGCGCATAGCTCAACAGGACCACGAACGGCAGGAAGACGAGCACCACACCACCCGCAGCAACCGCGAGCAAGACTGCCGGCGTCGAGATCAGTGTCACCAACGTCGGATACGAGACGAGCAACAGTCCTCCACCAACCAGCGTCGGAAACCCAACGTACAGCAACAGCCGCGACAGAATCGCCAGTTCGTGCTGGACATACAGCGTCTTGAACGTTTGGCGCGCAATCGCGAGCAACTCGAGTAGCTCGATCAGTTCCTCGAGTGGCGCCGTTTCTGTGAAGGACTCATCCCACTCCTCGTGAAACAACCGCGCCGCGTGGTAGTAGTTTCCCTGATGGTGGCCGAGCACGGCGGAGAGCGCTTCGAAGGTCCCAAACTCCGCATCGGCCAATGCATCTGAGACTGTTTCGCCATCGGACTCGAGTGTCTCGACGAAGCGAGCGATTTCCTCGCGCTGGTGGGCCGTCGCGTCGTCGGAGAGCGAGTCGGGAAGTCGCCGGCCGCGCTCGACCGTGGCGTCGACGACGAGTCGGAGGAACGCTGCCGGAGAGGAGGGGCTAACAGAGATACCAGTCACAGCCTCCACGCGGTGCTGGAAGTCGGTCATCTTCTCGAAGCGTTCAGTGAGTTCGTTCGGCCAGCCCAGTTCCTGTGAGAGGACGAGCTGGTTGATCGCCAGGACGATCGTGATGAATGGGAGTGTCCCGCCGACGAGAGCGCTGTAGAGGGAAACGACCGTATCCGCGTTTGTGATATCGATGAGCCCACCCACCTGCAGCACGATCACGGCGGCGTAGAGCCCAGCCGCGAGCAGACCGGCAATCAGGAGTCGGTTGCCATCGAGTAAGAGCCAGCGTTTGAGTGGCGACTCCGCAACCGTTTCGTAGGTGAGTTCGGTCTCGGCGTCGACATCAAAGGCTGTTCGTGTGTGTGTCGGTGTTCGGTCTCCCTCGGCGTCGGATCCTGCATCGCGATTGTCGTTGGCTTCGCTTTCGCCCTCCGGTTCCTGATCTCGGTTATCGTCACGGTCATGGCCACGGTCACGATCACCGTTACCGTCATGACCACGACCACGATCGGAATCCGCCCGTCGATCATCCATACACCCAGACACCACATCCCGCGTGGAAAACCCACGTGACGAGTCGTCGAGGTGATCGAAATGACGACCAGGCCGGTCACTCCGAGAGCGCCGCCGACACCGCGTCCTCGCCACCAACGATCGGCAGACGGACCGTACTCTTCGAGAGATCGAGCGAGATTTCGACGCGCGTCTCCGGCGGCTGGAGCATTCCGTGACCGGGATCGGTCGACAACAACACGATCCCGAGCCGGGAGCCCGCATCGAAGACCCGATCGGCCGCCTGCAGGTTGAATTCGACGTGGTACGGCCGTCCCGGCGGGTGCAACGCGAACGTCTCGCTCACCGACTTCCGATTCTGCGGGTTCATCCAACCCCGATTGACGATCTCAGCCTCGCCATCTTCGTCGTACTCAACCAGCAACGCCGTCACGTTCGCGGCCGGTTCGTCGAACGACAGCGTCAGGTCCGGAATCACAGTCCCGCTGAGTCGCACGTCTTCAGATAGCGGTTCGGTCGTGTAGACGAGCCGATTGTCGGACTCGTCGGCATTCGCGTGCGTCTGGATGAAGATATCGGGGTCGTCGACCAGCGACTCCGTCACCGGCGGCCCGGTAGGGGACTCGAGTGTCAATCCGCCTTTCGTCTGGCCGCCGGGTGCGAACGAAAGGTCGACGTGCTCGGTATCGGGGTGTGGCCAGTCGGCTTCGGCGGCCAGCGAGCCGTCCTCTCGTTCGACCGTGATCGGCGGCTCGTCCATCACGTCGTTTTCGACGTCGAACAGCCAGTAGGTGTACCAGCGGTTGAGGAGGTCGACCCAGGCATCTTCGTCGACACCGCGGCTGAGTGGGTCGGAGTGGCCACCCTGGTGAAGCCACATCCGGTAGGGCTTGTCGTGCTCTCTGAGCTGTTCGACCAGTTTCGAGGCGTTCGAGGTTTCGACGTTGAAGTCATAGAGCCCGTGACAGATGAGCACGCCGCAATCGATGTTCTCAACATCCGGGAGGTAGTTACGCTCGTGCCACCAATCGTTGTAGTTGCCTGTTGTCCGATCTTGCCCGTTCTCGACGAGATCTCTGGCGGGCTCACAGAGATCGCCATTCTCACGGCTCATGATGTAGTCGAACAGGCCACCCATGTCCAGACTCGACGCGACGTGGCCGTTCGCGCGATAGTAATCGTACCAGTTTGAAATCGCGACGATGGGGACGATCGCCTCCAGACCATCGACGCCGGTCGCGGCGACGCCGTTTGCGAGCGTGCCGTTGTACGAGATGCCCATCATCCCGGCGCTACCGGTCGTCCAGTCCGCCTCGACCGCCTGGCCACCCTCTCGTGCGTCGTAGGCATCTGCTCGCCCGTTGAGCCAGTCGACGACGGTTCTGATCCCCTCGATTTCGGTCTCACCGCCGACGTCGGGACAGCCAGTCGACTGTTCCGTGCCGATCGAGGCTGGATAGGCCCAGATGAAGCCACACTGGAGCAGTTCGTCTTCGAAGGCCGACGGACCGATCTGGGGCGTCTCACCGCCGGTGAACTCGGCGAGATCCGAATAGTCGTCGTACACCTCCCGTGACCGATCTTCTGGGCCGCCATCGAGGTCACGCCCCGGTTTGTCGGGCTCGTATAGTTCCTCGTTCGGAGAGTATCCCCAGGCCGGCTGGTCCGGCCCGTAGTACGGACTCGGTTGGATGACGACCGGCAGCTGGAGATCAGTAGTCACCGTCGAGGCTGGCCGCGCGATTTCGACGTGCACGCGGTCCGGCTCACCGGTTCCGTCGGTGTCGAGCGACGTTTCGACCCAGTAGCTCTCGCGGATCACGTCATCGTCGGCGAAGACCGGCTGTGCGCGACCGTCCTCGAACGTCGGTTCGGCATCGATCGAGTCGGCGTCGGCAGCGGCTGGTATTGTTGCCCCCGCTATCGCTCCGGTCGCAACAGCTGTCTGAAGTACTCGTCGTCGCGTCGTTCCCCGCCCTCGCGTCTGCGATTCTTCGTCACCGTTTCCATCACGTGTTGCTGACATACACAATCACAAACATGATCGTGCGTGTTAACAATTACCTTCAGAAACTACTGGCGGTGTGGAGCTCGTACCCGAGGACGGCTATCTCAACGCGTCGATTACGCGGGACCGGTGGTCGCGATGTAGCAGTGCGACGATGGTGCGGACGTCTCGGTTGCAATCGAACCGCCAGAAAAGACGTTCGCGACGAGTGTGTTCAGCGCGAGAAAGGCATCGTCGCGGTAGGTTGCATCAAGCCAGCCCAGCTCGCGAGCGGTTTCGATTCCGCGAGCGGTGTCTGGCATTCCACTATCGTCGACCCATCCGCGAACGCGCCCACGTGGAATCTCTTGCGCGTTCGAGATCACGTACGAGCCCTTGTCCGGGTGCTGACTCGCGTAGCGCATGACAGCCCGGTAGTCGAGCACGCCGGACCACGGATCTGCATACGCACCGCCATCGTAGGTGCGCGCAAGGTCGCGCTCGTCGATCACTGGGTCATCCCAGTCCATAGGTGCGGGTCACACGAGACTGGCAAAATTCTTGCCGTTGTCACTCTCAAATCTGAGAATGCAAGATGGCGTCGGTTCAAGGGGGTGCTGTAGGTGCTCTGCACTCCCTTGATTATCAGATCTGAAAACCATGTGCTCCTTGATGTGTACCCGAAATGGTTCACTATCTATTGGTTATATATACTGATCTTCCAGTGCTTGCGACAAGCACCGAAACGCGACGAGAAGACGACGCCGAGGATTCGATGCCTAATCCCCCTCGAGCGTCACTCGGTCCTTCCACGGACCCCGGAATACGTCTTCTCACCGTTTGGGGTGCTGAACGAAAACGAATCCAACAATGGATCTTACAAAATACAGAGCCAAACTACTAGGCAACGAAGAAGAGCGTGCAGTATCGCCCGTTATTGGCGTCATCCTAATGGTTGCAATTACAGTCATTCTTGCGGCTGTGATCGCTGCGTTCGTTCTGGACCTTGGTGACAGCGTTGGTCAGGAAGCCCAGGCGGGTGTGACAATTGAAGTAGATGAAGAAAATAACGAAGTGCAAATAGAGGTAATGTCTCTAGGGAATGCAGATCATGTCGACCTCAAATCCAGTGACTTCGGGAGTGACACGTCTGAAGGCGACTCAGACATTAGCGGGATGACTGTTGGAGACACTGTTACCCTATCCGAAAGTAGCCCGGATGACCTGAATTCGGCAGGGACGATCTCCGCCGTTGCTGTGATTGACGCGGATGGTACAGAGACACAGGTTAGCAGCGAGGACTGGGACTTCTAAACAATGGTGTTTACCAAGAAACTAGTCGGCAACAAGGACGAGCGTGCTGTTTCTCCTGTTATAGGAGTTATTCTAATGGTTACAATTACTGTCATTCTTGCAGCAGTTATTGCAGCATTCGTCTTAGATCTCGGTGGTAGTGTGGGCCAAGAAGCACAAGCAGGCGTAACGATTGATGTTGACGAAAGTGATCAACATATTCAGGTCGAAGTGACATCGCTCGGCAATGCAGATCATGTTGATATCCAGGGTCTGGAATCAGGTGAAATCAATAGTGGTGAAAGTGAATTGACCGGTCTCAGTGTGGGTGATACAGTCCGAATTGGTGATGAGGATGATGGTGCTGATGTTCATCTTGAAGCAGCAGAAACTGACAATGCTATCGATGGAACGGTAACTGCAGTTGCTGAGCTTGAGGAAGACGCTACTCGAACACAAGTTGGCAGCGAAGATTTCGACTTTAACTATTCCTAATTAAGATCGTTGAATCCGCGGTCCTCGCCGACCGCGTTTCGGATGCAAATCGTCGGCGTCCGTCCGCGACCACTCGAGGGCATCCCGCCGACGACTAGAACTTCCACACGTAAGATAAAGCCAACTAGTTGGGGAGACACCCGAGGGAGATAGCAAGGACGACGACACAATCCTGAGGAAGATGTGAAAACGCGTCGCCGCCTAGACGATGGAAGAGTGCCGTCGACAGGGCATATGTGCGCCCACGACTCCCCAACATCGGAGGTGTGTTGTATACATCGGCGCGCGACACGTGGTGTGCGTGAATCGCTCGAAGCGAGCGAACCACTTCGGCACGCCAGTCGAGAAACGCATGGCGACAAAAGCGACGGTTCGAACTCGAGCGCAGCTCGTGGCACGACGCCAGGTTCGGCAACGGCACGCCAGTCGAGATCAAATCGACGATGCACGAGCATTCGAACGGGCAGCCCGAAACTGGAAGGTCTACCGCGAGTACCACGAGAAACTACGCCGGCACGACGGCTGGTACTGTTTCGTCGTCTACCGACCACACGGGCGACCGGGGCTGACGATCCTCCAGGACAAGATGGTTCGGTCATGCAATCTCCCGCTACTACGGTGGCACGGTGGTGGCGATCGTCGCGGAACCCAGCAGGCAAAAATCCCAATAGGTGATAGAATCTAATATCTCACGCTAACTGCGATAGATTTTTCATAGGATTAGATAACAGTGATATATGAATTGGCGCTCTGCTAGCATCGTTATCGGGATTTTGGCGGCGCTTTGCTTGGTTCTCGTCTTGTCTGTCGTCTATCCGTTCTCAACGTACGACCCCTACTCTGAGGAGTCTCCGGCACAACAATTTTCGTTCGAAGAAGCCGATGAGTATCGTGTTACTAGTAGCATTATCGCTGACGGTCGAACCGAGTACGACATCGACGGTGTAGTGACGGACAACAATGAGCGGTACAAAGTGGCTGACTGGGGCTGGACGACAGTAGAACAGTATCAACCGAGCTCAGACGGAGAAGTATACATTCGAAGAGCGTTCGATGACGAAACTGAAGTAGACAACTGGCTAGAGACGCATAGAGACGATGATGACGTAGAAATACTGCAGACAGCGCAAGAAGGAGATGAGAATGCGGGTATCGTTCTCACGGGCAGTACCCATAGCGAATCAAACGATCTCGAAAGTAGTACGGAATTCATACTCGGGAATCTGAGATTCATCCCCTATGAACAGACTGACCAAGATGGAGATAGCGACACGTATGGCCTTCAAGACGTGTGGGTAGAACAGACTAGTTCTAGAATCACAGATACGTCAGGAAGTATTGAAGCTGATCCAGAGACCCAAGCAGTCAGATCGGTAGATGTCTCGTGGGAGCAAACGGAATTACACCGTCTTACGTATCTCAACTACCTGTTGACGACGGCAAGCAATGAGGAATCGACAACGATGGAAATCACGTACGAATTCGAGACAGACGATGTCAACTTGGAGACGCCCGACTGGGCAAGCGACGTACAGAACGAATAGCAGTATCTACTCCCGGTTGGCAGTAACTTCGGTGTCGACCTCGAACGTCACTGCTCTCGTCGATACCCTTTCTGGATCTGGCACCGGCACGTCGACGCCAGCAGCGGAGCCGCGGCTCAGTCGAGCGTACGAATCACACTCTCCGCAGCGGTGGGCTCGGTTGCGATCGTCACCGAAGACACGCCGGAACCGATCGGTGACATGGGCACCGCAGTGTTCGCAGGTCGAATGGTCGACCGACGGCCACGGTGCGACCGTCATGCAGACCACCCCGAAAAGCGGCCGCTAACTGTCAAGAGATGCGGGAAAAGGGGTTTATATCCAGTGGGCCGGCGCAGATTCGAACTGCGGTTACGGCCACCCGAAGGCCGAAGGATACCAGGCTACCCCACCGGCCCGCAGGAGAAATGAGCACAGCAGATTGTTTAACCCTTCCGAAAATCGACCCCAGACAGACGAGTATCGCTCGCATACAGCACACACAGCCCCGCTACGTCGAGTATAGGTATAGGTCCAGCACTCAAAAACTCAGAACGTCTCGTAGCCCACCGTATCCAGATAGTGGTGCACCACCGTCACCGCCTGATCCGCATGCAACACTGTCGGCCCAACCCGAAGCCGCTTGTCAACCCGGTCTTCGAGCAGCGCTTCCTCTTCGCTCGTGAAATCATGGTGATCCGAGAGAACGAACACGCCGGACTCGAGTACCCCCGGCTCACAGTCGGTGATCGGTGTCCCATCGTCGTGGAGTTGAACGAGGGGGCCGTCGGCATCGACTGTCTCGAGTGTCGCCTCGAAGCCGCGACGGTAGACCTCGATGCCGGGGTTGGGTTCGGCGGGAAGTGCACCGATCGCTTCCTCGCGGTGTTCGAGGGCGCTGCGGACGAGGGCGGCGGTGCTTCGCTCGTCGGGGTTGAGTCGGCGGAGTTCGGAGCCGGTGAAGGTGATGGTGACGGTATTCTGTACGACGACGTGGACGCGGACGTCCTCGCGGATGCCGTGGGAGGTGACGAACGAGGCGGTGATCGACCGGCAAAGAGCGTCGAGTCGGCCGGCGCCACCGGCGAGGTCGTCGAGTGAGAAGTCGGCATCGAGTGGAACGTCGTGAGCGACGAAGACGAACTGGCGCATGGTGGTGTGGATGCTGGGGAGCGGGATAGCAGCCACGGTTTGTGAGTGGCGGTTGCAGTCGCGCTGGGTGGGGTATCGCCGACTACGCTGGCTACTGCTCGGGGGGAGCGACAGTGAGTGACAGGTCAGGAGTCGCTTCCGACACGACGACGAATCGACGTGCGAACGGTCGCCAGTCCGGGCGCGCCGTCGCGGTACCAGACGAGGATGGCGGCGGCGAACAGGCCGAACTGGACCCATTCGTAGGGACCGAGTGCGTAGTAGTTGAGGATGGCGTCGAACAGCCCGTCGACCGGATCTTCGGGTGGCTGTTCGACGACCGGCCAGAGAAGGTACTCGGTTCCCGAGAGGTCGCCGCGAAGCACCGACGGTGGGATATCTGCAACGAGATGCGAGACGTGCCCGATGAGGAACGCAATGCCGACATCTCGTCGATCAAGTCGGTCAGCAACGAGCAGAACGGCCGGAATCAAAAGCGCCGCAACCAGCAGTGAGTGGCCAAGCGTTCGGCCGCCAGGAAGAACGTCTACTGACCACGCAAGCGGCTTATCTATCAGATCGGGAAACTGTGACCCAATCGCGAGTGCGAGGAGTGGGAGCCCCCGTGGCGAGCGGTCAAACTGGGTGTGCGTGTACGCAGTGTAGAGCAGGTACGCGACGGCGAGGTGTCCCCAGGGCCACATGTGGATTCAGTCGTCGCTTCTCGACCCAGCGTCTAGTACTCACCGAAACCCGCCCGTCCGTCCCGCCGGAAAAGTCTGGATGCCGCCCGAAAAACCCCTGGCCGGCGATGGGCAGACATTGCATAGACAGGGCGAACCGTTTCCAGTATCTCCGGACTGGAGTCTCTATATGGCGAAATCACAACCTGGACAGCACGATTCGGGCGAGCGTCAGGGGCGAGGTCACAGCCAGGGTCAGAGTCAAGGTCAGGATCAGGACCAAAAGCAAACCCAGGACAACCCACAACTGCTCTCGCTGCTTGAGGGACGCCCCTGTCCCGCCTGTTCAGCGGGCGAACTCGAGTCCCAGGAGTACAAAGACAACCTGGCAGCCGTCTGTGATAGCTGCGGGACGCCCCAGGCACAGCTCTGGTCATCGTGACAGCACATCGCGTGAGACACTCGTAGGGACGACCGAAATTTTTCGCGAGGACTCGAGTGACAGTGGTTGCTGAGAGACTGCGAGTGTTGGGTGCAGTTGTGTCTGTCTGTAATGTCGTCCAGTGTCGTCCAGTGCCGTCCAGTATTGTCCAGTGTTGTGCAGTGCCGTGCCGTATCGGACTGTTATCTCTGCGGCGGCGAATTTCGGTAGTTATGCCCGGCGACAAGGGCAACGACGTTGATCGCAATCAGGGCCAGAAAGAGTGAGAAGCGGCTCATCGAGTCGATACCGGTGAGAAAGACCGGCAGGTAGACGACTGGCAGGAGTGTGCCGAGCCAAAAACTGATCATCGTGACGGTGCTCCCGAGGTGCATTGGCTACCGTACTGAGTCGAGGTCGACGAACGAGCCTTCGAGCGCCGCAACCCAGTTTGTCATAAGCTCTTCTTCGGGTGCGTCTGCGGGGAATATCGCACACTCGTCCGCCTGGGATCCGTTCTCGATCGTGACGTGATCGAGTTCGATTGTGGGGGAGGGGCCGTCTCGATCGGGGTGTGTTGATGGGGCTGTGGATTCGCTGGATCCCGTTGGCGCTGCGGATTCTGCAGGGTCCGTCGCTCCAACGGAGTCCGTTGGTTCGACTGACGAGCGCTCGCGTTCGACCTCGGCTTCGTCCTCGCTCTCGGTCGACTGTGCATCACCGAACTCGGTCTCGGACGACCAACTGTCAGCGTCGTATGTCATGGGAATGCAGGCGGCGAGTGTTCGCGCCATCGGTGTGGAGACAGCGACCACCTATTGTTATCGGGACTCTAAACGCCGCAAACGGAATCCTGACCGCCACTTTTCCCCGATTCGGACGATTCAATGCCGCGAAAAAGAACGAAACAGCGGCTGATCTGTACGAATCCGTTATTAGGGTGACGTACCGCACTAGGCTGGGCATATCGGTGAGGGTGGTGATAGGCAATAGCCGATTGAACGGACGAGTTGTACTAATAGTCGCCTGCAAATCCGGTGTCGGCGTCGGTCCGCTCACACCCTCTCGAACAGTGTCCGACTGGTTCCGGTACTGAGTCGCCTGCAGGACACCGAGAAAACAATTATGAACGCGGAACGATCGTCAGTTCGTCGGAACCAGAACAGAGTGTGCTGTCAGAGCCGTGGTTTCCGATTTCAGAGAGGTGTACAAGTCACAACCCCTACTTTTACGATCGACTTTCGGCAATCTGCTATCGCTATTCACTATCCGCCATCCACTATCGTGCGCCAAGCACCATCTCCTCGGTCGTCTCCGCACGATCACGCCAGAGCGTGAGTTCGAGTGTATCACCGGGGCTGGTTTCGAGTGCGAGGTGGGTCGAAAGTGCGTGACGGTCGGGGATCGGTTCGCCGTCCATCTCGAGTATCACGTCGCCACCGACGGGGATCGGTTCCCCGCCGCGTCGCGTCCGCGTGTGTGACCCCTGAAGCGACCCGTGTGCTGGTTGGCGCGGACGGACTTCGTCGATGATGACGCCGGTTGCCTCCGGCAGGTCGTTCTCTTCGGCGACGAAGCGATCGACGGTCATGAGCGTGATTCCCATGAACGAGTGGTCGTACTCGCCATCTTCGATGAGTGTGGGTACGACGCGCTGGGTCAGGGCCGCCGAAATAGCGAAGCCGATGTTGTCGCCGCCGGCCGCGTTGACGACGCCGACGACGTTGCCGTTCATGTCGACGAGTGGCCCACCGCTGTTACCCGGGTTGACACCGGCATCGGTCTGGACGACGTTCGGGAACGAAAACTCGCGTCCCGGTGCGTCGACCGTCCGATCGACACCGCTAACGATTCCCTGTGACATTGACCCCTCGAGACCGTAGGGGTTGCCGATGGCGAGCACCTGCTGGCCGACGATGGGGCGCTGGTCCGCGAGGGCAAGCGGCGTTGCGGTATCGGGGACGTGATCTACTTCGAGGACCGCCAGATCGCTGTACGTGTCAGTCCCAACGACGCGGGTCGTCGTCCAGTCGCCGTTGATGTACTGGAGGTCAACCTCCTGCCCACCGGCGACGACGTGTTCGTTCGTGACGACGTGGCTGTCGTCGACGAGAAAGCCCGACCCCTGGCCGCGTCCCTGACCGTCGGACAGTGGGCTCTCGACGCCGAAGACACGAACCTGTGTGACAGAATCGATAACCGACTCGTAGATGTCAGTGTACGTCGAACCGTCCGCGAGATTATCACGGTCGATTTCGTGCGATGAGTTGCCCTCAATCGAACTCGCAGTATCGGGCGCAGAACAACCGGCGACGACGCCAGCAAGCCCGGCCCCTGCTGCCGCCAGAAGCTGTCGTCGACCCAGTCGGGAATCGTTCATACGAGGGGGCTAGGACTCGACCTATTTTGTAGTACCGAGGACTGTCGCCACGAGCCGACGGGTCAGACGACCGCAAATCACCGAAGGGAAAACGTGTTACCCGCGGCCCCCCGACGAATGGGCATGACGACGCTCGAGAACGCCCGTGCGCTGCTCGCGACGGGTCCACTCTGTAACTCCTGTCTCGGTCGGCCCTTCGCCGACCGGAGTTTCGGGCTGACGAACGCCGAACGTGGCCGTGCACTCCGGACGACCATCGCACTGGCAGACGATACGGACTACGAACCCGACGACCCGGAGACGTGCTGGGTCTGTGAGGGGTACTGTGGCACCTTCGACGCCATCGCCGACACCATCGTCGACGCCCTCGGAAATGTCCACTTCGAGACCTACCAGGTTGGCACGCAGGTCTCTCCACTGGTTGAGGAAAACGACCGACTGCTCCGCGAGGACGCCGGACTCGACCCCGAGGTCGGCGAATCGCTCAAACGCGAAATGAACCGCGAGGTCGGCCGCCGCGTCGGCGCGAAAAGCGGCGCAGAGGTCGACTTCGACCGCCCGGACGTACTCGCCGTCATCGACCTCGACGGCTTCGATTCGTTCGAGGCACTCGAGTCCGACTCCGTCACGAGCCACGCGGTGGACGTCCAGATCAACCCGGCGTTCGTCTACGGCCGGTACCGCAAGCTCGAGCGCGATATTCCCCAGACGGAGTGGCCGTGCCGGGAGTGTGGCGGCAGCGGCGTCCAGCTCGGCGACGATGGCGAGGAGCCGTGTGACTACTGTGGCGGCTCTGGCTACATGTACGACACCAGCGTCGAGCAGGTCGTTCGCCCGCACGTCGTCGAGGCGATGGACGGCGACGAGGGGACCTTCCACGGTGCGGGCCGCGAGGACGTCGACGCGCGGATGCTCGAAGAGGGCCGTCCGTTCGTTCTCGAGGTGAAACGACCGCGCGAGCGCACGCCCGACGTGGCCGCACTCGAGTCCGAGATCAACGAGGCCGCTGCGGGCGCAGTCGAAGTCGAGGGGCTACGTCTCGCGACCTACGAGATGGTCGAGCGCGTCAAGGAACACGACGCGAGCAAGCACTACCGCGCGGATGTCGAGTTCGGCGAGCCAGTCGAGGAGGGCGATTTCGAGGCGGCACTCGAGGAACTCCGCGGAACGACAGTCGAGCAGGAGACGCCCCAGCGCGTCGACCACCGCCGGGCGGCGCTCACCCGCGAGCGGACAGTGTACGACGCCGAGGGAGAACTCCGCGAGCCGACACAGGCGGAGGTCCGGATTCACGGTGAAGGCGGCCTCTATATCAAGGAACTCATCAGCAGCGACGAGGGGCGCACGGTGCCGAGTCTTGCGGGGCTACTCGAGACGGATGCGGTCGTGACGGCGCTCGACGTGACGGGTGTCGAAGGGGAAAGCGAGCCGTTCGAGGTGGAGGCGTACTTCCGAGACGAGCCGCGGTCTGACGAGTAACTGGTGGAGGGTACAGAACTGGTGTGGGATACACAGGTTCTGTACTCTGCGTTCTGCACTCTACATTCTGTACTCCGGACTGGTGCTTGTGGATAATACGTGTTTAGGACGGTCGAGAGCGGGACTGCAGGGCAATCGACACGTATACTCCCTGCCGAGAAACGTGCGCTGACCCACGCTGTCCGACGACTCGGGTCCCGAGTCAGATTCCGTTTAGGAGATCCGCTCACCGGGAACGCTGAGATGGCCTTATCCCCCGTCTTAGATACTGAGGGTGCCGAAGGGAAGAGTTGAATTCTCTTTCCCGACGGCTTTTTCCCTTTCGCTCCGCTGACTCAGTACATGATTGGCCCTCCATCACTGTCAATCGAGCCAGTCGATTCGAACGAGACGGGAGTGTTCGTCACTCCTCGCGACCATCGACGACCTGCAGATAGTGTGACAACGGATCGGTGCCCTGTTTTCGAGCGGCCTGAGGTGGCACGTGAGTAAGAACGTGACCACGAACGAGGTCGCCAGTGAACCGGTGACCCTCGAGACCGGACTCGAGGCGTTCCAGTCGAGCCCGGAATTCAGCGGACCGGTCGAAGAGCTCGATGGGAACGACTGTAACGACCACTTCGCACACATCTACGAGACGCGTGACGGGAAGTTCGAGGCCGCCGTTCCGTTCGTCCGTCACGGACTCGAGCGGGGCGAGCGTATCGCCTACGTCGTTGACCAAAGCAGCGAAGTCGAGGTCCGGAGACGGCTCCAAACTGCCGGGATCGATGTCGACGCCGCGATCGATTCGGGTGCGTTGTTGTTCTACACCGTCGATGAAACCTATCTCCGAAACGGGTCGTTCGACCCAAACGAGATGATCCAGTTCTACGCCGACGCGACCGCGGAAGCCACCGCGGAGTTCGAAGCACTCCGTCTCGTCGCCGAAATGTCGTGGATCAAGAAAGACGGAACGACGATCGAACAGGTGATGGAGTACGAGTCGAAGATCAACGACCTGTTCGACCACGAGGACGTTCTCGCCATCTGTCAGTACGACCGCGACCTGTTCGAGCCGACGGTTATCCAGAACGTCATCCGAACCCACCCACACCTCATCTACGACGGCGCAGCGTGCCACAACTTCTACTACACGCCGCCCGAGGAACTCTTCGGCGAGGATGCGCCCGTTCGCGAAAACGAGCGCATGCTCCAAACGCTCCGCGAACGGACGACGGCGAAGACCAAGCTCCAAGAGCGCGAACAGTTCCTGAAGGAACTCTACGACGCAACGGCCGACTCCGGCACGTCGTTCGAGGAGAAGATCCGTCGCCTGCTCGAACTGGGAAGCGAGCGCTTCGGTCTCGAGATCGGGTACTTTGCCCGGACGGACACCAACGAAACGTTCGAAGTCGTCGATGCAGTCGGCGATCACAACCAAATCAATGCGGGCGTCACCGACACACTGCGTGACACCTACTGCGAGAAACTCCTCGCAACGCCCGGTCGAATCGCCGTCACAGACGCGGTCGAGGCTGGGTGGACCACTGACCACGCCTACGAGCGGTTCGGGCTGGACGCCTACTTCGCGACGACCATCCACGTGAGCGGTGCAGCGTACGGCACACTCTGCTTTGCGTCTGAACAGCCTCGCGAGGAGTCGTACACCGATGCCGAGCGGACGTATCTCGATCTGATGGGCCAGTGGATCGAGTCCGAACTCGAGCGCCAAGAGCGCGAGACGTTCCTCCAGGAGAGCTACCGAATTACGGCCGACCCATCCCTCACGTTCGAGACAAAACTCGAGAAACTACTCGACTTCGGCCGCGAGTGGATGGGACTCGAGGCAGCCGGGTTGACTCATTTGCCTGCCTGGGACGATCGATTCCAAAACGAGCTCACGATCGGATACGGAGACGACACAGTCGACGACGCCGACACGATGTGGACCGATCCTGGTACGGGGTGCTTCTGCCGAGCGGTCATCGAGAGCGATGACCCCGTCGGGATGGCGGATATCCGCGGCACTGACTGGGAGGATGACGAGATTCACCAGGAACAGGGACTGTCGTGTTATCTCGGGACGAAGGTACTGAACGGTTCAACGCCGTACGGAACGCTGTGGGTCGGCAGTACGACGCCACGCGACCGGACGTTCACGGACACGGAGCGGACGTTTCTCGAGTTGATGGGACAGTGGGTCAGCTACGAGATCGAACGGGAGTACCGCGAACAAGCACTCGAGGAATCGAACGAGCGACTCGAACAGTTCGCCTACGCCGCCTCCCACGACCTGCAGGAACCGCTCCGGATGGTGTCGAGCTACCTGCGATTGATCGAGCGTCAGTACAGCGATGCGTTCGACGAGGAGGGTGAGGAGTTCCTCACGTTCGCCGTCGACGGGGCCGACCGGATGCGCGAGATGATCGATGGGTTGCTCGCGTACTCGAGGGTCGAAACGCGAGGCGATCCGTTCGAAGCAGTTGACCTGAATTCCATCCTCGAGGACGCGCTCGCGGACCTCCAGTTACAGATTACGGACACCAACGCCGAGATCACGGCTGAAAAACTGCCTCGCGTCGAAGGAGACGGAAACCAACTCCGCCAGGTCTTGCAGAACGTGCTCGAAAACGCCCTCACCTACAGCGGCGAGTCATCACCGCAGATCCATCTCGAGGCGAACCGCCGAAAACAGGACTGGGTGATTTCGGTTCACGATAACGGCATTGGGATCGAGCAAGCGAATCAGGAGCGTATCTTCGATATTTTCGACCGATTACACAGCCGTGAGGTGTACGAGGGAACGGGTCTCGGACTCGCACTTTGTCAGCGCATCGTCGAGCGCCACGATGGCGAGCTGTGGGTCGAGTCGGAACCGGGGAGCGGATCGACGTTTTCGTTTGCGCTCCCCGCAGCCGCGGATCGCGAACAGTAGTACAATCGCCACGAACGAATCCCCCGGACGCATCCATTGGAGAATTCGGCAGTCAATCGGCCCACCGTCGTGGTCGTCGACGTACTCGAGTACAAAACTCACGGGTGTGTACCTACGGACGTATTGAGTTCGGTGCAGTACGGTACTACTTTCCCCCGCGGCTGTCGTCACCGAGTTCCTCGAGTCGATCGAGTTCGGCCTCCGCCTCTGCTGACCGACGGTGCTGGGGCGAGGTGATCGCCTCGCCGGTGCCCTCGATGCGCTCGTCGGCGTCCTCGACGGCGAAGCGCTCGCGAAGCCACGTGACGGCGGCTCGCAACATGTGTCGGGTTTTCGACTCTAGGAACAAAAATTCTCTCGACGACACGTCTCCTGTTCGGCACTGAACATCTCGCATTCGGTACTGGCTGTCTCGTGTTCGGTAGTGGTCACGTCCAAACGAGCCCGCAAAAGAACAGACAAGAGAGCACGAGAACGCAACCGTTTAGCAGTCGGACACAGATCCACAGCCTATGCCAATCGGCGTCGACGAAGCGGGAAAGGGACCAGCGCTGGGATCGATGTTCGCCGCAGCCGTCCACGTCGAGCGCGAGACAGTGCTGCCCGACGGCATCGCAGACTCAAAACGCCTCACGCCAGCGCGACGCGACGAACTCGCCGCCATACTGCGCGAGAACGATCAAATCGGCGTCGGCGTCGCCGAAATCACGACCGCACAGATCGACGACCCCGAGACGGACATGAACTCACTCAGCGTGCAGGCGCACGCCGAGGCGATCGAGGCCGTCGCGGCCGATACCGGGCTCGAGACGCCCATATCTGGACACTGTGACGCCTGTGACACCGACGCCGATCGGTTCGCACGCCGGGTCGCAGATCGGTGTGGACTCGAGTGCACCATCACGGCTGAGCACGGGGCGGACGACGACTCGCCGGTCGTCGGCGCGGCGAGTATTATCGCGAAGGTGGAGCGGGATGCACACGTCGAGTCGATTTCGGCTGGGTTCCCTGACTGCGGCCCGGTGGGCAGCGGCTATCCGAGCGATCCGAACACGCGCGCGTTCCTCGAGTCGTACGTCGACGCACACGGCGAGTTGCCCGCCTGCGCTCGTGAGTCGTGGTCGACCTGCGAGGACATGCTCGCGGCGGCGGAGCAGACGGGACTCGGGCAGTTCTAACCGGTTGGTGGAACCGACACCGGACACCGCGCGCTCGCTTTTATATCACTCCCCGTGGGACGAACAGGCCGTGCTCGGCGTTCTCACCCTGCTTGCGCTTGCTGTCGTCGCTACGGCCGTCGTCTGGCAGGGCAGTATCTGGCTCGAATCGTCTACCGATCAGCTCGCGGTCGGCTACGGCGTCCCGCCCATCGTCCAGGGCGCGGTCATCGCCGCCGCCGGCTCGAGTACCCCCGAGTTGATGAGTGTCCTTCTCGCGACGCTCGTCCACGGCGAGTTCGAACTCGGCGTCGGGGCGATCGTCGGCTCGGCGGTGTTCAACCTGCTCGTCATCCCCGGCCTCGCCGCCCTCGCCGGTCCCAAAGAGATGGCGACCACCCGCGACCTCGTCTACAAGGAGTCGCTGTTCTACATGCTCGCCGTCGCGGTGCTTCTGCTGACGTTCTCACTCGCCGTGATCTACTACCCACTCGCAGGCGAAGGACTGCAGGGTGAGGTCACCCGTGGGCTGGCACTGTTTCCGCTTTCGCTGTACGCGCTGTACGTCTTCACCCAGTATCTGGACGCGACGGAGGACGAACTGCAACCCGATGCAAGCGTCGACCGGGCCAGCGCGTGGGGCTGGTTCGGGCTCGGACTGGTGGTCATCGTCATCGGGGTCGAGGGGCTCGTTCGCGCGGCAATCGGGCTCGGTGACGCCTTCGGCACCCCGGCGTTCCTCTGGGGGATGACCGTCGTCGCGGCGGGCTCGAGCGTCCCCGACGCGTTCGTCAGCATCGTCGCCGCGCGCTCGGGTCGCGCCTCGGTCAGCCTGGCGAACGTCCTCGGGAGCAACATCTTCGACCTGCTGGTCGCGGTGCCGGTCGGCGTCCTCGTTGCCGGCGCGCTCGCGATTACGTTCGCACACATCGTTCCGATGATGGCGTTTCTCGTGCTCGCGACCGTGGTCTTCTTCGCGATTTCGCGGACCGGCATGCTGCTCTCCGAGCGGGAGGCCTGGCTCCTGCTCGGCTTCTATGGGGTGTTCGTGAGCTGGCTGGTACTCGAGAGCATCGGGCTGGTGAACGTGGTGCCGACGTGAGGTAAGGCGAGTCACCGGAGAGCTGGGATCCGGATGAAACGGAACGCGAAGGAGGTTGCAGCGGCAGGCTGATCGCTCTTGCTGGTTGCAGTAGTCCGTCAGGGTACGATGCCGGTCTGTACGCAGTGTGAGAATCCCGTCTCGATCGATTTCGTACGGGTATACGGTGACGGTGAAACCGTTGACTGGTGCCCCCGCTGTCGTAACGGGTGAGGGCTTGAGAAGGGTCGTTGTCAACTCGAAAGTGAGAAGCGAACAGTTCGTGTGTCAGCTATGGAATCCGCTTATTTGTCCGTCAGGAGCCGCTGCAGGATGTTCCCGTAGGCGGGACGGGTGACGAGCACGCCGATCAGCACACCGAGAATCGTGATGATCGCGAAGCCACGGAGGTCGCCGAGACTCATCACGGCGAGTGGCGACATCGCGATGATCGTCGTCGCGGCGGCAGCGCCGATAACCCAGAACGCCTTGCGGAAGCGCGACTCGAAGACCCGCTGGGAGCTCACCTCGCCATCGTCCATCACCTCGTCGGCGATGATGACGAGGTCGTCCACCCCCGTCCCGACGACGGCGATGAACCCGGCGACGTGGGAGAGGTCGAGTGGCATCCGGATCAGCGCGGCGAAGCCGAGCAGGATGAGCACCTCGGACATCGCGGTGATGACCATCGGCGCGGCAACGCGCGGATTCCGGTAGCGCAGGAAGACCATGCCGCTGACGGTCAGCACCGAGAGGATCCCGATCAGCAGCGAGTAGGTCTTGAATTGGTCTGCGAGCGCCGGTTCGACGCTGAACGTCTGCTGACGGTCGAAGTCGAGCGGCGCGGTCAGCGCACCGGATTCCAGATTGACAGCGAGTTGGTGGGCGTCCTGCTGGGTAGGCGTGATCATCTCAAACGTCGGATCGTTTGCCCAATCGCCGGATGCCATACTGTTTCCGAGACTGTCACCCATACTGTGTGCGTCGACCACCTCACCGTCGACGACCGTCAGAAGACACCACTGTGGCTGATCGTGATCAAAGGTGAACTCGCCGGCCTCGTGGTCCTGGATGCCACACTGCTGCACCCCCTCTGAGGTGAAGCCGTACTCGTTCATCGCGGCCTGATACTCGGAGGCTGCGCTGTTGCCGTCTGCGTCTTCCGTGTCGTCGACGTTGACAGGGACGTAGTTGTGGCCGTGCTCGTCGTTGTAGGAGGCGACACCGACCCTGCTGAAGTCGTCTTCTCCGTGCAGGACGGTCTCGTTCGTCTGGTTACCGTCCTCGTCTGGGTAGTAGGCGACGACCTGCACGTCACCGCGGTCGGAGAGCAGTTCGCGCAGTTCCTCCGGGCTCATGCCCGGCACCTCGGTCACGATGTAGTAACTCCCCTCGACGGTGGCTTCCTGATACACCTGTCCACCCGAGAGACCGGCCTCGTTGACGCGCAACTCGATCGTCCGGATCATCTCGTCTCGGGTGTCCTGTGTAACACCGTTCTCGACGTCGTCCTCGCTCACGTCGGCATCGTACTCCGCGATGACGGCTGCGAAGTCGGCTGCGCTAACGTCATCGACGAACACTTCGGCCGTATAGCGGTCCTCGTCCTCGTGATGGCGAACCGTCGCATCGGCCGTCTCGAGACCGAGTTCGGTGTACAGCGACGACTCTAACTCGGAGTGTTGTTCGGATTCGAGATCGATGTTGTCGACCATCATCCCCGTCGGGGGAGCGCTCACGCGTGTGCCGCCGTCGAGTCCGATACCGTACTCGATGTTCGTCATCCGCTCCTCGACGCTCTGGTTGGCCTCGTCTTCTTCGAGGTCACCGACGAGGGAGTCGTCTGCCATAATGCCGCCGGGGATGAACAGCGCGACGAGCGCGAACGCGATGAATATCGCGAGCAGGAGGATTCGCCAGTACTCCTTGACGAACCCGACCGGATTCGCGCTCATGATCGCACCCCGTGGAACTTGTACCACCGAAGGAGACTGAGGTTCAACAGGTACGTGTTCATAAGGTCTGCTGCGAGGCCGACGAAGAGGATGATCCCGATCGACGCGAGCAGTTCGACGCCGAACAGCGTGGCGGCAATCCCCATGACGAGCATCGCAGCCATCGACGTGACGGTCATCGTGACACCCGTCTTTGTCGCACGGTAGGTGCTCTCGTAGAAGTCACCGCCACGTCTGAGGATGTGCGTGTTCAACAGAATGTCTGAGTCGACGGAGTATCCGATCAGCATCAGGAGAGCGGCGACCGTCCCGAGTGAGAGCGGAATGTCCGCGATCGACATGAACGCGAGCGGGATCATCAGGTCCGAGAACGCCGAAGCGACGATCGCGATCGACGGCACGAACGTGCGAAAGAGCAAGAACGCGAGTACGCTCATACCGGCGAACGCGACGCCGAGGCCGAGCAGCGCGGTCTGCTGAGTTTGTGCTGCGAAGCTCGGTGAGGCCGTCGATTCTTGCTGGACGATTTCGTTATCGCCGTCCTGCACGAGTTCCGCCTCGGCTTGATTACTCAACTCCTGAATCGCGTCCTGGTCCTCGACACCAGCGAACTGAACAGTGTACTGGTTCTCGACGCCAGGGGCCTGAATTCCCTGTACAGAGTCCGGTTCGACGCTGAACGCCTCCTCGATCTCTGCCTGCGAGGATGTCGTCTGGACCGTCAGTTCTGCACCGCCTGCGAAGTCCATCCCGAGCGGGACCGGCGTCCCAGTGATGAGAAACGAACCGCTCAGAATGAGCAACGCGACGGCAAGGACTGCGAGTGGCACCGCCGCAAGTTGGCGGTTCGTGTACCGGGTGTACGATATGTCCGGTACGTCGAAATACCCCATATATCGGACTACTAGCAAGCGATTGAAGTAAGCCTTCTCAATTTCTCCTGTCGGTTTCGAAGAACGATCACCTGAAACCACAGCACGCTCAAGCCCCTCGAGACCGTATCAGCGTCCATGACAACACATACAGAGACAGAGCGTTCCGACAGTCGCGACCGAACCGGACGCGACCCCGCGACACGCGTCGTCGTCTCCTACCCCGCGGACCTCTCGGAATGGGGTCGGTTCCAGGTCGAAAAGCCGTCGTTCCGTGCGTTCCTCCGGAAAACCCGCGACGAAGCGCGAGAGGGGGATCAGTGGGAGGAGTTCGTCGGCGTCGGCTGCTGTGGGAACTCACTCGACGTCCCGCTCCGTGTCGAAACGGTCGAGGGCGGCACAGGTATCGGCGAGCACACCGAAATCAGCTACACGGTTCGCGAGGCCTGTGGCATTCAGGGAAGCTGGCGCGTCCAGAGCAAAGGTGGACCGAACAAGGCCTGATCTGGAAATTCGGGCCGCTCAGGCCAGTCAGGCCGCTCATCACGTGCATCCCACTCATCCTCCCGCACATCCAACTCACCCCACTCAATCCGGGAGATACCGTACACTCAGCACGCCATCGTCCACCGTATCGAGCGCCGTCGTCCGGCGAACTTCCACCCGCACCGCATCGAGTCGCGCCGCCCGCGCGATTGTTTCCTCGTCCTCGAGTACGTCCCGTGCTGCAGCCTCGACTTCCTCGGCCGGAACGCGGAAAACGTGGATCTCGCCCGTCCCCGCGCGCTCTTCCTGAATCAGGTCGCCAGTCTCGGCGTCGGCCGCCAGCTCGGCTGCGTGCTTGGTCGGTGAGAGGTCGCTATCGACGAGTTCGACGCGTCGGCGCTCGGCCACCTCGACGACCTGCCAGGTGACCTCGAGTGGCGGCTCCGGCGCGACGGTCGCCTCGAGTACGTCGTTCGCGTCGAGGCCGGGGTTCGAGCCGAGGGTGTGGATCTGTGCGGTGTCGACGTCGCGGACGACGGCCGACTCGTCCTCGGCGTGCGTGACGACGAAGGTCCCGGTTTTCTCGTTCTCGGACCCGGGTTCAGTCTCAGTCATAGACGACCGTACGCGCGAGACCATTTTCGGGGTTTCGGCTTCCGACCGTCGAAGCGAGTCGCTACCCGCGACCAGTTCACCGCAGCACACCGCGAAACCGACCCGATGACGGAACGCCTTTACACCCGGCGGTTGCCCTCTCGGGCATGAACGTCGACATCGGAAACGCACTCGCGAGCGTCGCCTCGCCGGGCATTTCTCGGGAGGCACTCGAGTCCATAGATGACCAGGTGGCGGTCGCACACGAGCGAATCGAGGCCGGCATGGACGCCGGCGAGCACGGCTACGAAGCGCTCAATCTGCCGGAGCGGACGGATACCGACGAGATCCGGCTCGCTGCCGACCGCGTTACCGGACCCGAGACGAGTGCCATCATCACCGTCGGTATCGGCGGCAGCGCGCTCGGCGCAGCGACGATTACCGACGCGCTGAACGGGGCGGACGATCCGGAGGCGATCTACCTCGACAACGTCGACCCCGAGTGGCTCACGAGCGAACTCGCGCGCCTCGATCTCGAGACGACCGTCGTCAACGTCGTCTCTCGCTCCGGGACCACCGCGGAGACGCTCGCGAACTTCCTCGTCGTCCGTGAGGCCTTCGAGTCCGCCGGCGTCGATTGGACCGAGCGAACGATCGTCACGACCGGCGAGTCAGGACCGCTTCGTGACCTCGTAGACCGCCACGATCTGCCATCGCTCGAGGTTCCTGATGGCGTCCCAGGACGGTTCTCTGCGCTCTCGGCGGTCGGTATGGTCGCCGCCGCCGTCTGTGGCCACGATCTGGACGCCCTTCTCGAGGGCGCGGCCGCGGAGGCCGAGACGCTGACCGGCTCGCTGTTCGAGTGTCCGGCCTACGCCTACGGCGCAACGGCCTACGCGCTCGACGCGCGCGGTGCCGGCATCAACGCGATGATGCCCTACGCGGAGTCACTCGAGACGTACGCCGAGTGGTTCGCCCAGCTCTGGGCGGAGAGTCTAGGAAAGGACGACCTTGGGCAGACGCCCGTTCGTGCGCTCGGGGCGACGGACCAGCACTCGCAGTTACAGCTCTACCGGGCTGGGCCGCGGGATAAACTGGTCACGTTCGTCTCCGCCGAGGAGGGAGCGGACCGGGAGATTCCGGACACTGACGTCGACGACCTTGCCTACCTCGGCGACGCGACGCTCGGAGAGTTACTCGACGCCGAGTTCGAGGCGACGGAGGCGAGTCTCGCTGCGGCGGGCCGGCCAAACGTCCGCGTCGAAATCGAACGCGTCGACGAGTTCGAACTCGGCGGCCTGCTGTACGGAATGGAAGCGGCGTGCGTGCTCGCGGGCGAACTCTACGGCGTGAATACGTTCGAGCAGCCGGCGGTCGAGTGGGCGAAGAAGGCGACGCGCGGCCTGCTCGGTGGTGGCGAGTTCGAGGAAGCTGAGGCGGTCGCCGAGAAAACTGAACTGCGCATCGAGCGCTGACAGCGCCAGGATCTCCCTTCGATCCTACCTGCGAACAGACGTTGAGTTCCGGATGCGGAGCCCATATGAGTACTCACACGAACAGACACGTATGACCGAAACCGCACGGACCGAGTCCGGGTCGGTCGCGACCGACGCCGTCCCGGGCATCGGAACCGGCCTCTCGGCGGTGATGGCGGCGACTGTGCTCGTCCCCGCCACCCGAGGGGTTACCGACCCCGCAGTCGTCGCAGCGGCCGTCTTCGCCGTCGTCGCTGTCGGTGCCTTCCTCGCGAGTCGCTACGGGAGTGGAACACATCGGATTGCCGCTTGGGCTGCAACCGCCGCCAGCGGCGGCGTCCTCCTCTGTACTGCCTACGCGCTGAATCAGGGACTCACCGCCTCGACCGAGTTGCCTGGGCTCTCGACGTCAGTCTCGCTCCTCATGGCCGGCTTCCTCATTGCCGGCCTCACAGTCGGCATCGGTGTCGCTGCCGCCCTCGAAATCAGCGCCGCAGGGCTCAGAGACCGTAGCTCGCAGATGGTCGTACTGACGCTGCTCGGAGTAACCGGACTCTTCGCCGCCGAACTCGCCGGCGTCTTCCTCGCACTCCCAGTGATAGAAGTCGTCGGCGGCCTCTCGACTCCCGGCTTCCTCGTCATCGCCCAGCTCGGCATGGCGCTCGGGACTGCGATCATCGCCGGCATCTACCTCTCCGTCACCGACCGGGGACTCGAGTTCCTCGATCTTCGCGTCCCGACGAAGTGGGACGTGATCTGGACGGTGGGCGGGCTCGTCTTCCTCTTTGGCGTGTTGATGACCATTTCACTGGCCTTTCAGACGGTCGGTGTCGAGAGTGCAGACCACGGGACGACCGAGCAGGCCGCGGAGAACCCCGAAATCCTGCTCGTGTTGATTCCGGCGTCGCTACTCGTGATCGGACCGTTCGAGGAGCTACTGTACCGGAACGTTATCCAGAAGGCGCTGTACGACACCTTCTCTCGTGTCGGTGCAATCGTCGCCGGGAGCGTCATCTTCGCCGGCGTCCACGTCCTCGCCTACGCGACCGCCGGTCCGGGTGCGGTCATCGCGAGCCTCGGTGTCATCTTTGGCCTCTCGCTCGTGCTCGGCACGCTCTACGAACGAACCGACAACCTGCTCGTGCCGTCGGTCGTCCACGGTGTGTACAACGCGATTCTCTTCGCGAATCTCTACCTGATCTACGGCTGAGCCGCCAGCAGGTGGGCACACTGCTTTTGTGACAGTTTCGTTTCGGTACGATCGCTGAGCAGTGGCAAGCGGTGACGAGGAGCCGTGAACAGCGATGCACAGCGCCGAGACAATGAGTCATAGTCGGGAACGCAAGATTGCAACCGGTACTCGAGTGACCCCACGAAGTTACCACTCGCCAGGCGAGCAGGCTGACAGGACGACGGGCTGGCGGGGTGGTGGGAATCCGTCGTGTCAGTGGCTGTTGAGACGACGCTACGATGGATTCTTGCGCGCGAGTCCGGAGCCACAGATCGGACAGCGATCCTTTTCCTCGTCGAACTCGCGGCCACAGCCCTGACACTGGTAGTGCCAGTGGCGCTGTTCGTCGATACCCTCGCGGGCGATCACTTCGACGGCGACGTTGAGCTTTTCTGCGACGTTTTGCATCGCGTAGTCGTCGGTGACGAGCGTGGCGTCGAGTTCGAAACTCGCGGCGACGAGCCTGATGTCCGTATCGGAGAGGACGCCGAGGTCGCCGGACTCTTTGGCTGCCCGGCGGACCTTCTCGGTCGTATCGTCGTTGGGAATGTGGATGTGCATTCCCGAGCCCTCCATCGCGTCGTAGCGATAGGCGCTCTCGTCCTCGAGTTCGTCGCGGACGAGAGGGATGGTTGCAGTCTGTTCTGTCGTGTGGAAGTCGTGGATAAAAGCCGAGGAGTCGAGAACGTACATGCCCTTAGCGCTGAACGACGATGTAATCTTTCACCGCCTGAACGCGGCTGACGGAGACGAGAAACCGGCCGGCGTCGTCGACATTGAAGTCGACGGCCCGCTCTGGCAGTTCGTCGTCGGGTTCGATAACGAGGTCGTGGAGTTGCCCCGATTTGAGGTCCATCGTGATGTTGTACAGCAGGCCCAGCTCGGTGCCGTCCGATCCCATGACGGACTTGCCCGAGAGATTTTCAGCGAGTATCTCACTCATGCATACTCGTATTTACTAATCGGTATTAAAAACCTCGGGCTCAGAAAGGAGTCGTGTCCGATCGTCGTCTTGTTTTGGACTGATCGGGGCGAATCGGCTTCCAGACTTCCAGAGCGTGACGATGGGTTTAACTACCGCCCGGCAGACCTCTAGACAAGACCTTCTCTGGTGGTTCATCATGTCGGATACCGATACGGACACGGACACGGGCGCGGGATCGCACGATCCCACATCTCTCAGAACGCCGATCGTCGCCGTCCTTGGACACGTCGATCACGGCAAGACAAGTCTCCTCGACAAGATCCGCGGCTCCGCGGTCATCGAGGGTGAAGCAGGCGCGATTACCCAGCACATCGGGGCAACGGCCGTCCCGCTCGACGTCGTCTCCTCTATCGCGGGTGACCTCGTCAACCCGGACGACTTCGACCTGCCGGGGCTGCTGTTTATCGACACGCCGGGACACCACTCCTTTACCACGCTTCGCTCCCGGGGTGGCGCGCTGGCAGACATCGCCATCCTCGTGGTCGACGTCAACGACGGCTTCCAGCCGCAGACACTCGAGGCGCTCGATATTCTCAAGCGCTCCCAGACGCCGTTCATCGTCGCGGCGAACAAGATCGACACCGTTCCCGGCTGGAACGCGAACGAGGACTCGCCGATCAACGCGACCTACGAGGCCCAGTCAGACCGCGTTAGCTCTCGCCTCGACGAGAGCCTCTACGAGATCATCGGCAACCTCTCGGACGAGGACTTCTCCGCCGATCTCTACTGGCGCGTGCAGAACTTCCAGCGCAACGTCGGCGTCGTCCCCGTCTCGGCGATGACCGGGGAAGGCGTCCCTGACCTGCTCGCCGTCATGATGGGGCTCTCCCAACGATACATGAAAGAGGAGATGGAGATCGACGTGCAGGGTCCCGGCGTCGGCACCGTCCTCGAGGTCAAAGAGGAGAAAGGCTTCGGGACGACGATCGACATCGTCCTCTACGACGGCACGATCAAGGCCGACGACCAGATCGTCGTCGGTGGGATGAACCAGCCGATTGTCACCGACGTGCGCGCGCTGCTTCAGCCCCGTCCACTCGCTGAGATTCGAACCGAGAGCCGGTTCGAAAAGGTCGACGAGATCTCGGCCGCCTCCGGTATCAAGGTCGCCGCACCCGAACTCGCAGACGCAATGGCCGGCGCGCCGGTTCGCGTCGTCCGCAACCGCGAACTGGACGAGGTCGTCGACGAAGTCGAGGCCGAACTCGCGGATATCGCCGTCGACACCGAAGAACAGGGCGTCGTCGTCAAAGCCGACACCCTCGGCAGTCTCGAGGCGATGGCCGACGCACTGGGCGAAGCAGAAGTCCCAATCGTTCGCGCCGAGGTCGGCGATGTCGCACCACGAGATATTTCGGTCGCCTCCACCGCAGAGGAGCCAAAAGAGCGCGCGATCCTCGGCTTCAACGTCGAGACGCTCGCCGACGCCGAACAGCGCGCAGAGACCGAGGACGTGACGGTGTTCACCGACGAGGTCATCTACCAGCTCATCGAAGAGTACGAGGAGTACGTCGACGAACTCGAGCGCGCCCAGCAGGACACGATACTCGAGAACATCGTGCGACCAGCCCGGTTCCGCATCCTTCCGGATCACACCTTCCGCCAGAACGACCCAGCCGTCGTCGGCGTCGAAGTCAACTCCGGCACCGTCCAGAACAACGCGAACGTGGTCAAATTCGAGGGGAACGAACCCGACCGCGTCGGCCAGGTCAAGGGTATTCAGGAACAGGGTGAGGACGTGGACGAAGCGCGCGCGGGCAACCGCGTCTCGGTCGCAATCGACGGCCCGACTGTCGGCCGCCAGATCGAAGAAGACGACGAGCTCTGGATCGAAATTCCAGAAAAGCACGCAAAGATATTAGAACAGGAACTGGCGAGCGAGATTCCCGGCGACGAACTCGAGGCGCTGAATATGTATCTGGACAAACAGCGCAGCCGAGATCCGTTCTGGGGCAAGTAACGGCGCTGGCTCGCGGTTAGTTATAACAGACTGTGCTGCTATTTTGTGAGGCGATGTGATAGCCATTGGAGAGACGCCTCTGGGTTGAATCAACTATCTCGACTACCCGACTCCCTTGGCTGCCTCGACGACCTCGGTCAGTTAGTTTGGATCGAGTTCTGGATCAGCAGCACCTGCTCGGTTTTCTGTGCGTTCAGTGTCGGAGTTGCGCTCGTGCTCGCGGTCGGATGCCACGTCGGAGCCGTGGTCGCTCCACTCGTCGTGTGCGTCCCGCCACTCTCCATCCCGAAGGCGAACGAGGGTTGCACGCAGTGACTCCGGATCGTCGATCACCGAGCGCTCACAGCGGACGTCGAACCATCGGTCGCGTTCGATGATCAACTCGTCGTCAGTGAGCCGAATCTCACCAATGCGGTCCCAGGAAACGAGTCGCCGCTCGAAGTTGTCGACGAGCAGGCCGTCCTCGTATGCTTCGAGGGTGGTCGTCCCCCACTGGCTATCCGCACTCGGCTCCTCCCAGACGCCCCATCTCCAGCCATACCGGTCACTCAGCCACATGAACGCCGGGATGAGCGCGTAGAGGAGAATCCAGGCGCTCGACCCGTCGCCAACGAGCAGCGAGCCAAGGCCGAAAATGACCGTCAAGATCGTGAAGCCGAGCAAAATCGCTCCCTGGAACCCGCTCTTGAACGACGGTCGGCGCCATTGCCACGACACGACCGGTTCATCCGGCGTCACTGCGTCGATGTGCCGATTGCGGGCCATCTGGGAAATGCCCAGCGTAACGGCTCCGCTGAGAAGCGTAAAGAGCCCTGCCGTGAGCGTGAATCGGCCGGTGGACTCGAGTACACCCATGGCAGGCGCGATTGTACTGGCACCGAACCCGAGGGTGGGGAGGTACCAGGTGAGACGGCGACGACGGTTAGCACCGAGTCGTTCGGGCAGGTCGCCGAGTCGGTCGCCGAAGATGAGCGAGAAGAGCAGGGCGGCGACGACGGTGCTCGGTGTCGTGACGAGGATGGTGGCCGTTCCGGCACCGGCTGCGACGGAGCCGAGTGCAGTGATGCCAGCGGCGATGATGCCGAGGTAGAACCCGAAGCCGGCTTTGAAACTGAGGTCAGGGGTGCGGTCGGACATGGTGTCGGTGGAGGGGAAACCGTCGGACTGTGCGTTATGCGGATATCTCGGGCACACTACAAAATAATTCGGACACGTCGGTGACTGAATCGGTTTTGTACGGTTCTGTGGGCGGTCGTGGGACGATAGCTTACAGGTGTGTGGGTTGGGTGAGAGAACAGTGTCTGTGGCCTGGTGAGAGGACAGTGAACAACTGGCCGGCGAGGGTGACAATCGCTGTCGGAGGCCGTCCGGTCCCGAAATCGTTTTCAACCGCTCACGCGGACACTCGGTATGCCGACGGAACCGGACACTCATTATGACCCCTCACTGGGGAACAAGTTCATCTTCGTCACCGGCGGCGTGATGTCGGGACTCGGAAAGGGGATTACGGCCGCGAGCACCGGCCGACTCCTCAAAAACGCCGGGTTCGACGTTACCGCCGTGAAGATCGACCCGTACCTGAACGTCGACGCGGGGACGATGAATCCGTACCAACACGGAGAGGTGTACGTCTTGGAGGATGGCGGCGAGGTCGACCTCGACCTGGGGAACTACGAACGATTCCTCGATATCGACATGACCTCGGACCACAACATCACCACCGGGAAAACCTACCAGCACGTCATCGAGAAGGAGCGTGCCGGAGACTACCTCGGGAAGACGGTCCAGATCATCCCCCACATCACCGACGATATCAAGCGGCGCATCCGCGAGGCCGCCGAAGGAACCGACGTCTGTATCATCGAAGTCGGTGGGACGGTCGGGGACATCGAGGGAATGCCCTATCTCGAGGCCCTACGTCAGTTCGCCCACGAGGAGGACGAAGAAGACATTCTGTTCACGCACGTCACACTCGTCCCCTACTCGAAAAACGGCGAGCAGAAGACCAAGCCGACCCAGCACAGCGTCAAGGAGGTCCGCTCGATCGGACTTCAGCCCGACGTGATCGTCGGCCGCTGTGAGGACAAACTCGACTCCGAGACCAAAGAGAAGATCGCGCTGTTCTGTGACATTCCGACGGAGGCCGTCTTCTCGAACCCCGACGTCGAGGACGTCTACCACGTGCCGCTAATGGTCGAAGAGGAAGGACTCGACCAGTACGTCTTAGAGCACTTCGGTCTCGCCGAGGAGGCACTGCCGGAGGGCGAACGCGCAAACGACTGGCGCGAGATCGTCACGACCGAGAAAGACGGCGCGGTCGACATCGCGCTGGTCGGCAAGTACGACCTGACCGATGCCTACATGTCGATTCACGAATCGCTCAAACACGCCGGCTTCGAGGTCGGCGTCGACGTGAACGTCCACTGGGTGCCAGCCGGCGAACTCGCCGACGGCCACGACGATCAACTCGAGTCGGTCGACGGCGTCATCGTCCCTGGCGGCTTCGGTATGCGGGGGACGGAAGGCAAGATCGAGGCGGTTCGGTACGCCCGCGAGAACGACGTGCCGTTCCTCGGGCTCTGTCTTGGCTTCCAGATGGCCGTCGTCGAATACGCGCGGAACGTCCTCGGCTACGCGGACGCCCACTCCGCAGAGATGGATGAGGAGACAGCACACCCGGTCATCGACATTCTGCCCGAACAGTACGAGGTCGAGGACATGGGTGGCACGATGCGCCTCGGTGAGCATACGACGGTGATCGAACCGGAGACGCTCGCCTACGAACTGTACGAGGATACGTCCTGTTCCGAGCGTCATCGCCACCGCTACGAGGTCAATCCCGAGTACTTCGATGAATTCGAGGAGGAGCCGCTGACGTTTTCCGGTACCGCGGGCAACCGGATGGAAATTCTCGAACTCGAGGACCACCCGTACTTCCTCGGGACGCAGTTCCACCCCGAGTATACGTCACGGCCCGGCCAGCCGAGCCCGCCGTTCCTCGGGCTGGTTGAGGCGATCGTCGACGAGAACGACGGAAGCGCGTCGACGGGCGCGGAGCACGATGCAGACAGCGACACCGACGCAGACACTGAAACGGAGGTTACACACTAATGGTAGACACAGAGACGTTCGTCCCGGAAGCAGTCGCAGAGATCGAAGACGAAATCGGCGACGCAAACGCCGTCATCGCCCTCTCGGGCGGTGTCGATTCGTCGGTCGCCGCAGCGCTCGCCTACGAGTCCATCGGCGACCAGCTCACGCCGGTCTACGTCGACACCGGCCTGATGCGCAAGGGCGAGACCGACCAGATCCGCGAGACGTTCGACTACATGGACTCGCTGCGGATCGTCGACGCGAAGGATCGGTTCCTCGACGCCCTGGAGGGTGTGATCGACCCCGAAAAGAAGCGCGAGATCATCGGCGAGCAGTTCATCCGCGAGTTCGAACGCGAGGCGACCGAGGCCGATGCGGACTACCTCGTTCAGGGGACGATCTACCCTGACCGTATCGAGAGCGAGGGCGGGATCAAGTCCCACCACAACGTCGGCGGACTCCCGGATGTCGTCGACTTCGACGGCATCGTCGAACCCGTCCGCGACCTCTACAAGGACGAAGTGCGCGAGGTCGCGCGCCACCTGGACCTCGACGAAATCGTCGCCGAACGGATGCCGTTCCCCGGTCCCGGTCTCGCAGTGCGCGTGATCGGCGAAGTCACCGAAGAGAAACTCGAGGTCGCTCGCCACGCCTGTCACGTCGTCGAAGAGGAACTCGAGGAGTACGAGCCGTGGCAGGCCCTCGCCGCAGTGATCGGTAAGGCCACGGGCGTCAAGGGCGACAACCGCGTCCACGGCTGGGTCGTCTCCGTTCGCTCCGTCGAGTCACGCGACGGGATGACCGCGCGCGCACAGGAAATCGACTGGGAGACCCTCCAGCGCATCCAGTCGCGCATCACCGGCCAGAACGAGAACGTGGCCCGCGTCGTCTACGACGTGACCCACAAGCCACCGGCAACGATCGAGTACGAATGAGCGAGGCCAACCCCAATCAGAACCGACAGGCCATCGTCGCCGGTCCCGACGAGGACGAGATCGGCGCGGCACTCGAGAACGAAGGCGTCACGGTCACCAGACTCAACGGTGTCATCACACGGCCACAGCTAGAGGAAGCTGGGATCGTCGACGCCGACCTGTACGTGCTGACCGATATCGATCAGGCGACGACGATTCCGATCGTCTGCGATCTCACCGACGATCTGCGGACGGTCACCTACGCGCGACGGACTGTTCCCGAGTTCGTCAAGGGACAGCTCGATCTGGCGATCGATCCGCGGCTGATGTCAGCGACGGTCGTCGCAGAAGAACTCGTCGAATAAGTTACCCGGCAGCCTCGCTCGTTCTTCTAGTCTATCTGTACCCACGGCACGGAGTATATGAATCGGCAAATACTGCCACACTCGCCGGAGCGGACCGACAAACTGAACGAAAGTCGGTTTCACCGTCTGTGAACGGTCCTCTGGTTCGAATCCAGCGATTAAATCTGGCTTAAATCGGGCGAAATCCGGTGCAAGATGGTTCGACCATCACGGCAGTTCAAGTAGGTCCCGGCGATAGTACTCGATGGAGGTCGACGGGCTACCCTCACCCAAGGCACCCAACGCCAACTCCCGTGACTTCCAGCAATCCCACCACAGCACCCTTCCCCCCACCATCGCCACACCGTTGTGACGCGGGCTACACTGCACCGGCCTGCGCCACATTCCGCGGTGTGGCAGTTGACTCGGGACGCGCTTGTGTCCCGAGTTCGCTTCGTTTCTGAGCGAGAGCTGTCGCCGACGCCGTCGCCGTCGCTGTCCTCACGCGGTGATCGTAGCGATATAGTGATCGTCGACAGACGACGCGTTGCAGATAACGCAAGACGCGTTCAGATAACGCAAGACGCGTTCAGATAACGCAATACACGTTCAGATAACGCAATACAAACCAGCTGTTGCAACCCGCGTCGATCACGACGACCGGACGCGCTCGAGGACCGGAATCTCCGCAAGCCGCTCTTCGGAGAGCGCCTCCCAGTCGAGCCCGTCCGGTTTCTCGCCACCACCTGGTCGCAGCACTCGCTCTGGCGTGACGACCAGCTCCATCGGCACGTCGTGGTCGTCCAACTCGAGTGTCCCGGCCTCGGTGGCCGTCAGCAGTTGGCGCTCGTGGACCGTCGTCGCGACGGGCGTATCCGCGTCGACGAGTCCGAATTCGAAGAGCACAGCGAACTCGAGGTCGCTGTAGCCTTCGCCTTTACCGATGCGGCCACCGTCTGCGGGATCGAACGTGGGGTCGGCACGAACACCGACGCTTCCGGAGACGATCAGATCGATTTCGTCGACCGCCTCGGGGCCGACCTTCTCGCCGTGTGTCGACGAGCCGGAAACCGTGGTGGCCGCGTCGTAGTCGTCGAGTTCGTCGGGATCGAGTTTCAGGAAACATTCCTCGTCGCGCAGCCGTGGCACTGCCATGTACACGGTTTTGCCGTCGCGCAGCGCGCGTCGGCGAACCGGGAGCTGTGGCGCGTCAGGGTTCGCCTTGATCGTCGTCGCGTGCTCCCACTCCGGCTGGGCTGCCAGGCGCTCGGCGGCGGATTTCGCGGCCTCGAAGTTCGGAATCCGGCCGTGGGGTGGAAACGGGAACCGTGCGACGCCGCTGTCCTCGAGTTCGTCCCAGACGCGTTCGCGGATCGTGTCTTTCGATCGGTCGCCGTCGGCCGGTGTCGACTGCACTCGTTCATCGTCACCGGTGACCTGTTCGTCGCTCATACGTCCTCACCACCGTTCGGTCCGGCCGTCGCATCCGATTCAGTAGTTGATGATTCGTTCGACTCAGCAGCGGTTTCGTCGGTGTCTGCCGGACCGTCCTCGTTGCCCTCGTCACCCTCGTCGTCCTCATCGCCCTCGTCGTTCCCGTCTCGTGCGAGTTCGACGAGATGCGGGCCCTCTGGTACAAGAATCTCCGTCGCCGCGAGTTCGGCCGCGTCCGCGTTACCGGGAAGACAGAAAATAAGCGTCTCCTCGGTGACGCCGCCGATCGTCCGTGCGCCGACAGCGCGGCTGCCGTGTGCCTCGTAGGAAAGGTGGGTAAACAGCTCACTGAACGTGGGCAGCGGCTTTTCAATGAGGGGCTGAACCGCCTCGATCGTGATATCGTTCGGTTCGATACTCGTCGCTCCTGCCGTGACGACCACGTCTACGTCATCGCGGTCGATCACCCGCGAGACGATCGACTGAACGGTGTCGTGTCCGCGGCCGACGTGCTCGCGCATCACTACCTCGTGGCTCGCCTCGGTGAACGTCGACATGAGCGCTTCGCCAGCGGCGTCGGACTCGAGTGTCCGGTCGTCGGCGACGGTGACGAGTCCGATGCCGAGCGTGTTTGGGGTCTCGGTTGCCTCGGTCACCTCAGTCGTCGATTCGGCGGCTGTATCGGCTGGTGATGACTCTGACGGTGACTCGCTCGACTCGTTCATGGGCCGCATTGACCGCCGGTGGGTAAAACACTGGTTCTTGTCGGTGTGATGAGGCGGCGGTGACGGTGTGTACGGTGTGTACGGTGTGTACGGTGTGTCTGCAGTCGGTGGCGAGCGTCTGTGCCCGCGTCGAACGACCATCGTCACAGGTGGAGGCTGTATCGAACAGATCGGTACTGTGAAGCGATCGTTCTCGATAGGTGTGTGGGAATTAGGGACATCCCATCAGGTTCACAACTGTTATGCCACTGTTTCGAACTATCTGTACCTATGCAGGCAGTCAAGATCACCGCACACGGCGGGACCGACGGCATCGAGTACGGCGAGTACCCCGACCCCCAGGTGGGCCGCAACGACGTGCTCGTCGACGTCAAAGCCGGCGCGCTCAACCACCTCGACGTGTGGGTTCGGCGCGGCCTGCCGACGCTCGATCTCGAGCTCCCACACGTCCCCGGGAGCGACGCTGCGGGTGTCGTCGAGGCCGTCGGCGAGGATGTCTCCCGCTTCGAACCCGGCGACCGCGTCGCGGTGACCGCGGGCGTCAACTGCGGTCACTGCGAGTTCTGCCGCAGCGGCGACCCCACGCTGTGCGTGAACTTCCATCTCCTCGGCGAGCACGTGACCGGCGTCCACTCGGAGTATGCCACCGTTCCCGAGGATAACCTGATCCCCGTCCCCGAACACGTCGACTGGATCACTGCGGGGGCGTCCTCGCTCGTCTTCCAGACCGCCTGGCGAATGCTGATCGACCGCGCGGACATCGAGGCCGGCGAGAAGGTACTCGTCCTCGGTGCGAGCGGCGGCGTCGGCCACGCTGCTCTGCAGATTGCAGACTACGCCGGTGCGGAGGTATACGCGACGGGCAGCACCGAGGACAAACTCCAGTACGCCCGCGAACACGGCGCGGACCACGTGGTCAACTACGAGGAGCAGAACTTCGCGGAGTGGGTCCGCAGCGAAACCGGCAACCGTGGCGTCGATGTCGTCGTCGACTACATCGGCGCTGGCACCTGGCGGGATTCGATCAAGAGCCTCGCGAAGAACGGCCGCCTGGTCACCTGCGGCGGCACGGCCGGCGGTAACCCAGAGACCGACATCCCGCGCATCTTCTGGAACCAGCTCCAGATCATCGGCTCAACGATGGGCTCGCCCGGACAGGTCGACGACGTCATGGAACTCGTCTGGGACGGCACGTTCACACCCGCGATCCGCGAGGTACTGCCGATGAGTCAGACTGCCCGCGCCCACGAAATTATTGAGGGGCGGGAAGGCTTTGGCAAAGTTGTCGTGCGCCCGGATAGCGAACTCTGAGGCGAACGACCGGCAGCCCGGCACGTCAGCCACCCACACCGGTGAACCGTGAGTGCTTTCATCACCGAGCCGAAAGCCTCCACTGTGACCTCGAGCGACGACGGCAGCTACGTCCACGATCCATCTGCGTTCGACGGTGACGTTGACGGCGACGGTGACAGCGACGGGGCGGCCAACGCCACGAACAAAACCGGCGACAGCGCCGACGAAACCGGCCCGGACTGGACTGAAAATCCGCAAAATCCCGCGACGGTCGACCGTGACTTTGACTGGCGTGGCTGGGTGCTCGTCGGCGTAATCATCGTCGCGTTCCTCGTCGCTCCGATCTCGATCCTGCTCTGGCCGCCGACGCTCAACTACTTCGTTGCACTCCTCATCTTGCCACTGTTCCCGGCAGCACTGCTCGCGGTTACGGCAGTGTGGGCGACGACCCGACCGTAGATCGCCAGTCGAATCAGTACTGCACAGCGCTCGAAGCGACAACAACACCGTTCGGAAAAATACGATTACGGCTCATTGGAGGCCCCCAACTCGTTCTACTCGAGTGCGACCGGTGAGCTAGCCACGGGACTCGAGTACCCCGTCCAGTCGGTCGATGGCAGCGCGCCCGTGCTCGACGTCTCGCGACGGTGTCTCCTCGCGGTCGACGTACTCGGTTAACAGCGTCGTGAGTCGTCGAATCTGTGCTGTAGTGAACTGTTCTGTCTCGTCGTTTGACTCGACTGTGTCGACCAGGGAGAGTGTCCACGATGGTGGTGTCGACTCCTCGTCGAGCGCGTCGTCGACTCGGTCGACGAGCGAGTGGTGGACGACCCATTCCTCTTCTCTGGAGAGCGTGACGTCGTGGTGTTCAGTTTCCGATGGTGGGGTACTCATTGCGATACTGGACCGATTTCGTCGGCCCTCGCCCAACACTACGTGGGATGCGCTCATAAAGTTTGTCACGTGATACCACACATCAACCACCGGCGACGAGACGACAGGTGTCGGCTCGAATGCACGGGGCCACAGTTTCCCTGCTAGAAAATGCGAACGCCAGACGCCGGATCGAACAGTTGTGTCTCCGAGCGTTCGAGTACCAGTCCGTACTCGCCGCCGTCGTCACCGTCGAAATCCGCGTGCGTGACGACGGTGACGTTCCCGTACTCGGTCTCGAACAGGCTGTGGGTCTCGTCGCCGAGTGGTTCGTCCAGGACGTGCTCCGCTTCGATTCCCTCTGTCGCGTCTGCGACGGTGATATGCTGGGGGCGAACGCCGACGCGAACGTCGCGGTCGACGTAGCCCTCGAGTTGGTCCGCGCTGGCGTCGAGGGAGATGGTGTGGCCGCCGAGGGCGACAGCCGCGGTGCCGTTTGCGGATTCGACGTGAGCGTCGAAGAACTCCATGGCCGGCTGGCCGATGAATTCGCCGACGAAGTCGTTTGTGGGTTCGTCGTAGACTTCTTTCGGTGGACCGGCCTGCTGGAGTTCGCCGCCGTCCATGATGGCGACTCTATCGGACATGGTCATCGCCTCTTCCTGGTCGTGGGTAACGTAGAGGACGGGACAGCCGATTTCGTCGGTGATGCGCTGGACGACCGGGCGGAGTTCGCGCTTGAGTTTGGCGTCTAGATCGCTCATCGGTTCGTCGAAGAGGAAGACGGAGGGGTCACGGACGAGCGAGCGGCCGAGTGCGACCCGCTGTTGCTGGCCGCCGGAGAGCGAGGCAGGCATCTTGTCGAGCTGGTCGCCAATCTGCAGGAGGTCGGCGGCTTCCTCGATGCTTTCGCGTCGTTCGTCCTCCGGAACGCCGGCGATTTTCAGGCCGTACTCCATGTTCTCGCGGACGGTCATGTGCGGGTAGAGCGCAATGTCTTGAAAGAGTAGGGCCACGTCGCGTTCCTGTGGTGGCAGGTTCGTCACGTCGCGGTCGTCGACGGTGATGGTTCCGGAGGTGGGTGTGTCGAGGCCGGCGACGCAGCGAAGTGTCGTCGTCTTTCCACAGCCGGAGGGGCCGACGAGGGTGAGGAACTCGCCATCGTCGATGGTGAGCGAGAGGTCGTCGACCGCAACGATACGTCCGTCCGGGGCATCGAACACCCGGGTCATGTTGGAGATATTGACTGTCATTGTCTCGTAAGTGAGTTTCGTGGGTAGTTTCGTTGTGATTGTGTCGGTGTCAGCAGTCAGCGCGTGCGAACTTCGAATCCCTTCAGCAGGTACTCCTGCAGGAAGTACGCGAACAGCAGTGGCGGAATCGTCATCAGGAACGAGACCGCCATGATGTCGCCCCAGGAGGTGTACCCGCCCTGGTCGATGAGGCGCATGATTCCCGGCGCGAACGTCGTCGAGTCCTGGCTCGGCAACAGGATCTGAGCGAACGTGAAGTCGTTCCACGCGATAGCGAACGCGAACAGCGCGCAGGCGACGATTGCGGGCTTCGTCTGTGGAACGACCACGTCCCAGAACGTCCGCCAGCGCGAGGCCCCGGCGATCCAGGCGCTCTCCTCCATCGATTCGGGAATCGTCTGGATGTACTTCCACATGAGCCAGACCGCAAACGGCATCGAGATCGCCGACAGGGCGATGACGAGGCCGATCCGTGCGTTCAACAGGCCGGTTTCCGACCAGATGAGGTACAGCGGTAGGCCGAGCACGATCGGACTGAACATGTAGCCGAGCAGTAGGAACTGCGCGAACGACTCCTTGTACTTGAACCGGAACCGCGCCATGCCGTAGCCCGCGACGAGCGACACCGCAACGACCAGCACGATCGTTCCGATGGTGACGACGATCGTATTGATGACGTACGTCGGTACCGCACCGGCAGTCAGAACGCTGAAGTTCTCGAGTGTCACCGTCTCCGGCGAGGGGAACCAGGCGAACTCGGTGATGACCGCCTGGCTGTCGGTGAACGCGTTCTGGACCATCCAGTAGATCGGGAACAGGATGATGAACGTAAACAGCGCAGCGCTGCCGTACAGCGCGACCTGATAGAGTCGGTCGCGCGTCTCGTAGGAGAGACGCTGCTCGCTCTCGGTCGGTGCGCTCATGTGTCCACCTCCTTGGCCGGGTTGAACGCCCGGAAGTAGCAGTAGGCCCCGATTGCGAGGAAGATGAACATGATCACGGCCATCGCGTTCGCGAGTCCGTAACTGTTCTCCAGGAAGGCGGTCCGGTAGGCGAGGATCGGGAGCGTCGTCGTCGCGCCCGCGGGCCCGCCTTCGGTCAGCATCCAGATGATGTCGAATTTGTTGAACATGAAGATCGCCCGCAGCAGGACGGCGATCAGGAGCACGCCCATGATCCGCGGGAGGGTGATGTCTCGGAACATCTCCCAGCGGGAGGCACCGCAGATCTTCGCGGCC
The DNA here is from genome assembly GCF_000337575.1 of Natrialba hulunbeirensis JCM 10989. GTDB lineage: Archaea > Halobacteriota > Halobacteria > Halobacteriales > Natrialbaceae > Natrialba > Natrialba hulunbeirensis. Next base: position 37,294 of record NZ_AOIM01000037.1, on the reverse strand, counting down.
TCGTAGAACCGTTCCGGAATCGCACGCAGTTGCGCGAGCGTGAAGATGGTCACGAAGATCGAGAACTTCCAGGAGCCGATGAGGACGACGAGCGGCATCGCCCACGTCTGATCGCCAAGCGCGAACGTCCGCTCACCCCATAGTCCGAGGTTCGAACCGGCGATGTGGAGAACACCGATCTCGACGTCGAACATGAACAGCGCGATGAGGACGACGATGACCGTCGGGACGAGATACGCCGTAAACGCGACAGCAGTCAGGAACCGCTGCCCGTAGCTGATCTTGTTCAATACGAGAGCAATCCAGAGGCCGACGAGTAGCTGTAACACGGTGCTGCCTACCATAAACAGCCCACCAAGCCAGAGCGCCGACCAGAACGACCCCATGTTCAACACCTCGACGTAGTTCGAGAACCCCGTGAATGTCCACTCCGGCGCCAGGAGTGGAATCTCGAACAGTGAGGCGTAGAACGCGAACGCGATCGGTGTGACGGCCACGAACAGGTACAACAGGATCACCGGTAGCACCGTCAGCCAGCCTCGAATCGCCTCCGAATCGAGGCCAAGCCGTTCGGTAACCGACCGGCGGTCGGTGGCCGCTGTCGATTCGACCGTTTCACTTGCCATGTGTTACCTAACCATCTGCCCTGTTGGTATTAAACGCTTCGACGGGTTGGTTATCGTTTCGACCCAGATTGCGAATTCTGGAAGCACAATCGAGTATTAGAGAAAGGTTGGAAATCAAAATAGTGTATGAGTGGAACGGTGGAAGATTTAGGAACGTGGCGGAGCCGCCACAGCAGATACCGAAAACGAACGCTACGGTTTCTACCAGTCTTTTGCGAGACTCCAGAATAGACAAACGTCGTTCCTGAGTACCTCCAAATTAGTCTATCTTGTTAGCTTGAGGCCGATCCATCCGTTACTCTGCTAACCCAAAGAATAATATATTGAAGCTTGGTATCATACCACGTGAGCAGAGAGAACCTACACACCCGACGCCAGCTACTGGGGGCAGCGGGTGCAGGCACGGCAGCAGCGATCGCAGGGTGTCTCGGTGGTGAGAACGGATCCGACGAGATCCACTTCTACACCGATTACAGCACGGAGGGCTGGCAAGATCGGTGGGAGAACGACCTCATTCCGGCGTTCCAAGACGAGACCGACAACACTGTCAACCCGGAGTATGCGGGCTTTCAGGGCGACAGCGAAGAGCGGCTGATGAACCTGATTCAGGCCAACGATCCGCCAGACATCCACGTCGAGACGTTCTACACGGCCGCAGACATCTGGGCACAGGGCATGCTCCAGCCCATGTCCGACACCCTGGCAGCCGTCGAGGAGGTAAACGGCGACATCAACGTCGAAACCTTCGAAGACGAGGAGGGCGTCGTCAGCCAGGGCGATACGTTTCACGTCTCTCACGGCGGCTACACCAACGTCCTCGTCTACCGCGAGGACATCTACGAGGCACTCGGCCTCGAGGTGCCCGAAACCTGGGACGAACTCGTCGAGAACGCCGAAGCCATCGACGAAGCCGAGGAGTTCGACAGCACCCGTGGGTTTGCGACGCAGGCCGGCGTCGTCGGCCAGAGCCGTGAGCTGTTCTGGATGTTCCTCTACCAGAACGGCGTCGACACCCACCAGATGGAAGACGGCGACGTCGAAGTCTGGGTCCCAGAGGAGGAAGCGATCGAGGCCCTGGAGTACCTCGAGGAACTGTCCCAGTACTCGCCTGACCCATCGAATCTGAACTGGGGCACCTCCCTCGAACAGTGGGTACAGGGCCGTATCGGTCAGATGTACCACGTCAACGGCTGGGCGGCGGGCGTGGCGGCGGCCGAAGGTATCGACCCCATCGCAGAGAACACGGCTGTCGCCCCGCTGCCGCGAAATGACATTCCGGTCGAAGAGTCGTACATGACGTTGCCGACCGGCAACGGCTACATGGTGTTCGAGGACGGTGACGACCCCGATGGTGCCGTCGAGTTCATCGAGTGGCTCTATGCGGACTCGATCGAGCGGACGGCATCGCTGTTCGAACAGGAGCCGATGCGGCTGTTGCCGGCGTACGACGACGTGGTTACCTCCGATGCCTACGAAAACCTGGACTACTTCCAGGAGTGGCCCGAGCACCTCGAGATCAACCAGCAGATTCAGGAGGAAATCGTACCGACGTACGGCCAGAACGTCGACGAGAGCCCGACCACCGGTGCGGAGCAGTACGCCCTGAGTGGCTACCACTACGCGGACATGATGAACCAGATCATCGTCGGCGACGCGGATATCGAGGAAGCGCTCGCGGACGCGAAAGAACAGGCCGAAGAGCGCCTCGAGGAAGGCAAAGAGCTGACTGGTGGCTGGTGACGACACACCGACGCCATCGCGGCGAAACCGAACGAACAACGGTCTCTCGTGATAATCGGTCGTCGTACTGATACTGATACTGATGAGGATTCCGGATCTCTGGCCGACCTCCCAGCCGCCGACGCCACGTCTCGAGACCGCCGGTCGACAGCTGCTGGCCGACCGTGCGCTGGCAGCCCTGCTCGACCTCCTGCTCTGTTACGTGTTGTTCGTCGCTCCACTCGTCTACATCGCGCTACTCGTGTCTCCCCAGTTCGGCGCGCTTGGCCCGGTCGCAGTCGCGATTTCGCTCGCGCTGTTGATCCCGATCAACCTCACGTACACGTTCCTCTTCGAGTGGAAATACAGTCGGACACCGGGGAAAGTCGCCCGCTCATTGATGGTTACGACAGAAGCCGGTGAGCCGTGTACGCTGCGAGCGAGCGCAGTTCGGAACCTCTGTCGGTACATCGACGGCCTTGGCATCCCGCCGCTGATCTACGCCGTTGGCTTGCTCACCGCTGGCGTCTCGTCGACCGGACAGCGCGTCGGCGACCGGGCGGCAGATACCGTCGTCGTCCGCTCCGGTACGACGACAGACGCGAACAAGTAGCCGGACACGAGTCCTACCACGCGGATCGTCTGTTTCTGATCGACGTCTCGAGACGCCGCTACTCGAGTCCCGACTCGTTCTGCGTTCCACTCTGCGTATCTCGTCGCATTGCGATCTCGAACCACGGACAGAGACGGAGTTGTCGGTACCACTCAGGGTTGTCGACAAGGCGGTCGTAGGGCACCCACAGCAGTCCCGCCACTTCGTCCTCGTTCGGATCGAGGTCGACGTCGGCCAGCGAGAGCTTCAGCACGGCACAGACCTCGTGTTCGACGCCAGCGTTCTCGAAGTAGCGCTTGTACTCGAAGCGGTCGGTGACTCGCAGGTCGTCGTACTGGTCGGGTGTAATGCCGAGTTCTTCCTCGAGTCGCTGGCGGGTCGCCTCCTCCTGACGCTGGCCCTCGACGGGGTGGGAGGCGACGGTTCCGTCCCAGTAGGATCCCCAGAGACGCTTCTCGGGGGCGCGCTGGGCGAGCAGGACGTTGTCGTCCCTGTCGAAAACGAGGGCAGTGAACGCGCGGTGGCGGATGCCGTCACCGGTGTGGGCCTCGAGTCGGTTGACGGACTCGAGTGCGGTGTCGTCTTCGTCGACGGCGATCACGTCCTGTGTGGCGTTTTTGTGGGGGACGTTGTCGGTGTGCTGTCCGTGAGCGTCCCGCCGTTCCTCGTGGTTGGCCATAGGACACATATCGCAATGGATCCTGAAACCAGTACCGTCTGCTGCTGTTGGTTCTTGTTCTTATTTTTCATCCGCTAGCCGTTAGCCCCCTGTCCGTCAGTCCGCGTTCCTCATCTGCCATCTCTCATTATCCGCCATCTCTTGTCACCCGCTATCTCTCGTCATACGTCATCTCCCGTCACCCGTCTATCGACACCCTGCCACAAACCACCACGGTCGTCCAGGGACCGTACGAGCCAGTGTAGTCGCCCTGGCGCAACTGCAGCCACCGCCGCAAGCGAACACCGAAATACGACCAGATCGTACTGTCTCGCAATGTTCGCGGTCGATCTCCACGCGCACACGCGGTTCTTTCACGGCCGGCGAGCACTCGGCGACCGATTCGATCCCATCGGTGTCCGTCTGCTCACACAGACCGCCGCCCGACGCGGCCTCGACAGCGTCACCCTCACGAATCACGACTACAACACGCGCTTTGGATCCGCTCTGGGCGGTGCAGCGACGATTCCTGGCATCGAAATCTCGACCACTCATGGACACGTGCTCGTCATCGGTCCCGATCCGCCGCGCGAGACGGTGCCACTCGAGTACACTCCGAGAGAGGTCGTCGAGAGAGCACACGAACGCGGCTGTGCGGCGATCGTCGCCCATCCGTACCGTGACAGTGACGTGCTGAGCGAACGGTTTGCGGACGTGCCGTTCGACGCGGTCGAGATCAACGGGAAGCACCCACGTACGCGAGCGCTCGTCGAATCGCTGGCCGCGGAGTGGGAGCTCCCGATCGTCGCGGGCAGCGACGCACACGTTCCGTTCGAGGTCGGGCGGGCGTACACGATGATCGATGCGCCGGCGTTGACGCCTGCAGCGGTTGCCGAGGCGATTCGTGATGGGCGGGTACAGCCCCGTGTCGCGGACGGGCCGTTCGATTCGGCACTCCGACAGGGGTACCAGTGGGTTCACGCCCGAAAGCATCCGGACAGTGTGCTGGCCGAGTCGCGGGTGGCACTCGAGCGGCGCGCGATGCAACAGGCGACTGAGTCGGAAACAGAGATGGGGGCGGAGCCAGAAATAACAGCGACGGCAGAGATCACTCCCTCACAGTAACCACCCCAAACAGCGACGACAAAGTTGAGTTCTGAGCCGCCATCGGCCGTTCCGAGTCGACGCCAAAACGCTCTCGGCCGGTCGGACAGGGAGACCGTACAGCACCAAGGCCGAACATACGTCGCTGTACGAGGAGATGACTTAATCGACCACACCTCCGAGAACCGCGAACGACAGATGTCCTCGCAAGCGACAGCCAGCACCCACTCGAGTCGATCCGAGACAACCGATTCACAGTCGGGGCTCACGGTTGCCGCCGTCGAGACGATCCGGGCGATCGATCGCGACCGCTGGAACGAGGTGGTCGAACGCGCCGACCTCGGGACGGTGTTTCACCGCTACGAGTGGCTTGCAGCGGTCGAACTGGGGATCGGCCATCCGGCCAGACACCTCCTCGTCGAGAAGGATTCGAACCTCATCGGCGTCGTCCCGAACTTCGTCGTCCCGATTCCGAAGACGCCGTTTTCCCGACTGACCTCCATCTATCCCGGCTTCGGCGGCCCGTTACTGACGACCGACGTCGACGACTCACTCTCGCTCGTACTCGAGATGATCCCAGACTGCTGTTCGCGGCGGACGATCGTACACGGAATCCGAGCCTGCAACACGAACTTCCTCCGGTACGACGGCGCGCTCTCTGCGGCCGGCTACGAATCGAACCGTGTCGGCGGGCGCTTCGTCCTGCCGCTTTCGAACGGGTACGATGCGGTCTTCGAGGGGATGGAAAGTTCGAAGCGCCGGGCGATCAGACGAGGGCGAGAGACCGATCACGAGATCGTCGAGGCCGAACTTACACACCAGGAACTGACGCGCTTCTACGAGCGGTACCGCCAGCACATGGAGAGCGTCGGCGGAGAAGTCTATCCCCGCGCGTTCTTCGAACAGTTACGGGAGATGGAGGATCGTATCCTGCTCGCTCAACTCTACGTCGAGGGCGAGTACGCCGGCGGCTTTCTCGAACTGCTCAACGACGAGCGAAACACTGTCCACGGCTTCTTCGCGGCGATTCCACCGACGTACTTCCAGTACTACGCCTCCGAACGGCTCTACGACTACGTGTTTCAGTGGGCGATCGAAAACGGCTACGAGGCGTACGACTTCGGCGGCGGTGGTGCGGACTTTCGGGACGGTGCGTTCACGTTCAAGGAGGAGTTCGGCGGCGAGTTGGTTCCGAACGTCTACTGGGAACGCGGCAGCAATCCAGTCTGGCCACTCATTCGACGCGGGCGGACACTGTATCAGCGTGCTACCGACGGCTGAGTTCCGCCACTCGCGTTCAGCCGAGCTGTTCGTCGAGAATGAGCCGCGTTTTCGTACTGACGACCTCCTCTTGATCGCGTGCCTTGGTGATCAGGTCGTTCACACCGCGCGTGTCCGCGGCGTCGACGACGAGGACGACATCCTGCTCGCCCGAGACCATCCAGACGAAGTCGACTTCCTCCCACTCGGCCATCCGTTCGGAGATGCCTTTCGTGTCGACGTCGACCGCGACACTGATCTCGAGCATCGCCTTCACGTTGCCAGTGTGCGTCGAAATAGTAAAGCGCTCGATGACATCGTTGTCCATCATCCGCTCGACGCGATTGCGCACCGTCCCCTCACTCGTCCCGACCTCGTCTGCGATTTCCGTGTACGGCGTTCGGGAATCCCGGCGCAGGATGTCGAGGATCGATCGATCGAGTTCGTCCATAGAGATCCGACAGTACGGAGGTGGTACACTTACCCATTACGAAATTCGTAACTGAGCTTCGAAGACAACACTTATGGCGGTGTGTCCAATACGTAGTTCGTAATGACAGCAGCCTACGTTGCGCTGGAGGGCGGGCACGTACTCGAGGGACGTGGTCGTGCTTCAGGAACGGCTCGCGGCGAGCTGGTTTTCACTACCGCATACACCGGCTACGAGGAGAGCCTGACTGATCCATCCTACGAGGAACAGATTCTCACCTTCTCGTACCCACTGATCGGCAACTACGGCGTGCGATCGGAACGATTCGAGGACGACCGCGTCCACCCACGCGCCGTGCTCGCAAAGGAACTCACCGAGGACGTCGCCGACTGGCTCGAGACGGAGGGCGTGCCGGCGGTCGACCACCTCGACACGCGAGACGTCGTCACCGACATTCGCGACGGCGGCGCGATGAAGTGCGGCATCGCCGTCGGCGAGGACGTGACCGAGGAAGACGCACTCGAGCAACTCGAACAGTGCAAGGCGATGAGCGACCACACGGACATCGGCGCACAGGTCAGCGTCGACGAGCCAACCGTCTACGGTGCGGACAACGACGGCGAGACCGTCGCGCTCGTCGACTGTGGCGCGAAGGGGTCGATCGTCGACTCGCTGCTCGCCCGCGACGCGACGATTCACGTGCTCCCCTACGACGCAGCCGTAAGCGATGTCGAAGCCGCCGATCCCGACATCCTGTTCATCTCGAACGGTCCCGGTGACCCGGCGAACTACGAGCAGGCAATCTCGCTCGTCGAGGAATTCGTCGAGGACACGCCCGTCGCCGGCATCTGTCTCGGCCAGCAGATCGTCGCCGAAGCGCTCGGCGGCACGACGGCGAAGATGGACTTCGGTCACCGCGGCGTCAACCAGCCGGTGCTCGATCTCGACTCCGGCCAGGTCGTCATGACGACCCAGAACCACGGCTACACCGTCGACGAACCCGGCGACTACCTCGAAGTCACCCAGATCAACGTCAACGACGACACGCCGGAAGGACTCGACGGCGTCGACCACGACATCATCACCCGCCAGTACCACCCCGAAGCGAACCCCGGCCCAGAAGACACCCTCGACTTCTTCGACAACGTTCTCGAGATGGCTGCAAGCCCGACACAGCGAGCGGTTCCGGCCGACGACTAAGGGAGCCCGAGCCTGACAGCGGTCACACTCGAGTCGCTCCGGTCGTCGATCCGTCCATTTCTCCCACCACTGCACGAACTGACAGAAATTCCGACTCGTGCTTAGTCTCCGGCGTCTGAGAACCCGTACTCGACCGTCGCACTCGCCGTGACACTCACCGGATCCGCGTCGATCTCGGTCTCGGGTGCGGCGTCGGCAGCGTCATCCGTCTCGTAGGCCACGTCGTGGCGAACCGTACTCACCCGCACGTCGCTCGTCGTCACCGCCGTCGTGCCAGTGAGTTCGACGCCGCGGTTCGAGGCGATGTGCTCGGCCTCCTCGTCGGCGGTTGCCAGCGCGTCGTCGATCGCGTCCTTGCGAAGTTCGGCACGCGTCTCGTCCCGAACCGTGAAGTTCACTCGACCGACGTCGTCAGCGCCGGCGTCGACTGCGGCGTCGATCACTTCGCCGACGCGCTCTACGTCATCGAGCGTCACCTGGTAGGAATGGGTTCCGACGAACTCCTCGACTCCATCCTCGCGTCTCGCCGCCGGCGAGGGGCGGACGCTGTACTGCCCCTCTTCGACTCCATCCTCGGGAATCCCGAGGTCGTCGAACGCTTCCCGTAGCTGTTCCGAGCGGGTCGCCAGATCGTCGCTCACCGCGTCGGCTGACTCGTCGACGCTCTCGACCCCAATGCTCATCGTCGCCCGGTCAGGCTCTGTTTCGACCTCGCCGTCGGCGGTGACGGTGATCGTGTTGTCAGCAGTGGTCGTGTCCACATCTTCGCCCGCTTGCGCGGGATCGTCCGTACTCGAGAGCGCGTTACCGAGACACCCTGCCGTCGTCGCTGCGACACCGACGGTCGATGCCGCGAGGAACTGTCGTCGATCCATACGCTCTCGACACGTGCCAGTCAGATAATGATTCGTCAAGGTCAAAGCGCTCTTTCAGCGTGCTGTGGCCGCTCCGGTGGCATAGACGGAGATTATCACCGTCTCGCACGAACTGGAACGCCACAGAGCGTTCTTACCGGTCGACGGTGTGTGTCGACACGACCGTATGGCAGACAGGCTGCTCGTTCCTATCGCGAACCCCGAAACCGCCGACCGGCTGCTCGATACCGCCGTCGACCTCGCATATGACCGCGACCTCGAACTCGTCGTCCTGTCGGTGGTTACCGTTCCGATGCAGTTGTCACTCGAGCACGCCCGCGATACGCTCGACATCGAAGACGAGGAGGCGCTGCTCGCGGACGTGGTCGAACGGGCGCGCGGCTACGGCGTGAACGCAACCGGCCGGATCCGATTCGGCCGCAATATCGCGGATGGAATCTGCCACGTCGCCGCGGAACTCGACGCCGCCGCAGTGCTGGTCGGCTGGCGCGGCCGACCACAGCGTCGTGACGTCGTACTCGGAAGTCACATCGACACGGTGCTGGCCAACGCGCCGTGTGACGTGCTTGTGAAGCGGATCGATAGAACCGTGACCGACGTCGAATCGATCCTCGTCCCCGTCGCCGGCGGCCCGAATACCGAACTCGCGGCCGAAACCGCCGGATCACTTGCTCGCGCCTACGATGCACGAGTCGAACTGCTGACGGTGGTGCCAACGCGAGACGACGAGCAACTGACCGATGCGCGGACAATGCTCACGGAAACGAGTTCGTCGCTCGGCGTTGTCGACTCGGTGACGGAGACGGTACTCGAGGGCGACGTGACCGAGACGATTCTCGAGCAGGCGACGGCGCACGACGCGGTGGTTATCGGTGCTGCGGAGAACGGCCTCCTGAGGAGCGTGCTCGTTGGTGACGTTCCCGAGACGGTGGGTCGAGAAGCCGAGAGCGCGGTCATCATGGCGAAACGCTACCAGGGTGTGTCGAAGACGGTGTGGCGGCGGGTTCGTGACCGGCTCCGGTAGCGGCTGGCGAAACACAGAAAGAACGAACAATAGCCTTCCAGAACGCGCTACTCGAAATTTCGGCAGGGTCAGGAGTCAGTCGTGTCGGAACGACCGCTGCCCCGTAAACGCCATCGCGATGCCGTGCTCGTCTGCCGCCTCGATCACATCGTCGTCGTTGACCGAGCCGCCGGGCTGGACGACCGCCTCGGCCGCTTCCTCGATCCCGTCCGGGAACGGGAAGAACGCATCCGAGGCCATGACCGCGCCCTCGGCGTCCTTGCCTTCGGCGTGCTCGTCCGCCTTCATCGCCGCGAGGCGGACTGCGTCGACGCGAGACACCTGTCCCATCCCGATGCCGACCGTCTCCGTGCCGTCCGTGAAGAGAATCCCGTTCGACTTCACGTGCTTCAGTGTCTGCCACGCGAACACCATGGACTCGAGTTCCTCATCCGTGGGTTCACGCTCGGTAACGACCTCGAGGTCGTCGACGGCGATGGTCTGCAGGTCGCGTTCCTGGACGAGTCGACCGCCGACGAGTGGCTTCTCGGTGAATCGCTCGGTCGGTTCGTCGGCCAGTTCACCAACGTCCAGAACGCGCAGGTTCTCCTTCTCGAAGAGCACGTCGAGCGCGTCGTCGGTGTAGCCGGGTGCGACGACGACCTCCTTGAACGAGTCGATGATCTGCTCGGCGGTGGCGGCGTCACACTCGCGGTTGAGCGCGACGATGCCGCCGAAGGCGCTCATCGGGTCCGTCGAGAGGGCCTTCTCGTAGGCTGCAGCGAGGGAGTCAGCCGTGGCGCAGCCGGCCGGGTTGGTGTGCTTGATCACCGCGGCAGCGGGTTCGTCGAACTCCTTGATCAGGTTGAGCGCGCCGTCGGCGTCGTTGTAGTTGTTGTACGAGAGGGCCTTCGCGCCCTCGTTCAACTGGTCGGCGTGGACGACGCTGGCCTCGTCACAGGTGTAGTCTGCGTAGACCGCGGCGTTCTGGTGGGGATTCTCTCCGTACCGAAGGGTGTCCGCGCGGTCGCTCGAGGTGAGGCGTCGTGCCGGTAGTTCGTCGCCGTGCTCGGCGTCGGCGGTGTCCGCTTCGACCGTCACCTCGCCCGCGGCGTCGTCGACCTCGACGGCTCCCTCAGTGAACCACTTCACTGCCCGCGGGTACGCGCGGAACTCGCCCTCGTAGAGCACGCGCTCCTTCAGACTCTCCGGATCGTCGCCCTCGTAGATCGGAATCGGTTCCTGGGTGACGATCGGCCCGCCGTCGACCTCGCTCTCGACGACCTCGCCGTCTCCGTCGGTCGCGTCGGTAACCACGTGGACCGTACAGCCCGTCACCGAGACGCCCGCCTCGACTGCGTCGCCCCAGGCGTCCATCCCCGGGAACGACGGCAGCAGCGACGGGTGGACGTTCAGCGTCGTCGGTGCCGCATCGAGGAACGTACTCGAGAGGATGCGCATGTAGCCGTCGAGACAGACCAGGTCGAACTCGTAGTCGGACAGAGCCTCGAGGACTGCCTCCTCGTGCTCCGTTCGGCTCATGTCGTCCGCGAGCGGGACGACCTCGGTCGGAATCCCGCGCTCTGCGGCGGACTCGAGTACCGGTGCGTCCGCGCTGGTTGCGAGCACGACGGCCAGTTCGGCGCCGCCCGGTCGGCGGTCGGCGATGTTCAACAGGTTGCGCCCTCGGTTGCCGGCCATCCCGGCGATTCGCGTCATGGGTGTACGGCCGCCCGCGAGGGGGAAAGTGGTTGCGGTCTTCATCCGCAATGTATGCACATGGGTGCATCAAAAATCACCTATATCATGTTTTGTTCGAGGAGGTATACACAGTCGTGGCCGAACCGCACTCGCGTTTCGACACTCTTTTGCACGGCGCTGGAAACTCTCGGACAATGACCGACACCGACGCACTGTACGCGGTCTCGCCGCTCGACGGGCGCTACGGCAACCGAACGGAACGGCTCTCGCCGTACGCCAGCGAGGCCGCGCTCATGCGCGCTCGCGTTCGCGTCGAAGTCGAGTACCTGATCGCCCTGGCCGACCTCGAGGCGACGCCGCTCGAACTCGACCTCGACGAGCGCGAGACGCTTCGGGGGCTGTACAAGCACTTCGCCGAGGAGGACGCCCGGCTGATCAAGAAACTCGAAACTACGGGCCACGAGGAGTTCGAGGCGACGAACCACGACGTGAAAGCCGTCGAGTACTTCGTCCGCCACCGGCTGCCCGAGGACAGCGACGCCTCCGCGTGGATCCACTTCGGGCTGACCAGTGAGGACGTGAACAACCTCGCCCACCGGCTGCTCGTCCGCGACGCCGTCGACGAGGTGTTGCTGCCGGCACTGTACGACGTGCAGGATACGCTCGCCGAGATGGCACGCGAGTACCGTGATCTGCCGATGCTCGCACGGACCCACGGCCAGCCCGCGACGCCCACGACTTTCGGCAAGGAACTGGCCGTCTACGCCGCCCGACTCGGAAAAGCGACCGGGCAGATCCGCACGGCGACAGACAACCTCTCGGGCAAGCTCGGCGGCGCGTCGGGAACCTACGCGGCCCACATCGCCGCCTACCCCGACGTCGACTGGCAGTCCTTTGCCGCCGAGTTCGTCACCGGCCTCGGACTCGAGTTCACCGAACTCACGACGCAGGTCAACCCCTGTGACGACCTCGCGGCGCTGTTCGACGCGTTCGGACGCGTAAACAGCGTGCTGCTCGACCTCGATCTGGACATGTGGCTGTACGTCTCCGACCGTTACCTCGGCCAGGAGGCCGTCGAAGGTGAGACGGGGTCGTCGACGATGCCCCACAAGGTCAACCCGATCGACTTCGAAAACAGCGAGGGCAACCTCTCGAAGGCCAACTCCGATCTCACGTTCCTCGGCGACTACGTCACCACCTCGCGGCTCCAGCGCGACCTCTCCGATTCGACCGTCAAGCGCAACATCGGTGCCGCCTTCGCCCACTGCCTGATCGGCTACTCGAAGACCGCCGCCGGCCTCGAGAAGGTCGTCCCCAACGAGCACGTCATGCGCGAGGCACTCGAGTCCACACCAGAAATTATCGGCGAGGCAGTCCAGACGATTCTCCGCCGCGAGGGCCAGGAAGATGCCTACGAACAGGTGAAGGCGCTCACCCGCGGGAAGGACGTGACACTCGAGGACTTCCAGGAGCTGTTCGCGGACCTCGACGTGGACGAGGACGTGCGCGAGGAACTCGCCGAGCTGACACCGGCGGGATACACCGGTATTGCGGCTGGGCTGGTCGACGACATCGAAGACTGAAACGGCATTGGCGACTGAGACGATACTCGCCGCTAACCGTCAACCGTCAACCGTCAACCGTCAACCGTCAACCGTCAACCGTCAACCGTCAACCGTCAACCGCCAACCGCCAACCGCCAACCGACGAACGTCAAACCCGTGAATCAGTACCGATTTGGCGCTCGACTCCCAACGCTCGACTATGGTCGAGCGCCTCTTCCCCGAAATCGCCACCGCGATCCTCTTTCTCATCGCGATCCTGTGCATGATCGCGCTGTTGTACATTTCGACGCGGTGGTGAGCAGTGTTCTGCGGTACCGCTACCGCTCAGCCGACGAGCCCAGCCAGCGTCTTCTCGACTGCGTCAGCCGCAGCCTCGACAGCTGAGAGTCGCACGTACTCGCGCTCGGCGTGAGCGACGGCACCCTCTTCATCTGCGAGAACACCCGGACCGAAGACGACCGTCGGCGCGTCGGCCGCGAAGAAGCCAGCCTCGGTTGCCGCCCCGAACGGCCGCACCTCGCCGCCGCTTGCGTCCTGCAGCGTTCGCACCAGATCGGCCTCCTCGTCGGTCACGAACGCCTGGGGGAACGGCGTATCGGGGCGGATGAGATCGACCGAGACATCGACTGCGAGGTTGCTCGGCAGCCGATCCGCGAGAAACGCCTCCAGTTCCGCACGGAAGGACTCGCTCGTCTCCGGCGGGACGCTCCGACGATCGAACGTGAGCCGACAGCGCTCTGGAACGCGATTCGACGCCTCGCCGCCCTCGAGTACGGTCGGCGTTAGCTTCGGCTCGCCGAGCACATCGTCCGCACCGGGGCCCGCGACGGCGTCGTACTCGCGGAGGGACTCGAGTACGTGCGAGAGCGCGTTGATCGGGTTGTGTGCTACGGGAACGCTCGCGGCGTGGCCGCTCTCGCCCTCGATGGTGACGGTGCCCTCACACTGGCCGCGGGCGGCGATACAGACGTCGAGGCCGGTCGGTTCGCCGATGATGTAGCCGTCCGCCGAGAGGCGGTCCTGCAGTCCCGCAGCGCCGGTCATCAGCGTCTCTTCGTCGGTGGTGATCGCGAGCGTGAGCGTCCCGGTTTCGGGTTCGGTTCGCAGGAAGGCAGCGAGTAGCGCGGCGAGTGGCCCTTTCGCGTCGCAGGCCCCGCGTCCCCGGACGACGCCGCTGTCGCGCTCGTAGGGGACGTGTGGCGGGACGGTGTCGATGTGGGTGTTGAGGACGATGTGCGCACCAGCGCCTGTGTCGTCCCCGCGCGTCGCCAGCACGTTCCCGAGGTCGTCTACCTCCGGCTCGAGGTCGGCGTCTCGAAGCGTCTCGAGCAGGAACTCGCGCATCTCGACGACGTCATCGTGGGACGGAATCTGCACCGCGTCGGCGTGGAAAGTCTCAATGTCGAAGTTCATAGCATCTTAGATCGACTGTTGCTAGCGTCGACAACCGACGATACCTGCAGTTTTGGTTGGGGAGTGATAAGCGCGTTCTTCATCGTCTGAAAAAGAAACTGCGGACGGACGATTACCTCGAGTGATTTCTGCGGACGAACGCTCCGTTCCCCCTCGCCTTTCGGAAGGCGAGATTCTAGCTTCCCGGTCCAACGAGGGAAGGTTCGTGGATAAAATCGACGCGAGAGTGCTATCGTCCCTCGACGCTGAAGTGTTCGTGTTCAAGCATGTGATCGTCAGAGAGCATTTCGAAGTGGTTCGATGAGCGGCGAATACCGGACATCGAACCACCGTATGCGACGCCAATGCGGTACGTGTCGCCCGGAATGAGATCACCGACTTCCTGCCGTCGCTGGAAACGGTCATCAACTTCGGCTTCGCCGTCACTCGTTAGCGTCTCATCATAGATATCCCCTCTCGATTCGTCCCGAGTCAGGTTCGATCCTCGCGAAAGATTCTGCATGAAGTAGCCGATTTCGAACCCGACGTGGTTGCTTGAATCTTGCAGTCCTGCCAATCCAGTTAGCAAGCTGGCAGTTCCGAGTGCGATCGGGATTGCTTGTGGAGCAGCGGCCTCGCCTGACGTACCGTTCGCCTCTGCTGGTCCGTCACCATCTGTCACATTCGTATCCTTAGTGTCCTCAGAGGTTTCTTCATCCGGAACGTCTCCGTCCGCTGCAGCGCCAATGATCGTATCACGCTCCAGTGTAGCATCAATGTCGATTACCGCATCGAACAGGATGGTCTCCGTCTCCGCAACAAAGTCGAAGTACCCAACGTACGCCTGTGCGAATTCACGTGTACTCCACCTCGATCCACTCATTCGTGCACGGGCCCCACCTGTTGCGTACTCAATTCGCTCTCCAGCACCGTCTCGACTCGTTCTTTCTCGTCCGTAATGCCACCCTTCACCGGGCGTGTGCTCGAAGTCCCACGAGTACGAGTCGTCCGTAGCGATGGTTGGTACGCCATCGCCTGGGATTGTATGTGGGTCCGATGGGAGGTCAAGTTCGACCACCGGGTCCGTTTGATTGGCTGACCCGCCGTCGGCGTTCGTTTCGTCGATAGCTGCGATACTGCTTGGAATCGCTACTGCACCGATCGCCCCAGCACCAAGGGATTTGATGGCCGACCGACGTGATTGAGTCCATCGGTTATTAGATATCCGGTCCATCGTATCACGTTCTGGGTTTCGTTCCCGAGACATTACACACTAACAGAAATTCCCATTGGTGATAAGTTTTGGCCCCAGGTACTGTTGAAACCACACTCTGTTTGCAAAGTACTCACGCAAGTGAGCGACAAAGGAACCGAACTCAACACGAGTCCAGCAGCGTGATAGCCTGTAACTATTGCTCGACGCGGGTTACGTCCTCGAGCGTCTCCCGCCGGCGCACGACGCGCGCCTCGCCGTTCTCGAGTGCAACCTCTGCTGGCCGGGGCTGGGAGTGGAACTGGCTCGCGAGTTCGTAGCCGTAGGAGCCCGCGTTCCCGATGGCGATGATGTCCTCGCGCTCCGGGCGGGCGATCGGCCGGTCGTGGGCGAAGACGTCCGCGCTGGTACAGACCGGGCCGCCGACGGTGACCTCGTGGGGCTCGCGATCGGGCGCGCTGACGTTGTACATCGGATGGTAGGAGCCGAACATCGCCGGTCGGATCAGTGTCGCCAGGCTGGCGTCGATACCGACGACCGTGGTGTCCGGAGCCTCCTTGATCGTGTTCACCTCGCTCAGGATAACCGAAGCGTCGGCGACGACATATCGACCCGGTTCGAGTTTGAGTGTGGCCTCGATGTCGCCGACGGCGTCGCGGACCATGTTCGAGGTCTTCTCGAGGTCGAGTGGCTCGTCGTCCTCGCGGTAGGGGACACCGTAGCCGCCGCCCACGTCAACGAACTCGAGTTCGTCGTCGCCGACGCGGCGAGCCATCTCGCCGACGCGTTCGATTGCGCGGCAATGTTCCTCGAGTCCCTCCGTCAGAACGCCGCTGCCCGCGTGGGCGTGGAGGCCGACGAGGTCGAACTCCTCGCGGACGCGGTCTGCGACCTCGGGGACGCGCTCGTAGGGGATCCCGAACTTTGCGTCCGCGCCGGTGGCGACCTTCTCGTGGTGGCCCGTCCCAATTCCGGGGTTGATTCGGATGGCGATCCGGCCGTCGTAGTCGCGCGCTTGCAGGCGGTCGAGGGTGTCAGTTGCGCCGATAGTGATCGTCAGGCCCGGGTTGTCGGCGGCAAGATCAGTCGCGTAGTCCAAGTCGTGATCCGGCGGGTTGACGGCGGTGTACTGGAGCGTGTTCGGGTCCGCGCCGGCGTCGATCGAGCGCTGGAGTTCGCCCCAGGCGGCACACTCGATCTCGCCGCCGGCCTCGAGAACTGCCTCGAGAACCGCCTTCCCTGTGTGCGCCTTCGCGGCGTACATGACCTCGGCGTCGGGGAACGCCGACGCGAAGCGGGTGTAGTTCGCTTTGACCCGGTCGAGGTCGGTCACGTACAGCGGCGTGTCGTACTCCTCGGCGAGGGATGCGAGTCGGTCGTGATCCCAGTCAGCGAGCCGGCGAACGGCCGGCGAATCCGCGAGATCGGTCATTGGTCACCACAAGTGACCGGGAGCAGTCAAGGGTTTGGATTCGGGCAGTCGTGGCCCCCGTTCACTCCGGAAACAGCTCTTCGGTTCGGTCAATCGCGTCGATTCGCTCGCACTCGGCAGGCGAGAGCTCGAGCTCCTGTGCCTCGAGATTCGCCCGGAGGTGGTCGGCGCTGCTCGATTTCGGGATCGTCACGACGCCGTCTTTCGCCAGCAGCCACGCGAGACAGACCGCCTCAGGTGTCGCGTCGTGACTCTCGGCGACATCGACGACTTCGTCGATCTCCCGTGCTCGACCGTTCGCGAGCGGCGAGTACGCCACGAACGGATAATCGTACTCGCGGGCGTGCGCGAGCAACTCCTCGGGCTGAAACAGCGGGTGGTACTCGATCTGATGGGCCGCAATCGGCGTGTCGAGAACGGACTGGGCCGTCTCGAGTTCGTCGCACGAAAAGTTGCTCACGCCGATGCCGTCGATGGTGCCTGCAGCCTGCAGTTCCTCGAACGCTGGCAGCGTCGCCTCGGGATCGTACGTCTCGATGGGGCGGTGAACGTACAGCAGGTCGACGAACTCGAGTCCCAATCTGTCGAGACTCTCCTCGGTCGTTCGGTGCACGTCGTCCGGCGCGAGACTGTCGGCCCAGACCTTCGTCGCGACAGTGACGTCCTCACGCGGAACAGAACTTTGAGCCAGTCCGTCGCCAACGACGGCCTCGTTGCCGTACACCTGTGCCGTGTCGAGATGTCTGTAGCCGTACTCGAGTGCCGTCTCGATCACGCCGGGGTCGTCGATCCCCATCGTACCGAGACCGACGGGTGGCAGAGAAGATTGTGGTCGCGCCATACACACTGTTCACGGCGCGGCGGGAAGTGGACTCGTATCGGCGGTGCCGGAGAACTCGCGGAAAACGGTCGGGTTCGAACCGGTTCGGAATTACTCGCGCAGCGCGTCCTCGCGCTCGGTCGCCTCGAGCGTCTCCGTCTCGAGGTCGGTGGCGACGACGGCGGGCTTGTACGCGCCGCCCTCGAAAAGGTCGTGGTCGCTGACCGAGGATTCGACGAATCGGGTGAACGCACGGCGGTTCGCGGGCAGTTCACCGTACAGCACCTCCTCTTCGACGAGGTCGTAGACCGGAATCCGCGGCGTCAGCAGGGTGTTCTCGCCGACGACGCTGTTCTCACCGACGACGAAGCCGCTGGTGACGCGACAGCCGGCGCCGAGCGAGACGTTGTCCTCGACGATGACCGGCGCGCTCTCGACCGGCTCCAGCACGCCGCCGATGAGCGTGTTCGCGCCGAGTTTGACGTCCTCGCCGATCTGGGCGCACGAGCCGACAGTGTCACAGGAGTCGACGAGCGTCCCGTCACCGATGTGTGCGCCGATGTTGACGAAGCTCGGACTCATCATGATGCAGTCCGAGCCGAGGTAGGCCCCGCGGCGGATCGTCGTTCCGTCCGGCGTATTCCGGGTGCCACGTGCACCGAGGTCGTCGGTTTCGCGCAGTGGCAGCACGTCGTAGTGGTCGACGCCGCCGTAGTCGTAGGCCTGGTTCTCCCGAAGGCCGAAGTTGAGCAGGATTCCCTGCTTGACCCACTGGTTGGCCTCCCACTCGCTATCGGTCTTCTCCGCGGCACGTATCTCGCCGTCCTCGAGTGCCGAAAGGAACGCCTCGAGCGTGTCGAGGGCATCCTCACCGGCCGAGTCAGCGTCGATCTCACCGTTCTGTTTCCGTTCCCACAGCTCCTCGATTTCGGTTTCGAGTGTGCTCGTACTCATGCGTCGATCACGTCCGCAAAGTCGTAGCTTCCTGCCTTTGCTCCTGCGATCCAGACCGCCGCGTCGACCGCGCCCGCGGCGAAAACTCCCCGGTCCTCGGCACGGTGTGTCAGGCGAACCTCCTCGTGGTTCCCCGCGAGGATGATCTCGTGCTCGCCCGTGACGTTGCCCGCACGGATCGCGTGCACGCCGATCTCGTCCTCCTCTCGTGGGGCCTCGCCCTCGCGCCCATGGGTTCGATCGCCGAACTCACCGTTCGCCTCGATCTCGTCGAGGAGCCGATTCGCCGTCCCGCTCGGCGCGTCCCGCTTCGCATTGTGATGGGCCTCGACGAGTTCGACGTCGTAGCCTGGCAGATTCTGGACCGCGTCGCCGACGACGTTCACCAGCGCCTGCACGCCGCGCGCGAAGTTGGGTGCGTGGAGAACCGGAATCGACTCGGCGGCGGACTCGAGTACAGCCTGCTGGTCGTCGGTGAAGCCGGTGGTGCCGGTGACGAAAGCGGTGGTTGTAGTGGTGTCGTCGCCAGCGTCGGCGTCGGTACAGGCCTGCACGTACTCGAGTGCCGACTCGGGACCGGTGAAGTCGATGACGACGTCGGGCTCGCGCGAGGTGAGCAGCGAGTCGAACTCGGCTGCGGGCTCGATCCCGACGCCGTCGACGGTCTCGCCGTCAGGCTCGCGGTTGACCGCGAAGGAGACAGCACAGTCCTCGCGGTCAGCGATGGCGGCGATGACCTCGCGGCCCATGCGGCCGGTCGCGCCGGTGACGCCGATGCGGGTCGGCTCCGTCATCGATCGCTCTCTGGTTCGGCGTTTGCTACGTCAGTCGTCTCGCGCTCGAGGTCGTCGAGGACAGCTTCGAGATCCGCGCGGTACTCCTCGGCGAGTCGGGTGAGCGGCGGCCGCATCCGCGCTGGGCCGTAGCCGCGGATCTGCATTGCTTCCTTGACCGGAATCGGGTTCGTCTCGACGAACAATTCGCGGAAGAGCGGCCCGAGTTCGTGGTGAAGGTTCTGTGCGCGTGCGTAGTCGCCGTCGAGCGCCGCGCCCACCATCGCGCAGGTCCGTTCGGGCTCGATGTTCGCGGCGACGCTAATCGTCCCCGTGCCGCCGACCGAGATGATCGGCAGCGTCATCGCATCGTCGCCCGAGAGGACGGCGAACTCTTCGTCCATCGTGCGCTCTGCGATTTCGCCGATCACGCCGAGGTCGCCGCTCGCGGCCTTGTAGCCCGCGATATTCTCGTGGCTCGCGAGTTCGACGGCGGTGTCGGGTTCGATCGTCTGTCCCGTCCGCGAGGGGACGTTGTAGACGATCTGTGGCAGATCGACTGCATCCGCAATCGTTCGGTAGTGGTCGACCAGGCCGCGCTGTTCTGGCTTGTTGTAGTACGGCGAAATCAGCAGGAGCCCGTCCGCGCCGGCGTCGGCCGAGCGCTCCGAGAGTTCCAGGGCCTCGCGCGTGTTGTTCGATCCGGAGCCAGCGATGACGGGGACGTCGTCGACGGCGTCGATGACGGCTTCGACGACGCGGACGTGTTCGTCGTGGGTCAGGGTCGCGGATTCGCCGGTGGAGCCGACGGGGACGAGGCCGTCGACGCCAGCGGCCTCGAGTCGCTGTGCGTCCTGCTGGAGTGTTTCGAAGTCGATGCGTTGGTCGTCGTCGAACGGCGTACACATTGCGGGGAAGACGCCGGTAAGGTCGAGTGATTGTGTCATGGTGATCTGATCTGTGTGTCTGTGTGCTGTGTGGTGTGACTCGCATATGGCCGGTCGTTACCGGGTCAGTGGCCGCTGCGAGTTGGTACTGTCGGCAGTTGGTCGTCAGTGAGGCCCCAAAGGCGGTCGAAGCGTGCCCGAAACGAGTTCGCTACGCTCGCAACGAGCACTCTCAGACGCGTTTACGTTTCGGAAACCGAGAAAAGACGCCACTCACGACGAGATCGCCGATTCGATGAGTGACGCGACGCATACCCGATACCGTGACCCGGACGAACTTAGCCGTTGTGACTTCCCTCGCTCGATGGAGTTCGCTGGCCTGCCTGGAAGGCACCACGACTGAACAGAGCACCAGCTCGGCCACTCACCAGCATAGTGCCATCAATTAGCATGACCCCGGAACGCGATTTTCTCGCCGAGTCCCGCTTCCTTTATACTTCGTGATTGCTAACCACCGGCTATGCGAAACACACAGTTAAAACTCCGAATGGCGTTCGTCGGGTTCGTCCTGTTCGCCCTGTACTTCGCCGCTGCGCTGTTCTTCTCGGCGATGTTCCCCAGCATCGGTCTCCTACCGATACTGGCACTCAGCATCGTCGTCCTCCCCGCAGCCCAGTACAAGTTCGGTAAATGGATGGCGCTTCGGGGCACCGAAGAAATGCCCAACGAGGGCCAGTACCGTGAGATTCACCAGATGACCGAATCCCTCTCGCGGGATATGGGTCTCGACAAGCCAAAGCTCGTCGTCCAGGACATGGGCGTTCCGAACGCGTTCGCGACCGGCCGAAAGGGTGCCGGCGTCGTCTGCGTTTCGAACGAGCTCATCCAGCTCCTCGAGCGCGACGAACTCGAGGGCGTCATCGCACACGAACTCGCCCACCTGAACAACCGCGACACCATCACGATGATCCTCGGCCAGTCGGTCGGGATGGTCGTCAGCTACGCGGTGTTCTTCTTCGTCCGCGACGACAACAACTTCCTCGTCGCCTACGCCGCGATGATGATCGCCCAGCTGCTCACGACGATCCTCGTCATGGCCATCTCGCGCTACCGTGAGTACGTCGCCGACGACGACGCGCGACAGTACATCGGCACCGGCGACCCGCTCGCCCGTGCACTCGAGAAGATTTCCCGCGGCGCCGAGGGCCGCGAATCGCAGGTCGACGAGACGGTCAGCGCGCTGTGTATTCTGAACACTGACCGCAGCCTCATGCAGAAGTTGTTCGCGAGCCATCCGCCGACCGAGAAGCGTATCGAAAAGCTGCGTCACTGATCGCGGTTGTCGAGCGGGATCGACTGCGATTGTGGCTGCGATTTCGATTGCGACTGTACTGCAACTGCAAACACGAACAAACACAGCCGATCGCGTTTACTTTTGCCGCGCTGAGAGCACGTTTGCGAGAGAACACCAGCAGACAGGGCTGCATCTGGAACACCGGGATACCAACATCAAAGCGTAACTGGTGACGGCAATGTACCGATCCAGAGCCACACCGTCGGTTCACCACGCAAGCCCTTCGTGAACGAGGTTCTTTTTATGCGTACCCAGCCCAAGCTAACACATGACGGAAATTCATCCCGGTCAGCGCGTCGCCGTTCTCGTCGACGCGCAGAACCTGTATCACTCGGCACAGAGTCTCCACAGCCGTAACATCGATTATTCCGCCCTCCTCTCGAAGGCCGTGCAGGATCGCCAGCTCACGCGCGCTATCGCGTACGTGATTCGCGCGGACGCTCCCGAAGAGGAGAGTTTCTTCGACGCACTGGTCGATATCGGCTTCGAAACCAAGATCAAGGACATCAAGACGTTCTCCGACGGCACGAAGAAGGCAGACTGGGACGTCGGTATGAGCCTCGACGCAGTAACGCTCGCAAACCACGTCGACACGGTCGTTCTCTGTACCGGTGACGGCGACTTCTCGCGACTCTGCTCGCACCTGCGACACGAGGGCGTACGCGTCGAAGTGATGGCGTTCGAGTCCTCGACGGCCGACGAACTGATCGACGCGGCGGATACGTTCCTCGACCTCGACGAGCGCCACGAGACGTTCCTGCTCTGACTGACCACTCCGCAGTTCTCGTCTCACACTCCCGAATCTCGGGCGAGGCGCTACAGATTCGACTAGCCGTGCATGCGAGTTCGAGTCCTCGCTGACAGCTGACTTCTGGGACCGCCGCTGCCGACGCTTACGACGGCGTCGATCGCGCGAGATCGAGTACGACAGCGATCGCGCCGATGGCGAGCGCCGCCCCTGCGACGACACCAGTGACGGGGTAGCCGCCTGCGGTCGTCTGAAGAATCGATGGGCCGGCGAGAACGAGCCCACTCACCGCGAGCAGCATCGTTCCGAGCGCAATCTGAACGACGTCCATTCAGGCGCTATTACCGAGTCAGAGTATATAATAGTCGTGATCGGCGGCGGCTGGTCGTCGTCTGGCTGCGTTCCCGTAGACCTGCGCGCTGGCTGCGGTTCACACCCAACAGGGCATCGAAGGCCTTTCGACCCAGCGGACGAAACCACGCCCAATGAGCGAGTCAGTCGACGGAAACGCGGGTCTCTCGACGCTTCGGACCATCGCGGACTACCAGTTCGGCGCGGGTGCAGGCGCGGCGCTCTTTCCCGACACAGCCGATTCTGCGGCCGCCGCAGACACCGACGAACTCACCATCAAACGAACCTCCTCGGGTCGCCCCCAGCAGGTCCACGCCGAGGCCGGCCGCATCGTCTCCTTCGGGATCGACGGCCGATTCACCCTCGGACTCGAGGGCGGCCGCCGACTGGCGAGGGTACTCGAGTCCCCGGCCTATCGCGTGATTGTCGACGACGAGAGCGAACCGTTCGTGCGCGACGAGAAGAACGTCTTTACGAAGTTCGTACTCGATGCGGGCGAGGAGATTCGTCCGGGTGACGAGGTGCTGGTCGTCCACGAGCGCGGCGAGTTGCTCGCGGTCGGTCGCGCGGAGTTGGACGCGGCGTCGATCGCGGATTTCGAGACGGGGATGGCGGTGAACGTGCGCGAGGGTGCACCCGCGTCGGAGTAGGTATTACGCCAGCACAGATTCGTATTCTTTTTGACGAATCGCTCGAGTCTGTCCGTATCGTATGGTTTCGACACTTCTTCTCACACTCATCTTGCTGCCCGTCGTACTCTTGGGCGTCGTCTGGTCGTCAGTCCAGTACGTCCCGGCCGGGGAAGGGCGGTTGCTCGTGGTCTCTGGTGAGGTTCGCGACGTACTCGAGTCGGGCGTCTACTTTGCACCACCGTTCGTCTCGGAAACGTATCCCATCGACTTCGAGACGATGGAGTACGAAACGCCGGAGCCACATCCGCTCCCGCCGGAACTCAGCGCGGACGCCGAGCGGATTGCATCTACGGATACAGAGACCACGGACGCAGAAGCTGCGGACTGATTCAGCACGGAGACGACGAACGACAAAGTAAAAGGTCGCGGGAGGCGACGTGTCGGGTATGTTTGGAGGAGGCGGCGGACTCAATCCGCGCAAGATGGAACAGATGATGCAGCAGATGGGTATCGACGTCGAGGACGTCGACGCCGAAGAGGTCATCATCCGCACCGACGAGTACGACCTCGTCTTCAACGACGCCGAAGTCACGAAGATGGACGCCCGAGGCCAGGAAACCTATCAGATCATCGGCTCGCCAGAACAGGTCGAGTCCGGCTCCGCCGGCGGCGACGCAGGGGGCGCAGACTCGGAACCCGCGATCCCAGACGGCGACATCGAAATGGTCGCGACCCGAACCGGCGCCAGCGAGGACGAAGCCCGAGCCGCACTCGAGGCCAACGACGGCGACCTGGCTGCAGCGGTCGAGGAACTCGAGTGACTCGAGTCGTGCATCGATGCGGAGATGGATGTGGAAACGGGCGAAGACAGAGACATAGACAGAGTCAGTGTCGGGACCAGCAACACGAACGGAGTGAGCGCCCGTGAGCGACGGCGATAGCGACGAGACGGTGGATCAGCCACCCGTACTGCTCGTTCGCGACGACCGCGAGTTCCTCGTCCAGCCCGGCGAGGAGATGGGAACCGACCTCGGCATCCTCGAGGTCCCCGCGGACGTCGAACCGGGCGACACCGTCGAGACGCACCTGGACGAAGCGTTCCACGTCCGACGACTCCGCGGCCCGGACCTCTTTCACCACTTCGAACGCACGGGCGCACCGATGGTCCCCCGCGACATCGGACTCATTATCGGCGAGACCGGCATCGCGCGCGGTGACCGCGTCCTCGACACCGGCACCGGCACCGGTGTCCTTTCAGCCTCGATGGCCCGCGCCGGTGCGACAGTGGTAACGTACGAACGGGATCCCGACTTCGCCGACGTCGCCCGCGAGAACATGGAACTCGGCGGCATCTCGGACGCCGTCGACGTTCGGACCGGCGACCTGACTGAGGAGCTAGAGTCGGGGGCACTCGAGTCCGCGTCGTTCGACGTACTCACTCTCGATACGGGTGACGCGGCCGAGATCGTCACGCACGCACCGGAACTACTGGTCGAGGGTGGCTTCGTCGCGGTCTACAGTCCGTTCATCGAGTCGACGCGCGACGTCGTCGAGGCAGCCCGCGAGGCCGGGATGGCGAATATCCGGACACGGGAGACGATTCAGCGCGAGATGCAGTTCGACGACCGCGGCTCGCGACCGTCGACGGCACCCGTGGGGCACACGGGGTATCTGACGATCGCCCGGAACGAGTAATTCTCCGTCTCTCCCTCATGTCCCATTCCGAACTGCATTAGCCGGGGGTGGACGCCGACCATCACGAATTCCTTGTGGATCCGTCCACAAGAGAAGTGTCCGCGAGAGAGTGGTTTGAAGAAGCCGAGAGATGCGCGGTTCGGAGCCTGTAGGGCGAGAACCGCGGGTATGCGAACGGGCAAAGCCCGTAAGCACGACCGGTCACCGCGTGTGAACGGAGTGAGCGCGCGGGCCGACGACTGATGTGGAGACTCGCGAAGCGAGTCGGAACGGAAAGAGGAGTGCTTTTCATCGAAGTTTTTCCGAGTGTGGTCGCGAAGCGACCGCACACAGAGAAAAAGTTCGGTTCTAGTTATCGTCTTCGCGCCACTTGTGCTCACACTCAGAACAGATGAAAAAGCGCGTCTCGGACTCGTCGGCCGAGCGGATCTGCTGCATATACCAGTACGCGCGGTCGTGACCACACTCGGGACAGTGCGCGTCGGTCTCGGGCAGCGACGTCTCCTCGGAGGACTCGATAACCTCGGTCGCCTCCTGACTGTCCGTGACGACGTACTCGTCGGCGTCACCCTTGGGTTTCGTATAGCCACAGCTTCCGCACTCCCACAGACCATTGTCGGCTTTCATCATCGAACCGCATTCGTCGCAGAATTCCATCGTTGTCCGGGCTACGTCGGTCGAGCGACTTAAGCGACCCGTTTGGGTTCGACATCGCGCTCATCCACCCCACCCGCGAACCTGCTCAGCCCTCCCCTTCCGACTGAAACGGCTCACCGACCGCCTCCCGCGGCAACACGTTGTGCAACGCCGCCTCGAGTTCACCCGCCGACTCGTACCGCTCCTCCTGTGTCTCTCCGAGAAGCGATCCCAGATTTCGCTCCCCATCTGCAAGCACCAGCGTCGTCTCCGCGAAGGCTGTCGCTGCTTCGGATTTCGTGACGGGGTACTCGAGTTCCTCGAAGGCGACCTCGAGTTCGTTCAGTTTCAGTGTGTGGGCCATACGAGAATAGACGCGCCGCGAGGGCTTGTAGGTGTGTACCGTCACGCTGGCGTTCGAGATAGTTGATTTTGACAATATTTCGATTCGAAATGTTAATCGGGCGCGACGCCGCAGACGTATATCGATGCGGAATCTGGGACGACGTGTCGCTGCGCAGTTCGCCGTCGACCGGCGGGTACTGGCGCTTGCGTTCGCGCGAATGGCAGACGGGATCGGAAACTCGTTTCTGGTGATCGTAATCCCGCTGTACGTGGCCAGCGACGTCGTCGGCGGGCCGACGTTCGGGCTGGCGGAGTCGATGATTATCGGAATCATCCTCTCGATTTTCGGCTTTCTCAACAGCAGTTTCCAGCCGCTGACGGGGCGGTTCTCGGATCGTGCGGGGAAGCGAAAGCTGTTCGTCCTGATCGGACTCGCGGGACTCGCGACGATGAACGTGGCGTATCTCTTCGCCGAGTCGTATCTCTCGCTGCTCGTTATTCGCGGCCTGCAGGGGATCAGCGTCGCGTTCATCATCCCCGCGTCGGTCGCGCTGGTCAACGAACTCGCGACGACGGACGACCGGGGCGGGAACATGGGCGTCTACAACACGTTCCGACTGGTTGGCTTCGGTGCTGGTCCGGTTGTCGCGGGCGCAGTGGTGAACGCAGGACCGTACACGCTTCCGATTGGGGAGCTATCCATCTCCGGCTTCGACGCCGCGTTCTACATCGCGGCGATCACGGCGATCATCAGCTTCCTGCTCGTGACCGTGCTGATCACCGATCCCGAGTCGACGCGGGCGAACGCGAGCGCGGATCTCGCCATCCCAGTCTGGGACCGAACGGGCCCGAACCTGCTCGATCCGATTTTCACGCTCGGCATCGCGTCGCTGTTCATGGCGACCGCAATCGCGCTCTTCGCGACGATCCAGCCGCAGGTCAACGCCCACCTCGAGCAGGGTGCGACCTGGTTCGGCCTCCAGTTCGCGGCGTTCATCGTCGCCCAGATTCTGCTGCAGACGCCGATCGGGCGCGCTTGCGATCGCTACGGTCGGCGGCCGTTCATCGTCGTTGGGATGTTCCTGTTGATTCCGACGACGCTCGCGCAGGGGTACGTCCCAACCTCCGAGACGATGTTCGTCGCGCGACTTCTGCAAGGGATCGCCGGCGCGATGGTGTTCGCACCGTCGCTCGCGCTCGCAGGAGACCTCGCGGGCGAGGGAGAGTCCGGGTCGAAGCTCTCGGTTCTCACGATGGCCTTCGGCTTTGGGATTGCTATCGGGCCCCTCTCCTCGGGCGCGCTGGTCGGCTACGGGTTCGAGGTGCCGTTCATCTTCGGTACTGTGCTCGCCGTGATCGGCACGATCCTCGTCTACACGCAGATCGAGGAGACCCTAGAGCAGACACAGCCGGTGCCGTTCGTCGGGAGTGATTGAGGGCAAGTGAAGGCAAGGGCGTCGCCGCGACGCTACTGGTACGCCAGAACTGCGAGCTAGAGAGCAAGCGGGTGCGAATCCGACAGACGAGACGTGACGCAACGCAAAAGTACCACATGCCCGTACGATGCGACGATGACGCTCTCGGAGGAGGCCACGGAACGGCTAGCCGACGTGGTGGAGCTACAGCCGACGAAAAATTCCGAGTTGCAAGACCGGTGGGAGATGGAAAGCGGCAGCGAGGTCCACCAGTACTTGGAGAACGAACTCGGCGACTACTACTTTCGCGACGACAACAGCCTGATCCGGGCGACCGCCGAGGCCGCGGATCTGGTCGACGTCGAGCCGGGGATCGAGAGCGACCCCGACTCGGAGGGTGCACCTTCCCGCGTCCGCGTACCAGAACTGCAGGTACAGATCGTCGACGTACTCGCCGGTCCCGACGAGGAATCGGAGAGCGTCGTCTCGGTGTTACACGCGCTCCGGGACGAGTTCGACGTGGACCCAGATGCGGAAGATGTCCGCTCCGGTCTACAGAGTCTGCGCCGGAAGGGTGTCGTCGAGGTAGAGTACCGGACGGTTCCGACGTTCCGACTGGCAGCGCCACGAGACGAAATTGAGGTTGAGGCGGCGAATTAAGCCGAAGCGACGTACTGAGACCGCATCGACCAACTGAGCCGAACCGACCAACAGAGGCAAAGTGACTCGCTGAAAGCGTATCGCTTCCGTCGCATTCGTCGCCGCAGTAGTGGTTGTTTCTCACGAGGGATTCGTGACCTGCCGGGGCTACAGTTGGACTCTGTTTTGGTACACTCGTCAACAGAACACTATTAGTGGCGTACTAACAGGTGTGTCGTATGCCCGACGCAGTCGTCCGCCTCGATGTCCCCATCGTCGACGCGATGGCCCTCCTCGGTGCGAGTTCCGTCGCCGTTGTCGGTGGCGCGCTCTTCGACACCATCCTCGGCGTCTCGCCCGTCTGGCTCGGTGTGAGCCTCTACGCACTGTTTCTGTGTCACCGGCTGGTGCTCGCGGTCGAGCGACGCACGGGTAAAATGTACCGTGCGGACAACAGGTACTTCCACGAAGCAGTGTCCGTCCTCGTCTGGGCACCAGTCGTGTACGGGTGCATCGAGTCGTCCCGACAGATCCTTGGG
Source organism: Natrialba hulunbeirensis JCM 10989 (assembly GCF_000337575.1). Lineage (GTDB taxonomy): Archaea > Halobacteriota > Halobacteria > Halobacteriales > Natrialbaceae > Natrialba > Natrialba hulunbeirensis. The sequence goes on along the minus strand of NZ_AOIM01000037.1, from coordinate 8,715 downwards.
ACCTCCGTCGTGTGGCTCAGTATCGGGCTGTACGCCAGCTACCTGCTCTACAGACTGGTCGTCGCCGTCGAACGGGACACGTACAGTACTGCCTGAGTTTCCGTCAGTCACAGCCGCCCACTTTCTGGCCTGGCCGCCGTGTCACTCCACCTCGAGCAGGACGTGCTCACCGAGGCTGCCGCGTCCAGTTCACGTCAGTCGATCCAATGGAAAGATAGTTCTTCGACTACCTGTCAGTTACCAGTATGGACGAGGTCCCCACCCTCTGGGAGTACGCACTCTCGCTCGACAGATTCGCCTTCTGTTTCGCCGCAGGACTACTGCTGATGGGTTACACCGGGGTATCGATCTGGGAAGTCGCATACACCGCAGCGGACCCGACGATTCCGACGACCACAATGAGTCCTGGCAGTGCAATCTACTACGCCGCGGTGTTCGTCACCGGTGCGGCACTCGCATTCGTCGCGGTCATGACCGCCCTCTACAGAGTCGTTCGAGACGCGACCAGCGCAACCAACGCGGCTGGCTCATAACCGGCAACGAAAATCGAACAACTCGAGTCGAATCTCCCGTCGTTCCGCTTCGACCCACCAGTTACTGCTGGCCCGGTCGCCGTCGTCGCCGCCGCGCGGCGAGCAGTTGCTGACAGCGTTTCCCGGGACCGCCCTCGATCGGCCACCCGTTCGTCCGCCAGACCGGGGGTTCGGGTTCGAATTCCGGACAGGAACCTGAACACTCAGCCGCCGTCGGCTGACACGCCTTGGCGCTGCAGTACGGCGACAGCTGCATCCCGTCCTGTGCGCGCAGTTCGAAGTGGCGACAGTCCGGACGCATCGTCTCGACGAACGAGCGCCAGCCCCGTTCGTAGGCACGCTCGGCGATCGCGAGCCGCTTCTCGGCTTTCGTCTCCGGATCGACGTACTCGAATCGCGCCGCCGAGCCGTCGCGGTCGCCGCCGTCGGGTCGCTCGAGTATCCGCGTTCCCGGTTCGTTGACCGCGAGTTGTCTGGGATGCCAGGCCACCTCCGCTGTGAGCGCGTCCGGATCGAGCGTGAGAATGCCCGCCGCCACCGGCAGGCCCTCGAACAGCGCCGGCGTGATCGTCTCGTCCGTCGCCTGGGTCGCCACCCAGACCTCGTCCGCCAGCGCCATCGCCACATCGAACTCGAGTTGCGGTCCAAGCACGCGGGCAGCGCTCGCGTCGAGGTCGGGCTTGTTCTCGATGGCGACGATGCGCTCGACCCAGTCGGGATACGGCCACTTGCGGCGGATCTGGATGCGGTTGCCCTGCTTGCGCGTCTCGAGAATCCCACGGTCGTCAGCCTGATGGATCGCCTCGCGGACGTAGCGCCACGGGTAGCCAGGATGGGGCAGCGCGTCGCGGTAGTACGCCCACTCGGCGGGCGCGTTGCGGACGATGTGTAAGAGGTCGCTGTCCAGACGCTTCGCACCGAATCGTGCTCGGTTCCGGAGGCCGGTGGGGTCGCACTCGAGTACGATGGTGTCCCAGCGGCGGCGTTTGGTACCGAGTTGGCGGGCGACGATATGTGAGGGAGGGTCGTTGTGACTGCGCTTGTCGTGACTGTGCTCGTCGTGACTGTAGCCGAGAGGCCACTCGCGTTCGGCCCAGCGACAGGTTCGGAGTTCGAAGGCGAACTCGGAGTCAGGAGTCATGTGGCTGTTTCAGAACGGATCGAACGGGACTGGTCAGGAAAGCCGATTCTGTGGTAGTGACGACGCCTCGGTCGGGATTGCCAGCGTAGGTACTGTCGTACCGACAAAATCGTCGGTGGGGGGAGTGCTGTGACACCAGTGGGCCACTCAGACCGACTCGAGTTCGTCGAGGAAGTCGTGGGCGTCCTCGAGAATCTCTCGGGGGCCGTCCTGCGTGACGGTGTTGACCGCCTGCTCGTAGTCGCGCCACTGGAGGTCTCGATGTTCGTTCGAGAGTTCGGCGCTCGCCTCGAACGATTTCGCGACGAAGAGATGCACGGTCTTGTGAATCGTCTTGCCGTTGGCCTCGAAGACGTAGTCGTAGTCCTCACGAAAGCCATCGAGTAGTCTGAACTGATCGATACCTGCCTCTTCCTTTATTTCGCGGATCGCCGTCTGTTGTAGCTCTTCATCTCCTTCGACACCGCCCTTCGGAAACTCCCAGTCGCCCGGGCGGCTCTTGAGTAGAAGATACTCGCGCCGGCCCCGCGTGTCGCGGAAGAGGATCGCGCCTGCGCTCGTAGCTTCGACTGCCATTAACAGGGCTAATAGATGAGACGTTAAGAGAATATCGGACTGTTCGTCGCGCGTAGACGTATCTCAGCAGGTTTTTACGCGACGACCGTGGAAGAATGAACAACACCGCTATGACCTTCGTCACCCGTCTCACGCTCCAGAGCGGCGATCGCGCCGCCCTCGACGGTATCGTTTCTGACATCAAATCCACTGCCGAGCGAAAGGGTGCTGCGCTCAAGGGCCCGCACTCCCATCCGCCGAAGAAAATCTCGGTTCCCCAGCCGTGTCGGCTACACACCGACGACGACCGTCACTTCGACTCCTGGGAGTACACCGTCTTCACCCGCGAACTCGAGATCCACGGCCACGACAATCTCGCGCGCAACATCGCCTCGCAGAACTTCCCCGACTCGGTGCACATCGAGGCCGAGGTCGAACAGATCCACGGCGCAGGTCGCGGTAACTGACGGGCAATACGGGCCGCCGAACCGATTTTTCCGTTCTCGTCGAACAACACACAACAGTGTGACACTCTCCCAAGCCGGCACGTCTTTCACACCCCTCGACAATACCTACCTATGGTCACGAGCGACCTCGTCACACTCCGTCGAGACCTGCACCGCAAACCCGAACCAGCCTGGCGCGAATTCTACACTACCGCGCGCATCGTCGAGGAAATCCAGTCCCGCGTCGAACTGGACGAACTCCATATCGGCCCCGATGCCATCGTCGGCGAACACCGATTAGCCGTCCCCGACGACGCAGAAATCGCCGAGTGGTACGAGCAAGCAAGCGAGTACGACATCGATGAGGAGATTCTCTCCCAACTCGAGGGCGGCTACACCGGAGCCGTCGCGGTTCTCGAACGCGGCGAGGGACCGACGGTCGGCCTGCGGGTCGACATCGACGGCCTGCCACAGCCCGAATCCGAGGATGACGAGCACGCGCCCGTCGCCGAGGGCTTCCGCTCGGAACACGACGGCGCAATGCATGCCTGCGGGCACGACGCCCACGCGACGATCGGTGTCGGCGTCCTCGAAGCGATCGCAGAGAGTGACTTCTCGGGGACGTTCAAGGTGTTCTTCCAGCCCGCAGAGGAGGTCATCGGCGGCGGGAAGTCGATGGCGACGAGCGAACACATCCAGGACGTCGACGCGCTGCTCGCGGCTCATATCGGCCTCGATCACCCGACCGGCGAAATCGTCGCCGGCATCGACGGCTTCCTCGCGGTTTCCCACCTCGATGCGACGTTCACCGGTGCGCCGTCCCACGCGGGCGGCCACCCCGAGGAGGGACGCAACGCCGTCCAGGCGATGGCGACGGCCGTCCAGAACCTCTACAGCATCCCGCGACACAGCGACGGTCCGACGCGGATCAACGCCGGTGTCGTCGAGGGCGGCACTGCGGCGAACGTCATCCCCGAGGAGGCCCACATCGAGGCCGAAGTTCGGGGCAAGACGACCGAACTGATGGAGTACATGCGCTCGAACGCGCGCCGAGTGATTCGGAACGCCGCCGAGATGCACGACTGCGAGGTCGAGATCGAACTCGGTTCGGAGGCACCGAGCGCGACCAGCGACCAGGACCTCGTTTCGATCGTCAGCGAGGTCGCGGGCGAAACGGCAGGCGTCGAAAACGTCATGGAGCGCGACGAACTCGGCGGCAGCGAGGACGCGACCTTCCTGATGCAGACAGTCCAGGACAACGGCGGCTCTGCCTGCTACATCGGCGTCGGCACGGACCACCCCGGCGGCCACCACACCGCGACGTTCGACGTTGACGAGGAGAGTCTCCAGCACGGCGTCGACGTGCTCACTGGCGCGGTCGAGCAGATTAGCCGCGACTGGTAGACAAGCCGGTTGACTCCTGAAAACCGACAACTCGGGGCGTCGACCCATCACTTCGGTATCTACTTGTCCTCGGGTTCTGTACGGATGGCTGACAGTGTCTCGGAGTGAATCGTCATCCCGTATTGACACACGGTGTCGTCACACTCTCACGACGGTGAGTGAAGCGTGACGCTGCCGACGCGACTGCAACTTGGGCTCTGGCTTCGGATGGCCGTCGCCAGTATCATCGCCAGCTGTGGCATGATCGCTTTGCTCTTCCTCGAAGTCGTAGGAGTCGCGCTGGTGATCGTATTCCTACTCGAGTCGATCCTCTGGGTGATCGTCATCTGCCTTCCCGTGTTTATAGCCTGGCACGTCATCGCAGGGGTGTATCGACGTGTGATGCCCGTGCCGCTCGTCGTCGGACGGATTTCTCACGACGGGATGGCCAGCGCCGTCGAGACAGTTTCACATGGCCTCCTACAGCCACAGACGTATCTTCCGAGACGAGTGCTCGGCGGTGCGGTCGTCGTTCTTCTCGGCTGGCTTCTCGGCTATGTGCTGGTCTGGACACAGTCGCCGTGGACACCGGTGCGGACTGCCGGTGCCATCGGTCTCGTCGTTGGCGTCGTGGCGACCAGCTACTATACGATACGAACCATCGTCGACGAACTGGGTGCTGGTGGCTCCGTCGAACGGCACCTCGAGGACGACCTCAAGATCATCGACTCGACCGAAGACGTACTACCCGATGGTGCTGATAGCGACATCGGCATCGACAACGATACCAGGGAACTGCAAGCGCGCGTCAATCGACTCGCGAGTCAGGCGAATCTGCCGGCACCGACCGTCAAGGTCGGCCGCAAGCGGGTCCCACTCGCGGCCACGATTGGACTTCGCCCCGAAACGTCGACGATCATCGTCTCGACTGGACTGGTTGATCTACTCACAGACCGCGAACTCGAGTCGGTCCTCGCACACGTCAGCAACCGCGATGCAGCGATGCTAACCGTACTCTCGCTCCCCGTCGCGAAAGTCAGGCTCATAATGGCGGCAGTCGATGAAGAATCGTCTCGACAGGCTCCCCTCCACGGGGTGTTCGCGGCGGTTGCACCGATTGTTGCCGGTGTCTGTCGCTGGGCGGTCATCGTCGTGGCTCGATACCGTGAGTACGTCGCAGACCGCGGTGCCGTCGCGATCACTGGCGATCCGGCTGCCCTCGTGAGCGCACTGGAGAAACTCGACGCCGAACTCGAGAACCAGCCCTCGAGCGACCTCCGGCAGCGTCGGTCGACAATAGCGTTCTCGGTCGTTCCGCCGCCGTGGGAAGAACGACGGTTCTTCGACCGACCGCGGCGATACATCGCCCGCACCATCTTTGGAACACATCCCCGAACAGAACAGCGGATCAAACGGCTTCGGTCCGACGCCTGAACGGGCACTAGACTCAGACTACGGCGGACTGGCTCCAGCGGACAGCGGTAGTGGTCGGCGTGGAAAGACAGTGTCTGGATCGTGTGAGAGAGACAGCGGTACTCGAGTCCACCTCGCGGCCACAGCGTCTCCATCTCGGTCGTACCCACAGGGCACTCGTTTCTTTAAGTACCTCTGGTCACAAGGTGTAGATACGACGGGTTACCGACGCGACGATCGATATTTTCCTCGCGTGGATCACTTGTTCGTGAGTGAGTTGTGTTCATGAGTGAGAGCGACTAGTACTTCGGATCTGCGCCGGTCGCCTCGTAGACGTCGTCCATCACGTCGTCGCGGCGCTGCTGCCAGTGTTCGAGTGCGGCGGGATGCTCTGGGTAGTGTTCGTAGAGGTCGAGCAGGTCGTCGGCACAGCGTTTCGTCTGGAAGAGCGTCCAGATGGTGCCCCAGTGGCCACGGCTGTTGAGCAAGCTCTCGAACGCGAGCTTCGGGCCGACGCTGGTACTGCCCTCGTAGAGAGCCTCGGCGAGCTTCTCGCCGGGCATCGCGGCGAGCAAGCCCATTAGATCGTCGACGTCGACGGCCGTCGAGAGGATGTTGTAGACGTCGAGTGCGGCGTAGCGCGCGCCGAAGTGGTCCATCACGCGCTGGTTGTACTCCCAGAGAGCCTTCTCGCTGACATCGCCCGTCTCGAGTCCCTCGATCGCCTGCTCGGCGGCGTACTTGCCGGCGTAGGCTGCGCCGGCGATGCCGCCGCCGGTGGTGGGGTTGACGTGACCCGCCGCGTCGCCGACGGCCATATAGCCGGGGTGGACGGCCGAGTCGTACGGTCGGCGAGTCGGGAGTGCAGCGCCGAGTTTGTCGTCGACCTCGGCACCGTCGAACTCGGCGCGGTTCTCGAGGTCGCGTTTGAGGTCGTCGACGAGTTTCATCGGCTCCTCGGTCATCTGGAAGCCGAGGCCCGCGTTGATTTCGGTTTCCGTGCGCGGGAAGTACCAGAGGTAGCCCGCAGCGCGTTCGGTCGGCTTGAAGACGAGCGCGTCCGACCACTCGACCGGTTCCTCGACGTGGACGACCTCGCGGTAGGCCGAACAGAAGTGCGAGTAGTTGACGTTGGTGTCGAACGTCGAGTTCGAGAAGTCGACGTTGTCCTGCAGCACCGAGAGTGCGCCCGCGGCGTCGATGACGAGATCGGCCTCGTAGGTGAGTGGCTGGCCCTTCCTGATCGCTTCGACGCCGGTGACGCGGCCGTCGTCGGCTTCCTGGGTGACGTTCTGGACGACGGTGTCGTAGTGAAAGTCCGCGCCCGCCTCCGCCGCTCCCTCGATAATGCGTCGGCCGTACTCCCAGCGGTCGATGACGGCGAGTTCGCCGGGAATCGGAATCTCGAGAACGGTATCCTCCTGTGGAATCTCGAAGCGGCCGTGATCGACGCCGGTGTTGGTGAACGCGGGTTCGAGTTTGGACTTCGGGATCGCCTCGGGGAACGCGTCGGCTCCCTTCAGAGCGTCACCGCAGGCGATGTGGCCCGCCTCCTCCTCGGTCTTGCGCTCGAGGACGACGGCCTCGTAGCCCGCCTGCGCGATCGTCGCCGCCGCGTAACAGCCCGATGTCCCCGCGCCGACGACGACCACGTCGGGTGATCGGGTTTCGGCCTCGGGCGTCGACCCGGCAGCCGACTGTTCCTGTGTACTCATACCAACAGTGTGGACACCGTGGTAAGAAAACGTTTTATGGTCACTTCGTCCTCATCGGGAGGACAGAACGGACGCGGGCGACGCTCTGTCCTCGCGAACTGCCCCAGATCGGAGTGGTTCGCTCCGGGACACGTTCTCAGGAGTGAGTTTCGTCCTATCCTTGAGGACAGATGTGTAATAAAGAGTTTTAGTGTCGTTCTCCGTAGCACCCCGTATGACCGAATACACGATCGAGTTCGTCGGCACGGGCGAGACGATCACCTGCTCGGACAAGGAGACCATTCTGAGCCGCTGTCTCGAGGAGGGTATCGCCCAGGAGTACTCCTGCCGTGTCGGCATGTGTCTGGCCTGCTCGGCCGAGATCATCGAGGGCGAGGTCACCCAGCCAGCGGCCCGCGGGTTCACCGAGGAGGAGGCAGAAGCCTACGCCCTGACCTGCATGGCGCGCCCGCAGTCGGACCTCAAACTCGAGCGCGGCAAGTATCCGCCGAGCATCGAGTCGGATCTCGAGGCAGGCGAGGCCGGAAACGCAGGCGGCGACGCTGCGGCAGCCGACGACTGATCTGGTACCTTGGTTTTGACGCGGCGCTGCACGTGGACCAGCGACAGCACTGCAACCGTGGAACAGCAACAGCACTGCAACTACTGTCGCGCGCGACCAGCAACGCAGCGAATAACTCGAGTTGCGATGCCAGGGCGTTACAGTACGAAGCGAGATGACGAACAGCGTCTCCAGTAGATCGGTGGACAGCGAGAAACAACAGATACCGAGCAAACGGGGAGTCTGCGACTATGTCGCAACTGTAGACTATCGCCCGCAAACCACACGGTGAGCGCCGATCCGATCAGTCGACGAAGTCGATGTCGTCGGCGTCCATCTCGGGCTGGACCGTCTCACCCTCCGGTCGCCCGTAGATCTGTGGCGACTGGACACCGGTGACGACGATCATCGTGCGCATGCTGCCCTCGAGTGTCTCGTCGATCGAGGTCCCCCAGATGATGCGCGCGTCGGGGTCGATCCGGTCGTAGATCTCTTCGACGACGCCCTCGGCTTCCTCGATGGACATATCGTTGCCACCGGTGACGTTGACCAGCGCGGAGCTGGCACCGGAGATGTCGACGTCGAGCAGTGGCGAGCGCAGGGCGGTCTTGACCGAGTCCTCGGCCTTCGCTTCGGAGTCGGACTCGCCGAGACCGATCATCGCGACGCCACCGCGTTCCATGACGGTACGAACGTCTGCGAAGTCCAGGTTGACGAGACCGGGCTTCGTGATCAGTTCGGTAATGCCCTTCACCGAGCGCATCAGCACCTCGTCGCTGACTTTGAACGCCTGGCGGACGGGGAGCTTGCCGACGGAGTCGAGCAGTCGGTCGTTCGGGACGACGATGACAGTGTCAGAAACGTCGCGCAAGCGTTCGAGTCCTGCCTCGGCGTTGGTTCGGCGAACCTCTCCCTCCGCGGTGAACGGCGTCGTAACGATCGAAATCGTCAGCGCGCCCGACTCGCGGGCCGCCTTCGCGACGACGGG
>NZ_AOIM01000036.1 GCF_000337575.1 Natrialba hulunbeirensis JCM 10989 | reverse complement strand
AGATGTGTATAAGAGACAGCCCATGAGGATCTTGGTGTCGGCCTCGATTTCCACGAGGTGCTGGACGTCGGTGTTCGCGGCGACGAGTTTCGCACCGTGGATGCCCTCCTCGTGCATCCGGTTGATGGTGTTCCCGCCGGCACCGCCGCAGCCGACGACGGTGATGTCGGTCTGGAGGTCCTGCAGAACGTCCTCCAGCTCGTCGTCTGTCATCGTCCCGGTTTGTCTACTCTCTGACCCGTCTGCCGACTGACCGTCCGCGGGGGCGTCGGCCGGCTCCCCCTCCTCGGCCTCGTCGATGGCGTCGTCGATGAGTGAGTCCATTCTTGGCCCCTTCTAAACGATGGAGCATAATTACCTTTCCCCTACACGTCAGCCACCTGGCTGACATGTTACTGGAATATTACCTGTCGTCCCCCGATTGCGTGACAACCAGCCGCCACGAACGGGTAATAACTGCTTACGCTCAGTTTCCAAACCACTCAGATTTCGAACCGATCGGTCTGTCGGCGCTCCACGCGGTCGGGCGCGATCTCCTCGCCGTCGACCGTCACCGTTTCGCCGTTCGCGAGCGCACCGAACTTCGGGCCCTCCGGAACGCCCGCTTCCTGAGCGAGGGCTGGATCGAACGCCGTCTTCTCGGCGACGACCGCAACATCTGTGCCCACGTCCGCATCCGCGTCCGCATTCGCGTCTGCGCCCACCGTTCCTTCTGTCGTCCCCGCCGTCTCGATCGCGACCGTCTCGTATGCGGACTCGAGTACCCCCGCCAGTTCTTCGATGAGTTCGAGCCGAGTGACTCCATTCCCGTCCCCGCTCCTGTCCTCGTCCACGTCTGGCAGCGCGAACTGGGTACCGACGCGGCTGCCGCCGTTTTCCGTCGTGAACGCGACGGAGTGGGCCTCGACGATGGCTCGGACGCGCTCGGGGTCAACGCCCTCCGCGGTGTCGATTAGGTCGCCCGGCAGGCCGATGACAGTGAACGACGCTTCGCGCCGCTCGCCGAAGCGAACGCCTTCCTCGACCGTCCCGAGCGTCGATTCGACCGCGCTGACGAGACCAAACGGCCGGTCGCCGACCTCTCGGAGCCACGTCTCGCTTACCACGCGGTGGCCCGCCTCTTTCAGAGTGGACTCGAGTACCGGCCAGTCGCCGTCGAGTAGCGCGACGTCCGCGCGGCTGGCCTCGAAGGCGGCGTCGATGACCGCCCGGTGGGCCGTCGGATGGCCCATGGACTCGAGTGCCCAGTCGGCTGCGATGTGGCCCACGGCCCAGGGCGTCTCGCGGACGACGCGCTCGAAGCGCGGTGCGTAGTGGTTGCCGCCGAAGCCGACGAGTTGCCGGTCCCGGTGAGGTGAGACGCCGTCGCGTGCGATTTCGAGAATTCCGCGGGCGACGGCGCGTGCGCCTTCGGGATCGTCCCACTGTTCGTCGTCGCTGCCGAGTTCGGCGAACAGCGACGGGCAACCAACGTCGGTCGGGCCGTGGTGGGTGCACTCCATCCCGACGTCGTACTCCTCGGGCGCGAACTCGTCGAACGCCGCGAGTAGTTCCGCAAGCGCGTTCGGACAGGCCTCGGCGACTGCGTCCTCGTCACCGCCGTACTCGGCCGGGCCGAAGTTGCCCGTGAAGTGGCCGGTCAGCAGCGCACCCGTGTCGCCGGAGTGGCGGGAGGCGAAGACGAGCAGATCCGGGTCGCAGTCGAACGCATCGACGGGGGACTCGAGTTCGATGTGCAGCGTCTCGAAGGATCGGAGTTCGACGCCGTCGAGGGTGTCGAGGGTGTCGAGAGTGTCGAGAGTGTCGAGAGTGTCAAGGGTGTAGTAGGTACCGCCGCCGTCGGCGTCGGGACGGGTTTCGTCCCGGTGTTCGGTCCAGTCTGCGAGCTCGCGGAGTTGGTCGCAGATGTGCACCGACGCCCGATCGGCGCGGCTCTCGACGATCGCAACGTCCGTCTCGGTCATATCTGTGCTGGCGTGCTGGGTGTCGTTAATGCTGTCGAACAGCAGTCAGTGAGACGTCGATCGGGAAGCACGATCGACCATCGAGGAGTACTGTTCGACAGGAGAACGTGCCCGCTGTTGGCCGGCTACAGCAACAGGAGATAAATGAATCCCGCGTAGCCAGCGAGCAGTATCGCGCCGTCGAGCCGACTCAGCCGCCGGCCGTGAGCCATCAGGCCGACCAACAGCAGCGTGAATCCGAGCAGGTAGGGGAACTCGAGTCGGATCGTTCCCGGCGAAATTTCGATCGGCGTAATGATGGCGACGATGCCAAGGACGGCGAGGATGTTGTAGATGTTCGAGCCGACGACGTTGCCGACGGCGAAGCCGGTTTCATTGCGGATTGCGCCGACGGCGGAGGCTGCGAGTTCGGGCAGCGAGGTACCGAGTGCGAGCACTGTGAGTCCGATGATGAGATCAGAGACGCCGAGTGCGGAGAGGATGTCGGTGCCGCCGGAAATGAGCCAGCGCGAGCCGAGGACGAGCGCGAGGAGGCCGGCGAGGACGAGACCGATGTCTCGGGGGGAGACACCGTCGCGGCTGTTATCATCAGTTTCCGGGGTGTCGTCCAGTGGCACCGAATCCGCGTTGGCCGCATAGAGCAGGTAGCCGGTGAAGACCGCGAGCACGAGGAGGAAGACGACGCCCTCGAGTCGACCGAGCGTGCCGTCGAGGCCGAGGACGACGAGCAAGACCGCGGCGAGCACCATCGTCGGAACGTGACGGCGCATGACGAGCCCGCCGACCGGGAGCGGGCGGATGAGCGCCGCAACGCCGAGCACGAGGCCGATATTCGCGATGTTCGAGCCGAGGACCGCGCCGAGCCCCACGTCCGTCGAGACGTCGAGCGCGCCGATCGTCGCGACGAACAGTTCGGGTGCAGTGGTCGCGAACGCGATCACTGTGACGCCGACGGTTGCCGCCCGGAGCCCGATGCCGAGCGCGAGTCGGCCGGCTCCGGCCACAAGGAGTTCAGCACCGGCGTAGAGGGCGACAACGCCGGCGACGAGGAGGAGGGCGGCAAATCCGAGTCCGAAGTCGGCGGCCATACACGTCGATACTCGGAATCGTCGTATAAGCGACGCGAAACGAGAAGGACGGGATATGTGGTAGGCTGCTGAGACACAACTACTGAACCACGACCGACGGGAAACCCTGCCGGAGTCACACCCGTTATGTCGCCCCCGCGTCGACTACGAGCCAGCTATGGCTATGGACGTCTTCGGACTGCTCGGCAACCCCGTCGGGCACTCCCGCTCGCCGCCGATGCACGAGGCCGCCTACGACGAACTCGCATACGACGCGCGCTACGTCACCTTCGAACCCGACCCGTCCGATCTTGAGACCGCAGTCGCCGGCGCTGACGCCCTCGGCATCACGGGGCTGAACGTAACGATTCCATTCAAACAGGACGTGCTCGCGCTTGATCTCGTCGAACCGGACGACCTGGCCACCCGGATCGGCGCCGTGAACACCATCGATTTCGAACCGGACTCGAGTCGCCCGAACTCCTCGGGACACGTCACCGGACACAACACCGACGCCGCCGGTGCGCTGCGCGCGCTGCGCGAGCACGACGTAACCGCTGCAGGCGCTGACGCCGTCGTCGTCGGTGCTGGCGGTGCCGGCCGCGCGATCTCGTTCGCGCTCGCGGACGCGGGTGCGACCGTCACCATCGCGAACCGGACCGAATCGACCGCACACGAACTCGCAGACGACGTGCCGAACGCGACGGGGTACGGACTGGGCGAGGGGGTACTCGAGTCCCTGCTGGCTGATGCCGATATCCTGGTCAACGCGACGAGCGTCGGGATGGAGGAGGACGCGACGCCGGTGCCGGCGGGTGCGCTTCACGTCGACCTCGCGGTGATGGACGCTGTCTATCAGCCGCTGGAGACGCGCCTGTTGCGTGATGCGGCCGCTGCTGGGGCGACGACGGTCGACGGTGCGTGGATGTTGCTGTATCAGGGTGTCGAGGCGTTCGAGCTGTGGACCGGCCGTGATGCGCCGGTCGATGTGATGAACGAGGCGCTGCGAGCGCAGTTGTAGCCGTCTTGCCAGGGTCAGATCGGTGGTGGCGAGCGGCATCATCGATCGACGGTAGCGTACGCATTGGCTATTGCCATCGAAAGTGCGGGCACAAACCCCGTTTCAGGGGCATCGTATCAGGCGAATTTAAGTGACAGAGACGACTATGTCGGAGTAATGGCAATCCTCGACAAGCTGAAGTCGTTGTTGGGACTCGACGACTCGAGTTCGGAGCGCCGGGGGTCTCGGGACGTTGGTGTGACGGTCGAACGCAAACGGTCGGACGGCGACCAGGGTGAGGGCACGGCTACCGACGAGGAGTCGTCGGCACAGGGCACGCCAGCACCTGCGTCGGCGACCTCGTCACAGGAACAAGAGCAAGAGCAAGAAGACGGTCAGGACCAGGTCCAGAAACAGGATCCGGAGCAGGACTCAACCGACACAACCGACTCTGATTCTGACGACGAACCGACGATCGAAGAGGCAGAACCCGAAGCTGACGCTGCCGCAGCGGGCACCAGCGCAGCCGGGTCGACCGGATCGATGACCGAGACGAGCGACGGACCAGAAGACGCAGCAGAGCCCGCCGAAGCAACCGGACCGTCGGAAGCTGACGCCGCACCGACCGAAGAGAAGACGCCTGATATTGACGAGCAAGCGCACGTCGAGCCAGCGACCGAACCGGACGGTAAGGCGGACGAGACCGACACTGACGAGGGTGACGAAGCCGCCGGCGATGAAACCGAGGAACCGGACAGCGACGAGACGGCAGTCGAATCCGGATCCGAAACTGAGGCCGAGACAGAGTCTGAATCCGAGACTGAATCTACATCTGAATCTGCGTCTGCGTCCGACTCCGAATCCGTCACCGAAATCAAGGGGATCGGACCGGCCTATGCCGACCGCCTCGCGGGTGCTGGCGTCGAAACCGTCGCCGAACTCGCCGAAGCCGACGCGGGCGAACTCGCCGAGGGAACGGATATCTCCGAAACTCGCATTCAGGGCTGGATCGACCGCGCAGAAGTACGATAACACCGGTTTATTTCTTCAGCCACACGTTGTCGCGGTGGAGATCCAGTTCCAAAACCGCAACATGATTAGGGAACTGGTTCCTCTCAGCGGCTATGAGCGAGCCGCGCGTCGACACGTCGTTCGAATCGTTTCGAGCCGCCCTCGAGTCAGCCGACACTGAATCTGGGCGCTCGGACGGAACGACGCGCGGACCGATTCGCGTCCCGGTCGAGGTCACCACAACAGTTACCGATCCGTTTCTGGCGTACCGCCGCGCTCGAGTAGGGCGGTCGCCAGGCGCGATCACGGGCGAGCATACGGACGGGCCTGACACGAACGGCGCGTTCCTTGAAACAACGGGCGGCCAGCCCGGCTGGGGCTACTTCGGCGTCGAGCCGGTCGACCGCCTGCGAGTCACCCCCGACGCAGTTACGCGCCAGCGTTCGAACGATCCAGACGGCACCGACGGCGCCAGCGCACCGACACTCGCCGCACTCGAGGGCCTCCTCGAAACAGACGGTCTCGCCCGCGGTGATTGTACGGTGCCGTACCCGTGTGGCGTGATCGGGTGGCTCTCCTACGACGTGGCACGGGAACTCGAGGACCTCCCCGAGTCGGCGGTCGACGACCGCGGCCTCCCACAGCTCGAAGTCGCGACGTACGACCGGCTGGTGTCGTGGGAGGAACCGATCGAGGGCGACGAGGTGACGCTGCGAATTACGGCGTGTCCGCGAGTTGGTGATGCACCGTCGTCCAAATCGCCTACCTCACCCGCAGCACTCGCCACCGACCCCGTCTACAGTCGGGACGAGCTCGAAGCCGCCTACGAACACGGCCGCGACCGCGCACTCGAGGTAGCCCGGCGCGTACAGGACGGCGACGCCGCGATCGGTGAGCCACCGGTCGACACCACGGAAGCGACGTTCGAAAGCGCCTGCGGCCGCGAGGCGTTTGCCGAACGCGTCCGCCGGGTCAAGGAGTACATCCGTGACGGCGACACGTTTCAGGCGAACATCTCCCAGCGGCTGGTCGCACCCGCGGCGGTCCATCCCGTCGCAGCCTACGATGCGTTGCGGCGGGTGAATCCCGCGCCGTACTCGTGTCTACTCGAGTTCAGGGCCGCGGATCTGGTAAGTGCGAGTCCGGAGTTGCTACTCGAGCGCGAGGTGGCACACACCTCAACGGCCGATTGCGGCCACGAGTCGCGAGCGCACACCAACGACTACGTCAGAACGGAACCCATCGCGGGCACCCGACCACGCGGTGAGACACCCGAACAGGACGCCGAACTCGAAGCTGATCTGCTGGCCGACGAGAAAGAGCGTGCCGAGCACGCGATGCTGGTCGACCTCGAGCGAAACGACCTCGGAAAGGTCTGTGACTACGGCTCCGTCGAGGTCTCGGAGTACCGCCGAGTCGACCGCTACGCCGAGGTGATGCACCTCGTCTCGGACGTAACCGGTCGACTTCGGGCCGACGAGACACTCGCCGACGCCATCGCGGCGGTGTTCCCCGGCGGGACGATCACCGGCGCGCCCAAGCCGCGGACGATGGAAATCATCGACGAACTCGAGTCCACCCGCCGCGGACCGTACACGGGCAGCGTCGGTCTCTTCGGCTTCGATGGGCGGGCGACACTCAACATCGTGATCCGAACCCTGGTCCGCCAGGATGCGGAGTATCACCTCCGGGTTGGTGCCGGAATCGTCCACGATTCGAAGCCGGAACTCGAGTACGACGAGACGCTGGCCAAGGCTCGCGCGTTGGTGAACGCGGTCGACGATGCGCTGGGTGAGCGGGCTGAGATGGGTGTTGGCGGGGATGGAGAACGTGACGGAGCGAGCGGGAACGGAGAACGTGACGGAACGAGCGGGGAACGAGACGAACTGAACGGAGGTGGTCCGGATGAGTAACCAGGAGCCGACGCGGTTGCTCGTCGTGGACAACTACGACTCGTTCGTCTATAATCTCGTCCAGTACGTGGGAGACGTTGCAGACGAGGTGATCGTCCGCCGGAACGACGAACTCGATCTCGCGGCGGTGCGAGCACTCGATCCGACCGGTATCGTCGTCTCGCCGGGACCGGGAACGCCCGAGGAGGCTGGCGTTTCGATTCCGCTGTTCGCCGAAACCGAGTATCCGATCCTCGGCGTCTGCCTCGGCCACCAGGCACTCTGTGCGGCAAACGGTGCGCCAGTGGGTCACGCGCCCGATGTCGTTCACGGGAAACCGTCGACGATCAGTCACGACGGCAAGGGCGTGTTCGCCGACCTCCCGGACCACTTCCAGGTCGGGCGGTATCACTCGCTCGCGGTCGAGCGCGACGATCTACCGGACTCGATCGTCGAGACGGCGCGGACGACGGACGAGCGAGAGATTTCGATGGCGGTTCGCCATCGCGAGAATCCACACATCGGCGTCCAGTTCCATCCGGAAAGTATTCTGACGCGGGCGCTCGATTCGGAGCACGAACGGAGCGGGCACGATGAGACAGGGGCCACAGCGACGGACGATACGGACGGCACGGACGGAACGGACGGCACGAACGGCATCGAACACACACTGGGCAAACAGATGATCGAAAACTTCTGCGAGTTCGCCGCGGACGTCACCCAGACGGGCGCTACCGAGACGGACACGACCGAAACGGACACGACTCGGACTGATGGTGAGCGGCGATGACCGACACAATGGACAGAGCGGACGAACCCACCGGTTCGACCGAGAGCGAACTGCACTACCACGTCAACGGCGACCTCGTCCCCGCAAGCGAGGCCACCGTCAGCGTCGACGACCGTGGCTTTCGCTACGGCGACGGCGCGTTCGAAACGCTTCGCGCCTACGGCGGCACCCTCTTCGGCTGGAACCGCCACATGCGCCGGCTCGCGGAGACCTGCGAGGCGCTCTCGCTCGACCACGGACTCTCGCCGGACGACCTCCACCAGCGAATCGACGAGACGCTCGCGGCGAACAACATCGAAGACGCCTACGTACGCCTCTCGATCACGCGCGGCGTTCAGCCCGGTAAACTCACGCCCCAACCCGTCGACGATCCGACCGTCGTCGTCTCCGTCACGCCGCTCCCCCGCGGCGGCTTCCAGGGCGAGACCGTCTGGGACCGACCCGCCGTCCTCCAGAGCGTCGAGACGCGGCGGATCCCCGACGAAGCGCTGCCCGCGGGTGCGAAGACCCACAACTACCTCAACGGCATCCTGGCACGCACCGAACTCGACCGAGCCGCCGACGAGGCGCTCATGTGCGACACCGACGGTATCGTCGCCGAAGGCGCGACGAGCAACCTGTTCTTCGTCCGCGACGAGACGCTCTACACCCCCGCAGCCGACGGCTCCGTGCTTCCCGGCATTACCCGTGAGTTCGTACTCGAGTTGGCCGCCGAAACGGATGTCCCAGTCCGGGAGGGGTCGTACGAACTCGAGTTCGTCACGGGGGCGGACGAGGCGTTTCTGACGAACAGGACGTGGGAGTTGCGACCGGTGGCGAGTCTGGACGGGACGCCGATCGGTGGGGGGCCGATTACGGCGCAGTTGTCGGGGCTGTACGACGAGTTGGTCGAACGGACGTGTTATTCGCGGACGGGTGACTGGTTGTGAGCGGCGGTTTGCGGCTGGATTGTTTGTACGTGGCTCGGTGACGGGTCGTCGTCACACACCCACAGCGCAGTCGAAACGTTGACCAGCCGCGACTCAAAACTGCGTGGCGATGGGGATAGACGCTGCTCGACGGATTGCACCGCTTTCTGCCGTGCCGACTGACTCGACGCTTTTGTTTCGAGTTGCAGAACGAGATCAGGTCGAGGAACGCGCCAGTAGTGCCAGTAGTGACAGTAGTGACAGTAGTGCCAGTAGCATCAGTAGTAATAGTAGTGACAGCGGGGACAACACAACGGCATGCAGCGACGGCGGACCCACCTCTGCGGACGAACGTGAGGCAATCCTCGTCGCCACCGAAACCGACGAGACCGATACCCCGACCGCCGTCTCCTGCTGGCTCAACTTCTGTCAGCACTTTACGCACATCAAACTCGACAAGGGATCGGGCGCAGCCATGCGAAACGACGAACTCATCTGCGAGAACCACGGCGCGTACTTCGAGGCCGACTCCGGCCTGTGTACGTACGGCCCCTGTGAGGGCGCGACGCTCGCCGCACTCGAGACGACCGTCGTCGACGGCGATGTCTATCTGACGGACGACGAGTACGCGTTCGTCGGTCGTGGACCCGTCGAAACGGACGACGATCTAACGTCGACGTCGAACGTCGAGTTCTGAGGTGGGAGTGGCACAGAAGTCACAGTCAGAGTGAGTCGTTACTGCTCGCGAACCGCCGTCGGGCGCACGAGATCGCGCTCCTGATCGTACGCAACGAGCCCCGCATCGACGAGTCGCGGGAGGTGATCGTGATACAGCGAAATGTAGACGTCCGCGACGCACTCGGCCGAGAGTTCGGTTACGGGTTCGCCCGTCTCGCGGACGGCGACCTCCTCCGCAACGTCAGGGAGGGTGAGCGCCTCCTCGTGGGTCGTCATGACGGAGAGGAACTGCCGGCGGCGCTCGCTCGAGAGGAGGTCGAACGCCGCATCGACTCCCTCCGGATCAAGGCGCTGTTCGCGCTGGTCGAGCCACTCGAGTGCCGCGAGAACGAACGCGGCGCGGTCGGTTGTCGTGTGTGAGGTCGCAGTCATCGTGGTGGGGGTGAGAGTGGTGGGGTGAACGTGGCGTGGCGGAAGGGTGGCCGGATCTGGGTGAACGCAGTACCTGGACCGGAGCCGTCAAACTGGCCTGAAGTCCTGTTTGAGACTGTCGCCACCTGCGGGTACGTACGGGTTTCTCGGGGGCACGATAAATATTAGTGTCGAAACCGTCTCAGTTTTGTCACGCTTTCTTACCTGTTCGTGGCGTCCTGATTGGAACGGAGATGACAGCAGTTGCAAGCCTTATTCGATCGTGAACGTCGGCTCCGCGACGGACTCGCTCTTGCAGGACGGACAGCGTGAGGGACGATTCACGAGGTCGTCAAACGAGTCGAAGCCGCAGTCGCGACACCGCGGCGGGGCGACGAGGAGCTGTTCGTCGTCCGCCGCGTCGACCGATCGGGAGACGTGTTCGACGTGGCGAAGCACTGCTTGTGGGGTGAGATCGAGTTCGACTGCGAGCTCGCTCGGCGTCGCCGGCTCGGCGCGCAGCGCGTCCGCGAGTCGCTGGCGCGTCGTTTCGTCGGCTTCTCGCATGCCCGGGTGTATCACCGCGACCGTTATTGGTCTGGCGCTCTGCTCGCCGCGGACAGGATCTGTGAAAGGGCAAGTGACTTACATCCTGCTGGTGAATCACGGGCCATGAAGGCCGTCGTCCTTGCAGGTGGCTATGCGACCCGGATGTGGCCGATCACGAAGCATCGGCCCAAGATGTTCCTCCCGATCGGTGAGTCGACCGTCATCGATCGTATCTTCGCCGAACTCGAGGCGGACGAGCGAATCGACGACGTGTACGTGAGCACGAACGAGCGCTTCGCGGCCGACTTCGAGGCCCACCTCGCCGACAGCGAATTCGAGAAGCCACAGCTCTCCGTCGAGGACACGACCGAGGAAGACGACAAGTTCGGCGTTGTCGGCGCGCTTGCCCAGCTTATCGACCGCGAGAACGTCGACGACGACCTGCTGATCATCGCCGGCGACAACCTGATCAGCTTCGACGTCTCGGAGTTCGTCGATTACTTCGAACAACAGGACGCGCCAACGCTCGCCGCCTACGACGTTGGCTCCCGCGAGAAGGCGAAATCCTATGGACTGGTCGAACTCGAGGACGACCGCGTGGTCGACTTCCAGGAGAAACCCGACGAGCCGAACTCGACGCTGGTCTCGATCGCCTGCTATGCGTTCCCGCAGGATTCGCTGTCGCTTCTGCCGACGTATCTCGAGGAGGGGAACAACCCCGACGAGCCCGGCTGGTTCGTCCAGTGGCTCCAGAACCGCGAGCCGACGTACGCCTACACATTCGAGGGCGCGTGGTTCGACATCGGGACGCCCGAGAGCTACCTCGACGCCGTCTCCTGGCATCTCGATGGCGAGTCGCTGATCGCCGACTCGGCGACACTCGAGGACACCACCATCGGCGACAACGTCCACGTGATGGAGGGTGCGACACTCGACGGAACGAACCTCGACCATGCGGTGATCTTCCCGAATGCAACGGTCCAGAACGGCGATATTCGACGGTCGATCATCGACGAGGGGACCCACATCGAGAATCTGGATCTCGCGGGCGCGCTCATCGGGGCGCATACGACGATCACGAACGGGTCGCCGTCGGACGATTGAGGGGGGAGTGTCACAGCCACAGCTGGCTACTCGAGTGTGAGCAGGCCGTCTGGCGGCGAATTTCGACGATCAGTTCGAAACAGTGGGGCAGTAAACATTTAATCGGGCTGAGCCCTTACCGTCAGGTATGCTCGACGCCCTCTTTGGGAACGTGGCGCTCTTGCTCCTATCGGCGGGTCTCGTACTGATGGCGCTCGAGGCCCTCTCGCCGGGAGCACACCTCATCGTGATCGGGATTGCGCTGGTCGGTGCGGGATTGATCGGCGTCCTGTTTCCGGTCAGCAGTCCGTTCATTCTGGCAGGACTAACGCTGCTCATCGGCGTCGTCGCGGCCTACATCTACAACGAGTTCGACTTCTACGGCGGGAAGGGGACCGCCCAGACCTCGGATTCGGACACGCTCGCCGGTTCGACGGGCTACGTAACCGAGACGGTCACGACCCGCAGCGGCGAGGTCAAACTCGACGATGGCGGCTTCGCACCCTACTACAGCGCGCGGACGACCAGCGGCTCCATCGAAGAAGGCGAGGAAGTCATCGTCCTCGACCCCGGCGGCGGGAACATTCTGACCGTCGAATCGCTCGGTGCGATCGGCGAGGACGAAATCGACCGCGCACTCGCCTCGAACGCGAGCGAGACGGAGGGGGAGACAGGGACAGAGACAGAGGCAGAGGCAGAGACAAAGACGGATGAAACGACCGAGACAACTGAGTCGGATACCGACTCGAGTACGACCTCGCAAGCGGCGGATACGGAACCCCAGACGGGAACCGATCCCACCAACAGCATCGACGAGTCGGTGACGGAAACGGAGAAGTCCGGCTAACGGTCCGGTTGGCCTTTCTCGAGGTGATCGAGTGGATCGAACATGTAGCCTTTTCGCCACTGACTCCTGTAGCAAAAATTGGTTAAACAAGGGAACATTTTTCCCGTCACCGCCGCAAGAGGGGAATATGGTCGCAGAACTGATCCCCCTACAAACCACTGGTGGTGCCGTGTTATTCCTCGGTGCCCTCGTCCTCGTCGTGGTCGTCGCTGCACTGCTCAGCGCGATCGAAATCGTCGACGCGTACGAGAAACGAGCCCTCACCGTCTTCGGCGAGTACCGCAAGCTCCTGGAGCCGGGTATCAACTTCGTCCCGCCGTTCGTCTCGAACACCTACCGGTTCGACATGCGAACGCAGACGCTGGACGTTCCCCGTCAGGAAGCAATCACCCGCGACAACTCGCCCGTCACCGCCGACGCCGTCGTCTACATCAAGGTGATGGACGCGAAGAAGGCGTTCCTTGAGGTCGACAACTACAAGAAGGCGACATCGAACCTCGCCCAGACGACCCTCCGTGCCGTCATCGGCGACATGGAACTCGACGATACGCTCAACAAGCGCCAGGAGATTAACGCGCGTATTCGCCAGGAACTCGACGCACCCACCGACGAGTGGGGTATCCGTGTCGAGTCCGTCGAGGTCCGCGAGGTCAACCCATCGAAGGATGTCCAGCGCGCGATGGAGCAACAGACCTCCGCAGAGCGAAAACGCCGTGCCATGATTCTCGAGGCACAGGGTGAACGCCGCAGTGCCGTCGAGAAGGCAGAAGGTGAAAAGCAGAGTGAGATCATCCGTGCACAGGGTGAAAAGCAGAGCCAGATCCTCGAAGCACAGGGTGACTCCATCTCGACTGTGCTCCGTGCCCGCTCGGCCGAATCGATGGGCGAACGCGCCGTCATCGACAAAGGCATGGAGACGCTCGCCGAGATTGGGCAGGGCGAGTCCACGACGTTCGTCCTCCCACAGGAACTCTCATCGCTCGTCGGCCGCTACGGCAAGCACCTCTCCGGCAGCGACGTCAAAGAAGACGGCACCGAACTCGAGAGCCGCGGGTTCGACGAGGAGACGCGCGAACTGATCGGTCTCGACGACATCAGCGAGATCATCGGCGAAATCGACCAGGAAGCCGACATGGACGTCGAGGCGATGGAACAGGAAGCCCAGGCGATCAAGGAAGGCGAGGACCCCGCGGAAATCTCGGATCCTGACGAAGTCATCGAAGAGATGGACCAGGAGTTCCAGGGCCAGGGTCAAACTGACGGCGGCTCACCTGTCGACGACGCCGGCACCGACAGCACGAACTAAGTCGCTGCTTCGATCGCAGACTCGCTTCGAGCCGCTTTTTTGCGGGCATACCGACAGACTAACGAGTCGTTAGCATCCCTGACGATCACGTCCTGCTGAACGAAACGGAGCGAAACCGGTTTTACGGTCGGCGTTCTTTCGGATGGTAGACAGACATGACATCGTCCGACGGGGTCGACGACGAGAAACGAGCGACCCTGCGCCGATTCGCCGCCGTCGGCGCGTCTACCCCGCTTGCAGGCCTCTCTACGACAGCGTCGGCTGAGAGCGGTGATAGCGACGCTCGCGACGCGATCACAGGCTATCTCTCGACGACGCCGGGCGCACACTTCTCGAAGATCCGGGACGATCTTCAGCTCGGCACCGGTGAAACCCAACACCACCTCCGGCGACTCGAGGACGCGGACACGATCGAGCGATACAGCGACGGTGACTACAAACGGTTCGTACTCGCCGACCGCTTCGACGAGTTCGAAAAGCAAGCACTCGGCTACCTCCGCCGGGACACGCCACGAGGTATGCTGGTCGAACTACTCTCGACTCCCGACGCAACTGCGGGCGACCTCGCCGAGGCGCTCTCGGTGTCCGCGCCGACGGTGAGCAAGTACGCAGGTGAACTCGAGGAGGCGGGGCTGCTCTCCCGAGAGGGCGGCTATACGGTCGAACGGCCGACGACGGTGCTGTTGCTCGTCGTTCGCCACGCAGATTCGTTCGACGAGCGCGCCACGCAGGTCGCGCGCAACGCGGATCAGTATCTGAGCTACGAGTCGGAGACTGACGCCGATCCGGACACAGTCTAAGTGTTCACCGGAGACTACGGCCAGCGCGGTCAGTTACCTGCCTCACCTTCTAGCTCGTCGAGCACATCGAGCAGTTCCGAAAGGGACTCGAGTTCGTACGTCGCGTCAGCAGGTCGTTCCAGTCCGCGGTTGTGCTCGCGGCGGACGAACGCGGTGTCGAGACCGGCGGCCGTGCCGGCGGTGATGTCCTTTTCGAAGTCGCCGATGTAGAGGCCTCGCCGGCCGTTGGTGGTGTCACTGCTGTCAAGGTCGAGCGAAGCGAGTGCGTCCTCGATGTAGTAGGGATCCGGCTTGCGTCGGTGATAGCCTGCGAACGTCGGATCGCGCCCGCGAACGACGTCGAACGCAAAGTCGTAGTAGTCGGCGACGAACTCGGCGGTCTGGTGGCGGTTGTTGGTGACGAGTCCGATCGTCGTGCGCGCCGCGAGGTCGGTGAGCACGTCGGTATCGTCGTAGCGGCCGCGCTTGCCGGTTCGGAGGCGCTCGTGTGTGCCCTCGGAGGCATAGCGTTCCTTTTGCTTCCAGAAGCGCTCGGGGTCGATCTCGAGTTCGGCACAGCGGCGCTCGACTGCGTCGGTGCCGTGTCGTCTGAGGTCGCGGCGTTGGTCGGGTGTTGGCGAGACGCCGAACTCGGAGAGTGCGGCGTCGGCCGCGTCGGCGTACACCTGCGGTGCAGTGCGGGGACCCTCGAGAATGATCCCGTCCATGTCGAAGAGGATCGGTATCGTCATTCGTCGGTTCGTAGTTGCGCAGTGAACCGAATAAAGGAGGGGGCAGCGACTGCGGCGTTCGCTCGCTGTCGCTCGAACGAACAGTTTGGCAAACGGCTCAAAACAGGGTCGAAGTCGAAGCTGGGTCCAGATCGGACCGGGGCCAGAGTGGTGTCCGAGCCGCGTCTCAGCAGCTAACTTTCCAGGTCGTACTCGAGGAGTAGCCCCACTTTTCGATCTCGATATCGTAGTTGCCTTCCTGGAGTGCGCTGATGTTCGAGCCGACCTCTTTCGCCGTCATCCCGAGCTCCTGCCCGATGAGCCGGGACTTGAAGTACGTCTTCGTTGCAGCATGCTCCCGGAAGTACTGCAGGATCTGACGTTGTTTGCTCGTGAGGTCGGTGGCCATTGCGGTGCTCATACTAGCTGAAACGACGGGGTCACCCTTAGGGGGTTTGGTACGTGCGGTTAATGGGACGCTGTCTTGCGATTTTCAGGGGTAGTAATCGATGAATAATCGGCTGGAAAGGGGAAGTTGGTACGGCCAGTTAATGGGTTCACGGGGGAGACTCTCATGGAGGGGTGACTGTTAGACTGGCCGTTGCCGTGTCCTCCAGGAACGCCCGGCAGGCTAAGGCACGTCCAGCAGGCTATGGTGTGTCGTAGTACAAGGTGAGAAACGGACCGAACGCACAGGCAACAGCCTCGCTGAGCGCCCGCGTACGATCAGTGAGACCGTCCGTAAGAACTCCGGCAGCACCCTCCGATTCCGCGATGCCGGTCGTGCCGAGGACGTCGTCCATCACCGGTCCGAGTTCCTCGCCGTTCTCGAGTCGGGTCGCGATTTCGTCCGGTAGGCGCAGCGTCGGGCCGCCGCCGACTTCGACACGAGTGCCGTCGGTGACGGCAGCCCACATGATCAGTGAGAGTCCGTCCACGCCGTCGACTCGTGCGACGCCGCCCTCGAGTCCGACGGCGTAGTCGGCCGTCGTCGTGTCGTACGCTCGTCGGGCACGGGTTCGTGCCCCCGTAATCGTCTCTTCGACCGACCAGGGCTGTTCGGGAACGCCGGAGTCGACTGCGACGGGGGTAGCTGGTGGATCTAGCGCCGGGCAGTCGCAACTGCAGTCGTCCTCATAGCCATGGTCGCACTCAGAATCACGGTCACAATCACAGCCACACGCACAGTTGTGGGACTCGAGTACATGTTCGACGGCGTCGACCTTGACCGGGTTCGTGCTGCCAACCGCAATCTCCATGTTCGACGGTGAGCGCGGTTCACACTTGGATTCGCCGGTTCGGGGTCGCGGATTTTATCGTCATTGTTCATACCAGTTCCCACGAATTACGCGTTTTCGCGGGGTATCGAAGGCGGATTCCGAAATCCTTAACCCGTGTGTCTCGGAACGAAGTAGGTAACGAATCCGTCCGGGCTTTTGCAGTCGTCTGTCCGGGCAGTATTTGCCATCGTATGACCAACGCACCATCAAACACGAGAGTACGACGTAGCGAACAACGAACGGAAGAGTCGGAGACCGAAAGCGAGCAGAACGACCTCGCCTGCCCGGAGTGTGCGGGAAATCTCGTCGTCGACGACGAACACGGCGAAACGGTCTGTGAGGACTGTGGCCTCGTCGTCGAGGAGGATTCCGTCGACCGCGGCCCTGAGTGGCGCGCATTCGACGCCGCCGAGAAGAACGAAAAGTCCCGCGTCGGCGCGCCGACGACGAACACGATGCACGACAAGGGCCTGTCGACGAACATCGACTGGCGGAACAAGGACGCCTACGGCAACTCGCTTGGTTCCCGCCAGCGCGAGAAGATGCAGCGCCTGCGCAAGTGGAACGAGCGCTTTCGCACCCGCGACTCGAAGGAGCGCAACCTGAAGCAGGCCCTCGGTGAGATCGACCGCATGGCCTCCGCACTCGGCCTGCCAACCAACGTTCGCGAGACCGCATCTGTCATCTACCGACGCGCACTCGATGAGGATCTGCTCCCCGGACGCTCGATCGAAGGTGTCTCCACTGCCTGTGTCTACGCTGCTGCCCGTCAGGCCGGCGTTCCCCGGTCACTCGACGAGATCGCAGATGTCTCGCGCGTCGAGAAGAACGAAATCGCGCGCACCTACCGCTACGTCGTTCGCGAACTCGGCCTCGAGGTCCAGCCTGCAGACCCAGAGAGCTACGTGCCACGCTTTGCCTCCGGCCTCGATCTTTCCGACGAAGCCGAACACCGCGCCCGTGCACTGCTCCAGAACGCGAAGGAGAAAGGCGTTCACAGCGGCAAGTCGCCGGTCGGCCTCGCGGCCGCAGCCGTCTACGCCGCAGCCCTGCTGACCAACGAGAAGACCACGCAGGCCGCCGTTTCGGACGTCGCTGACATCTCCGAAGTCACGATCCGGAACCGCTACCACGAACTCCTCGAAGCCGAGGAGACGCTCGGACTGGCCTAACCTCGGATTCGGCTGTTTCGGTTCTCGGTTTCTCTCTCGACAGTAACACACGCTGCACCAACCGACACCGTTTTTCGATCAGTTCCCCATCACTGCACACGAATGGGTCTGGAGGGTCTCGAGTTCGAGTCGTTCACGCTCGCCGCGTCGACAGCCGACCTCAGTGAGGAGCCAGCCGCGCGCAGCCACGCCGACGTAATCGAGTTCCGGATGGATCTGGCCAGCGAGCCAGTCGCCGCACTCGAGTCGTACGACGCTGAGTACGAAGAGACGGCCGACGCACTGCCGGTGCTGGCGACGAACCGTGCCGCCTGGGAGGGTGGGGAGGCTGCAGACGACGAGAAGCGCCTGGACGCGCTGGCCGAGGTGACACAACTGGATGCAGTGCAAGCGATCGACATCGAACTCGCGTCGCTGCGCGATGGATCCGCGACAACGCTCAACGAGACGGCCGCTACGCGCGGCGTGACTGTCGTGGCCTCCGCACACGACTTCGAGGAGACGCCGAGTGTTGTGGCGATGAGCGAAACGCTCACCGACGCCTGTCGGTACGGCGATGTGGGCAAACTCGCGGTGACGGCGACGGACCGAAGCGATGCGCTGGCGCTGTTGACCGTTACACACCAGCTCGCACGAGAGGATGAGCACACGGTCGCCACGATGGCAATGGGCGCTGCCGGGAGCCACACGCGAGCCGTCGCGCCGGTGTACGGTTCGCGAATCGGCTACGCGCCGGTCGACCCGTCGAAGGCGACAGCACCGGGCCAGTACGATCTCGAGACGCTTTCACGGCTGGTGACACAGCTAGAGCCGGCAGCCGACTGAGACGGTCCCGATCCCTTTCAGGGCAACCCAGCGGGATAGCCGGGGTACTCGAGTACACAGCAGACAGAAACGGAATCAGAATCGGAATGTTAAGGAGTCGCCTCTCATATCATTACACACGATGACATGGCTTCGTGCCCTCGTTGCCGGCGGCATCTCTCTGTTCCTCCCCGGCGCCGGCCACGCGCTGATCCGTGACTGGATCCGTGCGCTCGTTTTCGGCGGACTGTTCATCGGGGCAGCGGTGGTCTTTCTCCCGACTGGAGAGATCGCCGCGGCTGATTCGGTCTCCGATAGCATGACGGCGGTCGCCAACGAGACGGATACGAT
This sequence comes from Natrialba hulunbeirensis JCM 10989, assembly GCF_000337575.1. GTDB lineage: Archaea > Halobacteriota > Halobacteria > Halobacteriales > Natrialbaceae > Natrialba > Natrialba hulunbeirensis. The sequence continues at coordinate 115,561 of NZ_AOIM01000036.1, read as the reverse complement.
TACACAGTTCCTCTTTTCCTTTATTGCCCTGTTTGCCGCGATCGACGCGACCTTTCGCGGACTCGGATTTCCACCTGGATCGAACACGAACGCAGACGGTGAGGGCGGACCGTCCTGTCCGGAGTGTGGCAAGGAACTGGACGAGGACCTGACGTTCTGTCACTGGTGTACGACGCGACTCGAGCCCGCAGCGGATGCGGAGACAGAAGCAGAGACGGACGCAAACCCGAAGTAAATTACATAGCCCCAGCAGTGAGCGGCCCGGTCAGTATAGCAGCCTCTCGGACTCGTTACTTCTCGATAATACTCTCCTCGACCGCTTCGCCGAAGTGGCGTGCCGTGTCCTCGTAGTACAACAGGAGTTCGTCGCCCGCCGCGAGATCGGTGACTGCTTTCCGTCCGTCGCCGGTTGCGACCTTGATCGTCTCGGCGTTCTGGAGGAGTGTCTCGATATGGTCGCCGTCGTCGGTTTCCAGGGCGACACGGAACATCGGCCGCTTCTCGATCTTGACTCGGCCGACGATTGCCTCACGCGTGTTGCCGTTCGTATCGACGACCTGCACCTCGTCACCGCTCTGGAGTTCCGAGAGGTACTTCGTGCCGCCCTCGGGTGTTCGCACGTAGGCGTGGACCGCACCCGCGTTGACCCGGAACGGTCGCGAGGCGACGTACGGCGACTCGGCCGTCTCGGCGTGGACAAAGACGAGGCCGCGGCTCATCGACCCGACGAGCATTCCCTCGTCGTGCTCGAGGAGGCTCCCGGTGTCGACACAGACCCGATCCGCACTGCCGATCTGCTCGACATCGGTCACTTCAGCGTACTGGAGGTCGAGCGACTCTCGTTCTGCCTCGTCGCGAACCTCGACCGTTCGTCTGATCTCGTCGGGGTTGTCGGAATCGAGGAGGACCGCATCGGAGCCGAGTTCGAGCGTTTCGAAGGCAGTTTTGGCCTCCTCGGCGCTGGTAACGCCCGCGACGAGGTCGGTCTCCTCGCCGATGCGAGCGATCAGGTTCTCGAGTGGGATGATCGTCCAGTCCTCGCCGATGACGATGGTGTACTCACCCTCCTCGGCGGCGGCTTCGGCGAACGCCTCGTACTCGGTGTCGAGGATGCGAACGTACGCGCCGCGATCGATGTCCTTGTCGCCGTCGCGACGAAGCGTCGAGAGGTCGGCCGAGCCGGAGAAGTCGTTCGGTAGATCGATCGTGGCATCACCTTCGCCGTCCTTGCCGACGATGACGGCGTCGGCAGCCGTCCCATCGGTCGGTTCAGTGATGTCGACATCGAGATTTTCGGAATCGTCGACGTTGTCGATCTCCTCGAGTTCGTCGACATCAGAACTCTCGGTGTCGGCTTCGGCGTCGTCGACCAGCGTCACGTCGCCATCAGTACGGAAGGCGGCGACGTTGATGTCACCGAGTTCGCGCACGCGTTCGACGTCCTTCTCGTCGACCAGTACCCAGTCCGCGCCGGCCTCGAGTGCGGCCGTGATGCGCGCACGGCGGTCGTCCCAGTCGCCGACGGTGTCGTCGGCTTTGATCCAGACGGATCGTGTCATGACTCGACGGTCGAAGGGAACCGGCTTGAACGTGGCGGATCTGGCAGGCGATGTCGATGAGCGACGCCTCGATTCGGGGAGACGAGCTATCGGAAGGGGACGCTGCCGGCCCCGGCAGCTCGTAGGTGACAATAGTAGGAAAGTATCGATTGTATGGATAGTATCGATAGTATTGATACCTTTGTAGAAGTGACTAATATTCTATCGCGAGACAGTTCAATCATGGGTCAGCGCCAGTTCGAACCCGACGACGCAGACGCGACGACCGGTTCAGCCGAGACGGATAGCCAGGCTGCAGCGGACGCATCCGACTCCGTCAGCACGGTCGGTGAGGCCATCGACCGGCTGGACGCCGACGCACTCGGCCCGGTCGCCCGTGCAGCGTTCGCCCACGGGGGCGAACTGGCAACACTCGAGTACGGCCGCCCCGCTGCCGTCCTGGCCGCGATCCGTCTCGCGAGTCGGCGCAGCCGGCACGCGACACTCGAGTGTGAGCGACTCGCGGCTGCGTTCGACGCGGACTCCGAGGCGATTTCGGGGGCCGACGCAGCCATCGCGAGCACGCTGACCCCACCCGCTGACGCATCGACGATTCGAACCCTCCGCCGGCGACTCATCGTTGTCGAGGAGTTGCTGGCCGCAGCGCGTGCTGCCGGATCGTCGTCGCCCGCCTGCCACCATACCCAGCGGTTTCGCCCGGCGGTTGCCGACGCAGCGCCCTGTCTGCTCAGCCGTGTGGAAGCTGCTGCGACCCACTGTGAAGATGCCACCCCGTTCGGACTCGACGAGGATGGCTTGCAGGCTCACGCCGACCGGCTGCGTGGGGATCTCGAGTTCGCCCGACTCGGGACGACGCTCGCGACGCTGATGGCGCGACGCCGAACACGGTGTGAGTAGGGACGAGAGAACCGAGACAGCAGTAACGTGGCTGGGACACTGAGACGTGCTACGAGTTTGTCTGTTAGTCTAACTCCGAAATTTTGTGCTTGAATGCCCGATACGCGTTGTCTCCCTGTTCGGTGAGCGAGACGACTCGCCGACGACCGACGGATTCGATCGTGACGTAGCCGTCGGCTTCGAGCGGGTTCAGCACGTGCGTATCGAGGACACGAAACGCACCCTTGTCCTCTCCGGCTCGCTCGTCGGGCGACTGGCGGTCAGCCATGAACGAGAGGCCGCGGTCGCGGGCAAACTCGATGAGATCCTTCTTTTTCGGTGGTGCAGTCCGGTCGTCGTGGTAGCCGTCCCACGAGGTCGGATCACGGAGGAACCCCATGATTGCGACCTGGTCCGCCGTCGGCGAGTCGAGCGGGTACGTCGGTAGTCCGTCGATTTCGTCGATTCCGGTCGAGGACGGTTCGGTCGTCCCGTCGTGGGCGTAGGACTCCGGCTCCACGTAGAACGCCCGTGCATCGGTCGAGACATCCATGCAGGCCATCGTCGCGCCGATCGCAGCAATGGTCCCGCCACCGGAGACGTTGACCGAGACGTCGTCGTCAGCGTGTTTCGAGGCAATCGTCGTTACGGCTCCGAGGACGGCGTAGACGTCCGTGAGGTCGCAGGACCACGTCTGGACGTCCGGCACGATAGACTCGAGTTCCTCGCGCAACTCGTCGTGGTACGTGGCTGGTGGGCCGTTGTCGTCGGCAGTGGGTGGGGTGTCAGTAGAAGCGCTGGAACTGGAGTCCGATCGGTCCATGCCAGCAGTTGATTCAGGGCCAGGAACCGGTGACTCACTCGTCTTATCGGGTTTACGGTGTCCACCATCGTGTTCGAGAAGATAGACGAGGTCGGCGCGCTGGCGCCGAATCGGTTCGACGATCCGGTCGTACTCGTAGCCCAGCGGCACGACGTGTACTCGTTTGACGACGTCCATACCCGGACAACGACCGCCTCCGAAATAACACCTGTCGAATCAGTGGACTCTCACGGGTCTCGACGCCGTCCACCCATCCCACCGTGCGACGAAACGTTCAGAACCATCGCGTTCGTACGACGACTCAATGGCAGCCTACGATGCGATCTATTTCGATCTCGACAGCACTCTCTGCGAGCCCATCCAGGATCCGGACCCCCTCCTCGCCGGCACGTTCGACGACGCCGGTATCGAACCGTTCTGCACACCGGCCGACCTTCGAGCCGTGATTCCCGACCTCCCGACAGCCGAGACCGCCCGCGAGTTCTACGAAGCGCTCTTCTCGACTGTCGCTACACAGGCCGAGCCGCACGTCCAGGACCAGCTCGGTCCCGGCGGCGCAGCAGAACTCGCCGCGGCCTACCTCGAGCGTGAGGATCCAACCGCCGTCGAGTTTCGCCCCGGCGCGAAGGCGGCACTCGAGTCCGCCCGCGAGCAGGGACCGGTCGGCCTGATCACGAACGGCGGCCGCAAAACTCAGACACAGAAGCTCCGCGCGCTCGATATCGAGGACGCGTTCGACGTTCGTGTCTTCACGGATCCGGCGGCGGGTATCTTCCCGAAACCCGACACTGCACCGTTCGAGTACGCACTGCAGGCACTCGAGGCGACCCCAGAGACGGCGGTCCACATCGGGGATTCGTTGCACGCGGACGTCGGCGGTGCGAACGCAATGGGGCTCGACTCGGCCTGGATCGAACTCGAGAACCAGGTCCAACACGGCGATCCGACGGTGCACCAGCCGACGTACGAGCTTGGGACGCTGGAGTCGTTTGAGACGATTCTCTGAGGGTGGGCAGGGTTGTTTCGAGGAGAATGTGAGCCGATGACTACTCGAGAAGATCCGTGTGGACGACTGCTCGGTACTGACTATCGGTTGCGTCCCGCAGGCGAGTCAGCAGGGCCGCTGCGTCGGGAAACGATGCGGGGAGTTCGAACGGGTCGTCTGGCTGGTCGTCCCGTTGCTTGCACAGTTTGGTGAACGCGAGCAGCCGGTCGTCGGTGCCGGGGCGGGCGTAGACGGTGGTGATGGTGTCGGTGTGGCTGCTGGAATCGTCGGTGCCAGTGGTACCGTCCTCAGTGCTCTCACTGCTGTCTCCAGCAGCGCCCACCTGCTCGCGCCAGTGGTCGATGACTGGCTCGACCGCGAGTCGCGTCTGGCGCTTCTGTTCGGCCAGATCCGATGCGTCGATGCCGGCGTCGCCAAGCACGTCGTCGAAGACATCCTGCAGTTCCTCGGTTTCTTCCTCGACGTACGGTGCGTTCGCTTCGGCCTCGATGAGCTCTGTGAACGCCGCTACCTCCTCGCGGCGGACGGCGACGGGGTAGACGAAATCGTGTGTTTCCTTCGGGAGTGTGTACGATTTCCCCTCGACGCCCTGCTCGCCTGGACCGGACGAGCCGAGCATTAGATCGAATAGTCCCATGTCTAGAACAGGTCCACAGCGCCGAATAAGTGTTCCGCGCTCCGGATTCGGCTCGCGAACGTGAGTAGCGGATACCAGACAAACAACAGGCAGTGGACACCAGACAACCAACAACAGACAACAAACAACAAACAACAGGCAGTGGACACCAGACAACCAACAACAGACAACAAACAACAAACAACAGGCAGCGGACACCAGACAACCAACAGACACCCAGACCAACGCGCTACCACTCGTCACCCAGCGCCGCCTTCGCGCCACCGTAGCCGCTCGCAGACGACCACGTCCGGCCGCTCTCGACGTGTTCGACCTCGTACCCGCTGCCACAGACGCCACAGCGATAGCCGTCCGGCGCACGAACCGGCTTCGAGGCCTGGTGGCGTTTGGCCGACCACTCGCAGTCACTCCCGAGACAGCGCAGCACGTACCGCGGCTCCGAAAACGACCGACAGTGTCGCGGTGCGTCCAGGTCGGCCGCGCGCTCGCGAAACCGTGGCCCGTGTCCCGACTCACCAAACTGCTGGTACTCCCAGGCGTGAACGAGTTCGTGCCTGACGACCGCAGCGAACTCCGACCACTCGTAACGCTCGTACGCCCGCCGCGCCAACACGATCGTCGCCTCCTCACGAGCCGCCCGCCAGCGACAGAGTCCAGCCCGGCGCTTTGCCCGCGCAGAGACGTCCCACTCGAGTGCAGACAGCTCGATATCCAGGTCGTTGTCGGCGACGACCTCGCGGGCGTGGATCCGCGCCCGTGCGATGATTTCGTCGTCAATCGTGAGCTGTTCGCCGTCGGTCACGTCTACGGACTGGGAACGCAGACGGAGACTGAAATTCTTCCGGTCCAGAAGACGGCGCTATACACGGTTTGCCGTCTCCGGGGGACGCGATCAGTTGCAGATCTCGACCGCGGTCGGTGCGCCTTTGCCCGTTCGCTGCAACCGCCACAGCATGAACGACCTCGCAGTTCCAGAGCCGCGGGAGACGGATCCGAACGAGTTGATCCGCCCCGCGGCGCTGGTGCTCCCTGCCGTCGCGGAGCCGCCGCTGACCGAGCGTCGGCCCTGGCTCGAGCGTTCCGACATCGTTGATGCCGTCTCGGTTAGCGGAGCGAAAACGCCGGTCTACCTGACGAGCGACGGTGTTGCGATCACGACGACTGGCATCGGCAAGAGCGACGCGGCGACGAGCGTGACAGCACTGCTCGCCTCGCCCGAAATCGACCTCTCGGCCGCCTATGTTGTCTCGGCGGGCATTGCCGGCGGACCGCCCGAACGGATCGCACTCGGCTCCGTCGCTATCGCCGACGCGGTTGTCGACTGGGATCGAAAGCACCGCTGGGATCGGGCGACGAACGGGAGTCACGAGACGCAGGCAGCTCACACGGCTCATCCCGAATCCAACGAGGGCAGAGACGACCCGGATGCGGGCCTCGACCTCCTCGCCTACCGACCGCACGACTACGTTCACCACCTCGAGGACGCGCTCGTCGATGTCGCCTGCGAGGCTGCCGACGACACGTCGCTCCGGACGGACGCCGACGCGCGGGCATACCAGGACAGCTATCCAGACGCGCAGGAGGCGGGACCCGCCGTCGAACGCGGCCCAACCGTCTGCGGCGACGAGTTCTGGCACGGCCCGCGCTACGCTCAAGAAGTCGAGTGGCTCTGTGACGCCTACGGTATCTCACCCTACCTGACGACCCAGATGGAAGATGCCGCGACGGCGACGGCACTCGAGCGCTTCGACCGCCTCGATCGATACCTGAGCGTGCGCGCCGTGGCGAACTACGACCGCGCAGCACCCGGCCAGTCCGTCGAGGAAAATTTCGACGGGAACGAGGCGAGCCTGGCGCTGGCGCTCGACAATGCGGCCCGCGTCGGCGGTGCAATCGTCGACGAACTCGTCGAGCACGACCCACTCGAGATCAGGCCAGAAAACGGCGTTTGAGTGGCGAGTGTGACGAGTACGACGGGCGTGACGAGAACGGAGAGGGCGATGGGTGCGGCGAGAACGATGAGGGCGGTGGGACCGACGAGAGCGCCAAGAGTCCGAGAAGAATAGTAACCGAACGTAGCGAGCGGTGATCGGTGATCCGAGATCGAGTCAGTGCTCAGTGTTCGACTTCGATCGCGAGCCCGGCCGCTGCAAGCGCATCCTCCGTCGACAGGTCGTCGTGAACGACGCCAGAGACGGCGCGGGTGATGGCTTCGGGGTTCTCGTGCTGGAAGATCGACCGGCCCATCGAGACGCCAGAACCGCCGGCGTCCATGACGCCACGGACCATCTCTACGGTCTCGCGGTCGGTTCCTTTCGAGCCACCGGCGATGACGACCGGCAGGCGAGTCGATTCGACGACGTGCTGGAAGCTCTCGGCGTCGCCGCTGTAGCCCGTCTTGACGATATCCGCACCGACTTCTTCGGCGAGACGGACCGCGTGACCGAGCGCCTCAGGGTCCTCGGAGTCGACGCCCGGACCGCGGGCGTAGGCCATCGCGAGTACCGGAATCCCGAACTGCTCGGCTTTTCGCGTCACGTCTGCAAGCTGGCTCGTCTGTTCAGGTTCGTAATCAGAGCCAACGTTGATATGGAAGGAGACGGCGTCCGCACCGGCGCGAATCGCTTCTTCGACGGTCCCAGTTAGGCGTTTATCCTGCTCGTCCGGACCGATCGTCGTCGAGCCGTTGAGGTGGACGATGTAGCCCTTCCCGTTCGTGTTGTCGTGAACACGCGGGGCGATTCCCTTCTGCGTGAGGACGGCGTCCGCGCCGCCGCGAGTGACGCCGTCGATCGTCGATTCGATGTCTTTCAGTCCCTGGACGGCCCCCATCGTGAGCCCGTGGTCCATCGGGATAATTACGTACGAGTCGTCTGTTCCGATCCGATTCAGTCGTGCTGTGAGTCCTGCTGTAGTCATTGCGAGTGTATAGCAAACTTGCGGTTATGGCTGTTCTGGTTCCGGTGCTTCTTCCCGCCCCTGCTCGTGTCCGTTCCCCTGCTCGCCTCCGCGGCGCGCCCCTCGCTTGAGTTCGCGCGCCTTGGACTCGAGTGCAGCCGCCGCGGGCGCGTCGCCCGTGCCGTGTTCGGCGATGATGTCAACGAGCGCGCTGCCGACGATGACGCCGTCCGCGCCGGCGTCGATGATCTCGGCGGCGTGGTCACCCTCGCTGACGCCGAATCCGACGGCCTTGGGGACGTCGTACGCCGAGAGTCGGGTCAGGCTGTCGTGGGTTGCGTTGGAGACATCCGCCCGCGCGCCGGTGGTCCCGAGGCGGGCCTGGACGTAAGCGAAGCCCGAGACCTGGGACATGATCCGGTTCAGGCGCTCGCCGGCGGTCGTCGGCGCGACGATGAAGACGAGGTCGAGGCCGTGGTCGTCGCAGGCGTCTCGGAGCGGGTCCGCCTCCTCCGCGGGCAGGTCGGGAACGATGATCCCCGAGAGGCCCGCGTCGGCCGCGCGTTCGACGAACGGGCGGACATCGGGTTCAGAGCCGTACTGGAGGATCATGTTGTAGTACGTCATCACCAGCAACGGCGCATCCGTCTCGAGTTCGTCCACGAGTTCGAAGAACCGCGCGGGCGTCGTCCCGGCGTCGAGCGCGCGGTTGATTGCGGCCTGGATGGTCGGCCCCTCGGCGATTGGCTCGGAAAACGGCAGGCCGAGTTCGATCAGGTCCGACCCGCCGCGGTCGAGGGCCTCGACGTATTCCTTGGTGTCCTCGAGCGACGGGTCTCCCGCGGTAATATACGTAATGAGCGCGGGGTGGTCCTCGCGGATGGCGGCCTCGGTGTCGCTCTCTATCGCCCCAGTCTGTTCACCGGTCATGTACCGAACACCTCCACGTCCGGCGCAGCGTCGAGGTCACGTTTCTCGGTCTCCTCGAGTACCGTCTCCAGATCCTTGTCGCCACGTCCGGAGACGTTGACGACGACGAGGTCGCCGAGTTCCTCGTGTGCCTCCTCGAGGAATCCGAGTGCGTGACTCGACTCGAGTGCCGGGATGATTCCCTCCAGATTCGAGAGTCGGTGGAAGGCGTTGAGCGCGGCGTCGTCGTCGACGCTCGCCGGTGTCACGCGGCCGGTGTCGACGAGGTGTGAGAGTTCCGGGCCGACGCCGGCGTAGTCCAGCCCCGCGCTCACGCTGTGGGATTCGACGATCTGGCCGTCCGCTGTCTGGAGGAGTTTCGTCATCGCGCCGTGGAGGACGCCGTCGGTGCCCGTCGAGAGCGTCGCGGAGTTGGGCGCGAGCCCCTCGTCCTGATCGATCTCGAGGCTCGAGCCGCCGGCTTCGACTGCGTAGAGGTCGACACTCGAGTCCGGTACGAACTCGTGAAACGCCCCCATCGTGTTCGAGCCGCCACCGGCGCAGGCGACGACGCTGTCGGGGAGCCGGCCGGCCTGTTCCTGTACCTGCTTGCGGGCTTCGGCGCTGATGACGGACTGGAAGTCACGCACCAGCCGCGGGAACGGGTGCGGGCCGACGATGGAACCGATGACGTAGTGAGTGCGCTCGACGGTGGTCGCCCAGTCGCGCATCGTCTCATTGATCGCCTCCTTCAGGGTGCCGCTGCCGGCGTCGACGGGGTTGACCTCGGCACCGTTCATTCGCATCCGGTAGACGTTCGGCCGCTGGCGGTTCACGTCGGTCCGGCCCATGTAGATCTCGCAGGGCATGTCGAGGTGGGCCGCCGCCATCGCGGTGGCCGTCCCGTGCTGGCCCGCGCCGGTCTCGGCGATGATCCGCTCTTTGCCCATGTATTTCGCGAGCAGCACCTGGCCGAGTGCGTTGTTCAGCTTGTGTGCGCCGCCGTGGACGAGGTCCTCCCGCTTGAGGTAGATCTCGCGATCGTAGCGCTCGCTGAGCCGATCCGCCCGCTGCAGCGGCGTCGGCCGACCGCCGAAGTCGCGCATGCGCTCGCGAAACTCGTCCATGAATCCGTCCTCGTTGTCGAGGACGTAGCGCTGGTAGGCGTCCTCGAGTTCCTGCAGGGCGGGCATCAGTGCCTCCGGAACGTACTGGCCGCCGTAGTCGCCGAACGTACGTTCGCGGTTCGGTTCGTCCTCGGCGGGTGGGTTTGATTCGGTTTCGCTCATGTCTGTGTGCGTGTCTCCGTCGTTGCTGTCGGTTCCACTGCTTCTACCAGTCGTCGCGTGTTCGCCGTCACGTCGCCGTCTCCGTTTCCGTCCTGATCCATGATCGCACTGCCGACGAGCAGTGCGTCTGCACCTGCCTCACGCATCCGACGGACGTCTGCAGGCTTCGAAATCCCGCTCTCGGCGATTAGCGTCACGTCGTCCGGGTCCGGTCTCTCGGTTCCACCGCTCGACTCGTCGAGGCGACAGAGTCGCCTCGCGTGCGGTGCAATCGTTTCGAACGTTCCGAGGTCGACCTCGAGTTTTGCGAGATCACGATTGTTCACTCCGATGAGCGTCGCACCGGCCTCGAGCGCGTCAGCGAGCTCCTCGCGGTCGTGGACCTCGACGAGCGGCTGGAAGCCGCGCTCGCGAGCGGCTGCCACGAGCTCGTCGAGGTTGTCGACGAACCGGGCGATCAAGAGGACCAGGTCGGATTCGACCACGTCCAGACTTGCCTCCTCGAGGATGAAATCTTTCCGGAGGACGGGGACGTCGACGGCCGCTCGGACTTGCTGCAATGCGTCCGGCGAGCCGCCGAAGTGAGTCGGTTCGGTGAGGACCGAAATCGCCGTCGCACCACCTGCAACCATCGCCTCGGCCAGTTCGGCGGGGTCGTCCTCGCGCGTGCCGTCCGTCGTCGGACTCGTCGGTTTCACCTCGGCAATAACCGGTACCCGGCCGTCTCGTTCAGTTTGCGCGAGCGCGTCGCGAAACGACCGCGCGTCGACATCGAGCGGTGCCCGTTCCCGGTTGCATCCCTCTCCAGCGCGCTCGGAGGCCGCTGCGAGAATGGATTGCACCGGTGGTGCGAGCTCCGTACCAGAAGTCATTGTTGTACATCAACGTACTCATCTGTACAAAAGTGTTGCGCCATCCGCCGCCGCTCATGGCGACGACCGGCGACTATTCAAGGCCGTGTTTCCTACAGGCCGCGTATGGAGGACGTTACGGACGCCGGGATCTACGCGCGTGAGTCGACGTATCTCGACCGGTACGTACAGCTCGGTGCGGCCAGCGGGCGCGTGCTGACCGTTTCCTTTCCGGACGTACCCGAGGACGGCGCTGAAACCGACCACCCCGTACTCGATCAGCTCTTCGAGTACCTGGATGGTCTCGAACCGGTGACGTTCGACGACGTGCAGGTCGCACTGACGATTCCGACCGACCAGCGCGCCGTACTCGAACAAGTGCAGTCGATTCCGTACGGTGATCAGGTCGACGTCGCCACGCTTACACAGATGACGCCCGATCTCGACCCCGACGATCAGGACGACATCATTCTGGTTCGGACCGCGCTCGACGAGAATCCGGCTCCAATTTTGATTCCCGACCACCGCGTCCGCGACGGCCCGAGTGCTGCGCCGCCGGCTGTCGAGCAGAAACTGCGCTCGCTCGAAGAGCTGTAGTGTGCTGTAATATACTGTGGCATCGTGTCATACCGGCCGACCCTCACTCCGCCGTCCACGTAACGTACAGATACAGCCCGATCCCGACGAAGACCAGCAGCGACGACATCTGATTGAGCGTCGGCGACTGTGTAAACAACGCTCCAAACTGTGCGATCCCGCCCCCGATCAGAAAGACGGCACCACCGAGCGCCGCCGAGAGTTCACCATCCGCCAGATCGAACAACACGACCCCGACACCGATCGCGATCGCTCCGAAGACGAACTCGGAAGCAAGAGAGACGATTACGTCTCCGGTCGTCGCGCTGTAGACGACCAGCGCGAAGTAGAGGATCACGCCGAGAAAGATCGCACGATACGCTGCATCCGGGATATCGTTACTCCGACTCATATCCGAACTGACTCGTGTGGACGCTTTATCGTTCGGATTCCACACTACTCCTCGAGGTCCGGATCGGACGCCGTAGACGCCGAGGGAGACGCCGACTCTTCCCCCACCAGCGACTCACTCCACTCGAGTCCGATCGCTTCGTGCACGATGAACTCGAGTGCATTGATCAGATAGTGGGCGACGACGACGACGAGGAAGCTCCCGGTAACGATGAACAGGGCGGCGAGGACGAGGCCGAGTGCGCCGGTGACGGCGACGCCGACGGTGCCTTGCATGCCGTGGCCGAGCGCGAACGCGATCGAGGAGAGGAAGGCGAGCAGCCACGGCGAGATGTCGAAGCCGGCCGAGAGGACGCCGATGAGCGCGGCGCGAAAGAGCAGTTCCTCGAAGATGGCGATGATCGGGAGCACGACGAGCAAGAGGACGAGCCAGCCGCGCGCGGAGTCGGGAGCGAGCATCGACCGGAGCCGTTCGTCGTGGTCGAACCCGAATCGTGTCGCGAGTGCGGCGCCGAACTCGTTCCCGATGTAGAGGAGGATGCCGGCGACTGTGCCGATGAGGAGGCCGGTCGTGAGGTAGTCGACGCTGAACTCGACGCCGAGTGCCCACGCTGGGATGCCGGTGTAGAGTATCGCGCCGAGGATGAGCAAGAGGAAGAGACCCTGTGAGACGGCGACGTTCGCGAGGAGCATCCCCGTCGAGAGGTCGGTGGGGTCGATTTCGTCGCGCTGGGTGCGGGAAGGAGAGCGTGCTGTGTCGTGTGGTCGGTCGCTGGTCTCGGTAGCGTTGGTGTTGGCGCTGGCGTTGCCAAGGTCGGTGCTGATGTCGATATCGGCGCTGGTGTTGGTGTCAGTACCGGTGTTGGTGCCAGTACCGGTGCCAGTGTCAATATCCGTGTCAGTACCGGCGTCGGTAGCTGACTCTGGAGCAGGACGGCTCTCTTCCGCCACGGACTCCACGGTCTCTACAGACTCCCTAGCGCTCGCTGGCGGGGAGTCAGACTCGGAAGAAGTGGCTGCGTCCGTGTCGGTAGGAGTCGTCGTATCGGCGTCAGTGCCAGCACTGGTGTCAGCGTCACCCTCAGCGTCAGCAAATGACGACTGCGTCAGATGCGAAAGAACGAGCAACAACACGAGGACGACGCCCGTGATCGCCGCGAACGCCGTCCACTGTACCATCGATCGACCCTCCTGTCGTTACTGTGGACTTGGGTTCGACCCGCTTGCGGAGCCGACCGTCTGCTGGTCGAACGCCGAGCCGGTGATCGACTTCAGGCGGTCGACGAGCGAGTCCTTCTTCGGTTCACCCTCGAGTGCAACATCGAGCACTTCGCTGATGTTCTCACACGGGATGATCTCGACCATCTCCTCGTACTCGTCTTCGATCATCACGTCCTGCTCGTTGGCCTTCGGGATGATGACCTTGCTACAGCCGGCCTTGGCGGCGGCTTCGATCTTGTGGGTCACCCCACCGACCGGGAGCACGTCGCCACGGACCGACAGCGAACCGGTCATCGCGACCGACTGGTTGACCGGGATGTCCTCCAGTGCGGAGATGACGGCGGTTGCCACCGTGATGGAGGCGGAGTCGCCGTCGACACCCTGCTGGCCGGCCTGGACGAACTGAATGTGGATGTCCTTCTCCGAGAGGTCCACGTCGGAGAACTTCTTGATGATCGCCGAGACGTTCTGGACGGACTCCTCGGCCATCTCCTTGAGCTTCCCGGTGGCGATGACCTGACCGCCACCCTGTGCGGGTGCAATCTCGGCCATGACGGGCAGCATGATCCCGGAGTCTTCGCCCATAACTGCGAGGCCGTTGACGCGGCCTTCGACGCCGTCGTCGGTGACCTGCAGTTCGTAGTCCTTGCGGCGTTCGATGTAGTCGTCGGCCAGCTGCTGTTCGATCGACCGGGAGCGTTGCTTGGCCTGGAGCACGTCATCGCGGGTCGTGCGGTCGCGGTCCTCGGCGCGGGCGATGTCGCCAGCGACGCGGACCAGTCCACCGAGGCTGCGGAAGTGCAGTGTCAGGTGGTTCTTCCGGCCCGAGCGACGCTTGGCCTCGAGGAGCAGTTCCTCGACGGCATCGCGGGTGAAGTGTGGCAGGCGACCGTCGCGTTCGACCTCCTGGGCGATGAACCGGGCGTACTTCCGGCGCATCTCCGGCGTGGACTCGATGGTGTCGTCCATGTAGACCTCGTACCCGTATCCTTTGACACGGTTGCGGAGTGCGGGGTGCATGTTCTCCATCGCGTCCAGGTTCCCTGCAGCGATCATGACGAAGTCACAGGGGACGGGCTCGGTCTGGACCATCGCGCCCGAGGAGCGCTCGGACTGGCCGGTGATCGAGAACTCGCCTTCCTGGATCGCCGTCATCAGCTTCTGCTGGGTGCGCACGTCGAGCGTGTTGATCTCGTCGACGAACAGCACGCCCTTGTTGGACTTGTGGATCGAGCCCGGTTCGACGCGGTCGTGGCTCGGCGTCTCCATCCCACCGGACTGGAACGGGTCGTGGCGAACGTCGCCCAGCAGCGCACCGGCGTGTGCACCGGTCGCGTCCTCGAACGGTGCCTGGCGCTGCTCGCCGTTGTTGACGATCATGTTCGGCACCATCGCGTCCGTGCCGCGGCTGGTGTAGCGGAAGATCAGCCAGATGACACCGGCTGCGATAATCCCCATCAGGATGCTCGCCGGGCTGAGGATCGTGTATCCGATGATGATCGCGATGATGATCCACATCAGGATCGAGCGCATCTGGTTGCGCTTTCGCGCTTCCTCCTTGTGCGCATCGATGATCTGTTCACCCTTCCCTGCCGGGACGGTACGGACCTTCGGCTCGTTGCCGTCGTCCGGGTTGTGATAGACGAGTACGTCCTGTAGGTCCTCCTGTGGCAGGAGCTGACTCATCGCCTTCGCCAGCATCGACTTCCCGGTCCCCGGGGAGCCGATCATCATCACGTGCCGGCGCTGCTTTGCCGCCTTGATGATGATGTCCCGCGCTTCGTCCTGCCCGATGACCTGATCGACGAGTCGGTCGGGAACTTCGATGTCTTCCGTCGAGTCGATCTGGAGGCCACCGAGAAGGTCGTCTTCGGCAATATCGTCGTCTACTTCGACACCCGGATCGACTTCGACCGTACTACCGAGGTCGTCGACGGTTTCGATTTCGTCATCGTCATCATCACCGCCATCGTCGTCTACGACACTTCCGGTAACGCTGTTAGTCCCGGGATTGTCTCCGCTCTCGGTCTGTTCGTGGTCGGCATCGTCAGTTCCGAGACCGTCGTCACCGACGGTAATCCGACTCTCCTGTGCATCGTCGCTGGTGACATCAGTTCCGCCGTCGACGTCGTCTGGGTCACCGGTTTCGTCGGTCGGCGACCGGTCTCCCTGACGCTCCGTCTCCGAAGAGTGAGACGGTGACTGCGACTGAGACTGAGAGTCAGAAGCCTGAGATCGCGAGCGCTCCTCCGTGCGCTCGGTCTCGTGCTCCCGCTCCGTCTCCTGCGCCTGTTCCTCGTCCGGCGCAGCTCCGGAGGCGTCCTCGGGAGGGTCGTCAACGTTCGTATCGTTGCTCATAGAACTCTGTTCGGTACCTGTTTCGAAGGGATTGCCACTGATATACTTTCTCCATGCGTCGAATCGTGTCGAGTGCCGAAAACGGCGGATAGGGCGGCTAACGGACACGTCCTATATCGAGACTGTACTGGCATAGATCCGTGTGGACGTGACAGCGAAATACCCGTTACATTCCCGGACACTCACGGACAGAAACCGGTTTCATCGTCGAGAACTCGAGGCCGGTTCATACAGTGCCGGACGTGTCTGTCCACAAAGAGACGGAGTGTCCGCGAGCAACTCCAGTGGTAAGAAAACGACGGACGATACCCAACGCAAAACCGATTCGCCCGCGACCAACTCGCCACTCTTAAGCGCGATGCCAAAACAATGTCTGGCATGACCCGGGGGTTCTACATCGGCCGCTTTCAGCCCTTCCACAACGGCCATTACAACATGGTCGAACGCATCGCCGCCGACGTCGACGAACTCGTCCTCGGCATCGGCAGCGCCGACAACTCACACACCGTTCGCAACCCGTTCACCGCCGGCGAGCGAATCATGATGATCACGAAGTCGCTCGTCGACACCGACCTCGTCACCTACGCCGTCCCCATCGAAGACTTAGAACGCAACTCCGTCTGGGTGAGCCACGTCCAGAGCATGAGCCCCGACTTCGACGTCGCCTACTCGAACAACCCGCTCGTCATCCAGCTCTTTCGCGAAGCCGACATCGAAATCCGTCAGTCACCGATGTTCAACCGGGACGTACTCGAGGGCTCCGAAGTTCGCGAACGCATGATCAACGGCGGCGACTGGGAGTCGCTCGTCCCCGAACCGGTCGTCGAAGTTGTCGACGAGATCGGCGGTATCGAGCGCATTCAGATGGTCAGCGGCTCAGATTCGAACGGCGAGTAGCGCGTGTACACCCCGGTTCCAGACCGCTCACAGGGACGAGATCTAACCCGATTTCCTTCGCCGTGGGTGGCGACAACGATAGCAATACTCGGCGTCGCTACACTCGGTGGGATGCTCGTAACGCTCGCCGTTGCCACCGGGATGACGACACCGACGAGCGGCTTTGGTGCACTCAGTAATACGCTGCAGAGCCTTTCGATGTACGCAGTCGCGCTGACGTTGACCGCCGGTCTGCCACCGGGCTTTGTCGTCCTCCGACGAGTCATCGACGCAGCAGGATCGGGAACAGATCTTGCACTCGGACCCGGCACGTTCGTCCTACTCTGTCTCGAGTGCTGTGCGCTCGTCAGCGCCGTCGTGAGCTATCCGATCGTCGTTCTTTTTGCAGAGTTCTGGGGGCCTGGGTTCCAATCAGCGTCGATCGCACTGACGTTCGGACTCGAGTCCGTCGCCGGCGTAACCGGCCACGAGGCGATCGCCCTGTTCCTGGTGGCAGTGGTTTGCTGGGCTGTTGCCTGGCTGATTGCGGCAGTCCGTGGCGAGACCTGAGCGGACGGCAGGGCCCGCTCTCCGGCCGGGAATTCGGTTCCGGACAACCTTTTCTGAATCGGCGAGTTCGATACGGTATGATCACGATCGCGTCGGACTTTGGGTCGCCGTATCCGGCGGCGATGAAGGGCGTGCTCTGTCAGCGTGTCGGCAACAGTACGGAAATCGGCGCTGGGACCAACTCACCTGCTGAGACCAGACTGGTCGACATCGCCCACGACTTCCCACGTCAGGACATCCGGGCGAGCGCCTTCTGGCTGCGCGAAATCCTGCCGTACTACCCACCGGCAGTTCACCTCGTGGTCGTCGACCCCGGCGTCGGCACCGACCGCGACGCACTCGTCGTCCGCGCGGGCGAACACATCCTTGTCGGACCGGACAACGGCGTCCTGCTGCCGGTCGCCCGCCGACTCGCGGGCGCAAGCGCAGACACAAGTAGAGGAACAGGCGCAGGCACAGACGCGGACGGAGATACATCGCCGGCACGGCCACTCGAGTACTACGTCATCGACGAAATCGAACTCGAGCCGCCGGCGGTTGCGGGCCAGGACGGTTCCCAGCGCAGCGATGACGCGGCGGCTGGCCCAGCAAGCAACACGTTCCACGGCCGCGACGTGTTCGCACCCGCTGCTGGCGACGTTCACGAGTTTGGCCTCGACCGGCGCGATGAGTTGGGCGAACTCCCCTTCCTCGAGCGGACGGACTCGGTCGTGGACTGCACACTGCCGAGCGCAACTATCGATGGGGACCGCGCCGAGGGAGAAGTGCTGGTCGTCGACGACTTCGGCAACGCCATTACGAACGTTCCGGGGCGATTTCTGATGACAGGTGGCCGTGACGACGATCACGACGACGGCCACGACCGCAACCACGTAGTCGCGAACGGCGAACGCGTTCCCGCTGTGGACACCTTCGCCGCCGTTCCCGTCGGCGAGCGCCTCGCAACCGTCGGGAGCCACGGCTACGTCGAACTCGACGTCAACCAGGGACGGGGTGACGAGGCGTTCGACCTCGGGGTCGGCGATGCAGTGGTACTCGAGGCCCCCGCAGACGAGCCGTAGCGGTGGCCGGCGAGCGAGGGTGGTCGCCCAGGAGTCGGCACAGGTGCGAGTGATAGCGCTGTAGCTGTGTGTGAGCCGATCAGAGAGGGGAGGGCAAGCCGTGTCAAAAACGGTCGACAGCGCGTTATCTGCCGATACCCGACCGCTCGGGGTCGATCACGATCTCGCCGTCGTCGTGAATCGTGATGTCGTGCTGGGCGAACAGAAACGAGATCGAACCGGCCCGCTCGTCGATCCGGTGTGACGGATGCCGTCGCCAGTCGGTGACCAGCGCGTTGAGTGCGTCCGGATCGATGCTATCAGCGAGCGGTTCGAGGTCGGCCGGCTCGACGCCCGAAATCGACGAAATGGCGAGCGGAAGCGCCACCGTCACGGGCTCGTACTCGCTGTCGTCACACCACAGGTGGTAGGTGCCGCGAGTGTCGTCGTGGTAGACGGTCTGGCCAACCGCCTCGTGGACCGGTGTCAATCGGTCTGATGGAGCCATGCCGGACATAACAGCTAGCGGAAAGGGATGTTAACACTTAACACTGTTGGCCATTCGGGCACCGTGACCAGTTCGAACACCAGAATGTGGTACCGGGATGGTCAGAATATGGTTCGTCCTGGAGGTCTGAACAGTTTCCACTCCCACGCTCGCAATACTGACGGACCAGAAAAATCGAAACGCGATACAGCTATACCGCGGCGGAAGACAGCGACGAGAGCGTTACTCGGCGGCGATAACGTCGTCGATACGGACGATCATCGTCGCAGCTTCGGTCGCGCTCTCGATCGCCTCACGCTTGACGTCGGCCGGGTCGACGACGCCGGACTCGAGTGGGTCGCCGATCGTGACGTCTTCGCCGTCGGTGATCAGGCCGGCGCGGCCCTCGGATTCGTGGGCGGCGCGGAGGTCGACGAGTGCGTCGATCGGGTCCTGACCGGTGTTCGCGGCGAGCGTTCGTGGCACGACGTCGAGCGCGTCCGCGAAGGCGGTGACAGCGAGCTGTTTGCGACCCTCGATTCCGGCGGCTTCCTGGCGGATCTTGTCCGCGATGGCGATCTCGGTGGCACCTGCGCCGGGGACGACCTCACCCGACTCGAGTGCGGTCGCGACGACGTCGAGTGCGTCACCGATGGCGCGCTCGAGTTCGTCGACGACGTGTTCGGTGCCGCCGCGGACGAAGACGGTGACGGTTTCGGCGGCTGCACCGCCTTCGACGAACGCGAGGTCGTCGTCGCCGTAGTTTTCGGCGCTGATACGGTCGGCGTGGCCGAAGTCGGCTTCCTCGAGGTCGTCGAGTGCGCCGACGCGGGTTGCGCCGGTTGCGGAGATAATGTCCTTGGTGTCGCTGCTGCCGACGTTCTCGAAGACAAGGATGCCCTCGTTCGCGAGGAACGTGCTCACGCGGTCGTCGACGTCATCCGTGGTGATGACGACGTCAGCGCCGCTTTCGGCGACGGTTTCGGCGTAACCTTGCACCTCGCTCTCTTCGGCATCGATAGCCGCGTTGAGCTGGTCGATGGAGTCGATGGCGTACTCCGCGTCGACGTCGCCGGTGCGGACGCCGAGTTCGACGTCGAGGACGGCGATCGAGGCGTCCTCGACTGCCGAGGGCATGCCCTCGTGGGCCGGCTCCTCGTCGATGACGATGCCGGGGACGAGTTCGGTCGCGTTCGAGGAGGCACCGATCTGGGTGTGAACGGTGACGTTGTCGCGGGCGACGCCGTCGTCGGTCTCGACGTGGCGAACGGCCTCGACGACCGTCTCTGCGAGGGATTCGGCGGTGAGGCCACCGGTTCCCTTGCCGGTCATGCTGGATTCGGCGACCTGCTTCAGAATTTCGTCGTCGACGGCGGCGTCACCGACCTGCTCGTCGATCGCGTCCTGTGCGATCGAGGCGGCCTCGTGATAGCCCTCGACGATCGTCGTAGCGTGGACGTCCTGATCGATGAGGTCCTCGGCCTCGCCGAGCAGGTTGCCAGCGATCACGCCTGCGGTCGTCGTCCCGTCGCCGACTTCCTCCTCCTGGGTCTCGGCGACTTCGACGATCATCTGGGCCGCAGGGTGCTCGATGTCCATCTCGTTCAGGATGGTCGCGCCGTCGTTGGTGATGACGACCTCACCACTCGAGTCGACGAGCATCTTGTCCATCCCGCGAGGTCCGAGCGTCGTCCGTACGGCCTCGGCAACTGCTTTGCCGGCCATAATGTTGGACGACTGGGCGTCGCGGCCCTGTGTTCGCTGGCTGTCCTCGCTCATAATGAACATGGGTTGTCCGCCCATGCGTCGCTGTTGTGCCATGGTTGAATCCTCACTAACTATGTCGTCAGCACTTCTATATAAGTTTTTCCCTCTTGCACCTCCTCCGTCTTGCGATTCTGACACCGACAAACGACCGTTGCCAGGCGTTGTGAAAGTCGGTAGCAAAATATGGCTCGACATACAACGACCGCGTGGGATGCTGGAGCTGGAACATGGGTTTCGCGTCGTCGACAGCTACGCCCGACTGGCCCCCGGACGACGCGGCGAACCGTGCGGTCGGACGATCACCCCCGACCGCCTCGAACGGGAGATGCATCAAGCGGGAATCACCAGATCGGTCGTCTTTCCGCCGGCCGAACCAGAGACGAGCTACGTCGCAGCCAACAACGGCGTCGCCAGACGCAGCGTCGATCGACCGTTCGTCGCGTTCGCCCGGATCAACGGCTCGCGTCGGCCCGGCGCGACCGCGACGAGCCGCCTGCACAACGTCGTCAGCTGCCGCGGTCGGGAGGAATACCACACGACACCCGGTGATGTCGAAAAGTACGCCTACGACGACCGCTTTCACGGCTTCGTTCTCGACCCGCTTACCGACGGCCTGCCAGACGAGGAGGTACTCGAGACGCTCGACGATGTGGGCCTCCCGCTGATCGTCCGCGGCGGTGCAGATGCGCCACCGGCCGCGCTCGCCGAAACCGTCTTCGGCCGCTCGTTTCCCGTCGTCGTCGCCCACTTCGGCGGCCACCCGCTCAGCCGGTCGCAGATGCACGAGATGGTGGATTTGCTGGACGAGTTCGACGACTGCTACGTCGAGACGAGTTTCGTTCGCTACCGAGACGTACTCGAGCGCGCGTTACTCGAGCATCCTGACCGCGTCCTCTTCGGTAGCGGTGCGCCGGCCTGCCATCCAAACGTAGCGGTGATGGAGATTCTCACGCTCGACGTCTCCGAAGATAAGCTCTGGCGGGCGTTTTCGAAGAATGCCTGTCGTGTGATCGAGGCGCTCTCGCCGGATGCACAGTTCCCGATCCGCCACTGAGAGCTGCGAGTTGAACGGTGAGCACGGCGATCGTTTCCCGTGGGCTTCCCAGACCTGACAACGATACTCCACTGCTGCGACGAGTGCAGTAATTTATAGTCGTGCCCCAATACCCGCCACGTATGGACGCGGGACGGAGTCGGCTGCGATCACTGTTTGCCCCACATCTGACGAGCACTCGGAATACCCGGAACACCCGGTGCACCCGGAGCACCTGGCGTATCCGAAGTCCTCGGAACGCCCCGAACACCCAGCGGCCACCAACCAATGGGATATAACATCGACCAGGGAATCGGCGACCGCCTCGCCCTCCTTCGAACCTACTGCTACGGCCTCTGTATGGGCATCGCCGACGCCCTTCCCGGCATCTCCGGCGGGACCGTCGCCCTCCTCCTTGGCTTCTACAGCCGGCTCATCACCGCCGTCACCGCCCTCACGCCCGGCCGCGCGTTCGAGGTCCTCCGTGGCTACGACCCCGACCGGCGGGAGCGTGCGCGCGAGGCACTACTCGAGATGGACCTGCAGTTTCTGCTCCCGCTCGGCATCGGAATGGTAACCGCGGTCGCGCTCATCGGCAGTGCGGTCTCCGCGCTCTCCGAATCCCAGCCGATCGCACTCTTTGGGTTCTTTATCGGGCTCATTGCCGCCTCGGCGGTGGTCCTCTTTCGGAGTCTGCCGTTCAGCACGACGAGACACCTCCTCGCTGCGGGGGCCGGGACCGCGCTGGCATTGCTCGTCGCGAGTAACGTGCTCCAGCTACCGGGGACCGGGCTGGTGCTCATCTTCCTTTCGGGCGCGCTCGCGATCAGTGCGATGATCCTCCCCGGCGTCTCGGGCTCGCTCATCCTGATCCTGCTCGGCCAGTACGTGGTGATGATGACCGAACTGAGTGACTTTCTCACCGCAGTCGGCCAGTACGTCTCCGGCGCTGGCTCGGTAGAGGCCGTACTCGATCCGGGGACGGCCGTTGTCGTCTTCGTCGTCGGCGGTCTGGTCGGCCTCGTCACGATCGCCCGCGTGGTTCGAGCGGCCCTCGACTGGCAGCGCGACCTGACGTTGCTCTTTCTGGTCGGGCTGATCGCCGGCTCGGTGCCTGCACCGCTGCACAACATCGGCGAGGCACACGCCTGGACGAGTGAAGTCATCGGGTTCACGCTCGCCTGGGCGGTGCTCGGGGCGCTCGTGTTGTTCGCGCTCGATGCGCTGGCGGGTGGGTTCGATCCAGAATAAGGTCTCTTGTGAGCAGTCCCAGCTAGTCGCTTCCAGCTATCTGCTGTGTTACATGGATGCTGAGCCGTCGGGAGAGGCGTCCACAGTATCTCAGTGACACCTCCGCGACCGAGTGGGTGAAGCTGCCGAAATCAAAGCCCAGGTGCCGTTTCTACGGCACATAGTGATTTGTACTAGGGTACGATAGACGGTATCAATGTCCACTCACGACAGCAAACAACTCCGCGAGCAGATCGAGTCGGATCTGGACGACCACATCGAGCGAATTCAGCGGGCGATCCGCCAACCGAGCGTTAGCGTCGACGGAAACGGACTCCGGGGGATTGCC
The DNA here is from genome assembly GCF_000337575.1 of Natrialba hulunbeirensis JCM 10989. GTDB lineage: Archaea > Halobacteriota > Halobacteria > Halobacteriales > Natrialbaceae > Natrialba > Natrialba hulunbeirensis. The sequence goes on along the minus strand of NZ_AOIM01000036.1, from coordinate 92,795 downwards.
GAACTGGCTCGTGACTACCTCGAAGAGATCGGGTGTGACGAGGCGGAACTGATCGAGACCGACGGCGCGCCGGGCGTCTGGGGGTACTATGACGCAGGCGCAGAGAAGACGATCGTCAACTACGGGATGCTAGACACCCGCCCCGTCGGCGACGAAGACGAGTGGACCCACGATCCCTTCGGCGGTGAACTCGCCCAGACCGAAGCGTACGGCCGAGTCATCTACGGTCGCGGGGCGATCAAAGTCAAAGGCGCGTTCGTCGCTTGGCTCAACGCTCTCGAGGCGACCAAGCGGGCGCTCGGTGAGCTGCCGGTGAACGTCATGTTCTTGCTGGAGGCTGAGGAGATCAACGGCAGCCCTCACTACTACGAGATGCTCGATCGCTATGCCGACCGCATCCGGAACGCCGACGCCTGTCTCTGCCCGCTCGCTGGCCAGAGCGAAGACGGAAACGTGACGGGATCGCTCGGCTACAAGTCCGCGCTGTATTTCACCCTGCAGGTTTCGGGCGACCGGTGGGGTCGGGGACCGGTCGGCGGCGACGTTCACGCGATGAGTAACGCGACCGTCGACAGCCCTGCCTGGAGACTCGTGGACGCCCTCTCGTCGCTAACCGATGAAAACGGAACCCAGATCGAGATCGACGGCTTCTACGATCAGTACGAACCACCGACTGAGGACGAACGCGAGGAGGTCCGCGCATTCGTCGATCGCCTCGACACCCGGACGGAGACGCCCAGAGACGAGTTGTGGCAACACCTTCCAGGACTCTCTCTGGGTGGCGGCGAAGTGACGCGGCTGAAAGCGGACCTCCAGGATGACGTTGTGGAGGCGTTCGTCCAGCACTTCTACGGGCCCGAGTCGTTCAACATCCAGGGAATCAATACGGGATTTCTCGGTTCCGGAACCGGAACCAAGCCCTTCATCCTCCCGGGCGAGGGACACGCGACGCTCGACCTTCGGATGCCTCGCGGGTTCGATCCGGACATCGTCCATCGCCAGCTCCGTGAACACCTCGACAATCAGGGGTTCGAGGACGTCGACGTCGACGTGTTCGGCAAACACACCTGGTGTAAGACCGATCCGGACTCCGACCTCGTCGTGGCCGCCAGGGAGGTGTTCGAGGATCACGGTACCGACCTGACGCTGTGGCCGTTCTCTGCAGCTGGTATTCCCTGGGCGGTGTTCGGAACGCGATTTGATATTCCCGTCCTCTATGGGATCGGACTCGGGTACGGCGCCAACTCCGATGGGGCCGACGAGTTCATCGTGGTCGACGGCACCGACACCGTCGGCGGACTCGTTGACTGTGAACTGTCCCATGCTGAGCTTCTGCTAGCATACGCCGACCGTTGAATCGCCCGCGACTGCGGCTGACGGACGGATTCGATGACTCGGTGACCCTGTGACTCGGTTAGCGACGGAGAACGGGCCGTGACACGCATGGGAAGAAACGAACACTCCGACTCCTGTCTTCTGACTCTCGATATCGATCGATTCGGTCGCTATGTAACAGGTCCCAACTATCAGCTCTCGGTTATCGGCACCCGACTATCAGTACCCGACTACCGACGGTCGTACACTCGAACCGCCCGATCGTGGCGCACCGAAATCCCGTTCGGATTCCGCTGTGCCGACCGGTCACCGACACGTGCTCGCACCCCGTCGACGAACCCGCGTGCGGTGTTGGTAACGACGTCAGTCCCGTCTGATACCCAGCCCGTCGGTGTTGCTTCGCCAGAGACAATCCGGCGAACGCCGGACCCACCGTCGCGAAGCGCGCTGCCGATCGTCCGCACGACGACCGTCGGCCGGGGACCGTAGTTCTTCGCGAGTCGGTACGAAAGCGCTCGGTACGTCGCCCCCCAGTCGTGCTCGGTCTGACCGCCGTCAGCTCCGACTTCGGCGCGAACGGCCATCTCACCCTGCCAGTGGACGTCGAAGCCGAGACCGGCCACCCGATGAGCACAGTCGCGCGCTCCGTCACCCTTCAGATACTCGTCGAACCCGTCGAGCGCGTCGAGTACCGTTCGGTCGAAGGCAACGTTGCTGCCGTCGAACAGCGTCACCGATCGGCGGGCGACGGTCGCCGTCCGCTCAGCATCGATCGTCTCGAGTGCACCCGAGCCAGTGACCGGGCCGGTGACAACGTCCGCGCCATCCGCGACCGCGGTTTCGATGGCGTCGATCCAGCCGCCCTCCACCGCGTGCGCGCCGTCGAGGAAGGCGATCACGTCGCCCGTTGCGACGCTGCAGCCGGCGTTGCGAGAGACGTTCTCGTTTCGCTCCGAGATTTCGACGAGGACGTCGACGTCGGGACGGTCGCGAACGACACCAGTCGTTCCGTCAGAGGAGGGGCCGTTGACGACGATCACCTCCGTCGACTGCGGGACGACCGCAGAGAGCGCATCGAGCGAGGACAGCAATCGCTCTCGGTCGTTGAGCGTCGAGACGACTACCGAGAGCTCCATATGGTCTGGTAGAACACCCCGGGAGTAAAAATACGATGGGATTGTGCCCGGTGTGCGGTGGTGCGGTGGTGCACTGGTGCGACTGGGCGACCGTGCAATCAAGCGACCAGACGACCAGACGAGCGGTGAGTCACCGAAGCCGCGTGTTCCAGTACGACACCGACGCGAAGTGGTCGGTAACGGCGTTCCCACCAATCGCGGTATCGACCGTCCGGATCGGCGACGCGAGTCCGTTCGGAATCGACCGATAGAGGCCGTACGGCACGAGGAAGTCGTCCTCGACGTCGACCAGCGTCAGGTTCGCCTTCGCGAGCAACTCGCTGACCTCGCTCTTCGAGTACAGCCGCGAGCCCATCGGCAGGGCCCAGTTGTAGACGCTGCGTGCGCTAAACCGGTTGAACGTATCGAAGACGATCTGATCGCGCGAGACGCGCCGCATTTCGCGCAAGAACGCCTCCGGATCGTCCGCGAGGTGGAAAAAGCGCATCGCGATCACCGTATCGAAGTGATCGTCCGGGAACGGCAGTCGCCCGGCATCACCGCGCAGGAACTCGAGTGTCCCCGCGAGGTCGGCACGCTGTGCTTTCGTTCGTCCCTGTTGGAGCATCGCTGCAGAGATGTCGAGTCCAACGACGTCGGCGCCCTGTTCGGCGAGCATCACCGTGAATCGCCCGGTACCACAGGCGATTTCGAGGATATTCCGGTCCTCGACAGGCATGATCGCCTCGAGGACGGCTTGCTTCTCGCGGCGGTCAATTAGCTGTCCGCCCTTCGAGAAGCGTTTGTCGTCGTATTCCTCGGCGACGTCGTCGGCCTGGTACCACTCCTGTCCTTTCACACTGGGCGGAACTACAGTAGCCGTGGGATAAAACGATACTGGAGTCGGTCGGGGGATCTGACTGGTCACCAGTCGGGCTATTCCCGAACGGGTTCGTCTAGGATCGACTCACGGCGTGGGGTTGGCCACATGGTCGATGTAGTTCGGCACCTGTATTAATATCACATGTGTACTCCTTATACAACTTGGATTATTCGTATCCACATATAGGGAAGCTTTACCAGCACTGATTCCGCTCGACATGGTATGAGCACGAGTACCGCAGAGGATGGCACCGCAGCAGCCGAGGAGGTTCTCTCAGCCGACGAGTACCGCGAGCGCCTTCGTGATCTCCCACCGAGCGCAAAACTGGTCGCGAAAGTTCTCGAAACCGATTCGCCGCTCTCGCAGGGACAACTCGCCGAAGAGTCACTGCTGCCAGACCGCACCGTTCGCTACGCACTTAACCGTCTCGAGGATGTCGGCCTCGTCGACTCGCGATACAGCTTCCGCGACGCCCGCAAGCAAGTGTACTACCTGAAGAACTGACTCCACCTGACGGCCCCGCTTACCGAACTGACTTCACCCCGGCTGCCGAACGGACTCCACCACCCGTCGAACGGACTGCTAACCGTCGTGTTCGGTCCGCCGACAGCCACATTGTCGTCGCCCGTGATGTCAGTGTATGGTCGCGTCTCCGCCCGACACCGCCGCCGTGACTGAGTGCAGTGCTATTACTCGCTGTGTCGTTCCCGTCGAAACACGCGCACCGAGCGGCGAGACGAACACGTATATCATCGGCGAAGATCCAGCCGTCCTTGTTGATCCGGCGGCCAGAACCAACACACTCGACGAACTCGTCGCCGAGCGCACCGTCGACCACATCGTCGTCACCCACACGCACCCGGATCACGTCGGCGCTGTTGGTGCCTACGCCGACGAAACCGACGCAACCGTCTGGGCCAGACGCGGTCGCGTCGACCGGTTTACGGCAGTGACTGGACACACACCCGACCGCGAGTTCGGGCCGGACACGACAATCCAACTGGACGACACCGACCTCCACATCCTCGATGCGCCAGGCCACGCGCCCGACCACATCGCACTCGAGTACGGCCGCGACGGACCGATCCTCTGTGGTGACTGCGCGGTCCGCGAGGGCAGCGTCGTCGTCGGTGCCCCCGAGGGAGACATGCGCGCGTACGTGACGACGCTGCGCCGGCTCTGGGCGCGGAACCCGCCGGCGCTCTATCCGGGACACGGGCCGACCATCGACGCGCCGCGGGAGACGACCGAACGGCTGCTCAATCACCGCGCGCGCCGCGAACGGCGCGTACTCGGGGCCGTCGAGGACGGCGCAGTGACGCTCGCAGAGGTCCTCGACGGCGCGTACGAGAAGGAGCTGACCGGTGTCCGTGACCTCGCTCGGGCGACCGTCCGCGCACACCTACAGAAACTCGAGACCGAGGGGGTACTCGAGTGGGATGGGGAGCGTGCACGCCCGCGGTGAGATACTGTTTTTGCGCTCTTCTTTCTCGGGCACTCAGCTGTGCACTGCCCCGACAACTGGCTACTCCTGCGAACTGAACTGGAACTCGAAGGTTAGCTGGTCTTCCATCTTCACTCTGACGCCGCCGAATTCGTCCGAGATTTGCGTACGGGCGTTTGAACTCGGCTCGACGGTCAGGGTCACGCTGTTGTTGTTCGCATTGTACTCGATCTGACTGACGGTGACATCGAACTCGAACAGCGTGGGGACGTCTGTCCGAATCCGGTCGCGGACGTGATCGATCTCGGTCTGGACGTCGGCCATCTCCTCGTTCAACGATGTCATATAATACCATATGACGTGGGTGGTCGTAACGGTTTGTCCTGATCGCGGTTCGGTCGTCCATCCACTGACTGAGCGGGGATGACAGGACACCGACACCACGAGCGACTCGCTTTTCCCGCTCGGCGCGTATGACCAGACATACACGTGCAATCACTGGAGGCGGAACTCGAGCAAGCTCGCACTCTCGACGTCGACGCGCTCGCCGACGCTATCGAGTCGATCGGCTTCGAGTGTACGCGCTGTGGCGCGTGCTGTACCGGCGAAGCAGAAGACGACCACACGGCGACGGTGTTCCCGGACGAAGTGCGCGAACTCCAGGCGTCGACGGAGCGCGACTGGCGCGACGTCGCCCGGCCGATGCCGTACGGACTCGCCGACGGCGAGGATGGGCCGGAGGGCGAGACCTTCGAGTGGGCGCTCCAGACCGATGGCTGTGGCGACTGTGCCTTTTACGAGGAAGACGACGACGGTGTCGGCGCGTGTGTCGCACACGACGACCGGCCGCTGATCTGTCGCACGTACCCCTTCAGCGTGGCACTCGCCGGCACCAGTCAGCCGATGGGCGAGGTCGTTGACAGCGTTGCGCTGGGGGCACAACAGGAAGCCGGTGAAACCGGCGACGAGGAGGGTGTCGTCCGGGCGCACGAGTGTGAAGGACTCGGTCGTGACATCCCCCGGGCGGACGCCGAGGATCTCGCCGCGGCGCTCAAAGAGCGCGCCGTGCGGGAGCTCGAGGAGGCCATCGGTGTTCGCGATACGTACGAACCGACACCAGTCGAATCTGGCGAGGTCGTCGTTCACGACTCCGAGGGGGCAAAACAGGCGGATGGGACGCCGATCGAAGACTGATACCGGCGGACAACACGAAACCAGCGGGAAATTTATACACCTCGACAAATAGCTCAGTATGGACATTCCGTGGACCGACATCCGGCACGTGACGAAAGTCGACCCCGCGAAGCCGCTCCCGGACGACGCTGGCGTCATCGCGGACACTGATCTGGTGATCGTCGGTGGGTCCGACGACGTGACGGAGTCGAACACGCTAGAGGCGATCCAGTCGATCTCACGGCTCGCCCCGGACGTGCCGATCTTTCAAGAGCCCTACAGCGCCGAGCAGGTCTCGACCGACACGCTCGACGCAGTGGACTATCTGTCCGTGCCTGCCGTTTACAACGGCGACCGCGACAATTTCGTGGGGAAGCACCTCGATCTCTTTGCCGAAATCGCGCGCAAGCCGGACGAACTCACCGGCAGCAGTGTGCCGCTCGTCGGGGATCTGATTACGTCCAAGGGCGTCGACGCGGTCGAGCGACTGGCGACGAAACTGATCGGTGAGGGGTACGTCGTCCAGCACGTCGACTCGGCTGCCGCGGGCGTTTCCGGCGTCGAGACGGCGTATACGTCCGAGCAGGTCGCTGGCGCTGCGCTCGCGACCGAGATGTTCTACGACTTTCCGATCTTCTACGTCGAGTACTCGGGAACCTACGGCGGCCCGGAAGACGTGAAAGCAGCCGCGCGATACCTCGACGAGACGGTGTTGCTCTACGGCGGCGGCATCGACTCGGCCGCAAAGACGACCGAGATACTCGAGGCGGGTGCGGATGCGGTCGTCGTCGGTGACTGTTATCACGACGACCCGGCGCTGTATCAGCGGACGATTCCGGGTCAGTAGTTGTCTCGGAAAGCACGGAGGCCGATTGCTCCGGTGGGTGTCTGTTTGTCCACCTGACTCTGCAGTCCGAAATGAGAACGGTCAGAATCACAGCCGCTGGAGGGCGACACGGACTGTGTAACACGGACGACTACAAAGACCGGACGACTCCCGAACGGGAGTCAGAACGTCTCTTCGATGATTTCGCCGACGGCGAAGTTCGACTTGACTTCCGTCACTTCGATTTTGACACGTTCGCCGACATCGGCTCCCGGGACGATAATGACGTACCCGCGTTCGACGCGAGCAATCCCATCACCCTGCTTGCCGATATCTTCGATTTCGACGTAGCGCGTTTCGCCGACATCGACCGGTGGCTGTGGCTCCGACGGAGCCGTTTGCGTCTGGGTTTGCGTCTGCGCTTGCGCCTGCGGCTGTGCCGTCGACGCATCTGTCTCACCGTCCTCACTCTCACGAGAGATGAGCGCGACGCGATAAATCTCGTCGGGATCGATGTCGCCGGTCTCGACTTCCTGACGTGGTACTTCGATGACGTATCGGTCCTCCTCTGCCGAAACCTCCGTACTGAACAGACACAGGAGTTTTTCAGATATTTCCACAGGTAGACCCTCAATCCCACCTCTGACGCTCATCCGTATTAGAACTACCGACCATGGTCGGGAATTTTTCCGTCAACGGCCGGTTTCAACCGGTGGTTTCGGCGGACCATCGAGACGAGACAAGCGGATTGTGACACACGGATGTTCCATCAATTCAGCAGCAGTTTGGTGTTTGTCCAGTGTCAATATGGTGTTATTTCGGTGTCGACTCCGCATCAATCCGCGCGCTCGAATGGGCGCGTCGTCACGAACTCGTCCACATCGATGGTCGTCTCGAGGGCGGCCGCCGCGACGGAGTCGTAGGGGCGGTTGACCACGATGTCGCCCGCCGTCCGATCGCCGACGCCCGGAATCGCCGTGAGTTCGTCCATCGACGCGTCGTTCAGGTCGAGCGGGTACGGAACGCCGGTCACCGAGCGGTAGCCGTGATCGACGACCGCAACGTCGATCGTCCGCCCGAGTTCTCGCTCGCCCGGAATGCCGACGAGCAACGGGTAGGTCCCGAGCTGTCGCCCGAAGGTCCTGCCGTCCTGGTGGTACTCGAGATGCACGTCGGAGAGGACGGTTCCAGGCGGGGCGACACGTTCGAGCATCGGGTTGTCGATCTCCTCGCGAACCTGGCGTTTGTAGCGTTTGAAGAGCTTTTTGTGCTCGTTTGCGATTTCCGCGCCGGTGTCGGACATGTCGGTGCCGTCGAAGGACATGACCTGCCGGATGTTGATCCGCCGGAGCATGTGCCCCTCGTCGTAGACGCGCTGGAGGAACTCGCGGTTATGCTGGTAGGTTTCCTCGCGTTCGCCCTTGAGGCCGTGGAGGAGGTTGATTCCGGGGAGGAGTTTCGGGAGCTGACGGGCGTTCGGGTCGGGCTGTGACGAACCGGCCGTCGGATCGTCCGGGCCACCCGGTCGCCAGCCTGCCTCCTCGTTGACGATCTTGACCGCCTCGAAGCACTCCTCGGCGGTGACGTTCAGGTTGTTCTCCTCCTGGACCAGCGGATCGGCGGACTCGAGTCCGAACGCGGCGGTGTCGCCGGGTGTGTTGTGCTCGGCGATGATCCGGATCCCCTCGCGGCTCTGCTCGGGCCACTCGACGATCGTGATCGGGTTCATGTTGTCGAGGTGGAGCGTCTCGAGATCGGGTGCGACCTCGCGGATACCGCCGTAGAGCTGTCGGAGGGCGTCGGGATTCGGCGCTTCGCCGTCGCCGCCGTAGGCGAGAATGTCGGCCTGCCGGCCGATCCGGAAGTGTTTCACGCCGTAGTCTGCGAGCGCGTCGACCTCGCCGACGACCGTCGGCGGCGGCCGAAACGTCGGGTTGCCGTACAGCGGCTCGGTACAGAACGAACAGCGGTAGGCACAGCCGCGGGACGTCTCGAGTTCGGCGATCAAATAGTCGGGATGGTTCGGGTGTTGTTCGACCACGAACGCGCCCTGCTGGGCCCACCGGGAGACCTCGTCCACGTCCCGCATCCGGTTGTTGAACCCCTCGAGTCCGCTCTCGACTAAGTCGTGGACGGCGGCCTCGACGTCGCCCTTGGCGACGAAGTCAAAGTCCAGATCCTGTCGTTCAGTTTCGGTCGCGCCGGCGTTCTCGTCGCCGACGCCGAACTTGACGGGGCCGCCCATCAGGCTCGTGCCGTTCGCGGTCCACGCCAGTTTGCGGACCTCGTCGGGTTCGGCGGGCGTCCCGCCGACGTACTTGCCGGGGACGGTCATCCCGCCGAGGTAGATCATGAGGTCCGCTTCGTCGACGTCGCGCCAGCGGTCTGGCTCGTCGCGCAGGCCGTCGATCGTGTGGTAGGTGATCTGCTCGCGCGGAACGCCCGCGTCGACGAGCGCGCCCGCAGTGTAGCGTGGATACGTCGAGATGTACGGCGGTACCCCGAAGTGGGCGGGTTCGTCGACGTAGCCGTCGACGATCGTCACCGAGAGCCCCTCGCTCGCGCGCTCCGTCCCGGAGGCGGGACCGGAGCCAGCGGCGGAACCGGGGCCGGAGTCAGTCATAGCGTCGGATAGCGCCTCGAACGACAAAACGGTGACTAACGCGCGGGACGACGCGAGTGGGACACACGGACCGCCGCAACCGCCGCGTTGATGGTCCTGGTCCCGGTACTGTCGCCCATGCCACCAACCGAAGAAATCGTCTGCACCGATGACAGCTGCTTCCTCGACCTGTTCGAAAACCACTACACCTACGACGTGCCGGACGAGTTCGACGTTTCCGAACTCTCCTGTCCCGTCTGTGGCGGCACCGACTGCCTCGAACCGGTCGAGTTGTGAGGGAGTTCCGGCGACGAAGAGAGAAACGGCCCCAGCGACGAGGAGGGAGAACACGTCTATAGCCGGTCGCTATACCGGCACCCCATGGCGACCAGTGATGTGTCAGACGTTAATTTACTCGGCACCAAAATCAATATCAACGGGGATCACGTAGCCGTACATCCGGCCATGCTACGCGCTCACTCCCCGCCGTCCCTTCCGTGCAGCACGCGCCGCTCGTGCCAGTATCACTGCTCTCGCTCGCTCGGCTCTGTAACGGAGGTGTCAGCGTGACTGCGAACGAACTCGGTTCCTCGATCAAGCACGCGCTGTACCGCCAACTCGGTCGTGCGAGCGGCCGTATCCAGAACCACCGGACCCTCGACGTCGACGTGCTCGAGGACGACACGTCGTATCTCGTCGTCTTCGACGTTCCGGGTGCAGAGACCGACGACATTCAGGTTCGCTACATCGAAGGCAATGTCAAGATCAAGGTCGACCGCTTCCGTCCCTTCCGCGAGGAGTACTCGATGTGCTTCCCCGGCCGCGGAATGCACCTCGGTGGTGAGGCCGACCTCCCTCCCGACGCAGTCGTCGACCCGAACGCCGGCACCGCAACCCTCTCCGAAACCGGCACCCTCCGAATCGACATTCCGAAATCGAGTGCACTCGAGAAGAGCGAGTCAGAGCGCACCGCTGCGACCGAAACGGACGCCGAACCGAGCGTGCGGACAGCGCCACCGTCGGATCACTCGAGTAGCGACGACGGACACACACCAGCCCCGCGCCAGACCACCGCGAGCCGAGAGGACTCGAGTGACACCACTGCGAACGGAGACACGGCGACCGGGACGGTCGAACCCGAGTGACGCGTTCAGCACAGCGTGAGCAGCAGTAGCGCGATCTAACTCGAGTCACAGTCCCGATCACAGTTTTCACAGACCATCGAGGAGGGGCTGGGTGGTCGACAGGGAGCCTGAACGACACTGCGCGACTGGCGGCGTGTATCGAGACCAAACAGCCGCGAGCAGGAGCGATGTGGCTAGGGTCCGGTCATGGACGCAGTTGGGCGGCGACGTAATTGCGTCGTCTCACCTACAACTGACCGTGAGACGGAACTGAACGGCGTCGATCAGCGGCGGACGTCGATGCCGAACCGGAGACGAGCAGCGACTTCAACACCATGTGCGCTCTGTCCTGGCACAGAGTCGGCTGTTGCAGTTGCTTGCAGTCTCGGAACCACGACGACTCGCTGACCGTGTATGGCTATCACCACCCACCAACCCACGATCGGGCTCATCGGCCTCGGCAACATTGGCTTGCTTCACGCTGACCGGTATGCGGCCCTCGGAGCGAGCCTCGCCGGCATGGATACCACTGCCAGTGCACGGCGGCGATTTGCCGACCGCTACGACAGCCCGGTCTTCGACGACCACCGCCGCCTCTTTGATGCCGTCGACGCCGTGGTCGTCGCGGTCCCCAACGCCTACCACGACCGCTACGCCGTCGCGGCACTCGAGTCCGGTCTCGATGTGTTCCTCGAGAAGCCGATGGCGGACACCGGGGCAAATGCAGCGCGGATCGCCGACAGTGCAGCGAGCGCGGACGGTGTTTGTATGGTCGGCTTCCACAACCGATTTCGACCGGTCGTCGAGCAGTTCAAACGGCTCCAGGATACGAACCGGTTCGGGACGCTGACGCACGTACAGGCGAACTACGTGCGACAGCGGGGGATACCCGATGGCGGTACGGACGGTTGGTTCACCCGGCGGTCGATCGCCGGCGGCGGTGCCGTCATCGACATCGGGGTGCATGCGATCGATCTCGCGCTGTATCTCGCGGGGTATCCGCCGGTCGACGACATCGTCGGGACGACGCGGCGCGCGCCCGAACACGAGTTCGACGTCGAGGACGCGGGGAGTGCGTTTATCCGCTGTGTGGGCGGACCGACGATTGCACTCGAGGTCGCGTGGCAGTCGAACCGCCCGGACAACCGATCGTTCGTGATCGAAGGGACTGAAGGCGGGGCAATACTCCACCCGAACGAGGAGCGACTCGAACTCTTCGAATCCGGCCACAAAACGGTCGTACACGCTGATCCGACTGATCCATACGAGCGACAGGCGCGCTCGTTCCTGCGTGCTGTCGAAGACGGAACGGGACCGACACGAAACACGGTCACGGAGGCGCTCGCGGTACAGCGCGTCATCGACGGCATCTATCGCTCGGCAGCCGACGGTTCGCCCTGCAGTGGGCGGGCAGCGAGCAGCGAGCCGGCACTTGCACCGGGACTCCCAGGAGAGCACGTGAGCGACTGAGTGAATTGGACAGTGACGCGAGTACCGAAGTCACAACGCGTCCGACATGGCTGTGTCGTGTGCCATCGCGCCTGCGCCGACAGTCTACCCGATTCGGTCCCATTCTTCCGCGTCTCTTCACGAGGGTCCCAGGTGTGGAGCCACTATGAGACGACGAACGCTGTTAGCGGCAGTGAGCGGCTCTGCCGTCGTTCTCGTCGCCGGCTGTTCGACCGCAGAGCCCGAGGAGAACGACACCCGATCCGAATCGGCCGACGACGACACAGCAAGCACCCGCTCCGACGACGACATCCGCGACGAGTTCCACACAACACTCGAGTCCGCCGACTTCGAGCAGGTAACGCTCGAACCGGTCGACGACGGTACAGTACTCGAGTTGGGATACGATGCGACGGGGGCAAGCGAGGCGGACGTCGCCGCAGAGATCGAACTGGTCACGGACGGCTACACGACGACGGTCGAGGAGGGGCTGGTATCGACGCGACTCGAAGCGACGGCGTATCGGCCGGACGACGGGGCGGTGCTCGATTACTTCACGGTCGAGGCGTCGTGGGTCGACGACTATCTCTCGGGTGGACTCGAGTGGCGCGAGTTGTTGACGCGGGTGGCGGAGACGTTCGTGTCGGTGGTGTCGGGGGCGGATGATGCCGAAGCGAACGGAGATGGTGAGGAGAGCGGTGGAGGGGCTGAGAGTGGTAATGGTGAGGGTGAGGGTGAGGATGGGGGTGACGATGGTGGTACAGATGGAAATAGCGAGAACGACGAGGGGGCGGACAGTAGCAACGGGGACGACGAGGAGACGGACAGTAGCAACGGGGACGACGAGGAGACGGACAGTAGCAACGGGGACGACGGGGAGACGGGTGGTGGCAATGAGGACAGCACCGAGACGGACAGTGGTAACGAGGACGGAGAGGCGGACGGTAGCAGTGAGGACGGCAGTGAAACGGACGGTGGTGACGAGGATGGCAGCTAGACGGGCGACGGTGACGAGGCTGCCAGTATTGGCGCTCGTGTTCCAAGAAGTTACCACGTTTTCTCACTACAGTAAGCAGATCGAGCGACGAGATTGGATTGCACAGTTATGTACATACAAGTGGTAACATGTGACAATGAAGACCGCTTCTTCGCGTGTTGACGAGCGGTTCCTCGAGGAGATCGCAACGGCAAGCAGCGATGGCCTCATCGGGTTCGACGCGGAGGGGGCTATCGTCTTCGCGAATCGGGCCGCAGGGGAGTGGCTCGGCTACCCGGATGGAGCGCTCCTCGACCGGGCGATCGAGGAGTTCGTCGCGGGCGAGCACGCAGCGACACTGGACCGACTCAGACAGCGCGCACGACAGGCGGGCGAGGCGACCGCGTCCTGTCTGCTCCTCGACCGACGCGGCCGTGAGCACCCCGTCTCGTTGACGCTGCGATTGGCGACAGATGATGACCAGCGGCGGTTTATCGCGGTCGTTCACAGGCACACAACGGCTGCCGACGAGCAGGCAGCGCACGAACAGCTGATTCGCCAGCGCTCTGCAGCAATCGACGCTGCAAACGACGGCATGGCGATCACCGACGACGACGGTAGCATCGTCTACTCGAACGACGTTCACGCGACGCTGTTCGGCTACGACAACGCGGCCGCGATCGTCGGCCACTCCTGGAAACGGCTGTTCACCGACGTCGAGGTCGAGCGATTCGAAGCCGACGTACTCCCAACCGTCGCCGAACACGGCTCCTGGCGGGGTGATGCGACCGGCTGTCGGGAAGACGGCTCGACAGTACCCATCGAACTCACGCTCTCCGCGCTCGACGACGGCATCGTCTGCGTCGTCCGTGACACCACCGAGCGGATCGCACGCCAGCGCCAACTTGAAACCCTCACCAACGGCCTTCGCGAGTTGCTCACCGCGGACGACCCCGAATCGGTTGCCCGACTCACGGCAGAGGCCGTCGAGACAGTCCTCGAGTTCGACATCGCCTGCGTCCGCCTGTTCGATTCCGACACGAACCGACTCGAGTGCACTGCGCTCACGGATGCAGCGAGCGAACTCCTCGAGACGCGAACGGCGTACAATCTCGAGGCAACGCTCGCGGGCCACGCATTCCGAGAGGGGGAGACGGTCGTCAACCGGCAGGCTGGCGTTGAGGTGGATGAGAACGGAGCGACCGGTGTCGGAAACGGGTACGGGTACCCGAGCCTCCACGTGCCGATCGGTGGCGATGGCGTGGTGACCATCCTGGCAGAGAACGGCTCGGATCTCGACGACCGGGTTATCCAACTCGCCGAGATGCTTGCAGTCAACGCCAGAACGGCGATCGGTCGTGCCGAGCGCATCCGACTCCTCGAGGCCCACGAGCGAGAGCTGCGTGCACAGCGTGATCAACTCGAGACCCACAACCAGATCAACACGCTCATTCAGGAGATCGGCCGGCGGCTCATCGAGGCGTCGACGCGCGAGGAACTCGAGGAGACGATCTGTGAGCGCCTGGTCGCCTCGGAGCTGTATCACAGCGCCTGGATCGGTGAGATCGAGGCGAGTACGGATCGGCTCACGACCCGGGTCGGCTACGGCATCACGGACAGCGATCTGGACGCGATCAACGAGATGTCGGTCGCCAGTATCGGCCACGGGACCGTCGACCGACTGCTCGAGAGCAGGGCTGTCGAAGTCGTCCGGTCCTACGAGGTGCCGAGTGAGGTGGGAGGGAGAAGAATGGTGCCAGCGGCTGCGGACGCGGGTACAGGAGCAGCATCGAAATCGCAACCGAAATCGGACTCGAATCCAGTCCCTGAGATCGCGGCTGACGTGGTCTCGACGGCAGCCATCCCGCTTATGTACGGCGATCGGCTGCTCGGTGTGCTGGTCGTCAACGGAACCGGCGACAGGATCTTCGGCGAGGAGACCGTCATCGGCTTCGAATCACTCGGCCGGGTCACCGGCTTCGCGATCAACGCCATCCGGAACCGGCTGTTGCTCCTGGCCGATTCGGTGATCGAACTCGAGTTCCGCATCGCTGATCCGACGCTGTTTCCGCTCGCCGTGGCGTCCGAACTCGACTGCGAGTGTCGGTTCGAGCGGTCGGTGCCGGTCGAAGGCGGAAAGATCCTCACGTACTATACGATCACGGGAAGCGGTCCGGCGGCCGTGCTGGAAGTGACAGCGGCGGCCCCACAGATAGCGGATGCGCGTGTGATTAGTGAGCGCCGGAGTGACGGAGCCGGGACCGGAATCGGGAGCCCAGGCGGGGACAGAAACACGGCAGGAGACAAGACCGAGAACGACACCGACCCCGCTCGGCAACTCGTCCTCCAGACAGTCGCTACGAACTCCCTCGCCCACGTCGCACTCGATAGCGGCGCAGCCGTTCGCGACGCCGTCGCGAGCGCCGACGAGGCTCGCATCACGCTGGAGGCACCACAGACAGCAGACGTTCGCACGGTCGTGTCCCTGTTCGCCGCCGAGTTCGACGGCGTGGAACTGACGGCCAAACGCGAACGCGACCGCTCGGTCGAGACGGCAGCCGAGTTCCACCAGACCGTCGACGCGACACTCACCGAGAAACAGCGGGCTGCACTCGAGTCGGCGTACGCGGCGGGCTACTACGACTGGCCGCGTGCGATCACGGCGGAGGAACTCGCGGCGTCGATGGGGATTTCGTCGTCGACGCTTCACCAGCACCTGCGGAAGGGGATCTGGAGCGTACTGTGGGCGTTTCTCGACGGCGATGATGTCCACGAAACCTGACCGGCGGGTCGACGTGACTGGGTTCCCGAGGGTGGAGTACGTCGGCGGTCGACGGTTGGTCAGCGACGGCCTCTGTACGCGTAGGACCGGGCGAACTGTCGGAGATGAAGAGCTGTGTTGCGAGACGGATAGACGTGTGTTGAGAAACGGAGAGTCGGAGTGACGGAAGGGATATTGAGAAACCGAGACGGAGAACGGTGAACAGATCGCCCGCCCACGAAACCATGCCAGCAGAGGACCGTTCCAGCGACGCACGCACCGCCGCCGAGCCATCGCCGATTCCGTCGACGATCGTCGCAGATGTCGACCACACCGGCCGTGTCACGATTTACGACGAACGAGCAGAGCGCGCGTGGATTCGATCGACAGTGTCCGTTTCGCTTCGGCGGGCCGTTTGAGTTGCCGTAGGCGACGTTCGAACGGCGCGGTCAGATGAGCTACGTGTGGCAGTCGCGTATGGATGTCAGCCCGGTGGCCACGTACGGGACTCAGTCTGGTGGCCACATACGGACCTCAGTCTAATGGCCACGTACGCGACGGAGCACGGGCCGAACCGAAACAAGTCGAGCCGAAACGGAACACGGGCGAGGACGGAACCGCCCGTTTTCCACGCCGGATGGGTGCCACCTTTCTCCATCGACACCACTGCTTCGACTGGGGTTTAGGTACGCCGTTCCCGTTTTCGTTTCCGTTGACGACACGAACAGACTCGCGGCGAAGCGACCGGGATCGTGTCCAGCCGATAGCCAGCCGAGACCACCCATGCAACACAGATACCGGACACGACTCATCGACGCGCGGACGCAGAACCGACACTGGAACGGTACCGACGGACCCAGGAACGCAGCGGAGCCGAAACCGGCCCGCTGGTACAGTCTATGACGACACACATCAAACTCCATGGCTCGAAGGCCGAGCGGTTCGAGCAGGTCAAAGCCGAACTGAGCGAGCGAATGGGATACGAACTGAGCAACCCGGAAGTACTCGGCCTCCTGATGGCCGGTCTCGACCTGGAAACGCTCCCGACAGAGCGACGACCGAAACGATAACTGCAAGACTCAGTCGCTACGCCAGCCTCACTCACCCGCGAGTTCGACCGTCTCAGTCTCCTCACCCACCTGTTCGAAGTAGTCCGTCGCCCGAATCGACACCTCGTACGTTCCGCTCCCCTCCGCATCGTCGGCCCTGAGCGAATCCGTTCCCGATGCGTCCTCGTCTCGCGCCATCGAACCCGCCTCGTCGACGAGCGAGCCGTCGCGGCGCAACTCGAGTACGACGCCGTCGAGTTCGCCGCCCTCGTCGGAGACGGCCCAGTCGACGACGGCTTCGGGGGTGCCGAGGAAGTCGTCCGTCGTGACGTCGAACTGGTCGATGCTCGGTGGCGGGGAGCGCTCGTCGAGGGTGAGCTGTTCGGTCGCGTCGGTCGTGTTGCCGTCGGTGTCGGTGACGGTGATCGTGACGGCGTACGATTCGCCGGCGCCCTCGAGTCGGTCGCTGTGTCTGAGCGTGTGGATGCCGCTTTCCTCGCTCTGGTCTTCGAGTTCGGTGACGACGTGGTGGAGGGGGCCATCGCCGTCACCGCCACCGTCACCGTCGCCATCACTATCCGTCGCGTACCGCAACTCCGTCTCGACGAGTTCGAGTTCGCCGTTCGACACGCTCACACCCCAGTTGACCGCACAACGGACGAACTGGCCGTTGCTGTCGTCTGTGAGTTCGAAGCGGTCGATCGACGGGAGTCCGGGTTCGGGGTCCGTTTCGGCCGTGACGATGCCGCCGGTGGTCTCGTCGCCCTCGTTCTCGTCTTCGTCCCCGTTCTCCCCATCGCCCGCCCGTTCGTTGCCTGCATCGTCGGTCCCATCGACAGCACCGTCGCCAGCAACGACGACCGCCTCAACTTCGTACACCGTCTCCGGTTCGAGTCCCGAAATCGTCTCCTCGTACGTGCCGATCGACTCGAGTACCTGCGCGTCAGTCGAGTCCCAGTTCTCTTCGTCTTCCGGTCGGACGCGGAACGATGCGGTGACGGAGCTGGTGTTGGTGTCGGCGTCGCTGTCAGTATCTACGTCACGAATGCCCTCGAGCGAGCCGGTTGCCTGCAGCGTCCGGTGGTCGTCCGCCTCGACGGCGGTGGTTTCGACGGCGAGTTCGTCGCGTCCGGTTTCGAAGGTGACGATGCTCGCGGTTGTCTCGTCGTCGCCGTCAGTGTCGTCGGTTTCGTCGTCTCCGTCTCCGTCTCCATTTCCACCCTCACCCTCGCTCGTTCCACCATCGGCGAGCATGACGGCCCGAACGTCGTACGTCGTTTCGGGCTGTAAGTCCTCGAGTGCGGCGCTGAACGACTCACCCCGCTCGACCGAGTTGGGCTCCGTTCTGGCCCACTCCTCGTCAACCTGCCGCCACTCGAAGCAACACTCCGCTGACTCTACGTCGGCGTTCGATCGAAGCTCCCCGGTGAGCGTGGCAGTGCTGGCCCGAACGTCCGTGACGTCGCCAGTCGTCACAGGGTCGACCGACTCGAGTGCCTCGAAGGCGTTGAGGAGGCCGAACCCCTGTTCGTCGTCTGCCGCACCGATGTCGTCGGCGCTCTCGCGGAGGACCCCGCGAACGCCACCCGGCTCGTCGGCGTCGTCCGTGTCGTCGGCGTGGGCGAGCCCCTGTCCCAGCAGTTGGGCCGCAATTGCGGCGACGTGGGGCGTCGACATGGAGGTTCCCTCGAGGTAGACGTACTCGTCGCCCGGCTTGGTCGAGAGGACGGCCTCACCCGGCGCGACGAGTTCGATGGTGTCGCCGCGGGCCGACCAGTCAGGCACTTCGTCGTGGTCGTTCGTCGCGCCGACGGCGATACACTCGTCGTACGCGGCCGGATAATCGACCCCGCCAGCCGCGCCCGCATTGCCCGCCGCGGCGACGATCAATACGTCGCGATCGTAGGCGTAACGCAGGGCGTCCTCGAGTACCTGCGCTTCGTCGCTCCCGCCGAGACTCAGGTTGATGACATCGATGTCATTGTCGGCGCACCACTCGATGGCGGCAGCAATGTCCGAGTCGTAACCCGAGCCGTCGCCAGCGAGCACCTTGAGCGCACAGAGTTCGACCTCGGGTGCGACGCCGACGACGCCGGTGTCGTTGTCCAGTGCGGCGACGGTGCCGGCGCAGTGGGTGCCGTGACCGGTTTCGTCGTCCCAGTCGGCAGCGCAGTCGCTGCCGGCACAGTCGGCGAACGCCCGTCCGTCGGGAACGTCGAGGCTCTCGTGTTCGGGGTCGATACCGGAGTCGAGAATCGCGACAGTCGCATCTGCCTCGCCGGTGCCGCGCTCGTGGACCTCGGCGGCACCGATTCGTTCGACGCCCCAGGGCGTTCGCTGTTCGTCGGTCAGGTCGACGGTGTCGTTGGGTTCGCCGGTGCGCTGGCGATTTGTCCCGTTGTCACTGCTTCGAACCGCCTGTACCCGCTTGTGATCCGGTTCGACGTACCGGACGTCCGAACGGGACTCGAGTTCCTCGCGTGCGTCCTCGTCGAACGCACCGACGACGACACTGCCACTCGAGGCGAGTCCGAGCGAGCGGTAGACTGTCGAGGCGGTGCGGGCAACGCTTTCGGTGGCCGTGCCGGGCTCGAGGCCGACGACGTACCGCGGTAGGTCGTCGGTCGGCTCATCGGCGTCACTGGTGTCGTCACCACTGTTCTCGGTCAGTTCGTCCGAGTCGGTCGCCGACCCGGCGGTAACGCCGAATCCGGTGAGTACCGCACCGGCGAGTGCGCCGAGCGAGGTGCGCCGGGTGATTGGACGGCCAGCACAGACCAGTGCCAGCGTGACGAGGAGGCGAATCGATGATGCCATTTCGAGGGGGCGCCAGCGCGACCGGCTGACTGCTCCCGACTGGAAACGACTGCGCCACGGCGGCGGAACGACTCTCGAAACCGTGTCGAACGCCGTGGCGATCACAGCGCTGGATCGCCATGGTCTCGGACACACCGGCGAGTCCCGATGTGCGTCGGGTGGACCCGAGTGCTCGTCGCGATCGCCCTCATCACGCGCCGTGGGCTGCTGGGAGTCGGCGTCGTGAGTATGCTGAGAGAACGGTGTCGATTCGTCGTCGGATGGGGCAGTTCCTCCCTGTCCTATCATAGACTTCGTCGACTGGGGTTCACGCAGACATCGACAAAACGGCTGGCGCTATCTGAATCGTGGGTCGGCGACACTCGAGTCGATATGAATAGCGACCCCTATCGCGGCAGCGAATCGCCACTGGACCGGACTCGAGTAGGCCGGTCCGATAGCCGACAGTTTCGACGGACACGCCCTCGAGTCCCTGGCCCAACAGCCGTGTAACGTACGTCGGTTGTGGCTGATAACGGGCATCGGCACGGCAGTTCTCTCACTGGAGGGAGTGCTAGTACGACACCGTCCGGTTCGTCTCGCCTCACAATCAGCACGACTGGCTGCCGGCGTGGTCCTGCCGGAGTGGCGAGTGAAAGCAACGGTCGGCTCTGGCTCACGATTCACGGTCCGCGGTGTGCGGTCCACCATTCACGGTCCGCGGTGCGCGATCCACCATCCATGGTCCATGACCCACGGCCCACGGCCTACGGTCTACGGCCACCACCCACACCGGACACCGCTTCGCCCCTCCTCACCCGGCGACGGGATCCGTCTGCGTTGCCAGTGCACCCGGAGTGTGACTCTCGATGAACAGCACGACACCAACGCGACGCGCGCCCGACTCGCCCGAACCGATCCGCGTCCTCTTCGTCGACACGGACGAGCGGACTGCCCGCGCCGCAACGGCCGTGTTCGACGCCGAGTTCGGCATCCACGCACAGGTCGCGTCCTCGACCGACGACGATGCGTTCGCCGAGCGTCTCGAGTTGGTCGACTGTGTCGTCACCGGCCACAGCCCGTCGGCGAGTTCCGATCGGTCGCCGCTCCGGGCGATTCGAGCGGTCGATTCCGACCTCCCCGTCGTCGTCTTCTCGACAGTACGTGATGAGGAGCGCATCGAGCACGCGCTGTCCGCGGGCGCGACGGATTTCGTGCGGATCGATGCGGACGACGCCGGCTACTGGACGCTCGGAGCACGAATCAGCGCCCTCGTCGGTAGCGAACGAGCAAGCGAGGACACGGCGCGCGCGGACCGTCCGTCCGATACTGCGCTGGTCGGCAGCAGCGTCCTCGACGAATCACTCACGTTCACTGCCGTCAGCGCGAGTCACGCTGCTCTCCATGGCGACCACCGGGATCACCTGATTGGGACCTCCTGGACCGGCGTCTTTCCCGACGACGAGACGACGGTACTCGAGTCTATCGCCCAGCGAGCGTGGACGCGCGGGTCGGCGGTCGGATCGGTGACTGCCCTGCGTTCCGCACAGCGATTCCCAGCGCTCGTCTCGCTCGTTCGCGTTCGGGCGGCGTTCGTCTGTACGGTTTTCGACCAGAGTTGGCGCGAGGGGACCAGGGGAGCGGGAGAGGAAAGGAGAGAGGGTGAAGAGGGAGAAGGAGATGGGGATGGGGATGGGGATGGGGATGGGGATGGGGATGGGGATCGAGAACAGACGACCCACCCAACGGACAGCAAGGCCGGAAGTACGACATATGGTCTCGAGCGGGCACTGCTCGGTATCGAATCCCTCGCAAACACGCGTGTCGAGCCGGATGACTCGGGAATGAGGGAGTTTTGTGGGACAATCGTCGACACCGTCGAGAGCGGCAGTCGGCCCGGTAGCAGGCGGTCGGTGACGGCCACGACGGCCACGACGACTGTCGCGGCAGTCTACTGCTACGACGAGGAGCGTGATGCACTCCGCCGGCAGGCGACAACGCGCGCCGGCGAGTTCGACCGAACCGTCTCACTCGTAGAGCAGACACGCCCGCTCAGTCGTGCCTTTCTCGACCGAGAACCGGTGTTCGTCGCCGGTCTCCAGCGTGGGACCCCGACGACGGTGACGGATCCGAGACGTGCGTGCGGGCTCGTCACACCGATCGGGTCACACGGCGTGCTCGTCGCCGGCGTCCACGAGAGTGCAGCACAGAGACGATCACGGTCAGCGTCGGGTACCAACGGGGATGAGACACCGCGGCTGACCGCGCTCGACCAGGCGTTCGTCCGTCTCGTCGGCGCGACGGCGGGGACAGTACTGGATCGCGTCGCTGCGAAGCGCGACCTGGACACCTGTGAGACGGATCTCGACGCTGCAACCGGGTCGGTCGACTCGCTCACCGAGACGATCGAACTCGTGTGCGCTGTCGCCCGTGCGATCAGCACCGCCTGGACGCGCGGCGAACTCGAGACGCGCGTCTGTGACTCACTCATCGCGAGCGAGCGCTACGCCGTCGCCCGAATCGCAGCCCTCGACAGCGCCGGCGAGACGGTGACGGTTCGAGACCGCGCCTGGGCAGGTACCCAGCAGGAGGGACTCGAGTCCCCCGACGCAAGCGTGGACGCGCTCGTCGACGAGGGCGAGCCGATGGCATCGACGCTCCGAACGCTCGAGCCGTGCACGTACCGGCGACTGCTGTCAGCTTCGGGATCGATCGACCAGCACTGGCGACAGACCGCCGTCAGCCAGGGTATTCGCGCGGTCCTCGCCGTGCCGCTCGTCTTTCGCGAGCGGTCCTACGGTGGCCTGACGGTGTACAGCGAGCGGCCGACCGCCTTCGACGCGGACGAGCGTCGACTCCTTACCGACCTCGGCGTGTGGGTTGCCCAGGCGAGCAACGCCATCGAAACGCGCACGGCGCTGGTCGGCCACAGCGAGGTCGAACTCGAGTTCCAGCTTCGAGGCGAGGACATCGAGTTGCTCGAGTGGGCCCGGGAGACGGGTGGAGCAGTCGAGTTCGAAACGGCCGTCTCACGACCGGAGGGGTCGATTCGAGGCTTTTTTACGGTCGAGAACGCCACCGAGGAG
The DNA here is from genome assembly GCF_000337575.1 of Natrialba hulunbeirensis JCM 10989. Taxonomy (GTDB): domain Archaea; phylum Halobacteriota; class Halobacteria; order Halobacteriales; family Natrialbaceae; genus Natrialba; species Natrialba hulunbeirensis. The sequence goes on along the minus strand of NZ_AOIM01000036.1, from coordinate 70,176 downwards.
ACGATCCTCGAACTGGCCGCACGCTCACCATCGGTGTCGGACGCTCAACTCGTCACCACCCACGGCGACAGACAGCTGTTCGAGTGTACGCTCACCGAGGAGACACTCGTCGCACGGCTACTCGAGTACGGCGTCGTCCCGCGGCGGATTTCGGCGGGCGGAGCGGCGAGCGAGGAGGCGAGCGAAGAGGCGGGCCGATTGGTCGTTTCGCTGCCCGCACAGACGGACGTACGGGAGTTCGTCGAGTTCGTCAGCCGGCTCTACCCCGATTCGACGCTCGTGCGGCGACGCGAACGAGAGGTCGACGCCAGACCTGGCTATGGGTTCCGGGCGGAACTCGAGTCGGCGTTGACGGCGCGCCAGCTCGAGGCACTCGAGACGGCGTTCGTGAGCGGCTATTTCGACATTCCACGGGAGACGAGTGGCGCGGCGGTCGCCGAGATGCTGGAGATTGCGCAGCCGACGTTCAACACGCATCTTCGGGTCGCCGAACGGAAGCTGCTGGAGTTGGTGTTTGCTCGGGACGAGGGCAGCGACGAGGAGCGTGCTGGAAGGTGAAAGTGGGTGGTGAACGTGGATCGGAGAGATCGGATACGAGCACTCGCAGGGCGCGAAGCGATAGAGCCGACGGATCTAGGGCCGCCGGCATCCAACCACATAGGCAGACAACTCACCCCACAGCGTATCGTTTGTGGACGTATAGCAGCGATCCGCCGTGGTGTGTGACGGTCCGTTGTCGTTCTGTGCCGGTTGTCGCCGCTCCATCGGCGCACTACTCGCAAAACCGCTACACCGGTCCGAATGCGTAGCTGCATACCGAGACGCGGATGCTGCTATCCCACACGATCGCGTCGTGGTGCCGGGTCCGAGGCTGTTGCGTGACTGCGTGGCGACTCCAACCGGCAGTGCCGTCGATTCCCACGAATCGATCGCCCACGGCGAACCGAGACGGAACAGCCGGTGATGTCGGCAGCGCGGAGCGCCGAAGAACACGGTAGCAAAGCCAGTAGCAAGGAGTCATAGTCCACGTTTGCGACTGGCCGTTACCAGCGCACAAGCGCACACGAGGGATACCCACTCACCTCGTGTTCGTCGAGTGTACTCGAGTCCACAGACCCCACTCCACCACAGACGCCCATCACACTCTGCCCAACGGAAGCGATTCCCATGACCTCACACATCAAACTCTACGGATCGAAGAGCGATCGATTCGAGGAGATCAAAGCCAGTATGGAACAGCAACTCGGATACGAGCCGTCGAACCCAGAAGTGGTCGGCCTCATCATGGCGGCGTACGAAACCGATGAAACGAACGCACTCCGTGTCGATAACGCGCTCCTGTAGAATAGCGGAGAGCCCAATCCCTGTTTTGGCTGGCGTAACTGCGCTACCGTAGTTGCCAACTCTCGCGTCGATCCGTCCCCCACTCGCCGAAGTCGAACACCCAGTACAGCGCGTCGATACCGGTCTCGATCTGGTAGGTGATCGTCCCGTCGTACGTTTCGCCGGCGTCGATCGTCACACCGTCGAAATCGGCGAGCGCGCGTAACACGCTGGGCGCGGCCGCCTGGCTCCATCCGAACCCGTCCGTGAGTCTGACCTGTGCTGGCGTGAGGTCGCGGTCTCGAGTACTCGTGTTTTCGACCGTCGCGCTGACGGCGACGATTTCGTGGCCCTCGTCGGACTGCATGAACCCGCCGAGGTTGTTCCCGTGCTGGAGGCCGTCGACGGTGACCGTGAGTCCGTCGTGTTCGGCTGCTTCCGAGAAGCCGAGCGAGTCGGGCAGTTCCTGCTCGAGGACCGTCATGTCTGACTCATCACGATCGGTACCGAGGTCGACGAGTGCGGACGTGGCCTCGGTGTTGTCGTTGTCGCTGTCACCGTTGGTGTCGTCATCGTCGTTGCCGTCGGCGGCGTCTGTATCTGCATCCGCATCGCTGTCCGGATCCATCACCGCATCACTCGCGTCGACCGGCTCGAGTTCGAGTACGAGCGCGTCGGTATCCACGTCGGCGTCAACCTCGTAGCCGACCGCCGTACGGCTGACCTCTCCCGGTGCAAGCCTGGCCCCCTCGAAGGTGGGCGGCGGCGATAGCGGGGTCGCAAGCGGCTCTGCAGGTTGCTCGTCGACCAGGAGTGTCATCTCGAGCACATCACCGACAGTTTCGACGGCCGCTGCTCCAGCGTCGGTGCCGGTGTCTATGTACTGTGTGGCAACATCGACGACAGCGACTGCCGCACCACTTCCCACCTCGAGGGGGTCGCCGTCAACATCGACGACGTCGTCCGTCACGTCGCTGTCGGCGACGACGATCGCGAGGTCACCGATCTCGAGTTGCTGTCCGAGGTCGAACTCGAGTGCGGTTGTCGTTTCGTCGGTGTCGTCGGTATCGTCGGTATCGTCGGCATCATCGGTGTCTTCGTCAGTAGCATCGCCGTTCGTCGCATCCTCGTCTAAGTCGGACTCGTCTCCCGCCTCGGAGTTGTCGGTCGCGTTCTCCGCGTCGGCTGGGGAGGGATCGTCCGGGCCGTCGCCGAAACAGCCGGCGATGGCGACCGCACTGCCAGCGACCGCAGCGAGGTACGTTCGACGGTCGGGTCGCTCCATACGAAAGAGCGGTCACGTCACAGCAAGTACGGTGGGTGAAGATCGACGGCGGATGGGGAACGGGTGGTGCCGATGGTGCGACGGTAACGGAGAGCCCTAGTGATCGACGGCCAGCGGGCGACGACACCTGGTCGTAAGCAGACCATGACGCCCGATAGTGAGGGACAAGGCCACCGGTGGTGATGGCCGTACGCGTCTCGGGCAGATGTGACATACAGACTGAGTATACCCGATTCTTCGACCACTCTTCATGCCCTGTGTCGTCCGAGAGCCACCAGTGAGATGCCAACTCAGTGCTCCTACTGTGCGGCCACCGTCTCCGACGACGAGTACGAGGACCACCTCCTCCGGGCCCACGCAGACGACCTCTCACGAATCGACCAGCGACGCGTCGGCCTCGAGCCAACTGGGTCGGCATCGGGCGGACACACGAACACGAACTCGAGTACCCTCCGAATTCGAACGCTGGCGGTGTACGCCAGCGTCGGCCTGGTCTTGCTGCTGGTCGCCGTCGGCTACGGCCTGATCTTTCTCGACACCGATGATCCCGCCAGCGCGGCGGCCGTCCAGCCCGATCCGACGGCGCAGATCCACGAGCACGGGCAGGTGACTGTCCAGTACGACGACACCGTGGTCGACTTCAACGAGCCACAGTACATCGAGGCCGACGAGTGCTTCCACTTCCACGCGACCGACGACGCGACGGTCTGGCACGCCCACTGCGAGGACGTGACGATCGAGTACGCACTCGAGACCCTCGGGATGGAGACCACCGAAGATCGGTTCGTGATCGGCGAGCAGGAGTTCGATGAGGCCGATGGCGATGCGGTCAGCGTCACCGTCGACGGCGTCGAGGTCGATCCATCGGCGTACGTCCTGCAGGGTGTCGGGCCGGTCGCCGACGCGCAGGAGGGTGCGGGTGACAACGTCGAAATCGTCGCCGAGTCGGGCGGCTGAGTCGCGGTTTCGGGACCCGTGTTGGCGCGGATACACCGCCGGCGGGGAGCGAACACCCGATTCGTCTCCATCGTTCACCGATCCTATACGACTCGTGCCCGCGTTCGGACCGATATGATGAGCTATCGCTTCCATCGAACCGGCTCGCTGTGCATCGCCTGTGGGGTGACCTACAAACGGCAGAACGCGTATCACGGCTACTACTGTACCGATTGCCGTCCGATTGCAGCCGGCGGCAACCGTGAGGTTGAGATGTAGCACGGGGCCGGAGAGCGGGCTACCCACCCCAACTCAGTCGTAATACTGGGGGCAACTCGCTCGTGGGCGAACCGCCTAGCGACGGCCCGAACGAGCGGCGTTCACCCCGATCCTTCCCCACCCTTCATCGCCTCTTTTTGACCGCGAGCGGCGAAACACGTCCCGTCTAGCGATCCGTCTGCACCGTTCGGCTGCCCCCTCTCGTCTCGTCGCAGCTCAGACCCGCTCTACCCTTTCATCTCGATCGCCGAACGGGCGCAACGCACTAGATCAGCGCACAGAACCAGGATGGGACCAAAACCATGAGAGATCACGTGGGTGTCCTCGCGGTCATCGCTCTGCTGGTGTTAGGCGGCGTCGTCGCCGCGACCGGCTCCGTCACCGACGGCGACGACCAGACCGTCGTCTACAGCCTCGACGACGAGCGATGCGACGTGAGCGAACACCTCGACGAAACCATGGATCTCACGACCGAAACCGACGAGCGTGAGAGCCAAAGCGAGAGCGAACGCGACCGATCGAACGCCGATCATCGCGAGAACGAACGCGACTCCGACACAAGTGAGCGCGAGAGCGAGCGCGACAACTCGAGTGCACTCGACGAACACGAGCGCGACGAAAGTGAGCGCGACAGCAGCCAGGACAGCGAGTACGACCGCGACAACAGCGAGTCGGAAGTGAACGACCGCGACGAGGAGCGCGACGCGAGCAGCGAGCGCACCGCCGAGGAACGCGACGAGAGCGAACGCGACCGCAGCGAGCGCGAGGTCGACGACACGGATGTCGAGACCGACGAGCGCGAATCCGACGCCGAGCGCGAGACCGCCGAACGCGAGGACAGTGAGTCCGACGCTGACAGCACGCACAGCGAGCACGACACGGGCGAGCGCGAGCGCACGGCAGACGAGAGTGACGACCGCGACGCCGAGCAGCGCAGCGACAGCGACGAGAGCGAACGAAGCGCAGATGAGCGTACGAGCGACCGCAGCGAGGCCACTATCGACTCCGACGACACGGACCGTGCGGTGAGCGAACAGGCACATAGCGATGTCGAGAGCGACGAGAGCGAAACCGAGTCGACGGACTCAGACGCTGACGAGCACTCGACCGAGGAGCGTGATCACACCGCCGGCGAGCGCGACACCACCGACCGCGACAGCGAACGGGACTCGAGTACGAGTACGGATCACGCGGCATCAGCGAGTGATCGCGACGCGACCCAGTTCGATGCGGAGCGGTTCGAGCGCGGAGAGAGTGATTCGGGAGGAGAGGACGAACAGCGCGAGCGTGAGAGTGAAAGCGAGCGTGTCGACGACCACGCGGAGTCGAGCGACGAGACGGAGAGCGAGCGCGACGCAGAGCAGACCGACGCCGAGCGTGCAGCGAGCGAGCAGGCGGAGAGCGACGACGCCAGCAGCGAGCGTGACCGCCACGAGTTCGACAGCGAATCGGTCGCGGGCGACCGCAGCGAGACCGAGCGCGACCAGCACGACCGCAGCCTCGAAACCACGGACAACGACTCAGAGCGCGACCAGCGCGAGCGGACCGAGCGCGACGAGACGAGCGACCGTTCCCTGAGTGAGCGCGATGGCAGCCGGTACGCAGCAGAACTGGATGAAACCGAGCGCGACGGGAGCGAAACCACCGCCTCCGAGCGCGACACCGAACGCGAACGCGACAGCGGCAGGGACGAGTACGAGGACCGGGATACCGAACGTGAGCGCAACAGCGACCGTGAGCACGAGCGCGACGAATCCGAACGCGACCGCAGCGAGCGCGCCGACGAATCCGAACGCGAGCACGAACGCACCGAGCGCGAACACGAGCGCGATCTCGAGACTCACGACAGCGACCGCAGCGAGTCCGACAGCGACGCCGAGCGCGAGCAGAGCGAAACCGAACGCGACCAGACCGAGCGCGAACAGACGACCGACTCCGACTGCGAGACGATCTCCGAACGGCTGATCGTCACCGGCGACAGCATCCAGGAACTCGAGCGCAAGGGCATCATCACGCCCAACGACGACGGGACCTTCGACGTCGACGTGAGTGCACTCGAGTAGCCGCGCGAGCGCGCACTGAGCAGTGGAGTCGTCCGTTCTCACAATCGTTTTTTGGCGGTTAGATTGGATGAGCAGGTGGCAGGTGATTAGTGGCTAGGTGGCAGGTGATCGGTGGATAGGTGGCAGGTGATTGGTGGGTAGAGAGCAGGTGAATGGTGGACAGATGGAACGACAGTACACCCACGGGCAAGGCAAAAACACCGACACGCTGTACGAGCACAGACGCCGACACGAGCACGGGGCAATGGCCGCCCGAACACACCATCTCGTCAATCCGTTCGTCGTCAGATCGGCGTCCCCAGCCCCCAACGCGCCCGTCCTTTCCCGGTTCTTCGTCTCCCGTTCTTAAGACCCAGTGGCGAAGACAGCAGTGGCCTACGGGATAGGTTTCGAGAGAATATGACCCGAAAACTGACAGTCATCACGGTAGTCGGTCTCCTGTTGCTTGCCAGCGCCGTCGGCGTTAGCGGCGTCGCCGGTGCGAGCCCCGGCGCAGCCATGCAGGTTGACGACCGCTGTGACGAAGGCGAATCCGTCGACGACAGTACGGCAACCGTCGACGAAGCAGAAGACAGCGAGAGCGACAGTAGTAGTGACCGAGAACGAACCAGTAGCGACCAGCGCGAATCGAGCACCGAAAGCGAACTGAGTGAACTCGACAGCGAGAACGACAGTTCCACCACTGTCGACGAGTCCGAGCGCGAACAGAGCGACAGCGACAGCGCGAGCGACTCGAGTACCGAGTCCGATCAGAGCAGTTCCGAGGTGAACGACCGCGACGAGCAATCCGACTCGAGCAGCGACTACGACGTCAGCACCGTCGACGAGGAAGAACGCTCGGAGAGCCAGAGCGAGATCGACGACGCTGATGTCGAACTCGACGAAAGCGAGAGCGACGTGGACCGCACCGTCAGCGAGCGCGACGACAGCACGGCAGACCGCGACAGCACGCACAGCGAGGAGAACGCGAGTGCGAGTGACAGCGAGTCCGACGAGAGCGAGTCGAGCGCGAGCGACAGCGAGGTGACCACTGACGAGAGCGACAGCAAATCAGACGAGAGCGAACGCGACCGCAGCGAGACCGACATCGACTACGACGATGCCGATCTCGAGGTGAGCGAGCGCGACACCCACTCGATCGATACGAGCGAAAACGAGAGTGAACTCGAGGAAAGCGATCACGACGAACAGACCCTCGACGCGTCGGACCGCGACTTCAGCGAGCAGTCACTCGATGAGTACGACAGCGAGTCCGAGGAGAGTGTGAGCGACGAGAGCGAACTCTCTGAGAGCGACAGCGAGTCCGATCACGACGAACGCGACGAGAGCGATCGTGGCGAAAACGACCGCGATACCTTCGACCGGATCGAAAGCACCAGCGACAGCGACTCCGAGGAGTACACGCAGAGTGACAGCGAGTCCAGTGACAGCGAAAGCGAATCCAGCGAGCACTCCACGGACGAAGCCGAACGCGACGCCAGCGAGCGTGACGTTTCCCAGCAGGACTCCACCAGCGCTGACAGCGAGCACGACCACTCCGAAGAGGGCGACCTCGAGTTCGACGCGAGCCAGAACGAACGCCACGGTGCCGAACTCACCTTCGACGAGAGCGAGCGCGACTCCAGTTCCGCAGACAGCGACCGGAGCCACAGCGAGTCCGCAAGCGACGAGAGCGACACCACGAGCGCCGACAGCGAGCGCACGCAGGACGAGAGCAGCCTGGAGACCACTGATAACGACAACGAGCAGTCGAGCAGCGAGTTCGACGAGAGCGAGGTCTCGAGCGACCGGACCGTGAGCGAACGCGATCTGAGCACGCACAGCGACGAGAGCGACCTCGACGAGAGTACCCTGAGCGAATCTAGCGAGTCCGAGAGCGAGACCGCCAGCGAGAGCGATACGGGTGTCGATACGGTCGAGAACAACGATATCGAGACCGAGTCCGCAAGCGACGAGGACACCAGCAGCGACCTGAGCGAGAGCGACCGCAGCGAGAGCAGCGACGAGAGCGAACGCGAGCACAGCATCGACCAGCACGACAGTGACAGCGACGTCGACAACCGGGAAAGCACCCGCAGCGACTCCGATGCCGACTCCGAACGCACGACGCTCCAGACCGAATCCGACGAGAGCAGCTTCGTCGAGTCCTACGACTCGAACTGCGGCCACGCCAGTTCGAACGGTGACGATGAGTCAGGCGCAGCGGCGGATTCCGATGCGTCCGACGAGGCTGATGACGATGATGCTGAGGAGGCTGACGAAGCCGAGGCTGGTGACGACGACGACGACAACGGCAACGATGACGATGACGACGCCGAAAACGAAAACGCATCGAGCCTCTCCGCAGCCATCAACTCCGCACTCGACTCGCTACAGTCGTTCGTGTTGGGGTGAGCGGCCGGACCACAGCTACTTCCCTCTTTTTCGTGCGTGATTGCGTGTTCGCGTGTTCCGTACACCGCAACATCGTGCCCCTCGCCAGCGTCTCAGACTGGCAGAATCAGCTGCGAAACACCGAAACTGCCCAGCCTCACTCGAATCGCCCGGAAATCGAGAGCAAATAGCCGACGATGATGATACTCACGATGAGCCCCAGCAACGAACCCGTAAGCAGGTCGAACAGTGCACCGAAGCTGTAGACCACGAGCGCGACCACAAGTGCCCAGTAGCGCAATCCGAGCAACCCAACGAGCACGACCGCCTCGAGTGCGGTCAGCGCGAGCACGATCATCCCGAGGCCGCCTGCTCCCTCGCCGATGAGTGCGAGCGAGGCGAACAGTCCGACCAGCACGCCGAGAAAACCGATCCCGACGATAATCCACAGTCCGAGTGGAACACCCTTGTTCGACCGCGACGACGAGCGAGAGCGGGTACTCGAGTCGTCCGTCGGCCACGAGTCACCAGACGGCGGGGAGGGTGGCGAAGATGGAGGGGACATATATACTGGGTTGTAATATCGGGCAGAAATACATACCGGTCTATCTTCAGAGCCGGCGTCGGTGGGGAGTTCGTGTGCCTCCCACATTGCAACCACAACCACCAGACATGCGCTGCACTGCACCACATTGACGGCTCACCTACCGCTCGGCACCTCTTTCGAGTCCCCACTCACGACAACGAATCGATCGCAGCCTCGATCTCCGCCTGCGGCAACGGCGAAATCCAGTCATCCGCGACGAACGCGTACTGCACCCGCCGCTGTGAATCGACGACGACCGCCGCCCGCCACGGCGTCGACACGTTCGCCATCCCATCTCGAGACGTGCGTAACTCGAGTGCATCGCTCGCCGCACCGTCGACGTCGGCGACGAACCGGACGTCGGGACTGCCGAGCCAGCGGAGAAACTCGTTCTGGGCGTAGGGGCCGTCGCGGCTGATGCCGAGGACGGCCACGTCGTCCAGTTCTGCCCAGCCGGCGCGGACGAGACGCGTCCACCAGTTTCGAGCGATTGCGCTGAACGCGAAGCCAGTGCAGACGAGGACGCCGCCGTGTGGGCCAAGCGCCTCCGAAAGCGGGGTCGAACGGAACGTTTCTCCATCACACAGCGGGGCCTCGAAGTTCGGAACGACATCGCCCTCGGTCGGTGCCATGGCCTGACGTTGGCCGCGGGTGACAAAAAGCTCCGGTCGCCCCACGCTATCGTTCGCAACTGCCGGGAGCCGATTGACACTGCACCTACGCTTTTAGGACCGCGCCACGAACGCGGGCGTATGGTTACACTCTACCGACTCGAGGGCTGTCCGTTCTGTGAGATCATCGTCGACGAACTCGAGGAACTCGATATCGAATTCGAGAGCGTCTGGGTCGAGGGATTACACTCGAAGCGAAACGAAGTCAAGCGCGTCTCGGGCCAGCGCCAGGTACCGGTCGTCGTCGACGACGAGTACGGCGTGACGATGGCCGAATCCGAACGGATACTCGAGTATCTCGAGTCGACGTACGCCTGAGCGCGAGTGGGCCGATAGAGCCTTCGACACCTTCCGACAACGCAGCACCAATCACTCGTCAGCAGCGTCCAGTTCGTGCGGATCCAGTCCCGGATCCTCAACGGCTGGCGCACCGATCGCGAGCACGACGCCTTCCTCGTCGCCGACGTTCCGATGGCCGTGACCGATTTCCGGTTTTGCCACCCAGAACGTGCCCGGTCCGGCCTCGACGTACTCTTCCTCGCCGGATCGCCCGAGTTTCAGCGAGAACTCGCCCTCGAGGACGTAGTACAGCTCCTCTTGTTCCGCGTGGGCGTGGTACTGGATCTCCTCGCCGGGCTCGAAGTACCAGAGTTTGAGCTGGAGGTGATCACTCGGCAGAAAGTCGTCGATCGCTCTGATCTGGAGATCTGGTGGCACCTCGTCGATCTCCGAGAGATCCGTCAACGGCACATCGTCGGTGTGTACGACGTCGTATTCCATGCTGTCTGTGACCACGAGACACTGGGGCAAAAACGTACGGACCGCCGGACCCGTACTGCAGTCTCACTCGAAGACGACGGCTCGGTCCGAGTTCGGAACGGTCGCTCCCTCCTGGTCGGCAAACGCCTCGTGGACGTGTGTGTACGTCTCTGCGAGCGCTTCGACGATCACCGTCGTGTCGCTGATCACCGGCATGAAGTTCGTATCACCCTGCCAGCGCGGAACGACGTGCGTGTGGAGGTGATCCCCAATCGAGCCGCCGGCACCCTCCCCCAGGTTGAGTCCGGCGTTGAACCCGTCCGGCTGCAGGGCGGACTCGAGTGCATCGAACGTACGCTGTTTCAGTCGGGCATGGTCGAGTAGTTCCTCGTCGCTGAGGTCGGCGTAGTCACCGGTGTGGCGGTTCGGAATCACCATCACGTGCCCTGGATTGTAGGGATAGTTGTTCAGAAGGACGAACGCGTGTTCGCTGCGGGCGACGATGCGGTTCTCCCGGTCGTCGTCCCGTTCGGGGAATTCACAGAAAACGCAGTCGTCGACGTCGGGGGTTTCCTTGTCCCGTTTGATCCACTCGATTCGCCACGGGGCAAACACCTGTTCCATGGCGGAGCTAGCGCGTGACACTCCTTACTGGTTGTGTCTCGCAAGCGCTGTTGCTCGCTATTTCTGTGTGCAATGGAAATCAGGAACGCTTTTATAGATGGTTGTTGACTCTTGTCTTGGTAACGGGTAGCTCGAAATTCGATTGGAGGTTGCTGGACGTCGTATAAACTGTCTCCGCTTCTCTTAGGTCGTCGTTAGATATATCAGATGTTATGACTCAGTATTCGAAATGAGACGCGCATTTAAGAGTTCACTGTAGCTACTCTTTTCTCAATGGCAACGACGGACGACTCTATAAACGGGCTTACCGAATACTGCGACGACTGCGAACTGAATACGCTGCATGAGGTTTCCGTACAGATTCGCACAGAAAGCGTCAAAAAGGAAAACGCACAGTTCTCCCGCGAACCGTATCGCGTCTGTGAGTGCCAGCGCTGTGGCAATCGGTCGAGCCAGCGCATGAACAACGCCTAACGTGTCGATTCGGACTCAGCCGAGCGAATCGCTGTCGAAGTGCTCCCCGTCTGCGGTATGTCTCCGCCGTTGGACGTGACGACCGCACTGCTGTCCTCCTAATTCCGCCATCCGCCACAGACACTGACACTGGCATGGACACTGACACTGACACGTACAGCGACCAGCCGTGAGTGACTACTCCGTCGTCACTTCACACCCGTTCTCGGTGACGATCAGGGTGTGTTCTTTCTGGCTGACGAGATGACCCTCGTCTTCCTGCAACACCGGATAGCCGTGGACGATGTTGTTTCGTTTGAGTCGCCGCAGCGCCATCTCAGCGCGGTCGGTCTCGAGCCAGCGGGTGGCAAACGGCAACGTTCGGAACTCCTCGGAGATCTGATCGAGTGCCTCGCGGGCCTGCCGGTTGCGGACGGTTCCCTCGCGCTCGAGTGCGAAAATCTCCTCGCTCGCACCTTCGGTGACCTTCCCGCCGCCGTCGGTCGCGAACGGTTCGATCGCGACGACATCGCCGACTTCGAGCGTCGTTCCCTGCGAAACCGCGCGGTTCGGGATGTTTGGACTGGTGTGCTGTTCCCAGTGACCGAGCCCGTGACCGGTCAGGTTGACGACCGGGTTGTAGCCGTAGCCGTTGATCACATCCTCGATCTCTGCGCCGATTTCACCGGTTTCGACGCCGGGTTCGACGACCTCGAGGGCGGCCTCGAGAGCCTGTTCGGAGGCTTCGGCGAGTTCGGGATTGCCCGAGAGGTCGACAGTGATCGCAGTGTCGGCGAGCCAGCCATCGATGTGAACGCCGATATCCAGGTTGATCATCTCCTCGCCGAACGTCGAGTCGTCGTCGATCGAGGGCGTCGCGTGAGCCGCCTCCTCGTCGATCGAAATGTTGACCGGGAACGCCGGCTTCCCGCCGAGTTCGCGGATACGGTCCTCGGCGTACTCGGCGACCTCGAGGTGGCTCGCACCAACCTCGACGCGGTCGGCTGTCTCTGTGCGCACCTGGGCGAGAATCTCGCCCGCTTCGCGGTGCTTCTCGTACTGCTCGGACTGGAGGTCCACGTCCTCGGATTCGGCCATGCCTCCGGGTTGGACCGGTCGACAAAAAGAGGTTCCGCCTCGGATCGCCGCAGCCGTCCGGAAACCGCTGTTCAGCACTCCGCCTCCAACCCACCGTAGTCGACCGTCACCGCGTCGTCGCCCGCGCCGTCTGCATCATCGAACTGTTGAACGCCGATCCGAGCGTTCCACTCGAGTCGACCGCGATCACGCCGGCCGTCGATCCGGTGAGTTCGGCGAACTCGTCGATCGCGAGTTCGGCCGCTGCGTCGGCGTCGAGTCCGCGTTCGACGTGACGAGCGACCCGCCGAGAGAGCGTGACGCGGGCAATGTCCTCGCCGGCCCCGGTCGCGCTGACCGCAGCAGCGGGTGAGCAGTAGAATCCGGAGCCGACCTGCGGGACGTCACCGACGCGGCCTGCGAGCGCGAGCCAGCGTCCGCCGGTCGAGGTCGCCGCGGCGAGGTGCTCACCGTCGAACGCGACCGCACCGACGGTGTCGTGGTCCAGATCGCCGTCGCGTGCGCCGGTTTCGGTCTGTTCCGTGGTGGCTGTCTCCCCGTCGCTATCTTCGTCACGGCCACCCGGATCAGTCTGTCCGTACTGATCCTGGATCCACTCGAGTTCGCTCGCCACGCCGTCGGTCGGCCGATCCGCTTCGGTCTCGGCCCACTTCTCGCGCGTTCGCTCAGACCAGAGGTCGACACCGGTCTCGACGTCGAACGCCTCGGCGAGTTCGACGGCGTGCTCCCCGGAGACGAACCCGTGGGGGGTGTCCTCCATGACGACGCGGGCGACGCTGACGGCGTGTTCGACGTTCGGCATCGAGCAGGCTGCGCCGACAGCGCGGTCGTCGGTCATGATGCCTGCATCCGTACGGATCGCGCCGTCGCTCTGGACGGCGCTGCCGACGCCGGCGTTGAACCGCGGCGAGGACTCGAGGACGTGAATCGCTGCCTCGACGGCGTCGACCGGGTCGCTCGTCGCTGCACTGGTTTCGGCTGCCTCGTCGAGGACGGCCTGTCTCGGGGCTGGTTCGTCGGGGTCGCTACCGGCTCCACCGTGAACGAGTACCTGCATGGACGGGCTTTCACAGACGGATTATAACGACCTTTGGGTTTCAGCGATCCAGGCACGGCTGGCGGTTCACGGCGACGGCAGCGGCACAGGACACTGGCCGAAACCCACACACTTACGGCCGACGCCTGAGAACGGATGACGACGATGACGCCAGCCGTGTTGCTCGCCGGGTTCTGTGCGCTACTGTCGCTGTTCGCAGTGGGACGGCTGGCGCTAGACGATGAGGCGGATCGTGTCGACCTCGGGTCGACGGTCGTCGTCATCGGTATTACGGTTCTCGCGACGCTCTGGGCCACGTATCGGGAGGGGTGGCTCTCGACGGAGTTTCAGTTCCTGCTCGGTATGCTCGGCGTTGGAACTATCGCCGTCGGCACCGGACTGATCGCACGATACTGGCACGATACGACTCCAATTCGCGGATCAGACAGCGGCCGTTCACGTCCGGAACACGACGACAGAGAGCGGGAGAGAGACAGCGGCTCCGACGACCTGCGATCCTGACTGACAGACCTGGTTTGACACTGCACAGCGTCGTGGGTGCACCGGTGGCTGTGCACAGTAGAGGCGATCCACTACGATCCAGACGAATCCCGGCAGCGGTCCGGCCTGTGCAATATTTGCCGTTCTTCGAACGAAATGGTAGCCCTTTTACCCCAGTCGAAGAACCGTACAGACGAGATGAGCTACGACAAGATCGAGGTCCCTGACGAGGGAGAAAAGATCACGCTGAAAGAGGGGAGCGAGACCGAACTCGAAGTCCCTGACAACCCGATTATCCCGATCATCCACGGCGACGGCGTCGGTAGCGACGTCGGCCCAGCCGCACAGCAGGTCCTCGAGGCCGCCGCCGAGGCGACCGGCCGAGAGATCAACTGGATGCGCGTCTACGCCGGCGAGTCCGCCCGCGAGATGTACGACGAGAACCTCCCGGACGAGACCGTCGAGGCAATCAAAGAACACCGCGTCGCCATCAAGGGTCCGCTCACGACGCCCGTCGGCGCCGGTTTCCGCTCGCTGAACGTCGGTCTGCGCAAGCTTCTGGATCTCTACGCGAACGTTCGCCCGACCTACCACCTCGACGGCGTTCCGTCTCCTGTCTCCGAACCCGAGCAGATGGACATGGTCACCTTCCGCGAGAACACGGAAGACGTCTACGCCGGCATCGAGTGGGAAGCCGGCTCCGACGAAGTCCAGCAGGTCAAGGAGTTCGTCGAAGACGAGATGGGCGAAACCGACATCATCCACGACGGTCCCGTCGGCATCGGCGTCAAGCCGATCACGGAGTTCGGAACGAAGCGTCTCGTCCGCCGCGCGATCGACTACGCACTCGAGCACGACCGTGACTCGGTCACGCTGGTCCACAAGGGGAACATCATGAAGTTCACCGAAGGCCAGTTCCGTGACTGGGGCTACGAGGTCGCAGAAGAGGAGTACGGCGACGAAGTCATCACCGAGGACACCCTCTGGGAGGAGCAAGACGGCGAAGTCGACGACGACACGCTCGTCGTCAACGACCGCATCGCTGACAACATGCTCCAGCAGCTGCTGACCCGGACGGACAACTACGACGTCATCGCCACGATGAACCTGAACGGCGACTACATGTCCGACGCCGCCGGCGCACAGATCGGTGGCCTCGGCATCGCACCCGGCGCCAACTTCGGCGACGGCCGCCTGCTCGCCGAACCTGTCCACGGCTCCGCACCGAAGTACGAGGGCCAGGACAAGGTCAACCCGACCGCGATGATCCTCTCGGGCCGCATGATGCTCGAGTACATGGGCTGGAACGACGCCGCAGACCTCGTGCGCGACGCCGTCGAGGAGACCATCTCCTCGGGCAAGGTCACGTACGACCTCGAGCGCCAGCTTGAGGACGCCGAGAAGCTCGCCACCAGCGAGTTCGCTGACGAAGTCGTCGCAAACATCGAACAGCTGTCGTAGACCGGATTTCGGCGAGTCAGAACCAGCGACACTGACTTGCGACTCGTTCGAATTCGCTTTTCGCTTTTCGCTTTTTTGTCGGGTCCCTCCCTCAAGACAGACACCCGCGTCTGACCCACACTGGCACTGACGCGAACCAGCAGAGCGTCCCGTAACGCTCTCCATACCTCGGGCAGAACACGAACACAATGGAACCGAACGCACAAACAGGCACAACCAACCCCCCAACCGTCCGCGTCGCCACTGCTCAGAGCGAACTCGAGGACGCCTTCGACGTTCGCTACGATGTCTTCGTCGACGAACAGGACGTCGACGAGGAACTCGAGTACGACGAGCACGACGAACCGGATGCGGCGGCGGTGCACTTCGTCGCGTACGCCGACAGCGATGACGAGGCCGAAGACGACTCGAGCACAGCAACCCCCATCGGTGCCGCCCGCCTTCGCACCGTCGACCAGGCCACCGGGAAGGTCGAACGCGTCGCGGTACTCGAGTCCCACCGCGGCACAGGTGTCGGCCGCGCGCTCATGGAGGCACTCGAGACGGAGGCACGCGAGCAGTCACTGGAGACGCTCAAACTCCACGCGCAGACGCACGCCGCAGGATTCTACGAGGGACTCGGCTACGAGACGTACGGCGACGAATTCGAGGAGGCGGGGATTCCGCACGTGGCGATGGAACGATCGCTTGGGGACTCGAGTGCGGGTGCCGGATCAAATACGTAGCGTGTTTCTGAGTTGCTGTGCAGTAGACTGCGACTGCGGTTGCTCGGATTGCTGGTTCTGGGATGGGGGCAGTTTCGACGCACTCTCAGTTTTCCCTGCTGATTTCATGCTGCGCAGTACCCTGTAGCCTGCGTATCCGACGACTGCACCCAGGCCGGCGAGTGCCGAGGTCGAAACCGACCGGCGCTGGGTGAGTCTCGTGTAGAGACTCGTCTCAGCGACGTGGCCCTCGTACTCGCCGCGCTCGGCGAGTTCGCCGCCCGCGGAGGGCTCCTCGAGACCGCTGTCCGCCTCGGCTTCAGTACCCTCGCTGGCCGGTCGGTCCCGTTGTTGTTGCTCGATAAACATCGCTTCCATGACGCGATCGAGGAGCCGCGGTGCGTACTTGCTCGCGACGGTAAGCGCTTTGCCACCGCCGCCGACGGTCACCTCCCGCTGTGGCTCCTCGGCCGCGTGGAGAATCGCTCTCGCGACTGTTTCCGGGGCGTAGACGGGCGCTGGAACCGTCGCCTCCTGGTCCATGTAGTTCTTCGCGTGTTCTGGATACGGCGTGTCGATCGCACTGGGTTTGATGAGCGTCACCGACACTGGCGCGCCCTCCTTCTCGAGTTCCATCCGCAGCGCGTCAGTGAATCCCTTGACGGCGTGTTTAGAGGCCGAGTAGCTACCCTGCATGAGAAACGCGCGTTCGGAGGCGATGCTGCCGATATTGATAATCGCACCGCCGCCCTCGCGGTCCCGCAGGTGCTCGGCCGCCTCGAAGGAGCCGTAGAGCAGTCCCCAGACGTTGGTGTCGAACTGTGACTTGAGGTCCTCGAGTGGAACGTCTCGCAGTTTGCCGTAGATGGAGACAGCGGCGCCGTTGATCCACGTATCGTAGCCGCCGTAGGTGTCCTGTGCGGTTTGCGAGATGGTACGGATATCCTCGGGCTCGCGGACGTCGGCGACGACGTACTCTACATCGTGGCCCTGCTCCGTTAGCTCCTGCTTTAGTTCCTGCAGCGCCTCTTCGCTCCGTGCCGCAAGGACCAGTCGTGCACCGCGGTCGGCCGCCATTCGCGCGGTGGTCAATCCGATGCCGGACGAGGCACCGGTGATGACGATGACCTGCTCCGAGATCGGTCGTAACTCCGGTCTCATGGTGTTTCTGGTCGCGACGTGGCTGTCTGGCTACCCGGTACACCTGGTGTGGAATGGCCGCTCGGTGACGGTACCCGTGATCTCTCGTTCATAGGAATCTGTGTCAGCTATCGTCCGCTACGGCCGTCGGGCGTTTGCCACTGGCACCTGTATGTGCCTGCCCGTCGAGAGATCCGCCTGGCCGTCTATTCGCCTATTCGCCTGTCTGCCCGTCTGCCCACTCAGGTGCCGTCCGCTCACCGGATCCAGAATCAGTCCCGTTCCCATCGCCGTTCTGACGGACAGGATCCGAAGCCGACTCGTCGCCGAGCAGCGCCGTCGCGAGTGAGCCGACGATCCGCGCAACACCGTTGGTGACGTGCAAGAAGAACAGTCCTAACACAATTCCCAGCGGGACCGCGAGTACCGACTCAGCGAGTGTCTCGATCTCCCACCCCAGCACGACGGTCGAACTCGAGAACGGTGCGAACACGAGCGCGAGTGAGACGAACCCACCGAGTATGACCAGAAAGAGCACGACGAGGGCGAGAAACGACCGAAGAACGAGAAAACCGACGCCCTTCCAGGTGACCTCCGAGATGATAATCTCCTTTAGCGAGCCGAGAATACCGGCGTCAGTACCGCGTATCGGTCCACCGCCCGGTCGTTGGATCTCCGTCCTTAGCAGCCGATTAGCGAGCAGTCGCTCGAGTTCGGCGAGATATCGCGAGCCTACGATGGTGCCAAGCAGGATCGGAATGCCAACGAGCATGAACGCGAGGATGAGTCCGCCGAAGAACCCGAGCATGAGTCCGAACTGGTAGGCGATGCCGATCGGAATCGCCAGCAGCAGGTAGGCGAGGTTGCGATAGGTCTGGCCCGCAGTGGCGACGCCGACGAACGAGCGAAGTCGGCTCTCTTCGCCCCGAAGTGGGGCGTGGTTGCTCATACAGGAGCCTTCGGTTGACAGTCTCAAAAACGTTCGTCCGGTGTCAGTACCGTTCGCGGACGTACCGGACCGCGAGACCGCACATCGCGAGCCCCATCGCGACCGCGAAGGCGACGACGAACAGCGAGGATAGCTCGCCGTCCATCGCACCGGGGAGCTCCTCCTGGACGAACTCGGCGGCGAGGACGGTCGCGACCCCGAAGAGGACGACACCACCGAGGTTCTCGAGCCACGAGTTCGTCTCCGGGACGACGTCGGGGTCGTTGAGCAGGTAGAGGATCACGGCGAGCGCGAACGGCGTGCCGACGAGGCCGAACGCGAGCATGATCACGAGCAACTGGAAGAACGCGCCCTCGAGGAACACGCCGACCGCGGAGGCGAGTGCGACGGCGATGATAGCTGCCCGGTAGCGCGGGTCCGCGACGGACTGTTCCCAGCCGAGTTTGTCCGCGAGAAGATATGGTGGGACGATCGTGTTTCCGCCGAGCGTCGAGACGGCCGCACCGAGCAGTCCGAGCAAGAACACCCACATTGCGTATTCGCCGGCGATCGGACCGAGTGCCTCTGCGGCCTGAATCTCGTCGATCGTCGCGGGATCGAGACCGCTCTCTGGGAGGACACTCGCCGCGACGAGGAAGACGGCGAGACTGAAGACGCCGAACGCGACGAGCATCGAACTCA
Organism: Natrialba hulunbeirensis JCM 10989; assembly: GCF_000337575.1. GTDB lineage: Archaea > Halobacteriota > Halobacteria > Halobacteriales > Natrialbaceae > Natrialba > Natrialba hulunbeirensis. Next base: position 51,254 of record NZ_AOIM01000036.1, on the reverse strand, counting down.
CAACGTCGAAGAGGGCGATGTCCCGATCAGCTTCGGTCCAGCCACGAGTCCGCATCGTGTAGCTCTGCATCGTCAGTAAGGTGATGTGAACCGCACCACCGAGAACGCCGGCGGCGACGACAGCGCCACCGACGCCGGGCAGTTCGGGAACGAGTCCGGTCGCCGCTGCGGCGGGATCGACCGGAACCACGAAGAGTGAGACGACGAACGCGAGCACGACACACGAAACGAGCACCTTGGCGCCAATTTCGGCGACGCGGTAGCCGCCGCCCGCGAGTCCAAGCGCGAGAATCATTGCCCAGAGAACGCCCCAGATCCGAGGGTCAGCGAGTCCTGCAACGCCCGCGGTCGCGACCATCGTCGCGCTGACATCCGCCAGCGTTTTCATGATCACGAGCTGTGCGAGTCCCGCCGCGAGGACGACGTCGATCACGAGCACCCAGGCCCAGAACGAGCCGAGGTGGTCTTCGACGACGGAAACGATCCCCGCCTCGGTGAGCAATCCGAGTCGCATCGCGAGGTACTGGCCGACGGTGCCGAGGACCGCCGCGAGAACGACGACCCACAACAGCGTATAGCCGTAGCCCGCACCAGCAGCCAGCAAACTCACCATCGTTGCGGGCCCGGCTGCGATTGCACCCGCAAGCCACGTCGGCCCTAACCGTCTCACGAACGACTCGATCCGTCCGACCGCCCAGCCGGTCGACTCCGTCTCGGTTGCCATCGGACGTGCTTGCCAACTGGGGCATATAACTCCGTGGTATCGCCTCGTAAAATGGTGGTTAGTTGACTCTACCTCATCCGGTTCGTTTATTCTGATTGCCAGCTCGGATTCTCGCGTGGCGGGCTAAAGATGTCGACCCCGCGAACCGTATCGTCGCCACGGTTCTCGGCTCCGTGGGGCTGATCACCCGGTAGGGCATAGGAATCGCCGGGACCGCAGACGATCTCCTCACCGTCGGTGAGGAACGTCAGTTCGCCTTCGTAAATAAAACCGGTCTGTTCGTGCGGATGGCTGTGCTCCTCGACGGTTGCACCGGGTTCGATCTCGAAGTGCTGAACGTTCATCGAGTCGGAGCCGGCCATCAGCGCCAGGTGAACGCCGTCTGCGGCTTCGGATGCTTCGATTTCGGACAGTGAACGATGGTCCATATCGTCAGAGAAGACGGGGGACGCTAATAATGTACGGGCGGATCGGTCAGCTCCTGCCCCTCACCGTTCGTCCACTGTACGAGAATCTCACGACGCGGTGAGCGCGGGTCGAACCTATATCTCGCCGTCTGGTGACAGCGGTCAGTATGGACGCAATGGTCATCACCGACTTCGGCGACACCGACGTTTTCGAACACCGCGACGCGGACCGGCCGGAACCCGGACCGACGGAACTGCTCGTTCGCGTGCACGCGTCGTCGGTCAACCCCGTGGACTGCAAAATTCGACAGGCCGGCTCGTGGGCCGGCATCTCTCCACCGACGATTATCGGGTACGACGTTTCGGGCGTTGTCGAGGAGACTGGCAAGGCCGTTACGGACTTCACGGTCGGCGACGAAGTCTTCTACACCTCCGAAATCTTCGGCGAGCAGGGGAGTTACGCCGAGTTCCACACTGTCGACGAGTCCATCGTTGCGCCCAAACCCGGGTCGCTCTCCCACGAAGAGGCCGCAGCGCTCCCCCTTGCTGCGGCGACCGCCTGGGAGGCAATCGTCACGCGGGGCGCGGTCACGGCCGGCGAGACGGTCCTGATCCACGGCGCGGGCGGTGTCGGCTCGCACGCGGTCCAGATCGCCGATGCGAGCGGCGCGACGGTGATCGCAGTGACGAGTCCCGAGACTGTCGACCAGACCGAGGAACTCGGCGCGGCGCGAGCGATCGACTACGAATCCGACTCCTTCGTCGACGTGATCGAGTCGGAGTTCGACAAGGGCGTCGATCTCGTCTTCGATACCGTTGGCGGCGAGACGCTAGTCGGCAGCACCGAAATTACGAATCCACACGGTCGCCTCGTCACGATCCTCGAACCCGAAGGCGAGTGGGGGACCGCCTACCAACAGAACTACACGCTCGAGATGCTCTTCCTCGAGCGTGACCGACGACCGCTCGACGCGCTCCGCCGACTCGTCGAGGCGAAGCGACTCGAGCCCGTTCTCGACTCGGTGCTCCCGCTCGCGGATGTCGCGCAGGCGCACGAACTGGTCGAGGGAGGTGGACTCACGGGAAAAGTCGTGCTCGACGTCGACGGCGCATAGTCCCGTCCACGGTCGGCACTAACGCGTTCACTTTCGCTCCGGTTGCCCAACCTTGAACTACGTCGCTCACCCACGAGGAGCCATGTACGCCGTCGTCGGCTGTAGCGAGTGTTCGAACCTCTGGATCATCGAGGGGCGCTCGGAAACCACCCAGTGCCCCCGCTGTGGTGCCCGTCGCCCCTACGAGCGCCGGAAGAAGTTCGTCGAAACCGACGACGCCAACCACGCCCGCGAGGTTCGCGCCTCGATGCTCGCGAACCGCCAGGGCCAGGGCGAGGCCTTCGCCGACCTCGGCTCTTTCGAGGCACTCGAGTCCGACGTCGCAGACGGAGTGGTCGACGACACGGAGTACCTAGAGCAATCGGGCCTCGATGTAGACGAGGTCGAGGCTGCTAGCGACCGAGACCCGCGCGGGTCCACACGCAGCGGGAGCAAGAAGGAGATCGTCGAACGGGCGCTGGCTGAACTCGACTCGCCCACCGAAGACGAGATTATCTCCTACGCCGGCGAGCGCGGGGTCTCGGCTGGCTACGTTCAGCGGGCACTCGAGAAGCTTACGAGACAGGGAACGGTGAGCGAGAGCCGTGGTGAGTACCGGTTGCTCTGAGGTCGCGCTGCAATTCCTGGGAATCGCCGCGTCTGGAACGCGAACGGCAAGGCTTTCACTCGGGCGCTGAAACGTCAGCGCAGACGCAATGGCCGAAATGGTGGACGTCCAGCAGGAGACGATCGGTATCGGAACGGTAGCCGCGCTGGTGCTCTACGGCTACGGAACGGTCATCGACGAGACGCTGTTCGGCTACGAGGCGACGACGCTCGCGATGTGGGTTTTCGTGGGGACGTTCGCCGCGGTCGCGGTCTTTCACGGCGCGTACGGTCGGCGGGACTTCGCGGCCGCACACGGGACTGCGGCGCTCGGACTCGCAATCTTCTTGCTCGCCTCGGACGGACCGCAGGCGCTTCTGGGGCTGGTCTTGCTTCTTGGCGGCGGCATCTATATCGCGGTCAAAACGGTTCGTGCGCGACGGGAACTGAACGAGACGGCCAGTTCAGAGTAAACGAGACGAACGTTCCAGACAGAACGTGACGGACGGTTCGGGTTGATTCTCCGATTTCACTCTGCGAATTCTCGCTGGCTCTATCGGCCGAGATCCTCGTGTGCACTCGCCAGATGCCGCGAGGAGAGCGCGGCGAGCAAGGAGAGTTCACCCGCCAGCGCGCCGACCGCGATGATTTCCGCCAGCGCGTCGGCGTTCGAGCCGGCCGGGTCGCCGCCGCCGCGGAGTCCGAGGACCTCGAGTGCCTCTGCCTGCGTCGGGAGCTTCGTCCCGCCGCCGACGGTACCGACCTCGAGCGAGGCGAGCGAGACGGCGGCGTAGAGGTCCGTCGTGCCGTCCTCGCGCTCGCGGGCCTCCATCGTGGTGATGGCGTTTGCGCCCTCGACGACCTGGGCTTCGTCCTGGCCGGTCGCGAGGAACGCTGCGGCGATCACGTTCGCCGCGTGGGCGTTGAACCCAAGGCTGCCGGCCTTCGCGCTGCCGGTCAGGTTCTTTCGGGTGTTGGCCTCCGCGATCGCGTCGGCGGTCGTGTGCAGGCGCTCCTCGACGAGTTCGCCCGGAATCAGCACGTCGGCGGTGACCGAGCGCCCGCGGCCCTCGACGGCGTTGATGGCCGCCGGCTTCTTGTCCGAGCAGAGGTTGCCCGAGAGCGCGACGAGCGAGGCCGGCGTCTCGGCTTCGACGAGTTCGGAGGCTTCGCGGGTAGCGATGGTGACCATGTTCATCCCCATCGCGTCCTTCGTGTCGTAGGCAAAGCGGAGGTAGACCGAGTCGCCGACGACGTAGGTATCGACGGCGAGCAGTTCGCCGTGGCTGGTAGTCGACTCGGCGGCCTCCCGAAGCGCATCGACGTTGTCGTCGACCCACTCGACCGTTTCGGCGGCCTCTGCGACGCCCTCGACCTGAAACACGGGGGCGCGGGTCATGCCGTTCTTCGTCACGCGGGCGTCTGCGCCGTCGGCTGATCGGATCACCGAGAGGCCGCGGTTGACCGATGCCAGCAGCGCCCCTTCAGTCGTCGCCATCGGCAGGTAGTGCTCGCCGTCGGCCGCGCTGCCGGAGACGTCGACCGGGCCGACGACGCCCATCGGGATCTGGGCCGCGCCGATCATGTTTTCGACTGCGGAGTCGGCCTCCTCGGCGGGGAAGGCGTAGTCGCCGGTGGTGCTGAGATCGGCTCCCGTCTCGCGTTTGACGAACAGGCGGCGGGCCTCGGCCGCGGTGTCGGCGTCGGTGTGCTCCTCGAGTTCGTGGATGCGGAGGTCGCCGTCCTGCACGCGGTCGGCGAGGGCCTCCGGATCGGTCGTGGTCATGCGTTGGTGGAGACAGCGGTGTCTCCTAAGGGTTGCTGATTCGCGCGGCTGCTTCAGTGAGGACCCACCACTGAAGCGAGCACGAATCAGTCGCATTCCAAACCGGTTTCTCTTTGCCCCTGGTTTCCCACACCACGACCATGACCGAAGCCGCCGATCTGCTGCTCACGAACGCAGAGATCCACAGCCTGACGGCACCCGACACCGTCCACGAAGCCGCTGCGATCCGCGACGGCGAACTCGTCCGCCTCGGCGACACCTACGAAATCGAGTTCCTCGAGGGCGTCGAGACCGAGGTCATCGACTGCGAAGGCCGCACCGTCCTTCCGGGCTTCATCGACGCCCACACCCACCTCGACCACCTCGGCGAACACCTCGTCCACGCCGACCTCTCGACCGTCGACTCGCGGGAAGAAGCACTCGAGTCCCTCGCCGCGCGGGGGGACGAAACAGCGGGCGTGGAGGATGGGACCGACAACGCCGAGAACGACTGGATTCTCGGATTCGGCTACGACGAGAGCACGTGGGGCGGCACAGCGGGATACCTCACGCGCGAGGACCTCGATCAGGTGTCCGAGACGCGCCCCATCGCCGCGATTCGCGTCGACGGCCACACGGCCTCGCTGAACTCCGTCGCGCTGGCGGAACTCGAGAACGACCTGCCCGACGAGGAGGTCCACGTCGAGGGCGACGAGCCGACCGGCGTCATCGTCGAGGACGCCATCGGCGTCGTCAAAGACGAGGTCGCCGCCAGTCGCGCGGAGATGCGCAAGATCATTTCGGCGGCCGCAGAACACGCGGTTGAACTCGGCGTGACGGGCGTCCACGACATGGTGCAGCGCTCGACGGCCGCCCGGGCCTACCGCGACCTGGAAGCCGAGGGCGACCTGCCGCTTCGCGTGCGGATCAACTACTGGAGTGACTTCCTTGAGCACCTCACCGCCGCAGGCATGCCGACGAACGCAGGTAGTGAGCGCGTGCAGGTGGGCGCGATCAAGTCCTTCTCCGACGGCAGTTTCGGCGGTGAGACGGCGAAGGTGTACGAGCCGTACGTCGGTGCGGGCGGGGACGAGGATGGAGACGGCGAGGAGGTGACAGACACAGACGCAAGCGCAAACGCAAACGCAGACACAGACGCCGGACGCGGCCAATGGGTCGTCGACCCCGACGAACTCGGCGACATCGTCGACCGTGCCGACAACGCAGACTTCCAGCTCTCCATCCACGCCATCGGCGACGAGGCCATCGAGGAAACGCTCACCCTACTCGAGTCCACCGACGATCCGGCCGGCTCCCGACACCGGATCGAGCACGCCGAACTCGTCGACGACGACCAGTTGGCCCGGATGGCCGACGCGGGAATCGTCGCCTCGATGCAGCCTAATTTCCACCGCTGGGCAGACGAAGGCGGACTCTACGACCAGCGTCTCGGCGAGGAACGTCGCAAGCGGACCAACCGATTCCGCCGCGTGCTCGATGCCGGCGTCCCGCTCGCGTTCAGTTCGGACTGCATGCCGCTCGATCCGCTGCTCGGCATCCACCACGCGGTTAACGCCGGCACGGAAGCGCAGCGTCTCTCGGTAACCGAAGCGATCCGGGCCTACACGCGCGGCGGCGCGTACGTCGGTTTCGACGAGGATCGACTGGGGACCGTCGAGGTCGGCAAGCGCGCCGATCTGGTCGTCCTCGAGGAGTCACCATGGGAGCAGTCCGAGGCGATCGACGAGATCGACGTGGCGATGACGCTGGTTGATGGCGATGTAGTGTACGATGCCGCTGATTGACTGGGGTCTGGTGTACAGTGTCGCTGGTTGAGGGAGATATGCCGTCGTCGCCGTCGGCGCAGTCTCAATCGCAGTCAGCACAGTGACCGCCCGATTCTCACGCCTATTGACCGATTGAAACGACTAACTGGCTGTACGAGGTAGCGAGCGCCAATGCGAGCGCGCGGGCGGTGGTCGACGTGAACCTACTCGAGAGCCTCCGAATTAGCTGGCGGTCGATCACGTCCCACAAGCTTCGCTCGACGCTGACGACCATCGGGGTGATCATCGGCATTGCGGCGGTAATCACCTTCATGGTGCTCGGCTCGGGCTTCTCCGAGAGCATCGTCGGCGATATCGAGGACGACCAGGAGCCCGTGATGCTCGTCCAGACCCAGACCGAACCGGAGGACGGCTTCGGGATCATGCCGGTCGAGACACCGATCTACACGGAGAGCGACATCGAGACACTCGAGGAGATCGACGGCGTCGAGTTCGTCGCGCCAGAGGGATCACTGGACGTAATTCAAACCGGGACGGGCGACGAGCAGGTGACCGGCGTCGTCGACGTACAGGCGACGACCGACGATGCGTTCGAGTTCACGCCGTTCGTCGAGGGCGAGACGTTCGACGAGGACGCCGAGGACGAGGCGGTGATCAACGAACCGGCGAGCCAGGTCTTCGAGGAGAACGTCTCGACGGGCGACGAGCTCACGCTCACCTTCGAGGACGGCGAGACGACGACTGTGACGGTAACTGGCGTCGTCGAGGAAGAGTTCGGTGGACAGACGCCGCCACACGTCTACGTGTCCGCCGAGTCGTACTACACGACGACAATCGAGACGCCCGACGGCGACGACGAACGCGCGTATCCACTCCTTCAGATCGGGGCTGAAGACTTCGAAGCGATCGAGCCCACGCAGGATGACGTCACCGACTACCTCGAAACGGACTCCCACGCCGCCGAACTGAAACAGGACGGCGACCAGATCGAGGTCCAGACCGTCGAGGACGCCATCGACCAGTTCATGGACCTCGTGAACCAGCTCACCGGCTTCGTCGCCGCCGTCGCCGCCATCGCGCTCGTCGTCGGCTCCATCGGCATCGCGAACATCATGATCGTCAGCGTCACCGAACGCACCCGCGAGATCGGGGTCATGAAATCCATCGGTGCAACGAAGCGAGACATCATGCAGCTATTCCTCGTCGAATCCGTCATCCTCGGGCTCGTCGGTGCCGTCTTCGGCATCGCGCTCGGCCTCGGCGTCGGCTACCTCGGCGTGCAACTCATCGGGTGGCCAATGGTCTACCCACTCGAGTGGATCGCCATCGCGGCGGCGGTTGGGATCGGTGTGGGGGTCGTTTCGGGGTTGTATCCGGCCTGGCGAGCGGCGAGGGTGGATCCGATCGAGGCGTTGCGCCACGAGTGAACCGTACGGTGTGCGTGTCGGCACAGTCCCAAGCGGACAGCGAATGGGGGAGAACCGCTACCGTTATGGTCACGAACTGAGACGTTCCGCCGATGGTTGGACCCGCACTCCTCTTCCTCGGCATCGCCGGCTTCCTCTACACCGGCTACCGACTCCGCCCTGCCTACCACGTCTACCGCGGCGACACCGACGACGTGATCGCCGCCGAGCGCGCCGACGGCCCGGTCGAACTCGAGGGCACCGCAAGCGAGATCGACGACACCGTCGAGGCTCCCCTGACCGGCACCCCCTGTCTCGTCTACGAGTACGAGGTCGAAGAGCTCCGATCGAGCGGGAAGAACTCCTCGTGGGACACCGTCGACAGCGGAATGGGCGGGCTCCCGTTCCGACTCGAGGACCGCACGGCGAGCGTCCGCGTCGAACCTGCTGGTGCCGACCTTGCCCTCTCCACGTCGGCCAGCACCAGAATCGACGGCGGTGAGCGTGAACCGGGGTCGATTCGTCGGTTCCTCGAACACGAGTCGGATCTCGAGTCCGAGAACACCTCGCTCGATCTCGGCGTGGTCGAATTCGCCACCGGGAACGACCGGAAGTACCACGAGCGCAGGCTCGACCCCGGCGAGGAGGCGTACGTCTTCGGCCAGTCACGCTACGACGTGGAGGCTCGGGAGACGATGCGCGACATCAGTGCCGTCGTCGGCGATGGGCCGGACACGCCGGCGTTCGTCGTCGCGGACTCGTGCCAGGATGGTGCCACCAGACTGCTCGTCAGGCAACAGCTCTCGTGGCTCGCGATCAGCGCGATTGTCTTCGTCTTCGGACTCTGGATGACGGCTGCAATGGCGTTCTGAACATCTGCGGAACTGCAGACGTACGACTTCCGTGTACGGAAGGTACCTCGCCCGTACTTTGGTGTGACCAGTCGATAGCGCCTCACTTGCCAGTCTCGCTGAACGGTCGAGTACGATGTTGTGGGTAATACTTATGGAGTATTACTCCCTAACACTGAGTAATACATGCCGCGCGTCACCACCAAGGGTCAGGTCACTATCCCGAAGGAGATTCGAGAGACGCTCGGAATCGAACCTGGCGACGAAATCGCCTTCGAGGAGGTTGAGTCCGGGTACAAGATCCGAAAGAAGGAGCCGACGACGGCGGACGGTGAGGACCCCTTCGAGAAATACCGCGGTAGCGCTGACAGCGGTGATACCGGTGATACAATGCCCGAACGGATGCGCCGACTCCGTGGGGAATACCCTCGCGATAGCGGCGACGAGAACGACGACGATGAGTCGGAGGCCAACGCGTGACGACAGCAGTCGATACGAACGTTCTTCTGGCGCTTCTCTACGAAGACGACTATGCGAACGCAAGCGAAGCGGAACTTCGACGAGCCTACCGTCGGGGCCGAATCGTTATTTCGTCGATCGTGTACGCCGAACTCGCAGCAGACGGTCACTTCGAGACGGCGTCCGAACTGGATCGGTTTCTAGCGGACCTCAGTATTCAGGTCGTCGAGCCGTCACGGGAGGCGTTGTTCCAGGCCGGCGAGGGGTTCCAGCGATACACTGATCGTCGACCTGATGGTCTCCAGTGCCCATCCTGCGGGACGAAACAGCGCGTTCACTGCGAGGAGTGCAGCAACGGTCTCTCACCGCGTCAGCACATCGCTGCGGACTTCGTCATCGGCGCGCACGCGACTGTAGACGGTGACGCGCTGCTCAGTTTCGATACCGCCTTCTACGAAACGTACTATCCGTCGTTGACCGTCTACCCCGAGTAGAGTTGCCTCATCACCTGACAGATGGGGCTGTAGTAGAGTGCCGTCTTCGCAGCAGAGCGCCACCACTCGAACGTGCAACCGGCACGGACACTTTTATCGATTCCCGCGTATCCTCCGAGCATGGACGTAGGACTCATGGTCACGTCGTTCGGGGACGTCGATCAGGCAGACGTCGCCGTTCGGGCGGAAGAACGCGAGTACGACGCCGTCTGGGTGGGAGAACTCTGGGGCGCAAGCGGTGTTGTGCAGCTCACCGAGATGGCCTGTCGGACCGACGATATCGACCTCGGGAGCGCGATTTTGAACGTCTACTCCCGGTCGCCGGCCGTGCTCGCGATGACCGCTGCCTCGCTTTCGCAGGCCTCCGACGGGCGATTCAGACTCGGACTCGGAACGAGCACGCCGAAGGCCGTCGAGGACCTCCACGGCATGTCCTTCGACCGACCCGTTCGCCGCGCCCACGAGACGATCGAACTGATTCGGGAGTACACCGCGGGCGACGGCGAGCCGGTCGACTACGAGGGACAACTCCTGGAGGCTGCTGACTTCCCCTCGATCGATGCACCCGTGCCGATCTACCACGCCGGACTCGGCCCGGCGAACCGGCGCGTCGTCGGTCGGCTCTGTGACGGCTGGATCCCGCACAATATCCCGTTCTCGAACCTCGACACTGCCTTCGAGGAGGTCGCGGACGCCGCGCGCGGACGCGACCGAGATCCCGAGGAAATCACTATCGCGCCGTACGTCCCCTCGGCGGTTAGCGAGGACGCCGACGAGGCCCGCGAGACGCTGCGCCAGCACGTCGCCTACTACGTCGGTAGCGGCGAGGGCTACCGGCGCGCAGTCTCGACGGTTTATCCCGACCGAGCGGATCGAATCGCAACGGCCTGGCGTGAGGGCGACCGGGCGACCGCCGCCGAGGCCGTCTCCGACCAGATGCTCGGAGACCTCGGCGTTGCGGGCACGCCCGACGACGCACGCGATCAGCTCCGATCGCTGGTGTCGGAGACCGGCATCGACCATCCGATCGTCGTCGTCCCAGAGCCGGCCTCGAACGCCGTGACCGAGGCGACGATCGACGCGCTGGCTCCGGCGCGGCTGTAAACGGGCAGCAGATTGTCTCTCTTCACCGCACTACGCCTACGATAATTCTACTCGACAGTGCGTCTCCGCCGACTCGTACGCCGCCTCGATGATCGCCAGATCCGCCACCCCATCCTCGCCGTCCGGCTCCGGATCGGTCCCTGTCACTACGCAGTAGCCGAAGTACTCGAACTCCTCTCGGACCTCGTCCACCGACGGCCCCGTGTACTCCATTCGCACATCGCCGCTCTCGACGACCATCTCTTGGGGCACCACCCCACCGAACGGCGACGCTATCGAAATCAGTCCGTCCGTGCCGATCAACTCGAGCCAACTGCTCGCGTGCGCATCGAAACTCGCCGTACAGGCAGCCGTTGCACCCGTCGGGAACTCGAGTTGGAACGAGACGTGTTCGTCGACCGCGTCGAACGGTGCGGTACTCGAGTGCGTCGTCGCGTAGACGCTGTCGGGATCCATCTCGAGGATGAAGCGGATGGTGTTCAGCGGGTAGATGCCGAGGTCGACGAGCGCGCCGCCGCCGGCGAGGTCGGGGTCGAGTCGCCAGGTGTCGGGGTCGGCGTGGTCGAGCAGTGGGTGTGAGAAGCCGGCGTGGGCCTGGACGACGTCGCCGATGACGCCGTCGGCGACGAGTTCTTTCGTTCGGCGGACGGCCGGCTCGACCTGCAGACGGTACGCGGTCATCAGCGTCACGCCGGCATCATCGCAGGCGTCAACGATTTCCTGGGCTCGTTCCGCCGTCGTTTCGAGGGGTTTCTCACAGAGGACGTGTTTGCCGTGGTCGGCGGCGGTGATCGCGTAGCGGCCGTGAAACGCGTTCGGCGTCGCGACATAGACGGCGTCGTAGGTGTCGACGTGGTTGCCGGCGAGAAAGGCATCGTATGTGACGATGTGGTCGATGCCGAACCGTTCGTGGAGGGTCCGACACTGGTCGGGCGAGCCGGTGACGAGCATGGTCGTTTCGCAGTATCGCGACTCCGCAATTGCGGGGAGTGCCCGGTTGCGAGCAAAGTTGCCGACGCCGACGATGGCGAGTCGGATAGTTTCCGGTGTTGCCGGTGTCGCCGATGTTTCCGATGTTGCCGGTGTCCCCGACCTATCCGACGCTGCCGGCTGGGCGTCCTCGCCCGCCTGTTCTCGCTCTGTGCGCTCCCAGTCGCGATGGGTGAACTCGGCGAAGGCGTTCTCGAGTGACATTGGCCTCCCTTACTACGGTTGCTGGACCGAAAAGCGGCTGTTACCAACGACGGACCAGTCAGGGCCCGAATTTGTTCGACGACCTGATTTACGAACACTTCCGCCCCAATAGCCGACTTGGTACTTCCGAACACAACCAGTGTGCCGTATTGAAGGAAAAAGTTATTCAATACTGCCGTGTGTTGTCGATGTACCGACGGGTACCACACAATGGTCACGATGGAAACTGCGGAACTGGAAACCGACCTGAGTCTGTTCAAATACGACTCGTTAGAGCAGCTCCCGGCGTCCTACCGGGACTTAGACGAGGCAGAACGAACGGACCGCATCGAAACGGCGCTCGCCGAACTCGGCGACGACGTCGTTATTCTGGGACACAACTACCAGCGACGCGAGATCGTCGAACACGCCGATTTCGTGGGCGACTCCTACCAGCTCTCGAAGGAGGCTGCCGAGGCGGACGCCGAGTACGTCATCTTCGGCGGCGTGACGTTCATGGCCGAGAGCGCAGACATCATCACGGACGACGAGCAGACGGTGATCCTCCCGAGCATGGAGGCGTCCTGCCCGATGGCCGGCATGGCCGAGGCGCTCCAGGTCGACGCCGCGTGGGCCGAGATCACCGACGCCGCGCCCGACGCGAACATCATCCCGATCACGTACATGAACTCCTACGCCGACCTGAAGGCCTTCTGTGCCAGCCAGGGCGGCCTCGTTTGCACCTCCTCGAACGCACACCGGGCCTTCGAGTGGGCGTTCGACCGCGGCGACAAGGTGCTGTTCCTTCCCGACAAGCACCTCGGCGAGAACACTGCCCACCGACTCGGCATGGAAGATGCCATCGCCGAGTGGGACCCCTGGGACCCCGAGGGCAAGGACGCCACGGAAGTCGCCGAGAGCGACATCATCCTCTGGGACGGCTACTGCCAGGTTCACGAGCGCTTCCGCGAGGAGCACATCGAGCAGGTCCGTGCGGACGATCCGGATGCGAACGTCATCGTCCACCCCGAGTGTCGCCGCGAGGTCGTCGAAGCCGCCGACGTGGCTGGCTCGACTGCGACCATCTGTGACACCGTCGCGAACGCCGAGCCAGGCGAAACGTGGGCGATCGGCACCGAGATCCACCTCACCCGTCACCTCCAGCGCTGGCACCCCGAGGTGAACGTGCTTCCCCTCTGTGGTGACGCCTGCATGGACTGCAACGCTATGCGCCAGATAGACCCCAACTATCTGACGTGGGTCCTTGAGGAACTCGTCGCCAGCCGCGAACGAAACGTGATCGAGGTCGCGCCCGACGAAAAAGAACTCGCGCAGGTCGCGCTCGATCGAATGCTCGAAATTTGACCGATGACCGAGACACAATCCACCCCGAACACAGCAGTGGCCGCCGAAACCGTGGACGTCCTCGTCGTCGGCAGCGGTATTGCAGGTTGTGCCGCCGCACTCGCTGCCGCCCGCGAGGGGGCCGAGGTGCTCCTGCTGACCAAAGCAACGAAACCCGACGACGCCAGCACCGACTGGGCACAGGGCGGCATCTCGACCACCCGCGGCGACCCCGCCGCGCTCACGAAGGACATTATTGCAGCCAGCGACGGCACTGCCGATCCCGACGCCGTCGACGTTCTCGTCGAGCACGCCGACGCGGCGGTCGAGGACGTGCTCATCGACACCTTAGACATCGGGTTCGACGAGACCGACAGCGGCGAGTTCGACTACGCCCGCGAGGCCGCCCACTCCGAGAATCGGATCCTCCACGTCGACGCAGCGACGGGCACCCACATCCTCCGTCCGTTCCTGAACCACGTCGACGACCACGAGAAGATCGAGGTCCGCCAGGATACCGCCGCACTCGAACTCATCACTCACGAGGGCCGGGTCCACGGCGTAGTCACGGACGAAGCGCCCGGCGGCCACCCAATCTACGCCGGGACGACGATCCTCGCAACCGGCGGTATCGGCGCGCTCTACAGCCGATCGACCAATCCGGACGACGCTACCGGAGACGGAATCGCGATGGCCGCGCTCGCCGGTGCAGATGTGGCCGATCTCGAGTACGTCCAGTTTCATCCGACGGCCTACGATTGCGAGGCGCGTAGCGCCTCGAAGCGAAGCGGCGGAGCCGCGAAGCAGGACACGTTCCTCCTCTCCGAAGCCCTCCGTGGTGAGGGCGCACTCCTCCGCAACGCCGACGGAGAGCGGTTCATGCCCGACTACCACTCCGACGCCGAACTCGCACCGCGAGACGTCGTTGCCCGCTCGGTCGAAACCGAGCGGGAGGCGACCGGCGAGGTCGTACTCGACGTGAGTCCACTCGAGTTCGACGCCGAGTTCCCGACCATCGCCGCGAAGTGTCGCGACCGCGGCATTGAGGGTGACAAAATTCCCGTCGCACCCTGCGAGCACTTCCTCTGTGGTGGTATTGCGGTCGACGACCGCGGGCGTACCTCGCTGGACCGGCTCTACGCCGTCGGCGAGTGTGCTCGGACGGGTGTCCACGGTGCGAACCGACTCGCGAGCACGAGCCTTCTCGAGGGACTCGTCTGGGGACTGCGGGCGGGAGAGGACGCGGCCGGGGCTGGAGCGGACTCCGACCCCGACCCGACAGCCGTCGATGCGCCGGACCTCCTGAACCGCGATCCCGACCTCCCGGAGCGCTTCGCCGCCGAGAAGTTCGCACGCCTCCAGCGGACGATGGACGAGTATCTCGGACTCGAGCGTGACCCCGAGGAGGTCGCCCGTGCGGGTGCTGTGCTCCGGCGACTCAAGGGCGAGGTGGACGCCTACATCCGCACGCGGACGGCGCGTGACCTCTACGAACTGCGGAACGCGAGCGTCGTCGCGCTGTTGATCGCACGCGCCGCCAGCGAGAACACGGAATCCCTGGGCTGTCATCACGTCGTCGGGGATGAATCAGCGCTCGAGCAGATGGCGGACGACTGATACCCATGATCACCGACCAACAGATCGACCGCTGGCTCCGCGAAGACGTCGGCCACCACGACGTGACGAACCAGGTGCCCGGCGAGACGACCGGCCGACTCGTCGCCAAAGCGGACGGCGTCGCCGCCGGCCTCGAGACCGCGGCCGCCGTCTTCGAGTATCTCGGCGTGGCTGTGACGGACCAACTCGAGTCGGGCGCGCGAATCGAGGCGGGCGACGAACTGCTCGCCGTCGAGGGCAGCGCCCGCGATGTCCTCCGCGGGGAGCGTGTCGCGGTCAACCTCGCGGGTCACGCCTCGGGCATCGCGACGCGGACGCGCCGGGTCGTCGACGAGGCACGCGAGGCGCAACGCGCTTCGAATACACAAGCGGCTGCAGGCCGCGAGCGAGGTGTTAATTCCGACTTCGACGACATCCGAATCGCTGCAACCCGGAAAACGACGCCCGGCCTGCGCGGACTCGAGAAGCGCGCCGTCGTCGCTGGCGGCGGCGATACCCACCGCCTCGACCTCTCGCACATGGTCATGGTGAAGGACAACCACATCGCGGAGATGGGGCTCGAGGGCGCAATCGAGCACTTCCGCGAGCGCGCGTCGTTCGCGACGAAACTCGACGTGGAGGTGGAGTCTGTCGAGGACGCGCCACGAGCAGCGGCGGCGGGTGCGGATATCGTCCTGCTGGACAACATGACGCCCGCAGAGACGCGCGAAGCCGTCTCGCTGCTCGCGGAGTACGAGGGCGTGCTGGCCGAAGCCAGCGGCGGGATCACACTCGAGTGCGTCGCCGACTACGCGGCAACGGGTGTGGACGTGATTTCGATGGGATCGCTGACCCACTCCGCGCCGTCGCTGGATCTGTCGTTCCGGACGGGGGTCTGAGTCAGTGCGGGGGTAAGGCCGTCGAATTCGGTGCCGTCAGCGCCGGTGCGAAAGTGTACCGACGCCACGTCTCCCCCTCGATAACGGCACTGCTCAGCGTCCGTGCCGTTCACTTTCACACCGGTTGGCGCGAGTTCATCACCGTGCGAGTCCTACGCATAGTGAGGAGTGCGTATGACCAGCTTTTCCCACCACAGACAGACGGAAGCGGCGTCTCTCGTTCGGACCCGACCACGGCTCGACAGGATGGAGGCGACCGGATGACCGACCGACAGCCGAGTCCTGCAGACCGCACGAGCCGTAGCCAACCGGGAACCGCCGACCCGCAAGAATCGGACGTGCACGCCAGCTCAGCGACGCTGGATGAGCGCCAGTGGAAGCGAGGTCAAGATCGAGGGCGAGGGCGAGGACGAGAACAAGAACGAGGACAAACCACCGAACCGACAGCCGACGACGCCGCGCCGCTCGCCATCGAAATCGCGGGGCTCGTCAAGCACTTCGGCGAGACGAAAGCCGTCGATGGCATCGACCTGCAGGTCCCCGCCGGCGGGATCTACGGCCTCCTCGGACCCAATGGAGCCGGAAAGACGACCGTCATCCGCATGCTCGCAACGCTGTTACAGCCCGACGCCGGAACGGCACGGGTGTTCGGGGACGATGTTTCGACAGAGGGGAACGCGGTCCGCAGGCGAGTGAGTCTGACGGGCCAGTTCGCGTCCGTCGACGAGGATCTCACCGGCCGCGAGAACCTCGTACTGCTGGCTCGTCTGCTCGGCTACTCGAGAGCCGGTGCTCGCGAGCGGGCGAGCGAACTTCTCGACGCCTTCGGGCTCACCGAGGCAGGGACGCGGCAGGTGAAGACCTACTCGGGCGGCATGCGTCGCCGGCTCGACATCGCGGCGAGCATCGTCGTCACGCCGGAGTTGCTCTTCCTCGACGAGCCGACGACCGGGCTCGACCCGCGGAACCGGAATCAGGTCTGGGACATCATCCGCGCACTGGTCGCGAACGGTACCACGGTCCTCCTGACCACGCAGTACCTGGACGAAGCCGACCAGCTCGCGGACCGGATCGCGGTCATCGACGAGGGACGGATCATCGCCGAGGGAACACCCGGCGAACTCAAAGCCTCCGTCGGCTCTGGTGTGCTGTCACCCGACCCGACGGGAGGCGGCACGAGACGTGTTACAACCCGCGCTCGACGCGCCGGTCGTACTCGAGTCCGATCCGGCGGCGCTCTCGGCTCGGGTTACGGACTCCGATCGGGTTACGCGGGCGTTCGAGGCGCTGTCGCACTCGAGTATCGAGGTGAGCGAGTTCACGCTCGGCCAGCCGAGTCTGGACGAGTTTTTCCTGACGGTGACGGACCGGCCAGGACGTACAGAGGCGGCAACTGCTGGGACCGCTGGGGCTGCCGGGGTTGCGGGAACTGCCGATCGACCCGAGGGTGGCTTAGGAGGCGATCACAATGAGTGACGGGCCTCCCGACCCCGACGTCGATCAGCTCCAGCTAGCAGTCTCGGATAGCCCACGACCGTCGCGTCCCAGCGCAGTCTCCGCCTCGCTGACGTTCGGTTGGCGCGCGCTGTTGAAGATCAAGCACGTGCCCGAACAGCTGTTCGACGTTACCGTCTTCCCGATCATGTTCCTGTTGCTGTTCACCTATCTGTTCGGCGGGGCGCTGGCCGGGTCGACGGATGCGTACCTGCAGGAACTCCTGCCGGGAATTCTGGCGATGACGGTCGTCTTCATCACGATTTACACCGGCGTCACGCTGAACGACGACATCGACGAGGGCGTCTTCGATCGGTTCCGGACGATCCCAGTCTGGCAGCCGTCGGTCATCGTCGGTGCCCTGCTCGGCGACGCCGTCAGGTACACCATCGCCTCGACGCTCGTGATCGTCCTCGGCGTCGCGCTCGGCTTCCGCCCCGCAGGCGGTCTCGTCGGCGTCCTCGCGGCGGTCGCGTTACTCCTGGTGTTCTCGTTCAGCCTCTCGTGGATCTGGACGGCGCTCGGCTTCGTCATGCGAACGCCGGAGTCACTCATGGGCGTCAGTATGCTGATTCTGTTCCCGCTGACGTTCGTCAGCAACGTCTTCGTCGACCCGCGAACGATGCCGAGCTGGCTCGAAGCGTTCGTGGCGATCAATCCGGTCAGTCACCTCGTTACGGCTATGCGCGGGCTGATGCACGGCACCGCGACGGCCGGCGAGGTCGGCATCGTCCTTCTGCTGTCCGTGGCGCTCGTCGCCGTCTTCGGCCCGCTCACCATGTATCTCTTCCGCGCGCAGCAGTAGTCGGCCACTCTGCTGACCGAATCTCCCGTCGCGCAGCGAAAAAGTGATGGTACTCCTACCTGTCTACGAACCATGAGCGACGTACACGAAACGAACACTGCACAGTTCGAAGACGGACCGATCACACCCGAACGCATCGGCGCGGCAGTTGCGCTCGTCGACATCGGCGTCTTTGCCCTCATCGGCCACTTCATGTTCGAGGATCCCGCACTCGGCGCGCTCGCCGGCCTCTTCGTCGGCGGCGGCATCTTCCTGTTTCTCCCGCTATTCATGTGGGCCGAGCCAAACGGCGGCCTCGAGAATATGGCACCCGAGAGCGGCGGCGGTCCGTTCCGCTCGTTCCACCGGCTCGCGGCCGGTATGGCGCTCCCGCCCGCCGGTATCGTCCTGTTCGTCACACAGTTCGTCGAGCTCGATCCGTTCTTCGGTCTCGCCATCGCGCTCCTCGCCGGTGCCGGCCTCTACGTCCCGCTCGCGTGGCTGCTCCCGAACGCCCAACTCGAGTAGCCGGCCGCTGCTCCCCTGCACTCCCTGCACTCCCTGCTCGCAACCTTCTCTGCTCGCCGGTCTTCCCGGGTTGCGCCTGCCGGTCGGCTGTTTTTCCGCACTGGTCAGGTAAGCCGACCCATGACGGAGCTTCCCCTTTCTCCCGACGCCGAAGCCGACGCGGAGACCGACGGCTGGAACGCACTGTACCTCGGCGGCGAGTGGACCGACCAGGGCGGTCGCGACTCGATTTCCGTCGAGAATCCCTACACGCGCGAGGAACTCACGACGGTCCCCGCCGGCACGCCCGCCGACGTGGACCAGGCCTACGAAGCCGCTGCAGCGGCACAGGAACAGTGGGCCGACCAACCGCCACAGGGCCGCGCCCAGGTCGTCACCGCCGCACTCGAGTTCGTCCGCGACAATCGCGAGGCGATACTCGAGTTACTCGCGCTTGAGGCGGGGAGCGCGCGGGTCAAGGGAGTCGCCGAGATCCAGACGGCGACGGGGATGATGCAGCAGGCGGCGAGTTTTCCGTTTCGGATGGACGGCCAGCAGACGGCGTCGATCGTGCCGGGCAAGGAGAACACGGTCGAGCGCGTCCCGGTCGGCGTCGTCGGCGTGATTTCGCCGTGGAACTTCCCGCTGCACCTCTCGATGCGGGCGGTTGCGCCGGCGATCGCGGCGGGTAACGGCGTGGTGCTCAAGCCGGCGTCGAACACGCCGATCACGGGCGGCCTCTTGCTGGCTCGCATCTTCGAAGAGGCGGGCGCGCCCGAGGGGCTGATTAGCGTTGTCCCTGGTCCCGGCTCCGAAATCGGCGACGAAATCGCCGGCCACGACATCCCGCGTGTGGTCGCGTTCACCGGCTCGACACCGGTCGGCCTCTCCGTTGCCGAGCAGGCCGCGGGCAACTGTGCGCTCCCGGCGCTCGAACTCGGCGGGAACAACGTCCACGTCGTCACCGACCGGGCAGACGTCGCACAGGCCGCCGACGCCGGTGCCTTCGGCTCGTTCCTCCACCAGGGCCAGATCTGTATCTCGGCCAACCGCCACCTCGTCCACGAGGAGGTCTACGACGAGTACGTCGACCAGTTGGCCGAGCGCGCCGCGAGCCTGCCAACCGGCGACCCGACCGACGAGGAAACGATCATCGGCCCGATCATAGACGAGAGCCAGCGCGACCAGATCGTCGAGTACATCGAGGACACCGTTGACGAGGGTGCCACACTCGAGGCCGGCGGCGACCACGACGGCCTCGTCGTCGAACCAACTGTGCTCGCCGACGCCGACAACGACATGCCCGCTGCGTGCAACGAACACTTCGGCCCCGTCGCGCCAGTGATTCCGTACTCGAGTACCGAGGAGGCGATTGAACTGGCCAACGACACGATTCACGGCCTCTCGGGCTCGGTGCACAGCCAGGACCTCGCCCAGGCGCGCCGGATTGCAGACGGGATCGAGACGGGGATGATCCACATCAACGACCAGCCGGTCAACGACGAGCCCCACGTTCCGTTCGGCGGAATGAAACAGTCCGGCTTGGGGCGGTACAACGGCGAGTCGATACTCGAGGAGGTGACGACGACGAAGTGGATTTCGGTGCAGCGCGAGCCGCGGGAGTATCCGTTCTGACCTGTGGGTGACCCGTTGGGTTTATGCCTGGCAGCCTGGCAGCTCACACAACCACCTCCGCTAGAGCGTGTAGTCTTTCTCCGAGGCCGCAAACGGCATGACGGTCGCGTTTCGCTGGGCGACCCACGAGAGGCGCAGAACGAACGAGGCGAGGATCGCGAGGGGCGCGAAGCAGGCGATCATGGCGACGAGTGTCGCGCCGACGATGGCGGCCGCCGGCAGTGCTTCGATCGCCGCGAGGTCGTACACTGCGAGCGTCGCGGCGGTGAGAAACTGCGCTGGGAGCCCGACAAATAGCAGCGTCCGCGAGAGGAACGAGAGCTCTTTCGTGATGTAGACGGTTCGAAAGTACTTCCGGGCCACGTCGATGTGGAGCAGATGTTCACGGATCGACTCAAAGAGGTCTCGCTGGTCGTCGGACAGTTGTTCTTCGTACTCGGTTTCGATCCGCGTGAGTTCGTACAGTTGTTCGGCCTGCGTCGTCCCGAGCGTCGCCGCAATCGCACCGAAGATTTGCTCGTCGGCTGCGGGTGTGTCAAGCGCCTGCGTCACTCGGCGAACGTCCTCTCGAAGCGCTCCGATGAGTTCGTCGAGTTCGTCCGAGAGGTCGTCTGACTCCTGACCCGTGTTCGTCTCGCGTAATTGCTGTGCCCGGTTCCCCAGGTTCTCGTGGAGGACGAGCAAGAACGAGCCGGGCATCACCGGACTCACCTCGCGGTCCATCACCGACTGGACCTCGTTCCTGTACTCGACAGCGTTTCGTGTCCGCTGCTCTAGGTCTCCGGGTGATCCGAGTTCTCGCGAGAAGACGAGTTGGTTGATCGCGATGACGACCGTGATCAGTGTGAGATTCCCGCCGAGAAATGCGCTGAATAGCAGGTACAGTGGTTCGCCGGGCTCACTGGGAAAGAGATTCGCAGCGAGGAGCGCACAGAGGAGGACGAAAATCCCGCCGAGGAGCACGCCCGCGACCGAAAAGCGGTTTCCGTCGATGACAGTCCAGTGAAAGACGCTGCGGCCTCGTTCGTTTGCGTCGTCGGACATAGCCGGACCTTCTATCGCGGCCAGCCTCGTGAAGCTTCTACTGGCGATACAAACAGACGCTGCTTGGGGAAGTGCCGAACGAGAGCCGACGGACTGAACTCGGTATTTGTCTCCTGATTATTGTGGAATGGTACGTTGCGAGGGAAGGGATTTGAACCACCACGAGACGGTCGCTCACGGCGTTCGCGCTGCGTCTCGCGTCGTTCAAATCCCGTCGTCTCGCAGTCACCGCTCACGGATGTTCGCGGTAACATGCGAGGGAAGGGATTTGAACCCTCGGACCCCTACGGGAGCGGGTCTTAAGCCCACCGCCGTTGGCCTGCTTGGCTACCCTCGCACAAAAGGCACTCGTGGATATCCGCCCCGCTAAAATGTGCGTTTCGGTGTCCGTCTCTCAGATGAACCCGTGGCGCAGCCCAGCCGTCGTGAACACAATTCGCGCTACCAGTCGACGCTCAGCGTCCCATCACCGTGTGGATCCGGCGCGATTTCCTCGTCGGTCCGGCGGTCGATAACGTGGATGCAGCCGTCGTCCTTCTTCGCCGGACAGATCTCTGCGGCGCGGACGTTGTGATCCAGATCCGCCTCGTCAATGAAGTACTCGTTCGGTTTCGCGATACCGGAGGCGAGTGACATCTCCCAGTTGTCGCTAACCTCGGCGCACTTGCCGGCCCCGAAGCACTTGTTGGCCTCGAAGATGATCTTGTATGGCTTTTCCTCGATCGGTGGCGCGTCAGTCGAGCCGACATCGCTCGCGCGCTGGATGCCGTCGTCGCCGTCGTCTGTCATTGTCTGCCTGTTCGGCTGCGTCGTCTTTCGCGTTACGGTTGTGGTGTGTCACTCGCCGATGGCGACGGCTCCGCCGCCGGTCGCGGCAGGTCGTACGTGACGCCGGTCAACTCGCGTGAGACCGCCCAGAGACGACGAGCTACCTCCTCGTCGTACGACCGATCCGAGGAAGCCTGTCGTGCCGGAGTACCGCGCATGTTTGCGAGTCCGCTGGGACCGTAGTACGCACCACCCTCGACAGCGGGTGCAGTTGCAGCGTACAGCACCGGGAGCGCGCCCCGTTTCGGAGACTGGGCGAGAACGGTGTTTAGCACCCACGTCCCGGCCTTTCGAAGCCGCGATCCGGTCTCTTCGGGACCACGAAACTGGAGTCGGGTATCTGCGTAGCCGGGGTGGACGGCGACACTCCTCGCGTTCGCATCCGCAGTGAGCAACCGCCGCTCGAGTTCGTACGCAAAGAGCACGTTCGCGAGTTTCGACTGCGCATAGGCATCCCAGGGGTCGTACGACGACTCGTGGTGGAGGTCGTCGAAGTCGATGTCGCCGCGTTCGTGCATGCCACTCGAGACGGTGACGATACGAGCGTCGTTCTCGGTTTCGTCAGCAGCGGCCTGCAACCGATCGAGCAGCAGTCCGGTGAGCGCGAAATGGCCGAGGTGGTTGACGCCGAACTGGGTCTCGAAGCCGTCTGCGGTCTCTGAACGCGGAATCGCCATCGTTCCGGCGTTGTTGATCAACACGTCGATCGGGTCGTCTACACGCGCCGCAAACTCGTGGACTGACTCGAGACTGGCCAGATCACACCGTTTGACGTGGAGGTCGGCATCCGGAACCTCCCGGCAGATGTCGACGGCGGCCTTTTCGCCGCGGTCGAGGCTCCGGCACGCCATGATCACAGTCGCGCCGTTGCGCGCGAGTTCACAGGTCGCCTCGCGTCCGATACCGCTGTTTGCGCCCGTGACGACGATCGTTCGGCCATGCTGGTCGGGAATGTCGGTAGCTGTCCAGCCCATAGGTGTCGAACAACCAACGGTAGCTTTAAGGCCTGGTGTAAAGTACGCTTTACTGTAAAGCATGTCCGACACCATGGAATCGACGAACGCAGTACTCGGAATCGGCAAGCGAACGTACGAACGAACGATCTGGGGACTCGTCGGTATCGGCTGCCTCGGCCTTCTCGCTGGCATCCTCCTTGGCGAACAGCTTATCGGAACCGCAACGTATCTCGTGACTGTCTGGGCTGCCGTGATCGTCGCTGGCACACTCCCGTACGTTAGCGACACGAAACTTGCCGACGAACGCGACGAGCGCCTTCACAATCAGGCCAGCGGGATGACGATCGGCATCGCGTTCGTGGCCGGAATCGGGATCATTCCGGCACTCTACGTCCTCGATGCGGGCAACTATATCACGATCTCGGCGACGGTCTGGGGCGGGATTTACCTGTTCTCGGCGTTCGGGCTTCTCTACGGTGCCTGTTATACGATCATCAACCGCCGCTCCTGATTGCTCCAGCATGGAAAACCATCTCACCGAACGGCGGGAGGAAGCGGGGCTGAGCCAGGGCGATCTCGCCGCGGCCGTCGACGTGACACGCCAGACGATCAACGCAATCGAGCGCGAACGGTACGATCCGTCGCTCGAACTCGCGTTCAAACTGGCTGCCTTCTTCGAGTGTCACATCGAAGAGCTCTTCGAACCGGATTTCGATCGGGAGTCTGCGTCCGTGTCAGAACTCGACCTCACATCCGAGTGACTGTAACTGCAGGACCGCGACAGTCCGAGTTTCAGAACTGAGCGTCAGCAACCGGCGCGTGACCCGCACCCGCACGCGCTGAACTGTCCCAATCCAGTCGCGGATTTCTCGGAGCAGTGGCGCTCTCTTCCGAGGTTATCGGCAGATTCGGTAGAACCGCTTCCACAAGGTATATGTCATATTGTTCGGTTGGTGTCTGTATGAAACGACGATCGGTCCTCGCCGCCGCGGGAGCAGGGACGACGGCGCTGCTCGCCGGCTGTTCGTCGCTTCGAGCGACGCCCGATCACCGGATTCACATCAGTAGCCAGCGACCGACACCACAGGTTGTCCGCATCGAGACATCGTTCGACGGCACGGAGCGTGAGTACGGTCCGCATCGGTTCGACAGGGAATCCGACGAGTGGGTCCCTACCCGGTTCGAAACGGAGGGAACGCTAACCGTTCGAGCGTACGTCGACGACGAACTCGTCTGGGACGATACACACGAAATCCCCGTACTTCGCGGTGATCGCGAGTCTGCTGCTGTTATCACGCTCATGCGGAACGGCGACCTGTTTACCGCCGTCTGGGAAGACGGTGATTCGATTTGGGACCACTTTTGACAGCCGTCACGTCCGGACCCGACGCTGCTATCCGGTCGATCACAGTCGCTGGACTGTGTGGTGACGGTCGTCGTCGCGAACTGGTGCGAAATCGGTGCGGAATCGATTCAGAACCGATTCAGAACCGATCCAGAACTGCTACAAAATCAATCTGATTTCGGCCAGCGACCAGTGGTCGTTACTCGTAGTCGATCGAAACCGACTCGAGTACGACCTCTTCGCGCGGCTTGTCGTTGCGGTCGGTGTCGACGCTGCCGATCTCTTCGACGATATCCATCCCGTCGGTGACCTTACCGAAGACGGAGTGGCGGTCGTCGAGGTGTGGCTGGGCGTCGAGCGTGATGAAGAACTGCGAGCCGTTGGTGTTCGGGCCGGAGTTGGCCATGCTCAGGATACCGGCGTCGTCGTGGCGCAGTTCGTCGTGGAACTCGTCGTCGAACTGGTAGCCTGGGCCGCCGCGACCGGTTTCGGTTGGGTCGCCGCCCTGAATCATGAAGCCCTCGATGACGCGGTGGAAGGCAACGTCGTCGTACAGCGGTTCGCCGTCGACTTCCTCGCCCGTCTCGGGGTCTTCCCACGTCTTGCCGCCGGTCGCGAGACCGACGAAGTTGTCGACGGTGCTCGGTGCGCGCTCGTCGTAGAGTTCGACGTCGATGTCGCCCCGGTTCGTGTGCAGGGTTGCAGTAACGTTGCCCATACGTCGGGGTCGACGGGACGAGTGAAAACGATAGTGGTCTCGACTCGTGTGAGACGGTGGCCGCCGCTGCGTTTCGCGGGCCGCACCTACATACAACAGGCGGTCGTAGCCCCGAGCATGACCGAGACGGTGCATACGTCCGAGACGGTGACGCTCGCACGACTTCCGTCCGGTGTTCCGCTCACGACGACAGTGCACAGCTATCGTCCTGCTGGCACGGACACCGATGGGGGCGAGGCGACCGAAATCACAGACAGGGGGGCACCAACGCTGTACGTCCAGGCCGCCCAACACGGCCGCGAGGTGAACGGCACCGAAACCCTGCGACGCTTTCACGAGCGGCTCCTAGAGGAACCCCTGTCCGGGACCATCGTCGCCGTTCCTGTCGCGAATCCGCTCACCTTCGACCGCGTCTCTTACACCGCCCCAGAGGCCTTCGACAGCGTCAACAGCAATATGAATCGGGTCTGGCCGGGCGACGCTGACGGCAGCCTCCACCAGCGCATGGCCGCCACGCTCTGGGAGTACGCGACACAGGCCGATGCGATCGTCGACCTCCACACCGGCAGCCCGGACATGTATCCCCACGTCGTCTACCGCGAGGGCGACGACCGCGCTCGCGACCTCGCCACCGCGTTCGGGACCGACCTGCTCCTCTCGGAGGAGGCCAACGACGACGCCTCCGAAGAGTGGCACCGCCGCGGCTTCGCCGGCAAACTCCGCGTCGCCGCCGCCGAGGAGGACATTCCGGCGATCACCCCCGAACTCGCACACAGCAAACAGATCGTCGAGAGTGCCGTCGAAACCGGCGTCGACGGCCTCTTCAACGTCTGTCGCACACTCGAGCTCCTGCCAGGAGATGTCATCGACCACGACCAGACCGTTGCCCGAAACCACCTCGGAAAGGTGACCACACCCGAATCCGGCCTGTTCCGTCCCGAACCGGCACTCGAGGTAGGCGAGCTCATCTCGGCGGGGACGACCCTGGGGACAGTGTTCGATCCCGCGACCTACGAGCCGTTGGCGACAGCGACGGCGGAGCGAGCGGGAGTGTTGTACGCCCTCACGAAGGAAGCCACCGTCGTGGAGGGAGAGACGCTCGCGAGTGTCGCGCTGGTTCGGGAGTCAGAGAACTGATGGGGTGAGAAAAGTGGCCAAGCGACTCACCGACAACTGTCGTCTGAGTCGCACGCTCGCCTACAGACCAAGCAGTGCGAACCCGAGCAGCGAGGCGGCGACGAGGCCGACCGTCCACACACCAAGACCGACCGTCAGCCAGGCGACGACAACCCGTGGCCGGTCGTCGACGACGAGTGCAAGCAGGGCTGTGAGGTGAATCCCTGCCAGGATCGGACCGGCAACGGCGAGTCCGGGGAGTCCGTACCGGTCCCAGATTCGCCGTGCACGTCCGTATCGGCCCGTCGATTCCGTGTGCTGATTGTGCTCAGGTTCACCTGATTCGACACTGGATGCGGCGTCGCGTTCAGCTTCGTACTCGAGTCCCGCCGTGCCGTCACCGTCGTGAGCACGACGACGCGCCCACCACTGCCGGAGTCGGTGCTGGAACACGACGATCAGAGAGACGGCGGTGACGCTGCCGGCGAAGGCGGCGATACCGGTGGCAAGTGGGTCGAGTCCGAGACCGATCGCTACGGGGATCACGATGAACGGCTCGACTGCGGGCACCATCGCGAACACGAACACGAGGAGGTAGCGGACGATGCCGGTCGACTCCTCGAGCGTCGTTCCGACATCGAGACCCGCGCTGAGGTCGACGGTCGACCCCACGTCCACGACCGGTGACAGCCCCGAAAGCGAGAGTATTATTCGGGAACTTGAATCGCAGAAAGCAAATGGTTTTCGACTCGACGTGATACGACTGGTTCTCGTCGTCGTCGGTGATGACCGTGGCTGTGACTGCACTCGGGCCATCCAACAGCGTTACGCCGAGAACCCGCCGTCGACGACCAGTCCGTGGCCGGTCACGAACGACGCCTCGTCGCTCGCGAGGAAGAGAATCGCGTCGGCGATCTCCTCGGGGGTGGCGAGGCGTTTCAGCGGGTACTCCTCGGCCATCTGCTCGCGCGCTGCCTCGGGGTCGTCCTGCGTTGCTAAATACTGATCGAGCAGTTGTGTTTCAGTAAAGCCCGGACAGACTGTGTTCGCACGGACGCCGTAGGGGCCAGCCTCGGCCGCGACGGCGCGGGTCATGTTCAGGACGGCACCCTTTGTCAGCGAGTACGCTGCCTGTTTCGGCAAACCGAGCAGACTCGCCAGCGAACCGACGTTGACGATCGCGCCGTGGCCCTGTTCTTTCAGATGTGGCAACGCGGCGTGACAGCCGTTCCAGACGCCGTTAATGTTGACGTCGACGACGAAATCGCGAATAGATTCGTCGATGGTTTCCAGACTGCCGCCGGGGTGGCCGGTGCCGGCGTTGTTGACGAGGACATCGAGTCCGTGCTCGGCGGCGACCTCGTCGATCACGTCGTGGAACTGCTCGGCGTCGGTCACGTCGAGTTTGTAGAACGCAGCGGAGCCGCCTGCTTCCTCGATGGCGTCGGCGATGGCCGTTCCGTCGTCGTTGATGTCCGTGACGATGACGTGTGCACCCTCCTCGGCACATCGCTCGGCGGTTGCCTGTCCGATCCCTGCCGCTGCACCGGTGATGACCACGGTTTTGTCAGCGAGTCGCATGGGTGCGCCATCATCCGGACAATATATAAATTCGTTCATTGTCTGACCACCAATGATTGCCGTTGTTCGGAAAGTAACCTTCCTCAAAAAACAATGGTAGCAACAGTCTACAGGCAGTCGGGTTGTTCACCTCGGGTCTGCGGTGACGACGCTGGCGGTGTCTCACGATCAGCATTCACTTCGGCCTGACTGCCGACAGCAACGGCCACAGCGTCGATATCGCAGGGTCGTTCTGGGAGGATTCGATAGTCGATGAGTTCGTCGTCCGCGATGATGACGGCCAGAATATCGGTTTCTGAGACGGTGTCGAACTCCGACCGGGAGACGACCAGCTGGTCGACGAGTTGGCCATCCTCCTCGAGTAGCAAGACGACGTGTTCGCCATCGACGATTCGGTCGACGACGGCGACGTATCGTTCGGTATCGGCGGTCCCATCGGTGTCCGAATCAGTTTGTGCATCGACAACCCCAGCAACACTCCCGCTCCCAACTGTCAGGCCGGTTGCGAGCGCAGTCAACGTCCGGAGTGTCACGCGTCGTGATGGCATCTGTTGTGAAGCTATAGATTCGGTGGTTCCCCCATCGTATATAAACTACCAGCCATGATAGATCAACCCGACACAAGTGGTACTGAAGCGATGGTTAGAAGTTAGTACTCCAGATTCGATTGTAATCTCTTTCGATGTTTTTAGCTACAGATATAGACGTTGACTATTTCTTTAGTGATAGCTCTTCATCAGTTTTTCTCAGCAGGGTGTAGTCATGGATAGGACTCACCCATGGTGTATTGCTATCCCCACCGCTTACTACGCTGACCACCCCGAATTCTGAGTGCTATATGATTAATGCCGTAGTAGAAATTTTTTATGATATGTTTTGTACACTCGCAGCCAGTCGTGGATTCGGTACTCGAGTACCCAACCAAAGCCAATCGTTCCCCTCCAAAGGTTTATCACTCGGCTAGGAAGTTATTCGAATGATGGCTACACAGGAGTCGATTGCCCACGAGGCGCGATTACGGGCGCAGAACATCGGTGGGATCGATGAGACGACAGTCGAACTCGAGTCGGGCATAACCGTCCTCGCCGGGCGCAACGCGACGAACCGAACGTCGCTTCTCCAGGCGTTCATGGCCGCTCTCGGCGGCGAATCGGCCTCGCTCAAGGCCGACGCCGAGGAGGGGTACGCCGAACTCGAACTCGACGGCGACACCTACACCCGCACGCTCACCCGCTCTGGGAACACCGTCGTCACCGACGGCGACCCGTATCTCGACGAGCCGAAACTCGCCGACCTCTACGCGTTCTTACTCGAGTCGAACCCGGCTCGCCGCGCCGTTACGATGGAGGACGACCTGCGCGAGATCATCCTCCGGCCGGTCGACACCGACGAGATCGAACGCGAGATTTCGCGCCTGACCGACGAAAAGAACGACCTCTCGAGCGAACTCGACCGCCTGGAGTCGCTCAAGAACGACCTCCCCGCACTGGAACAGGAGCGCACCGACCTCCAGCACAAAATCGAAGACAAACGCAACGAACTCGAGACTGTCAAGGAGGCCATCGAGGAGGCCGAAGCCAGCGCCGACGCCCAGCAGGAAGGCCAAGACGAACTCGAGGAAAAACTGAGCGAACTCCGTGAGCGCCGCTCCGCACTCGAGGACGTCCGCTTCGATCTCGAAACCGAACGGGAGAGTCTCTCCGCGCTGCGCGGGGAGTACGAGGAACTCGAGGACGAACGCGCGGAGCTTCCTGACCTCGACTCGCTCGATCGCGAGGAGGTCGACGACGAAATCGACCGTCTCCAGCGCCAATCGCAGTCGATCGACGGCGTCATCAGCCAACTCCAGAGCATCGTCCAGTTCAACGAGGAGATGCTGGAGGGGTCACACCCCGAAATTCGGCAGCTGCTGGCCGACGGCGTCGAACACGAGTCGGACGCCGAATCCCTCACCGACCAGCTCATCGAGGACCAGGAAACCGTCCGCTGTTGGACCTGTGGATCGCAGGTCGAGCGCGACGAAATCGAGCGCACGATCGAACGCCTGCGCGACCACCAGGAGACGAAACTGGCAGAGCGTGACGACCTCGAAGACCGGATCGAATCGCTTCGTACTGAGCGCCGCGAGATCAACCAGACGCGCCAACGGCACGAGCGCGTCGACCGCCGACTCGAGTCCGTCAGCGACGAGATCGACCAGCGTGAGGCCCGTCTCGACGAGCTCACCGACCGCCGCGAAGAACTGGAAACCGAAATCGACGCCCTCGAAACCGAAGCCGCCGAACTCGAGGCCGAAGCTGACACGGGAGACGACGAGAGCGAGGACGAGGAGAGCCTCCTCGACCTCAACCGCCGTGCGAACGAACTCGAGTTCTCCCTCGGACGGCTCGAGCGCGACCTCGAGACGACGACCGAACGCATCGAGGAGATCGAATCCGACCTCGACGAACGAGACCGCCTCGAACAGCGCCGTGAGGAAATTCGTGAGGAACTCGAGGAACTTCGGACGCGAATCGACCGGATCGAGCGCGAGGCCGTCGAATCGTTCAACGAACACATGGACGCCGTGCTCGAGGTACTCGAGTACGACAACATCGACCGGATCTGGATCGAGCGGGTCGGGAAGACGGTTCGCGAGGGGCGACGGAAGGTCGAGCAGACGGCGTTCGATCTACACATCGTCCGGAGTACGGCGGATGGGCGGACCTACGAGGACACGATCGATCACCTGAGCGAGAGCGAGCGGGAGGTGACGGGCCTGATCTTCGGGCTCGCGGGCTATCTCGTCCACGAGGTTTACGAGGAAGTGCCGTTCATGCTGCTCGACTCGCTCGAGGCGCTTGACTCGAACCGAATCGCGTCGCTCGTGGAGTACTTCGAATCACACACCGACTTCCTCGTCGTCGCCTTGCTGCCCGAGGACGCAGCGGCGATTGACGACGAGTACGACCGCGTGACCGAGATTTAATCACCACTCGTTGGCCACATTCCATAACACTGGTACTGGTGTTATGTGTTCGCCATGCGAAACAGTTCGGTTGCTGGTTGTGGTTCCTCGTTACGGATGGCGTTATTTTCGTTGAGCAACGGAGCAGGGGGCATGACGGACCGTATGCCAGTCATCAGGACTCATAACAGTCACACGAACCTGCAGCCAGCAAGTCCGCTACGTCGTACTGTTTTCCACAGCGTTCACAGAGAACCTGCACGTCTGCAAAAACTCGATGGGGACCTACTCGGAGCTGGTTGGTATCCTGCAGTCGATCAAGTTTGCTCTCCGTGACGGCGACCGTCCGCTGGCGCAGCCCATCGATCGTGCGGGCCGTCGTCGCTGCACTCGTTTGCTCTTCGGTTGGCGGTGGTGAGGCGTTTCGATAGCCGGTCAGATACGACCGAATCGCACCGTAGGAGACGAACTCGTCGGTAAGCGACGACACGTCGACGCCCTGGCGCTCGAGTCGGCGTTCGACCTGTGTTCGTTCGCCGCGGCTCCCGGTATCGCCAGCGAGCAGCGAGTAGAGCTGTGAGACGTCGTCGGTCACCGTTTCGACGTCGGCGTCGGCGAGTGCCGCCCGCAACAGTTGCTCGTTGAACCAGTCTGCGAGCGTCCGCAAGCTGTCGTCGGTGTCGGGATCCGTCCAGCGGCTCTCGAGTTCCGCGCCGATTCCAGCGAGTTCGTGCTCGTACGTGTCGATGAGGCGAACGACTTTCGGCTTCGGTCCTGGCGTCGACGATTCGTCGGTCATAGCGGAGTAAGAGCCCCCAGCGCTGGTGACTGGCGCATGCGCCGGCTCCATCCTCGTCGCGTCGTCTTGTGGTCCATCGTTTGCGACGACTTTCGGTCAGTTGCCGAAAGTCGTTTCGGTGGTGGCACGTCCAGCCCGGACCATCAGCGAGCGATCCTGCCGTTCCGTATGTCGGATGCGTTCATCCAATAGCTGGAACAGGCTTGCAGGACGACTGACGGTAATAGACGCTCACAGGGAGTCGATAGCTCACAGTCCGACACTGGAGGAATCCGTTTCGTATGTCGAAGGTGGGCAGCACAGGATGCGTTCCGTTCGGTCAGTGCGTGACGTGTTCGGTCCGGTTTGGATCCGGCCGACGTGTCTGTTCCGCAGAAACGAAAACAGTCTGAGTGCGTGGTCCTTCGACAGAAGTGGAACGCGGACAGAAACCGGATACTGCAACCACCGCCTCCCGATCAGCCGTACGCCAGCGTCACTTTGATTTCGCCCGCCTTATCCCAGAGGCGGTTTGGCAGTTCCTCGTGGACGTACTCGTCCTTGAATCGGCTCGTCGGCCCGAACACGCTCAGTGCGCCGAGCAGCGTCTCGTCCGGCGTATAGACCGGGACGGCAACGCCACGGAGGCCGGCCATATACTCCTCGTTGTTCACGGCGTAGCCGCGCTCACGAATCGTCTCGAGTTCGGCGTACAGATCGTCGGGGGTAGTGATGGTGTTGTCCGTGCTCGACTCCAATCCGACAGTGTCGATGAACTCGGCGACGGCGTCGTCGTCCCACTCCGAGAGAATCGTCTTTCCGGCGGCGAGTGAGTGTAACGGACGTCGCTTGCCAATCATCGTATCGGAGAGGCTTCCATACCGGTGGATGTAGACGCCCTCGTAGTCCTCCTCGACGATGAAGACGGCGCGTTCGTCGGTCTCCTTGCCGAGTTCGAACACCTTCCGTTTCGCCGCGGTGTAGCCCTTCTTACGGCCCCGGGCCTGTTCGCTGATCTCGAGGAACCGAAAGCCGACGAAGTACGCGCCGTCGCGCTCGACGACGTAGCCGAGGTCGACGAGCGTCGAGAGGTGGCGGTAGACGGTGCTTTTGGTGAACGACGTCTCTCGCGTGAGTTCTGTGATCGTCACGCCGTCCTCGTCTGCGAGCGTTTCGAGGATTTCGAAGGTCTTGCGAGTCGTCGACACCCCCGCGTTGTCCCGGTCGGTTCGATCGGTGCACATAGCAGCGCGTTCCGGCGGCGCGCCAATGAATGTTCCGGAGAGTAAAACGATGCCACCTCAACGTGAAACAGACGGTGTCAAACGGAACAGCCCCGCCCCTTTGCGATCTGTGTTGGTTGCTACCCTACTGCACTCATTTCACATAGCGGCTGTGGTGTTTCACCATTCAGCCAGATGCGTTCAATCTCCGGAACAGGATCGAAAAACGAGTGTGCAGAGACCAGTTGGTGATGGAGGCCAGTGTGGATGTCGGAAAAGAGAGCGACAAAGATAGAGCAAGAAGAACGGAAGTGGCGGCAATCTGAGAGGCGAAGTGGAGTTGTGCCGGTGACGCCGGCGTCGGCGTCAACGTTGACGGTGGCGTTCGTTCACTGGTACGCCTTGATACCGGTCAGCTCCTCGCCGAGCACCAGCGTGTGGATGTCGTGGGTACCCTCGTAGGTGTAGACCGTCTCCATGTTCGCCATGTGACGCATCGGCGAGTAGTCCGTGGTGATGCCGTTGCCGCCGAGCATCTCGCGGGCGACGCGGGTCTGGTCGCGGGCCATGCGCACGTTGTTGCGCTTCGAGAGCGAGACGTGGTGGGGCTGCATGTCACCGCGCTCTTTGAGTTCGGCCAGCCGGTAGGCGAGCAGCTGGGCGAGCGTGATCTGGGTCGCCATCTCGGCGAGCTTGCGCTGTTGGAGCTGGAACCGACCGATTGGGCCGCCGAACTGTTCGCGGTCCTGGGCATACTGCCGTGCCTCTTCGAAGGCGTCACGCGCTGCACCGATCGCACCCCAGGCGATACCGTAGCGGGCCTGGGTGAGACAGGAGAGTGGCCCCTTCATACCGGAGACGCCCGGCAGGACGTTCGCTTCCGGCACGTGAACATTGTTCAATCCGATCTCACCAGTGATCGACGCACGAAGCGAGAGCTTCTCAGTGATCTTGTTGGTCGAGACGCCGTCGCGGTCGGTCTCGACGAGGAACCCGCGAACGGGATTGTCTTCAGCCGAGCGGTCGCGCGCCCAGACGATGGCGACGTCCGAAATCGGCGAGTTCGTGATCCACGTCTTCGAGCCGTTCAGGACGTAGCCGTCACCGTCGGCTTCGGCGTGGGTTTCCATTCCCGACGGGTTCGAGCCGTGTTCGGGCTCAGTGAGGCCGAAACAGCCGACGGCTTCACCCTGGCCGAGCTTCGGGAGCCACTCCTCTTTCTGCTCCTCGCTGCCGTAAGCGTGGATGGGGTACATGACGAGTGCACCCTGTACGGAGGCCATCGAACGCAGCCCCGAGTCGCCGGCCTCGAGTTCCTGCATCAGCAGGCCGTAGGCCGTCTCGGAGACGTTCGGCGAACCGTATCCCTCGAGGTTGGGTGCGTAGAAGCCGAGCTCGCCCATCTCGGGAATCAGTTCGGTTGGGAACGTCCCCTCCTCGAAGTGCTCGCCAATATCGGGCTTGACGTGCTCCTCGACGAACTCCCGGGCAGTGTCCCGGATCAACCGTTCTTCCTGGTCTAAATCCGCTTCGAGCTGAACGAAATCCAGCATAGATTGAACATCAGCCAACGGAAGCATAGGTATTGTGGTTTGCCTATCACACACATGCGTGCGTCTGGTTCACGCTCAATTTTACAAGAACTGTGAACGGATTTCCTGTGTTTAGAGTTGTTTCGGTACATATATAATAATGGCTTACAGACGTGCATGGCATGGCACACCAATCTAGTGGTCAGTCCAAACTGACGAGTCGACGCGCAGTGTTGAGCGCCGCTGGTGCCGGCGTCACGGCAGCACTCGCAGGGTGTTCTGACAGTCAGGATGGGGACCCCGTTCGAATGCGAACCGCCACAGAAGGGACGACGGCCTACGCCGCCAACCAGGGAATTACGGCAGTCATCAACGAGTACACCGATGACCTCTTCGCCGAAGCACAGACCAGCCCCGGAACCGAGGCCAACATCGGCGCACTCGCGAACGAGGAAGCCGAGATGGTCTACCTCCAGAACTGGTCGGCGCACGAGATCTCCGAAGGCATCGGCCAGCTCGGCGATCTCGACTTCCAGATCTCGCAGGTCTTCCACTACTACGACCTCCCGTGGTTCTTTTGCACCGCAAACGAGGACCTCGAGACCCTTACGGACATCACCGAAGACCACGGCGTTTCCCCAACGCCAGAAGGGTCTGGTACCGCACCTGCACTCGAGCACGCCCTCGATGCGGCAGTCGACGACTACGATCGAGAGAGTCTCACCTACGGCGAGCAGAGCAGTGCGATGCAGGAAGGCCGCCTCGACGTCGGCGTCGGCACCTACATGAACTTCGACATCGAGCCCGGCTGGCTCCAGGAGATGATGAGCACGGTCGATCTCTCGATTCTCGGCGTCGACGACGACGTCCTCACCGAGTGGGAGGACGACGACCGCCTGCTCATCGAGTCCTTCGACGGCGCGGAACTCGAGGAGGGTGAGTCCACGCCGGCGTCGGTCCCCGACGAGGTCCACTGCCCGACGTTCGCGTACAACTTCATGTCGCGGGCTGATCTCGACTACAACCTCGTCTACAACTTCTTAGAGCTCATGCACGAGCACCGCGCGGAACTCGAGGAGTACAGCGCTGTGCTCGCGCCACTCGAGGACGAGGAGTTCTGGCTGGAGAACGCCTACGACGATATTCCGTTCCACGCGGCCGCGGCTGACTTCTACGAGGAACTGGGTATCTGGCAGGACGAGTTTGAACGCGCCGACGAACCCTGAGACTGAGTCACGATGGAACTCCCGATTCCACTTGCAGCTCGGATCAACGACCAGGTGCCGCCGTTCGTAGCGACGGATATCCCGCGGCGAGTGACGGTGACCCGGTTGCTCGTGCTCAACGTGTTGGTGACGCTGTTTGCGATCACGTTCACGGTGTGGACGGTCTACTACGCGTACTCGCTGATGTGGATGCGGTTGCGGTACTCGAACGTGTTCCTCGGTCTGGGACTGGCGCTGTACTATCTCGATGTGGTGAGACGGCGGTACAAAGCTGAAGCGGAGGCTAAAGCCGACGCTGAAACCGACGCTGACAGTGACACGACCGCTGCCACGCAGGCTGATAGCGCACCGGCAGCCGAGTCCGAATCCCCGTCGTCCGCTGCGGCGGAGTCGGACGCACAATCGAACTCGAGTTCGAGTTCGAGTTCGGGTTCGACTTCGGCTTCGAGTTCAAGTATTGGCTCAACGGGCATCGGTTCACGTCTCGGTCCACACTGGAGCGAGCGGATTGCCCGTCTCCGAGCGGCCTATGACCGCATCGACCCCTACGTTGCGCTCTCGCTCGCCGCGCTCGCGCTGCTGGCCACGGCCTACGTCGAACTCAACTTCGATCGACTTCACGAGGACGTCCACCTGATGGGACACACCCAGGCCGACCTCATCGTCGGTGCGCTGTTGATCGGTCTCGTTATCGACGCGACCCGACGGGCGTTCGGAAACATCATTGCGGGCGTTACGGTCGTTTCGATCGCCTACGCACACGTCCTGTTCGCGACGATTCTACCGGGCGTACTCCGCCACACCGGCTACGGCTGGGAGCGCATCGCGCGACAGGGAGCGATCGATCTTACCGGTGTCTACCACGATACCCTGATGGGGATCGGTTCGACCTGGGTCGCGATCTTCATCATGTTCGCCGGGATCGCGAAAGCCTACGGCCTGATGGACTTCGTCCTCGACGTGGGACGGGAACTCGGTAAGACACTCCGCACCGGTGTCGTCCAGATCGCCGTCATCGCCAGCATGGTGATGGGGTCGATCACGGGCAGTGCCGCAGCGAACACCGCGACCACCGGGAGTTTCACGATTCCGATGATGCAGGATCAGGGCGTCCGCGACGACTTCTCCGCCGCGATCGAGTCCGTCGCGTCCGCTGGCGGGCAGATGCTTCCACCAGTGATGGGTGTCGCCGCGTTCCTCATGGCCGACCTGCTCGGCGAGAGCTACCTCACCATCGTGCAGGCCGGCGTGATTCCGGCCGCGCTATTCTACCTCAGCGTCGGTATCGGGATCCACTTCGCGATCCTCAAATTCGGCTGGACGACGCCGAACAGGGGGTCGTTCGACTGGCGGCTGCTGCTTCAGGGCATCCACTTCGCGGTCCCGCTCGGTGTGTTGATCGTCACGCTCGTCGTCCTGCGGTACACGCCGCTCTATGCGGGTCTCTACAGTATCGTGACGATCTTCCTCGTCGGCAGCCTGAAGCTCGTCGCGGTCGACATCCTGGAGGCTCGCAAGACGGACGCCGAGTACTCGTCGATCGGTTACCGCGTCTACTGGGTTTTCCGCGAGTGCTATCGCGTGATCGAACAAATCGCCCTCGGCCTCCGCCGGGGTGGACTCGAGATGGCCCCACTCGTCGGCGTCCTCGCCGCGATGGGTATCATCATCGAGATGCTCACGTTCACCGGGCTCGCACCGCGTGTGAGCACCGGTATTCTGAGCCTCGGCGGCGGACTGCTGGTCGTCGTGCTCGTACTCGCGATGATCGCGAGTATCCTGTTCGGGCTCGGGATGCCGACGCCAGCCGCGTACGTGCTGGTCGTCGTGCTCGTCGTTCCCGGCGTCACCGAGATGGGCGTCCCGGACATCACGGCACACATGTTCGTCTTCTACTTCGCGATGCTCTCTGCGATCACGCCGCCGGTCGCAATTTCGGTCGCGATCGGCTCGCGCATCGCCGGCACGGACTTCGTCCGGTCGTGTATCCAGGCGCTTCGGATCGGTGCACCCGGATTCATCATCCCGTTCGCGTTCGTGACGAACAACAGCCTCATCACCTGGACCCAGGAGACGCTGCTCGCGTTCCCCGTCGTCCTCGCCGGAACGGTCGCGCTCATCGTGGCCACGATCGGCTTCGACGGCGCACGCGACCTCTCCTATCCTGCTCGTGGGCTGTACGCTATCGCCGCGTTCGGTGCGATGTTCGGCTCGGTCGTAAGCGTCGCAATTCAGGTCGTCGCCGCAGCGGCCATCGTCGGCGCACTGCTGTACGCGAAGGTCGTTCTCGGCTACGACATCGACGCCGACGCCGGCGCAGACGCAGGACCGCAAACCGAGGCCGAAACCGAGACGACCTCGGACTAAGACTCCTGCCGGCAGCATCGCACTGATTCGTTCGACTCTCCCATCTCCCATTACCGCACCTCCATCTCCACTCTCCGTTCGTTCCGATTCTTGGCACTATTGCTCACTGCCTGTCGGTTTGTCTCTCTCATCGGTCTCTCTCGCCACTGCTCTCGCGGTGAGAGTCAGACAACGGCAACTGGCAACGCCGACGTCACACCGCCGCTCGCACCGTCACCGCTACCGGACAGCAATCCTTTAGTAGTTCTCACGCAACTCACGAACAAGCGAATGACAAATCTCGTCACGACTGTCGCCGAGACTGTCGAATCGTATTCTGAGTCCCCCGCAATCGTCTACGAG
The DNA here is from genome assembly GCF_000337575.1 of Natrialba hulunbeirensis JCM 10989. Classification (GTDB taxonomy): domain Archaea; phylum Halobacteriota; class Halobacteria; order Halobacteriales; family Natrialbaceae; genus Natrialba; species Natrialba hulunbeirensis. Next base: position 13,122 of record NZ_AOIM01000036.1, on the reverse strand, counting down.
GGCACCGAACTCACCTACGAACAGTTCTGGACGCGCGCCGGCCAGTTCGCACAGGCACTCGAGAACAACGGCATCGGCGAGGACGACCGCGTCGGCATCTACCTCCCGAACCTGCCGCAGTTCGTGACGGCGTTTTACGGCACGCTGCGTGCCGGGGCCATCGTCGTCCCGATGAACCCGCAGTACAAGGCCCGCGAGATCGGCCACCTGCTGGGCGACAGCGGGGCGAAGGCGGTCGTCTCCCTCGCGGACAACGTTCCAAACGTCGTCGACGTGCTCGATGACACGGATGTCGAGCAGGTCATCAGCGTTGGCGCTGAGACCGAGGGTGCGACAGCCTTCGACGACTTCCTCGCGGACGACACCACGGACGTTGTCGACCGTGCGGACGACGACGTCGCGGTCCAGCCCTACACGTCGGGCACCACCGGCACGCCGAAGGGCGTTCTCCTCACCCACAACAACATCCGCTGGACGACCGAAGCCAACGCCGACGTGCCTCACGGTGGCTTCCAGTCCTCGGACCGCCTCGTCGGCACCCTGCCGCTCTTTCACATCTACGGTATGTCCGTCGTGATGAACGGCGCGATGTACAGCGGCGGTGCCTACTACCCGATCCCTGAGTGGGACGCACCGACTGTGATGGACCTGATCGAGGAGGAGGACCTCTCCATCATGTTCGGCGTCCCGGCGATGTTCAACGACATGATCAACCAGCCCGACGCCGCAGAGTACGAACTCGAGGCACTCCGGTTCGTCAACTCCGGCGGTGCCAGTCTCCCACACGAGGTCCTCGAGCGCTTCGAGGAACTGTACGGCGTCGAACTCTACGAGGGGTACGGCCTGACGGAGACGAGTCCGGTCACGCACGCAAACCGCAAGGGTGTGCGCCGGAAGGGCAGTATCGGGACGCCGCTCGACGGCCCCGGCGAGACGAGCGTCGAGGCGAAGGTCGTCGATGACGACTTCGAGACGGTTCCGCGCGTCGAGGAGGGACCAATCGACGAAGAGGAGGCGGACCTCCACGAGATCACGGGCGAACTCGTCATCTCCGGGCCGAACGTGATGCAGGGCTACTACGAACTGCCCGAGGCGAACGAGGACGCCTTCACCGAGGAAGACGGGACGACCTGGTTCCACACCGGCGACATCTGCTACTGGGACGAGGACGACTTCTTCTTCGTCGTCGACCGCGAGAAGCACATGATCGTGACGGGCGGCTACAACGTCTACCCGCGCGAGGTCGAAGAGTTGCTCTTCGAGCACGAGGCCGTCGCCGACGCCGCCGTCGTCGGCGTCCCGGACGAACGCCGCGGCGAGACGGTCAAGGCACTGGTGGTGCCGACGCCCGACGCCGACGCCACGCCGGAGGACATCAAACAGTACTGCCTCGAGAGCCTCGCGGAGTACAAACACCCCCGTGAGGTCGAGTTCGTCGAGGAACTGCCACGAACGACGACCGGCAAGGTCCAGAAGTTCAAGATCCGCGACGAGGAGTAAGCGAACCCGCAGGCAAAACGACTCGAGTACGAGCTGCCGGCGGGCACCGCAGTTCGACGCTACTCGAGTGCAGCCCGATCACAACACAGACACGCTCGGACAGAACACAACTCACGACACGATCGCAACTGACGCAGTCCACCAGTGGTGCCACCTCCTGGTCGAGTGCCGGCACCGATAGCTGTCCGTATCTGACATCCGAATAACTTTACAGTGGTAACAACTTCGGCAGAATCTTTTGCAGCGTTTGGAATCATCGAAGCTATTTTGTAACTTGCCCACGAGCATCCCATATGGCTTTCAGTCTATCCGACGAACACGAGGCGATTCGCGACGCCGTTCGTGAGTTCGGTGAGAACGAAATCAAGCCGGTCGCAGAGGAGTACGACCGCGAGGGGAAGTACCCAATCGAACTGCGCAAGAAGGCCGCAGAGTACGACTTCGTCGCCCCGGGCATCCCGATCGAGTACGGCGGTGCCGGCATGGACAAGATCTCGAGTACGATCGTCACCGAAGAGCTCTGGCGAGCGGACCCCGGTATCGGCTCGGCCGTCGGCTCCGCCGGCTTCGGGACGAACATGATCGTCGAGTTCGGTGACGAGTGGATGAAAGAGGAGTGGCTGCCGAAGGTCGCAAACGGCGAGACGGCCTCCTGTTCGATGATCTCCGAGCCCGCACACGGCTCGAACGTCGCCGGCATTGAGACTATTGCTGAGGAGGACGGCGACGGCTACGTCCTGAACGGGAACAAGATGTGGATCACGAACGGCACCGTCGCCGACGTTGGCGTCCTGATGGCCAAGACCAGCCCGGACGAGGGCCACCGCGGGATCACCGCCTTCCTCGTCGAGATGGACACCGACGGCGTCTCGACCGAGAAGATCGACAACAAGCTCGGCATCCGCGCTTCGGACCTCGCAGAGGTCGTCATCGACGACGTGCGCGTCCCCGAAGAGAACGTCATTGGCGAGGTCGACAAAGGCTTTTACCAGCTGATGGAGTTCTTCGCCGCCGGCCGTACGAGCGTCGCCTCCCAGGCGGTCGGTGCCGCACAGGGTGCACTCGACGCCGCGATCGATTACGCTGGCGAGCGCGAACAGTTCGGCCAGAAGATCAAGGAGTTCCAGGCCATCGAGCACAAGCTCGCCGAGATGGCGACTCGTGTCGAGGCCGCCCGCTCGCTGACCTACCGCGCCGCAACCGAGGTCGAGCAGAACAACCAGGACGTCGCCGCGCAGTTCTCGAGTATGGCGAAGCTGTTTGCCAGCGAGATCGCGGTCGAGGTCGCCGACGAGGGCATCCAGGTCCACGGTGGCTCGGGTTACGTCACGGACTACCCAGCAGAGCGGTACTACCGTGACGCCCGTATTACGAAGATCTACGAGGGAACCTCGGAGATTCAGAAGAACATCATCGCGGATCAGTTGCTGTAAGCGCCGTTCGAGACGTTATTTTTCGCCGGGCACGCGGAACTCGACCGCAGCCCCCTGTCCGTAGCCGACGCACATCGTCGACAGACCGAGGCCACCGCCCTGTTTCCGAAGTTCGTGGATTAAGGTGACGGGAAGGCGAGCACCCGACGCGCCGAGCGGGTGACCGAGCGCGATTGCGCCGCCGTTGACGTTGAACACGTCGTCGTCGAAGCCGAGTTCGTTCTGGCAGTACAGCGTCTGGCTCGCGAAGGCCTCGTTGAGTTCGACGAGGTCGTAGTCGTCGGCCGAGCGGCCGTTTCGCTCCCAGATGCCCCGAACGGCTGGGACAGGCCCGATCCCCATCACTTCGGGATTGACGCCGGCGACTTCGTGGTCGCCGACTTCGGCCATGATCTCGAGTCCGTGCTCCTCGGCGAAGCCCCGACTCGTGAGCATGACGGCCGCCGCGCCGTCGGAGATCTGGGAGGCGTTGGCCGCAGTGACGGTACCGTCCTCCTCGAAGGCGGGCGGGAGCCCCGAAATCTTCTCCTGGGACGTACCAGGCCGGAGGCCCTCGTCTTCTTCGACGACCTGTTCGCCGGTGTCGATCGGGACGATTTCGTCGTCGAAGCGGCCCTCGTCGGTTGCCTCGCAGGCGCGCTGCTGGCTGCGCGCACCGTAGGCGTCCTGCTCCTCGCGGCTGATGTCGTATCGATCGGCGACGGTTTCGGCGGTCTGGCCCATCTGGAGGTCCGCCGCGTCGTACTGCTCGGCGATGCCGTCGTAGGAGCCGATTCCCTTCCGGCGCTCGGTGCGGCTCATGTTCTCGACGCCGCCGGCGATGATGACCTCACGCTGGCCCGCACGGATGGCGTCGCTCGCGCTCATGATCGCCTCCGCGGAGGAGGCACAGAGCCGGTCGATAGTGGTCCCCGGCACGTCCTCACCGAGTTCGGAGCAGAGCGCGATCACGCGGGCGATGTTGTTGCTCTGCTCGTCGACCTGCTTCGCACAGCCCCATCGAATGTCGTCGACGTCTGTGCCCGTGAGCCCGGTGCGCTCGAGCATCGTATCGACCAGCGGGACGGAGAGCTCCTCGCTACCGGTTTCGGCGAAGACGCCGCCGTGTTTTCCCTGTGGAGTCCTGACTGCTTGCACGACTACTGGCTGGGTATCGCTCATCGGTTGTCACGGTGTTTCAGGGGGAGGGGTAAAATCGCTCCGTTCTCCGCAGGCGTGACGACGTTACTGCGTCTCATCTCCGACTCACTGCGTTACGTCCTATTACTCACCGAACACGGTCGGGCCACTCAGAGTGTGCGAACAGGAACGCTTTTGATCGACTCCCGTGTGGGTTTCGACCATGCAAGTCACGGTACTCGGAGCCGGTAGTATGGGCCACGGAATCGCACAGGTGTCCGCGATGGCGGGCTACGATGTCGTCCTGCGAGACATCGAGGACGACCTCGTCGAGAAGGGACTCGAGGGCATTCGCAAGAACCTCCAGGGTGGCGTCGACCGGGACAAACTCACCGCAGACGAGATGGACGCCACACTCGAGCGCATCGAGGGCATGACCGACCTCGCCGACGCCGTCGTCGACGCCGACCTCGTCATCGAGGCCGTCCCCGAGGACATGGACCTGAAGAAGGACGTCCTCTCCGACGTGGAGGCCGAAACCGGCGAGGAGACGGTGATTGCGTCGAACACCTCCTCGCTCTCTGTGACCGAGATGGCGAGCGCACTCGAGTCCCCCGAGCGCGTCGTCGGGCTGCACTTCTTCAACCCGCCGCACCTGATGGACCTGGTCGAGATCGTGATCGCGGAGCAGACCGACGACCGGACCGAGGAGCTCGCGGTCGAGTACGTTCGCGAGATCGAGAAGGAGGACGTCGTGGTCCGCGACAGCGCTGGCTTCGCGACCTCGCGACTCGGCCTCGTGACGGGACTCGAGGCGATCCGGATGGTCGAGGAAGGCGTCGCCAGCCCGGCGGACATCGACGAGGCGATGAAACTCGGCTACGGCTACCCGATGGGGCCGATCGAACTCGGCGACCACGTCGGCCTCGACGTGCGCCTGCACATCGCCGAACACCTCCGCGAGGAACTCGGCGAACGGTTCAAGCCACCGCAGGCGCTGCGTCGGAAGGTTCGCGCGGGCAACCTCGGCAAGAAGTCCGGCGAGGGCTTCTACGTCTGGGAGGACGGCGAGCGCGTCGGCATGAGCGGTGAGTGGGGTGCAGACGAATGAGCGAGGATGCAAGCGGACTGGCTGCAGTCGGCAAGGAACTCGAGTTGGTCTCCGTCTCAGTCGGCGAGCACGCCGAGAAGGTCGCGACGATCGCAATCGAGCGTCCCGACGCGCGGAACGCGCTCAACGGCCAGGTTCGCACGGAGCTGAAGGAGGCCGTCGCGGCCGCCGAGGACGACGATGCCGTGCGCGTGCTCGTGCTCACCGGCGGTGAGGGCTCTGGCGCGTTCGTCGCCGGCGCGGACGTGACGGAGTTCAAAGACCGCAGCCTCGTCGAGCAGCGCGAGGCCAGCGAGCGCCCGCGGGTCTACGAGACCGTCGACGATGCGTCGATTCCCGTCATCGCACGGATCAACGGCCACGCGCTCGGCGGTGGTTGTGAACTCGCACAGGCCTGTGACGTCCGCATCGCTTCCGAGGGCTCGAAACTCGGCCAGCCCGAGATCAACCTCGGCCTCATTCCGGGCGGCGGCGGCACCCAGCGCCTCGCCCGCCTCGTCGGCGAGGGCCAGGCGATGCGGCTGATCCTCTCGGGCGAACTGATCGACGCCCAAGAAGCCCACGAGATCGGCCTCGTCGACGAGGTCTACGACGCGGACGACCTGGACGAGGGCGTCTACGACCTCGCCGAATCGATGGCAGCCAAGAGTCCGATCGCACTCGAGTTCGCCAAGGACGCGGTGAAGGCTGGCTCCCGCATGGGACTTGAAGAGGGGCTCGACTACGAGTCCGAACTGTTCGTCCAGCTGTTCGCGACGAAAGACAAGGACGAGGGAATCGAGGCGTTCCTCGAGAAGCGCGAGCCGGAGTTCACCGGCGAGTAAGCAACGCGCCGTCGTTTTGCCGTACCGTCCTCTTCCTGACATTTCTACCAATAGCTAGGTATCCATACAGTCTGGGACAAGAAGTGGCTACAGATACATACCACAGTGAAACGTGTCTAAGAGCGACCAAAGTCCCGTTCTGTTGGCCATTGGCATCTCCAGATGATCGAACAGAGATGTGATTCGAAAGCATTCTATCTTTCCTTTTTGAACACCATATCCTGCGTTCCCGGGGATCACTCGCCAAGTATTCCCTGTATGATTTGTTAAGAGAGAAGGCATGAGTAGATTCTGATAAGTCGACTCATTATCATGATGGGAAAGCAGTCACTCCTGGTACGGTATCTTTCCGCAAAGGACGATCATTTATGCCGCCGCCGGGCAAGGGTCAGGTATGTCTCTGGAGCCGAGTGTCGACCCGGCCGCCGACCGACGTGCGACCTACGACTATCAGAGTTCGGACGTCGATCGGCCTGCACTGGTCGACGACCTCACGCGGCTCGTCGACTGCGACGTCCGTGCCGATTCTTACTCTCGCCAGCTCTACGCGACCGACGCGAGCGCCTACGAGGTGACACCCATCGCCGTCGCCTTCCCCGAATCGACTGCCGACGTTTCGGGGATACTCGAGTACTGCGCCGAACGCGAGATTCCGGTCTTGCCGCGCGGGGGCGGAACGAGTCTCGCGGGCCAGACGGTCAACCGGGCCGTTGTCCTCGATTTCACCCGCCACATGAACGCGATTCGGGAGATCGACCTCGACGGGGAGACGGCGACCGTCCAGCCCGGGACGGTGCTCGGGACGCTGAACGAGACGCTCGCCGAACACGATCTCAAGTTCGCGCCGGACCCGGCCTGGGGCGACAAGAGCGCCATCGGCGGCGCGATCGGGAACAACTCGACTGGCTCGCACTCGCTCAAGTACGGAAAGACGGACGCCTACATCGAGGCCTGCGAGGTCGTCCTCGCGGACGGGACCGTCACCGAGTTCGGTGAGGTCACTCGCGAGGAACTCGACGAGCGGGCGGATCCCGAGGGAGACCTCGAGGCGCGACTCTACGCCGAGGTGGCGCACATTCTGGACGAGAAGGCGGACCTCGTCGAGGACGCCTACCCGGAACTCAAGCGCAACGTCTCGGGCTACAACCTGGACCGTCTCGTCGCGGAGGACCGCGGGGCGGATCTCCCTGGCGGCGAGACCGCAGGCGACACCGGCGAGCCCGGCTCCGTCAATCTCGCGCGGCTGCTCGCGGGCAGCGAGGGCACGCTCGCGGTCGTCACCGAGGCGACGGTCTCGCTCGAGCCAGTACCGGAAACGAAGGCGGTCTCGCTGCTCTGCTATCCCGACCTCCACCAGGCGATGGAGGACGTCGCGCCGATCCTCGAACACAGCCCGGCCGCCGTCGAGGTGTTGGACGACGTGCTGCTCGATCTCGCGCGCGATACGGCCGAGTTCGGCCCCGTCGCCGAGATGCTTCCCGAGGGCACGAACGCCGTGCTCCTCGTCGAGTTCTACGCCGAGGATACGGACCACGGGCGCGAGCAGGTCGCCGGCCTGTTCGCCGACCGCTGTCCCGACGCAACCGCCGAGGGTGAGCCGGCCGCAGACGCCCCCACGACGGACGCCAACCGACACGCGATCGACGCGTTCGAGGCCTACGAGAAGGCAGAGCGTGCGAAGCTTTGGAAGCTCCGCAAGTCCGGACTCCCAATTTTGCTCTCGCGGACGACCGACGAAAAGCACATCTCGTTCATCGAGGATACCGCCATCCCGCCCGCGAAGCTCCCCGAATTCGTCGAACGCTTCGAGGCCATCCTCGAGGATCACGACACCTACGCCAGCTTCTACGCCCACGCCGGCCCCGGCGTGCTCCACGTCCGGCCGCTGCTCAACACGAAGACCGAGTTCGGTCTCGACCAACTCCACGGCATCGCGGACGACGTGACGGACCTCGTCGTCGAACTGGGCGGGTCCGTGTCGGGCGAGCACGGCGACGGCCGCGCGCGCACCCAGTGGAACCGCAAGCTCTACGGCGAGGAGCTCTGGGAAACCTTCCAGGACCTGAAGACGGCGTTCGACCCCGACTGGATCCTCAACCCTGGGCAGGTCGTCTTCCGCGAGGAGAACCCGACCGACCTGCGCGAGAATCTCCGGTTCGATCCCGACTACGACTTCGAGGCCGACTTCGAGCCCGCACTCGAGTGGCAAAATGACAATGGCATGCAGGGCATGGTCGAGCTCTGTCACGGCTGTGGCGGCTGTCGCGGCGAGCAGGAGACGACCGGCGGCGTGATGTGTCCGACCTATCGGGCGAGCCAGGAGGAGATCACGGCCACGCGCGGCCGGGCGAACGCGCTGCGGCAGGCGATGAGCGGCGGGATGGATGCCGACGAGGCGACGTCGGACGAGTTCGTCGAGGAGGTGATGGACCTCTGTATCGGCTGCAAGGGCTGTGCGATCGACTGTCCGAGCGAGGTCGATATGGCGAAGCTCAAAGCCGAGGTGACCCACGAGTACCACCAGCGGAACGGGGCAAGTCTTCGGGATCGACTCTTCGCGAACGTCGCGACGCTCTCACGATGGGGGTCGCGGCTCGCGCCGCTCTCGAACGCCATGGCGTCGATTCCCGGCGCACGCACGCTCCTCGAGGCGACCGTCGGCATCGATTCGAAGCGCCCGATTCCGACGTTCGAACCGGTCACGTTCCGCACCTGGTTCCAGGAACGCGGCGGCGCGCACGTCCCCGAAGCCGAGGCCGAACACAAGGCGGTCGTCTACCCCGACACGTACACTAACTACAGCAATCCCGCGGCCGGGAAGGCCGCCGTCCGCGTCCTCGAAGCTGCGGGTGTCCACGTGACCGTTCCCGACGAACTCGACGACACGGGCCGGCCGGCGTTCTCGAAGGGCTTCCTCGAGAAGGCCCGAAAGACAGCCCGCGAAAACGTCGCGACTCTCTCGCCGCTCGTCGCGGACGGCTGGGACGTCGTCGTCATCGAGCCCTCCGACGCGGTCATGTTCCAGTCGGACTATCTCGACTTGCTCTCGAGTGAGTCCGCGAAGCGACTCGCCGGGGCGACCTACGGTGTCTGTGAGTATCTCGACGTGTTCCGGCTGGACGATGCAATCGATTTCGACGAGAGCGAGGCCGCCCAGTCACTCACCTACCACGGCCACTGTCACCAGAAGGCGACCAAGAAGGACCACCACGCCGTCGGCGTCCTTCGGCGCGCCGGGTACACCGTCGACCCGCTCGACTCCGGCTGCTGTGGGATGGCCGGCAGTTTCGGCTACGAGGCCGAACACGCCTCGATGAGCGACGCTATCGCGGGTATCCTGTTCGACCAGGTCGACGACAGCGACGGCGAGCGCGTCGTCGCCCCCGGTGCCTCCTGTCGCAGCCAACTCGAGGGGCGCTCGAGTACAGACGAAAAGCCGCCGACGCCGATCGAACTGGTTGCGACGACAATCGAGAACTGATCAGATCGCGTCACCTGAGAACGTGTTTTTCCCCAATAATTATCGCTGATCAGACTGAACGGAGACGTATGCGCTCCACGCTCTCGCCGAGAGCGAGACAGGCAGTCTCCGCTACTGGCGGTACTCTCGGTGCCGTCAGTGCCGCCAGCATCATAGCTCTCGGCGGCTGGTCGCTGGTGCTCATCGCCGTCATCTGGTTCGTCGCGGTGAGTTACAGTGCCGTCTGGCTTGCACGAACGCTCGGCCGTGAGAGCGGTCAATTCAACGCAGAACAGGCCGCACAGGCACAACAGGCACGCCAAGAACAGGAACATCGGGAGGCACGAAGCGCCACGCATCCGGAGAACGAGAAATTTGGCTGAGGCGTAGTTCGACGTTGCGATTAGACGGTGGCTGTCCAACGCTGTGACAGTGGCTGCTTAGTCATCGGCCGAACTGACGATTTCGTCGTACCGTGCACCCGTCTGCTTCAGCGTCTCCGTCGAATACAGTCGATCGTGGTCGACTGGTAGGTAGTCTGTCGCCAGTTCGTCGATCTTCTCGTCGACGGCGTCGGAATCTCTGCCGTGGATCATCGTGAACAGGTTGTACGACCAGTCCTGTTCGGGTCGGCGCGGGCGGTGGTAACACAGCGTCACGTACGGCAGCCCGCCTGCGCGCTCACCCCACTCGTCGAGTTTCTCGTCCGGCACGTCCCAGACGACCATACAGTTCGCATCAAAGCCGGTCACGACGTGGTTGATGATGCAGCCGATTCGCTTGATGCAACCGTTTCCGTACAGCCGGTCGATTGCATCCAGGACAGCCTCGACATCTGCATCGAGTTCGTCGGCCACGTCTCGGTACGGCGTCGCCGACAGCGGGAACCCGTCCTGAATTTCGAGCAGGAGGTCGGACTCGAGTACCGACAGTGAACTGGTTGCGGATTCGCTGATCCGGGTCGCCGACGCGTCGGTCTGTGCGGTGAGTGACTCGCGGGCGAAGCGGTCGGTGTTGACGACGGGGAACTCGAGGTCGATGTAGTAGTCGGTGAGCATCGGGAGGGTGAGCACTGTACACCCAGTTTTCTCCTCGATTTCGGTGAGGATTGCGTCGCGTGTGGCCTGCGAGCCGGCGGTGACGACGAACCACATGTTCCACTCGTGATCGCGGGCGTAGTTGTGGTTGACCTGCCGGTAGTCGTTGATCGTCGCCGCAACCTCGTCGAACCGGTCCTCGGGGGCTTTGACTGCTGCGAGCGTCGAGGAGCCGATCACTGGCGGGTTGAGCACGGCACCGAACCGGCGGACGATGCCGGCGTCCATGAGGGCCCGAACGCGGTCGACGGCGTCGTCCGCCTCGATTCCGAGATTACCTGCGACTCGTTGGAACGGCCGTTCCTCGATCGGGAAACCGCTCTGGTAGCCGTCGATCAGCGCTGCGTCGACGTCGTCGATGGCGTCGCGCCAGGTCCCCGCCGATGTGGTCATTGGCGAATCTAGGGAAACGGGTACTGTATCGCTTTCGGGTCCGTGGCGGCTCGCACAACGGCTTGTTCCATGGCCACGTTCGGCGCATACTATAGGTGGTGTTTTACCTGTTGGGCGATTGACTTCGAATAATGTCGCGTGGAATCGGCGAGTTCAACCAGATTCAGGAACAGATTCCCGAGTGGGCTGCCGTCATCATCGCCTTGCTCACCCAGCTCGGTGACATCTGGTTTCTGGCGCTCGTGCTCACCGTCGCGTACTGGATTGGTGTTCCGAACCGCGACGATATCGGTGCCGTTGCGGGCGTCTGGCTGGCCGGAATGGGGCTCTACAAGGGCCTGAAGGAAATCTTTGGCTTCCCGCGGCCGGACGAGCCACTACTCGATCCGGAGTTGCTTCCGGTCGGCGTCCAGCAACTCTACGAAGCGACGGCGTTCGCATCCGGCTACGGTTTTCCAAGCGGTCACGCTGTCAACACGACGATCGTCTTCTTCGGCCTGGCGCACGTGCTCACCGTGAGTACGCGCCGCCGTCGATTTGCCGTTGCAGCCGGCCTGGTCGCGACCGTCGCCTTCTCTCGCGTCGCACTCGGCGTGCACTATCTCGTCGATGTCGTCGTCGGGTTCGCCGTCGGTGCACTCTTGCTCCTCTCCGTCCAGGCGCTTTCGAACCGCCTCACCGATCGAACAACGGTCGCGTTTGCTGCCGCGATCGTCTTCGGCGGGTTCTTCGTCGTGACGAGCGACGTGGCGATGGAATCGGTCTTCATCCTCGCGGCCTCGCTTGGCGCGTTCGCCGGCTGGCAGTTGATCGTGCTCGGCCGCCGCCTCGTCGCCGTCGATTTGCCCTCGCAGGCAGCCCGTCCGGTCGCGCTCCACGGGGGACTGGCAGCACTCACACTCGCGCCGCTCGTTGGGACGTTCGAACTGTTCCCGGTGCTTTCGGTGTACGTTGCAGGTGGGCTCGCCGGACTTGCCACCGCACTCGTCGTCACCATCCCCGTACTCCGTCACTCTCCGCACGCGCGCCGGGCTGGCGTGTCGCTTGCGTTCTGGCTCCGGGCGGCGCTAGCCGGCCTCAGATATCTCCTTTCGCCGCGCACCTGGCGACGTGCCCTCTCGGCGCTCAGCGAGTGCGCCGAACGCGTTCGCAACCGCGTTCGAAACGAGTGATCAGGTCAGCAATCCTGATGAATCCTTTATGCTCCTTATCGTGGCCAGCCACTCGTGATGGGACGAGAATCGACACGGCGGCACGTGTTACAGCTCACTGGAACGGCGGTTACGGCTGGGTTCGTCGCGAGCGGGGCGAGCGCGCAGTCAGACGAGAACAACGAGACTGACGAGACTGACGAGACCGACGAGACCGACGAGACCGACGAAACCAACGGCAACGGCACCGACGGCGTCGACGACGACTACAGCCCGCTGGACGACGACGAAATCGACGACTCGTGGCCGATCGAGGACCGAGACGACGCGATGGTCGTCGACGAAGACGAGGGCGAGGTCGACACCGACAACGACGTCGTCATCGCCGAAGACGTCGAACTCGACGGCGACCTCTCCACTGAGGGCTCGGTCGTCCTCGAGCGAGACGCCGAAGTCGACGGCCACGTCGATGCGGGCGAACACGTTCTTCTCGAGGAGGACGCCGAGGTCGACGATGGTATCGAGGCTGGCGAGCACGTCGCGCTCGAACACGACGCGAGCGTCGACGGTGACGTCGAAGCTGGCGGCGACGTGCTATTGCAGGAGGACGCGGAAGTGGATGGCAGCATCGACGCCGATGGCGACGTGGTACTCGAAGAGGACGCTGAAGTTGACGGAGATGTCACCGGCCAGCTGGTCGATCTCGCGGACACAGCAGAGGTCGACGGCGATACTGAGGAGACGGGCTGACGCGGTCCAACGAACCGACGAGAACGGCGCTGACTCCAACCTACCGATGGTGTTCGGCAGGAGTCCGCCGCCGGAAACGGGAGGCTTTTGCGCCGTCCGTCCCAAGTCGTTCGCATGGCTCAGGCATCCCAGGAGTTCGGTGAGTGGCCGCTCAAACGGCTGATGACGGAGGTCGTCGGCTCGGGACACAAGTCCGCCGACGACATGACCCGCGAGCAGGCACGAGAGGCGTTCCAGCGCATTCTCGCGGCCGAACCCGACGAGACCTGTCTCTTATACACATC